>CAZCAX010000011.1:0-120681 GCA_964496915.1 uncultured Rhodobacter sp.
GTGGCCGAAATATAGTAGCGGGTATGTCATAGATGCACCAAATCTGCGTCAGACCACTTATGCATGCTGATTGACATACGGAATACGACGGATCCATCGACGCGCGCGCCGTGCAGATGAAAAACGCGCTTTGCAAGATCGATCCCGATGATGGTAACCTCGGACATGGATGCTCTCTCCTTCTGTGATGTCTTCAACAAACATCACCTTGGCACATTGTGATGCCGTCGGGAGGGGGCATCCACGCCATCAACAGAGCTATCCTGGCCGATCAACTCCGCGGGTGAAGCGCGCGTGGGTCGTACATTGGTTTCAGGCTGGCTTCGGCAGCGATGCGTCGGCCAGCGATCTCGATGGCATAGGTTGCGGCCAGCATTTCCTCGGTGCTTTCACCCGGATGCGCGCAGGGCACATATCCCAGGCCCACCGCACCGCCCAGTGCATGGCCATAACCGCCAGAAGTCAGGTAGCCAACGATGCTCCCGTCACGCAGCAGCGGTTCGTTATGGTGCAGATGGGCGTCCGGATCGGTCAGGCGGAACTGCATCAACCGGCGCTCAAGCCCCGCCTCGCGCTTGGCGACCACCGCCTCGCGGCCAATGAATTCGCCCTTGTCGGCCTTTACGGCGAAACCAAGGCCAGCCTCCAGCACATGGTCCTCGTCGGTGATGTCGTGGCCGAAGTGGCGGAACGCCTTTTCCAGCCGGCAGGAATTCATGGCATGCAGGCCGCATAGCCTGAGGCCGTGCGGTGCCCCGGCCTCGACCAGTGTCTCGAAGACATGGGCAGCCATGTCGGTGGGAACATAAAGCTCCCAGCCCAGTTCGCCGACATAGGTAACGCGATGGGCGCGGGCCAGCCCCATGCCGATCTCGATTTCCCGCGCCGTGCCGAAGGGGAAGCCGGCGTTCGACAGGTCGTCGGGCGAGCAGGCGGCCAGCACCTCGCGCGCCTTCGGCCCCATCAGCGGGAACACGGCCTCGGCGGCCGAGACATCGGTGATCACCGCAAAGGCATCGCCCAGATGCCGGCGCAGCCAGGCAAGGTCGCGCTGGAGCGTGGCGGCGGGGACGACCAACAGGAAGGCGGTTTCGGACAGGCGCGTGACCGTCAGATCGCTCTCGATCCCGCCGCGCGCGTTAAGCATCTGGGTGTAGACGATCCGTCCTGGCTCCACGTCGATCCGGTTGGCGCAAAGCCGGTCCAGAAAGGCGCAGGCATCCCGCCCCTCGACCCGGATCTTGCCAAAGGATGTCATGTCCAGCAGCCCCACGCCCTCGCGCAGTGCCATGTGTTCGGCGCGCTGGTTGGCGAACCAGTTCTGCCCGGCCCAGTCATAGCGGTATTCCCGCTCCTGACCGGGAGCCGCGAACCAGTTCGCGCGTTCCCAGCCTGCCGTTTCGCCGAAGACGGCACCGGCGGTTTTCAACTGATCATGAATCGGCGAGCGGCGCACGCCGCGTGCCGTAACCGGCTGGCGATTGGGCCAGTGGTCGGCATAGAGCAGGCCCAGCGTCTCGCTGACACGTTCGCGCAGGTAGCGACGGTTGCGCTGGAAGGGCTGGGCACGACGGATATCCACTTCCCACAGGTCGAACGGCGGCTCGCCATCATTCATCCACTGCGCCAGTGCCATGCCCGCACCACCCGACGAGACGATACCGATGGAGTTGTAGCCCGCCGCCACCCAGTAGCCGCCCAGTTCCGGCGCCTCGCCCAGATAGTAGCGGTCATCGGGGGTGAAGCTTTCGGGGCCGTTGAAGAAAGTGTGGATGCCCGCCTCGGCCAGCATCGGCATGCGGGAAACGGCTGCTTCCAGTATCGGCTCGAAATGGTCGAAATCCTCGGGCAACTGGTCAAAGCAGAAATCCTCGGGGATGCCGTTCATGCCCCAGGGCTTTGCCTTTGGCTCGAACGCACCGAGCATCATCTTGCCGGCGTCCTCCTTGTAATAGGCGCATTCATCGGGCACGCGCAGCACCGGCAGTGCGCCAAGGCCGTGGATCGCCTCGGTGACGATGTAGAAGTGTTCGCAGGCATGCAGCGGCAGGCAGACGCCCGAGGCGGCCGCCAGTTCGCGCGCCCACATGCCCGCGCAATTGACCACCAGATCGGCGGAGATATGGCCCTGTTCGCCGCTACTTTCCCAATCCACGCCGGTGACGCGGCCCTGCGTCGTGGTGATACCCCGAACCTTGATCCCCTCGGCAATCCGAACGCCGCGGTTGCGTGCTCCGCGGGCCAGTGCCAGCGCAACATTCGATGGATCAGCCTGTCCGTCACCCGGCAACCAGACCCCGGCGGTGACGCCCTCGATGTTCAGATGTGGATAGCGGTCCTTGACCTCGGCGGGCGACAACTCCTCGACCGCGACGCCGTAGACCCGCGCGACGCCCGCAGAGCGCAGAATTTCCTCCTTGCGATCAGCGGTGAGCGCGACGGTGATCGAGCCGGTCTGGCGAAAGCCGGTAGAAAGCCCGGTTTCGGCCTCCAGTTGGGCGTAAAGATCCGCCGAATACTTTGCCAGCCGCGTCATGTTTTGACTGCCGCGCAACTGCCCCACCAGCCCCGCCGCATGCCATGTGGTGCCGCTGGTCAGTTGCTTGCGCTCCAGCAGCACGATATCGGTCCAGCCAAGCTTGGCGAGGTGATAGGCGACCGAGCAGCCCGAGACGCCGCCCCCAATGATGACAACGCGGGCCGAGGTGGGAAGAGTGGTCATGGCAAAATTGTCCTGTAAGGTGTTTCTATTTGCGGATCGGTGGTGCGGCGGGTTTTCATGGTGGCCGGATCAGGGCTCTCGTCGTCATAGCTGCAACGCATCGATGGTGTGACCGGGCGGTGACGCCGACCGCAGTTATCCGCCGTACGACCACGACATTCAGTGCGTGCGGTCAGTTCATGCTGCGTGATCATTTCGCTTGCTTTTCCAGTGGGCGTTGGCGTGTGCCCGAGGCGACGATGCCGGACAGGAACTCCGAAAACAGCTCTCCCTGCGAACTGATGCGCAGCTTGGCGTAGATGTTGCGGCGATGGATTCGGACAGTGCCGGGTGCAATGCCCAGAATGCTGGCTGTCGCCTCGGCTGAATGGCCGCGCAGGGTGAGCTGGACAACCTCGCGTTCCCGTGGTGTCAGATAGCCTTCGCCGATGCTCTGCAACGCCGCTTCGACCCTATCTTCGACCGTTATCGATTCGACAGAGGGTTGCGTGGCCACGTCCTGCCAGTTTTTTCGGCAAAGCGCATCGATGACAGGCCAGACCGACTTGAGTTGCGCAACCTCACGGTTCGAGAAACGGCGATCGCAGCGCATAAGCGACACGACGATGCGCAGGCGCTCGTTGGCTTCGATCAGAAAGCCGATTTCTTCGGCAAGGCCGGTCTGGCCGTAGTAGTTCCGGTAATACTCGCCTTGGTGAAACCGGTCCGGCGCCAGTTCGCTCAGTCGTTTCAAGCCGGGTTTGAAAGGGGCGCGGCTGGCCAGAAAGAACGGATCGATCAGATAGGGCCCGTCAATGTATTCAACGACATGCAACTGGTGACGGTCGGGTGGGAAATCATCAAACAGAGCCAGCGGCCGATCCGCGCCGACATAGCCGAAGATCACCGTGAAGTCATAGGGCAGGATTGCGCGAAGCCCCTCGGCCAGCAGGCCGGGAAAGCGATCGGTGTGCAGCGCCTCGATCATCCGGCCTGCCTCTTCATACCATTCCACGGCCATCCGCCCCCTCCTTCACCCAGACATCCCACCAAAACAAAATATGCTTTTTGTAGTATTTACAAAAATGCAAAAAACGCGACGCTTGGTCCCATACTGATATATGCCGAGATGTCATGCAACTGTCACCTGATTCATTATCCAAGACCTATTCCAGCGAGCTGGAAAACGCAGAGCAGCGGCCTGTTGCAGAGTTTGTCGGCGTGTCAAAGCAGTTCGGCGATGTGCTCGCCGCACAGGATCTGAACCTGCGGATCGCTCCGGGCGAGTTCCTGTCGTTTCTCGGACCCTCGGGATGTGGAAAGACCACGGCGCTGCGCATGCTCGCCGGGTTCGAGCGACCGACCAGTGGCGACGTGCTGATCGATGGGCAGCAGACCAATCGGCTGGAACCGTTCCAGAGACCGGTCAACATGGTGTTCCAGAGCTATGCGCTGTTTCCGCATCTGAATGTGGCCGACAACATCGCTTATGGTCTGCGGCAGCAACGCCCGCGCATGGACAAAAGGATCATCGACAGCAAGGTCGCGCAAGCGCTTGAGACCGTGCAACTTTCAGGCTTCGAGCGCCGCCAGATCTGGGAGATGTCGGGCGGTCAGCAGCAACGCGTTGCGCTGGCGCGCGCCATTATCAACGGGCCCAAACTGCTTTTGCTGGACGAGCCACTTGCCGCACTCGACCGCAAGCTGCGCAAGGAGATGCAGATCGAACTGCAAAATCTCCAGCGTCAGCTTGGTATCGCATTTGTTCTGGTCACTCATGATCAGGAAGAAGCCTTGTCGCTCAGTGACCGCGTCTGTGTAATGCGTGCGGGGCGGATCGTTCAGATCGGCGCGCCGCAGAAACTCTATGACGATCCCGTGTCACGCTACGTCGCCGATTTCGTCGGCACGTCAAACTTCATCCCTGGCCGGGTCGAGGGGGTGCGGGACGGCCGCGCCACTCTGCTGCACGCGACGGGCCTGCGTTTCGAGGCAAGGGTCGCGCCGGGTGTCGCCAATGGTGCTGAAGGCTGCCTGAGCATTCGGCCCGAGCAGATACGCATGTCCCGCCAGGCGACGGCCGACGGCCATGATGTCGTCGTCAAGAACCGCATCTTTCTGGGTGAGCAGACAGAGTATGTCGTCCGCCACCCGGCGCTGGGGGAACTGATCATCCTGGCTGCAAGGCAGTTCGAAGGAGAAGCACAACAATTCGGTTCCGGTGACCGGGCCTTTATCGGCTGGAACCGGGATGCGGGCCTGATCTTGTTGAATGAATAACGGAATAACCGATAGCCAACTCAGGGAGTACAAGCGATGCAGGACGACAACCATATCTCCAGGCGCAAGTTCATGGAAGAGTTGCGCCGCTACCAGAAAGGGTCGGTTTCGCGCCGCCATTTTCTTGGTGTGACCGGCCTTGGTACGGCGATGGCCGTGATGGCCACGGCTGTTCCCGCGCTCAGGCCGCGTCCAGCGTTCGCTCAGGGCGACATCGGCAACCGGGTCGTGCTGGCGACCTGGCCGAACTATCATGACCCTGAGAACTTCGAGACATTTACCGACGAGACCGGCGCCTTCGTGCAGGTCAATGTGTTCGGTTCAAACGAAGAAATGCTGGCGCGATTGCTTGCTGGCGGCAGCGGCTGGGACGTCTTTGTCCCCACCAACTACACGATCTCGACTTATGTCGATGAGGATCTCATCGAACCGCTCGATCTGTCCTTGCTGCCGAACTATGACCGAAGCGCGTTTGATGCGCGCTTTGCCGATGCAGGGATCATCGATGGCACGGTTTACGCTGTCCCGAAAAACTGGGGGACCACCGGGTTTGCGGTCAATACCTCGTATCTGGGCGGGACACCGATAACAACCTGGCGAGAGTTCTGGGACCGCACGATGACTGACTTTTCCCGTCGGACCATGGTGCATGACTATCAGCTGACCACCATCGGCAACGCGCTGAAATATTTTGGCTATTCCTTCAACTCGGTCGATCCGGCGGAACTGGCCGATGCCGAACGGCTGTTGCTGGACGCCAAGCCGCACCTGTTTGCGATCGTTTCCGACATCCAGCCCGCGATGCGCAGCGGTGACGCCTGGCTGAGCATGGCCTGGACCGGCGATGGCAAGCAGCTCAACACCGACCACCCCGAAATCGCCTATCTGCTTGGGCGCGAGGGGGGAGAACTGTGGAGCGATTATTACGCTATTCCGAAGGACACGCAGCGCCGCGCCGCGGCCTATGCGCTGATCAATCACCTGATCGATCCGGCGGTGAATGCGCGCGAAGTGCTTGCCCACGGCTATCCGACCGCAGATGCCCGTACCAACGCTCTGCTGCCGCCCGAAATGTTGAACGATCCCATCCTCTATCCGGCGCAGGAGCTTCTGGACGCGCTGGAATTCGCCGCTGCCGTCACCCTGACCGATCCGAACCGCGCCGAACTGCTGGCCCGGTTCAAGTCGGCCTGATCGGGCAAGAGGGGCAGTAGCGCGATGACAAGACGCGAACGAACCTGGCTTCTGGTCCTGCCGGCGGCCATCTGGTTCCTGTTTTTTCTGGTTCTGCCCCTCACCGTCGTTCTCGTCTTCAGTTTTGGCGAGCGTGGGACGGCGGGTGGTTACGTGCCCGCCTTCACCTTCGAGCAATATGCCAGCCTGCCGTCACGGCTGACAGCTTTCAAGAACACCCTGATTCTTGCACCGCTGGGAACGCTGGCGGCGCTTGTGATCGCCTATCCGCTGGCATACCAGCTCGCGGTGCGCACCAGCCCCAGATGGAAGACATTCCTTCTGGTGCTGGTGATCCTTCCCTTCTGGACCAGTATTCTGATCCGCAGCTATGCCTGGATCGTGATTCTTGGTGGGCAGGGGTTGCCCGCGATCCTCGCCAGTTTCGGACTGGAGGATGTGCGGCTGATCTATACCCCCACGGCAGTGACCATCGGCATCATCTACGGCTACCTGCCGCTGATGGTGTTTCCGATCTTTGTCAGCCTTGACCGCCTGGACAAACGCCTGCTTGAGGCGTCGTCGGACCTTGGCGCGCGCCCGTTCGCAACCTTCCGCCAGGTCACCCTGCCCCTGTCGGTCCCGGGCATGGCGACGGGTTGTCTGCTGGTGTTCATCCTGCTGATGGGCGAGTTCCTGATCCCCGCGTTGCTGGGCGGCGGCCGGGTGTATTTTGTGGGCAATGCACTTGTCGATCTGTTCATTCAGTCGCGCAACTGGCCCTTCGGATCGGCCATGGCCGTGACGCTGATCGCCGTGATGCTGGTGACCGTCACGCTTTATATGCGCCTTGTCGGCCGACTTTCGGCCCGACAGGACAGCGCGTCCGTCATGTAAGGGCCCGGCATGCGTTTCTACTCCGCTCTCGTCTATCTGTTTCTTTATACCCCGATCGCCATCATCGCGCTGTTCAGCTTCAACGCCGGGCGCAGTGCCATTCAGTTCGAGGGGTTTTCGGTCCGCTGGTATATCCGCGCCTGGAACAACCCCTTCGTGATGGACGCGCTACAGACAAGCCTGCTGGTCGCCTTCGTTTCGGCCTCTCTGGCCAGTATCCTCGGTACGCTTGCCGCTGTTGGTCTGCAAGGCATGCGCGGGCCGTTCCGGGCATTGTTCGACGGGGTGATCTATGTCGCGGTTATGATTCCCGGCATCGTCATCGGCATTGCGACGCTGATCGCGCTGATCACCGTGTTCGACCTGGTCAACCCCGCGCTTGCCGCAATCTGGCCCGAGGGGCACGTGTCTCCGCGGCTGTCGATGGGGGTCGGATCGCTGATTGCCGCGCATACGATGTTCACCATGGCGCTGGTGATCATCATTGTCCGTGCACGGCTGGCGGGTCTGGAACGCGTTCTGGTCGAAGCGTCTGCCGATCTTTATTCCACGCCCTTCGGCACATTCCGTCAGGTCACGCTGCCCCTGATTGCGCCTGCGATCCTGACCGGATTTTTGCTCAGCTTCACCTTCAGCTTCGATGACTTCATCATCGCGTTCTTCGTCGCAGGGTCCGAGACGACCTTGCCGATCTACATCTTCTCGTCGATCCGTCGCGGCGTCACACCTGAGATCAATGCGATCGGGACGATGGTCATGGGGGCCTCGCTGCTGCTTCTGATCATCGCGCAACTGGTGTTTCGCCGGGGGACACGACGCTGACCAATTCCCCGCATCAGGAGATCCGGAATGCTTCTTGAGAACAGGGTCGCTTTCGTGACCGGCGCGGCCTCTGGCATCGGTGCCTCGGGCGCGCGCGCCATGGCCCGAGAAGGCGCGCTCGTCGTGCTGGCCGACCGGAACGGTCCGGGCGTCGAAGAGGTCGCCGCCGGTATCCGCGCCGATGGGGGCCGCGCCGAGGCCCTGGCGCTTGACGTCACCCATTCCACCGCCCTGAGGGCTGCAATCAACGCCACTGCAGAGCGCCACGGGCGCCTTGACGTGCTGCATTCGCATGCCGGCGTTCAGATTGACGGCAAGCTTGAGGCCGTTTCGGTCGAGGACATGGACCTCTCATGGGCGCTGAATGTCCGGGCACATTTCGTAGCCGCGCAGGCAGCCGTTGGCCCGATGCGCCGACAAGGCAAGGGCAGCATCATCATAACCGCCTCCAACTCTGGCATACAATACGATCGCGAGATGATCGCCTATGCCACCACCAAACACGCCGCTGTCGCCATGACACGGCAGATGGCGGCCGATTATGGCCACGAGAACATCCGCTTCAACGTGCTCTGCCCGGGGTTCATAGACACCCCGTTCAACGCCGGGTTCGAGCGCCAGATGGGCGGGCGCGCCGGGTTGGAAACCTATATCTCGGATGCAATCCCGATGCGGCGCTTCGGCACGGTTGACGAGATCGCCAACGGCATCGTCTTTCTCGCCTCCGATCAGTCGTCTTTCATGACCGGCCACGCACTTGTCATCGACGGGGGCGAATGCCTCTGACTCATGGCGATCTGCACCATTGGGTAGCCGAGTCTTGCAGGATGGACAGCGCCACGGAACTGCGGCGGGTCGGCTGATCAATGGCAGGAATGGCAGAGAACGTCGGATACAGATCCCTTTCGCTTCGCTACCATCCGTGTTGCGAACTCGGGCAACCACCCTTCGCGGCGCAGAAAATTTGTGCTTCAAAGGGTTTGGCCTCATCCATGCGAAGCGTTCAGGCTGCGTTTCAGGTCCGTTCCGGGTTCTGAACGACCCGATTTGCCAACTTGCGTTCTTGCCCGTCGCGACGACCTGACTGTGCATGCCGGGCAAAACTTTCATGGGTCGATCCCGGCGCAAGCTCCGCCGTTTTCGGTCCTGAAGCCAAGTTCCGGGACGGCCAGTTGGCTGCGGCGATTGCGCCTGTGCAGGCATCGGTTCGGCTTGTGATCGGAAAACCGGTCGCACGTTCGGTCCGAACGGATCAGCCCCGCGCCTCACGGATGGCGCGGTCGAGCTCATCGCCGCGCAGGGCACCTGGCGGCACGGTGCCGCGCCCCGCCTGATCCGCGCGCAGGACGATGACGCGGGCGCGGCCCTTGTCGACGCGCTCGTACAGGTCGATCACGTCTTGCTGGAACATGCGGATGCAGCCCGAGGAACTCGCCTCGCCTACCGTCCAGGGATAGGGCGTGCCATGGATGCGATAGAGCGTGTCGCGCCCGCCGCGATACAGGTAAAGCGCGCGCGCGCCCAGCGGATTATCGATCCCGCCTTCCATGCCGTGCCGGAAGGGTTCATTTGTTTCGGGGTCGCGCCTGAGCATATTCGCCGTCGGCGTCCAGCGCGGCCATTCGCGCCCGTAGGGGATATGGGCATCGCCCGCGAACTGGCGGCCCTGATCACCCACGCCGACCGTGTAGCGCATGGCCCGGTTGCCACCGAGGACCAGATAAAGCCGCCTGTCCCATGGGTCGACGATAATGGTGCCGGGGCGCTCATTGGTCCAGTAATCGACCTCCTGGCGGATGGTGTTCATCGTCAGGTAGCGCGGATCGACCGGCTCGATCCAGATATCGCCGTCCTGACGGCCCGCATACATTGCCAGCACTTGGGGCGGCAGGCGCCGGGGGGCTTCGGCAACGGGTGCTGCCGATTGCGTGGGGGGCATTGTCGTGGCGCAGGCGGAAAGCAGCGCTGCCAGGGTGATACAAACAAGGGCAGTCTGATATTTCACGAAGTCACCTCAGGGATTGCAGGTGCGACTGAAACGCCGCGCGCGAGATCTCGCCCAGATGCACGTCTGCAAGCGTGCCGTCGGATGAGAAAAAGAGTGTGGCCGGCAGGCCCGGCGTTTCAAAATGTGCCATGGCTTCGCGTCGAGGATCCAGGAGAACGCGCTCGGTGGCAAGGCCTTCGCGCAGCAGGTACTGGCGCACGTCCGGGCCGAACTCGCCCTGATTGAGGAAAACCACCCGCACCTCTGGCTGGGCATCGGCAATTTCCATCATCATCGGCAACTCGCGCCGACAGGGCGGGCACCATGTGGCCCACAGGTTGATCACCACCGGATCACCCGTCGCGCCGGCCAGTGTCGCGGGCGGGCCATCGAGCGCGGCAAAACGGGTGGTGGGCAGCGGCATGTCCGGCGCGGGAGTCATTTGCAGGACGCCTTGCCAGACCAAGAGGCCCGCAAGGCTTGCCGCCACCAGCCCTTCGGCAAGGCGCGTGCGTCGCCGCAGCGCCAGAACGGCAAGCAGCAGCGCCACCGCACCCAGCCCGGCCCAGGCATCGAAGCCGCCTAGCCAGAAGGCAAATGCGGTCAGCGGTTCTTGTGCATAGACATCCAGGTTGCGCGCGACATGGCTCAGCCGCGCGGCGACCACACCACCCAGCAGGGTCAGCGTTCCCCAACTGTCCAACCCCTTGTCTGCACGGCGGCTGCGCCTGACGAGGTTGATCACCAACAGAAAGCTGACGGCCCCGGCGATAAAAGCAAAGCGATCCATCGACAGAACGAGCGGCCCCAGGGTTATTCCGCTCATGGGGCCACCTGCCGCGCCGATTGCAACAGGGGGCCGATGCGGGTTTCACCCACCAGCCGGGTTTCGGGCAGTTCGCGCCGTTCGGTATCAAGGAAGATCATGGTCGGCGGCCCCGCTGCACCAAGATGTGCCAGAAGCGCCTGATCGTCGCTGTCGAACGCGGTCAGGTCAACCTTGATGCGACTCATCGGCGAAAGCGCGGTAACGACATCCGCATCGGTCAGCACACGGCGCTCGATGGTGCGGCAGGTGATGCACCAGTCAGCCGTGAGATAAATCACGGTGGGGCCATGGGTGGCGGCCAGCGCTGCCTCGAACCCGGCGCTGCCAGATACCACGTGCCAGGGCAGGGGGGCGGCTTGGCCGGCAGATACGGTGTCGAAGGGGCGCAACGGATCCTGCGCGCCCCGTGCAGCCATCACGCCCAGCACCAGCGCAGGCACCTGCACCAGCGCCGCCAGCAGCCGCACCGCACCACGCCCCACCTGTGTTCGTGTGTCGGCCAGAGAGGCGCGCAGCAGGAAGATGCCGATTGCCGCCAGCCATAGCGCCCAGAGCGCGACGAACCACGGGCCGGGCGCGACGCGCTCCGCGAACCAGAGCGCGAGGCCCAGAAAGACGAACCCAAAGCCTTGCCTGACGCGCGCCATCCAGGGGCCGGACCGGGGCAGGTAGCGGCCGCCCACTGTGCCAAAGACGATCAGCGGCGCACCTTTGCCGAGGCCAAGCATGAACAGCGCGGCGGACCCCAGCGCCCTATCACCGGTCTGCGCAACATACAGAAGCGCCGCCGCCAACGGTGCCGTCACGCAAGGGCCGACGACCAGCGCCGAGGTGAACCCCAACCCCGCCGCGCCGCCCAATGTGCCACGCCGCGCACCAACCGGGCCTTGCAACCGCGCAAGCCAGGCGCCCGGCAGGCTGACCTCGAACAGGCCGAACATCGACAATGCGAGCAACGCGAACAGGCCAATGATCAGACCCAGCGCGCGGGGCGATTGCAGCACCAACTGCAGGTTCTGTCCCGTTGCCGCCGCCGCCAGCCCCAGCAGGCCGAACGCTGCCGCCATGGCGAAAACATAGGCCGATGACAGCATGAATCCCCGCATCCGCGTCAACCCGGCACCGTCGCGTGCCAGAAGCCCGCCCAGAATCGGCACCATCGGCAGCACGCAGGGCGTGAAGGCCAGCGCCAGCCCAAAGCCGAAGAACGCCGCCAGAAGGATCGGCAGGCCCCGCGCGCCCAGCCTGTCCATCAGTCCCGGTGCGTCGGCCAGCGTCAGTCCGGCTGGTGCCGGGCTTTGGCCGGCAGGCGTGGTTGCGGCGCTGGCAAGGTTGATTTCGGCCGATTGCGGCGGATAGCAGATGCCGTCCTCCTGGCAACCCTGCCATTCGACGGTCAGGAGGCCCTCTTGCGGCGGCAGCATCAACTGGATGTCCTGGCGATAGACCCGTGTTTCGCCAAAGGTCATGTCTTCGGTCAGTTCAGCCTGCGGCAGATCAAGCGCGATCAGCCCGTCGCTGCCACTGACCTTTAGCGAGTCCTGATAGATGTAATACCCTGCGGTCACGTTCCAACTGAGTTGCAGCCTGCCGCCGGGCATCATCGCGTGCTGCCGGGCGTGGACCACTGGATGGTCTGAGCCGTTGCGGCACCGGCAAGGGCCACGATGCCAAGAATGGCAAGGGCAAGGTGCCGAATCTGGTGCAGGGGTGTCTTGGTTATCATGCTGGCCAGATCAGCGGTGTAGCTTAAGGCAGGCTTAAGCTGGATGGGCCACATCTGGCCCCGGTCGAAGAAAGCCGATACGAGACTCCATGAGAATTCTGATCGTAGAAGATGATGAAACGCTGGCAGACGGGCTGGTGGCCGGTCTGCAGTTGAGCGGATTTGTCCCTGAATTGACAGGCACTTGCGCGGATGCCGATTGCGCCTTGCGCGCTGGCGGCTTTGCGGCGGTGGTGCTGGATCTGATGCTGCCGGACGGTTCGGGCCTTGATCTTCTGAAACGCTGGCGACTGGACGGACTTCACATCCCGGTGATCCTGCTGACCGCGCTCGATTCCGTTGCCGACCGCATCGCTGGCCTTGATCGTGGCGCGGATGACTATCTGGGCAAGCCGTTCGATCTGGACGAACTGGCCGCCCGACTACGCGCCATCGCCCGCAGGCAGGAGGGGCGCGCAGAGCCGGTCATGCGGTGTGGTGCGCTGGCGCTGGCGATCTGGCTGAGCGTCGGGCGCGGGTTGCAACCGTTGAACACCTTCGCCAAGGCGCTGGCGGGGCGCGATGATGACAACCTCGCGCCGGTCGCCTCTGGCCCGCTTCCCTCGGAAATCCAGCCGATGGGCACGGCCCTGAACGGGCTGCTGGCGCGGCTGGCCCAAGCGCGGACGCGTGAACGCGATTTCATCGTCTATGCGGCACATGAGCTGAAAACGCCGCTCGCGGGGATCAGGACGCAGGCGCAGGTCGCCAGGGCGGCGCCCGATGACCCGACGAAACAGCACGCGCTGGATCAGCTGGTTGGCGCGGTGGATCGCACGGCGCGGCTGGTTGCACAACTTCTGGATCTGGCGCGGGTGGAGGATGAAAAGAGCCCATTCGGACCGATGAAACCTGTTGAGAACATCATCGAAAAGGTTGTGACCGGTTTGCAGGATCTGGCGTGCAGCCGGGGGGTTGCCGTTCGGATAGAACGCAAGGCCGGGGGCATCGCGGCTGATCCGGTGCACCTGGGCCTTGCCCTGCGCAATGTGATCGAAAATGCCGTTCAGGCCGCCCCCGCCGGTTCGGTGGTGACTGTGGTCCTTTCCGCGAGTGGGATTGAAGTGTGCGATCAGGGACCAGGCATTGACCCGCGTGATCTGCCCCGGGTAACGGAGCGCTTCTTTAACGGTACCGCCAGCAAGGGCAGCGGGCTTGGCCTTGCAATCGCCGAGGCTGCGGTGGCGCGGATCGGCTGGGCGATGAAGTTTCACGCCGCCCATCCGTCAGGACAATGCGTGCACTTTACAGTTCCGCGCCGCACCGGACTCCAAGAGCGCAGCGCAGGTTCGGCTTGATCGAACTGCGCACGGCTCCCCATGGCAATCAGCCCGATGCCTTCAGGCGATGCGCCAGCATGACCAGCACCGCCAGTCCGAGTGCCGCCCCGAACAGCATCATCGATCCGGTCAGATCTTCCATCAACCCGGGCCTCAGTGCCAGCGCTCCCGCCAGTGCAACCATGACCGCTCCGCCCAGAAGCTTGAGCGCGCGGCCATGTTGCTCTCCCATCCGGCCCAGGCTCATGCCGGCGACCGCGACCGCAAAGATGATCAGTTCGACGCTGAGGTAGATCAGCACATAGACCGCCAGAAGCCCCGCGAAACCCCCGCCCCCGACCCCCCGGTCGGCAAGGATTCCTGACCAGACGACCGGGAATCCTGCCGTGCAGGGCAGTTCCACCACCGCAATTCCGGCGGCCATGACTACAGTCGCGCCGATCAGTGCGGGCGTGCTCATGTCCTGCTGCCGCAGCCGGCGCAGGCGCTGATAGATGCCGGGTTTCTGCCCCTCGGGAATCGAGAAAGTGATCCCCCGGCCGTACCAGAAGTAATCCTTGATGCTGACAAGGCCGAAGCCAAGCGCGAAGAGTGCCACTGCCCAGCGAACCCATGGCAGTGCAAAGGCAAAGGCCAGCACGCTGAAAAGCCCGGCGATGAAGGCGCCGTAGATCAGCGCAGTGGTCAGCAGAAAACTGATGCCCACGACGGCCACTCTTTTGCGTGACCCAGAGGCGATGACCATGCCCAGAAGCATGGTCAGCACCCAGACCGAGCAGGGGTTGAACCCGTCGACAAAGGCGATCAGCACGGTCAATCCCAGCACCGAGGCCGCGGTGGGGTCGATCTCGCCCAGCAATGGCAGGCGCAGGCTGTTGTTTGTGTCAGGCGTCAGTTCCTCGCCAGCCAGCATGGAGGCAATCGCGGCCTCGATCCGGGCACGCTGGGCGGGCGTATCCCCGACCCAGGCGCGCGGGCCGAGCATCAGCGTCGGCACGTATGCCGCACTTACGCCGCGCGCATCGGCCATTTCCTGAAACAGCGCGTGAAAACGGTCCGAGTGCGAAAGCTCCATCTCGACCACCCGCAGGCCGGGAAAGCGCGCCTCCAGCCCCTCTGTCCAGGCCTTCTGGCGGATGCAGACCGGACATCCAAGGCTCCAGAACACATGCAGCACCGGGCCATCGGCCGGGGTGTCGGCCTGAGTCGGCGTGAGGCTGGAAAGAACAAGCGCCAGCATCAGCCAGAGTCCGGCCAGAGCTTTCGCAAGGCGGTGCCGCAGGTTGTCGGCGCGGGTAGAATGCAGATCGGCAGTGTTCATAGGCTCCCCGGCTCCTGTAGCGGATGATCAGCGTCGGGTGGAAACGCGGGGTCTGACGCACCAGCATGAGCAATCTCCCGGTGCATGCGCGGTTTGTCAGAGGTCCAGACAGGTCAGGACAAACCGTCATTAACCCCGTGCGCCAAGCCCCTCGGAATGCGCAATCAGCCCAACTGATCCTTCTTTCTGCCCAAAAGTCGTGATTCGGTGCATCATGGAAGGGTGGAGCGTGGCCCTGATACAGATCAATGCGAATTCGCGTTTTCATGTTAAAAACCTTCCAATTCTGGCGTTGGTGGGCGGGCGCTCTGCCAGTATGGCCCCGTCAGCCGCGCCGTGTTTCCAGCGCAACAGGGGGGGGGCATGGAAGACAACGGCGATCAGATAATCCGTTTTGATGAACTTGGGCGGGATGATGTCGCGCGGGTCGGGGGAAAGAATGCCTCGCTTGGCGAGATGGTGCGCCATCTGGGCGCGCGCGGGGTAGAGGTTCCTCCGGGGTTTGCGACGACTTCCAACGCCTATTGGCAGTTCGTTGATGCCGGCGGCCTGCGCGAGATTGTCGCCGGGGCGCTGGAGGCGATGCACGCGGGCAAGGCCACGCTAACGGAAACCGGCCAGAAATTACGCGCGGCCTTTCTCAAGGCTGACTGGCCGGAAGAGACCGCTGCCGCAATCCGTGCGGAATACGGCGCGCTGTGCGAACGTATCGGGCGTGCTGACGCAGATGTTGCGGTTCGTTCTTCCGCCACGGCCGAGGATCTGCCGGATGCCAGTTTCGCGGGTCAGCAGGAGACATTCCTGAATATCCGCGGGGCGGAAGCGCTGCTTGATGCCTGTCGGCGCTGCTATGCCTCGCTCTTCACCGACCGGGCAATCAGCTATCGTGAGGCCAAGGGTTTTGACCACCTGAAGATTGCGCTTTCGGTTGGTGTGCAGGTGATGGTGCGCTCCGACATTGGCGGCTCTGGCGTGATGTTTTCCATCGATACCGAAACCGGGTTCGAGGGTGTGGTGGTGATCGACGCTGCCTGGGGGCTGGGCGAGACTGTCGTGCAGGGCACCGTGGACCCTGATGAATACCAGGTCTTCAAGCCCTTGCTGGCACGCGAAGGGGCGGTGCCGATCGTCGAAAAGCGCCTTGGCGCCAAGGCGCAAAAGATGATCTATGCGCGGGCGGGCGAGGGCAGCACGCGCACCGTGCCGACCTCGAAAGCCGAGCGCGCGGGATATGTGTTGAGCGATGCCGAGATCGTGCAGCTTGCCCGCTGGGCCTGCGTGATCGAGGATCATTACGGCTGCCCGATGGATATCGAATGGGCCAAAGACGGTGAAACCGGCGCGCTGTTCATCGTTCAGGCCCGGCCCGAAACGGTTCAGTCGCGCCGCGAGGCCGGGGCCTATCGCAGCTACAGCGTGACATCCAAGGGGCGCAAGCTGGTCACCGGCCTGAGCATTGGGGATGCGGCGGTAGCGGGGCGGGTCTGCCTGCTGGACAGCCCGCGCGACATTGACAAGTTCGTCGATGGTGGCGTGCTGGTCACCGGCAACACCGACCCCGACTGGGTGCCGATCATGAAGCGCGCCGCCGCCATCGTCACCGACCGGGGCGGGCGCACCAGCCATGCCGCCATTGTCAGCCGCGAACTGGGCCTGCCCGCCATCGTCGGCACCGGCAATGCCACGCATGTCCTGCATGACGAGCAGGAGGTCACCGTTTCCTGTGCCGAGGGCGATCAGGGTTTTGTCTATGAGGGCATGGCCGAGATTGCCGAGGAAATGCTTGACCCCTCGGCAGTGCCCGAAACCCGCACCAAGGTGATGCTGAACCTTGCCAACCCGGCTGCGGCCTTTCGCTGGTGGCGGTTGCCCGCCGATGGCGTGGGGCTGGCGCGTATGGAATTCGTGATCAACAACCATGTGCGCATCCACCCCATGGCGCTGATCCATTTTGACACGCTCAAGGATGACGAGGCCAGGGCCCGGATTGCCGAGATCACGGCGGGCCATGACGACAAGACCGAGTATTTCGTTGAGCGCCTGTCACGCGGGCTGGCGCGTATTGCCGCGGCACTGCACCCGAAGCCGGTCATCATTCGAATGAGCGATTTCAAGACCAACGAATACGCCGACCTGATTGGCGGCGCGCCGTTCGAGCCGCATGAGGAAAACCCGATGCTCGGGTTTCGCGGCGCCTCGCGCTACACGTCGCCGCGCTATCGTGAGGGTTTCGCGCTGGAATGCCGTGCCATCCGCCGCCTGCGCGAGGAGATGGGGTTCGACAATGTCGTGGTGATGATCCCCTTCTGCCGCTCTGTGGCCGAAGCTGACCGGGTGCTGGCAGTCATGGCCGAGGAGGGGCTGGAGCGCGGCAAGAACGGATTGCAGGTCTATGTCATGGCCGAGATTCCCTCCAACATCATCCTCGCCCCGGCCTTTGCCGAGCGTTTCGATGGTTTTTCCATTGGCTCCAACGATCTGACGCAGCTTACCCTTGGCGTGGATCGCGATTCCGAGGCGCTGGCCGAGCTGTTCGATGAGCAGGATCCGGCGGTGAAATGGATGATCGGCCATGTCATCCCGGCGGCGCATGACGCAGGCGCAAAAATCGGCCTCTGCGGGCAGGGGCCCAGCGATCACCCGGAATTTGCGCGCTTCCTGGTTGAATGCGGGATCGATTCGATCTCGGTCACACCGGACAGCTTCATCCGCGTGAAAGAGCAGGTGGCAAAGGCCGAAAGGGGCGGGCCATGAACGATAAACGCAAGTTTCCCATCATCCGCAAGACCGAAACCGAGCGTGCCGCTGCGGCTGACAGCCCAGCGGCACGCGCGGCGTTTTCGTGGGAGGATGCGCGCGCCCGTCTGGCGGGATTGTCCGGCGGTGGGTTGAACATCGCCCATGAAGCCGTTGAACGGCACTTGCCTGAACATGCCGGACAGGTCGCGATCCGCTGGCTGGGCCGCGACGACAGCCGCCAAGAGATCACCTATGGCGCGCTGGCTGCCGATGCGGCGCGTTTCGCCAATGTTCTGACCGCGCATGGCATCGGGCGCGGCGCGCGGCTGTTCACGTTGATGGGGCGCGTGCCGGCGCTTTACACCGCCACGCTGGGCGCGCTCAAGGCGGGGCTGGTTGTCAGCCCGCTTTTTGCCGCCTTTGGTCCCGAACCCGTCCGCGCGCGCATGGAGATCGGCGAGGCGAGCGTGTTGATCACCACCGCCGCGCTTTATCGGCGCAAGGTGGCCGACTGGCACCATGACCTGCCCTCGTTGAAACTGGTTCTGATCGTGGATGATGAGGCACCCGAGGGCTGCGTGGCGCTTGGCCCGGCGATGGCCGGGGCGTCGGACATCTTCGAGACCGTCGCGACCGATACCGAGGAGATGGCGCTTTTGCATTTCA
Organism: uncultured Rhodobacter sp.; assembly: GCA_964496915.1. Classification (GTDB taxonomy): domain Bacteria; phylum Pseudomonadota; class Alphaproteobacteria; order Rhodobacterales; family Rhodobacteraceae; genus Pararhodobacter. The sequence continues at coordinate 18,461 of CAZCAX010000011.1, forward strand.
CCTCGGGCACCACCGGCAAGCCCAAGGGCGTGGTGCATGTGCATGGCGCGGTGGTCGCACATATCGAGACCGGACGCCTCGCGCTCGATATGCGGCCGGGCGATATCTACTGGTGCACAGCGGACCCGGGCTGGGTGACGGGGATGAGCTATGGCATCATCGCGCCACTCGCCAACCGTGTCACGATGATCGTGGACGAGGCCGAATTCGATCTGGAGCGGTGGTATTCGATCCTGGAGCGCGAGGGTGTGCAGGTCTGGTATACTGCCCCCACTGCCATCCGCATGATGATGCGCGCGGGCAGACAGGCGGCACAGGGGCATGATTTTTCGGCCCTGCGCTTTCTGGCCAGTGTGGGCGAGCCGCTAAACGCCGAATGCGTGGTCTGGGGGCATGAGGTGCTCGGCCATCCGTTCCATGACAACTGGTGGCAGTCGGAAACCGGCGGCATCATGATCGCCAACACACCCGCGATGGACATCAAGCCCGGCTCGATGGGGCAGCCCTTGCCCGGTATCGAGGCTGGCGTGGTGGCGCGCGAGAATGGCGCTCTGCACGAGATGGGCGCGGGCGAGATCGGCGAACTGGCGTTGCGTTCGGGCTGGCCCTCGATGATGCGCGGCTATCTGCACGAAGAAGAGCGCTATGCGAAATGCTTTGCCGATGGCTGGTATCTGACCGGCGATCTGGCGATGCGCGATGGTGACGGTTACTTCTGGTTCATCGGTCGTGCTGACGACCTGATCAAGAGTTCCGGCCACCTGATCGGCCCGTTCGAGGTTGAAAGCGCGCTGATCGAGCATGAGGCCGTGGCCGAGGCGGCTGTTATCGGCATTCCCGATGAAACCGCTGGCGAGGTGGTCAAGGCCTATGTTACGCTCAACGACGGTTTTGAGGCCAATGAGGAAATCGAGCGCGCCATTCGTGGCCATGCCCGCAAGCGCCTTGGCCCCGCCGTCGCCCCGCGCGAGATCGTGTTTCGCGACAGCCTGCCCAAGACCCGGTCAGGCAAGATCATGCGCCGGTTGCTGAAGGCGCGCGAGCTTGGCTTGCCCGAGGGCGATATCTCGACCTTGGAAAGAGATGAGGCATGAGCGACCCGACAAAGCCGAAGCTCGATCACGCCCATATCCGCGACCTGCTGCGCGGGATGCTGCGCATCCGCCGCTTCGAGGGCAAATGCGCCGAGCTTTACACGCAGGAAAAGATCCGCGGTTTCCTGCATCTCTATGATGGCGAAGAAGCAGTGGCGGTGGGTGTGATGGCGGCGCTGGAACCGCGCGACCGCATCGTGTCAACCTATCGCGAGCACGGCCATGCACTGGCGCGCGGTATCTCGATGGAATCCGCTTTGGCCGAGATGTATGGCAAGGCGACCGGCTGCTCGGGCGGGCGCGGCGGGTCGATGCATCTGTTCGACCTAGAGACCAATTTCTACGGCGGCAATGCGATTGTCGGCGGCGGGTTGCCGCTGGCTACCGGCCTGGCGCTGGGCGATGCGATGCAGGGCGAGGACCGGGTGACCGTCTGCTTCTTCGGCGATGGTGCTGTGGCCGAGGGCGAGTTTCACGAGGCGATGAACCTGGCTGCGCTGTGGAAGCTGCCGGTGCTTTTTGTCTGCGAAAACAACCTCTACGCCATGGGCACGGCCCTGAAGCGCGCCCAGGCCGAGACCGATATCGCCATGCGCGCGGCCAGCTATGGCATGGTTTCCGAGGCCGTGGACGGTATGGATGTCACCGCGATGGAGGCCGCGACACGCCGCGCCGTATCCGCAATGCGCGAGGCACCCCATCCGCAGTTCATCGAGGCGCGCACCTACCGCTTCCGCGCCCATTCGATGTTCGATCCCGAGCTTTACCGCGACAAGGCCGAAGTCAGGGAATGGCGCAAGCGCGATCCGATCGAACGCTTCAAGGGCTGGCTTCTGGAAAATGCGCTGATCCACGAGGACGAGATCGCCGCGATCGAAGCCGAGGTGGATGCGCAGATCGCCAATGCCGTCGCGGCCGCCGAACAGGCCCCGTGGGAGCCGGTCGAGGATCTGGAGCGCGATGTCGTCGCCGCCGAGCGCCCCGCGCCTCCCGCGCTCGCCAAGCCGTCGGGCCAGATGGTGCAGACCACCTACCGCGAGGCCGTGCGCGCGGCGATCATGGATGCGATGCTGCGCGATGAGCGGGTGTTTCTGATGGGCGAGGACGTGGGGGCCTATGGCGGCACCTATGCCGTTTCCAAGGGCTTGCTGGCCGAATTCGGCGAGGACCGAATCCGCGACACGCCGCTCAGCGAATCCGGCTTCACCGGGGCCGGGATCGGTGCCGCGATGGTGGGCATGAAACCGATTGTCGAGATCATGACGGTGAATTTCAGCCTTCTGGCGCTCGATCAGATCCTCAACACCGCCGCCACCATCCGGCACATGTCCGGCGGGCAGTTTGCCGCGCCCATCGTGATCCGCATGGCCACGGGCGGCGGACGGCAGCTTGCCGCCCAGCATTCGCACAGCCTTGAGGGGTGGTATGCGCATATTCCGGGGTTGCGTGTGCTTGCGCCCGCCACGCTGGAGGATGCGCGGGGGATGCTGTGGACGGCACTGCACGAGCCTGACCCGGTGCTGATCTTCGAAAACGTGATGCTTTACAACCACGCTGGCGATCTGGCGGCCGATGCAGGTGCGGTCGAGGTTGACCGCGCGGCCATCCGGCGACCGGGGCGCGATATCAGCCTGATCACCTATGGCGGCTCGCTTTACAAGACGCTTGAGGCCGCCGAGGCCCTGGCCGCCGAGGGCATCGAGGCCGAGGTGATCGACCTGCGCGTGCTGCGCCCTTTGGATGATGCGACGATCATGGCCTCGGTGGCGCGCACCCGTCGCACGGTGGTGGTGGACGAGGGCTGGCGCAGCGGCTCGCTTTCCGCCGAGATTTCGGCGCGGATCATGGAGCAGGGCTTCTGGCATCTTGATGCGCCGGTCGGGCGGGTGTGTGCGGCCGAAGTGCCGATCCCCTATCCGAAGCATCTGGAAGATGCCGCGATCCCGCAGGTGGCCGACATCCTTGCCGCCGCACGGGCGGCGCTTGGGGGGCAGCCATGAGCATCTTCAGGATGCCCTCGTTGGGCGCAGATATGGAAGAAGGAAAGTTGGTCGAATGGCTGGTGAAACCCGGCGATACGGTGGCGCATGGCGATGTGGTGGCCGTGGTGGAAACCCAGAAAGGAGCCATTGAGATCGAGATATTCGAGGCGGCGGTGATTGACGAGTTGCTTGCCACGGAAGGGAAAACATTGCCCGTCGGTGCGCCGCTGGCGCGTATCCACGCCCCAGGTGAAGAGCCGGACGCGGGGTCCGGTGTCATTGACGCCAAGGGCAAGGTGGCTCCCCCAGAACCCGCAAGAACGCCCGAACCGGCGAAACCCGCAGCCGTGCGCGCGGCCGGAACGGAAAAAACCCGCAGCCCTGCTGCCACCGATGCGCGGCCGCCCGCTTCGCCGGCTGCGCGGGTGTTGGCAATGGAGGCGGGACTGGATCTGAGCGCGATTGCAGGCAGCGGACCCGGCGGCGCGGTTTTGCTGTCTGATGTCGAGGCGCGACTGGAAGCACTATCCGAGGCCGCGCAGGAGACTGGCGCCAAGGAACAGGTTTCCGAGGCAGAGGGCAAGCCCCAACCCGCGCCGCCGCATCCCACCAAACCCGGCCTGGACATGGCCGCGATGCGTCAGGCCATCGCCGCGGCGATGAGCCGCTCGAAGCGCGAGATCCCGCATTACTACCTTGAGCGCACCATAGACCTTCAGCCCGCCACCGACTGGCTGGCCGCGCGCAATGAAGGCTGTGACCCTGACGCGCGGGTGCTGATGGGGGCGCTGTTCCTCCGTGCCACGGCGTTGGCGGCGACAAAGGTGCCCGAACTGAATGGCCATTACGGGGACGGCGCATTCCAACCGTCAAAAGCTGTCCATGCCGGGCTTGCCGTGTCAATGCGCGGCGGCGGTCTGATCGCCCCCGCGATCCGTGATGCGCAAGGCCTGAAGCTTGATGCCATGATGGCAGCGATCCGTGACATGGTAGCGCGCACGCGCAACGGACGGCTGCGCAATTCCGAGGTCACGCAGGGCACCATCACCGTCTCCAGCATGGGCGAGGGCGGGGCTGATGTGCTCTATGCCGTGATCTACCCGCCGCAGGTGGCAATCCTGGGTTTCGGTGCGCCGGTGCGTCGCCCATGGGTGGTGGAGGATGCGGTTGTACCGCGCACCACGGTCACTGTGACACTGTCAGCCGATCACCGGGTCAGCGACGGCCGGCGCGGTGCGCGCATGCTCGCCGAGATCGAACGCCTGCTGAAGGAGCCAGAAAAACTATGAACGATGCCGAAATCCGCCAGGCTTTTCTTGAAGAACTCACCACCGTCGCCCCTGACCTCGACCCGGCGACAGTGGGCGACGACGATCACCTTCAGGAGGATCTGGAGCTGGACTCGATGGATTTTCTCAATCTTGTTGCGGCGCTGCACAAGCGCCTCGGCGTCTCGGTGCCTGAAGCCGATTACGCACGCATCGCGACGCCCGGAAGTGCTGTGCGCTATCTTGTTGCCGCTCTCGATTGAATTCAAAGGAAAGGAGGTTTATTGTTTTACTATTGGAAACCAAATCGGGCAGATTCTTGCCTGTCGAGTGGGTATGTTTTCTTACAATAAGACTGCGCCAAATATCTAGACGCCATAAATTTAACGAGCGTTCGGCGTAGTTCGATATCGGGGACAGCGGGTTCGAGGTTTCTCATTGCAGCACGATTGTTGCGCATTGGGAAACAGACCGGACAGGACGCACATGAAGGCGGATTCCCCGCCCATTTCGATTTTTCCCGCGCGCAATACGCTTGCCGATGCTGCGCGGTAATTTGGAGTTGAAGCCATGCCACAAGCCCTAAGATCAACCACGAGTCCCGGTGCTGCCGACATGTCTCATGTCCTGTTCGCAGGCACCAATCACCACAAGCCCGTTGTTCTGGCCTGCGTCGATCGTTCGCGCCACGGACGCCGCGTACTGGCGCATGCCGGGGCTCTGGCTGCGGCCATGAATGGCGAACTGGTGCTCATGCGGGTGCTCGATCCTCATACCGGCGACGATCTGCCCCCCGATCCTGTCGACTGGGAGGTCCGCCGCCGTGAGGCAGGCTCTGCGCTTGCCCGGTTGGCCGAGCGCAGCGGTCTGGAAGCCGAGATCGTCCTGGCCCAGGGGCGCCCGGTCGAGGAAATTTTTCACGAGGCCGCAAGGCTTGATGCCGATGTCATCGTCCTTGGCCGTTTCGGCGAGGATGTCGAAGACAAGGAACGTGCGGCCCGGATCGGTGCCACGGCGCGGGCCATACTGGAACGTGCGCATGAAAAGGTGCTTCTGGTGCCAGAGAACGATCAGCAGACGCATGGGTTCCGCCGTATTCTGGTGCCGCTGGACGGGTCTTGCTGGGCCGAAAGCGCCTTGCCGACCGCAATGCACCTCGCGCGGTCAACGGGGGCCGAGATCGTGCTTGCACAGATCGTCACGCCCCCGGAGTTTGTTTGCCCCACACCGCCCGAGCCCGACGATACCGATTTGCTCACGCGGCTCATGGATCGCAACAACCGCGCTGCGCGCAACTATCTTGAGCGCCTGCGCGGCATACTTGCCGAACAGGGCCTCACCGTTGGCGCACGGGTCGTTGCCGGGGCGGATGCGCGCGACAGGCTGCTGGAACTGCTGCGCGAGGATGCTTTCGAACTGGTTGTGCTTTCGTCGCGCGGAAGTGGTTTCCGCCATCTGCCCGGCCATCATTTCGGCAGTGTCGCGGCCCATCTGAGCTTTCACAGCGACATTCCGCTGCTGGTCGTGCGGCCTGAAACGAAAGTAGCGCATCGCCACAGCCGCCGGCGTGCAGTTGCCCTTGCTCCACAGAGCGCAGCATTCCTGGCATGAATGATCTCACCTCGGATCCGGCTTCTCAGCCGCCCGAGGTTCGGGCGGCATGGGTGCTCGCGGGCCTCCATCACCTCCATGACGGACCGCCGCGCCCGCCGCCCGCCCTGGCAGAGCTTGAAGCCATTGGTGACTGGGTGCCGCCTGCGCTGGCAGCGGCGCGCGCGGCTGATCCAGAAAACCTGAGCGCTGCCGAGTGGATGCTCGACAACGACTATCAACTGCTCCGTGCGCTACGCCAGATCCGTGCCGACATGCCCCCCGCCTTCCTGCACCGGTTGCGTGCGCTGCCGCCGCAGGATGTTCCGAACGGGAGAGGGCAGACCGACCGCCGCGCTGGTTCGCCCCGCATTCATGCCATGGCCCATGGCTTGCTTGCCGCGTCTCAGATGCAATTGTCGCTACCGGTCTGCGTGCGTTTCCTACGCGCCTATCAGGACCGCGCGCCGCTCGATATTGCCGAGCTGTGGGCCTTTCCCGCGATGCTGCGGGTCGCGGCGCTGGAGGTGCTGATTGCAGCCGTAAGCCAACGCTTTCCGGCCCTTACCCCGCCATTGTCGCGCGAGCAGATGGTGGAATTGCCAGGCGGGCTTGACGCCTTGGAATGCGTCGCAAGGGCAATTGCAACACTGTCGGTGCTGAAAACGATCGACTGGAAGGTGGTTTTCGATGCCTCCAGCATTGTCGAGGAGATTCTGGCGCGCGACCCTGCCGGGGTGTATCTGCGGATGGAATTCCGCAGCCGCGACGACTACCGCAAGGCGATCGAGGCGATCAGCGGCATGTGCCGCCACAGCGAACGCGACATTGCCGAGGCGCTGATTACCCTTTGTGCCCAGTATCCCCGCGATTCACGCCGCAGCCATGTCGGGTGGTGGCTGGTGGACGAAGGACGGCGGGACTTTGAGGCCCGCCTTGGCGTGCGCCGTCCGATGACGGGGCGTATCCGTCTGGCCGCAGGGCAGCGTGCGGGCGCGCTTTATGGCGGGGCGCTGGGCCTGGCGTGGCTGGGTGCGCTTGCGGTTCCCGCGCTGTATCTCTGGTGGGAGGCCGCCGGGCCACTGGCCTGGACTTTGGGCATCGCCCTGGCGGTGTTGCCTGCCTCGGTTCTCGGGGTCACCCTGGTCAACTGGATGGTCACGCTTCTGTCTGTGCCGCGCCGCCTGCCAAAGCTGGACTTCCGCCGCGCCATCGCCTCCGATTGCCGCACTGCCATCGCGATACCGGCACTGGTGTCGAAACCCGAAGACGCCGCCGAACTGGCGCAGGCGCTGGAGGCGCACCGGCTGTCCAACCCCGATCCGATGCTGCAATTTGTTCTGCTCAGCGATCACGCAGACGCAAAGACCCGCACGCTGCCGCAAGACGCCGAGGTCGAAAAGGCGCTGGTCGCCGCCATCGACGGGCTGAATGCGCGCTATGGCGACGGGCGCGGCGGCGGCCCGTTCCACCTGCTGCACCGCGACCGGCTTCATAACCCGGTTGAAGGCTGCTGGATGGGCTGGGAACGCAAGCGCGGCAAGCTCGAACAATTCAACACCCTGATCCTGCGCGGCGATCGCGATGCTTTTCCTTGCCGCGCTGGCGACACCCGCGCGCTGCGCCGTGTCCGGTTCGTGCTGACCGTTGATGCCGACACGAAGCTGCCGTCGGGCTCGGTCAACCGTTTGGTGGCAACGCTTGCGCATCCGCTGAACACGGCGCGCTTTGACGCTGACACAGGGCGGGTGCGTGGTGGCTATACGATTCTTCAGCCAAGGGTTGAAATCTCGCCTGAAGATTCGACGCAAACGCTCTTCGCGCGCCTTTACACCGGCGACACCGCCATCGACATCTATTCGCGTGCGGTTTCCGATGTTTATCAGGATCTTTTCGGCGACGGCAGCTTTACCGGCAAGGGCCTTTACGAGGTCGCCACCTTCGAGCGCAGCCTCAAGGGGCGCGTGCCCGAGGGGCGTATTCTCAGCCATGATCTGTTCGAAGGTCTGCATGGGCGCGTCGGGCTGACCAGTGACATTATTGTCTACGAGGGGTTCCCGCAGGGCTACCCGGAACAATCCGCGCGGTTGCATCGATGGATTCGTGGCGACTGGCAGCTTCTGCCGTGGCTGGGCCACCGCGTTCCCGGTCCTGACAACACAGAACTGGCGAACCGCTTCTCGCTGTTGGGGCGGTGGAAACTGCTGGACAACCTGCGCCGTTCACTGGTGCCGATCAGCCTGATGGCGCTGGTTCTTGCGGGCTGGGCGTTGCTGCCGGGAAGCCCCTGGGTCTGGACCGGACTGGCGATTCTGGTGCCAGGGGCACATCTGTTTACCGATCTGGTTACCGGTTTTTCGCAGGGCCGCAGGCGGGGGGCGGTGCGCTCCACGTTGTTGCGCGCACGCGAACATGCGGGCCGATGGGCGCTTGCGGTTGCCTTTCTGGTCAACGATGCGGTCAGCGCGCTCGATGCCATTGTGCGCACCCTCTGGCGGCTCAGGCGCGGAGAGCGGCTTCTGGAATGGACACCGGCGGCTCAGGTTGCGGCGCGTCTTGCCCGACGCGGACCCCGGCGTGCCGTCTGGCAGTCGATGTGGCACGCGCCCGCGGTTTCCGTGCTGGCCGGTGCCGGGCTTGCCGTGATCGATCCGGCGGCGCTGCCGGCGGCAGGCGGGCTGCTGGCGTTGTGGTTCGCCGCGCCCGAGATCGCGCTGTTCGTCGGCCGTCCGGCAGAGAAGCCGGAGGTCGAGTTCGATACGCGGGACCGTGCCTTTTTGCGGCGGATAGCCCGGCGTAGCTGGCTGTTTTTCGAAACATTCGTGCGCCCCGAGGACAACTGGCTGCCCCCCGACAATTACCAGGAGGCACCGCAGGCCGGGGTAGCACACAGAACCTCGCCCACGAATATCGGGATGATGCTTCTGTCGTCGCTGACCGCCTGGCGTCTCGGGCATCTGGGCCTGCCTGAGCTGGTCGCACGGACGCGTAACACGCTGAACACCATGGACCAGTTGCCAAGCTGGCGGGGTCATCTGCTCAACTGGTACGAAACCCGACATCTGGCGCCGCTTGAGCCGCGCTATGTCTCTACGGTGGACAGTGGCAATCTGGCGGTCAGCCTGATCACGCTGGGCCAGGCCGCGCAGGCTGCCCGCCTCGAACCCGCCTTCGGCCCCACCCGCTGGGACGGGTTGCATGACACGCTTTCTCTGTTGGCGGAAGCGATCGAGATGAACGAGAATACCCGGATATTCACGTCCGGTTGCCCGCAGGTGCTGCACGACATGCAGGCGCATGCCGAGCGGAGTCGCGATATGCGTGAGCAATGGCTCGACGCCCTGACGCCGTTGTGCGACGAGATGCTGCCCATGCTTGAGGCCTGCGTACGCGATGCCATCGCGCAAAGCGATGTAACGCCGGCGGCGTCGCTGCGCGAAGTGCAGACATGGCTGGGGCGCACGCGCCAACATCTGAACGCGATGCAGCGTGACCTGAACGCACAGCAGGGCTGGCGCGTGGTGCTGGCACGCGCACCCGCCGATTGCGCCGACCGCGCGCAGGCTGTGAGGCAGGCGTTGCCCCATGATCTGCCATTGGCCGCAGCCAGTGCCGCGTTCAGGAAAGCGCGCGACCGGCTTTCCGAACAGGGCACGTTGCTGGAGGCCGAACCGGCGCGGGAATGGATCGATGCGCTGGACCGCGCGCTTGAAGACGCCGCACAGGTGCATGCCGGACTGGAGCGCGCCTTGCGGGCGATCTCGGCGCGGGCGCGGGACTGGGCGCATGGAATGGATTTCCGCATGCTGCTGGATCCAGCCACACGGCTTTTCTTCATCGGTTACGATGTCGGGGTCGGGCGGCTTGATCCCAACCGCTACGATCTGCTCGCCTCGGAAGCGCGGCTGGCAAGCTATTTTGCCATCGCCAAGGGCGATGTGCGCCCGGAGCACTGGTTCCAGCTTGGCAGGCCCGTGACCGGCAAGGGCAGGGGGCTTGCATTGGTGTCCTGGAACGGCTCGATGTTCGAATACCTCATGCCGCGCCTGTTGCAACGCAGCCCGGCCTCGACACTGCTGGGCCAGAGCGACCGCACTGCCGTGGATATGCAACGCGCCTATAGCGCGCGCCTTGGCGTGCCTTGGGGCATCTCGGAATCGGGCTATGCCGCACAGGATCCTGAGGGGAAATTTCGTTACCACGCCTTCGGAGTGCCGGGTCTTGGCGTTCGGCGCGGCTTGACGCGTGATCTGGTGATTGCCCCCTATGCCACGTTTCTGGCACTGCAAATGCGCCCGAAGGCTGCCATGGCCAACCTGCGCAAACTGGCTGAAATGGGGATGGTGGGACGCTACGGGTATTACGAGGCGGCCGATTTCACCGCTGATCGCGTTCCGGTGGGCGAAAACTTCGTGCCCGTGCGCTCGTATATGGCGCATCACCACGGCATGGGACTTGCGGCACTTGGCAATGCGCTCTGTGACGACATGCTGGTGAACTGGTTTCATGCCGATCCCCATATTCGCACGGTGGAACTGCTGCTGAGTGAGCGGATCCCATGGGAACTGCCGGTCGAAGAAGCGCGTGAAGATGAAACCATGCCGCAGCCCGAAGGCTCGACTGATGTGGTTCCGGCACTGCATCCCTGGCTGCCCCCAGCGGATGGTCGCGGTCGCCTGCATCACGCAATCGCCAATGCGGACATGACCGCGCGGCTGGGTGAGGGTGCTGGTGGCAGCCTCTGGTGGCATCGGCACTTGCTCACGCGGGCGATCGGCGGGGATGTGGACGGGTTGGGCGGCCGCAGCCTGTATCTTCGCGACTGCGAGGATGGCGCGCTATGGAGCCTGGGCAGCCCGGCGGCTGACGATGGCGCGGATGACCCGCGGCGGGTGGTATTGCATCAGCATATGGTTGAATACCATCATCGTCAGAACGGCATCGCCATGAGCCTGCTGGTCGGCATCGCACCCGGTGACTCGGTCGAGATTCGCCGGATCGCGATGGTCAACGAGACTGACCGCCCGCGCAAGCTGTCGATCACCAGTTGCGCCGAGGTGGTGCTTTCCCCTGTTGAGGACCACGACCGCCACCCCGCCTTCAGCCGGTTGTTCGTGGCCAGCAGCCATGTGCCGGCAATGGAGGGCCTGATCTTCAGCCGCAGGGGGCGCCGCCCCGAAGAACTCCATCCCGTGCTTTTGCACCGGATGGTTTGCGATGATGGAACCGCCCGCGTCTCGGGCTACGAGACTGATCGTCGGGCCTTTCTTGGCCGTCACGGAGACGGGGCGGCCCCTGCGGCGCTTGTCGGTGGAACACTGGAGGCGCGGACCGGCTGGACACTTGACCCGGTGATGGCGTTGCAGGCCGAGGTCACGCTTCCGCCGCATGGCCACAGCGAGATCGCCTTTGTTACCATCGTTGGCGAGACGCGCTCAGATGCCGAGGAATCAGCACGGCGTTTCGCCACGTTGACCACGCTCGACTGGGCGCTGGAAGCGGCAGGCACGCAAGCGGCACGCAGCGTGCAGGGCTACGGGCTGGCACCATCGGACCTGCCGCAAGCCCAGGTGTTGCTGTCAGAGTTGCTGTGCCCCGGACCGCGCGAAACCGGCTGGTTGCCGGACATCCGGGAACAGTCCCCGGCGCAGCCAGACCTCTGGGCGCACGGGATATCAGGCGATGCGCCGATCCTGGCCTTGCGGGTTGGCGAGGGGCGCGCGCACAGCATTACGACGACGCTGCTTGCCGCGCACAGGCTATGGCGCGACAGCGGTTTGCGCATTGACCTTGTCATCCTTCATGAGGGTGTTCCGGGCTATGTCGAGCCGGTGCGCGAGCGTCTTGTCGCGCAGCTTCGTGACGCCGGAGCGCAGGAACTGTTGGGCCACAGGGGCGGGATTCACCTTGTGGCAGTCGATCCCGGCGCGCCCGGTTCCGTGGTGGCGATCGAGGCGGCGGCGTCGGTCATGCTGGATGTCGGCAACGGCACGCTGGAGGCGCAGCTTGCCAGATTGCACCCGGACCGACCCGAGCCGCCACATTTCGTGCCGTCAGGCCAGCAGGACGCCGTGCCAGAGGTCAGTGTCCCGGTCGCGCTGTCACCGCCAGCGGATCTGATGCTGGAAAACGGCTTTGGCGGGTTCTGCCGCGAGAGCGGCGACTATGTTATCGCGCTCGATCAGGCCGGGCCGCCCCCTGCACCCTGGGCCAATGTCCTTGCCAACCCTGATTTCGGCACCATCGTCACCGAGGCCGGGCTTGGCTGGAGCTGGGCGATCAACAGCGGTGAGAACCGGCTGACGCCCTGGCGCAACGATCCGGTCAGCGACCCACAGGTCGAGGCGCTTTATCTTCGTGATGAAGTGAGCGGGCATATCTGGACGCCGACACCGCTTCCCGCAGGCGGGGGTGCCGAATTCCGGGTGCGCCATGGTGCCGGATTCACGGCATGGCATAGCGCCGCGCAGGGGCTTGAGCAGGAACTGCGGGTCTGCGTTGCAACCCGTGATCCGGTTAAGCTTGTCCAGTTGCGTCTGCACAATCGCGGCACCCAGCCGCGCCGCATTACCGCAACCTATTATGCAGACTGGCTTCTGGGCGCGGTGGCGGGGCGGTCTGATCCGTTCCTGATGGCTGCCTATGACAGTGCGGCCCGCGCGTTGATTGCCCGAAATGCACGCAACCCGGTCTTTGCCGGGCGCGTGGCATTCCTAACTTCCGGCCATGCCGCGCATAGCGTGACATGCTCGCGCCACGACTTCCTTGGCTGGCAGGGCAACATGGCCAGCCCCGAAGCCCTGCGGCGCTGGAATCTGGGCGAGGCCAGCGAGTGCATCGGCGATGTCTGCGCGGCCTATCAGATCCATCTCGACATTCCGTCGGGCGAGAGCGTCGAGGCGCATTTCGTGCTTGGCCAGGGGGAAAACGCCGAGGCTGCGACCGCGCTGGCCGGGCACTGGAGCGATGCCGGGCGGGTGCGCGCCGAATTCGACCGGGTGCGCGACGCCTGGACATCGCGGCTGAATGCGGTGCAGGTACAGACCCCCGATCCGGCGTTTGACATCATGGTCAACCGTTGGCTGCCCTATCAGATCGTCAGCTCGCGGATCGACGCGCGTGCCGGGTTCTACCAGGCCAGCGGCGCCTTCGGGTTTCGCGATCAGCTACAGGACGTTCTGGCGCTGTTGCATGGTGACCCGCAAACGGCGCGCGCCCATATCCTGCGCGCCGCCGCCTACCAGTTCGAGGATGGCGATGTCCTGCACTGGTGGCACCCGCCCGAGGGGCGGGGGGTGCGCACGCGCTGTTCGGATGATCTGCTGTGGCTGCCCTATGCGACCGCCGCCTATGTCGAGGCCACCGGCGATGTCTCGATCCTGGCCGAAGAGGTGCGGTTTCTCACGGCACCGCCCCTGAGCGATCAGGAGCATGACCGCTACGCCCTCTTTGACCGCACGCCCGATGCCTGGCCGCTCATGGAGCATTGCGAGCGGGCGCTTCAACGCGCTTTTGCGCCGGGCGCGGATGGGTTGCCGCTGATCGGAACCGGTGACTGGAATGACGGGATGGACCGCGTCGGTGTCAAGGGGCGCGGCCAGAGTGTTTGGCTCGGCTGGTTCCTGATCACCACGATCCGCGGCTTTCTTGGCCTTTGCCCCGCCGCCGGGCGCGACGATCTGGCGGTGCTCTGGCGCGAGCGATTGGAAAAGCTGAGCCGCACCGTCGAGGAGGCCGGCTGGGATGGCGACTGGTATCTGCGCGCACGCGACGATCACGGCCGCCCCTGGGGTTCGGCAGAAAACAACGAATGCCGGATCGATTCCATCTCGCAATCATGGGCGGTGTTGTCGCGTGCCGGGGAGCCTGAACACGCGCGCCGCGCCATGGATTCCGCTGCCCGCAACCTTATGCGCGACGATGACACCATCGTGCGGCTGCTTGACCCGCCATTCGAGGCCACGCCGCGCGATCCCGGCTATATTCGCGCCTATCCACCGGGCATCCGCGAGAACGGCGGCCAGTACTCGCATGCCGCTGCCTGGCTGGGCATCGCTTTTGCCGAGCTTGGCGACGGTGCCCGCGCCAAGGCCGTATTCGACCGCCTGAGCCCGATATGTCAGTCCGGCACGCCAGCCGATGCCAAGCGCTACATGACCGAGCCTTACGCCATGGCCGCCGATATAGGCGGTGTCGCCCCGCATCTGGGCCGCGGCGGCTGGAGCTGGTATACGGGCGCGGCGGGCTGGGGCTGGCGCCTGGCGGTTGAACATATTCTCGGCTTGCGCCTGCGCGAGGGGGCGCTGGTGTTTCAGCCCTGCCTGCCGCCCGATTGGAAAGGTTTCTCCGCCCGACTGGTGCGCGATGGCGCGGCGATCGAGGTGACATGTGAAAAACCGCCAGGGCTGATGGGCGGAAACATCACACTTTCCGTCGATGGCACGGTGGCAAGCTGTGACAGCGTGGCCTTTCCCGATGAAGGCGAGACCCGGGTAGTTCACCTGCGTATCGAGGCCGGATGAGGCGGCATGAGCCCGGACACCGGTACGTCCGAGGCGGTTGCAACTTGTGCAGCGCGGTTTGAAATCTGTCCACTTGCAAGGGTTTGTGCGGTAATGTCTGTGCTCGTTGACGCAGATCAGTGACGGCGCAAGCTTCAAGGCCTAGCCGAAAAGGAGCATGGTTCCGTCCGTTTCGGGCGTCGTCAGGTGCGATTGATGACAGCAAGGAGAGATGACATGGTTGACCAGGACTTTGATGGAAAGACCGCGATCGTGACCGGGGCCGCATCCGGCATCGGTGCGGCGATCGCAGCGGAACTGGCCGTCCGAGGTGCCATTGTCATTGCCTCGGATGTCGATGCGGCGGCGCTTGACGCGGTGGTGGGGGACATCCGCACCAAGGGCGGCAAGGCCCATGCCAGGACCGGCGATGTCAGCGATGCGGCGGCGATGAAAGCCCTGACCGACTTCGCCATTGAAACCGGCGGCGCGCTGCATCTCGCCGTCAACAACGCCGGTATCGGCGGGCCGATGGAGCCCTGCGGGAACTATCCGCTGGAGGACTGGAAAAAGGTAATCGATATCAACCTGAATGGCGTTTTCTACGGCATGCGCTATCAGATCCCCGCGATGGTGGCAGCGGGTGGGGGGAGCATTGTCAACGTCTCCTCCATTCTGGGCAGCGTCGGTTTTCGCGGTGCCTCGGCCTATGTTGCCGCCAAGCACGGGCTTCTGGGGCTGACCAGGGCCGCCGCGCTGGACCATGCCACTGAAGGAGTGCGGATCAACGCCGTGGGGCCAGCCTTCATTGCCACACCGCTCTTGACCAAGAATCTGGAGCAGGAAATGCTTGACGGACTGGCGGCCGCGCATCCGGTCGGGCGGATCGGCACGGCGGAAGAGGTCTCGGCACTGGTCTGTTTCCTGCTGTCGGACCGTGCGAGCTTCATCACCGGCAGCTATCATCTGGTAGACGGGGGCTACACCGCGCAATGAACACCAGGTCTGACCCGCGGAAGGTATCCGAAGTTGGAGCAGGCGACGGCACGGAGGCGCCGGTTCGCCGTTGGGCGGAACCAGCCAGTGCTGTGCTGGATGCGCTGGAAAGTACGCCCAGGGGGCTGACCGGCGACGAGGCCCGCCGCAGGCAGAAGCAATACGGCCCCAACAGCCTGCCCACGGCACCGCGCGCAGGGCCGGTGCGCCGGTTTTTGCGACAGTTCAACAACCTGCTCATCCTGGTACTGATTGCAGCAGCGGTGATTACGGCGCTGTTGCAGCACTGGGTCGATACCGTCGTGATCCTGGCGGTGGTGGTGATCAATGCGGTGATCGGTTTCGTTCAGGAGGGCAAGGCCGAGGCGGCGCTGGAGAGCCTGCGCGACATGCTGGCCCCGCGCGCCAATGTGCTGCGCGACGGCACCCGCGAGACCGTGCAGGCGTTGGATCTTGTTCCCGGCGACATCGTGCTGCTCAAGGCAGGTGACAAGGTTCCGGCCGATCTGCGGCTGATCGAGACGGCGGGGCTGTCGGTGGAAGAGGCGATCCTGACCGGCGAGTCCGTGCCGGTGCGCAAGAACACTGACCCTGTCGAGGAAGGCGCCGATCTGGGCGACCGGACCTCGATGGTGTTTTCCGGCACGCTGGTGTCCGAGGGCACGGCAACCGGTGTCGTCACCGCGACGGGCGGGGAAAGCGAGATTGGCCGGATCGGGGGGCTGATGGCCTCGGTCGCGGAACTGACCACGCCGTTGATCCGTCAGATGGGCCGCTTTGCCAAGGTGCTGACCGGCTTCATCATGGTGGTGGCGGTGCTGCTGCTGGCCTTTACGGTGATGTGGCGGGGCATGCCGTTCAATGAAGCCTTCATGATCGTTGTCGCCCTGTTCGTCGCCGCGATCCCCGAAGGGTTGCCGGCGGTGCTGACGGTTACACTGGCCATCGGCGTGCAGGCGATGGCAAAACGCAACGCCATTGTGCGGCGGTTGCCGGTGATCGAGACGCTGGGCGCGGTTTCGGTGATCTGCACCGACAAGACCGGCACCCTGACGCGCAACGAAATGGCTGTGACCACGCTGGTGACAGCGGGCGAGGCGCTGGAGGTCACGGGCGACGGATACGCGCCCGAAGGCAGCTTGCAGCGTGACGGGTCCGATGTGACGCCCGATGCCGTGCATGCCGCATTGGCCCGCGTGGCAGCGCTGTGCAACAATGCGCATCTGCGCGAGACTGATAAAGGCTGGCGCGTCGAGGGCGACCCGATGGAGGGCGCGCTTCTGGCGCTTGCCGCCAAGCTTGGTCGCGAACCCGGCGAGCGGCCCCGGTCGCTGGCTGCCATTCCGTTCGATGCGCGCTATCGCTACATGGCGGTGCTGCACGATACCGATGAGGGCCGAAAGGTGCTGCTGAAAGGCGCGCCCGAGGCGGTGCTGGACCGGTGCAGCCACCAGATGACAGAAGCAGGGCGTGAGGCGCTGGATCGCGGCTGGTGGGAGGAACAGGCTGAAGTGGTTGCCAGTAATGGTCAGCGTGTTCTGGCGCTGGCGGAAATGCCTTTTGAGGGCGATTCGATCGACCATGACGACATGGACGGCGGGTTGACCCTGCTGGGATTCACCGGATTGATCGACCCGCCACGACCCGAGGCGGTGACAGCGGTTGCCGACTGTCTGTCGGCGGGCATTGATGTCAAGATGATCACCGGCGATCACAAGGGCACCGCCCGCGCAATTGCGCGCCAGATCGGTCTTTTGCAGACAGATATGGTTCTGACCGGCGCCGAGGTCGAGGCAATGGACGACGCGGCCTTGCAGGAGGC
This sequence comes from uncultured Rhodobacter sp., assembly GCA_964496915.1. GTDB lineage: Bacteria > Pseudomonadota > Alphaproteobacteria > Rhodobacterales > Rhodobacteraceae > Pararhodobacter. Next base: position 35,714 of record CAZCAX010000011.1, read on the forward strand.
GGCGCTGAAAACCGATGTTTTCGCCCGCACCAGCCCCGAGCACAAGCTGCGGCTGGTGACCGCGTTGCAGGCCCGCGGCCAGGTGGTGGCGATGACCGGCGATGGCGTCAATGACGCCCCCGCGCTGAAACGTGCCGAAGCGGGCATCGCCATGGGGCTGAAGGGGTCAGAGGCGGCGCGCGAAGCGTCGGATTTCGTACTGGCGGACGACAATTTCGCCTCGATCGCAGAAGCTGTCCGGCAGGGGCGCACGGTCTATATCAACCTCAAGAAGGTGATCTCGTTCCTGTTGCCGGTGAATGGCGGCGAGTCTGCGGCGCTGGTCATTGCTGTCCTCTTCGGGCTGATGCTGCCGGTCACGCCGCTTCAGGTGTTGTGGGTGAACATGGTCAGCTCGGTCGTGCTGGCAATGAGCCTGGCGTTCGAGCCGCCAGAGCGCGATGTGATGAGCCGCCCACCGCGTCAGCCGGACGTACCCATTCTGACGCGGTTCATCCTGTGGCGGGTGGGCGTGGTTTCGGCGCTGTTCGCCATCGGCATCTACGGCCAGTTCCAGCTTGCGCTGGCGCAGGGCCAGACGGTCGAGGTTGCGCGCACAATGGCGGTGAACACGCTGGTGGCGATGGAGGTGTTCTACCTGTTCTCGATCCGCTTCCGGCTGCGCAGCGTGCTGACCCTGGAAGGGGTGAAGGGCACCCCGGCAGTGCTCATCGCGGTTGGCATCGTGGTGCTCTTGCAGGCGGCTTTCACCTGGCTGCCGCCGATACAGGCGCTGTTCGACACGAGGTCGCTGGGGCTGCTTGAACTGGCACAATGCGCTGCGGCGGGTGTTCTGGTCCTGCTGGTGCTTGAACTGGACAAGCTGATTGAGCGCACTCGAAAGGCAAGGAAGGCATGAGGTTCAGGTCTCCAGCGCTCCGATCTGAGGCGTCTGGCAAGGCTTGCAGGACGTCGAAAGCCCAGCGCAGGGCCGGGTGATGGCCGAAGTGGCGCTGATTTGCGTCGCGTCGGTGTCCAGCCGCGTGATGGCCCGGGGCGCGACAAGGCAGGTGCCGATCGGCCTGCCTGATGCCGACGCGCCACCATTCCCGGATTGCCTCGTCCCCCACGGATTGGCCGGGCCAGGCTGCGGCCTCGTTCCTGCATCCCCTGTGGTGTGCCGATGAGGGGATTTCGGCTGACAGCCCTTGTCGTGCTCACCGCCCTTGCCGGCGGGGTGATCTGGAAGTGCTTGCCTGCCCGGACCGCGGCTATCCAGGGGCCGAACCCGATTGCGGAACTTCTCGCGGCAGAGATCGGCGGGATGACGCAATGGCTGCTGATCCGGGGGGCGAACCGTGAGGCCCCGATCCTTCTGTGGCTGCATGGCGGGCCGGGCGCGGCCCAGATGCCCACTCACACCGTAACGTCGGCACTGGAGCGCACGTTCGTCGTGGTTCATTGGGACCAACGTGGCGCAGGGAAATCGAACCCGCCAAGCTTTGATCCCGCGACCATGACCTTTGAGCAGTTCCTTTCCGATGCCCGCGCGGTCGCTGCGCTGCTGCGCGACCGGGTGGGCGATCAGCCGATGATCGTGCTTGGTCATTCCTGGGGGACCATGCTGGGAGCGCGTCTGGTGGCGCACTCGCCCGAGGAGTTCGCAGGCTATGTCGGTGTCAGTCAGCAGGTAAACACGATGCGAGGCGTGGCGCTTGCGCTGGACTGGCTGCGCGCGGTTGCGCCGACCTCCGACCTCGCCGGCACAACGCCCGAGGATTTCCGCGACCATGACCGCTATGTGCGCCTCATGCAGGCCGTCGAGGCGCATGGTGGCGGGATGGGCGTTTCACTCGCCTCCATGCTGCCGTATGCGTTGGCCGCACCGGAATACCGGCTGGCAGACTATCTGCGCTGGTTTGACGGTGCGAACCGCGGCAGCGGACCTATGTGGCCGGACTACCGGCGTCGCGACCTGTTCGCCGAGGTAGAGCGAATGCCCGTGCCGATGCTGCTGATCTCGGGCGCCGGGGACATGAACACGCCGGTCGCGCTGGTGCAGGAGTGGTTCGATCAGGTCGAGGCGCCGAACGGCAAGCAGATGGTGGTATTCGCTTCCTCGGGCCACGCGCCCTTCCTGACCGAAACGACGCGCTTCGTAGAAACGGTGCAGGATTTCGGCGCGGGAATCGTGGCAGAAAGAGGTGAATAACCGCACTCCGGATCATTGTCCGTGGCGTGGTGCCGACCGCCCTGGCGGCAAGTGCCGCTGCCTCCGCCCGCCGCATCGCCATGGAGAGGGTCGGGAAATCACGTTACCCGCGTGCATTCACCTTGGTGCCTGAGGAAAACGGATATCCCTGACATCGGCGATGAAGAAGGGAAAATAATCCTGTGTGCCGAACATGTTGCCTGCTTCGACATGGAACGGCAGGCGATAGCCGCCGACGTCACGAAAGTCCGACATGGTTGCCCCGAAAGGCTGCAATCGGTGTGTCTTTTCGGGGTTGGCATCGCTCCAGCGCTGGAACGAGGCGACAATGGGTCTGCCCTCGCTGTCGACCGTGATATCAATGGCCTGACTCAGGTCACCATGGGTGACGATCACGCGCGCGGTGTCTGCGTCGATCGCCTCCCATGAGATACCCGGCGCGGGCAGAAGGGCGGCAGGTGACCAGATCACGGCCTCGCCCGCATGGCGACCGAAAGCCGAACGGGTGTGGTCATAATTGCCACCCAGCCGCGCGACAGGGATCAGCCACAAGATGCGAAACCGTGTCCAGGATCCCGAATCCGAACCCGAAACCGGCATCCTCCCGCGGGTTCGCATCGCCCAGACGAAACCCTCGGGCACGGCGAGGATCTGGCGCGCTTCCATAGGTTGATAGGCGGGGTTGTCCTTGGTCCCGAGGCTGAACTGGCCGGACATGTCGATTTCTGTCACTGGAAAAAGCGGTGTTCCGGGCTGGATCGTGTAGGTGAAATACCGGCGGGCCGGCTCTGGCAGGTCGGCAACCAATTCCGATGAGAAACGAACGGGATCGGAAGGTTGCAACGCAGCCAGCCTGTTCCATTCGATGCGATCCGCGCGACGATCCAGCACCAGCAGAACCGCCAGAGCCAGAAGGCCAAGCAGCAGCACGCAAGCAATTCCGACAATGATCTTCATGTCAACCGGCTTCTTTTCCTGAAGCTTTCCTGAAGGGCGAAGCTGCAACACGGGCGACGATTTCAATTAATGATAACATAGTTTTAAAGGATTCTGATGCTCAAAGTGCTGACAGCGTGATCCGAATACCCTGCAAGGTTTGGTCGCGCATCATGGCGGGGCATGCGCGCTGATGCGACGGTGGCGCGTGTTCGCAAGAAATGAGATCCTGCGGCGTGAGACATCGCCGCAGCTTTCACAGCCGCTTTGCCAGTCGCGGCAGCCAGTGAGGTCATATTTTCCGCGCCACGATGAACGGGCGGGCGTCCTTGCCTTTGGTCGCGTGCGCCTCGGTGGCGACGATCTCGAACCCTGCCTCTGTCATCAGCGTCGCCAACCGCGGTGTATCCAGGACAGTGACATGCGGCGCCAGCCCGACCAGCTGCATGACGGGAAGCAGAACGCTGCGAATGAAGGCGTTCATCTCGCCAAGGCAGGGGGTCTTGGAAATGAACAGACCGCCGGGCCTGAGCAGATGATGGATGCGGTGCAGCGTATCCTGCGGGTTCCGGACAAGGTGAAGATAGTTGAAACCGAGAATGGCGTCGAACCCGGCTTCTTCGGCGGCAATGTTTTCTGCCGTCGCGATGCGGAACGTGAGGCCCGAAACCGCGCCAGACGCGGCCTTTTCCTGGGCGATGGCGATCATCTTCGTGGAAATGTCCGTCGCAAGGTAGCTTGCCGCATCCGGTGCCAGCCGCAAGGCGGTCGATCCCGTTCCGCATCCCAGTTCCAGCACCCGCGCGTTCGTGCCAAGCAGTGCGCGCGTTCGCTCCAGCGTGCGCTCATACCCGCCCTCATCCGAAATCTTCGCTCTGGCATAGCGTTGTGAAACCCTGTCCCAGAACCTGGCATCGCTTTCTGTTGTCATGGTGAGCCGTCCTTTCGGTACTCGGCATAACATATGCATGGAACCTGACAATTGTCGAAATATGGAACCATGATATACGCAAATGCATGAGGGAGATGGATTGGAATCAGCTGCGCGCCTTTCACGCGACTGCAACGACCGGGTCGCTCTCGGCTGCGGCGCGCCAGCTTGGCCTGACGCAACCCACGATGTCACGACAGATCGCGGCACTTGAGGCGCGGCTGGGTGTGGATCTGTTCGATCGGGTGGGCCGCAAGCTTGTGCTGACCGTGATCGGCGCGGAGTTGCGTGATCGTATCGGCATGATGGCCGATGCCGCTGAATCCGTGGCGCTGGTGGCCAGCGGCCGAAAGGAAGAGATCCGTGGCAGGGTCTGCATCTCGGCGACGGATACCTATGCGGCGCATATCCTTCCCGGGATTGTGCAGCAGATCAGGGACGAGGCGCCGGAGATCACCATTGCGATCACGGCGTCGAATGATCTGAGCGACCTGCACCGGCATGAGGCCGATATCGCGATCCGGCATCTGCCGCCATCGCGAACCGGTCTGGTCGGGGATCACCTGCGCGACACGCAGGCATATTTCTATGCCTCAGAAGAATGGATCGCCAGGAACGGGCTTCCGGAAAGTCCTGCCGACTTGGCAGGCGCGGCCATGATCGGCATTGACGACGCCACGCGCTTTGCCAGCTATCTGTGCAACGTGGGCATTCCGATGAAGGTTGCCGATTTCCGGCTGATATCTGACTCGTCGGTGGCGATCTGGGAGATGGTCAGGCGCGGCATGGGCGTGGCACCCATGTTGCGCGAAGTGGCGGACCGGACGCCGGGGGTGGTGCGACTTTTGCCAGACATGCCACCCATCACCGTGCCGATCTGGCTTGTAACGCATGAGGATCTGCAACTCAGCCCGCGGATCCAGGTGGTGCATGGAATACTGGCGGAAGGGCTGGCGCGGATGTAGCGGTGCGGCTGTGGCCTATTCCGCAGCCACAGTCTCGTGGCTTCCAATGCCCGCCGCGCCCTCTAACGCGCGCCTGCGTGGCGGTAGCGATTGCCCGCCTGCGACCCAATGATCCGTGGCGACGGGTTCAAGCGATTGCGGCGCCACGACCCCGCCTGCTGGGAGCAGCAGGTTGACCCGCGGCACCGGCGCGCACTGGACCCGCGCGTGGTTCCGGCGCGCGGGGTCGGGGACGGGAACGGCATTGAGCAACTGACGGGTATAGGCGTGGCAGGGGTTGCCCAGAACCTGATCGGTGCGCCCGGTTTCGACAATCTGACCGGCATACATCACCGCAATCCGGTGGCTGACGCGTTCGACCACGGCAATGTCATGCGAGATGAAGAGAAACGAGATCCCCTCTTCGTGCTGCAACCGGGCCATCAGGTCGGTGATCTGCTGTGCCACCGAGACATCGAGCGCCGACACCGCCTCGTCGGCAACGATCAGCGCCGGGCGCACGGACAAGGCCCGCGCGATGCATAGGCGTTGGCGCTGCCCCCCCGAGAACTGGTGCGGATACCGCTGCGCCGCCGCGCGTTCCAACCCGACCTTGTCCAGAAGTTCCTCGGCCAGTGACAACGCCTTATCGGGGCGGATATGCCCGGCGATCAGCGCCGGTTCGGTAATCAGATCGCGCACCGGCAGGCGCGGATTGAGGCTGGCGTAGGGGTCTTGAAACACCATCTGCGCGCGGGCACGATGGCGCCGCATCTGAGCGGCAGAGAGGTCGGTTATATCGGTGCCCTCAAGGCGGATGCGCCCGGCAACGGGTTCGATCAGCTTGAGAGCGGCGCGGGCCAGCGTCGATTTTCCGCAACCGGACTCGCCGACCAGACCCAGTGTTTCGCCGCGCCCAATCCTGAGCGACACGCCGTTGACCGCGTGATACTGCATTGCCGGGCCGAACATCCGCTGCCGTTTGACCGGAAAGCGCACTGCGATGTCTTCCAGTTCCAGCACTGGCGGCGTTTCCGGCAGGGGGGCCGGGCTGCCCGCGCCCAGCCGGGGCGAGGCGGCCATCAGCACCTGCGTATAGGATGCCTTGGGGGAGGCAAAAACCTCGGTGGCTGAGCCTTCCTCGGCCTTCTCGCCGTGGCGCAGGACCACAACGCGATCAGCGATTTCGGCGACCACGCCCATGTCATGCGTGATGAACAGAACGGCCATGCCGATCTCGGCCTGTAGGTTGCGGATCAGCGCCAGGATCTCGGCCTGTGTGGTGACGTCCAGCGCGGTTGTCGGCTCGTCGGCGATCAGAAGGTCCGGGCGGCAGGCAAGGGCCATGGCGATCATCACCCGCTGGCGCAAACCGCCCGACAACTCGTGCGGGAACTGGTTGAGCCGCTGTTCGGGGGCCGGTATGCGGACCTTTCCGAAAGCTTCGAGGGCGGCAACGCGGGCGGTGGCGCGGTCCAGCCCCTGATGCAGGATCAGCGCCTCCATCACCTGATCGCCCAGCCGCATCACCGGATTGAGCGCGGTCATGGGTTCTTGAAAGATCATCGAAATCCGGTTTCCTCGGACCTCTTGCATCTGACGGTCGGACAGGGCGGTCAAATCCAGCGGCGGGGTGCCGTCCAGCGTGATCCGGCCGCCCCTGATGCTGCCGCCCTCGCGTTCGATCAGGCGCAGGATGGCCAGCGCTGTCGCCGATTTGCCAGAGCCGGACTCGCCTACCAGCGCGACGGTCTCGCCGCGGCCGACGTGAAACGACAGCCCCTTGACCGCCGCATGCGATCCGAAGCCCAGGTGAAGATCGTCGATTGTCAGAAGGGCTGTCATGGCGTTACTCCGCAGCGCGCGCGTGATGGGCGCGGATTTCAGGATGGGTGCTGAACTCGGGCAAGGGCGGGGTCCAGCGGCGGCCATCGGGGCGGAAGGCGAAGGTGAAGGGGTCTTCGCCCGCCACCTCCCAGCGCAGGGTATCGCCCAACTCCAGCACAGCCATCGCGCCCGCCGGCTCGCCGCCAGTTGTGAAACTTTCGGTCAGCGATTGCTGGGTCAGATGGGTGATGCCGTCGACCGTGGTCACGGTGTTCCAGTGCACATGCCCGGCCAGGCAGACAACCGGCACACGCGCCAGTGCCAGCGCCGCGCGGGCGCGTTCGGCCATCGGATAGGTGGCGCTGCCGGGGTTGTTCTGGAAGTAATAGTTGCCGGTCTGCGCATGGCCGGAAACCGGCACATGGCTGATCACCAGGGTGGGCCGGTCGGCGGCCTGCATGGTGCGCGCAAGCCATACCAGATCGGTTTCGCGCAACACGAAACCGCGATGCAGCGGGCCGCGCTGGATCTTGCTGTCCGCGCGCCAGAGCACGATGCGCCATCCGCCGATATCATGAACCTCATGGCCCAGCGACTGGCCCAGGATATCCTCGTTCTCTGCCACGCTCAGGTGGTCTCGGTCATGGTTGCCGTTCAGATGCCAGATCGGCGTGGTGACGGCGCGAAAGGCATCGGCGACCTCGGCCTGAAGCCGCAGATCGGTTTCGCGGTCCACGTCCGAGATGCGGTCGCCCATGTCCAGCACATGGCTGGCGCCGGAGGCTTTGACGAAGCGCGCGAACTCCTCCATCAGGGGCAGCGCCGCATCGCCGCGCTTGGCGGTCGAGGGCGCGCCGTGATGGATGTCGGTGACGATGGCAAGGCGAAGGGTCATGGTGAAATCCTTTGAGGGATAGCCCGCCGCCGGAAAGCGGCGGGCCATTTGCGTCAGTTCGAGGGGAACGAGATGGCACCGGCGCGAAAATCCAGCACATAGGGGATATGGCCGGGCTGTGGCGCCCATTCGATGCCGTTGCGCAGTGCCCAGGCCTCATAGGGGCGGTAGAGCGGCAGAACCGGCGGATTCGCGGCAATGCGTTCCATCAGCTCTGCAAAGGCGGCACGACGGCCGGCCACGTCGGGCGAGAAGCGGAAGCGGTCCCAGATCTCGGCATAGTCGGCGTCGGTGTTGAAGCGCCCTTCCGATTCCGACGGACCGCCCGGCGCCCACATCACCCCGAAACTGCCGAAGGGATCGGCGAAATACATCGGGTTCGACCAGTTGCGGGTCATCATCTCGGGGTCATTGCCCGTCCAGCGCGGGATGTCGCGGATCGAGGCGTTGATGCCGATTTCGCCCCACATCTCGGTGATGGCCTGCGCTGCCAGATAGCCGTTGGTGTAATAGGAACCCATCGTGTCGAAGGTGATCTCTTCGCCGTTATAGCCCGCCTCGGCCAGCAGTTCGCGGGCGCGCTCGGGGTCGTAACGGAAGGTCTCCAGTTCCGGCATGTAAAGCGCGCCATACTCTTCCATTGTATGGGTCGAGGGCACATGCGCCATGCCCAGCCACAGCGCCTCGTTCAGCAGGTCGCGGTCGATGGCCAGGCTCAGCGCCTGACGGATGCGCGGGTCTTCAAGGCGCGGGTGGTTCATGTTCATGATCATCACATGAAACAGCGCCGTCTGGCCGCCGACCGCGTGCATGTTCGCGTCCCCTTCGATCAGCGCCAGCTGGTCAGGGGCGATGTTGGTGGCGATATCGGCCTCCCCGGTGCGCAGCGCGGTCAGGCGCGAGGCGGTTTCGGGCACATGGATCACATTCACGCGCTCCAGCGGGGCGGCATCGCCCCAAAAGGCATCATGGCGTTCCCAGACAATGCGTTGGCCGGGCACGAATTCGGCCACGCGGTAGGGGCCGGTGCCGACAGGGGCCATCGAGAAGGCCTCGTAATCGTCATGCTCCAGCGCCTCGGGGTCGCCCGCCAGCGACATCACATAGGTCTGCGGGATGACGAAGGTCTGTTGCAGGTTCAGAAGGGTTTCGAACAGGGGTTCGGGGCGGTGGACATGCACGCGCACCGTCAGGTCATCGACCTTTTCGACATGACTGAAGTTCGCCAGACGGTCGCGCATGCGCACCTGATAGGGCGGAAAATCGGCCTGGAACATGCGGTTGAGCGAGAACACCACGTCATTGGCACTCATTTCCGAGCCATCATGGAACACCACGCCTTCGCGCAGTTTCAACTCCATGATCGTGGGTTCGACCATCTGCCATTCGGTGGCCAGACCGGGCAGGAAAACCTGCTCCGTAGTGCTGTAATCGCGGTGGATCAGCGGATCGAAGCTGTTGAAATAGAACTGCGAACCGACATTGGAATGGTCGCGGCCCGGGTCGAGGTAGTTCGACACATTGGTGGCGGCGACCGTCAGTTCCTGCGCCTGGGCCATGCCCGCAAGGGCAGAGACAAGCGCGGTGGCGGCAAGAAGGCGTTTCATGGATAGGCTCCTTGGGTGGGGTTGAGGGTGGTCTGGTCAGCGGCTGCGCAGGCGCACATCGGCGCGGTCACGCAGCCAGTCGCCGAGGATCTGCACGGCAAATGTCACGGCGAGGATGAGAAAGGCGGGCACCAGCACGATCCAGGGGGCGGTGGGCATGTAGTCGCGCCCCACACCCACCATGGCGCCCAGCGTGGCGGTGGGGGGCTGCACGCCAAGGCCGAGGAACGAAAGCGTGCTTTCGAGCAGGATGATGTTGGACAGCGACAGCGTGAACTGCACCACCAGCGGCGAGACCAGATTGGGCAGCAGGTGTCGCGCGGCAATGCGCAGCGGAGAGGCACCGGCGCAGCGTGCGGCCTCGATGAACGGCAGGGCCATCAGCCGGCGCACCTCGGCGCGCATGATCCGCGCGTATTGCTCCCAGCCTGCAAGGCCGAGAACCAGCACCATCACGCTGAGCGAGTTGCCAAGAATGGTCAGCAGGAACAGCGCGATCAGTGTGAAGGGCACCGCGATCTGGGCATCCACCGCGCCCATCACCGAAGCCTCGACGCGGCCACGGGCGACACCCGCCAACACACCCAGCGCGCCGCCGATCAAGAGGCCCAGCGTGGCCCCCAGCAGTGCCAGGGTCAGGGTGAGCCGCAGCCCGTGGAGCGACCGCGAGAGAATGTCGCGCCCCAACTCATCCGTGCCCAGAAGGTAGCCGGGCCGCGCCCCCTCAAAGCCCAGCGGCGGGCGCAGGCGGGCCAGCAGGCTTTGCGCTGTGGGCTCGAACGGCGCGATGAGGGGGGCCAACAGTGCCAGCATCAGCATCACGGCCCCGACAACAAGCGCAAGCTTCTGCACGAAATCGGCATCAATCCACATTTCGATCGCGGGATGACGTGGAGTGCGGGGGGCGGGAAGGCTTACCATGGCTCAGGCTCCCTGACGCATGCGCGGATCTGCCCAGGCATAGGCAAGGTCGATCACGGCGTTGATGAGGATGACGGCGCCGGCAACGGTAATCACACCGAACTGAAGCACCGGATAGTCCCGGCGGATGGCCGAATTCACCAGCAACTCGCCGATGCCCGGCCAGGCAAAGATCGACTCGACCACCACCGACCCCGCCGCCGCCAGCCCGGCAACCTGAAGCCCGATGACCGAGAGCACAGTGATGCCCGCATTGCGCAGCCCGTGCCGCATGATGACAGCGCGTTCGGGCAGGCCCTTGGCGCGGGCGGTGCGCATGAAATCCTGACCCAGGACATCCAGCATCGCATTGCGGGTAAAGCGGGTGAGCGCTGCAATCAGGACCGCAGACAGCACCACCGTGGGCATGATGAAATGCGCAGGCGTCGCATTGCCAACCACCGGTAGCCAGTTGAGCCAGTAGGCAAAGACCAGCACCAGCAGCACCGCCAGCACGAAATTGGGCACAGCGTAGCCGACAAAGACCACCGTCATCACCGCGCTGCCGATCCAGTGCTTGCGATAGAGCGCGGCAATGACGCCCAGCGGGATCGCAACCGCAAGCGTAACAGCCATTGCTGCAAGCAGCAGTTGCGCCGAGGGCAAGAGGCGTTCCAGCACGATCTCGGCCACCGGGCGGCGCTGGATGAACGAGAGGCCGAATTGTCCGTCCCAGAAGCCGCGCAGAAAGGCGAAGTATTGCTGCCAGAGCGAGCGGTCGAGCTCATAGTAGCGGATCAGGATCTCGCGATCCTCGCGGGTCAGGCCGTCCGCCAGCACAAAGTCGATAGGGTTGCCAGACAACCGTGTGGCGAAAAAGACCAGCGAGACGATGACAAGGAAGGTCAGCGCCATGCGAAAAAGGGTGCGGGCGGCATGGGTCAGCATCCGACGGCTCCTGATTTGAGGGCGATTTCCGCGCCCGGGCGGCGCAGCAGGACAAAATCGATACCCGCGGCCCGGGCGGCGGCGCCGTCGGTGGCCGCGGTGTCGCCGATAAAAACCGCTGCACCCGGCAAAACCCCTGCGCGCGCCAATGCCCGGCGCAGCATGTCGGGTGCGGGCTTGCCGATGCATTCATGCACCGCGCCTGGCACCGCACAGGTCAGCGCCGCCCAAAGCGCGCCGGTTTCGGGCACCGGCGTGCCATCGGCGGCGGGGTGAACCGGGTCGGGGTTGCTCAGCCGGACCGGCACGCCGCGATGGGCAAGGGCGACAAGCTGCGCCAGGTCGTCAAAACAAAACCCGGTGTCGCGCGCCAGAAAAACGATCTCCGGGGATGTCCGATCCGGGCGCAACGCCAGATCCAGCGCCAGATCACGCAGGGCAGGGGTGCAGAACATTGCCACCCGCGCCCTCGGGCAGTCCCGGGCGATGGCGCGCAGGGTTTCTTCGCCTGCAAGCAGGATCTGCGCTGCCGGTATGTCGATCCCCAGCGATGCCAGCCGCGACGAAAGCCCCGCCGCGGTATCGGTGGAATTGTTCGAAACGATCCACACCCGCCCATCACAATGCGCCATCAGCGACGCAACATGCGGCAACACCGTCTCGCCGGAGATCAGGCAGCCGTCCAGATCGGCCAGCACCGCTGCGCGTCGTGCAAGTGGTCCGTGCAGGAATTCGTCAAGGCCGATGGCGTGTTGCATGTGCGTCCTTCAGGGTTCGCGGGCTCCGAAGGCATGGCCTTGCGGGTCTCGGGGAACAGATGTCGCGCCATTCTGTGACCGGGGTGTTACAAATGACGGCTAAACCGTGGTTCCATGAAAGCTGACCTTTCAGATGCCGGAAAACTGCTGTCGCTCGCGCGGCTGCGCGCGCTCAATGCTGTTGCCGAAGCCGGTTCATTTTCGGGCGCTGCGCGGCGGCTGGGCCTGTCGCATTCGGCTGTGTCGCAACAGATCCGCGAGTTCGAGGCGGCGCAGGGAATCACCTTGTTTGAACGGGTGCGCGGAACCCTCCATCCCACGCCGCTGTGCCAGGAACTGACCGAGATAGGCGCCCGCGTCATCGAGGCCGAGCGTGATGCCGCGCGCATCCTTCAGCGCCGCGATGCCAGCGGCAAGCATCGGCTGCGGGTGGGTCTGGGCAATTCGATGCCGGGAATCGCCATTGCCGGCCGCATGGCGCAAAACCATCCCACCGTGTCGATCACCGTCGAAAGCGGCTCGCATCAGGACATCATGGCCGCGGTTCTGCGCCGAGAGGTGGATGTGGCGGTGCTTCCCGATGTTCCCGGCGATCCCCGGTTTCGCCGGTTCAGCGTGCTGGAACAGGTGGTGGTTGCCATCGTCGGCCCCAACAGCCTGCATGCCAGCCGCAGCGAGGCCCGTCTGGCCGAGCTGGCCCGCGAACCCCTGATCTTTCGTTCGCGCGGCTCGTCCACGCAGAAAGTGGTGGACCGGGCGTTTCGCCAGGCCAACCTGCATCCCGAGCCGCGCCTGACCGCCGATACCCGCGATGCTGTCTATGAAGCGGTGGCGGTGGGGTTGGGTGTGGGGTTCATGTGGCGCCATGGCACCTGTCGGGCGGATCTGGTGCACCGCATTGCACTGCCCGAGATACGCTCAGCCGCCGAAGAGGTGGTCTTTGCCCTTGCCGATGAGCGCAACAGCCTTGTCGATCTCTTCTTTGTCGCTGCCGAGGATATCCGCAAGAACCTGACGTGAGGGCCCACGCATTCTTGTCAGATCATGGCGGCAACCTCTCGGGCGTTCGCGGTGCGGATATCCGCCCGCAGGCTGCGCTCACCCGATACCCTGACTGTGCCAGTTGGTGCGCAACATGCATTCGCTTTTACCTGAAGAAAAAGCTACACTTGATACCGATGCGAGCGAGACGGAGCGAAAGGATGCCGTGGACGCGTGCAATTTTACGACCTTTACGCCTGTGTCTGGGTGCGCTTGCGTTTGTCGTCGGCGCACTTGGGTTGGTCGCGCAAGAGCCGGTGGGCCGGATCGCGCATCTGCTGGAGCTTGACGGTGCGGTAGGCCCGGCGACCGCCGATTACCTGATCGGCGGGATCGACGCGGCGCAGCAAGCAGGCGCGGCGCTGGTGATCATCCGCATGGACACGCCCGGCGGGCTGGAAACCTCGATGCGGGCGATCAACCGCGCGATCCTGTCGGCGCCGGTGCCGGTTGTGGTGCATGTCGCGCCCTCCGGTGCACGGGCCGCGAGTGCGGGCACGTTCATAGCTTATGCCGCTCATGTCGCGGCGATGGCGCCCGGCACAAGCATCGGCGCGGCGACGCCGGTGGCGATGGGTGGTTTTCCCGGCATTGGCGGCGATCAGCAGGATGACCGCCGCCCCGCCGAGCGCACGCGGGACGACGATGCGGCCAATGGCGAAGCGAGCGACACTCCCGAAAACGACCGGCCCGCGCCGCGATCGCCGACCAACACCTCGGAAGCAAAGGCGATCAACGACGCGGTTGCGCATATCCGCAGTATGGCAGAACTGCGCGGGCGCAACGCCGACTGGGCCGAGCGAGCGGTGCGCGAGGCTGTGACCGCGACAGCAAGCCAGGCGCTTGCATTGAACGTGATCGATATCATCGCGCTGACCACAGACGACCTCTTGCGTCAGGCGCATGGCCGCACGGTCGATCTGGCTGGCTCGGATCATGTGCTGGACACCGAGGGGCTGGAGGTGCTGCCGCAATCGCCGGGCTGGCGCACGCAGCTTCTGGCGACGATCACCAACCCCTCGGTTGCTATCCTGCTGATGGTGCTGGGCTTTTACGGAATCCTGTTCGAGTTGTTCAATCCCGGCGCACTGGTTCCCGGCACCGTGGGCGCGATCAGCCTCCTGACGGGGCTTTACGCTCTGTCGATCCTGCCCTTTTCGATCGCCGGGTTGGCGTTGATCCTGCTGGGCCTGGCCTTGATCCTTGCCGAAGCCTTTTCTCCATCGTTCGGCATTCTCGGTATCGGCGGGACGATTGCGGTGGTTCTTGGCGCGATGCTGATCTTTGACAGTGATGTTCCGGGGCTGGAAGTCTCATGGCCTGCGCTGGCCGCATTGGCGGTGGCGAGCCTTGCCTTCTCGCTGATCGTGGCACGTCTTGCATTTGTCTCGCATCGTCGCCGGGTGACTACCGGTGTGGAAGAAATGGTGGGCCTTTCGGTCAAAGTGATCGAATGGTCCGGCGAAGAGGGGCATGTCATGGCCCATGGCGAGCGCTGGCATGCGCGCGCGGCGACACCACTTGCACCGGGCCAGACGGTGCGTGTCACCGCGATGAAGGGGCTTACGCTGGACGTCGCGCCCCTGGATGAAGAAAACACCACCTGACCCGGCACCGTTCCGGGCGAATGGAGGACCAAATGGATCTGTTCTTTCTCGATCTCGGTTTCTATCTCGTCCTGATCTTCCTTGTCGTTGCGTTCCTCGCCTCGGCGATCAAGATCTTGCGCGAATATGAGCGCGGCGTGGTTTTCACGCTCGGTCGCTTCACCTCGGTCAAGGGGCCGGGGCTGATCATCATCATCCCCTTCATCCAGCAAATCGTCCGCGTTGATCTGCGCGTTCGCGTGCTTGATGTTCCCAGCCAGGACGTGATCAGCCACGACAACGTCTCGGTGCGGGTCAACGCGGTGATCTATTTCCGCGTCGTCGACCCCGAGCGCGCCACGATCCAGGTGGAGAACTTCATGCAGGCCACGTCGGAACTGTCGCAGACAACGCTACGCTCGGTCCTCGGCAAGCACGAACTCGACGAGATGCTGGCCGAACGCGACAAGCTCAACAACGACATCCAGGAACTGCTCGACAAGCAGACCGACGCCTGGGGCATCAAGGTCGCCAATGTCGAGATCAAGCATGTCGACATCAACGAATCGATGATCCGCGCCATCGCCCGGCAGGCCGAGGCCGAACGCGAGCGCCGCGCCCGTGTCATCAACGCCGAGGGTGAACAGCAGGCAGCGGCGAAACTGCTTGAAGCCGCCGAGATTCTCGGTCGGCGGCCCGAGGCGATGCAACTGCGCTACCTCAATACGCTGGCCACGATTGGCAACGAGAAGAATTCGACCATCGTTTTCCCCTTCCCGATGGAACTGCAGAAAATGCTCGGCTCGCTGGGCGCCGGGCGGTCCGACCAGCCCGAGGGCTGAGCGCAGCCGGGGAACGACCCCGGCGCCTTTCCATACTGCCGTGGTCCTGTTCCCGGGGGTGTTTCCCGTGTGCATGAATTCAAGCTCCGGCGCTCTGGCACCGGTGACCGGAAACCTGTTTCAGCGTCTTTTTTCGACATCACCGCGACCCGGAAACAATGCGCCGATCCGGCGTATGTGCGGAGAATTGCCACTGCCAAAAACGTGATGGCTGGCCCCGTTGCGGTCGGGCAACGGTTCGGCGCAATAGGGGGCAGAGTATGGCAGGTGCCGGAACCGGAACGGTGACCCGCGCATTTCCCACTCACAGATGAAGTGGCCTTGAAGTGAGGCCAGTCCGAAAGGAGAAGACTGATGAAAAAACTTATCGCCATCGCGCTGCTTACAGGCTTCACCACGCCTGCATTCGCAGGCAGCCTCGCTGAACCGGTCGTCGAGGCCCCGGTGATGGCTCCTGCGCCTGCCCCGGCTCGCGTAAACTGGACCGGCGCCTATGCCGGTGCGACCCTCGGGTTTGGCCGTGCCACCTGGGATACACCGACCGGCACCGGCCGGACCACCGGTGGCGGCGCTGCGCTGCACGGCGGCTACAACATGGATCTGGGCGATTGGGTCGCCGGTGCCGAACTGGCAATCGCACCGGGGTTCGACCAGACTGTTGGCAACCGTGAAATCAGCTGGGCCGCTTCGGCACGTCTGCGGGCAGGCCCGAAGTTCGGTGAAGAAGGCCGCTTCTGGGGCTTCGGTACGCTCGGTGCAACCCATGTGCGTCACGATGCCATCGGCGGCGGTGACGCCCGCAGCAACAACGGCTGGGTCGCAGGTGTCGGCGTTTCGCACCTGATGCGGAACAACATGATCCTGACCGGCGAACTGCTGCACGGTCGCAGCCGCGGCGCTGCCAGTGTCAATGGCACGGGCGTTGCGCTGGGCGCGTCGTTCCGCTTCTGATCGGCCAACGACACATTCGAAGTTCGACGGGGCGGTGAAAACCGCCCCGTTTGCTTTTCCAGCCAGGTTCGAGAGTGCCTTTTACCGCCGCTGGCCGCGCGATCAGTTCGACGCGGCTTCGCGTATACCGAGCGAGGCCAGCACCCAGCGCGCCAGATCCTGCATCAACGGCTCGACCGCCGTGTTGAAGCTTTCGACAAGCGCCAGTGTTTCGACACTTTCGGCCGGCGCGCTGGACGAGAATGTGCGCATGGCGATGATCGAGGCGTCGGATTCGCGCACGATCCGGGCGATCATGCGCATGCGGATCATCGCCTCGTCTGTCTTGGGTATCAGTTCGGCGTGGAAGTCGGTCAGTTCCGCAATCAGCGCAAAATCGCCCGCGCCCCCCAGCGGCCGGCGCCCGACAAATCGCAGCGCGTTGGTGTTCTCGATGCTGCGCAGCATGAGGGTTTGCAGCATGACCGGCGCGGGGTCGCTCCAGCGGGCGCGGGGCAGATACTGGGCCTGAAGGGGGTTGGGGCGAATCATGATGCGGTCGGTATCAAGCGCACCGCTGGCGTTAGGAATCTCGATGACGAGATCGCGCTGCAACGGACGGCCCCGCGCCACCGGCCCCTCGCCGGGCGCGCGCAACTCGTAGGCATCAAGCGGGGTTGTGGCCTCGCCGATGGCCGAGATCGCACCGCAGCCCGAGAGCAGGGCAGCGAGCATCGCGAAAAGAAACATTCGGGACATGGCGGGCCTCATCTTCTGAATTCGGGGGTTTGACGGTCCAGAAAGAACCGCGCCGGTTCACGCTCGATCTGGCGGGTGAGCCGCTCAAGGCTGGAAATCAGTGTTCGGGTTTCCGTGGCGAGCCTGGTGTATTCACTCAGCCCGGTGGTGGCGAAGCTGGTAACCGAACCGCCCGCCGTGCGGACGATCTCGCCCAGCTGTGCGAAGGCGGTGTTCGCCGTTTCGGCGGCCGAGCGCAACTCGGCGGTTACTGAGGGGATATCGTCAGAAACCTGCGCGATGGCGGTATTGAGCCGTGACATCGTCTCGCGCAACTGGCCGGTGATGCCCGAGATATCCTCGTTGATCACCCGGTCGGCCCCGGTAAAGGCGCGCTCCGCCGCGGCCAGCGTGCGCTCGCCCGAAGCCAGCGCCTCGTTGATGGCGGCAAGGGTTTCGTTGGCGTTGCCGAAGGTTTCACCGACCGAGGCCAGCGCGGCTTCGGCGCCGTCGGCCAATCCGTCGATCCGCCCCGATGCCGTTGAAAGATCGCCGCCGACCTGGGCGACAACCCGGTTTGCGGTGGCGGTGGCGGTCCGGATATCGGCAAGGATGGCGGGAAGGTCGGTTTCGGCGATATTGCTGATCAGGGTGATGGCGTTGTTTGCACCGGTGATGGCCGCGCGGGCCTCGGCGACAAGGGCTGCGCCGTCCTCTTCCAGAAGGGCGTCGACCCGCCCTGCGGCACTGCCCACGGTGGCCAGCGTCTCGTCCAGCCGTGCGATCATGGCGTCGGTTGCGATCAGGGTTGCCTCGGCCTCATTGAGCCGCGCCGTGGCAGCCGCTCCGGTGGCCGTGTATTCCGTGATCAGACCGCGCGCATCGGTCGTCAGGCTGGACAGATCGGCGCGCAAGGCCTCCGTGGTCTCGGTCAATTGCGTGACCAGCACCGGCATATCCCTGTCCAGGAATTGCCGCGCCGAATCGGATGTTGCCGTGACACTTGCCAGCGCCGCATCGCCCTGGTCCAGCGTGCCCTGCGCGCGTACCGCCAGCGCGGACAGATTGGTCAGCGCCGCATTGGCGGTTTCCATGGTCCGGGTGCCGACCTCCGTGATCTCATCCAGCCGGTCGGCGAACTCGGCAATGCCTGTCGCCGCCACGGATACGCTGTCGGCGACTGAAGAGAAGTCATCGAGCGTTGCAGACAGGTTGCCCGAAGACGATTCCAGATTGGCCAGAATGGCGTTGACCCGCGCCTGATTTTCCGGGCCCAACAAGTCGGTCAGCTGTTCCAGCACCTCCAGAACGCTGCCCAGCACCTCGGGCGCGTCCTCGGTCAGGGTTTGCAACACCGAGCGCCCCGCTTCGATCATCGGCGGCGAGCGATCCGAAACAGCGGCGAGGAGCGGTTGATCCGGGCTTCCCGCGCTGATCGCCAGATAGGATACGCCGGTGACGCCCTGCGCCTCGATGGTGGCGACGGAATCGGCGCGCACCGGGGTGCCCGCGTCGATCTCGACGCGGACCAGGACACTGCCATCACCCTCGGGCGACAGCCCCACATGCACAACCTGGCCAACCGGCAGACCGCTGAAGCGCACATCCGATGCCCGGCTAAGCCCCGATACCGAGGTGAAGTTGACATCGTAATAGGCAAACTGCCGGTCCAGTTCGAAACGCGCGAACCACATGAAGAACGCCAGCAGGCCCAGAAAGCCGGCAAGGGTAAAGACCCCGATGATGATGAAATTGGCCCGCGTTTCCATGCCTCGCCTAATCCGCTTCGTGCCCCGGCCGCGATGCTGCGATTGCAGCGCGCGCGCGGGGGCCGTGAAAGTATTCGTTAACCCAAGGGTGATCAACGTCGAGCATTTCCTGCATGGTGCCGGTCACCAGCACCCTGCGTTCCGCCAGAACCGCGATACGGTCACAGGTTGCGTGCAGGGTATCAAGGTCATGCGTGACAAGAAACACGGTCAGGCCCATTGAACGGCTTAGCCCGCGGATCAGTTCGTCAAAGGCCGAGGCGCCGATAGGGTCCAGCCCGGCTGTGGGTTCGTCCAGAAACACGATCTCGGGATCGCGGGCCAGTGCGCGGGCAAGCCCGGCGCGCTTGCGCATGCCGCCCGAAAGCTCTGAAGGGTAGTTGTCTCCCGCGCGATAGGGCAGGCCGGCCATGGATATCTTCAGATCCGCCAGCGCGCTGCGGATGCGCGGGTCAAGCCCTTCCACGGCGCCCAGCGGCACCTCGACATTCTCGCGCACGGTGAGCGACGAAAACAGCGCGCCGTCCTGAAACATCACGCCCCAGCGCGCCTCGATCGCGCGGCGCGCGGCATCATCGGCGCGCAACATGTCCGTGCCGAGCACTTTCACACTGCCGCTCGCGGGCCGCAACAGCCCGCAGATGGTGCGCAACAGCACCGATTTACCGGTGCCCGAGCCGCCAACCACACCCAGAACCTCGCCGCGATACACATCAAGGTCGAGCCCGTCATGTACAACCGTGGCGCCGAACTGCGTGCGGATGTTGCGCAGTTCGATCACCGTTTCCTGCGTCGCCGCGTTCATAGCCCCACCTGAGCGAAAAACACCGAGAACAGCGCATCGGCCACGATCACCGCAAAGATCGCCGCCACCACCGCCGAGGATGTCATCGCGCCCAGCGATTCGGCGTTGGACTTTACCATCATACCGGCGTGACAGCCGATGATGCCGATAATCAGCGCGAATACCGGTGCCTTGACCATGCCGACGATCAGATGCGACACATCGGTGTTCTCGACCAGCCGAATGCGGAACATGGCAGGGCTGATACCCAGCTCGACCCAGGACATCAGCGCGCCACCGACCAGACCCGCGACATTGGCGATCAGCCCCAGTATGGGTAACATCAGAAGCAGCGCCAGTATGCGCGGCACGATCAGCGCCGCCGCCGGGTCAATACCCAGCGTGCGCATGGCGTCGATCTCCTCGCGCATCTTCATCGAGCCGATGGCGGCGGTAAAGGCGGAAGCGGTGCGCCCGGCGACGATGATCGCGGTCAGAAGGATGCCCAGTTCCCGCAGGATCGATACCGCAATCAGATCGACCACGAAAACCTCGGCCCCGAACTGGCGCAGTTGCGCCGAACCCTGAAACGCCAGTACCACACCGATCAGGAAGGCCATGACCGACACGATCGGCACCGCTTTCAGTCCGACCTCCTGGCAATGGTGGACCAGCGCGGTCAGCCGGAACCTGCGCGGATGGAACACGGCCTGCGCAAGCCCCGCCACAAAAAGCCCCAGATAGTTGGTCAGCGCAACAAGGTAACCTGCACCGCTCGCGACCCCGCGGCCAAGGGCTTCAAGGCGGTCGGCCAGCGACAGGTGCCGGGTTTTGCGCTCTTGCGCCTCGGGCAGCGCCATCGCGACGGTTTCAACCACATCGGCCGCGCGTGCATCCAGCCCGACCAGCTCGACATGTTGCCCCGCCGCCTCGATGCGCTGACGCAGCGTGCACAACGCCCAGGCACCGGCCGTGTCAAGATGCGTGACCTGGGCCAGATCGATGCGCAAGGGGCGGTCATCCGGCAGGGCCACGAGCTGCGCGTGCACCCTTGAGACGCTTTCAAACCCAAGCGACCCGGAAATTTCGGCATGCACCAGCGGACCGGCCAGATCCACCTTTATCCGGGCAACGCTGCGCGGACTGTTCTGCATCAACACGAGCCCTTTCCGCACCGAGGATCATGCACGAGTCAATCCGGATTCTCTTTGAACGACCCGTGCTTGGCGATAATACGAAGTTGAGTAGAAAGATACCAGCAAAGGCGGGGTGCAGTTTGCGGCCTTGGGTCATGGCCGTTTCGGCGCGTTTATGATAGGCACAGACTATCGGACAACGGGACAACGATATTGATTTGCGTGGTTTTGGCGCGCTAGATTCAGTATTCCAGATCGAGCAAAGGCCAGCCATGCAAACGTCACCGCCAGCCCCGACAGATACCGAAATCAGCGCGCTGATCGACCGGCACCTTCATCTGGAAGGACCGCTTCTGCCGATCCTGCATGCGATACAGGCCGCTTTCGGGCATGTGCCGGCCAATGCGGTGCCGATGATCGCTTCGGCGCTCAACATCGGCCGGGCCGAAGTGCATGGTGTCTTGTCTTTTTATCATGATTTCCGCGAAGTTCCGGCAGGACGGCATGTGGTCAAGATATGCCGGTCCGAAGCCTGTCAGGCGGTTGGGGCTGCGGCGCTGGCCGAGGAAACATTGGCGCGTCTTGGCATCGCCTGGCACGGCACCACCGCCAATGGCGCGGTGACGATCGAGCCGGTCTATTGCCTGGGTCTTTGTGCCTGCGGTCCGGCGGCGATGGTGGATGACAAGGTGGTCGGTCGCGTGGACCGCGCGCGCATGGATGCGCTGTTGCGGGAGGTGGGCGCATGAAGATCTTTGTTCCCCTCGACAGCGCCGCAAAGGCCCTGGGCGCCGATGAGGTGGCCGATGCGATTGCCGCCGAGGCAGCGCGCCGGGGCATGGCGGTGGAACTGGTGCGCAACGGCACGCGTGGGATGATCTGGCTGGAGCCACTGGTCGAGATTGACAGCGGGGCAGGGCGGCAGGCTTTTGGCCCGGTGACGCCCGCCGATGTGCCCGCCCTTCTGGATGGCACGCTGCCGGGGCTGGGGCCGGTCGCGGATATCCCGTTCTTCGCCCGCCAGACTCGCCTGACCTTCGCGCGCTGCGGTCTGATCGACCCGCTGGACCTGCGCGATTATGCGGCGCATGGCGGGCTGGTGGGGCTGAAACGCGCCCTCGGTATGAGCAGTGACGCGATTGTCAAGGAAGTGACCGATAGCGGGCTGCGCGGGCGCGGCGGCGCAGGTTTTCCTACAGGCATCAAGTGGAACACGGTGCTGGGCGCGCAGGCCGACCAGAAATACATCGTCTGCAATGCCGATGAGGGCGACAGCGGCACATTCGCCGACCGGATGATCATGGAAGGCGATCCGTTCAGCCTGATCGAAGGCATGATTATTGCCGGTGTCGGCGTGGGCGCCACAAGGGGCTATGTCTATCTGCGCTCGGAATATCCCGATGCAATCAAGGTGATGAACAAGGCCGTGCAGGTTGCGCGTGATGCCGGGGTTCTGGGGGCGGATGTGCTGGGTTCAGGCCGGGCGTTCGACATGGAAATCAGGGTCGGCGCCGGCGCATATGTCTGCGGCGAGGAAACATCCTTGCTGAATTCGCTTGAAGGCAAGCGCGGCGTGGTCCGGGCCAAGCCGCCCTTGCCCGCCATCGAGGGGTTTCTGGGCAAGCCCACGGTGGTCAACAATGTGATCAGTCTGGCCACGGTGCCGGTGATCTTCGAAAAGGGCGCGGCATTCTACGCCGATTTCGGCCTGGGCCGGTCACGCGGCACGGTGACCTTGCAGATCGCGGGCAACGTGGCGCGGGGCGGCTTGTTTGAAACCGCGTTCGGCATGACGCTGGGTGAGTTGGTGAATGATGTGGCCGGCGGTACGGCCTCGGGCCGGCCGGTGAAGGCCGTGCAGGTGGGCGGGCCGCTGGGCGCCTATATGCCGGTGTCGAAATTCGACACGCCCCTGGGGTACGAGGATTTCGACGCGGCAGGCGGGCTGATCGGTCATGCCGGGCTGGTGGTGTTCGACGATACCGCCGACATGCTGGGGCTGGCGCGTTTTGCCATGGAGTTCTGCGCGGTGGAATCCTGCGGCAAGTGCACGCCCTGTCGGATTGGTGCCGTGCGCGGGGTGGAAACCATCGACCGCATCAGGCACGGTGACGCTGCGGCCATCCCCCTCCTGACCGATCTGTGCGAAACGATGAAGGACGGCTCGCTTTGCGCGCTGGGCGGCTTCACGCCGTTCCCGGTAATGTCCGCGCTCACGCATTTCCCCGACGAATTCGCCACCGCGAAGGAGGCCGCCGAATGAAGGATTTCATCATCCCCCCGATGGATTGGAAAGACGACCGCGACATGGGCACGCCCGCGAAATCCGGCACGCCTGTGACGCTTACCATTGATGGCTTTTCGGTGACGGTGCCCGAAGGTACCAGCGTTATGCGGGCTGCCGCTGAAGCCGGCATTCAGGTGCCGAAGCTTTGCGCGACCGACAGTGTCGAGGCGTTCGGTTCGTGCCGGTTGTGCGTGGTCGAGATTGAAGGGCGGCGCGGCACACCCGCCTCCTGCACCACGCCGGTGGCCGAGGGGATGGAAGTGCGCACCCAGTCCGCCAAGGTCAGGAAGATCCGCAAGGGCGTGATGGAGCTGTATATCTCTGACCATCCGCTCGATTGCCTGACCTGCGCCGCCAATGGCGATTGCGAGTTGCAGGACATGGCCGGCATGGTCGGCCTGCGTGATGTGCGCTATGAGGCGGGTGTCAACCATTACGACGCCACCGGCAATGGCACCTTGGCACCGCGCGATGCCCGTGCCCGCGCGCCTCAGGGCGATCTGGGCAACCCCAACTACATCCCAAAGGATGAATCCAACCCCTATTTCACCTATGATCCGTCCAAATGTATCGTCTGCTCGCGCTGCGTGCGCGCTTGCGAAGAGGTGCAGGGCACCTTCGCACTGACGATTGAGGGGCGCGGGTTTGACAGCCGCGTGTCGTTCGGGGCGAAGTCTGACAATGCCATGGCATCCGATTGCGTCAGCTGCGGCGCCTGTGTGCAGGCCTGCCCGACAGCGACGCTTCAGGAAAAATCCGTTATCGAGATGGGCACGCCTGAACGATCCGTCATCACCACCTGCGCCTATTGTGGGGTGGGCTGTTCGTTCAAAGCCGAACTGAACGGCGACGAACTGGTGCGCATGGTGCCCTACAAGCACGGCAAGGCCAATCGCGGCCATTCCTGTGTCAAGGGCCGGTTCGCCTATGGCTACGCCGCGCATCAGGACCGCATCCTGAAGCCGATGATCCGTGATCGGATTGATGAGCCGTGGCAGGAGGTGAGCTGGGACGAGGCCCTGACCTTCGCCGCCGACCGTATGCGCGGGTTGCAGGAGAAGTATGGCCGCCGCTCGATCGGGGTCATCACCTCAAGCCGCTGCACGAACGAGGAAACCTATCTGGTGCAGAAACTGGCGCGGGGGGTGTTCATGAACAACAATACCGACACCTGCGCGCGGGTCTGCCATTCGCCCACCGGCTATGGCCTTGGCCAGACCTTCGGCACCTCGGCGGGGACGCAGGATTTCGACTCGGTCGAGCATACCGATGTGGTGATCGTGATCGGCGCCAACCCGACGGACGGGCACCCGGTCTTTGCCTCGCGCCTCAAGAAGCGGCTGCGCGCGGGGGCAAAGCTGATCGTGATCGACCCGCGGCGCATCGATCTGGTGAAGTCGGCGCATGTCGAGGCATCGTATCATCTGCCGCTGCGGCCGGGCACCAATGTGGCGGTGGTTTCAGCCATGGCGCATGTGATCGTCACCGAAGGGCTGATGGATGAAGCTTTCATCCGCGAGCGTTGCGACTGGGACGAGTTCCAGGAATACGCTGCCTTCATCTCGGACCCGCGCCATTCGCCCGAGGCAAGCGAGATGCTGACCGGCGTGCCCGCCGCAGACCTGCGCGCGGCAGCAAGGCTTTTCGCCACCGGCGGCAATGGCGCGATCTATTACGGCCTTGGCGTGACCGAGCATTCCCAGGGCTCCACCACCGTGATCGGCATCGCCAACCTTGCCATGCTGACCGGCAATGTGGGCCGCAAGGGCGTGGGCGTGAACCCGCTGCGCGGCCAGAACAACGTGCAGGGCTCGTGCGACATGGGCTCGTTCCCACACGAGTTGCCCGGCTACCGCCATGTGAAGGGCGCGGAGGTGCGCGCGGTGTTCGAGCAAGCCTGGGGCGTGACGATCGACCCGGAACCGGGGCTGCGCATTCCCAACATGCTGGATGCGGCGGTGGATGGCACCTTCAAGGGGCTTTATTGCCAGGGCGAGGATATCCTGCAATCCGACCCCGACACCAAGCATGTCGCCGCAGGGCTTGCGGCGATGGAATGCGTCATCGTGCATGACCTGTTCCTGAACGAGACCGCGAATTACGCCCATGTCTTTCTGCCCGGATCGACCTTTCTGGAGAAAGACGGCACCTTCACCAATGCAGAACGCCGCATCAACCGCGTGCGCAAGGTCATGGCACCGCGCAACGGTTATGCCGACTGGGAGGTGACGCAGCTTCTGGCGCGGGCAATGGGCGCGGACTGGAACTATACCCACCCCGCGCAGATCATGGATGAGATTGCGGCAACGACCCCCAGTTTTGCCGGGGTGAATTACGCGATGCTGGAAGAGAAAGGCTCGGTCCAGTGGCCCTGCAATGAGGCCAACCCCGACGGGACGCCCCTGATGCATGTCGATGGTTTCGTGCGCGGCAAGGGGCGGTTCATCGTCACCGAATACGTGGCGACCGAGGAACGGACCGGCCCGCGTTTTCCGCTGCTGCTGACGACCGGGCGCATCCTGTCGCAATACAACGTCGGCGCCCAGACCCGGCGCACCGCGAATGTGGTCTGGCATGATCAGGACGTGCTTGAAATCCATCCGCATGACGCTGAGCTGCGCGGCGTGAAGGATGGTGATTTCGTCAAGCTTGCCTCGCGTTCAGGCGAAACCACGCTGCGCGCCAGCCTCACCGACCGGGTGTCGCCCGGCGTCGTCTATACGACGTTCCATCACCCGGACACGCAGGCCAATGTCATCACCACAGATTTCTCGGACTGGGCCACCAACTGCCCCGAATACAAGGTGACAGCGGTGCAGGTTTCACCCTCAAACGGGCCGACGGACTGGCAGGAGGAATACAGCGCCCAGGCCGCCTTGTCACGCCGTATCCTGCCAGCAGCGGAATAGCCATGGTCATGCCCTCCACCCACAGCATGCCCGGCCTTTCGGTCCAGCGCGAAAACGCCCGCGACGTGATGCGCCGCCTGCCCGAGGAAACACCCGTCGCGCTGGTGTTCAACGGCACGACGGCGGCGGTGATGATGGTCACGCCCGCCGATCTGAGGGATTTCGCCTTCGGTTTCGCGCTGAGCGAAGGGTTCATCGAACGGCT
Organism: uncultured Rhodobacter sp.; assembly: GCA_964496915.1. Taxonomy (GTDB): domain Bacteria; phylum Pseudomonadota; class Alphaproteobacteria; order Rhodobacterales; family Rhodobacteraceae; genus Pararhodobacter. The sequence continues at coordinate 61,878 of CAZCAX010000011.1, forward strand.
TGATCAGGTCATCTCCTTCGAGATCGTCTCGCACAAGGCCGGAGCCGAGGCGCGCTTCTGGATTGCCGAAGAGCAGGCGCAAACCATTCAGGCCCGCAGACGCAACATGCTTGGCCCTATGGGTTGCGGGTTGTGTGGGATCGACAGCCTTGAACAGGCGATCCGCCCGTTGCCGGTGCTAACGGCTGCAGGGCCGGCGCTGTCGCGCCAAGAGGTGGCACGCGCTACCGACGCGCTGCGCGATCATCAGCCGCTGCATGACCAGACCCACGCGGTTCACGCTGCCGGTTTCCTGATGCCCGGCAAGGGTATCGTGCTGGCGCGCGAGGATGTCGGGCGCCACAATGCGCTGGACAAGCTGATCGGCGCGATGGCGCTTTGTGGGTTGGATGCGTCACAGGGCGCGATCGTGCTGACATCGCGGGTATCGGTCGAGATGGTGCAGAAGACAGTTTTTGCCAACTGCCCCGTCCTGATCGCCGTCTCTGCCCCCACCGCCCATGCCCTGCGCCTGGCGAGCGAGGCGAACCTCACCCTGGTCGCCTTTGCCCGAGGGGGTGGCTTTGATATCTATGCCCATCCTGATCGTATCGCGACCGGAGCTACCGATGCAGCCTGAAAAGATGGTCATGATGGCCAACCAGATCGCCACCTTCTTCCAGACCCAGCCCGGCGATGACCGGGCTGAACGCGTCGCCGCGCATATTAACGATTTCTGGGAGCCCCGCATGCGCGCGCAACTGCTTGAACATGCCGGTGCGGGGGGCGAGGGGTTGTCGCCACTGGCGCTGGAAGCCTGCAACCACGTCCGCGCGCCAGTGGACTGAACGGTGCCGACCGCGCCGGATCAGTCAAGCGCAAACACCGTCAGCGTAGCAAGCTGGGTCAGTGGCAGGCCAAGGGCACGCAGGGCGGCAAGCGAGATCTGGCTGCCCGACCCGGCCTCGCGCCCCGAGGGGCGCAGCTCCAGCGCCACGCCGGCGCCATCGGCTGTTTCCACGCGGCCCGCGCGCGCGTCGCTGACAAGCCCCGTGCGCAGCCAGAAGCCACCCTCGGCAGGCGAGCCAAGCCCGGCCAGCGTCTCGCCCAGTTCGCGCCCGCCTGCTGAGGAACTGGTGGCAGCGGCGCGCTCGGCAGCGCTGGTGGTGTCCAGCGCATCGGCAGTGCGGGCTTGCGGGCGCAGGGTGGCGGTCCTTCCGGCGTCAGGGCGCGGGGCGGGGCGCAATACATCCGCGTCCGGTTCAATGGTCACAGGTACCGGGATCTCGGGTTCTTGCGGGGTGGGGCGCAACGAAAAACCCCCGGCGCAACCGGCAAGGACGAGGACAACCAGGGCAAGAAGCACGCGCATGAGTTAAAGCCTAGCCCCGAGACACCAAAGTGGCAACGCCTTCCCTTGCCAGCCCCCCGCCCAGTCACTAGCTTGTCACCCAATGGAGGAGATCTGACCCATGCAAGCCCCCTTGATCGACCCGTTCCACCGCCCGATCAGCTATTTGCGGGTTTCGGTCACTGACCGCTGTGATTTCCGCTGCACCTATTGCATGGCAGAACATATGACCTTTCTTCCAAAGAAAGATCTGCTGACGCTGGAAGAACTCGACCGCCTCTGCTCAACCTTCGTCGGGCTGGGGGTGGAGAAGCTGCGGATCACCGGCGGCGAGCCGCTGGTGCGCAAGGGGATCATGACGTTCTTCAAGGCCATGGCCCGGCATCTGGACAGCGGCGCGCTGAAGGAACTGACGCTGACCACCAACGGCTCGCAACTGGAACGGTTCGCGCCGGAACTGGCGGCGCTGGGGGTGCGGCGGGTCAATGTGTCAATTGATACGCTGGACGAGAAGAAATTCGCCGAGATCACCCGCTGGGGACGGCTGCCGCAGGTGCTGAAAGGCATTGACGCGGCGCGCGCGGCGGGGATGCGGGTAAAGATCAACGCCGTCGCGCTCAAGGGGTTCAATGAGGATGAGCTGTTCTCGATGACCGAATGGTGCGCACGTGAGGGGCATGACCTGACCTTCATCGAGGTGATGCCGATGGGCGAGATGGGCGAGGAAACGCGGCTGGATCAGTACTGGCCCCTCAAGGATCTGCGCGCCCGACTGGCGGAACGCTACACGCTCACCGATCTGGCCGAGCGCACTGGCGGACCTGCACGCTATGTCAGGCTGGAAGAAACCGGCTCGAAGGTCGGATTCATCACACCGCTCACGCATAATTTCTGCGAAAGCTGCAACAGGGTGCGGCTGACTTGTACAGGCGAGCTTTACATGTGCCTGGGGCAGGAAGACATGGCCGATTTGCGCGCACCGCTGCGGGCCAGCGCAGACGACACAGTGCTGACGACTGCGATCCGAAACGCCATCGCCCGCAAGCCCAAGGGCCATGACTTTGACTATTCGCGCCAGCGAGTCGCCGGTCAGGTCAGCCGCCACATGAGCCACACAGGCGGCTGAACCGCCCCAGCCGCACTGTCTTGTCGCCGTAATTGATCGGCGGGGCGGGCCTCGCCCCTTTCGAGCGGGTATAGCCCCCTTCAGCGGAGCGCCCGTGACGCTATTTCCCTTCTGGCGGTTCTCAGAGCGCGCGAAAATGCTTCGAGAGTTTCAGTCCCTGTCCCTGATAGTTCGAGGCGATTCCCGCGCCATACAGTGTCTCCGGCCGTTCGCGCATGCGCTCATAGACCAGCCGTCCGACGATCTGGCCGTGCTCAAGGGCGAAGGGCGCCTCATGACAGCGCACCTCAAGCACACCGCGCGCGCCGGTACCGCCTGCGGCGTCATGGCCAAAACCCGGATCGAAGAAGCCCGCGTAATGCACACGGAACTCGCCCACCATGGCCAGATAGGGTGCCATTTCGGCGGCATAATCGGGTGGGATATGCACCGCCTCGCGGCTGACGAGGATATAGAACGCACCGGGATCGAGGATCAACTGACCGCGTTCGCTGCTCAGCGCCTCCCAGAAATCGGCCGGTTCATAGGCGCCGATGCGATCAAGGTCGATCACCCCGCTGTGCGGTTTGGCGCGATAGCCGACCAGGCCGCTCTTCGCCGGATGCAGATCGACCGAAAAGCCCAGCCCTTCGGAGATATGCGCAGCACCGCTGACCAACCGCTCACGCGCATGCAGATCGGCCAATTCATTGTCATCGAGCACCGACTGGCCGATGCGAAAGCGGATCTGGTTCAGCCGCATTCCCGGCCGCACCAGCACAGAGAACGAGCGCGGGCAGATCTCGGCATAAAGAGGCCCTGAATAACCCGGCGCGATACGGTCGAATTCCACCCCCTCATCGGTGATCACCCGCGTCAGCAGATCCAGCCGCCCGGTAGAGCTTTTGGCGTTTGCCACCGCCTGCACATGGCCGGGCAGATCCAGCCGCTCCATTAGCGGAATCAGATAGACGCAGCCTTTTTCCAGCACCACGCCGCCGCCGATATCCATCCGGTGCATTTCGAACTCGGCCATTCGTTCCGAGACCCGGCGCCCCTTGCCTGCAAGAAACGAGGCGCGCATCCGCCAGGCGTGGCCACCCAGACGCAGATCAAGACTGGCGGGTTGCAGCTGATCTGGCTGAACGCCACCGGGCGCAGAGATTTCGCCGCGTGCGATCATGGCGCGCAGGTCCTGCATCGGCAGAAGGCCCATTTTTGCCGGTTTTTCAGCGTCTTGCGGCATGGCCTTGCGTCCCCTTCAAGCGAAAGCCAACGGCCCGCGGCAGGGATGCTGCCGCGGGCCGATGAAAATGGTCGGGCTGGCGAGATTCGAACTCACGACCTTCCGTCCCCCAGACGGACGCGCTAACCAAGCTGCGCCACAGCCCGACGAGGCGCTTTTGACAAGTTTTCGCGGCGGGGGCAAGCGTCAAATGTGCGGCTTGGACGGGAAAATGCGTCGCAACAATCATCGGTCGGGCGAGGGTCACCAGCGCCCGGCGCCGGAGGCGTCGGACATCCGGTCAAGCAGCGCATCAATACGCCGGGCGAGTATGGCGGCCGTGTCATGCTTGGCGGCGAGCGCGTCGCGCGGCAGGCCGCGGAGAACCCGGGCAGGGCGTTCAGAATAGGCGATCTCGGACAGGTTCAACGCCTGATCGCTCAGGTCGGGCGCGGGAGTTACCGGCTGACGCTTCGTGGCGGCCGGTTCGGAAGTAGGCAGGCTGGATGAGTCCTGTTCGGATAGCGGCTGCCCTGTGCCGGTCTGCTCGGGCGCCATGTCTCCCTCTTTGGCCTCGTCGGACTGGGGCGTCGGGGATAGCGGCGGAGCGGGGAAAGTGGTTTCATCGGACTCCGCTGCCACAGGCTCGGTGCGGTCATCGGCATGCTTTTGTCCGGGCGCTTCCGGAACACTTGACGGTGACCGCATGGCGGCGGCGCTTCGGGGCGCTTCGGGTGCTGTTTCTGATGCTTCAGGCAGCAACGGCATGGGCGGCACGGGCCGCGCAGTCGCAGCAGGGCGTGGCGGGGGGGCTACAAGGTCATCAGGCCGGTTCCTGCGGCTCTCGGCTGAGTCTTTCGTGGGGCCGGTTTCATTGGCGGCGGTGTCGCTGCCCGCCTCATGGATCTCATCGGCGACAAGATCGGGAGCAAGTGAGGCGACATGGCGAACGCCTTGTTCTTGCAACACTTTCTGCACGCCCCGAATGGTCATGCCCTGATCTTGCAACAACAGCCGTATCCCGGCCAGAAGCGCCAGATCATCCGGCCGGTAGTAACGCCGTCCGCCCGCGCGCTTGACTGGTCGGATCTGGTAGAACTTGCTCTCCCAGAAACGCAGAACATGCGCCGGGGTGTCGAGAATGTCCGACACTTCGCTGATGGTGCGAAAAGCCTCGGGCGCTTTTTTCATGCCTTATCCCTTGGAATCGCCGAGATTCCCGCGCGATACGCGCTGTTTCATCAGATGCGAGGGCCGGAAAGACAGCACCCGGCGGGGGCTTATCGGCACTTCCTCGCCGGTTTTGGGGTTGCGCCCAAGCCTTGCGGATTTTGAGCGCAGCGAGAAGGTGCCAAAGGATGAAATCTTGACCTGTTCGCCGCGCACCAGCGCATCCGACATATGCTGGATTACTGATTCCACCAATTGCGCGGATTCGTTGCGCGACAGGCCCACCTCGCGAAATACGGCCTCGCTCAGATCCATTCGAGTCAGGGTCTTTCCGGACATGTTCTTTCCCCCTTGCCGCATGTCGACTGGCCGACAGGATGCGGCAATGCAATTTCCGAGTCAATATCAGGCACTTGCAGTGCGCTCTTTGCATGACATGGAAAGCTGGAAACTGCCAATGAAAACGCTCACCAGCGCAGAACCACCGCACCCCATGCCAGACCGCCGCCGATCGCCTCGGTCACGATCAGATCGCCCGGTTTGATCTTGCCTTCAGCCACCCCTACCGACAGCGCCAGGGGGATCGAGGCGGCGGAGGTGTTGCCGTGGTCAGAGACGGTAACGATGACCTTGTCCATCGTCAGGCCAAGCTTCTGCGCGGTGCCCTTGATGATCCGCAGATTGGCCTGATGCGGCACGATCCAGTCAATATCGCTGGCTTCAAGCCCGGCTTTGTGCAATGCGTTCTCTGCCGTTTTAGCAAGTTTTTCAATGGCATGGCGGAAAACTTCCTTGCCCTGCATGCGCAGATGGCCCGCCGTGCCCGTGGTTGAAACCCCGCCATCGACATAGAGCGCATCCTTGTAGCGACCGTCGGAATTGAGATCGATCGACAGGATGCCGCGGTCGTCCGTGCTGCCGGTGCCGGGCTGGCCCTCCAGAATGATCGCGCCGGCACCGTCGCCAAAAAGCACACAGGTGGAGCGGTCGGTCCAGTCCATGATCCGGCTGAAGGTTTCAGCGCCGATCACCATGACGCGGTTCGCGGTGCCCGCATGGATCAGCGCGTTGGCATTGGCCAGCGCATAGATGAAACCCGCGCAAACCGCCTGCACATCAAAGGCAAAGCCGTGGTTCATGCCAAGCTCTGCCTGGACCATCGTGGCGACCGAGGGAAAGGTCAGATCCGGGGTCGAGGTGGCAACAATGATGGCATCCAGCGTCTCGACACCGATTCCCGCCTGGGCAAGCGCTGCGCGCGCCGCATGCGTGGCAAGATGCGAGGTGGCCTCGCCCTCGGCAGCAAAATGCCGCCGTTCGATGCCTGAGCGCGACACGATCCATTCATCCGATGTGTCGAGCGTCGCGGTAAATTCCACATTGGGGACCACGCGGGCGGGAAGATAGTGGCCGGCGCCGATCACGACAGCACGGGTCACCAGGTTCTGCGTCATTCCGATTCTCCTTCAGGCTCAGACTCCTGCGCTCCTTGCGCGGCAATCACAAGCCTTTCCGCCATCCGGCCGCGATAGCCAGATTGCGCCAGTTTTGCTGCCAGTCTTACGGCGGCGGCGACGCCCGTCTCATCGGCCGAGCCATGAGATTTGACGACCGTGCCATTCAGCCCCAGAAACACACCACCATTCACGCGCCGCGGATCAATCCGCGCGCCCAGTTGCTCCAACGAGCGTTTGGCCAGAAGCGCACCAAGCATCGACACCAGGTTAGACCGCAGAGCGATGCGCAGTGAGTCACTCACTAGCTTGGCTGTCCCCTCGCCGGTTTTCAATGCGATATTGCCGGTAAATCCATCGGTTACGATAACGTCAACGCGCGCGGAGGGAATGTCGCTGCCCTCGACAAAACCCACGAATTCATACCGCCCGGTTTCCTGATGCTGCGCGATCAACTCATGGGCGGCCTTGATCTCGGCGCGGCCCTTGTGTTCCTCGACGCCCACGTTCAGCAGGCCGACACGCGGTCTCGCCTCGTTGAACCCGTTGCGGAAGTAGGTTGCGCCCATGATCGCATAGGCCAGCAGGTCCTGCGCATCGGCTTTCACATCGGCGCCGACATCAAGCATGGTGTTGAAACCGTGCTTTCCGCGCGAGGGCCAGAGGCAGGCAATCGCCGGTCGGGTGACCCCCTCCATCCGGCGCAGCTGTAACATCGACACCGCCATCAGCGCGCCGGTATTGCCGCACGATACCGCTGCCTGCGCCTCGCCCTGGCGCAGCGCATCGATGGCAGACCACATCGAGGTGTCCTTGCCGTGACGCATGATATGGCTGGGCTTGTCTTCCATTGTCACGGCGCGATCGGCATGGCGCAGCACACAGCGGCCCGTCAGCGCAGGCTGGCGGGCGACAAGCGGCTCAAGCAGGCTGGTGTCGCCGTGCAGAAGGATATGCAGCTCCGGGTTTTCACCCACAGCGCGCGCACAACCGGCGACCACGACCGAGGGGCCATGATCGCCGCCCATTGCATCCACGGATATCTGGAACGGGCCCGTATCGGGGCTTGCCCCGGGGCCTCCGGCGTGGGCGGGATGATCCTGCTCGGATATCATCGGAACCGCGCCGGATGCGGACGTCAGGCCGCGTCGTCGTCCATGTCGACGTCAGCAGCACGCGCGATAACCTCGCGGCTGTCATAATGCCCGCAGGACGGGCAGACATGGTGCGGCCGCTTCAACTCGCCGCAGCTTGGGCATTCATTGGGGTTGCCGGCAACCAGCGCATCATGTGCGCGGCGCATGTTGCGGCGGGAGCGGGTTACGCGGTTCTGCTGAACGGCCATGGGTCAACCTCTGGTCTCTTCGGGGGCGCTCATCCGGGCGACCCTTACAGTTTGAATTTCCGGGGCAGGAGCCGAGCCTTTACACCGGCTGTGCGGTGCATCCAAGCCCTGAACTGCATGAGGCGCGGAAAATACGGACTTTTCGACGCGGTGCAAGGGGAAATATTTGCGCCTTTTCCACCGGCGGCGCACCGGGGGGTGCGGTTACCTGCAAGTGTGTGATCAACCTTCCTCGCTGTCTTTGGTTTTTTTCAGCTTGGCCAGAACGGCAAAGGGGTTGGGGCGTGCATCGTCGATTGTGGCCGCGCCAGGGGGCGCGAATTCCTCCGCATCCAAGGTGGCGCCGGGCGCGCGCGGATAGTCGGGCAGTGCGATTGTCAGCGCCTCGATCATAACCGTGCCGGGGTCGATGACGGCACCAAGCGGCTCAAGGGTGTCATCTTCGGGCATTTCGACCTCGGTGGCGTCAGGCTGGGGCATGTTGCGCAGGAAGCGGCGCACCACATCAATGTCGATCCGGGTGCTGACCGGCTCGGCAGTTATCACGCAGGGTTGAACCACCGTCGCGCCCAACCGCCCCTCCAGCCGCCAGTCGTGCTTGCCTTCGGCCTGAAGCGTTCCGCGGAAATCGAGCTTGCGCACGGCACTGATTCCCATTTCCTGGGCGATTCTCGCGCGTTCGTCGGCCTCGGGGCGCAGGTGGAAAGGCTGCGGGCGGCGGGTGGGCAGATCGGTCACACGCAACGGCAGGCTGGCGGCGGCCAGCGGTTGCCTGGGTGATCTGTTGGCGGGTGTGTCGGTCATGAAGCCTCCGGGCTTTGGCGCGGGTCGCCGCTTCCTTCCTTGAACAGCGGGCATTCCTTCTGTAATCCATGTCGGGTGCGGGGTGCCAGACCCCGTGGCAGGAATGCACATCAGGCGGGCAAGAGGCAGGCATGACACTGAAAGCGGTCGGAATGGACAATACGCTGATGCGGATGGTTCTGGCGGTCATGGCGGTTGGCCTGGTGCTGGCCGCCTGTTCGCCGATCATGCGTTACCATGGCTATGCCCCCAGCGACGAGACGCTGTCCCAGATCGAGGTGGGCCGCGACAACCGCCAGTCCGTTGCCGAGAAGATCGGCATGCCCGGCATGGGCGGGGTGATCGAAGGCTCGGGCTGGTATTACGTGCAGTCGGACTGGCGCCAGATGGGGCCGCGCGCCCCGGTTGAGGTGGATCGCCAGGTCGTCGCCATTACCTTTGACGGGCGTGATGTGGTTTCCAATGTCGAACGCTTCGGCCTTGCGGATGGCGAGATTGTCGCGCTTTCGCGTCGCGTTACCGATACCGGGCCGCGGGGCCTGACGGTGCTGCAATCGATCTTCGGGGTGCTGGGCCGCTTCTCGCCGCAGATGCTGACCACCCAGTAAGCGTATCATGATGATGAAACGCAAAACGGGGGCTCTGCGCCCCCGTCATGCTTTGTGCAGTAAAAACGCTGCGCCGCCCGCCCGCTCAGCCCTTTTCATCTGGCTCGAAACGCAGCGCCACGCCATTGATGCAATAGCGCAGCCCGGTGGGTTCCGGACCATCCGGGAAGACATGACCCAGATGCGCATCGCAACGGTCGCAGCGCACCTCGGTGCGGCGCATGAAAAGGCTGTTGTCCTCCTGTGTGGCGATCGGCGCGTCATCGCGCGGCGCCCAGAACGACGGCCAGCCAGAGCCCGAATCGTATTTGCGCGCCTGCTCGAACAGCGGCGCATCGCAACAGACGCAGCGAAAGGTGCCAGGGTCCTTGGGGAAATCGTCATGCGTAAAGGCGCGCTCGGTGCCGTGCTTTCGCGTGACCTTGTAAGCAAGGGGCGAAAGCTGGGCCTGCCATTCGGCGTCAGATTTGCTAATCTTTGCGTTCATCGTCATCCTCCGTTCCGGACTGTTCGATAGCTAGGGATTGCTTGCGCCATGTCCAGCCCTTTCACCGTTCGTCATGGCGTAACCGATGCCTTTGGTGCGCCGATCCGTCAGTGCGGCTGGGAGGTGCGCGCCGCACGGGCTGCAGAGATGACCGCGCTGGCGGCGCTGCGCGGTCTGGCTTTTCGGGGCGGTGGCAAGGACGGTGACGCCTATGATGCGCGCTGCTTGCATCTGTGGGTCGAGGACCGGGACGCGTATCCGGGCGTGCCGCTGGCAACGGCGCGGATACAGGTCCACCGCGAGGGTGATCTGGGGCGGGGCTATGCTGCGCAGTTCTTCGATCTGGACGCGCTGGCGCGTGCGTCGGGTCCGGTGCTGGAGCTGGGCAGGCTCTGCGTGCATCCCGATCACCAGACCCCGGATACGATGCGGTTGATCTGGGCGGGGCTGACGCGGATCGCCGACAGGACCGGCGCGGCGCGGCTGATCGGCTGCACCTCATTCACCGGCACCGAAGCCGAGACATTCTCGGCAGCGTTGACGCTTCTTGCCGCACGCCATTTGGGGCCAGCAGCATTGCGGCCGCGCGCTCATGCGGGCGGCTCGGTCGATTTTTCCAGCCGCGCGGGCAATTTGCCGGGGCCACAGGCCCTCGCGCAACTGCCGCCCCTGTTGCGCGCCTATCTGTCGCTGGGCGGCTGGGTGGGCGGCGATCTGGTGATCGATCACGATCTTGGCACGTGCCACGTGTTCACCTGCGTCGAGATCGCCAACATGCCCGAGCCGCGCAAGAAGCTTCTGCGCAGGCTTGCTGGCACGGCATAGGCTGGGCGCGCGGTGGACAGAAGCGCAGGCAAGGATTTTCGAAAATCCTTGCAGCGACCAGCTTCGATCACGCGCTGCCGTCTTCCAGACCGGCACAGCCTGTCACCCCTTTGGTGCGCCCGGCACATAGGCCGCGTCAGGAGCCCGGGTTGATCGGTGCGCCAGCAAGGATTTTCGAAAATCCTTGCACCACGCTCGCGAAGGTCTTTCGCGCCACATCCAATGACGTGCCCCTGCTCATCCCCCCTTGACCATATGCCTGTCGCCCGCTAGCCCGCGCCCATGGCACAGGCACCCCTTCTTCAGTTATCCGACATCGCGCTCACCTTCGGCGGCGCGCCGGTTTTCGACGGCCTCGATCTGGTGGTTCAGCCCGGCGACCGGCTGGCGCTGGTGGGGCGCAACGGTTCGGGCAAATCGACGCTGATGAAGGTCATGGCCGGTCTGGTCGAGCCCGATCGTGGCGCGCGGGTTCTCAGCCCCGGTGTAACCGTCGGCTATATGGAGCAGGATCCGGATTTCACCGGCTTCGCCACATTGGGCGACTATGCCCTGCACAACCTGGATCCGGCCGAATTCTACCGCGTCGAGATTGTCGCCGAGGGACTGGGTTTTGATCCCGCACTTGCCGTTGATACCGCATCAGGCGGCGAGCGCCGCCGCGCGGCGCTGGCGCGGCTGCTGGCTGACGCACCTGAGCTGATGTTGCTGGATGAGCCGACCAACCATCTGGACATCCAGGCCATCACCTGGCTTGAAAACCGTCTGCGTGAAACCCGTGCGGCCTTTGTGCTGATCAGCCATGACCGCGCCTTTCTGACAGCGCTCAGCCGGGGTATGCTCTGGATTGACCGGGGCCGCGTGCGCCGCCTGGAAAAGGGTTTCGCCGCGTTCGAGGACTGGCGAGATACGATCTGGGCCGAGGAGGACGAGGCACGCCACAAACTTGATCGCAAGATCAAGTCCGAGGCCCGTTGGGCTGTCGAGGGCATCAGCGCGCGGCGAAAGCGCAATCAGGGCCGGGTGCGGGCGCTGGCCGACCTGCGGGCGCAACGCGCCGGGCAGATCCGCCGTCAGGGCACTGCTGCGATGGCACTGGATGCGGGCACCCTTTCGGGCAAGCTGGTGGTCGAGGCCGAGAATATCTCGAAATCCTTTGGCGATACGGTGATCGTGCGCGATTTCTCCTTGAGGGTGCAGCGCGGCGACCGGGTAGCGCTGGTCGGCCCCAATGGCGCGGGCAAGACCACGCTTCTCAAACTGCTTACCGGCGAACTGGCGCCGGACAGCGGCACCATCCGGCTGGGCACCAATCTGGAGATGGCGGTGTTCGATCAGGCCCGCGCCCGGCTGGACCCTGACGCAACCTTGTGGGAGAACCTGACCGGCGACCCCCTGATGTGTGTTTCGGGGCAGGCCGATCAGGTCATGGTGCGCGGGCGGCCCAAGCATGTCGTCGGCTATCTCAAGGAGTTCCTGTTCGATGAAGCGCAGGCCCGTGCCCCGGTGCGTGCACTGTCGGGCGGTGAGCGGGCGCGGTTGCTTCTGGCGCGGATCATGGCGCGCGAATCGAACCTGCTGGTGCTGGACGAGCCGACGAACGATCTGGATGTCGAAACGTTGGACCTTTTGCAGGATCTGTTGGGCGAATATCCCGGCACCGTGCTTCTGGTCAGCCATGACCGCGATTTCATCGACCGGGTTGCCACCACCACAATTGCGATGGAAGGGCAGGGCAGGGTCACGGCCTATCCCGGTGGCTGGTCGGATTATCAGGCGCAAAAGCCCGCCGCGCCCGAGCCCGACGCGCCGCGTGGCGGCGCCGCGAAGCCCGCCAGGACGGCGCCGAGAACAGGCGGCAAACCGGCTACGAAAGCTCCCGGTGCGCTCAGCTTCAACGAACGCCACCGGCTGGAGGCCCTTCCCGACGAGATTGCCCGCCTTGAAGCCGAGATTGCCAAACTGGGCACGCTTCTGGCCGATCCCGAGCTTTACACCCGCGACCCGGCGAAGTTTGCCAAGGCCACGGCCGCGATGAGCGCGCGCCAGTTGGCGCTTTCGGCTGCCGAAGAGGAATGGCTTGCCCTGGCGGAGCGTGCCGAAGGCTGACACGGACCCAAGTTGTGCCGTTTTCTGTCAACAAAGGTGGCGTGGAGATATTACTGGACACAACTGCACTTCGGGGGCAGCATGTCGCTGCTTTAGGGGGCATGCACTGGCCGGGCTGAGGCGCCAGTACAGTATTGCTGTAATTTGGAGACGATCATGAAAAGGTATCTGAAGTATGCGCTGGCAGCCGCGCTGACCCTTCCCTTTGCCACAACGCTTGCAACGGCACAGAATTATAACCTGCGTCCTTCATATGGCTCGGTGACGCTGCAAGCCGGGTTCATGCCCGATCCCCGGACCCGCACGATGCGCGCGGGGGGCGACCATTATTTCTCGGGTGGTGGCGGCTGCCCCGGTGGCGCTTGGTTCGCGAATGCGCCGGACTACCGCGTTCACTATCGCGCCGGCGGCTATGCGTTGAGCTTCTATGTGCGCGCGCCCGGCGATACCGCGATGCTGATCAATGACCCTTCGGGCACCTGGTTTTGCAATGACGATTATCAGGGTTTGAACCCGGCGCTGGTGTTCAACAATCCGCGTTCGGGCCAGTATGATGTCTGGTTGGGCACCTATAATCGCTCAAGGGTGAACAACGCGGTGCTTTATATCACCGAACTGGGTGCGTTCAGCCGCTGATCACGTGCTGTCGATGGCGGTGGACGAGGCCGGGCGGCGCTGCCCGGCCTTTTGCGTGACTGTGGACCGCAGGGAGTGCCCGCAATCAGGGTTGCTTTGACAGCAGAGGCATGAGGCGCGCGGCCTCGGTTGCTGGCGGCGTCAGCGCTCCGCGGTCCTCGCCGGGGAAGAAACGCGCCCGCGTGGCTGTCGGCATCGGTGCGGGTGTGTCGATGATCACGCGCGGCGCGCGTCCGGGGCCAAGCGCCGTGCATTCCGCGGCCCAGGATTGTGCAAGCGCTATCTGCCCGGCCTTGGCGGCCCCATAGGCGCCGAAGAACTTGCGCGGCGTGCCGTCGTCATTCAACCGCGCCGGATCGTCGAAAAACAGGGCCGTGCCCCGGGGGCTGGCGCGCAACAAGGGTTCGATCATCGGGATCAGCGTGCCGGTGGCGCGCAGCGTGGTGGCCAGCGTCTTGTCCCAGTCCTTGATGGCGACATGGCCGGCGGGCGACAGCGGCGGCACATGCACAGCCGTATGCACCCACAGATCCAGTCGCCCCCACCGGTCGTGAACCGAACGGCAGAGATGGCGCATCGCATCGTCCTGGGTGATGTCCAGCGGGGCCAGCGTGGCGCTGCCGCCCACGGCCTGGATGCGGTCGTCAAGCTCTTCCAGTGCGCCGGTGGTGCGGGCCAGTGCGATCACGTGCCAGCCGTCGGCGGCCAGCGCCTCGGCCAGTGCCGCCCCCAGGCCGCGCGAGGCGCCGGTGACTAGGGCAATCCGCTCTGCGCGCGGTTCGTCGGTCGATGCGGGGCGTGGTGCTGTCTCGGTCATGATGCGCTCATGCCATTGGATCCGCGCCTGCGCAAGCCCGCCCGCGCGTTGGGGCCACTTGTCGCAGGGCGGCCGGCATGCAAGATACGCGGCGGGAAACCGGAGAACCGCCATGACCGACACGCCATCACTGATCCGCCGCACCCCCTGGCCGCAAGGCGCCTCGCGGCCCGTCGGCACCCCGATCCAGCCCTCGGTGGTCTATGCGTCGCCCGATCCCGATACGCTCGATGCCCAGTATGGCGGCACGATGCCGGGCTATACTTATGCGCGCGAAGGGCACCCCAATGCCGATGTGCTCGCGCAGAAAATTGACGGGCTGGAAGGCGCGCAGGGCGGGCTGGTGACGGGATCGGGGATGGCGGCGGTGACGGCGGCGCTGATGGGCGTTTTGAAGGCGGGCGATCATGTGCTGGGGGGCGATCAGCTTTACGGCCGTTCGCTGAGGCTGTTGACACAGGATTTGCCGCGCTTCGGCATTTCGGCCTCGATGGCAGATCCGACCGATCCCGCCGCATTCGAGGCCGCGATCCGGCCCGAGACGAAGATGATCCTGCTGGAAGTGGTATCGAACCCCACGCTGCGGGTGGCTGACCTGCCCGCAATCGCGGCGATGGCCAAGGCACGCGGCATCCTGCTGGCGGTGGACAACACCTTCACCACGCCACGCGGGTTGCGGCCGTTCGAGCATGGCGCCGATATCGTGATCCATTCGGTGACGAAAATACTCGCCGGGCATTCCGATGCCACGCTGGGCTATGTCGCCGCAAAGGATACAGCCGTTCGCAAGGCGATCTACGATTTCGCCGTAACCACCGGCATGACGCCTAGCCCCTTCGATTGCTGGCTGGCCGAGCGGGGGCTCTATTCCTTTGAGCTGCGCTATGACCGCTCGGAATCGAATGCCGAGGCACTGGCGGCTTTCATCGCCATGCAGCCGGGGGTGAAGCGCGTCCTTTATCCGACCCGCAGCGACCACCCTGATCACAACCGCGCCATAGCCCTGCTGGGCGCGCGCGGCGGGCATATGGTTTCATTTGAGCTGGAAGGCGGGCGCGCGGCGGCCAATGCCCTGACCCGCGCCGCGCCGGATATCGCCTTCGCGCCGACGCTGGGCGATATCGGCACCACGCTGTCGCACCCGGCGTCCAGCTCGCACCGCGCCCTGACGCCCGAAGCCCGCGCGGCGCTGGGGATATCGGAAGGGTTTTTCCGCATCTCGGTTGGTATTGAGGATATCGGGTTGCTGACCCGTGATTTCGGCGCCGCCATCGCCGCCGCGCATGCCACCACCCAAGGCTGAAGTCGGACAGGGCCGGAACCGCTCCTGCCCGTCTTCGCATCGCGGCCGGCACCGCAACGCTCATCCCGCTTGGTGGGGCGGGGGCTCTGCCTCCATCACGACGTTACTCGCGGGGTAATGCGGCGGCAGTGCGGGCGAGGCGGGTAATGGCGTCCCAGTCGCCGGCCCTGACCAGCTTCGCGGGCGCGACCCAACTGCCGCCGACACAGGCGACATTCTGAAGATTCAGATAGTCGGGTGCGTTTGTCGCGGTAATGCCGCCGGTCGGGCAGAAACTGGCCTGCGGCAGCGGTCCGCGCAGCGCCTGCAGCATTGCCACACCGCCCGCGACCTCGGCCGGGAAGAATTTGAGGGTGCGATAGCCGGTTTCCATCAATGACATCACCTCGGTGGCTGTTGCCGCGCCCGGCAGAAGCGGCAACGACTGTGCCACGCATGCCGAGATGAGCGCCGGAGTAACCCCCGGTGACACCGCGAATTCGGCCCCGGCAGCCTTTGCGCGGGCGGCATCATGCGCGCTGAGTACCGTTCCCGCGCCGATCCTTGCGCCCGGGACGCGGGCCATTTCCGCGATGGCTTCCAGCGCGAAAGGCGTTCGCAGCGTTACCTCCAGCACCGGCAGTCCGCCAGCTACCAGTGCCTGTGCCAGTCTTGCCGCGTCGCGCGGGGCGTCGATCACCAGCACGGGAATCACCGGGGCGAGGCGGCAGAGGGCGAGGGTTGCGTGGCTTTGCAGGGCAGGGGTCATGGGCAGAGCGCTTCCGGTATGGGTAACAATCAGGGTGATGGTGCGTCGCCGCGCACAGAAAGGCAACGGCAAACGCCGGCTGTGTCCATCAGACAACCGTGTCGCGCGCGATCTCGGTCAGGAGCCAGTCACGGAACTGGGAAACGGCGCGTTTCGGCGGGTTGCCGGGCGCTGGTTCTGGCTCGACGAAGTAGTAGCCAAACCCGCTGGGGAGTTCCTCTCCCAATACGGTAAGAGTGCCGCTGTCCAGTTCTGGCCGGATGAGGAAGGCGGGCATCAGCGCCACGCCCATTCCGGCAGCGGCGGCCTGGGCGAGGGTCGCGACCTGCTCAAACCGCATCAGCGGTGCGGGGCCGGAGCCCGCCAGACCCATTTGTGCGCGCCAGTCTGTCCAGGCTTGGGGGCGCGAGGCCAGCGCCAACACCGGCAGATCGCTCAACGCGCGGCCTGCCCCAAGCTGCGCGGCCAGCGCAGGCGCGCCCACCGGCACCACGCGTTCATGCATCAGCAGTGTGGCGCGGGCGCCCGGCCAGTCTCCCCGGCCGGAATGGATGGCGGCATCCATCCCCTCGGCGCGCAGGTCGAACTGGCCGATCCGTGTGGCAAACTGAAGCGTGACCTCGGGGTGGCGGCGCACGAAGCCGGGGATGCGTGGCATCAGCCAGCGGGTGCCGAAGGTGGGCAATATCGCCAGCTTCAACCCCTTTTCGGGTGCCTGGCCCAGTGCCTCCAGCGCGCCCTGTCCCAGCAATTCAAGCGCTGCGCGGGCGCGTGTGGCATAGGCCCGCCCGGCCTCTGTCAGCGCCGCGCGGCGGGCGGTCCGGTCGATCAGCCGCGCGCCCAACTGCTCCTCCATGGAGGCCACCTGGCGCGAGATGGCGCCCTGCGTGAGCGACAGATCACGCGCGGCATCGGTGAACGACCCGGTGCGCGCGACGGCGTCGAAAGCCAGGAGTGCGGACATGGATGGCAGAAGGCGGCGTTGCATGACATTCCAATTGGTAATGATTATATGCCGTTTTATCGGTTTTTCGCGCTTATGTCTCATGTTATTGCAGCGCATAAGCTTTGGATTTGAAGTAATCGATGAAAGGATGCCCCGATGAGCGAACGCCCCACCCTGAAAGCCAAGGATGCCCCGGATCTGAGCACGTTCCAGTGGGATGATGCGCTGCGCCTTGAGAGCCAGCTCAGCGAAGACGAGCGCATGTTGCGCGATGCGGCGCATGAATTCGCCCAGTCCACGCTGCAACCCCGCGTGATCGCTGCCTACCGCGAAGAAAAGAGCGATCCCGAAGTGTTCCGCCTGATGGGTGAGGCCGGGCTTCTGGGCACCACGATCCCCGAGGAATACGGCGGGCTGGGCGCGGGTTATGTCACCTATGGGCTGGTCGCGCGCGAGATCGAGCGCGTGGATTCGGGCTATCGCTCGATGATGTCGGTGCAGTCGTCGCTGGTGATGTATCCGATCTATGCCTATGGCAGCGAGGAACAGCGCAAGAAGTATCTGCCCAAGCTGGCCTCGGGCGAGTTCATCGGCTGTTTCGGTCTGACCGAGCCGGATGCCGGATCGGACCCTGCCGGGATGAAGACCCGCGCCGAGAAAACCGCCAGTGGCTACAAGCTGACCGGTTCGAAGATGTGGATCTCGAACAGCCCGTTTGCGGATGTGTTCGTTGTCTGGGCCAAGTCGGATGCGCATGGCGGTCGGATCCGGGGCTTTGTGCTGGAAAAGGGCATGAAGGGGCTGTCGGCGCCGAAGATCGAGGGCAAGCTTTCCTTGCGCGCCTCGACCACCGGCGAGATTGTGATGGACGGGGTTGACGTGGGCGAAGACGCACTTTTGCCGCATGTCGAAGGGCTGAAAGGGCCGTTCGGTTGCCTCAACCGCGCGCGCTACGGGATCGCCTGGGGCGTGATGGGGGCGGCGGAGTTCTGCTGG
This sequence comes from uncultured Rhodobacter sp., assembly GCA_964496915.1. GTDB lineage: Bacteria > Pseudomonadota > Alphaproteobacteria > Rhodobacterales > Rhodobacteraceae > Pararhodobacter. Next base: position 79,786 of record CAZCAX010000011.1, read on the forward strand.
CACGGCGCGCGCCAGTACGGGCTGGACCGCAAGCAGTTCGACAAGCCGCTGGCGCAGACCCAGCTGTTCCAGAAGAAACTTGCCGATATGCAGACCGAGATCACCCTGGGCCTGCAAGCCGCCTTGCAGGTGGGCCGGTTGATGGACGAGGCCAAGGCCGCGCCCGAAATGATCAGCCTGATCAAGCGCAACAACTGCGGCAAGGCGCTGGATATCGCCCGCCAGTCGCGCGACATGCACGGCGGCAACGGGATTTCCGAGGAATTCCAGGTGATCCGCCATATGGTGAACCTGGAGACGGTGAACACCTATGAGGGCACGCATGACGTGCACGCGCTGATTCTGGGCCGTGCGCAGACGGGACTGCAGGCGTTTTTCTGAGGGCGCTGGCCAGACCTGATATGGAAACTCCCGAAGAGCGATCTTCGGGAGTTTTTTTGTCGATCGTCAGGGCGTCAGCCGCAGGAAAGCATTCTCGAACGGAAGGCCCTCATCGTCTTCCGCGCGGCGCGAAACTTCCTTGAAGCCGAGCGCGTTGTAGAACCGGACGGCTTGTTTGTTCCGGCTATAGACCTCCAGTGACAGCTCGCCCTTGCGGGCAAGGGCGTGGGCAATCAGCTTGCGGCCGATGCCCAGACCCTGCCGTTTTGGCGTCACGAACAGCGCGCCGATATACGTATCGAGCAGGCTGATGAAGCCCACCGGATCATACCCAAAGGAGGCAACCCAGGTTTCTGCCACCGGGAGGTATTTCTCCCGCACAAGTTGCTGATGTTCGACAAGCCGTTGCTCGCCGATGAAGGGATGCGCGATGCGTGAGGCTTCGAGCCACAGGGTCGCCAGCGCTTCGGTGTCCGCCGCCGCATCGAACGGCCGGATCACCAGTGTCGGATTATTCATGAGAACTCCGGAGTGATGGAAATGCAAAGAGGTTCGGCACCGTCAGCGTGCCGGGCGATACCGCTTTCCGCGGTTCAACAAGATCCTCTGCGCATCAATCTCCTTCTGCTGATCGCTCTTGGTTATCGCGACCATGTTCAAACGTCAACGCCGGTGCGTCAAATTCCACGCGCCAGCGCCGCCACCCCCGTCCGGGCGATCTCGATCAGGCCGAGGGGACGCATCAGGTCGGCGAAAGCGTCGATCTTTTCGGGGGCACCGGTCATCTCGAAGACGAAGCTTTCCAGCGTCGAATCAACCACATTGGCGCGGAAGATCTCGGCCAGACGCAGCGCCTCGATCCGGGCATCGCCTTTGCCGGCGACCTTCAGAAGCGCCAGTTCGCGCTGCACCGAAGCGCCCTCGACAGTCAGGTCGTTGACGGTATGCACTGGCACCATCCGGCCCAGCTGCGCCTTGATCTGGTCGATCACCTGCGGCGTGCCCGTCGTCACCACGGTGATGCGCGAGCGATGGCCCTTGTGGTCGGTCTCGGCCACGGTGAGGCTGTCGATGTTATAGCCGCGCCCCGAGAAAAGGCCGATCACCCGCGCCAGAACCCCGGGCTCGTTATCGACAAGAACCGCCAGCGTATGGGTTTCAAGCACTTCCGAATAGGGATCGCGCAGGTCATAGGCCGAGTGTTTGGAGGAACCTTGCTGGATATTGAGGGCTGACATGTTTCTCTCCTTACACCAAGACCGCGCCCGAGGCACCGATCACGCCCTGGGTGTCGGCCTCACCCAGCAGCATCTGGTTATGCGCGTTGCCCGAGGGGATCATGGGGAAGCAGTTCTCGTGCTTTTCCACGCGGCAATCGAAAATCACTGGCCCGTCATAGTCCAGCATTTCCTTGATCGCTGCATCCAGATCATCCGGATGATCGCAGCGGATGCCCTTGCAGCCGAAGGCCTCGGCCAGCTTGACGAAATCAGGCAGCGCCTCGGACCAGGAATGCGAATAGCGCTCGCCGTGCAGCAGTTCCTGCCACTGGCGCACCATCCCCAGCCGCTCGTTGTTGAGGATGAACTGCTTGACCGGGGCGCGGTACTGCACCGCTGTTCCCATCTCCTGCATGTTCATCAACCAACTGGCCTCGCCCGCCACGTTGATCACCAGCGCATCGGGATGCGCGATCTGCACGCCGATCGAGGCGGGCAAACCGTAGCCCATGGTGCCCAGGCCGCCCGATGTCATCCAGCGGTTGGGGGCGTCGAAGCCCAGGAACTGCGCGGCCCACATCTGGTGCTGGCCCACCTCGGTCGTGACATAGCGGTCCATCCCGCGGGTCAGCGCCTCCAGCCGTTGCAGGGCATGTTGCGGCTTGATCGTGTCTTTCGAGGGCTTGTAGGCCAGACAATCGACGGCCCTCCATTCCTCGATCTGCTTCCACCACTGCGCAAGCCCCTCGCGGTTGGTCTTGCGGCCGCGCGATTTCCAGATCTTGAGCAGATCTTCCAGCACATGGCCGACATCACCGATGATCGGCAGGTCAGTGCGGATCACCTTGTTGATCGACGAGGGGTCGATATCGATATGCGCCTTGCGCGAACCCGGTGAGAAGGCATTGACGCGCCCGGTGATCCGGTCATCGAACCGCGCGCCGATGTTGATCATCAGATCGCAGCCATGCATCACCATATTCGCCTCATAGGTGCCGTGCATGCCCAGCATCCCCAGCCAGCGCTTGCCCGAGGCCGGATAGGCGCCCAGACCCATCAGGGTAGAGGTGACGGGAAAACCTGTGGCCTCGGCCAGTTCCACCAGCAACTGGCTGGCACCGGGACCAGAGTTGATCACCCCGCCGCCGGTATAGAACACCGGGCGCTCGGCGGTTTCCATCATCTCGACCAGCGCGGTGATTGCCTCGATATCGCCTTTCACCTTCGGCGCGTAATGATCGGTGCGCGCCTTCTGCGGCGGCACGTAGGTGCCGGTTGCGAACTGCACATCCTTCGGAATATCGATCAGCACCGGGCCGGGGCGCCCCGTGGTGGCAACGTGGAACGCCTGGTGAATGGTCTCGGCCAGCTTGTCGGTTTCCTTGACCAGCCAGTTATGCTTGGTGCAGGGGCGGGTGATGCCAACCGTGTCGGCCTCCTGGAATGCATCATTGCCGATCATGAAGGTCGGCACCTGGCCCGACAGCACCACCAGCGGGATCGAATCCATCAGCGCGTCGGTGATGCCGGTCACGGCATTGGTCGCGCCGGGGCCGGAAGTGACCAGCACCACACCCGGCTTGCCGGTGGCGCGGGCATAGCCCTCGGCGGCATGGGTGGCGCCCTGTTCGTGGCGCACAAGAATATGGCGGATCTTGTTTTGCTGGAAGATCTCGTCATAGATGGGCAGCACCGCGCCGCCGGGGTAACCGAACACCACCTCGACCCCCTGCTCCTTGAGGGCCTGAACCACCATCTGCGCGCCGGTCATCTGCTGTGACATGATCTTCTCCGAGTCTCTCTCGCCGTCGTTATGCCCTGTGGCGGGTGCTTGCTGCAAACGCGCCTGTCAGGCAACAAAAAACCCCCGCTTGGGGGGCATCAGGGGGTCTTCCGGTTGCTGGCTCATGCCATCCGGTGTCCGACCCCCACAGGTACAATTACGATGTTCATGCTGCTTCGCCCTGGAACCTCTGCGTTGTGACGGCACATTAGGCGCTGCGCGAAACAGCGTCAACGGGGAAGGGTCGAATTTCCCCCGTCAGACGTAAAAAAGTTGCGCTCCAAGGCGGCGCGACGCAGTTTTCGCAAATCAGCGCTGCTGGCTGTTCACGGGATCGACGGCGGGAAGGTTGATTGCGGCGACCTGTTCGGTAATCGGGCGCACGGCCAGCGGATGCGGCGGGGCGCTGTATTCTGACGGGTTGCCCAGGTCACGCCATTCGCCCTCACGATAGACTTCCAGGGCGCCGAAACGCGCCTTGTAATCCATCTTGGTGCTGCCCGGCACCCAATAGCCCAGATAGACATAGGGCAGTCCTACCTGCCGCGCCAGTGCGACGTGATCCAGAATCATGTAGGTGCCCAGGCTGTCATGGGCGTGCCTGGGGTCATAGAAGGAGTAGACCAGGCTCAACCCGTCATCCAGCACATCGGTCAGGCACACCGCCACCAGCCGTCGCGCGCCGCGTCCGGTGCCGCCCCTGGCGTGGTTTGGTGCGGTGGCCTCTGTCGAGGGTAGTTTTTCGGTGTATTCGATCACCCGCGAGCGGATCGGCGTTTCCTCGATCATCGCGGCGAATTCGAACACATCCATATCTGCCATGCCGCCATCGGCATGGCGCACATCCAGATAACGACGAAAGAGGTCATACTGCTCTTCGGTCGCCCAGGGGCTGGTGGCTTCGCGGTGCAGATGGGCGTTTCGGCGCAACACCTTGCGATGACTGCGCGAAGGCACATGGTCAGCCACCCGGATACGCGCCGACAGACAGGCCGCGCAATCGGAGCAGGCCGGGCGATACAGCACATTCTGCGACCGCCGGAAGCCTTGTTTCGACAGGGTGTCATTCAGCGCCTTCGCCCCTTCGCCGCTAAGCGAAGTGAAAAGCTTGCGCTCACTCTGGCCGGGCAGATAGGGGCACGGCTGAGGGGCGGTCACATAAAACTGCGGCGCAATCGGAAGCGTATGGCGCATGATGGCGAAAAGCCCCTCGCAATAATGGTTCGATCTTGCCCCGCGACGGGCATTTCGACAAGGCAATTATGGTGTCGGAACGCAGGCTAACAAGGGTTTGCGGCCCTGCCAAGCGCTTCCTTCGGCGACCGGCCGCCTAATGGTCTTCCAGATAGCGATTGATCATGGTTGTTCCCAGGATCAGATCGTTCAGGCCCTGCCGGTATGGCGTGGTCATCATGAGGCCGACCGAAACAACCTGCCCCACAACCGTGACCATGCTGCCCGAGAACAGAACCGCATGCCACAGGCAGACCACCGGGTCAGGGCGGCGGCCGTCCAGATGACGCAGGCGAAGCGCTACCAGAAGCATACCCAACGTCGCGCCATGGTTGGACAGCATCACCGTGCGATAGGTGACCGACACTACAATCCACAGCACCGGAAGAAAGAAGAGGCCGATGAACGCCGTCAGTACCACGATGCCGGCGATGATCGTGAAGGTGACTATCAGATCGACCAGCCAGGCCAGAAACCGCTTCAGCAACAAATCGCTATAGAGGCCGGGTTCATGCTCGGGGTCGGGCAGGCGTGTCATGCAGTGAAACGGGCAGTTGTTGCGCCACAGGCCGCGAAGAGGGCATGCGGGTCGGTGGCAAAGACGTGGCGCGGGGTTCCGGCTGCGGCGAAAACCTGCTCGAAGTCGAGAAGGCGCGGATCGGCGAAGATCACTGGCGGGTTGAGATGGCCCAGGGGCGCCACACCGCCAATGGCAAATCCCGTTTCGCGCCGAACCGTCTCGGCATCGGCTCGGCCCAGTGCCTCGCCCGCCACCAGGGCGGCGCTCACCGGGTCAAGCCGGTTGCCCCCGGCGGTAAGGAACAGATAGATGCGCCCGCTTTCACCTTGAAAAATCAGCGATTTTACGATCTGGTCCAGCGTGCAGCCGCAAGCTGCCGCCGCTTCCTCGGCGGTGCGGCTGGGGCCCGGTTCGATGATTTCGGCAATCAGGTCCGCATCCTGCAACGCCCGCGCCACGCGCGCTACACTCTTGCTCATCATGCGCCTCTCATCTGTTGCACGCGCTTTCTCGCGCTTCGCTCCGTTTCATCATGCTGGAAAAATATTCTGGGTGAAGGGGGGCGCCGCCCCCGCGCCACCGTCCCCTGCGGGCGCTATTTGCGGAACTTGTCCAAGCTTACCACTTCGCCTGCTTTCGGGGCCTCGGGTTCGGCCTCTTCCATCGGCGCTTCCTCGTCCTCGTCTTCGTCATCATCATCGAGATGGGTTTCGAACTTCAGGCCGAATTCCACCGACGGATCGACGAAGGTGGTGATCGCATCGAAGGGAACGTAAAGCGGTTCGGGCTGATTGCCGAAATTCAGCGTGATGGAGAAGCCGTTCTCGCCAACCTCCAGATTGGCGAACCAATGCTGGATGATGATGGTGATTTCTTCAGGATAACGCGCACGCAACCAGTCGGCCATCTCGATGCCGGGGTGGTTGGTGTTCAGCGTGATAAAGAAGTGGTGCCCTCCGGGAAGCCCCGAATCGGCGACTTTGGTCATGACCTCGCGGATCAGGCCGCGCATGGCCCGATGCATCAGGTTTCCATAGTCGATTCCGCTCTCCATCAGCACCTTTCCCCTGTCCGTTAACTCCCAGCATATGCTTTTCGTCGCCGATGAAAAGAGAAGAGGGGGCCGTTTGATCAAGAAATTTTTTACCGGGTGTGACGTGGCACATCGGGTGCAGTGCGCCAAAATCCCTGCGCGGCGATATGCTACAGTGCACGACGAAAAGAAATGAAAGTGCAGGCTTCTGTTGCCAGGTGCCTGCGAACCCCGCCTTACGCGGCTAAGCGCAAGGGCTTATTTTCGGTTTTCGTTACCGCTTACGCAGCAACGGCCACCGGAGCACGGTTGTCATTGGCAACTGTACATTTCGGACCGATAACGGTGGTACCTCACCGAGACAAAGCAAACCCCTTTAGACGTTCGTCGATCCTGTTTCGGCCCCATGTCCCGCCAATGCCGGGTGTTTGGTGGAGCCGCCGGGTACCGCCCCCGGGTCCGATCCGCTTATTACGAGCGCGTTTATGTCCATAGTCCCCGTTTCCGGGAACAACGCCAATATAGGGGGTGTGATGACGCATCTCAAGACCCTGCCGCAGATTGCCGGTCATGCGACGATCTGCGCGCGCAGCCCACTAAACGCATCACATTTACACGTTGACACGGCCCACCGCATCGGCCCTATTCACCCGGACTGACCGGGGGGGCTCCGCGCGTGCCCCATGGAACTGGCTCAATACCGTAAATGGAGGAGAACCGCAGATGACCCTACAGAAAACCACGCTTGCAGGCGTCCTTTTGAGCGCGCTGATCAGCACCCCGCTGCTGGCCCAGACCGAGATCAAGATCGGTTATGCGCTGGCCACTGAATCGCATTACGGCGTCGCCGCCGCACGCTGGCAGGAGGTAGTGGAGGAACGCACCGACGGCCGCTATGTCTTCCGGCATTTTCCCTCGTCGGGTCTGGGTGGCGAACGCGAAGTGATCGAGGGCGTGCAACTCGGCACTGTCGAGGCCACCATTGTTTCTTCGGGGACACTGGCCAATTTCGTGCCGGAAACCGGCGTTTTCGACATCCCCTTCCTGTTTCGCGACCTGGGCCATGCCCGGCGCGTGCTGGACGGGCCGATCGGCCAGGACATTCTGGCGCAGTTCGACGATGTCGGACTGGTTGCGCTGGCCTGGGGTGAGCAGGGCTTCCGCCACATCACCAACAACCGCAACCAGATCGGCAGCCCCGATGACATGTCCGGCCTGCGCCTGCGCACGATGGAAAACCCCATCCACCTGACCGCCTTCCAGACGCTGGGCGCCGCGCCCACGCCGATGGCCTGGCCGGAAGTGATCGGCGCGCTCCAGCAGGGCACGATTGATGGGCAGGAGAACCCGCTTTCGGTGATCGTCTCGGCCAGCCTGAACGATGTTCAGCAGTATCTGACGCTGTCGGGCCATGTCTATTCACCCGCCATGCTGCTGGTCTCGCCGATGGTCTGGGACAGCATGAGCGCGGAAGATCAGCAGATCTTCCGCGAAGCCGCTGCTGAAGCCGTGGCCGCCATGCGCGGTTTTGTCGACAATGTCGAGGAAAGCGGGCTGGAAACGTTGCGCGAGCGCGGCATGGATGTCGGTGAACTGTCGGGCGAAGACCGCGCTGCCTTCCAGGAGGCACTGGCACCGGCCTATGAGCAGTATTACACCACCTACGACCGCGCCCAGATCGAAGCGATCATCGCGACCGAATAAACCCGGTCACAATACCATACCCCCGGCGGATCTGCCGCCGGGGCCAATCCGGCGGCCTGCTCGACATGTCCTTGTTTCGTAAAGCCGAACGCGCCTTTGTCGCCCTCAACGCCTGGGTGGTGATCCTGTGTCTGGTCGCGATGTCGGGCGTGGTGTTTACCAATGTCGGCCTGCGCTATCTGTCCGGCCAGTCGATTCCCTGGGCCGATGAGGTGGCGCGCTATCTGATGATCTGGATGACCTTCCTCGCCGCGGGTCTGGTGCTGCGCCGTGGCGGGCATGTGGCGATCAGCAACCTGCACGATGTTCTGCCGCTGCCGGTTCGCCGCGCGCTGAGGGCCGGTATCGTGCTGCTTTTGCTGGTGTTTTTCGCCTATATGGTCTGGGTCGGGCAGCAGTACATGAACCGGATGGGCCGCCAACTGACCCCGGCCACACGTATTTCCTACTGGTATATCTATCTGGCGATGCCGGTAGGCTTTTCGCTCTTGATCGCGCATCTGCTGCTGATTGCACCGCGTTTCATCCTGTCGGGTGAGCATGTTGGCGCGGATGAAAGCGCCGGGACGGGGGCGCAGCATGGCTGAGATCCTGTTCGCCGCGCTCTTTGCCCTCCTGGTGCTGGGTGTGCCTGTGGCATTCGCCATCGCCATCGCGGCCTTTCTGGCGCTGACCTTCGGTTCGCGCTATCCGGCAATCGTCATTGTAAAAGAGATGTTCTCGGGCATCGACAGCTTCCCGCTGCTGGCGGTGCCGTTCTTCATTCTCGCGGCCGAACTGATGACCGGCGGCGCGATGACGCAAGCGCTGCTCAGGATGACCGTGCGCTTCATGGGCCATCTGCGCGGCGGGCTGGGCTATGCCAATGTAGTGTCCTCGACGATGTTCGCGGGGATCTCGGGCTCGGCGCTGGCCGATGCGGCAGGGCCGGGCGCCATGATGATCCGCATGATGGAGGCGGGCGGTTATCCGCGCGCCTATGCGGGCGCGTTAACGGTTTCGGCGGCGGTTGTGGGGCCGATCATCCCGCCTTCGATCATCATGATCATCTACGCCATGCAGGATGAGCGCGTCTCGGTCGTGGCGCTGTTCATGGCGGGTATCCTGCCGGGGCTGTGCATCACGGGCGCGATGCTGGCCACCAACTGGTACATGAGCCGCAAGCGCGCCTATGTTGGCAGCGAGCCGCGCGCGGGCTGGGCCGAGAGGTGGCGCGCCACGCTTTTCGCGCTGCCCGCATTGGGGCTGATCGTACTCATCATCGGCGGGATCCGGGGCGGGGTTTTCACACCGACAGAAGCCTCGGTGATGGCAGTGGCCTATGCGCTCTTGTGTGGCATGTTCGTCTATCGCACGCTGAAACTGCGCGATCTTCCTGCAATTTTGCTGAATGCGGCGATGGTCAGCGCAGCCGTGCTCTTGATCCTGGCGGGCGCGCGCGCATTCGCCTGGATGCTGATCATCGAGGGGGTGCCGCAGGCGCTGGCGGGCTACATCGTTGCGCTCGACCTGCACCCGGTCGTGTTTCTGCTGGCGGTGAATGTTCTGCTTCTGGTGTTCGGGCTGTTCATGGACCCGTTGCCGGGGGTGATGATCCTGGTGCCGATCCTCGCTCCGATCGCATTCGCCCTGGGGATCGATCCGATCCATTTCGCCATTGTGGTGATCGTCAACCTGACAATCGGGCTTACGACCCCGCCGGTAGGTAGTCTGTTGTTCGTGGTATCAGCGGCAGTCAAGCTGAAGCCGACCACCCTGATCCGCGAGCTGCCGCCCTTCTTTCTGGCAAATATCGCGGTGCTGCTGATCCTGACCTTCGTGCCGGCAATTGCAACCTGGCTACCCCGCGCCAGCGGGTTCTGATCGATCACAATTCGTCGTTGCCGGGGTCGAGGTGTTGCACCGGCCGGATACGCAGATCGCGCATCCGTGGCGGGCGCTCCACATCGGACGCGGGCGAGGCGGTTACCTGAGCGGCATTTGCGCCGAGTTCCGTCTCGTATGCCAGAAGATCGGCCAGCGCGCTGTCACAATCCTCAACCCGTCCGGCACCGATACCATTGGCCAGCCGTACATGAAAAGACAGGTAGCGCGCGCGCACACGGGTGGGACAGGGCGGCTGGTTGCCGCGCGCGGCCTCGGCTTCGACCAACGCCTGGGTCAGGACCGACATGACCCCGTTGCCGGCTGCCTGCGCCAGCGCCAGATACATCCGCCGGCAAGAGCCGCGAAAGGTCGCATCGTCAAGGGCGAAATCCGACTGGCGGTCAATCTCGGTGCGCAGATCGTCGATCGGTGCGCGCTTGAGTGCGGCAAGGCGGGCGCAGCCGGACATCAGTTGCAATCGTGCCTCAAGAAGTTGCGCGCCCTGATCGGAACCGGCGGAACCCAGCGAAAGCTGGGTCGCGATCCGGTCGCGCAGGTCATGCGGTTCGGGCCGGGTAACAAAGGCTCCGCCGCCCGCCCCGCGCCGCGACTGGATCAGCCCCAGCGCCGAAAGTCGTCCCAATGCCTCGCGCAGGGTCGGGCGCGAAACCGTGAAATGGTGACAAAGATCGATTTCCGATGGAAGCCTGTCGCCGGGGAGGTAGTGACCTGTGAGGATATTGTGTTCAAGCACACGGGCGATCGCCTGTGCTCGGTCCGGGCGTCTGGCGCCGGTCTGGAAATCTTTGCTCATGCGCGCAACAAATTGGAGATTAAGAAAAAATATTTGTAAGGCAAAATTATGGGAGGCAAGGCCTTTCGTGTCAATACCCGGTGTCCGGGGGCTGTCACCCGTCAACCAAGCCGCGTATCGTTCGGCAAAATGGGGAGATTCGAATGCAACTGGATATCGATTTCGTGCGCGGGCAGTTCCCGGCCTTTGCCGAGACTTCGCTGCAAGGGCAGGCGTTTTTCGAGAATGCGGGCGGCAGCTATACCTGCAAGCCGGTGATCGACCGGCTGACGCGCTACTATCACAGCCGCAAGGTGCAGCCCTATGCGCCCTATCCGGCCAGTCAGCTTGCAGGTGCCGAGATGGACGAGGCGCGCAGCCGCCTTGCCGCGATGATGGGGGTGGAAACGGAGGAGCTGTCTTTCGGCCCCTCGACCACCGGCAATACCTATGTTCTGGCGCAGGCGTTCCGCCAGCATCTGAAACCGGGCGATGCGATCATCGTCACCAATCAGGACCATGAGGCCAACACCGGCCCATGGCGGCGTCTGGCTGACAGCGGGATCGACGTGCGCGAATGGACGATCGACCCCAGCACCGGCCATCTGCCGCTGGAACGCTTGCAGGCGCTTCTGGATGAGCGGGTGAAGCTGGTGTGCTTTCCGCATTGCTCGAATGTCGTGGCCGAGGTCAACCCTGTAGCCGAGATTGCCGCCATGGCGCATGACGTGGGCGCGGTAATCTGTGTCGACGGTGTCAGCTACGCGCCGCACGGCCTGCCCGATGTTGGTGCGCTGGGGGCCGATATCTACCTGTTTTCGGCCTACAAGACCTACGGCCCGCATCAGGGTCTGATGGTGATCCGCCGCGAACTGGGTATGCGGCTTCCCAATCAGGCACATTACTTCAATGCCGACACACTCTACAAGCGCTTCACCCCTGCCGGGCCGGATCATGCGCAGATCGCAGCCTCGGCGGGGATGGCTGATTATATTGATGAACTGGCCGCCCATCACGGCGGTGCGGGGCTGGATGCCAGGGGGCGCGCGGCGCTGGTCCATGATCTGATGCGCGGGCATGAGACGCGGCTTCTGCAACCCTTGCTGGACTATCTGACCAGCCGCAACGAACTGCGCGTCCTTGGTCCGCGCGATGCTACCCGCCGCGCCCCCACCGTCGCTATTCAGGCCGAGCGGGCGGGGGAAGTGGTCGCGCGTGCGCTGGCGGAACAGGGCATCATGGCGGGCGGCGGCAGTTTCTATGCCGACCGGGCGTTGCAGGCGCAGGGCGTGCAGCCCGAACATGGGGTGCTGCGCCTCAGCTTCGTGCATTACACATCACAGGCAGAACTTGACCAACTGATCAGCGCGCTAGATCGGGTGTTGTAACGCCCGTCCGCGGGTGCCCTGACGTAAAAACGAAAGCCCGCCATGCCGCCCCTGATCCTCTGGTTTCGCCGCGATCTGCGTCTTGACGACAACCCGATGCTGCATGCTGCCGCCGCAACCGGACGACCGCTGATACCGGTGTTCATTGGTGATGATGCGCTTTTCGGAATCGGCGTGGCGGCGCGCTGGCGCTATGGCGAAAGCATCCGGGATTTCGCGGCGCGGCTGGAAAACAAGGGCAGCCGGCTGACTTTGCGGCGTGGTCCTGCGCAAAGCGTGCTGCGCGATCTGGTGGCGCAGACCGAGGCAAGCGGCGTCTGGTGGACGCGCCTTTACGACCCGCAGGCGCGCACCCGCGATGCCGATATCAAGGATGGTTTGCGCGAGGCCGGGATCGAAGCACGCAGCTTCCCCGGCCATCTTCTGGCCGAACCCTGGGAGATTGCGACCGGGCAGGGCAGCCCTTACCGCGTTTACACACCCTTCTGGAAGGCGCTGAGCGCGCGCGACTTGCCCGCGCCTTTCTCTGCGCCAAAGCAGCTTCAGCCACCGGAAACATGGCCTGAAAGCGACCGGCTGGCCGACTGGGCGCTGGCGTCGGGCCTCAATCGTGCCGCCCCGGTTCTGGCTCGCTACGCCCGGATCGGCGAGAAGGCCGCGCAGGACCGTCTGGATCGCTTTCTGGCCAGCGCCGTCGAGGATTACCGCCATGCCCGCGATCTGCCGGGGCGCGACACCACCTCGGGCCTGTCGGAAAACCTGACTTATGGCGAGATCGGCCCGCGCCGGATCTGGTCTGCCGCGCAGGCGTTTCTCGTCACTGAACCCGGTCACAAGGGGGCCGAGCATTTCTGCAAGGAACTGGCATGGCGTGACTTCGCCTATCATCTGATGTTCCATACGCCCGAGATCCTGTCGCGCAACTGGCGTCCGGAATGGGATGAGTTTCCGTGGCGCGATGATAACGCGGATGCCGAGCGCTGGCGGCGCGGCATGACGGGCGAGCCCTTTGTCGATGCCGGAATGCGCGAGATGTATGTGACCGGCACCATGCACAACCGTGCCCGGATGATCGTTGCGAGCTATCTGACCAAGCATCTGATGACGCATTGGAAAGTGGGCCTGAACTGGTTCGCCGACTGCCTGACCGACTGGGATGTCGCCTCGAATGCGATGGGGTGGCAATGGGTGGCGGGCTCCGGCCCCGATGCCGCGCCTTATTTCCGCGTCTTCAACCCCGCCACTCAGGCCGAGAAGTTTGACGAGAACGCCCTTTACCGTCGCCGCTTCATTGCCGAACTCAGTGCCAGCCCCGGACCCGACGCGCTGACCTATTTCGACTGCGTTCCGCGCCGTTGGGGGTTAAACCCGGCACAATCCTATCCGGCGCCGCTGGTTGATCTTGCCGAAGGGCGTGAACGCGCGTTGGCAGCCTATAGCGCGCGTAACGCATGAAACCGCGCAACACCCGCCGCAGACTGAGTTTTTTGTTTTACGAACACATCCACCGCCGCTAGTCTGCCGTAAGACAAGAAACCATCTCAGGGGGAGCGATGCGTATCTTGACCAGCACAGAGGGTGAAACCGATCTGCCGCGATACTTCCGGCAAGTCTATGCCCAGGTTTGCAAAATGAACTATGGCCGGCTGGATTTTGTTTTGCCCGACGGTCGGCGTTTCCAGGCGCAGGGGCCAAAGCCCGGCCCGGTGGCCGAAGTGCAGATCCATAACCCCGATGTCTTTGCGCGGGTCATCCGAGAGGGCGATCTGGGTTTCTCTGACGCTTATCTTGAAGGGTGGTGGTCGACGCCGGATCTGCAAACCTTCATGGATGTCGTCACCCAGGACAATCCCGAGGTTTATGACAGTTTCGGCGGCATGGCGCTGGTGCGGCTCTATGAGCGGGTGCGCCATTGGCTGAATTCCAACTCGAAGCGGCAGGCGAAGAAGAACATCGCCTATCATTATGATCTTGGGAATGATTTCTACAGCCTGTGGCTGGATGACAGCATGACCTATTCCTCGGCGTTGTTCGAGACCGGGCAGGAAAGCCTGGAGCGCGCGCAGGAACAGAAATACGCAGCCTTGGTTGATTCGCTGGGCGTAAGCGAGGGCGACCATGTGCTGGAGATCGGCTGTGGCTGGGGCGGGTTTGCCGAATATGCGGCGGGAAAACGCGGACTGAAGGTGACCGGACTGACCATCAGCCAGGCCCAGCATGACTATGCGATCGAGCGGATGCGCCGTGCGGGCCTTTCTGATCGTGTGGAAATAAAGATGCAGGACTACCGCGACGAGACCGGGCATTATGACGCCATCGCCTCGATCGAGATGTTCGAAGCGGTGGGCGAGAAATACTGGCCTTCCTATTTCAACACGGTCCGCGACCGGCTCAAGCCTGGCCGGCAGGCGACGATTCAGGTGATCACAGTGCCAGAAGAGCGCTTCGATACCTATCGAAAGAATGTTGATTTCATTCAGAAATACATCTTTCCGGGGGGTATGCTGATCTCGCCCGGCCGGTTCGAGCAGGAAGCGCGTCAGGTCGGGCTTTCGACCGAGGGCACAATCACCTTTGGTGACAGCTACAGCCAGACATTGCGACGCTGGCATGAGTCCTTTCTGGCACAATGGGAGCGTATTCAGCAGCTTGGCTATGACACGCGATTCAAGCGGATGTGGGAGTTCTATCTGACCTCTTGCGCCGCCTGTTTCCACACGGGTATCTGTGACGTGACCCAGATCACCCTGCGCCGCCCGGCCTGAAGCGCCGGGCCGCGGCCAGGCCGCAAGGAGACGCGATGTTCACCCTGATCCGACCGCTCGCGGCACTGGCGCTTGGCATCCTGGGCCTCTTTGCTGCCGAGGCCTATCGCCCACTCAACGATCTGGTGCCCGACACGGCGACCTTCACCTATTGGACAATCGGCCTGTCAGCGCTGGTGGGCTGGCTGTTTCTGGGCGGGCAGATGGGCCGGGCATTGTGGTATTCGATCTATGCCAGCTTGCAGGCGGTGGTGCTGGCGGCGGTTGTGACCAGCGCGGTATTCTCGGTCTATCGTATCTTCCTGCTGGGCTATCGGCGGCAATACCGCGAACCGATGGACGCTTTCACCGGCTATTTCGAGAATCTGGTCGATTTCCTGTTGGCCGGGCTGGAGCGGGACTTTCTGATCCTGTTGGGCGTGGGTGCAGTGGTTGTCGGGCTGGTGCTGCACGTGGTTCACTGGCTGCTTGAACGTCGTCGCCTTACCCGTTGATAATCAACAAGGATCTTTCATGAAGCCGTTGTTTCTTTATGGCACTCTTCGCCATGCGCCGCTTCTGGCGATGGTTTCGGGTGACGAAGGTCTGCCCGTCACACCGGCCACACTGGAAGGCTATGCCACGCTTCATGCGCTTGGCCCCGACGGTGCCGAGCAGAACTTTCCGTTGATCACCCAGCGCCCCGGCGCACGGGCGCAGGGGATGGTGATCCGGCCGAACGCGGCGGCGCGTGCGCGGCTGGACAGCTATGAGCGTGCCTTTGGCTATGACACCCATCCCGTCACCGTCCAGACTGCCGAGGGGCTGGTTGTGACCGATGTCTATCTGCCGCAGGCGGGGTTGTGGCAGGGCGGGCGTGAATGGTCGCTGTCGGATTGGGCGCGCAGCCATGGACCGCTGATTGTCGAAACCGCCGCCGAAGTGATGGCGCTTTTGCCTCATACACCGCCCGATGCGGTGATGACGCGCTACCGGATGTTGCAGATGCGCGTGGCGAGCCGCGCCCGCGCCCGCGCCGATGCCGCCCCTGCCACCCTGCGGCGGCGCCCGCAACCCGGAGATATCGTGATCGACGATCACACCACGCCCTATGCGCGTTTCTTCGGTGTGGAAGAGGCCGATCTGCGGTTTCGCCGCTTCAACGGTGCGATGAGCGAACAGGTCAGGCGCGCGGCATTCGTCATGTCCGACGCGGTCACGGTGCTGCCCTATGACCCTAAGCGCGATTGCGTGATGGTGGTTGAGCAGTTCCGCTTCGGCCCCTTGGCGCGCGGCGACCTGAACCCCTGGTCACTGGAGCCGATCGCCGGGCGCATCGACACGGGAGAGACGCCTGAACAGGCGGTGCGTCGCGAAACCCTTGAGGAGGCCGGGCTTGAACTGGGCGATCTGCTGCCGCTCGGTGGCTACTATCCCAGCCCCGGCGCGGTGAGCGAGTATCTGTATTCATTCATCGGGCTGGCAAGGCTGACCGCCGAAGAAGAAGGGGTCAACGGGCTGGAAAGCGAGGCCGAGGATATCCGCGCCCATGTCATTTCGTTTGCCCGGCTGATGGAACTGGTCGACAGTGGCGAGGTGCGGAACGCGCCGCTTCTGCTGTCCGCTCACTGGCTGGCACGCCACCGCGACGGGTTGCGCAAGGGGTAAGGTGCGGCGCCCCCGCAAGCAGTCGTTCGGGGGCGGCAGGCAGGCGTTCAGGCATCGCGCCGGGCCAGGTGACGGGCGATCAGCATGCTTGCCAGTGCCACCAGCGCGCAGCCGATCGCACCGACCGCCAGCGGCATCGGCGTGCCGTCAAAGGCCCGCGCGATAGGGGTTGCAATCACTGCGGCTGCGATCGCCGAAACGCCGCCCACCACCGAAGATGCCATTCCCGCGACATGGCCCATCGGTTCCAGCGCCAGCGCGTTGAGATTGCCGAACAGAAGGCCCACGCAACAGAATTGCAGCGTCATGAAGACGATGAATGCAGGAAACTCCACCCCGGCCCCCAGTTCCAGTTGCAGCAGCACAAGCATGATCAGGGCGACCGATATTTGCGTCAAAAGGGCGATCATGATCATCCGTTGCATGCCGAAACGCACAACGACACGTGCGTTCAGCAGGCTGGCGGGGGCCGAAAGGAGTGCCACCATTGCAAACCAGAACGGAAACTCAGGCCCCCGGCCATAAGTCTGATCGAAGATAAGCGAGACGCTGGAAAGCCAGGCAAACATCTGCGCAAAGGCGAAACAGAGCGCGATCAGATACAGCATCACCCGCCGGTTGCCGAAGACCTCGGCCAGGGCGGCGCGCAAGAGAAGCGGGTCCAGCGAGCGGCGCGACTGGGGCGGCAAGGTTTCGGGCTGGCGGATCATGACCCATAAGCCCGAGGTCAGGCCAAAGATCAGGAAACTCCAGAAAATCGCCCGCCAACCGAACAGCCCACCGATCTGCGCGCCCAGAAGCGGCGCCACGGCGGGGACCAGCACAAATATGGTCATGGCAAACGACATCACCCGCGCCATGTGCCGCCCCGAATAGAGATCGCGCACCAGCGCTTGCGACACCACGCGCGGTCCGGCGGTTCCCAGCCCTTGCAACAGCCGTGCGGCCAGAAGCATTTCCAGACTGCTGGAAAGTGCCGCCATCACGGCCGCTGCCATGTAAAGCGCGATTCCTGCGATGATGACGGGCTTGCGCCCGAACCTGTCCGACAGCGGCCCGGCGACAAAGGTGCCCAGCCCCAGGCCGAGAACGAAAAAGGTGATGACCATCTGGGCATCAGCGGGCGAGGCTGGCGCAAGCTCTGCGCCCATGCGCGCCAGAAGCGGCAGCATCGCATCGATTGAAAAGGCTACCGTTGCAAAAAGCAGCGCCAGCATGACGATGAATTCGCCAAAGGGCAATCGCCTGGCGGGCGGCGGGACGGTAGCCTCGCTCATCGGCGCTCGACCAGTTCGTCGATGATGCGCAGCCAGAACGGCACCTCTTGCGCGCCGGCCACAACATGCTGTCCCGCGATGACAAAGGCGGGGACACCACGCAATCCGCGCGCGCGGACATCGGCATCACGTGCGCGTATTTCGTCGCTGTCAGCATCCGATTCCAGCAAGCGGGCCACCACTTGGGCATCCATGCCCGCGCTTTCCGCCAGTGCCAGAAGCACGCCGCGCGCGCCTATATCCGCGACATCGGCGAAATACGCGCGAAACAGTGCGCTTACCATTGCCGACTGCCGCCCCTCCAGCCCGGCCCAATGGATCAGGCGGTGGGCGTCCAGCGTCGAGGGGGTGCGCCGGATCGCGGCCAGATCCAGCGGCAACCCGGCCTCGGTCGCGGCGTTCTGGACCGGCAGATAGGCATCGATGACGGCTTGCTGGCTGCCGAACTTGAGTTCCAGATAGTCGCGCCGGTCCATCCCCTCGGGCGGCATCTCGGGGTTCAGCATGAACGGGTGCCAGTTGATCTCTAAACCATGGTCAGGCCGCATCTCCATGGCGGCATCAAGCCGCGATTTGCCGATATAGCACCAGGGGCAGATCGGGTCGGAATAGATATCAAGGGTGATCATGCCGGTCCTTCCGGTTTTCGCGCGGCCTGCGCAGGCCAGCTTTCCCGCAGCATGCGTCGGTTGAGCTTGTTGTTGGCCCCGCGTGGCAGCGAGTCGGTGGCAATGTAAAGGCGCGGTTGCTTGTAGCGTGCGAGCGTGGCGCTTGCATGGGCGGCCAGTGCCTCTTCGTCCAGGGCGGTGACTTTGGGGACGTAAAAAAGCCCGATCACGCTGACGCCGGCCCGCACCGGCAGTTCCACGGCGGCGCTTTCCTGAACGCCGTCCAGGGCATCGAAAGCGCGCTCAACTTCCATCGGTGACACCCGGAAGCCGCCCGCGTTGAGCATGTCATCATCGCGGCCCAGGTAGCGGATTGCGCCATCCTCTTCCATCAGTGCCGTGTCGCCGGTATGAAACCAGCCGTCGCGCAGCCTTGCGCGGGTCTCTTCCTCTGCGCGCCAGTAGCCAAGGAAAAGGCCCAGGTCATCGGCCCCCACCGCCAGCTCACCGCCCTCGCCGCGCGGCACAGGCGTGCCATCCTCGCCCAGAACCGCAACCCGGCGGCCCGACTGCGGATAGCCTGCCGTGCCCTCGGGTGCGGGGCGGTCCGGGCTGGCCGAAACATAGGTGGAGACCTCGGACATGCCCAACGCCTCGTAGATCGGGGTGCCGGTGGCCTTGACCCAGGTTTCACGCACGATATCGGGGAGCTTCTCGCCCGCCGAAAGCCCGTGGCGCAGGCGCGGCAAGGGTGGCACCGGCATTTTCAACAACTGCCGGTAAACGCCCGGCGCCGCAGCGAAAATCGTTGCATCAAACCGTTTGAGAAGCAGCGGCAGTTGCGCAGCCTCCACGCTGGCGTCAGGGATCAGCGCGGTCGCGCCAATGGCCCATGGGTCCATCAGGCCGGTGCCCAGCGTATAGGTCCAGTTGAACGCGCCCGCGTGCAACAGTCGGTCCTCGGCCGTCAGTCCATACCAGCCGCGCCACATCATCCGTCGCGCCCAGACCGCGCGATGGGCATGCATCACCGCGCGCGGGCGGCCCGAGCTGCCCGAGGTGAAGATCATGTAGGCCAGCCGGTCAGGGCTGCCCAGGTGCCAGTCGCAGGGCGGCAGGGCCTGCCAGCCGCGCAGGGTTTCAGCCGCGATGACCGGCGCCGGGTGTTCTGGCAACGCAATGCCGGGCGCGGCCACCACAAGCATCGGGTCAAGTTGCGCGGCCATGGCGGTGATCTCGGGTGCGGTCAGTTGTGCCGAGGTCGGCACAGGCACCAGCCCCACGGCAAGGGCACCCAGAAACGCCAGCGGGAAATCTACCGAATTGCCAAGCCGCAACAGCACCCGGTCACCCGGTGTGAAGCCGGACTGCAAAAAGCCCGTGCCGATTGCGCGCACCGCGCGCGTGAGCGCGGCATAGGACCACCGCTCGGCCCCGGTCAGCCGCAAAACCTGCAGCGCGATCTTGTCAGGCGTCGCCGTACCCGCCGCCAGTACATAGGCGGCCATGTTGAAAGGCGCAGGGCAGGGTTCAGTGGAAATGGGAGTGGTGATCGACAACATGGCATTCAGCTACGCTCTGCAACCGACAGAGGCAAGGGCTGGAAAGGGTTGGTGGCCAAGCAGTCTCGACAAGTGTGCGCTAAGGCATTAGCCATGCACCACTCCGACACAACCTTCTGTCAAGGCCGATCCATGAGCGATTTGTCGAACCCCAGCATCATCCGTATCGCCCGCGCCAGCGGCGAAGAAGCGCTGGCGGTGCCGGTCGATCTGGCCGATCGCGTGCGTTCATTGCGCAAGGAACGGGGCTGGACGCTGGAACAGGCCGCGCAGGCGGCGGGCATGGCACGCTCGACGCTTTCCAAGATCGAGAACGCGCAGATGTCGCCGACCTATGACGCGCTGAAAAAGCTGGCGGTGGGGCTGGGCATTTCGGTACCTCAACTGTTCACGCCACCCAAGGGCGGGGCGCCCGCGGGGCGGCTGACCACCACCCGCGCGGGCGAGGGCGAGGCGCATGCGACGACCACCTATGAGCACGAGTTGCTGGCCGGCGGGCTGGTGCGCAAGGCGATGCTGCCCTACCGCGCCCGCATACGCGCCCGCCGGTTTGAGGAATTCGACGGCTGGGTGCGCCATGACGGCGAGGAATTTCTGTATGTCCTGACAGGGGTTATCCGTCTTTATACCGAATTCTACGCACCCATTGAGATGAAGCGCGGCGACAGCGCGTATTACGACGCGTCGATGGGGCATAACGTGATCAGCCTGTCGCCCGAGGATGCGACGATCTTGTGGGTGACATCGCTGGGGTGATGCGGTGAAAAGCGCCTTCGAAGGCGCTTGCAACGCGGTTTCGAAACCGCGTTGGTGACCGCTAGGAATGACATGTTCGACGGTGCCGCATCGATCCCGATTGCAATGCGCATGCGCTTCTGTCGGCGGTGGTAAGCGCCTTCGAAGGCGCTTGGGACGCGGTTTCGAAACCGCGTCCGCCCGGCAGTTGGGCTTGATCACTCTGAATACCACCAGACTTCGGGCATGAATCCAGTCCAGTCGCCATAGATCGGCAGCCTGTCCGGGTAATGTAGCTCTCGCGCCACCGCCAGCCGCGACACGGGGGCATACCAGAACGGCACCGCATAGCGCCCGGCCATCAGTACCCGGTCCAGCGCGCGGGTGGCCGCAGTGAACATCTCGGCCTCGTCTGTTTCCAGCAGCGTGGCGATCATGGCTTCCGCGGCTGGTGAATTCACTCCGGCCAGGTTGCGCGACCCGGGCTGGTCCACACCTTCCGAGCCCCAGTAGAGCATTTGCTCATTGCCCGGGCTCAGTGACATCAGACGCATGAAATGGGTCATGTCGAAATCATAGGCATTGCTGCGCTCGACATATTGTGCGGAATCGATCACCGCCAGCCGTGCCCGGATACCCAATTGCTCCAGCGAGCCGATATAAGTGTTGGCGATGGCCATGATCTCGCCCGACCCCTGCCTCAGCAACAACTCGAACGTGAAAGCCTCGCCCGCCGCGTTGCGCAGCACGCCCGCGGCATCGGGCTCCCAGCCGGCCTCGGCCAGAAGTCGCATCGCAGCGCGCAGGTTGCGCCGGTTCGCGCCACCGTCGCTGACCGGTAACGCATAACCTTCCAGTGCGCCGGGAGGCAGGCTTTCGGCAAAGGGTTCAAGCAATTCCCGCACATGACCCTCGGCGGGGCCGGGGCGCATGCCCAGTATGGAATTGCCAAAATAAGACGGGATGCGCGGTTCATGCCCGCCATTGATCAAGGCATTGATGCGCTCGAAATCGAACGCCAGTATAAACGCCTCACGCACCCGCCAGTCGGCAAAAAGTGCCCGCCGGGTGTTGAAGACAAAGCCGTTCATTCCAGATGGGCGCTGATGCGGAATCTCCACCCGCCGCACCCGCCCGTTTTGCACCGCCGGAAAATTGTAACTGTCTGCCCAGCGTGCTGCGTTCGTCTCGCGCCAGACCGAGACCGCGCCGGATTTGAACGCTTCGAATGCGACCGCGCTATCGCCGTAGTATTCATAGCGGATCTCGTCGAAATTGTGCTGACCTGCGTAAAATGGCAGATCGCGCGCCCACCAGTCGGGGTTGCGGCGAAAGCTGACAAAGCGCCCAGGCTCGAACCGGTCCACCACATAGGGGCCAGAGCCGACCACCGGAACCAGCGCGCTTTGCCTGAACGGGCGCCCGCCGTTTTCCGTGTCGAACTGGGCGCGCTGCAGGATCGGTCGAAGGCCCAGGATCAGCGGCATCTCGCGGTCCGGCTCGGTAAAGGTGAACCGGACCGATCGCGGGCCGGTCGCTTCGATCGAGGCGATCTTGCCCCAGGCGTTGCGATAGCGCGGGTGGCCCTCGATGCCCAGCGTCTCGAATGACCAGATGACATCCTCGACAGTAACCGGTGTGCCATCGGAAAACCGCGCGGCCTCGCGCAGGGTGAATTCGGCGAAAGAGCGCGAATCATCTGTCTCGATCGACTCGGCCAGAACCCCGTAAAGGGTGAAGGGCTCGTCGTGGCTGCGGCCCATCAGGCTTTCAACCGTCAACAGGCTTATCCCCCAGGGCGCGCTTCCCAGCAGGATATAGGGATTGAGCGAATCGAACCCGCCAACTTCGGCAAAAACGATTCGTCCGCCCTGCGGTGCGGCAGGGTTGGCATGCGGCAGTGCCACGAAATCTGGTGGAAGGGCAGGGGTGCCATACATAGCTATGCCATGCGCGGGTTCGGCGCGGGTCATTGTTGCGGCACTGGAAATGGCCAGTATCAGCGCAAGCGAGCAAGGGCGGAACAGGGCGGCTGGGCGCATCCGGGCGGTCCTTCGGGGCAGGGGTGTCAAACCCGGTGGTATCGTTTCATTGTCGCCTTTTCAAACTTTTAGCTTGGATAGCTCACAAGGATTGGCTATAAAGTCATCACTGCTCGATAGGTTTCTTGCCTGTATGAAACCTGCCTCAACGACTGACGCCCGCCTTGTGCGGGCGTTTTTTTTGGTCCTGCCAGATCTGGTCTTTGATGCGCTGAACGGTCATGCTGCGCCGCGACATAGATTGCGATACATCCAAGGAGAGAAAGCCATGAACGGTCAGTTTCTGCGCGGCAAGCGCGCCGTCGTCACAGGTTCCAATTCCGGTATCGGGCTGGGCATCGCCGAAGCGCTGGCAGGCGCCGGGGCCGAGGTGGTAATCAACTCCTTCACCGATTCGCCCGAGGACCATGCACTGGCTGCAAGGCTGGCAAAGGAACACGGCACTCAGGTGCGCTACATCCAGGCCGACATGTCCCGTCCTGACGATTGCCGTGCGCTGATCGAACAGGCGGGCGGCTGCGATATCCTGGTCAACAACGCCGGAATCCAGCATGTCGCCCGGATCGAGGAATTCCCGGCCGCAAAATGGGACGCGATCATCGCCATCAACCTGAGCTCTGCCTTCCACACCACCGCCGCGGCACTGGCGGGAATGTATGACAAAGGCTGGGGCCGGGTGATCAACGTCGCCTCGGCCCATGGTCTGACGGCCTCGCCCTTCAAATCGGCTTATGTGGCAGCGAAACATGGGGTGGTCGGGTTGAGCAAGACGACGGCGCTGGAAGCAGCGGGCAAGGGCGTGACCTGCAATGCGATCTGCCCGGGCTATGTGCTGACGCCGATTGTCGAAAACCAGATCCCCGACCAGATGAAAACCCACAACATGGACCGCGAAACGGTGATCAGACAGGTGATGCTGGCGCGCCAGCCTTCCGGCGAATTTGCAACGACAGGTCAGATAGGCGGCACCGCGCTGTTTCTGTGCTCTGATGCAGCAGACCAGATCACTGGCACAACGATCAGTGTGGATGGCGGCTGGACGGCGCTGTAACAAAGGCCCGGAGCCGCTCCCGCCCGTCTTCGCATTCCGGCTGCGCCGCAACGCTCATCCCGTTTGGCCAGGCCGCGTGGCTGCGCCACGCGGCCCAGGGGGGCGTTGCCCAATTTTCTTTTCTATTTCAGGGGGATTCTCCCCCTCTGGGCCTTTCGGCCCATTCACCCCAGCGTATTTTCCGGCAAGATGAATAAGAAGCGCAACGCCCTGCTTCACGTGTTCAAAAATATCCCGGGGGAGTCCGTTCTGCGCAGCAGGACGGGCGGGGGCAGCGCCCCCATTTCTGAACAAACAGCCTTCTGCGCAAGCAGGCAATCAGGTCTCAGCGCAGGCCGCGCTTGAGCTTGTTCAGGTCCGGCACCACAAGCCCCGCCGAGATAACCAGTTTCGCGGCCTCCTCGACCGACATGTCGAGCATGATCACATCTGCCTCCGGCACGAAAAGCAGAAAGCCCGATGTCGGGTTCGGGGTGGTTGGCAGAAAGATCGAAATATGCTTGTTCTCGCCGCCGACCTTGGCTGCGATCTCACCGCTCGCATCGGTTGAGATGAAAGCGATCGCCCAGATGCCGGGGCGTGGGTATTGCACAAGGCAAGCGCGGTTGAAACTGCTTGATGACTGTGCGAGCACCGTTTCGGCGATCTGTTTCAGGCCGTTGTAAACCGAGCGCACGACCGGCATCCGCGCGACGATCACCTCGCTCCATTCGATGAGGCTGCGACCGATATAGCCTTTTGCCAGCCAACCCACCGCCAGTGTGAAGGCCAGAAAGACGATCACCCCCAGGCCGGGGAATGAGATATCCAGCAAGACATCGGGCAGCAGGCGGCGGGGAATCAGCGGCACCACCTTGCTGTCAATGAACTCCACGACCGAGATGATCAGCCAGATCGTCAGTACTGCGGGTGCCACGATCACCAGTCCCGTCAGGAACGCATTGCGCAGATGGGCAAGGATACCGCGTTTCGGCGGGCGGGGCGAAAGCGACATGCGAGTTCTCATGGTCTGGGTGGCTCGCACCTATGTAGAAGCCACGAAGGCCGCATACAAGGGCCGGTTCATAGCGGGAGACCGGTGCCGCCGGTTGCCCGCTCCCTATTCCTGCAGCAGGGCTTGGGCGATCCGGGCGCCAAGACGCGCATTGTTGCGCACAAGCGCGATATTTGCTTCCAGCGTGCGCCCGCCGGTGAGGTCGAACATCCGCTCCAGCAGAAAGGGGGTGACGGATTTCGCATTGATACCGCGGGCCAGCGCCTCACGCAGCGCCTGTTCGATTACCGGTGCCAGCTCCGTGCGGGTGATCTCGTCGGCTTCGGGGATCGGGTTGACGACGAGTTGCCCGCCCTTCAGCCCCAGCGCCGCGCGCATCCGGTGGGCGCGGGCGATGTCGCCGTGGTCATCCATGCGCAGCGGGGCCGTCAGCCCGCAATCCCGAGACCAGAACCCCGGCAGCGCATCTTGCCCGAAGGCGATGACCGGCACGCCCAGGGTTTCCAGCACTTCCAGCGTTTTTGGCAGGTCGAGGATCGCCTTGGCACCCGCCGACACCACCGTAACCGGGGTTTGTGCCAGTTCTTGCAGATCGGCGGAGATGTCGAAACTGTTTTCGGCGCCCCGGTGCACGCCGCCGATTCCGCCCGTGGCAAAGACGGCGATTCCGGCCAGATGCGCGCAGATCATTGTTGCCGCGACCGTGGTTGCCCCGGTGCGGCCCAGGGCAAGGCAGGCGGCCAGATCGGCGCGCGACAGCTTCATCACCTCGCGTTCCTGCGCCAGCGCTTCCAGCGAGGCGGGCTCAAGCCCGATGTGGATGGCGCCGTTCATCACCGCGATGGTAGCGGGTGTGGCCCCCGCGCTGCGCACCTCATCTTCCACCGCCCGTGCGGTTTCCAGGTTTTCCGGCCATGGCATGCCATGGGTGATGATGGTCGATTCCAGCGCCACGATGGCGCGGCCTTCGGCGCGGGCGCGGCTGACTTCGGTGGAAAAGATGAGCGGTGGGTTGATCATGGCCGGGCCTCTGGGGTGGGTTTCAAAGGGTCTCGCCCGCGACATGGGCGGCGGCGGCGTTCTGGGCGCGCGAAAGTGCTTCGGCGGGGGTGGCACCCTGCGCCTCCGCCACCATATGCGCGGCCATGAAGGTGTCGCCCGCGCCGGTCACCCGCGCGACCGTCACCGCCCGGGCTGCCCGCGTCAAGGGGGCGGCGCCCGCGCGCGCATCGGTGCTGTCGCGCGGGCCATCGGTGACCAGAACACGGCTGGCCCCCGCCGCGATCAGCGCCAGCGCCGCTTCGCGGCTGCTGGCAAGGGGCTGGCCGCACAGGATGCCGGCCTCTTCGAGATTGACATAGAGCGTGGCCCGCGCGTGGCGCATCAGCGGGCGCAGGCGTTCAGCCTTGCCGGGGCTGGCAGGCGCGACATGCAGTTTGGCGGCCGCGAAAAGGGGCGAATGCGCGATCTCGGACAGCAGCGCCTCGGTCAGGTTACCGTCCAGCGCGATGCGCCCGGTATAGGGTGCATCGGCGCTACCCAGTCGCCCATCGGCAAGTGGCATGAGGATGGCGTTGCCCGCAGCCTCCAGCGAATGGGCATCGGCGATGGCGGCGATCAGGCCGTTCGCGTCCTCGATGGCCATGTAGCGGTCGGTCGGCAGGGCAGGGTTGCGCCACAGATAGCGCGTTTCCAGCCCCAGCGCACGGGCTCTTTCGATCAGCAGATCGCCCTCGGCGTCAACACCGACGGCGCTCAGAAGGGCCGGACGCTGGCCCTGCCGTGCGAGCGTCATGGCGATGTTCATCGCCACGCCGCCGGGTAGCCGGTTGATCCGGCCCGGCACATCCGCGCCCAGCCGCATTGGCCGGGACGCGCGCCCGATCATGTCCCACAGGACAGAGCCGATGCACAGGAATTCGGGCTTCATGGGATGAGATCACTGCTTTCGGAAGCGAACAACAAGCGCGCGGTCATCGGCATGCGCAGAGTCGCGCGCCCGCGCGCTCTTGCCATAGATCGGCACCTCGCGCAGATCAAGCCCGGTAATGGCATCGCCCAGTCCATCGAATGCGGCGGCGAAGCCCAGCTTGTCAAAGACGGCGGCGTTGACCGACAATGCGAACAAGGCGCCCGGCGCAGCGAGGGTCAGAAGCGGGGCCAACGCCTCGGGGCCGACATGGCCATGGGTGAAGGTGCCTGAGCTGACCAGCCCGCCATAGCCCGGTTCCAGCGCCAGCGGACGGGTTATGTCGGCCTGATGGAGCTGACGGTAGAGACCCTTTTCACCGGCCCGCGCCAGCATCTCGGCGGAGAGATCGACCGCGTCGATCGTCCCCTCGAAACCCAGTGCGCGCAGCGCCTCGGCCAGCAGCCCGGTGCCCGCGCCGATATCGAGCACCGGCCGTGCCTCCAACCCCGGCCCGGCCCCCTCGATCCAGGCGGCGGCAACCTGAGCGGGCAGGATATAGTCCATCCCGGCGGCAAAGTTGCTGTCGTAGCTGTCGGCCCAATCGGCATAAAGGCGCAGGCAGTCCTCGGCACCCGAAAGTGCATAGGCGTTGTTCAGATCTGGTTCTTTCATGTGCCGATCAGGCCATGACAAGGAGCAGATTTCAAGGGGCGCGCGCGGCTTATCTGGCCGGACAACCGCTTACATGCCCAGATAGGCCTTCTGCACCTCGGCGCTTTCCAGCAGTTCCTTTGCCGTGCCCTCACCGGTGATGACACCCTTTTCGATCAGATAGCCCCGGTTGGCGATGGCAAGGCTTTGATGCGAATTCTGCTCGAC
Organism: uncultured Rhodobacter sp.; assembly: GCA_964496915.1. Classification (GTDB taxonomy): domain Bacteria; phylum Pseudomonadota; class Alphaproteobacteria; order Rhodobacterales; family Rhodobacteraceae; genus Pararhodobacter. Next base: position 107,179 of record CAZCAX010000011.1, read on the forward strand.
CAAGAGCACGCTGGTGCCGGTTTCGGCGATGCTGGGCAGAGCCTTGAACAATTCACTTGTCAGCAGGGGGGACAGGCCCAGCGACGGCTCGTCAAGCAGCAACAGGCGCGGACAGGTCATCATCGCGCGGCCGATCGCTACCATCTGCTGCTCGCCGCCGCTCATGGTGCCCGCGATCTGGCTCAGGCGTTGTTTCAGCTTGGGAAAGACCGCGAAAACCCGCTCCATGCTGTCGTGTGCCTGCGCGCGGGTGCGGGGCAGGAAAGCGCCCAGCATCAGGTTTTCCTGCACGCTGAGCGTACTGAACAGATGCCGCCCCTCGGGCACCAGCGCCAGTCCGGCATCGACGATGCGATGGGCGGGCAGCTTGTGCAGCGCCTGCCCTTCAAGCAAGACCTGCGCGCCCGGTTCCGTGCGCACCAGCCCGGCCATGGCCTTGATCAGCGTCGATTTTCCCGCCCCGTTAGAGCCGAGAACTACCACGATTTCTCCCTTGGCGACTGAAAGCGCGGCGTTCTCCAGCGCCAGATGGCGGCCGTAACGGACGGAAAGGTTGGATACCTCAAGCATGATGCGGCTCTCCGAGATAGGCTTCGACAACAAGCGGATCGGTCAGCACGGCGGCGGGTGTGCCCTCGGCGATCTTGGCGCCCGCGTTCATGACCACGCAGCGGTCGCACAGCGAATGGATGGCCGACATCACATGCTCGACCATGATGATCGTGGTGCCCAGACGCCTGATTTCGCGGATGATCTCGATCCCGGCCAGAAGCTCGGTTGCATTCAGCCCCGCCAGCCATTCATCCAGCAGCAGAACCTTCGGCTCCATCGCCAGCGCGCGCGCCAGCTCCAGCCGCTTCTGGTCGATATAGGTCAGCTTGGCGGCGTCCATACTGGCTTTGTCGGCCAGTCCCACAACATCGAGATAACGTGCCGAGCCCGCAACCATTTCGGCGTTCCAGCGCTCACCGGGGCGAAAGGCCATTCCGACGACCACATTCTCGGTGACTGTCATGTCGTCAATCAGCCGCAGAAGCTGGAAGGTGCGCGCGACACCCTTGCGCGCAACCCGGTTGGCGGGCAGGCCCGAGATGGTTTCGCCTTCAAGCGTGATGGTGCCCCGGTTCATCGGAAACGCACCCGAGATCAGGTTCATCGTGGTCGTCTTGCCCGAGCCGTTGGGGCCAATCAGCCCCAGTATCTCGCCGCGTGCCAGATCAAAGCTGACATCATTGACGGCGACCAGCCCGCCGAAGGTTTTCCGGATGCCGTCCACCCGCATGATCACATCGCTCATGTGCGTTCCTCCACGGTTGCGCCACGCTCAGCCGGTCTGCGCCGGGCGCGGGCCATCACATCCTCGATCCGCCCGACGATGCCGTTGGGCAGCAGATAGACGATCACGATGAAGATCAGACCCAGCATCAGCGAAAACGCCTGCGGGAAATGGTTGCTAAGCGCCTCGAACAGGAATGTCATAAGCACTGCACCCAGAAGCGGGCCATAGATACGGTGCATGCCCCCCATCAACGCCATGATAACCACCTGGAACGAGAGGGTGATGTTGAAGGCAATGGCGGGGTCAATATAGGTCCAGCGTGGGGCCATGATCGCACCGGCCAGCGCCATGATCATCGACGAGGCCACGAACAGCGCCAGCTTGGCAAATGTCGGGTTCAGGCCGAAATGCCGCGCCATGGTTTCATCGCCACCAATAACGCGCAGCGCAAAGCCCAGCCGCGAACGTTGCAACGCCACCGCGCCCAGCATCACGATTGCCAGAAGCGCGAGAAGCTGCCAGAAGATCTGTGTTTGCGTGATATCGAGGAAGACATAGCGCCCGATCGACAGGGTCACATTCACCTCATACCAGGTGACAAGCTGGCGCACCATCTCGCTCAGCCCGAAGGTGAAGATAACGAAATAGATGCCTGCCAGCCGCAGCGTGGCCAGCCCGACCACCAGGGCCACCGCACCGCCGATCAGCGCGGCCAGTGCCAGGACGGCAGGCCAAGGCATCACTTCGCCGACAATGGCGACGGTATAGGCGCCGATACCGAAAAACACGACGCTGGCCAGCGAGACATAGCGCGTGGGCCCCGAGAACAGGCCCCAGGCCGTTGCCAGAACGCCGAAGTTCAGGAGGCCGATGGCGAAGGTAAGCTGATAGCTGCTGGCATAGAGCGGCAGGGTTGCCATCGAACCGGCCAGCACCAGAATGGCGATATAGGGAACCGGAGAGCGGCTGATCATCGTGCGACCCTCCCGAAGATGCCCTGCGGCCGGACAATGAGCGCCAGAAGAAAGACGGCATAGATCACGGCGACGGTCAGGCCCGGATCAAGATAGGCGGCCACAAAGGCTTCGATCAGGCCCAGAACCAGCCCGGCGACCAGCGCACCGACGACGTGGCCAACGCCGGCCATGATCACCACGATCAATGCCTTCATCGTGAAGACCACGCCCATTTCGGCGGTGAAGGTCATGTAGGTGCTGATCAGCACGCCCCCCAGCGCGGCAATCGCCCCGCCCAGGCCAAAGGCCAGCCCGGCGGCCCAGTTCACATCGATGCCCACCAGCCGCGCGCCCACCGGGTCAACGGCCACGGCACGCAGCGCGCTGCCGGTGCGGGTATGCATCAACAACCAATAGGCAACTGCCCCCACCAGCACGGCCATTCCGAATGAAACCAGACGGTTGAGCGCCACGGTTGCATCGAGAATGCGCACCGGGACAGACAGATAGGCATAGTTGGTATAGTTCGAACCAAACAGCAGCAGCATGACGCCCATCATGGCGAACAAAAGGCCGAAGGTCAGAAGCAGGCTGTCGATTTCCAGAGCCAGCGGCGATTTGGCGCGTCTGACGATAGGCATCAGCATCACGCGGTAGACCAGCCAAGACAGCCCGAAGGCCGCGGGCAACACCACGATTGCCAGAAGATAGGGGCTGATGCCGAAGGTGCCGAACAGGACGAACACGGCAAAAGCGGCGCCAATAAGGAACTCGCCGTAGCCAAGGTTCATCGTGCGCGAAACCCCGTACTGGATCGTCAGCCCCAGGGCAACGAGCGCGTAGACCCCGCCAAGCGTCAGCCCGCTCAGCATTGCGTTAAGAAACATGGACCTCATCCTCTGGATAGATGGAAGCGCGCGCGGGATGCGCGCGCGCTCTTGCCGCTCTGGCGACCCTCAGCGGGCGGGCCAGGGCTGCTTGGGCATGATGAATTCGCCGCGGCCGGGCACGTCGCGCGGACCCAGCCCGACGACATAACCATCACGGATCTGGCCGACCTTGAAGATGTCGGGCATCATCTGGCTGGCCAGACTGATCTCGCCCAGTACCGTGTCGAATGTGCCGGTTTTCATCTCTTCGGCGATGACGCTGTTGTCCAGCGTGCCCGTGCGGGAAATCGCCTGCTCCATCGCTTCGAGGGCTGCATACATCACGATGGAACCGGCGCTGTCGGGGCGGCGGCCCGTTACGGCTTCGTGGCGCGCGATGTAGTCAAGCGTGCGCTCGTCGGCCATGTTCAAACCACCGTGCGTCAGCACGCCATCGACACTGGCACCGAAGCGGTCGGTATACATAGGGAAGGCGCCGCCGATACCGACATACATGACGTTCGGGTTGAAGCCGTGCAACTGGGCATTGTCGGTGATCGCCACGGAATCGGGCGGATAGCTGAAGGCGGCAAAAGCCTTTACGTCGCGGACCTCGGCCATGATGGATGAGAAGTCCTGTGTGCCGACCGGGTAGGTGCGATCGTAGACCAGGTTGAAGCCGTATTCGCCGAAGGCCCGGCGCGCGGCTGCGGCAAGGTCGATGCCGAAGGCATCGGCAACCGAGATCATCGCAACGTCATCGTCGATATGCCCGGCGCTACGCGCCTCGTCCATCAGTTCGACCACCGGCTCGGCCCAGGATGCGGCGGTGCCCGACAGCGGGAAGAAACCTGGCCAGCGCCGGACCAGATCCGGTGCGCGATCGGTGATCGCGGTGGGGGTGGACTGGATATAGCCGTGCCGGTCGAACAGCGGGCCCACGGCCAGGTTCATCGCCGTGCCCCAGGGTGCCAGCAGGATATCCACCTCGTCCTGGTTGATCAGCCGTTCGACAGCGCGCACCGCCTCTTCCGAGTTCGAGCGGTCGTCGTATTCGATCACCTCGATCGGGTGCAGTTCGTCGCCCACGCGAAGGCCGCCTTTTTCGCGCAACTCGTGCACCCAGAGGTGATAGTTCGGCAGAATCGTGGTGCCCGCGCCGCCCGCATTGGGGCCGGTGAGCGAGATCGCATAGCCGATCTTGACCGGTGCGCCACTGGCCAACGCCTTGCGCGGGCGCAGGCCCACGAGGGGCGCCGCGCCGAGCCCGGCAAGCCCGGCCATCGTCTGTCTTCTGGTGAGTTTCATGGTTCGTCCTCCCTTGGTGTCTTTCAGGTCAGTCCTCTGGCATTGGCGGGCTTTTCATGGCCCGCCAATGCCCTGCCGTGCCGCTCAGCGCGCCAGAATCTGGCGCAGCACCCGCAGCAGGTCTTTCTCGGGCGTCTGGCTGAGCGCAGTGGCGCGCCAGCAGACATGGTGATCGGGCCGCACCAGCAGGCAACCGCTGTCGCGGATTTCAGAGGCGCGCGCCCATTCGCCGCTGTGGTCGATGAATTGCTGGCGCGGGCCGATCACATGGGTCACCAGTTCGATCCCCAGATCACCCGCCACCTTTTGCGCGGCCTCCACCCATGCCTCGCCGCCCAGCCCGGTGAGCAGGGTAAAATGGCCGTGGCCGCACAAATCGAGGGTCGAAACCTCGGCGCCATTATCGTGACGGTAAAGCCAGGCATGCGGCAGGCGCGCACCGGGCCATGTGGTGGGCTGGTAATGCAGGTCGGCATCAAGCTGGAACGCGGGTTCGATCTGGCCATCCGTCACCACCGCCGATGACCGGTAGCGCTGGTTCATTTCGACCCCATGCGCATCGAATTCATATTTCTTGAAGGCGATTGCCTTGCGGATTGCCTCGCGCTGTTCCTCTGCCTCGGGCGTGCCCGAGGTGCGGGCCTCAAGGTTCTTTTGCATCTGCTCGGGGTCCACGCCCTCGGCCATGCCCAGTGCCTCGAATATCGGGCCGGTTTCGGCGATCGACTGATTGGCGCGGGTGACGATCTGTTTGGCGACCGGCGCGCGCTCGGCATCATAGCTGTCCAGCAGGCCTTCACCGGCTTGACCCTTGAGCACCATCGCCAGTTTCCACGCCAGATTGAACGCATCCTGAATCGAGGTGTTCGACCCCAGACCGTTCGACGGCGGATGGCGGTGGATCGCATCGCCCATGCAGAACACCCGGCCCTTGGATGTCTGGGTGGCGTAATAATTGTTCACCGTCCAGGTGCTGGCCGACAGAAGTTCGATATCAAGATCGGGATCACCGACAAGCTGGCGGGCAACGCCGGTGGCGAATTCGGGCGTCACCTCGGGCTCTGGCCCGTTGATGTCATAGCCCCAGACGATCAGCCATTCGTTCCACGGCCGCACCATCCGCACCAGCCCCATGCCGATACCGCCGACATCGGCGCCGGGCTGCATCACCCAGTAAAGAACCGAGGGGCGGTGGGCGACGTATTTCGACAGATCGGCCCGGAACAGGATATTCATGGAGCCGCCGACCCCCATCTTACCCTCGAACGGCAGGCCAAGATGTTCGGCCACCAGCGATTTGCCGCCATCCGCACCGATCAGATATTTCGAGCGCACGGTGAATTCCTTGCCCGTCAGCCGGTCAAGGAGCGTGCTGGTCACGCCGTCGGCGTCCTGTTCATGGCGCAGGTATTCGGTGGACATCCGCGCCTGCGTGCCGCGCGCGCAGGCGGTCTTGAACAGCAGCGGCTCCATGAAGGTCTGCGGCAGGTCGTTCATTTTCGTGGGCGACGACATCAGATGCTCGGCGCGGGACAGAGGGTGGTTGCCCCAGGCCTTCATCCGCCCGATCTCTTCACCTGCAAGGCTTTCGCAGAAGATGTTCTCGCCCATCAGGTCCTGATGGGTGGCGAACATATAGGCTTCGTCCTCGACCTCGCGGCCCAGATCGCGCAGCACCTCCATGGCGCGCTGGTTGGTGATATGCGCGCGGGGGGTGTTGGCCAGCCAGCGATAGCGGTTTACCGCCATGTTATCAATGCCATAGCTTGACAGGAGGGCCGCTGTCGCGGCGCCTGCGGGGCCTGTGCCTATGATGAGAACATCCGTGCTGATGTCAGCCATCAAGGTTTCCTTTCACTTCTGCTGGTCGGGCTGCGCGGGGCAGCCGGTTGTCAAATGGTGTCGGGTGGGGGCTGTGCAGGCTGGGCGCCAGCGCCAAAGCTGGCGGGCGCGTGCTGGCCGGGTGCAGGCCAGTCTGTCGCTATGCCGCTGGCTCCTCCCTGAACCATCGAGGGAAAATGTATCTGTGTGATGTTGCAATGTTGATCGCATCCGAGAGAGATAATATGACCCTGTGTTATGAAGCTGGACAGTGAGCACCTGGAAATCCTTGCGGTGATCGTCGAAAAGGGCGGTCTGACCGAAGGTGCCGAGGCATTGGGTAAATCCCAGCCCTCGGTTTCGCGCAGCATGGCGCTGTTGGAAAAACGCATTGGCACACCGCTCTTCGAACCTGGCCGCCGACCGCTGCGACCGACCGAACTGGGCCAGCGACTGGCACGGCTGGGCGCGCAGATCCGCACCGCCAATCAGGAGGCCAGCCTGATGGTGCGCCGGTTCCAGCAGGGTCACGCGGGGCGGCTGCGGGTGGGCGGCTCGCCCACCTTCATGGATGGCGTGGTCTCGACGATGATTGCCGATTTCCAGTCGCGCCATGACGATGTGCAGATCGAACAGAGCTATGGCTATATGGACAACCTGTCGACCGAGCTGCGCAACGGCGCGCTGGATTGCGCCATTTTGCCGTTGCATGCCAGCCAGGTGCCGGCGGAGATGAGTTTCATCCCGCTGCTGCCCGGCAACAATGTGATTGCCTGTCGCGCGGGCCATCCGCTGACCCGGCGCAAGGGCATCACGCTGGCCGATATCGACAACTACACCTGGATCGCGCCGCCCGCCGATAGCCCGCTGTTTCGGGATCTGCAACGCGCGGTCAAGGCAATCGGGCGCGACGATTTCCGTGTCAGTTTCTCTGGCGGCACGCTGGCGTCGATCCAGTCGGTGCTGATCGGCTCGGACGCGCTGACGGTGCTGCCCTATTCGGTGGTGTTCCTGTCGCGCCGCAGCATGCCGCTGGACGTGCTGCCCCTGCGCATCGAACACCCTGACCGGCAGCTTGGCCTGCTGACCATGCCCGGCCAGAAGCCGCCGCCCGCGCTCAAGCGGTTCTCCGATTTCCTGACGGCCGAGTTTCATCGCTTGCGGAACCTGATGGATCATGAATTGCAGATGGCGCGCAGAAGGGGTTAGCGAACGGAACGCGCCTATTTCAGCGCGACATAGGTGACAGGGTCCAGCGACGACATGCGCACCGCCACGCTCAGACCGGTGGCCTGCGCCAGTTCATCGCGCAGCCGTTGGGCGACGCAGCGCAGGTATTCAGGCGTGCGCGCAGGGCCGGGCAGAAGTTGCAGTTCGGTGTTGATGGCGGGCTGATCATCCATCCCCGCCACCGGGATCACCGCGAACTGGCATGCCGCTACCGGCACCTCCAGCGTTTCGCAGATCAGATCGCGCAGCGTGGGGAGGATGCCTGAAATCGCGTCGCTTGCGGCGGGACCATTTCTGGCGTCGACATAGAATTTGACGTTGGGCATGACGACCTCAGGCAGGAACCAGAACAAAATCAAACTGCGAGTGCCAGATCGTATCGCCGCCCTCGCGGCGCTCGAACGGTGCGATCAGGCTGCGCTTGACACCGAACACCGCATCCGATTCCAGGTATTCATCGTCGCCGACGAAGGTATGGGTGACCAGCTTCTGATAACCCGGCGCCGTGACCAGATAATGGGTATGCGCGGGCCGGTAGGGGTGGCGGCCAAGATGGCCCAGCATCTGCCCGACGGGGCCGTCATCGGGGATCGGATAGCTGACGGGCTTGATCCCGCGGAAGCTGTAGCGCCCGTCAGGGCCGGTGATGAAGCGCCCGCGGTTGTTCCATTTCGGTTGAATATCCGGTTGCTGCACATCGTAGAAGCCGTCGGCATTGTCGGCCCAGACATCGATGCAGGCACCCTCTATGGGGTTGCCGTCCAGGTCCAGCACCCGTCCCTCGAACAGGCAGCTTTCGCCCTTGCCATCCAGGCTGATGTTGTCGCCCATGGCGCGGATAGGGGCATTGGCTACGTGGAACGGGCCGAAGACGGTGTTTTCGGTCGCACCTTCGGGGCGGCGGTTGTTGATCGCATCAACAAGCATGGAGAATCCCAGAACATCCGACAGAAGGATGAATTCCTGCCGCTCATCCGAGCACATCTGCCCGGTGCGGGTCAGAAAGCCGATGGCGTAATCCCATTCCTCCTGGGTCAGCGTGACTTCGCGCGCGAAGGCATGCAGATGCTTCACCAGCGCCGTCATGACCGTGCGCAGTCTTGGGTCGGTATCCGGGCCGATCCGGGCGTTGACGGTCTCGGCCGAGGTTTCTTCGGTGAAGTAGCTCATGTTCTTATCCAGTCTGGAAAGGTGTTCAGGAAAGGGCTGGGGCGCTCAATCAACGGGGGTGTCGTGGTCGCGCAGCCGGTGCCAGCGCCGGTCCAGATAGACCAGCGAGTTGCGTTCGGGCGCTTCGCCAGGGGGCGCGGCTTCGCCCTCCAGCAGTTCGGCGGCTACCAGCGTTGCGCCTTCCAGTGGCAGCGTGCCGCGCAGTTCAGCCCTGAACCAGGTGGCAATCGGCGTGTAGCGTGGCTCGCCCGTGGGCAGCCTTTCCCACGGAACTTCGGGGCCAAAACGATCAGCCCCGCTGGTGGCGGCAAGCTGGGCCAGCTCCAGATCATCGAATCGTGCCAGGTGGATTACCACGGTCTGCGCCTGCAACAGCGCCGATGCCGTCCCCGACGAGGCAGACAGTGAAAACGCCACCAGCGGCGGTTCGGCGCTGACCGAGATCAGCGAACTGACGGTCAGCGCAATAGGGCCGGTGCCGGGGTCGGCGCTGACAATGGCCACGCCTGCCGGATGGCAACGAAAGGCTTCGCGGAAGGCTTGCGACAGGTCTTTCCCGGTGCGCGGGCCGGCAGGTGCGCCGGACTGCTGCGTGTCTGGTTTTGCCATGGTCATCATGCTCCGTCCCAAAGGGGGCGGGCCGGGGGCCGGCCCGCGTGCAGGTTCGCGGCGCGCTTACTTCTTTTCGACCAGGTCGTAGAACTGCCAGACCCGGTCACTCCAGAGGCCTGAAAGCTCGCGCCCGGCGGCACCGACGATGTTCGGAGCGATGGTGATATGGTTCACCGCTACCATGACATCGCGGAAGTAGCGCTGCATGGTGCCGTCGCGCAAGCTTGCGCCACCAGCCGCGCGATAGGCGAAGTTCACTGCGTTTTCAGCGGCTTCGTGGATCTCGGATTTGGCCAGGTGGACCATGCTGATCTGGCGGGTGGATACCGGCGTGCCCTTTTCGACGGTTGCCTCGATATCGCCCCAGACCTCCATCACCAGCGCGCGCGCGGCGCGCATCCGGGCTTCGGCGCGACCGTAATCAAACCAGAACTTGTCGCTTTCCCCCAACATTCCGGCGCGGCCGGTCTTCTGGTTGGCAAAGGCAGAGATTTCGTCCAGCATCCGGCGCCCGGCACCCATCGCCCAACCGGTGTGACCGATGGCGGCAAGCCCGATCACGCCCAGGCTGAACAGCTCTTTCTGGCGCTGCGGAATGGCGGTGGCGATGGGGTAGATCATGTCATCTGGGATGAACAGATCCTCGGCGGCATAGTCGATCGAGCCGGTGCCCTTGAGGCCCAGCACATCCCAGTTGCCCAGTGCCTTGTGCTCGGAAATCGGGGCGTGGGTGCAGATGATGATCGGGTTGCCCTTGTCATCCATCTGCGGCTTGCCGTTGCCGTCATCGACAAAAGCCGCCGAATGCGAATAGGTCGCGTGGCTGAAGCCCGAACCATAGCTCCAGCGCCCGTTCAGCTTGTAGCCGCCCTCGACCTTCTTCAGCATGCCCAGCGGTGCGCCCTGACCCGAGAAGCGATGTTCGGTGCCCGGCGCGAACAGCTTTTCAATGGCCGTGTCGGGCAGGAAGGCAGCCGACATCGCGCCAATCGCCGTATGCACCATCGACACCCAGCCCGCCGAGCCCGAGTGCCAGGTGATCGCCTCGATCAGTTCCAGCACTTGGCGCGGCGGCAATTGTGCGCCACCCAGTTCTTCGGGTGCCATGGAGTGCGACATGCGCAAGGGGCGCAGTGCCTCGAATGTTTCCCTGGTCAGCTCGCCCGCGGCTTCATCGGCGGGCGCGTTCTTTTCCAGAATGGGGCCAATCTCCTTGATCTTCTTCAGAAGGTCGCGGTGATCGGTGGTCTGGCCCCAGTAGCTGTGGCGAAGGGGTTTGTTCATCTTGGTCTCCTCCTCGGGAATTCGGGTCTTCAGGCGGCGAGGAAATCGCCGATCTTTTTCATGGTCTGCGGGCTTTCCTGCGCGATCAGATGACCCACGCCGTCGACGGTCATAAGCTGGGCATTGGGCAGCGCCCCGATCCAGAGCGGGGCCTGCGACGCGGGCAGAATGCGATCTTCGCTGCCCCAGACAACCAGTGTGGGGTTGGTGATGCGGTTCAGGAAGCGTTTCAGGTTGGGCTGGCCCATGCCCTGGGTTGCGCATAGCTTGCCCACGGTTTCGCCTTCGCGCATGCGGTCGGCTCCAAAGGCCTCGGCCGCCGCAGGGTCCGAACCGTCGGGGAAATAGCGCAACGCGACCGACACGTCATGCGCCAGATAGCCCGGCAGATCCTGCGGCGGGATCTCGCCCAGATTGGCGGCCGGGTGGGCCGGGTCGTTCAGCCCGGCGGGCGCCATAAGCACGACCTTGTCGAACCGTTCACGGGCGATGGCGGCCAGTTCGGTTGCCAGCCAGCCCCCCATCGAGAAGCCGATCAGATGCGGCTTCTCGGGCAGATCCAGCGCGTCCAGCAGGTTCAGATAATGCAGCAGGAAATCGCTGATATCGGCGATATGCGGCGCGTCGCCCGAAAACCCCATGCCCGGATGGCTGGGGCAGAGAACCCGGAAGCGATCAGCGAGTTCGGCGGCGAAATCAAAGCCTTCAAGCGTGGCCGCGCCATGCAGAAAGATCACCGGCTTGCCGCTGCCGATGGCCTTGATGACGGTTTTCACCCCGCCGATCTCATGCTCCAGTGTCTCGAATTCTACTGCCATTGCCGTTCCTCCAATCGGTTCAGGCGCGGGTGAAGCCCATGTCCCAAGCAAATAAACGATGCGCCTTCGCGCAGCCGCTCCGTTACGGACAGCGCGTGCAAGCCGGTTTCGGTGTCGATGCTGGGCCACGCTGGCTCCTCTTCCCGCGTGGTGTCAGGGGGCAGTAGAGGGGCGCGGGACGGATTCGTCAAATTCGAAGAATGCGCAGAAATATAGCAAAAAGGCATATAGCGCTGAGGCGGCGGCCTGATTAGCGTCAATCTCGGATCAAAGGAGCGCTGCGCCACCCCAAAACCTACCCTGAAGGGGCAATTTCAGGTTCAATCTCCGGCAATCAACCGGCACTGTACGGGAAACCGCGCCGACCCTGTGCGGGGTCGCATCAGCCAGTAGATTGCACCGATGGTCAGCAGACGCAGTGCAAGTGCTGCCAGGCTACCGCGAACGATCGCCGCGACCGGGTTCCAGCCCCAGAGCGGCACACCCGGCCCCGTTGAAACGGCGGCCAACGCGAACGGCGAATGGACAAAGCCGAACTACAGCTTTGCACCTTGTTCAAGGGCGAGGGTGAGCAGGCATGGTGCGTTCCGGACCATACCGCTGGCGGTACTGGTCTGGAGCAATCAGCCCGGTTCGCGGCCTTCCCATGCATCCTGCAGCAACTGACGGATGCCCGGGCGGGTGAGCTCTCGCGGGTTGGCATAGGGGTTCTTCACCGCAATACCGGCTGCGCGGTCCAGATCGGATTCGGACAGACCCAGTTCCGCCAGCCGCAGCGGCGCGCCGATATCGCGGGCGAAATGCCACAGCCCCGCTCCGGCACTGGCATGGCCGAAAAGGTCACGGATCGGGGCCAGCAAGTCGGCCACCGCCACCTCGTTGTAGGCGGTGGTATGGGGCAACAGAATGGCATGTGTCTCGGCGTGGGGCAGGCCGAAACTGCCGCCCAGTACATGCGCAAGCTTGTGATGCAGCGCCATCTGGACATAACCCAGCGCGGTCGAGCAGCCCCAGGCGGCGTAAAGCGCCTGCGCGCGCGCGTTTGCATCGCTCGGCGCATCGCGTAGAACCGGAAGCGCATTGGCAAAAGCCGCTAGCGCATCGCGGCTCAGCGCTTCGGTCACGGGGTTGCGGTCAGGCGCATAAAGCCCCTCCATCGCATGAGCAATGGCGTTGAGCGCCGAGGTCATGGTCAGGCCCACCGGCAGGCCCAGTGTCAGGTCGACATCATAGACCACCACCTCGGGCCGGATCGACGGATCGCGCCGCGTGACCTTTTCGCCATCGGCAGTTTCGCCAAGAATATCGGTCATCTCCGAACCCGCATAGGTGGTCGGAACCACCAGCTGATCAGCCCCGGTGCGCGTGGCGATCGCCTTGCCCAACCCCGTGGTCGAGCCGCCGCCGAGCGCCACCACGCAATCTGCGCCGCAGTCCAGATAATACGTTACCGCGCGCCCGGTTACATCGACCGGCGTATGCATCGCAGCCTCGGTAAAGGTTCCGGCGGCATGATTTCCCAGCATCTCGGCCAATGCATTCGCCTGATCGGCCTGATGCGGAGTGGACAGAACCAACGCACGGCCATGGCCCATCCGCGCTACTTCATCAGGAACCTGCGAGAGCGTGCCGTGGCCAAAGACCACGCGGGTGCTCAGTCCGGGAAAGACAAAGGGGCGGGTCAAAGCGCTGCCTCCTGCGCCTGCAAGGGCAGCATGGCGGTAATTGTGCGCATCGGTTCAAGCATACAGGCCTCCGCTATCGACAAGTCGTTCAGAAGGCGGGCTACCTCCTGGCCGACGTACGGGGGGCCGTCGACAAAGGCAGACAGGCCGCCTTCCTCCCGTCGTCACGACCAAGCTAATGGGTGAGAGCCGGTCTGAGAATGATTTCTGCCGCAAACTTCATAACAAAAAGACATGAGCTGACCTGGTGCAGTGCCGAGATGCCCGCTGTCAACAGGTTGCGCCTCGGGTATGCGGGTTCCGCCCGTGGGTGTTCAGGAACGGAATATCTCCGCGCGCGATCGGAAATGGATTGCCCCGATAAGCATATGATTTTTGGAGGATAAAAACGCCAAGTGGCAGCCCGTAGGGGAATCGAACCCCTCTTTCCAGGTTGAAAACCTGGCGTCCTAACCGATAGACGAACGGGCC
>CAZCAX010000012.1:0-107771 GCA_964496915.1 uncultured Rhodobacter sp.
ACCGGGACAGGCGGCGCTTCGCATTGATCCCCACCACGTCAGACCAGCACCGCATACCCCGGATGCCGGACGCGCAAGGGAGGGCGGCAATGGGTGTGGGGGCTGGACAGTTGCGCCGTGGCGCGTCAGTTTGGGGTGATGCAACCTGTCACGAGGCGTTTCAGACATGCCCCATGCCCTTAATGTTCGGCCCTGGCACCTGCTGCCAGTCGCATTGCTGCTTGTTCTTTGGCATGGTGCGCTTGCACTCGATTATCTGAACCTGCGTTTTGGTCTTCTTCCGGCCGCGCCTGCATTGTTGCCGACCCTGCCGCTGGACGTGCTCTGGTTGAAGGTCGTCTGGGCGATGGCTGTCTGGCTGGGTCTGCTTGGGGCCCTGTTCCTGCTGATCGGTGATGATGCTTCGGTCCTTTTGTTGTTCGCGGCGGCGGTATCGATGCTGGCAACATTGGCAGGCGTCGTTACCGGGGGCGGGGTGGTAACAATGGCCGGGCCGCTGGCGGTGCTGGGCGGGCCGGGGCTGGCAGCATGCTTGGCGCTTGTGCCGCTGCTGGGCTGGCTTTATGCGCGGTGGCAGAAACGGCAAGGCGTTTTGCACTGAGCCGTTCGGGACGGCCGGAAGCCGCCGTTCTGTTGGAATGAAAGGGAGCGAAATGATCCGTCGCAATCTGGCCGAGGCCGTGGGCAATACCCCGCTGATCCGTCTGACCGGGCCGAGCGCGGCCACGGGCTGCGAGATTCTGGGCAAGGCCGAATTCCTCAACCCCGGACAGTCGGTCAAGGACCGTGCTGCGCTTTACATCATCCGCGATGCGGTGGCGCGCGGCGCGCTGAAGCCAGGTGGCACAATTGTCGAGGGAACGGCGGGCAACACCGGCATCGGGCTGGCGCTGGTGGGTGCGTCGATGGGGTTTCGCACTGTCATCGTCATTCCCGAGACGCAGAGCCAGGAAAAGAAGGACATGTTGCGCCTTGCCGGGGCAGAGCTGGTGGAAGTGCCCGCCGCCCCCTACAAGAACCCCAACAATTATGTCCGCTATTCCGGGCGTCTGGCCGAGGCGCTGGCCAAAACCGAGCCACGCGGTGCCATCTGGGCCAATCAGTTTGACAATACCGCCAACCGTCAGGCTCATGTCGAAACAACGGGTCCCGAGATCTGGGAACAGACCGGCGGCAAGGTGGATGGCTTCATTTGCGCCGTTGGTTCGGGCGGGACGCTGGCCGGAGTGGCGTTGGCCCTGCAGCCCAAGGGCGTGAGGATCGGGCTGGCCGATCCCGACGGCGCGGCGCTGCACAGCTATTACACGACAGGAGAGCTGAAGGCCGAGGGCTCATCGATCACCGAGGGCATCGGTCAGGGCCGGATCACCGCCAATCTGGAGGGTTTCACCCCCGATCATTCCTTCAATATCCCCGACAGCGAGGCGTTGCCGGTGGTGTTTGACCTGCTGGCCGACGAGGGATTGTGCCTTGGCGGCTCGTCGGGGATCAACGTGGCCGGTGCGATGCGCATGGCGCTGGAAATGGGGCCGGGGCACACCATCGTCACGGTTCTTTGCGATTATGGCACGCGCTATCAGTCAAAGCTGTTCAACCCGGCTTTCCTGAAGGATAAGGGACTGCCGGTTCCCGAATGGATGGACCGTGCTGCGCGCGCCCTGCCGGATGTGCGTATCGACTGAGGCACAACAACGCGGGTTCTGTTGAATGGGTGCTGGTCTACGTCATGCGCTGGCGGCTTGTGCCATGCTGCGGCTCCTCATCGCGGTGGCGCTGTGTGCGGCCGTGCTTGTCAATGGTGCCCTTGCCCAGAATGGCGAGGGAGAGGGCCCCGATTACACCGCATGGGAGCTACTGGCCGAACGCGCCGAAGGGGCGATCGAACGGCGCAGCACTGCCAGTGCCGAGCTGGAGGCTCTGCGTGCGCAGGTTGTTGCGTTCCGCAGACAGTTTCTTGAAACGCAGGCGGCAACGCAAGACCGCATCCAGACCCTGCGCGAGCAGATCGCGGCCCTTGGCCCGCCACCCGCCGAGGGCGAGGCCGAGGCTGCCGAGATCGCCGAACGGCGCATCGATCTGGCCGAGCGACTGGCACAGCGGCAGGCGCCGCTTCTGACCGCCGACGAGGCCTTTCGCCGGGCCGATGGCATCGTGCGCTCGATCGACCGGGTGATGCGTGAACGGCAGGCCGATGCGCTGCTGACGCTGTGGCCCACGCCCCTGAACCCGGCGAACTGGTGGGCGGGGGGCAATGTTCTGATCAGTTCGGGCCTGACCCTCTATGGCGAGGTTTACAACGCCTGGCTGGACCCGGCCCAGCGTGAAGAGCTGTTGGCCGATCTGCCGATTACGCTGGGCGCGCTGGCGCTGGCGGCGCTGCTTCTGTTGCGCGGCAGGTCCTGGATGGAACAACTGACGGTGCGGATGCTGCAAAGCACCGCCATTCTGCGCGGCAGGGTGGTGGCGGCGTTCTTTCTGTCGCTGGCGCAGCTTCTGGTGCCATTTCTGGGGCTGTCGCTGCTGATCACCGCGATCTTCTCCAGTCGCATGACCGGACCCACTGTCGAGGCGCTGGCCGAAACGCTTGTCTATGCCGGGATGGTGGTGTTCTTCGCGCGCTGGCTGTCGCTTCAGGTGTTCCCGCCTCTGGCCGACCCCGGGTTGCCGGTCCAGCTGGAAGACGGTGCGCGGCGCCGGGGGCGGGCTTTGTCGTTGCTTCTGGGCCTGCTGGTGGCAATCCGGATGATCTATGAGCCGCTCAACGCCCCTGATCTGCAATCAGATGCGGCCAATGCGGCACTGATGTTCCCGCTTGTTGCGTTGGCGGCGCTGTTCCTGTTTCGCATGGGCCAGCTTTTGCGGGGGCAGAGCGCGCTGGCTGACGAGGCCGAGGCTTCGGCCGGTTTCTTTGACAGGATGCTGCGGCTGACGACCAAGGCGGTGATGGTGCTGTCGCTTCTGGCCGTGGTCCTGGGGGCGGTGGGCTACGTCACGGCGGCATTGCAGATCGTGTTTCCGTTGATCGCCTCACTTGCGCTGGGAGCGTTCGCGATCAGCCTGCACCGGCTGGTTACGGCGATCTATGATGCGGTGGTCGATGACGGGCATGAGGGCGTTTCCGATGCGCTTGTGCCGGCGCTTGCGGGGATGGTGCTGGCACTTCTGGCAATACCGGTTCTGGCGCTGATCTGGGGCGTGCGAACCACCGAACTTCTGGAGATCTGGGCGCGCTTTCGTGAAGGCTTCACACTGGGCGAGGCGCGGATTGCCCCGGCGAATATCCTGTCTTTCATTCTGGTCTTCGTGATCGGTTTCCTGCTTACCCGGGCGGTCCAGGGCGCATTGGCTTCATCGGTTTTGCCCAAGACAACGATGGAGCGCGGCGCACAGAAAGCGGTGGTTTCGGGGCTGGGCTATGTGGGGGTGGTGCTTGCCGCGCTTGTGGCTTTCTCTACCGCCGGGATCGATCTTTCGGGCCTTGCCATTGTTGCCGGTGCGCTGTCGGTCGGGATCGGCTTTGGCTTGCAGAATATCGTTTCGAATTTCGTCTCTGGCGTTATCCTGCTGATCGAACGCCCGGTGTCCGAGGGCGACTGGGTCGAGGTCGGGCCGGTCATGGGAACGATCAGCCGGATCTCGGTGCGATCGACGGTGATTGAAACCTTCGACCGCTCCGAAGTGATCGTGCCCAATGCCGACCTGATCTCCACGTCGGTCACCAACTACACCAAATCCAACAAGACCGGCCGGGTGATATTGCCGGTGGGGGTG
Source organism: uncultured Rhodobacter sp. (assembly GCA_964496915.1). Taxonomy (GTDB): domain Bacteria; phylum Pseudomonadota; class Alphaproteobacteria; order Rhodobacterales; family Rhodobacteraceae; genus Pararhodobacter. Next base: position 3,772 of record CAZCAX010000012.1, read on the forward strand.
GCCTATGGCACCGATACCCGCCGCGTCGAGGCGATCCTGCGCGAGATCATCGAGGCCCAGCCGCTGGTTATCATGACGCCACCGCCCAGTGTGTTGTTCGTGCGTTTCGGGGCCGATGCGCTGGAATTCGAGATCCGTGCGATTCTGCGTGATGTCAACTTCAAGTTGCGTGTGATGTCCGACCTCAACCACGATATTGCCCGCCGCTTCCGCGACGAGGGAATCGAAATTCCCTTTGCGCAGCGTGACATCTGGCTGCGTAACCCGGAAGTTCTGCCCGGTGCCGCCAACCGCCTTTCCGGTGCTGTGCCCGCAGCCGCAGCGGCGACCGGTGCGGGCGTGTTGGCAGGCACTGCGCTTGCAGATGAAACCCAGCGCCCGCCACCCAACCCCGAGCTGGAATTTGACGCCGAAGACCTCCCTGACGATGGTGACGAACAATGACCGAACCCCTCTACCGCTCGGATCCGTATCTGCGCCGCTGCACGGCAAGCGTGACCGGCCTGACGGAAACCGGCGCGCTGATCGTGGACCGCGCGGTCTTCTATCCCGCGGGCGGCGGGCAGCCGGGGGATAGCGGGCGGCTGGAATGGGCCGGCGGCGCTGCGACGGTTATTGATACCGTCAAGGCCGGTGCGGGCGTCGCGCTGGTACCAGAGGCGGGTGCAGACGTCCCGTCGGTGGGCGAAAATGTTGAAATGGTCCTCGACTGGGAGCGCCGCCATCGGCACATGCGTGTCCATACCGCGCTGCACCTTCTGTCGGTGGTGCTTCCCCTGCCGGTCACCGGCGGCGCGATCGGTGCCGAAAAGGGGCGGCTTGATTTCGACATGCCCGAGGCGCCTGAGGACAAGGCCGCGCTGGAGGCCGCGCTGAACGGCCTGATCGCGCGCTCCCTGCCGGTTGCCGAGGAATGGATCACCGAGGCCGAACTGGAGGCCAATCCGGGCCTGGTCAAGACCATGTCGGTCCAGCCACCCAAAGGGCAGGGCCATGTGCGCCTGATCAGGATCGGGACCGGGGCTGACACTGTCGATCTGCAACCCTGCGGCGGCACCCATGTCGCAGGTACGGGCGAGATCGGCCCGGTCAGCCTGGGCAAGATCGAAAAGAAGGGTCGCCAGAACCGCCGTGTCACGCTTTTTCTGGCATAGCGTGGCGCGGAAAGGCGCCTTCCTTGTTGTGTGGGAACCGGTGCCGAACGGCAGAATCGAACAAGCACGCAACCTTGCGGCGGGATTATTCAGCGGCTTTCGTGTTGTTCTCGCGGTTCTTTTCAGCGGCTTGGTCCTGTTGGGCCTCGGGCGAGAACTGTTCGCTCGGGTCGATCTCGGGCAGGCCTTCGCGCGAGAGCAGGATCGCCACGGCACGCGCCGACGGGATATGCGAGCAGATGATCATGATCGCAACCATGATCGGCACCGCAAGGAACATCCCCGGCACACCCCAGACCGCCCCCCAGAAGGCCATGGCGATGATGATGCCGAAGGATGACACGCGCAGCGTGCGGCCCATCAGCATCGGGTCGATCACCGAGCCGAGCACGAATTGCAGCATGCCCACGATCACGAAGATCAGCAGCGCGAAGGCCGGCTCTGTCACCTGCAGATAGGCCACCAACGCGATCAGGAATGTCGCGATGATCGAGCCGACGGAGGGCAGGTAGTTCAATACGAAAGTGACGATCCCCATCGCCGCCGCGAATTCGAGTCCGAAGAACGCCATCACCAGATAGACCGCCAGCCCTGTCACCGCGCTGACACCGGTCTTGACCAGCAGATAGTGGTTAACCCGGCGAATGATCGAGCGGATGATCAGGCTTACCTGCCGCGCGCGCGCCTTGTCCTGCATCAGGTTTTCCAGCTTGGTGTCGAACCAGATGCGTTCGGCAAAAAGAAAGCCCACGAAAAGGATTACCAGTGTCGTGGCCGAAAGAACGTTTCCGGCCTGTCCGGCAGCGGTGCGGATATAGCCTGACAGTTCGATCGAGCGGATCGAGGCGGCAACCGCGGCTTCGGTATCCGGCCCCATCCAGGCAAAGAGCGCGGCAATCGCGCTGACCGCCTGATCGGTATAGGCGATGGTCGTTGTGACCACCGTGTTGACCTGCACCAGCACAATCCCCGACAGTGCCAGCAACACCGAGGAGATCAGCACGAAAGCCGCCATCGAGGCCAGCCAGTTGGTGATCCGCCAGTTACCGATACGCAGCCGCGAGATGGAGCCGATGGCATCGGTGGTCAGTGAAAAGAGGATGATCGCAATCACCAGTGAGATCAGGATGAAGCGCGCCTGCACCAGCAAAAACAGGATCACGGCAAAGGCGATGATGCCCAGAAGCCAGGCCTGAAGCCGTGAGCGTTCGACCTGTGACAGCCGGTTGACGGGGCGGTGGTCGTTGGGGCCGTGCGGGTTGTGCGGAGCGCTCATTTCAGCTTTTTCACAGGAGTGTCGGACGGTTTTCACCCTAGGCCGGGCGCGCGGTGGAAACAACCTTGAAGCGCTGTGTTTCGGGCAAAACCGGCTGCCCGGATTGGCTGTCAGCGCGCTGCGCGTTCAAGGGCCGTAGCCAGATCGCCATAACCGGTGAAACGGCGTTCATAGGCCAGCCCCAGCCGTTCGGCGGCCATGCGGGCACGGGCATCAAGGGCGCGGTCATCGGTCTGCGCCTGATAGATCAGCTTCTCGTAATTGCCGAACATCATCGGGATCAGTTCGGGGTGACGGTCGAAGCCCATGGGTTTCCAGACGAAGGCATCGAACTGGCGGACCAGAAAATCGGTCAGGTAGAAGGCGGTGATCTCGGTTTCGGCATGGGCGGCAAAGGCGGCGTTCCCCTCGAAGAAGGAATAGCAATGCGGACCTTCCACCATCTCGACGCCCAGCTTTTCGCAGCGCGCCTGCAACTGCCCGCCGGTGCCGCAATCGGCATAAACCACGAAGATGCGTGCGTAGCGGGACCGGAAGCGCGTGACAGCCTCTTCGACGGCGTCGGGGATGCGATCAGGCCAGAGGTGCAGATTGGCGGGCAGGCAATGCAGATCCAGATGTGTCCAGCCATTGGCGGCGCGCAGGGCAAGGATTTCATGCGCCAGCGCCCCGCAGGCCAGAAGCAGCACGCGTCCCGTGCCCGCCGCCATCATGCCGCTGTCGGTCAGGGTGGTGTCATCGGGTATCTCGGGCATGGCGGCGCACTTTTCAGTTGGCGGCCGCGCGCTCCATTGCCGGACGGATGCGCGAGGCCACGATTTCATCGGTAATCGGCCCTGCATAGCGCAGAATGATCTGCCCTGACCCGTCAACAACGAAGGTTTCCGGCAAGCCAACGACACCCCAGTCCAGCCCCATGCGTGCACGCGGATCGGCCCCGACGGCTGCATAAGGGTCGCCCAGCTCATGCAGAAAATCCTCGGCCCGGTCGGGCTGGTCGCGGTAGTTCACGCCCAGAACGGTCACCCCCTCGGCGGCGAGATCTTCCAGAACCGGGTGTTCGGCCCGGCACGGCGGGCACCAGGACGCCCAGAAGTTGACCAGCGTCACTTCGCCCGAGCGGATCAGGTCATCGGTGAAGGGCGTGCGGCCGGGCATCTCCTCAAGTGCGACGGTGGGGGCAGCCTGGCCTGCGCGCGCCGAGGGCAGGGCGTCACGATCCTCGCGCAGGTTGCCAACGGCGACGAAGGCCACGAAGCCAGCCAGCATCAGTGGAGGGATCACCAGAAGTGGGTTGATCCTGGGCATGTGTTTACCTCTTGCTTCTCGCGCGGGTTTCCGTTGTTTCAAGTTCTCGCCGGACGCGCTGGCCGCGCAGCCAGACCCAGCCCACCAGCGCGCCCATCAGCCCCAGCGACACGCCGTAAGCCAGCGTCACCTCAACAGCGTAGCGTCCCAGATCAGGGATCATGCCTGCATCCTTTCGCGGGTAATCAGCGCCTTGATCCGCCGCGCGCGGATTTCGGTGCGGGTTCCGGCCAGGACCAGCGCCAGAAACATCAGGCCAAAGCCGGTCATCGATACGTAAAGCGGCGCCTTGTAGGCCCAGTCCATCCGCGTGCCCGGCGCCACCGAGAGCGAGGCGCCCTGATGCAGCCCCTGATTCCAGAAGATCGCGGCATAGCGCGACAGCACTGCGAAAACCGAGCCGACGATACACAGGACGGCGGTCAGATCGGCGGCGGTGTCAGGGTCCTCGATGGCAGACCAGAGCGCGATATAGCCCAGGTAGAACAGGAACAGGATCAGAAACGAGGTCAGGCGCGGATCCCAGGCCCACCAGGTGCCCCACATCGGCTGGCCCCAGACCGCGCCGGTGAACAGCGCGATCAGCGTCATCACCGCCCCCACCGGCCCCGCTGCGCGCGCCGCCAGCGCGCTGACATGGTGGCGCCGGATCAGCCAGACCAGCGAGGCCACCAGCATCATGATCCAGGCATTGATCGCCATCAGTGCGGCAGGCACATGCAGGAAGATGATCTTGACGGTCGACCCCTGGCGGAAGTCATCGGGGGTGAAGAAAAAGCCCCAGACCAGCCCCACAACAACCAGCGCCGCCGCGACCCAGGCAACAGGCGGCAAGAGCCAGTCGGTGAGGCGCATGAACTTCACCGGGTTGGCATATTCCCAAAGCGAGGGGCGGGTTGTTGTCGTCATGGCGGCTTACCTAGTCGTTGCGGGGGGATGGCTCAAGCCACGAGCCTGTGAAGGCGGCGTTTCATCGCAGGTTGATACGCAGGGCATGGGCGGCAGCAAAGGGAAGCAGGGCAGCAGAACCGGCGGTGATACCGGCCAGAAGCAGAAGCGGCGTGGCGGCAGGCAGGCCCTGTGCGCCGCGGCTGACGGCTTCGGCACCAAAGACCAGCGTGGGAACGTAAAGCGGCAGCACCAGAAGCGACATCAGCAGCCCGCCGCGTTTCAGGCCCACGGTCAGCGCAGCACCAAAGGCACCGATCACGCTCAGCGCCGGGGTGCCCAGCAACAGCGACAGCACCAGCCAGCCAAAGGCCGGACCGGGCAGGTTCAGAAGCACGCCAAGGACGGGGGCGGCCAGCACCAGCGGCAGGCCGGTCGTCAGCCAATGCGCCAGCGCCTTGATCGCCACCACGCCCTCCAGCGGAATGGGGGCGGTGGCAAGCAGGTCGAGCGAGCCATCCTCGAAATCGAGCGCGAACAGCCGGTCGAGCGACAAAAGGCAGGCCAGAAGCGCGCCGACCCACAGGATACCCGGCGCGATCAGTGCCAGCACCTGGCCCTCAGGGCCGACACCCAGCGGCACCAGCACCGCCAGGATCAGGAAAAACGCCAACCCCAGTCCAAAGCCGCCACCGGCGCGTATTGCCAGCCGCAGGTCGCGGGCCAGAAGCGCGATCACAGGAAGGCCTCGTCAAAACCATCGGGTGCGCGGGGCAGGGCGCGGAAGGGGGTCAGTTCCAGCACCCGCGCCTCGGCCAGGCCCAGATCGATATGAGTAGCCATCAGCGCCGCCCCGCCACCCGCCAGATGCGCGCGCACCACTTCCCCGAACAATGCGACCGATGCCACGTCCAGCGAAACCGTGGGTTCATCCAGCACCCAGACCCAGCGGCCCGTGACCATCAGCCGCGCCAGACCCAGCCGCCGCTTCTGCCCGGCCGAGAGGTTCTGCGCCTGCCGGTCGGCCAGATCGGTGAGGTTCATCGCCGCCATCGCATCGTTCACGCCGCCCTGGCCATGAATGGCGGCCCAGAATTCAAGATTCTCGGCCACGCTCAGAACCGCCTTAAGCCCATCGGCATGTCCGGCATAGGCCATGGTCTCTGGTGGGCAGGAAACATGGCCCTCCAGTGCGGGTTGCAAACCGGCCAGCGTGCGCAGAAGGGTGGTCTTGCCGCAACCGTTCGGGCCGCGAACCACCAGCGCCTCACCCGCACCAAGGCGCAGGTTCACCCCCTCCAGAAGGGGCACGCCACCGCGCGCGCAGGCCAGATCGCTTACCACCAGTTCCATGAATGCCGGTTTATCCTATCGCGTGATCCGCGCAAGTCTTAGCGCGGCACTCCGTCAGTGCCTTGATCTGCATCACGAAAGATCCTGCACATTGTCTGTCTGAAAATATCCCGGTGGGGGAATGGCCACAGGCCGGAAGGGGGGGCTGGACCCTTTACCCCGCCTGAACCGGCAGCAAGGCCACTGCCACGCGCCGCCCTTCGGACAGGAGCACGTTATAGGTTCGGCAGGCTGCGGGGCTGGACATGATCTCAACTCCGAGCCCGGCGGCTTCCAGTTTCGCGCGCAGGGCGCCGGGGATTGGTGCAATTTCGGGGCCGGTGCCGATGAACAGTACATCCAACTGGCCGGCCAGCGCCAAAAGCGGTGCGGCATCACCGAACCCCTGCCAAGGTACGCTGTGGCCCGGCGCGATCAGCACTGGTGCCTCAAGCGCCTCACCGCCCAGCCGGAAAAAGCCCGGCCCATAGCCTTCGATCGGTTTTGCCGCGCCGAAATCGATCTCGTTCAGCCGCATTCCCGCGCTCCTGCTGTCCGTCAGTCATTGGTGGCGAACTGGGTGCCACCGCGCGTGCCAGACCCATCGCCATCATTCTTCGACCAGTCGCGCTTTACGCCCAGCCGTTTGACGACAACCGCCGCCACAAAGACCGATGACCATGTCCCCACCACGACCCCCCAGATCATGGCAAAGACAAACCCGCGGATCACATCGCCGCCCAGCACGAAAAGCGATCCCAGAGCCAGCAGCGTGGTCAACGAGGTCATGACGGTGCGTGACAGAGTCTCGTTCAGCGAGAGGTTCATCACATCCATGATCTCGCGTTTCTTGTACTTGATGAAGTTCTCGCGCATCCGGTCGAACACCACCACGGTATCGTTGAGCGAATAGCCAACAATGGTCAGCAACGCCGCGATGATCGCCAGATCGAACCGGATCTGAAGCACCGAAAAAAGCCCGATCGTGAGAACGATGTCATGGACGATCGCAGCGACCGCCCCCATGGCGAACTGCCATTCGAACCGGAGCCAGATATAGAACAACACAGCGGCCAATGCCGCCACCACTGCCAGGATCGCCGATTGCACCAGTTCGCCCGAAACCTTCGGCCCCACAGATTCCACCGAGGTGAACTGGAGCGTGGGATCATGGCCGCGCAGCGCCTGCTCGACCTCGGCCAGCATGGCAGGTGAGATCGACTCGCCGCCTTCCTGCGACTGGATGCGCACCAGCGCGACGTTGCGATCCGGGCCATAGGTCGGATCGAATACTTCGGAGATGGCCACATCACCCACGGCCAGCGGAGCAATTGCAGCGCGATAGGCACCGATATCGACCGGTTGCGTCGCCTCGGTCCGGATCGACGTGCCGCCCCGGAAGTCGATGCCAAAGTTCAGACCCATCGAGAAAAACGCGACGATCGACAGAACAACCAGCACCATCGAGATACCGAAGGTGATCCGCCAGCTTCCGAGGAAGTTGATGGCGGTCTCATCAGGGACGAGTTTCAGGCGCATCATTCGCTCCTCAGATCTGAATGGTTTTCGGGCGGCGGCGTTCGAACCAGAACACTACCATCAGGCGGGTGACGAACAGCGCCGTGAAGACCGAGGTCATGATCCCCAACCCCAAGGTCACGGCAAAGCCGCGCACCGGCCCGGACCCCAGCGCGAAAAGGATCGCGGCGGTGATGAAGGTGGTGATATTGGCGTCAAGGATCGCCGACAGTGCCTTTTCATAGCCCAGTTCAATCGCACGCGCCGCGCCGCGGGCAGTCTTCATCTCCTCGCGTATGCGTTCGAAGACCAGCACATTGGCATCCACCGCCATACCGATGGTCAGCACGATACCGGCGATGCCCGGCAAGGTCAGTGTCGCGCCGATCAGTGACAAAAGCGCGAAGATCATGGCGATGTTCAGAAGCAGAGCGATATTGGCGATGATTCCGAAGAAGCCATAACTGAGCACCATGAAGATCAGCACCGCCGCCATGGCGACGATGGCCGCAGTAGAGCCCGCGTCGATACTGTCCTGGCCAAGTTCGGGTCCGATTGTGCGTTCTTCCAGAAAGGTCATCTCGGCGGGCAGGGCGCCGGCACGCAGCAGAACCGCAAGCTGGGTGCTTTCCTCGACGGTGAAGCGCCCGGTAATGATGCCTGAGCCGCCGGGAATATGGCTCTGTATCACGGGGGCCGAGATGACCTCTTCATCGAGGACGATGGCAAAGGGGTTGCCGATGTTCTCTGCCGTGTAGATGCCAAAGGCGCGCCCGCCCGCCGGATTGAAGCGGAAACTGACGGCCGGGCGGCCGTTCTGGTCGAAATCGGGTTGGGCATCGACCAGTTGCTCGCCGCTGACGACCGGCGTCTGTTCGAGAACGTAGAAAATGCCGGGCTCGTCCATCGACGGATAAATGACCTCCCGCGGGCCAGGCACTTCGTCGGGGTTCGAGCTTTGGCGCACGACCGGATGGAAGGTCAGCCGGGCGGTGGTGCCGATCAGCGCTTTCAGTTCCGCGGCCGAGCCGATACCAGGCACCTGGATCAGGATGCGGTCGGTGCCCTGGCGCATGATTGTCGGCTCACGGGTGCCAACTTCGTCGACGCGACGGCGGATGATCTCCAGCGACTGGCGCATGGTGCGGTCATCGGTAGCGGCGCGCTCCGCCTCGGAAAGGGTGACGACGATCGCATCGCCGTCACGGCGCACCTCAAGATCGTTGGCGCCGATTCCGGTGAGGGTCTGAAGCGGGCGGGCAAGTTCGCGCACAATGGAAAGGGCGTGATCCATGCCCTCGGGGTTGGAAACGGTAACCCGCAACACCGCCGGGTCATCCGAGGGCAGGCGGCGGACATTGCCGACCTGCGCGCGTGCATCGCGCAGCCGGTCGCGCACCTCGGGCCAAAGGCCGTCGACGCGGTCGGCATAGACATCCGAGACATGCACCTCGGCCAGCAGATGTGCGCCGCCGCGCAGGTCAAGCCCCAGATTGACCAGATAGGATGGCGCCCAGTCCGGCCAGAGGCTGCGCTCGGCACGTAACTCTGGTGTGTCCTGGCCCTGATCGATCAGCAAGACGGCGTCATTATGCCGCTCGACCCGGTCATAGAACAGATTGGGCATCGAGAAGGCCAAAGCACCAAGACAGATCAGAATGATCAGCAGGCGCTTCCAGAGAGAGATTTGCAGCATCACGAAGCCTTGGGTTCAGGGGGCAGGAGGTGGGGTGCCGAAAGCCGTGCTTCCGGCGCGCTCGTTACTCCTTGTCTTTCGCCGGTTCGGTCTTGGAAACGACCGCAGTGACGGTCGAACGGATGATCCGAACCTTCACACCCTCGGCGATTTCGACTTCGATCTCGCCGTCTTCCTTGACCTTGGAAACCTTGCCAACGATGCCGCCGGCCGTGACCACCTGATCGCCCCGGCGCAGATTGTCGACCATTGCGCGGTGCTCTTTCATCTTCTTCTGCTGCGGGCGGATCAGCAGCAGCCACATGATCGCAAAGATCAGGACGAAGGGGATCATCGTTTGCAGAATGCTGGCCCCGTCACCGGCGCTTTGGGCATAGGCGGGAGAGATGAACATGCGTGGTCCTCGTTCAACGTTGTGGGCAGGAGCGAATGCCCCGGCCAGATTGCCGCGCACCCTATAGGCGGCCAAAGGCGAGTTCAAGCGCGAGAGAACGGCTGGCGGCGAGTTGACTACCAGTTGATGGCCTGTTCGCGAACGGGCGCCGGGCGGGCGGGGCATCGAGCCCCGCCCGCCCGGTCGGGGCGCCTGCGCGCCCCTCCGGCACCCGGGCGCGCAGGTGAAACGGTGTAGGGTCCGGGCGGTGGTGGCTGCGCCCTCTCCCGGCCAGCCTCCGGCCTGCCGAGGACGGATATTTTGTGGAACAGGGAAAGCAAATTCCGCCCCACTTCATCTGTTCAAAAATATCCTGGGGGTGAATGGGCCGCAGGCCCAGAGGGGGCAAAGCCCCCTTGCAGGCCGCGCGGCGCAGGCGCGCGGCCTGGCCAAACGGGATGACCGTTGCGGCGCAGCCGTAATGGGAAGACGGGCGGGAGCCGTTTCCGGTCCCGCCCGACTGACTGTTCGTGTTCGAGGTCAGTCTCTTTTGCTTGTCAGGCTGACTTTGCCAGTTGACGCAGCACGTAGTGCAGCACGCCGCCATGCTTGACGTATTCGACCTCGATCTCGGTATCGATCCGGCATTTCAACTGGATCGTTTTTGTCGTGCCATCGGCATAGGTGATGGTGCAGGGCACGTTCGACAGTGGTTTGAGGGTATCGCTCAGCCCGTCGATCGCCACCGTTTCATCGCCCGTCAGCCCCAGCGTCTTGCGGGTATCGCCGCCGGTGAACTCGAACGGGATAACGCCCATACCCACCAGGTTCGATCGGTGGATGCGCTCGAAACTTTCCGCGATCACCGCCTTGACGCCCAGGAGGTTCGTCCCCTTGGCCGCCCAGTCGCGCGATGAGCCCGCGCCGTATTCGATCCCGCCGAAGATCACCAGCGGCGTGCCCGCTTCGATATGGGCCATCGCCGCGTCATAGATCGAGGTCTGTTCGCCGTCCGGGCCCTTGGTGTAGCCGCCTTCAACGCCATCCAGCATCTCGTTCTTGATGCGGATATTGGCGAAGGTGCCGCGCATCATCACTTCGTGGTTGCCGCGCCGCGAGCCGTAGCTGTTGAACTCGGACACCGGCACCTGGCGTTCGGTCAGGTACTTCCCGGCAGGTGTGCTGGGTTTGAACGAGCCGGCCGGCGAGATGTGGTCGGTGGTGATCATGTCGCCCAGGAGCGCCAGCACGCGTGCGCCGGTGATCGGTTTGATCTGGCCTTTTTCGGGCGACATCCCCCTGAAGTAGGGCGGGTTCTGGATATAGGTCGAGCTGGCGGGCCAGTCGTAGGTTTCGGCCTCGGTCACCTCGACCGCCTGCCATTTTTCATCGCCTTTGAAGACATCGGCGTATTTCGACTGGAACATCTCGCGCGTTACCACGGCATCGACCATATCGGAGATTTCCTTGGTCGTGGGCCAGATATCCTTCAGATAGACCGGCTTGCCGTCTTTCGAGGTGCCGATCGGATCGCGGGTGATGTCGATATTCATGTCGCCTGCGATGGCATAGGCCACCACCAGCGGAGGCGACGCCAGATAGTTGGCGCGCACATCCGGTGAAATCCGGCCTTCGAAGTTGCGGTTGCCTGACAGGACCGAGACCGCCACCAGATCGCTGTCGTTGATCGCCTTGGAAATCTCGGGCTGGAGGGGGCCCGAGTTGCCGATGCAGGTGGTGCAGCCATAGCCCACGAGGTTGAAGCCCAGCGCATCGAGGTCTTCCTGCAGGCCGGCAGCGTTGAGGTATTCGGAAACCACCTGTGAGCCGGGCGCGAGCGAGGTTTTTACCCATGGTCTGCGCGTCAGACCCAAAGCACGGGCCTTGCGTGCTACCAGCCCCGCGCCGATCATCACATAGGGGTTGGAGGTGTTGGTGCAGGACGTGATCGAGGCGATCACCACCGAGCCGTCGCGCAGTTTGTAATCCTCGCCCTCAACGTTGGCAGTGGCAAAGCCATTCAGGTTTCCGGGAAGATCCGAAGGTATCGGGTGGCCGCCTTCGGCCACCATCTTGGCGGTTTCGCTTGCGGGTTCGGCCGGAAGCTTGCGCAGCCCCCGGATGTAGTCGCCAAAGGTGGTGGCGGCGACATCGAGCGCGACATGGTCCTGCGGGCGCTTTGGACCCGAGATCGAGGGCACCACGTCGCCCAGATCAAGATGCAGGGTCGAGGTATAGACCGGCGCATAGCTGGCATCACGCCAGAAGCCGTTTTCCTTGGCATAGGCTTCGACCAGCGCGATACGGTCCTCGTCGCGGCCGGTCTGGCGCAGGTAGCGCAGGGTTTCGCCGTCGATCGGGAAGAAGCCGCAGGTGGCGCCGTATTCGGGGGCCATGTTGGCGATTGTCGCGCGGTCGGCCAACGGCATGTGGTCCAGCCCTTCGCCGTAGAACTCGACGAACTTGCCCACCACACCATGGGCGCGCAGCATTTGCACGACCTTGAGCACGAGGTCGGTGGCGGTCACGCCTTCGCGCAGCGCGCCGGTGACATTGAAGCCGACCACTTCAGGGATCAGCATGGAGATGGGCTGGCCCAGCATCGCGGCCTCGGCCTCGATCCCGCCGACGCCCCAGCCCAGCACGGAAAGGCCGTTGACCATGGTGGTGTGGCTGTCGGTGCCCACAAGCGTATCGGGGTAGGCGACGGTCTTGCCGGACTGGTCGGTATCGGTCCAGACAGTCTGGGCCAGATATTCCAGGTTCACCTGATGGCAGATGCCGGTGCCCGGCGGCACCACGCGGAAGTTGTTGAACGCCTTTTGCCCCCATTTCAGGAAGGTATAGCGCTCCATGTTGCGCTCGTATTCGCGGTCGACGTTGAACTGGAAGGCGCGCGGGTTGCCGAACTGGTCGATCATCACCGAATGGTCGATAACCAGGTCAACCGGGTTCAGCGGGTTGATCTTTTGCGCGTCACCGCCCAGTGCCTTGATCCCGTCGCGCATGGCGGCAAGGTCCACCACCGCCGGAACGCCGGTGAAGTCCTGCATCAGGACACGCGCCGGGCGGTAGGCGATTTCGCGGCTGGAGGTGCCGCCCTGGCCTGCCCAGTCGCCGAAGGCACGGATGTCGTCGGTGGTGACGGTCACGCCGTCCTCGAACCGGAGCATGTTTTCCAGCACGACCTTGAGCGCGGCGGGCAGGCGGGAAAAATCACCAAGGCCCGCGGCCTGCGCGGCCGGGATGGAGTAGTAATCGACGGACTGGCCGCCGACGGTGAGGGTCTTGCGCGCCTTGGCGCTGTCTTGTCCGACATTGATGGGCATGGGCTGTGGCTCCCTTCTGGCAAACAGGGTTCTCGCTGGCCCTGCTCATGCCTTATCTGCCCGTAGCGATCAAGGGGGGAGCGGGTGTTTTGTATACTATTGTGCACAGTTCGGCTCGAAAACGCGCTCGCGCAGTGGTGTGCGGGGGTCACAAGCCGGTGTATGGCCGGGTTTTGACACTTGCGATGGCTTGTCAGCGGGTTCATTTGCCTGCCATTAAGGACGCGCGGTGACAGGAGAGGCGATATGACCCCGAGCGCGATGGCTCAGGCTTTGCGGCAGGTTTGGCATCAGGCATGGTATGCGGGGACGGGTATCGCCGTGCTGGTCATTGCGTTGCTGCCGGATACTGCACGCGCTCAATTGTCGATGCCGACCGAGGTGTTCGACAGCCAGGTGGTGCTCGAGCTTTACACCTCGCAAGGCTGCGCAGCCTGCCCGCCCGCTGACGCGATGATGGCGGAACTGGCCATGCGTGAGGATGTCATCGCCCTGGCGCTGCATGTCGATTACTGGGATTACATTGGCTGGGCAGACGTCTTTGCCGATCCTGAACATGCCGAACGCCAGAAACGCTATGCCCGCCGTCATGGCCACACCACGATCTATACGCCACAGGTGGTGATCAACGGGATCGATATCGTCGAAGGCTTCCGGGTGATGGAAGTCATGGATCTGATCACCGCCCGGCGCACGCGCGCGGCGCGGGTCGATCTGGAACTGGATCGCCCGGACGAGTCGGTGCTGGAAATCAGCGCGCGGGTCGTAGACGGTGGCGACCCGCCGCTTCTGCTGTCGTCGCGAGGGATGGGGCCTGCCGCGCCAGCCATGCTGGGCGCGCTGAGTGCCGAGGCCGAGACCCTGCCTGTTCCGCAACCGCTGAGCCTGCAACTTGTTCGCTACAACCCTGCCGCGCATGTCGAGATCATGGCCGGTGAGAATGCCGGGCGGCAGGCGCAGTATTTCAACATCGTTACCAGTTGGGATGTGATCGGCAGTTGGGACATGCGCGCGCCGCTGAACCTTTCGGTGCAGATCGAGGGTGAGCATCCGGCTGTGGTGATCTTGCAGGAGCCTGGTCAAGGCGAGATCGTCGCGGCCGCGCGGCTGCGATAGGCTGACAGGAACGACTCAGCGCTTGAACCAGCGCTGATGCAGCCAGAACCACTGGTCCATATGCGCGCGTACCTGTGCTGACAGGCTGTCATTGAGCGACTGCGTCATGGTCACGGCATCGCTATGCGGCACCGGCGCTTCGACATACACACGAAACGACAGCCCGTCAGGTTGGCGGATGGCATAGCCGGGCACCACGAGGGCATTGTATTTCAATGCCATTTCTGCCGCTGACAGCGCTGTTGGTGCCGGTTTCCCCAGAAAGTCAAGTGCCACGCCGTGTTCCATATACTGGTCGATCACCACCCCTACCATACCGCCTGCGCGCAAGAAGCGCAGCATCGCCGCCATCCCCTCGCGTCCGCGCGGAAACATGGGTTTGCCGATGCTTTCGATCGCGGCAACATAGCGCCGGTTGATCAGCGCGTTGCGCATCGGCGCGTAGAGCCCGCCAATCTTGAAGCCGCGTTCGCGCAGCACGACGCGAGCAACGTCATAATTGCCCAGATGTCCGGTTATCAGCACCACCGGGCGGCCCTGAGCATGCGCCTCGTCCAGTGCGGCAAGGCCAGGGCCGTCAATGGGCGTATCGGCGACGTGGCGGGCGAATTCGGAACCTGACATCATTTCGATGAAGGAGCGGGCCACATTGTTGACGACCGCGCCGCACAAGCGCTCGACCTCGGGTTTGGGAAGTTCGGGGAAAACATGCGCCAGATTGGCGCGGATTCTGTTCTTCACGCCTGTGAGGGGGGCCAGCACATGCTGTGCCAGCCCGCCGAAGAACCGGATGCGCGCCGGGTAGGGCAACCACATCAGGGGCGTCACAAAAAGCCGCAAGGCGATTGCTTCCAGCCGGTGCTTGTTGCTCGGTGTTGCTGCTTTGGCCATCGGTTCAGTCCTCTGCCCCAGTGACATCGGCAGGATGGCCCTCTTTCCAGCGGCGGTGCCACCAGAGCCACTGATCCTTATGCAGCGTGACCATCCGTCCCAGGCTGTTATTGAGCGCCTGGGTCATCGTCGCCGGGTCGCCATGCGGCACTGGCGTATCGATGACGATATCGAAATGCAGCCCGTCATCGCGGCGGATCCCATAGACCGGCACCAGCAATGCGTCGTATTTCAACGCCATTTCGGCCATCGACAGGACGGTCCGCGCCGGTTTGCCAAGAAAGTCCAGCATCACGCCATGCGGGCGGTCCAGATCATTGCTGATCGCGACCATCCCGCCGTCGCGCAGGTGGCGCAGCATTCGCGCCACGCCTTCGCGGCCCGAGGGGAAAAGCGGGTCTGACAGCAGGCCAAGGGATTGCGAATAGAAGCGGTTGGTGGCGGGATCGGGCAGGGGATTGTAAAATGCCCCAACGCGAAAGTCGCGCGCCTTGAGTGCCGCACCCACCGCGCCGAAATTACCGAAATGTGCGATCAGCAGAAGTGCAGGACGGCCGGTGCGCCGTGCCTCTTGAAGTGCTTCCCAGCCAGGTCCGCCAATGGGTGCACTGGCGGCAATCTTGTAGAAATCCTGCCCGGAGACAAGTTCGACCGCCGCGCGCGCGAGATTCTCAGGCACGCGGGCGCAGATGCGCGCCACTTCCGCTTCAGGCAGATCGGGAAAGAGATGCAGAACCGCCGCGCGAATCCGGGGCCGGATGCGCGAGACGCGCGGCAGAATGGTGCGGCCGGCCCAACCGGCCAGCGCCATACGCTGGCGATAGGGCAGAAGCCGCAGCAGACGCAAAAGGAATACGGTGAGATGATCCTTGAGGCGCGACCACAAACCGTCGCGTGGCGCGGCTTTTCCCCCTGCCTGAGCGGGCGCCGCGGACGATGGGCGGGCCGGGCTGCCGGACGACTGAGGGGAAGGGGGTATCATGCAGGAATCACAAAAGGGGCGCGGTTCGGGGCCGGGTTCAGAGCCTCAAGAACGGCCAGACCACCCCCTTCTCCTGTCCCGCGGGCCCCAAGGAGCCCGTTGCGCAAGCGCCGCGCCGCGCAGGGCCGGAATGGCCACGCGGCGCGGTGCCGGAATTCTGTCAGGAGGCTTCGGTGATGAACTTCACCGCATCGCCAAAGGTCTGGATGTTTTCGGCGGCGTCATCGGGGATCTCGATGCCGAATTCTTCCTCGAACGCCATGACCAGTTCCACGGTATCAAGGCTGTCGGCACCCAGATCGTCGATGAACGAGGCGTTCTCGGTGATCTTGTCCTCTTCGACGCCAAGGTGCTCGACGACAATCTTCTTAACGCGATCTGCGATGTCGCTCATGTTCTTTCCTCGTTTATCTTCGGCGGTACCCGCCCTGATGATCCTGGTCGCTTTTGCAAGCGGTTATGGCCGCTCGCCGTATGGCGCCCGGCCTGATCAGCACGGGCAGGCCCCGGCTCAATCAGCGCCGCCTATAGCACAGTCATGCGCCATGGCAAACGCTTTCGCAAGCCCCGGTCCGGGCTAGATCATGGCCATTCCGCCGTTCACATGCAAGGTCGCACCGGTGACATAGGCAGCTTCCGGCGATGCCAGATACAGCACGGCAGCGGCGATTTCTTCGGGCGTTCCCATGCGTGCAGCGGGGATCTGGGCGTTGATACGCGCCTTCTGATCGTCAGAAAGCTTGTCGGTCATGGCGGTGGCGATAAAGCCGGGTGCAACCGCATTGGCGGTGATCCCGCGCGAGGCCACTTCGGCGGCGATCGATTTCGTGAGACCGACCATGCCGGCCTTTGACGCTGCGTAATTCACCTGCCCCGGGTTGCCGGTGGTGCCAACGATGGACGAGATATTCACGATCCGCCCCCAACGCGCTTTCATCATCGGCCGCATGACCCCCCGGCACAGCCGCATGGTGGCGGTCAGGTTGACGTCAAGCACCGACTGCCATTCGTCATCGGACATCCGCATGAAGAGATTGTCGCGTGTGATTCCCGCGTTGTTGACCAGGATATCCAGCGCGCCCATGGCGGCGATGGCTTCCTTCGGCAGGGCCTCGACGGCCTGGGGATCGGAGAGATTGCACGGCAGGACATGCGCGCGTGCGCCCAGCTCTGCGGCAAGATCCTGCAGTGGCCCCTCGCGCGTGCCGGAAAGCCCTACGGTGGCCCCCGCGCCATGGAGTGCGCGCGCGATCGCCGCGCCAATCCCGCCCGAGGCGCCGGTGATCAGGGCGCATTTGCCGGTCAGATCGAACATGATTTGCCTATCCTTCTTGCTGTCGCGACTTGGGGCCGCGGAAATCTGCCGGATGCGCGCGTGCCTGGCCGGGCAGGGGGCTTGCCAACCCCCTCTGGCCTTCGGCCATTCACCCCCGGCGCGTATTTCCGGCAAGATGAAGAGCCAGCGCGGCGCATCGTTCCGGCGTTCTAGCAGCGACGGGCGAATTGTGCCAGACAGTGACGCCTGAGACGGGGAGCGGGGGCGTTCATGATCGATTCCATGCGGGCCGAAGCGCGGGGCCTTTTCGAGGTGGCGGTGGCGGCCGCCGATCCGGCGGGCGCGGTTCGCCGCACGCTGGCCGAGGCGCCAGTTGCGGGTGAACGGGTCTGGGTGGTGGCTGTGGGCAAGGCCGCGCGGTCGATGGCGGGCGCGGCGCTGGACGTTCTGGGCGCGCGGGTTGCCGGGGCGCTGGTGGTGACAAATGCCGGGAATGCCGCGCCCTTGACCGGCGCGACCTTGCATGTGGCGGGCCATCCGGTGCCCGATTCGGGCGGGCTGCGCGCGGCGCAGGCCGTGGAGGAGATGCTGGCGCGGGCAAATGCAGAGGATGTTGTGCTGGCGCTGATCTCGGGGGGGGGCTCGGCATTGCTGCCTGCGCCGGTGGACGGTGTGACACTGGCGGACAAGGCTGCGGTCAACCGGATCATGTTGGGCGCGGGGCTCGACATCACGCAAATGAACGCCGTGCGCCAGCATCTGTCGCGTCTCAAGGGCGGTGGCATGGTGCGCGCGGCGGCGCCGGCGCGGGTGGTGGCACTGATTCTGTCGGATGTGATCGGTGATGATCTGCGGGTTATCGCCTCGGGGCCGACGGCGGCGCCGATTGCCTCGCGTTCCGAGGTGCGGGCGATGCTGGCGGCGCGGGGTTTGTGGGGCCAGATCCCTGTGGCGGTACGGGCTGCGCTGGAGCGCGAGACGGAAAAGGCGGAAGTGGAAGCACCCCTGGCGGCCGAAAACCACCTTATAGGCGCGAATGCGATGTCGCTGGCGGCGATGGTCCGGACCTCGGCCGGGGTGATCTGGGACGGGGCGCTTTGCGGTGACGTCGCTGAGGCTGCCGATACATTGGTGGCGCGGATGCGTGCGGCCAGGCCGGGCCGTGTTCTGGCCTTCTGCGGCGGCGAGACCACTGTCACGCTGCGCGGCAGAGGACTGGGCGGACGCAATCAGGAAATGGCGTTGCGGGTGGCCCTGGGGATGGCCGGGGTTCAGCGCCCCTGGGTCTTTCTGTCAGGGGGCACCGATGGGCGCGACGGGCCAACCGAAGCCGCTGGCGGTATTGTCGATGGCGGTTCGATTGCGCGGATGGAGGCGGCCGGGGCCAGCCCGCGCGCGCTTCTGGACAACAATGATTCGAACCGCGCGTTGGCACTGGCGGGCGATCTGCTGATCACGGGTGGGACGGGCACCAATGTGGCCGATGTGCAGGTTATCGTGATGGCTTAGGCCGGCCCGAGCGCGCGCATTCGCGCTCGCCCGGGCTTTCGCAGCCGCGCAAGCTTGTGTATCAGGCAACAAACGCGAATTTCGGAGGAATTGCGATGCGCCGAGTTGTGGTGACGGGACTGGGAATGGTCACGCCTTTGGCCTGCGGGGTCGAGGCGACCTGGACGCGCCTTCTGGCCGGGCAATCCGGCGCCGGGCCGATCAGCCGGTTCGATGCCTCGAATCTGGCCACCACCTATGCCTGCGAGATCCCGATGGGCGATGGCAGCGACGGCACCTTCAACCCCGATCAGTGGATGGAGCCAAAGGAACGGCGCAAGGTTGATGACTTCATCCTTTACGGCATGGCCGCCGCGCAGCAGGCTGTCGAGGATGCCGGCTGGATGCCCGAGGATGAGGAAGAAAAGCTGCGCACCGGCGTGATGATCGGCTCGGGCATTGGCGGGTTGTCAACGATTGCCGAGACGGCCCTTCTGATCAAGGAGCGCGGGCCAAAGCGGGTGTCGCCGTTCTTCATCCCCGGTTCGCTGATCAACCTGATCTCGGGGCAGGTGAGCATCCGCTTCGGCTTCAAGGGGCCGAATCATGCGGTGGTGACAGCCTGCTCCACGGGTGCGCATGCCATCGGCGATGCGTCGCGGCTGATTGCCTTTGGCGACGCCGATGTGATGGTCGCGGGCGGGGCGGAAGCGCCGATCAGCGAGATCGGCATTGCGGGTTTCAACGCCTGCAAGGCGCTGTCGACCAAGCGCGGCAACGATCCTGCACGCGCCAGCCGCCCCTATGATGCCGACCGCGACGGGTTCGTGATGGGTGAGGGTGCGGGTGTGGTGGTGCTGGAAGAATACGAGCATGCCAAGGCGCGCGGCGCGAAGATCTATGCCGAAGTGCTGGGCTATGGTCTGTCGGGCGATGCCTATCACATTACCGCACCGAGCGAGGATGGCGATGGCGGTTTTCGCTCGATGGCGGCGGCGCTGAAGCGGGCTGGCATGACGCCTGATCAGGTTGACTATATCAACGCGCATGGAACCTCGACCATGGCTGACACGATCGAACTGAGCGCGGTGGAGCGGCTGATGGGTGATGCGGCGGACAAGGCGACGATGTCATCGACCAAATCGTCGATCGGGCATCTTCTGGGGGCAGCGGGCGCGGTTGAGGCGATTTTCTGTGTGCTGGCGATTCGCGATCAGGTGGCGCCGCCGACGATCAACCTGGACAACCCCGCCGTGACTCCCCGGCTTGATCTGGCACCGAATGCCGCGCGCCAGCGAAAGATCGATGTGGCGCTGTCGAACTCGTTTGGCTTTGGCGGCACCAATGCCAGCCTGATCATGGGCAAGGTGCACGACTGATGTTCCGCCATGTCGCTGCCAATGCAATGACACTGCTGATTGTCGGCCTGGTGATTCTGGGCGGCGTCATGGCGATGGGCCAGCGTGCGTTCTATGCCGAAGGGCCGCTGGAGCAGGCGATCTGTCTGCGGGTTGAGCCGGGCGCGACGCTGCGCATGGTCACCCGGACGCTGGAGGAACAGGAGGCGATTGCCAGTGGCCTCGTGTTCCGGGTGGGTGCGCAATATACCGAGAGGGATAACCAGCTTCGGTTCGGTGCCTATCTGGTGGGGCCGGGAGCGTCGATGGACGAGATCCTGAATATCGTCACACGTGGCGGTGCCTCGACCTGCGGAACCGAGGTACAGTTGCGTATCGGGGTGACGCGGGCGGATTACCTGGTGCGTGAACTGGACCCGGAAACCAGCCGCTTTACCGAACTGGCCAGTCTACCGATCGATGCAGAGGAATTCCCCGAGGAATATGACCGCGTCGTTGCGCAGCTTGACACCCGGTATCGCATCACTGTGGCCGAAGGCGCGACAAGCTGGCAGGTCTGGGATGCGCTTAACCGTGCCGAGTTTCTGGAGGGCGATCTGCCTGATGTGCCCGATGAAGGGTCGCTTGCGACGGAAAGCTATGAGGTGCGGCGCGGCGCGCAACGCGCCGGACTGATTGATGAGATGCAGCGGCGGCAAGCGGCGATTCTGGCCGCCGCCTGGGAGAACCGCGCAGAGGGGCTGCCATTGGCCTCTCCTGAGGAAGCACTGATCCTGGCTTCGATCGTGGAAAAGGAAACCGGCCAGCCCGAAGAACGCCGACAGGTGGCCAGCGTGTTTGTCAACCGGCTGCGCGCTCCGATGCGGTTGCAGACCGACCCGACGGTGATCTATGGCATAACCAGGGGCGAGGGCGTTCTGGGCCGGGGGCTTCGGCGCTCGGAGCTGGATGCGATGACGCCTTACAACACCTACCGCATCGATGGATTGCCACCGACGCCGATTGCCAACCCGGGCCGTGCCAGCATCGAGGCCGCGCTGAACCCGGATGACACGCCCTATCTGTATTTCGTGGCCGACGGGACGGGCGGGCATGCCTTTGCCACCAATCTGGCCGATCACAACCGCAATGTTGCCCGGTGGCGTGAAATTGAGGCTCAGCAAAATCAATAGGTTGCGCCATGTTCTTCATGGCGTGTCTTGAATTTTACTGAAAAACGCGATGCAATCCTGGCGGGAGTGAATTGACTTTGCGCACGCTTTGAGGTATCAATAGCGACATGCTGGAAGATTTGGGCAAGCGGCACGGGGAAACCCGTTGCCGCTTTTCCTTATTGCTCGCGTGGGGCGGCAGGGCAGCGGACTGACTTCATGACAAAAGACAATCCCCGTCAGGGGGAGGCTGCGGCACCGGACATCGTTTCGGTGGCGGAATGGCACCTGGGCGAGACGTCCAAGGTGCTGAAGATGGTTATCACCGATATCGAGGCGGGCAAATTCGGCACAGCGAAAGAGCTGGGTGGGACGGTCGCTTCGTTGCGCAAGGCATTGGAGGCGGTATTCAGTGAGCGGGCGAAACTACAACGGATTGAATCGGCAGGCGCCACAGGCGCAGGAGAGCTGGATCTCGGCGCAGCAAGGGCCGAAATCAGACGCCGAATGGATCGCCTGCGCGCCAGCGCCGGTGCGGGAGGAATTTCTGGAGGGGTTGAGTGAGGATGCGTTGCTGGCGCTGCCTTGGCTGTTCGAATTCTGGGCGATGCCGCATCAGCTTCCGCCCGTAAGGGACGGAAAACCCTGGAAGACATGGGTCTGCATGGGCGGGCGTGGCGCGGGGAAAACCCGCGCCGGGGCGGAATGGGTGCGTGCCATGGTTGAGGGCGACGGCCCGCGCGACACAGGCCGCGCCAGCCGCGTGGCGCTGGTGGGCGAAACATTCGACCAGGTGCGCGAGGTGATGATTTTCGGCGATAGCGGGATCATGGCTTGTTCCCCCCCGGACCGCCGCCCCAAATGGGAGGCGACGCGCCGGCGGCTGGTCTGGCCCAATGGCGCGGTGGCCTATGCAATCTCGGCGCAGGAGCCAGAGGCGCTGCGCGGGCCGCAGTTCGATCTGGCCTGGGCGGATGAGCTGGGCAAGTGGAAGAAGGCTGACGAAGTCTGGGACATGCTGCAATTCGCGTTGCGTCTGGGTCAACATCCGCAGCAGCTGGTAACCACAACACCGCGCGCGCAGGCCACGCTGAAGGCGATACTGGACATGCCCTCTACGGTGGTGACGCAGGCGCCGACCAGCGCGAACCGGGCCTGGCTGGCGGCGTCGTTTCTCGAAGAAATCGAGGTGCGGTATGGCGGCACGCGGCTGGGGCGGCAAGAACTGGAGGGTGTGTTGCTGGAGGATGCCGAGGGCACGCTGTTTCCAACCGCCTTGATCGAGGCTGCGCGGGTGACAAGGACACCTGCCTTCAGCCGCGTTGTGGTGGCGGTGGATCCGGCGGTGACGGGCCATGCGGGGTCAGATCTGTGCGGCATCGTGGTCGTGGGGGCGGTGACCGAGGGGCCGGTGCAGGACTGGCGGGCCTATGTGCTGGAAGATGCCTCGGTCCGCGCCGCCAGCCCATCGGACTGGGCGCGCGCGGCCCTGGACGCGATGGAGCGCCACGGGGCCGAGCAACTGGTGGCCGAGGTCAACCAGGGCGGCGATCTGGTGACCAGTGTCTTACGACAGGTTGACCCACTGGTGCCGGTCAAACAGGTGCGCGCCGCACGCGGCAAGGTAGCACGGGCCGAGCCGGTGGCCGCGCTCTATGAGCAGGGGCGGGTGAAGCACCTGCCCGGGCTGGTGGCGCTGGAAGAGCAGATGGCGCTGATGACCGCGCAGGGCTTTCGCGGCACGGGCAGCCCGGATCGGGTGGATGCGCTGGTCTGGGCGCTGCATGAGGCGATGATCGAACCCGCCGCGCGCTGGCGGCGACCGCGCATGCGGGTACTGTAACGCGGTGTGGCTGGGGCGGAGGGGGGCTGTCTGCCCCCCACGGCCTGCGGCCTCCCCCCGAGGATATTTCCGAACAGATGAAGGGGTCGGCGCCGCTGGATCCGGGGCATCTGGGCCATGGTGTTGCGTTCTGGCCGGGGGGCAGCGCTCGGTGGGCTGGGGAGATGTCAACCTTTGTATCCGATAAACCACCGCAAGAGCACAGGGTGCCTGACCGCGAAACCGGGGCGCCGTGTCAAGGAGGCCATGCAAATGTTTGATTTCTTACGTAAAACAAATGGTTCAGGAGTGGAGGAAAAAGCCTCGGCGGTGGGTCCGTTGATGGCGGGGCCCATCGCGCCGGGCGGCGTGGGACGGGTGGCGGCGCTGCGTGCAGTCAACCGGACGAGTTGGACGGCGCGCGACACGGTTTCGCTGACGCGGGCGGGGTTCCTGGGCAATCCGGTTGGATTTCGGGTTGTGCGGTTGATCTCGGAAGCGGCGGCTGCGCTGCCGCTGGTGTTGCAGGATTGTGAGCGGCGGTTTGATCAGCACCCGGTACTTAGCCTGATGCGCCGCCCCAACCCGGCGCAAGGCAAGGCGGAGTTTCTGGAGGCGGTCTTTGCCCAGTTGCTTTTGTCCGGCAATGCCTATCTGGAGGCTGTGCAGGCCCCTGATGCCACCCCGGGCGCGCTTCCGGTGGAGTTGCATGTGTTGCGCGCCGACCGGATCAGCGTTGTGCCCGGCCCTGATGGCTGGCCTGCAGCCTATGACTACGCGGTCGGCGGACGGAAGCACCGGTTCACCATGGGCGGTGAAATTCTGACTGCGCCGATCTGTCATATCCGCGGCTATCACCCCGCTGACGATCATTACGGCCTGTCGCCGCTGGAGGCCGCAGCCACCGCGATTGATGTGCACAACAGCGCCAGTCGCTGGTCAAAGGCGCTGTTGGACAATGCTGCGCGGCCTTCGGGGGCGATTGTTTATAACGGGTCGGACGGGCAGTCGCGGTTGAGTGCCGAGCAGTTCGAGCGGTTGCAGGCCGAGATGGAGACTCATCATCAGGGCGCACGCAACGCCGGGCGGCCGATGCTGCTGGAGGGCGGGCTGGACTGGAAGCCGATGGGGTTTTCCCCCTCGGATATGGAGTTTCACAAAACCAAGGAGGCCGCCGCGCGCGAGATTGCCATTGCCTTCGGTGTACCGCCGATGATGCTGGGGATTCCGGGCGACGCAACCTATGCGAATTACCAAGAGGCCAACCGAGCCTTCTACCGGCTGACCGTGCTGCCCCTGGCCGCCAAGGTCACCGCCGCGCTGGCGCATTGGCTGTCTGGCCATGCCGGGGAGGCGCTGGAGCTGAAGCCCGATCTGGACCAGGTGCCCGCGCTGGCCGCCGAGCGTGACCAGCAGTGGCGCCGTGTGGCCGAGGCCGGGTTTCTGAGTGATGGCGAGAAGCGCGCGCTGCTGGGCCTGCCGCGTCTGGCGGAGGATGAATGAGCGTGGCGGCGCGGCGGTCGGCCGGGGGCTCGCGGTTTCTGTATGACAGTTTCGACCTGGCACAGGCGCGGATCGAGGCGCAGGAGCGTGTGGATGAAGAGCGTCGCGCCGGGCTGGAATACCGTCTGAGTCGGATCGAGGCGGCGCTGGAGCGGCTGGAGAAGCGGTTGTGGCTGGCGGTTTACGGGGTTGCGGCGGGAGTTCTGGCGCATGCGGCGCTGGCGCTGATGGCGGCTCAGAGCGGAGGTTAAGGTGTTGATAGCGTTGGAAACCAAGGATTACCGGCCCGGGGTTGTGGTGGCCGAGGGGGCGGTGGTGTCGGGCTATGCCTCGGTCTTCGGGCTGCGCGATCAGGGCGGCGATATCGTCATGCCCGGTGCCTATGCGGCGGCGCTGGAGCGGTTGCACGCAGGCGGCGGGCGGGTGCGGATGCTGTGGCAGCATGATCCCGCTCAGCCTATTGGCCTGTGGGACGAGGTGCGCGAGGACGGGCGCGGATTGTTCGTCAAGGGCCGGTTGCTGACCGAGGTGGCCCGGGGCCGCGAGGCGGCGGCGCTGATGGCGGCGGGCGCGGTGGATGGTCTTTCGATTGGCTACCGCACGCTTCGGGCGGAAAAGCTGGCGGGCGGTGGGCGCAGGCTGCTGGAGCTGGAGCTGTGGGAGGTTTCGCTGGTGACATTTCCGATGCTGCCTGCCGCTCGCGTGGCGGCGAAAAGCGCAACACCGGGCCTGATGGCCGAACTGACGCAGGGGCTGGAGGCCGCGCGTGCTGCGCTGCGCGACTAAACATCGCCGCGTAATAAGCTGAAAAGTAACAAAACCTACGCGTCGGCGGTGTTGGCGTGATGGGAGGCGGCGTGCCGTGAAGGAACGCCGCATGACGGGTGCAACCATGTGAGGATCAAGCGATGACGAAGGAGCTTCCCGGCTGCGGCCAGGTGATGGGGGTGGCGCAGGAGCCTGGTGGCGAAGCGCGGCACCTGAAGAAAGCGATTGATGGCTTTGTGAGTGAGATCAAGAGCTTTCGCGCCGATATTACGAGCAATCTGAAGCAACAGGATGAGCGACTTACCATGCTGGACCGTAAATTTTCGACCAAAACCACCCGCCCTGCGTTGTCGACAGGCGAAGCCACCGAAGGACTGCATCTGAAAGCCTTTGACGCCTATCTGCGCTCGGGCGACGATGACGCCCTGCGCGGGCTGGTGCTGGAGGGCAAGGGCCTGAACACCGCTGTCAACTCGGAAGGTGGCTATCTGGTTGATCCGCAGACCAGCGAGCGGATTCAGGGTGTGCTGCATTCCGCGGCCTCGATCCGGGCGATTGCCAGCGTGGTGCAGGTGGAAGCGGGCAGCTTTGATGTGCTGGTGGATCATGGCGAGATCGGTTCGGGCTGGGCCGATGAGACAACCGACACCGCCGGCACCCTGGCGCCGGTGATTGACCGCATCTCGATCAAGCTGCACGAATTGTCGGCCATGCCCAAGGCCAGCCAGCGTCTGCTGGAGGACAGCGCCTTTGATGTCGAAGGCTGGCTGGCTGAGCGCATTGCGCAGAAGTTCTCGCGCGCCGAGGCTGCGGCTTTCATCAGCGGTGATGGTGCCGACAAGCCACGCGGTTTTCTGGATCATGTGATCGAGCCGGAAGCCGATGCAGTGTGGGGTGAACTGGGTTACATTGCCACTGGTGTTGCGGGTGATTTCGCGGCCATGCATCCGGCTGATGCGATTGTCGATCTGGTTTATGCGCTGGAGGCGGGCTACCGCGCCAATGCGGTTTTCGTGATGAACTCGAAAACCGCGGGGGCCGTGCGCAAGATGAAGGACAATGACGGTCGCTTCCTGTGGTCGGATGGTCTGGCGGCAGGCGAACCCGCACGGCTGATGGGCTATCCGGTGCTGATCGCCGAGGACATGCCGGATATCGGTGCCGACGCCTATGCCGTGGCCTTTGGCGATTTCCATGCAGGTTACACCATTGCCGAGCGTCCAGACCTGCGGGTGCTGCGCGATCCGTTCAGCGCCAAGCCGCATGTGTTGTTCTATGCGACCAAGCGCGTGGGCGGCGATGTGACCGATTTCAACGCGATCAAACTGCTGAAGTTCGCGGCGAGCTGAGCGATCAGGCCGGGGCCGGACTAACCCCGGCTTGAGGGTGGCGCAGGCGCGTGGGGCTTGCCCCCCACCCTGCCTTGTCCGGCTGCTCCCTGCTCCTTGCGAGCGAGGCGGGGGCGCCTGCGCCGGTTTCACGGCGGTTGAGGAGGCCAAGCCGCTTTGCGGCGGTGAAGGAGGCCAAGCCGCTCTGCGGCGGTGAAGGAGGATTGTGAATGGACGTGACCGAGACCACCGAAGTGTTGGATGCCGCGCTGCCGATTGCGGAGTTTCGCGCCCATCTGCGGCTGGGCACCGGCTTTGCCGATGAGGCCAGCAATGATGGTGCGCTGGCGGGATATCTGCGCGCGGCGATCGCGGTGATCGAGGGGCGGACCGGCAAGGCGCTGCTTTCGCGCGGTTTTCGCCTGGTGCTGGCGCAGTGGCGCTGGTCGGATGCGCAGGCTTTGCCGGTGGCACCCGTGAGTGCCGTGGACGGCATGGCGATGCGTTCTCGTGACGGCGCGGTATCGGCGGTGGCGCCGGGGCGCTGGCGGCTGGTGGTGGACCGTCACCGCCCTCGGATCATGACGACCGGGGCGGTTCTCCCGTCTATTCCGCTGGACGGGCAGGTCGAGATCGATTTCACCGCAGGCTTCGGCGCTACCTGGGATGCTGTGCCGGATGATCTGGCACAGGCGGTCTTTCTGCTGGCCGCGCATTACCATGAGGGCCGGACCGGGTCGGGGGCGGAGCTGCCGGTATCCGTGGCGGCGCTGACCGCGCGCTGGTGCGCGCTGCGGGTCACGGCCGGTGGATACCGGGCATGAGCCGCTATCGTCTGAACCGGCCGATGGCGCTGGAAGAGGCCGCAGTGCTACCCGATGGTGCGGGCGGCCATGCGCTTGAGTGGCACGCACTGGGCACGCTCTGGGCCGAGCTGCGCCCCGGCGCCGGGCGTGAACGACGCGGCGAGATCGCGCCCGAGGGAACCATGCTGTTTCGGATCTTTCTGCGCGCCGCCCCCCAGGGCAGCCCGCAGCGCCCGCGGCCTGATCAGCGCCTGCGTGAGGGCGCGCGGATATTTCGTATTCTGGCAGTCAGCGAAGCCGATGCGGCGGGGGCCTATCTGATCTGCCACGCGCGTGAGGAGGTTCCGGCATGAGCTATTTGAGCGGTGCCGCGTTGCAGGCGGCGGTTTACCAGCATCTTTTGGCTGATGCTCCGCTGATGGCCATGGTCGATGGCGGTATCCACGATGCGCCGGCGCCGGGCACACCTTCGGGAAACTATGTGGTGTTGGGCGCGGAAGAGGTGATTGACCGCTCTGACGTGTCGGGGTCGGGGGCGGAGCATCGGTTTACCCTTTCTATCCTGAGCGATGCGCCGGGTTTTCAGCTTGCCAAGGAGATTGCCGGGCGGATCGGGCTGATCCTGCCCGGTGCGGATCTGGCGCTGTCCGAAGGGCGACTGGTGGATCTGTGGTTTCATCAGGCGCAGGCGCGGCGGGTTGACGGGGGCGCGGTGCGCCGGATCGACCTGCGGTTTCGCGCGCGTATCGAAGGATAGGCCGGGCGCCCCCGGCTGAGGTTTTCAATTTACAGGAGTGGCAGCATGGCTGTGCAGAGCGGCAAGGATCTTCTGATCAAGATGGACATGACCGGCGATGGTCAGTTCGAGACCATTGCGGGGCTGCGCGCCACGCGGATCAGTTTCAACGCGGAAACGGTGGATGTGACGAGCCTGACCAGTCAGGGCGGGTGGCGCGAGTTGCTGGCCGGGGCGGGGGTGAAATCGGCGGCGATCTCGGGCTCGGGGGTGTTTCGGGATGCGGCGACGGATGAACGGGCGCGGGCAGTGTTCTTCAATGGGGAGGTGCCGCAGTTTCAGGTGATCATCCCGCATTTCGGCACCGTCGAGGGGCCGTTCCAGATTACCTCGGTCGAGTATGCGGGATCGCACAATGGCGAGGCGACTTATGAGTTGTCGTTGGCATCCGCCGGGGCGCTGGTGTTCATGGCGATGGCCGCGCCGGGTGAGGAGCCTGAGGATTATTTGGGCGATGGCGGCGATCAGCCGGGTGAGCCCGACCCTGACCCCGAACTGACCGACCCCGAGGCAGGTGAATGATGGCCAACCCTTATACGGGTGAGGTCGCGCTGGTGATTGATGGCGAGCGGCGCGCGCTGAAGCTGACGCTGGGCGCGCTGGCGGAACTTGAAACCGCGCTGGGCGCGGACAGCCTTGTGGCGCTTGTCGAGCGGTTCGAGGCCGGGCGCTTTTCCACCCGCGATGTGCTGGCGCTAATTCTCGCGGGGCTGCGCGGCGGTGGCTGGCAGGGCGGGGCCGAGGCGCTTTTGTGCGCCGAGATCGAGGGCGGGCCGGTGGTGGCGGCGCGGGTGGCGGCGCAGCTGCTGGCGCGGGCATTCGCCCTGCCCGAGGGCGGCGCATGAGCCGCGCGCGGGGTCTGGACTGGGCGGGGCTGATGCGGGCGGGCCTGCATGGTCTGCGGCTGACGCCTGCGCAGTTCTGGGCGCTGACTCCGCTGGAACTGATGATCATGCTGGGGCGCGAGAATGCCGCCCCGGCATTCACCCGGGCGCGGCTGGAAAGCCTGCTGGCGCGGTTTCCGGACCGCCCGGGCAAGCAACCACAGGGGATGAGCGATGGCATCACTGGACGATCTGAGCGCGCAGCTGGCACAGCTGGAGGCGCGGCTGGGTATGACAACGGACATGATCTCGGCGTTCGATTCAGAACTCGGCGCGATGGGGCGCAACCTGATCTTCACCAGCCGCGAGGTTGACGGGCTGTCGCGATCCTTGGGCACCGGGCTGCGCCGGGCGTTTGACGGGGTGGTGTTTGACGGGCTGCGCCTGTCGGATGCGATGCGCCAGATCGGCAAGTCGCTCAGCGATGCGGTTTATGCAACGGCGATGCGCCCGGTGCAGGGGGCTGTCGGTGGGGCGCTGGCGCAGATGATTGGCGGCGCAATGTCAGGCCTGCTGCCCTTTGCGAATGGCGCCAGTTTTGCGCAGGGACGGGTGATGCCCTTTGCGCAGGGCGGCGTGGTGACTGGCCCTGTGGCCTTTCCCATGCGCGGGGGCACCGGGCTGATGGGCGAGGCCGGGCCAGAGGCGATCATGCCGCTGGCGCGTGGCGCAGACGGGCGGCTGGGTGTGCGATCAGCCGGTGGCGGGCGGGCAGTGAATGTGGTGTTAAACATCACCACCCCCGATGTCGCCGGGTTCCAGCGCAGCCAGAGCCAGATCGCCGCGCAGATGAGCCGCCTTCTGGCGCAGGGACAGAGGAACGGGTGAACACATGGCCTTTCATGAGATACGATTTCCCGCCAATCTGAGCTTTGGTTCGTTGGGCGGGCCTGAGCGGCGCACCGAGATTGTGACGCTGGCCAATGGCCATGAAGAGCGCAATACGCCCTGGGCACAGTCGCGCAGGCGCTATGATGCCGGGCTGGGGTTGCGCTCGCTCGATGATGTGGAGGCGCTGATCGCGTTCTTTGAGGCGCGGCAGGGGATGCTGCACGGGTTTCGCTGGAAGGACTGGGCGGATTACAAATCCTGTCCAGCCTCGCGCGCGGTTTCGGCGCTGGATCAGTCGCTGGCCAATGGCGATGGTGTGGGACGGGTATTTCAACTCGCCAAGACCTATCGCTCGGGCGAGCAGGGCACGCGGCGGGTGATCGGCAAGCCGGTGGCCGGATCGGTGCGTGTGGCGGTCGGCGGTGTCGAGCAGCCTGAGGGGCTTGCCTGGGAGGTAGATCTTGCGACCGGGCTGATCATGCTGAAGGACGCGCCAGCCGTGGCTGCCGAAGTGACTGCCGGGTTCGAATTCGATGTTCCGGTGCGGTTTGATACCGACCTCATTCAGGTCTCGGTCGCCAGCTTTCAGGCGGGCGACGTGCCCAAGGTTCCGGTGATCGAGGTGCGGCAATGAGCGATCTGACAACCACCCGCGCCCGCGCCTGGGCACTGGAGCGGACTGATGGCGTGGTGCTGGGCTTTACCGACCATGACCGCGATCTGGGCTTTGACGGCATTGATTTCCGCGCCCGCACCGGCATGACGGCACGTGCGCTGGTGCAGGCAACAGGGCTTTCGGTGGACAATACCGAGGCGGCAGGTGCCTTGAGCGATGCGGGCCTGACCGAGGGCGATATTCTGGCCGGACGCTATGACAGCGCGCGGCTGACGATTTGGGAGGTAGACTGGGCCACGCCTGACAACCGCAGGCTGCTGTTTCGCGGCGCGCTGGGCGAGATCACGCGGGCGGGCGGGGCGTTCAAAGCCGAGTTGCGCGGCTTGTCCGAGGCTTTGTCGCACGGTGGCGGGCGGGTGTTTGGCGCGGTCTGTCCGGCGGTGCTGGGGGATGGCAAATGCGGGTTCGATCTGTCGGTGCCGGGATTCTCGGTTGAGGCCGGTTTGCTGGCGGTCGACGAGGGTGGCGCGGTTCTTGAGGTGCCCTTGCTGGAGGATTTCGAACTGGGCTGGTTTGCGCAGGGGCGGGCGGTGTTTCTGGACGGCCCTGCCACGGGGATGGCCGGTTTTGTGCGGCGCGAGGAGCGGTCTGGGGGGCTGCGGCGGCTGATCCTGTGGGCCGCGCCGGGTGTTGCTCCGCTTCCGGGTGACCGGCTTCGGCTTGAGGCGGGTTGCGACAAGCGGTTTGAAACCTGCCGTTTGAAATTTGCCAATCAGGCCAATTTCCGTGGCTTTCCGCATGTGCCGGGGGATGACTGGCTGCTGGCCGTTCCCAAGGGCGACGGGCGCGATGATGGCGGGAGCCGTCAGTGAGCGGGCAAGCACTAGTGGCACTGGCGCGGGGCTGGATTGGCACACCTTACCGGCATCAGGCGTCGCTCAAAGGGGCGGGCTGCGATTGTCTGGGGCTGATCCGGGGGCTTTGGGTTGAATGGCATGGCAGCGCACCGGAAACCCCACCGCCCTATGGTGCCGACTGGTCCGAGATCGAGCGCGAGGAACGCCTGTGGCAGGCGCTGGCGCGGCATATGCGCGAGGTGTCGGGCGCGCCATTGGCCGAGGGGCAGGTGTTGCTGTTCCGCATGCGCGAGCGGCGGGTGGCGAAGCATCTGGGCATCCTGTCGCGCGGGCCGGAAACCGGGGCCGCGTTCATTCATGCTTATGAGCGCCATGGCGTGGTGGAAAGTCCGTTGGCGGCACCCTGGGCGCGCCGGATCGTGGCGCGTTTCGAGATGATCTGAGTAAAGGAGCCGGGACATGGCGACGCTGGTTTTATCTGCGGTTGGTGCGGCGGTGGGTGCGAATGTCGGCGGCGCCGTGCTGGGCCTGTCAGGCATGGTGATCGGCCGCGCGGTGGGGGCCACGCTGGGCCGGGTGATTGACCAGCGGGTGCTGGGATTGGGTTCTGGCGCGGTGGATCACGGGCGGATCGAGCGGTTGCGGGTGACTGGTGCGGGCGAGGGTGTAGCGCTGCCGCGCGTTTGGGGCCGGATGAGGGTGGCGGGGCATGTGATCTGGGCCTCGAACTTCGAGGAGATGCCGGGGCGGTCGCGCCGCACCAAGGGCGGGCTGGGGCCGCGCGTGACCGAGGAGACGCGCTACACGATCAGCGTGGCGATTGCGCTTTGCGAGGGCGAGATCACCGGGCTGGGCCGGATCTGGGCCTATGGCGAGGAGATCAGCCGCTCCGATCTGAACCTGCGGCTGTACCGGGGCACCGATGATCAGGAGGTCGACCCAAAGATCGAGGCGGTCGAGGGTGCGGGCGCTGCGCCTGCCTATCGGGGCACGGCCTATGTGGTGATCGAGGATCTGGATCTTGGCCCTTACGGTAACCGCCTGCCCAGCTTCGCCTTTGAAGTGTTGCGCGCAGCGCAGGCGCCCGAGGCGCTGACCCTGCAGGAGGTTGTGCGCGCCGTTGCCTGGATGCCGGGGTCTGGTGAATACGCTTTGGCGACCGAGCCGGTTCTGTTGCAGGACAACCCCTCGGCGGAAGACGAGGAATGGGCCGCGCCGATGAATGGCCTGCCTGCTTTCGATGTCGCCGGGGAGGCACAGCAGGCCAATGTGAATTCTCCGTCGGGGCTGACCGACTTCGAGACGGCGCTGGACATGCTGGGTGAGGAACTCCCGCAGGTGCAGTCGGGGCTGCTGATTGTCTCGTGGTTTGGCGATGATCTGCGCTGCGGAGAATGCGCCATCCGGCCCAAGGTGGAATATGCGGGGCGTGAGGGAACCAACCAGCCTTGGCTTGTGAGCGGGTTGACGCGGGCCGATGCGCAGGAACTGGCGCGGCTGGGCGATGACCCGGTTTACGGTGGCACGCCCTCGGATATCTCGGTCATGCAGGCGATTGCGGCGATGCAGGCGGCGGGGCAGAAGGTGGTGTACTATCCCTTCATCCTGATGGAACAACTGGCGGAAAACGGGCTGCCAGACCCCTGGACCGGCGCCGATGACCAGCCGCCCTTGCCCTGGCGCGGGCGCATCACGCTGTCGGTGGCGCCGGGCCGCGAGGGCTCGCCGGATCGCAGTGCAGCGGCAGAGGCCGAGGTGGCTGCGTTTTTCGGCACGGTGGGGCCGGGGGATTTCATCATCGGAGAGGGTACGGTGGATTACGCCGGCCCGGATGAATGGAGCTATCGCCGCTTCATCCTGCATCAGGCCGCGCTTTGTGTGGCGGCGGGGGGCGTGGATGCGTTCTGCATCGGCTCGGAGATGGTGGCGCTGACCCAGATCCGCGGCGCGTATGACAGCTTTCCGGCCGTGGAGCAGATGATCGCGCTATTGTACGATGTCCGCGCCATTCTTGGCCCTGATGTCAAGCTGACCTATGCCGCCGACTGGAGTGAGTATTTCGGCTACTCGGACGGTGCCGGGAACCGGTATTTCCATCTGGACGCGCTTTGGGCCGATGAGGACATCGACTTCATCGGTATCGACAATTCCGTGTCCTTCCAAATTTTTCCTTTTACCCACCCTAATGGGGTTGTCTATCTATTTGATTTCTTGACAGAATTTCTGGATTGGGTATTGGGGACCTGTGCGGAGCTTGGTTCCCCGTAAGGTCTCAGAGAAGGTCTGGAAAGGAGAGGCGTATGCCGGTCAAGTTGACGCAAGCCAAGGTCAAGGAACTGATGGAAAGCAGCCCGCCCGGGAGCTTGCACTACGATGCGGAGGTGCCTGGGCTTCGCCTAGTGGTGGGTCGCAAGTCATCGAGTTACAAGCTTGTCGGCCGCATCAATGACGGGTCGGCCCTCTACGTCACACTGACGATTGGCAGGTGCAACGAGGTCAGCCTGAAGGACGCCCGTAAGGAGGCCATTGAGCTAAGGCAGGCGCTTTCACGGGGTGTCGATCCGCGTCGGCCCAAGGCGGTTGTGCCCACGGTCCAGCAAGCCCTGGACAGGTATTTGGAGGCGAACCGGGACAACCTGGCCGCATCGACCCTGGCCGACTATCGCCGCCACGTTGAGCGCCCGCTGAAGTCGATCTTGCGGCTCCCAATGTCATCCATCGACCGCTCGCTCTGCCGAAATTTACACGAAAAGCTGACCAAGACCCGGGGGCCGTATGCGGCCAACACGGCGCTGAGGATGGTTCGGCTCCTATACAATGACACGCTCCGCGACCATGACCTTGGGCCGAACCCGGTCAGCCTGGCGGTGCGGTTCAACAAAGAGCGGGTTCGTGACTGGGCAATCAGCGCGGATGAAATGCCCCGCCTCTGGCGGCACCTCGACGCCCTGGATGATCCGATCGTGCGGGGGTGTTGGATGCTGATGCTCTTTACCGGGCTGAGGTCTGGCAATGCCAGGGCTGCCCGATGGGACTGGCTGGATGCTGATGGTGTGCTGACTATCCCGAAAACGAAGGCGGGTCGGGTGTTCCCGTGCCCTTTGCCGCGGGTTGTTCTCCAAGAACTTGAGCATCTGCGGGAGCACACTCGCCCGCTCAACAGCCCGTTCATCTTCCCTGCAACGACCACCAGGACCGGGCACATCTCTATCCTTCGCAGTGATCGAGGGTTCCCGTATCAACCCCATGCGCTGCGGCACAACTGGCGGACATGGGCTTTGGAAAGCGGCGTGGACTTCCAGAGTGCGAGCTACCTGCTGGACCACGCCGTGCCCGGGGTTTCGGCAAGATATGTCACGCGGGCCAACCTGACCGGGACGTTGAGAGAGGCGCAGGAGCGAGTTGCGGCGAAGTTACTCAGCTTCCGCGGGAATAAACGTTAGTTTCCAACTCCCCGTATTTGAGCGAGTCTATGCTAGGAAGTCGCAAAGGAGAACCACATGGAAGAAATTGTGAAGCGTTTAGAACGCCTTGAGACAGTCGTGGCGCGTGTGCGGACGCCAATTCCCGTCGAATACCTGGACAACGATCAAGCTGCCAAATTCCTCGGGCTCAAGCCTGCGACGTTAGAAATTTGGAGGTCTCGCGGCGAAGGCCCGCACTTCTTCAAGGTGGGTCGCAAGGTCATGTATTCGATCGAAGACCTCCGGGAGTGGATGGCAGCGAGGCGGCGCGGGCCTCTCTCGGCTATGCGCTGACTGCAAGCGGTCAGTAGCCTTTAGAACGTTGGCTCGTATCGCAGCCAACGTGCGGCACAACTTTATCAAGCAAGGAGAACGGCAATGTTTCAAGACAATGGACGGAAGAAGACACGGGCTAGCGCAGAAGCGGCCAGTTTTCTGGATAGTGCGGAGTATGAAGCCGAGGTCTATCATGACCTCCCGGGTGGGCTGCGGGTTCAACTCGTGGGGAACGGATGGAAGCTGGTCCGCAAAGGCATCGGCAAGACTAGCGAACCCACAAGCGTTTGGGCCGAAATTCGCGATGGGCTGGAGCCGGTTCCCTGGGTGAGTGCCGCTGCCCGGCGCAAGGCGATCCGGATCGCTGAAAGCAAAATTGCAGGCGATTTGACCGAGCAAAAATACTTTCAACTGCTGACCCATCTTTTGAAAAGCAGGTAAATAATGAACGCTGGCTCTGCGGGCAATTAAATCCCGGTATCGTTGCCAGTAAGAAAGAGGTCCACCGTGCGGGCAACACGATGGACCTTAGACAGTGCAAAGACAGTGACCCGAACAACGTCAACTCAATCGAGGGCAGCACCTCGAAAGGATATGTCATGCCTGTTAAAATTACTCAGGAAACGCTGAGCACAGAACCAACGTTGCCCAGGGCCGAAGCCGCGGCACTGTTGGGTATAAGCGCCCATTATCTTGCGTCGCTTGGTTCCAAAGGCAAGGGGCCGAAATATACGGTCCTCAAAAAGGGGCGTGGAAACCCTGCGCGCTATTCCCTGCATGATCTTCGGGAATGGTGCAAGAAGGACCTCAACCGTCTGGCCGCTTTCGATGAACGCCTCGCCGCGATGAACGCGGAGGGCTGACCCATGACAAAGCCGAATTATGACGCCACCTCGAAATTCATCGAGGCGGGCGGATGGACGCTGATCCCCCTTCATCATCACGCCGCCACCAAAACGCTCAAGAGCAAGTCGGGCAAAAGCAAGGTGGTGAATGTCGGCAAAGCGCCGGTGCACAAAGACTGGACCAATCGCGAGTATAACCCGCAAGAGGTCTTGGATGATGTGACCCGCAAAGCTGCCAATGTCGGGCTGAGGCTGCGCAAGGTGCAACTCGGGATTGACGTTGATCCGCGCAACTTTCCCGAGGGCGAAACTCTGGACACGCCGGGCAACCCCCTGGATCGGTTGCAAGAAGATTGGGGCTTTGATTATCGCGATCACCCGCACGTGGTCACGGGCTCTGGTGGCCTTCATATCTTCTTTTCGAAGCCGGAAGACATTGCCGTGGTGAACGGTCTGGAAAAATATCCCGGCATCGAATTCAAATCCGATGGGCGCCAACTCGTCGCTGCGGGTTCTATTCATCCCGAGACGCAAAAGCCCTATCGGCTTGTCGAACCCGACCCGATTGACGGGCTGGGCTCTCTGGGTGCGCTCGCCCCGTGTCCGCCTGGACTTCTCGATGCAATCCGGCGGCCGAACGCCAAGGCCACACGCGCCGAACGTGTCAGGCAAGCCACGGATGGTGCGCGCGAGGACACCAGGGTGACGCTCGGTGCCGGGCAGATTGCCGAGGTGCTCCCCCTGGTCAACATTCCCGGGGGCGAAGGGCTTTACGAAGACTGGCTGGCGTTCTGCCAAGCCGCGCACTTTGCGTCTGATGGGTGCCCGGACGTTCTGACCGAGCTTGAGGTGTGGTGTGATGAAGACGCCAACCTCGCTGCGCGGTGGGAGGGGTTTGGCAGCTATACAGGGGCGCCCGTGACGTTCGGCACCCTTCGGCACATTGCCCTGAAATACTGTCAGCCCGAGGACCGGGGCACGATTGAGGCATGGGCCACGAATGTGCGCGGTGCCAGTGACTTCACCGCTGTTGCAGAGGAAGCCGAATTCTTCGAGCAGCTTGAGGGAGAGCGCAAGGCAAAACAGGATGCTGATGGGAATGACCCGTTGCCGAACAACGATCCCATGACGATTGCCCAGGGGTTTGCCCGGTCTCAACCGGCCATGCTGCGCAACTCGGGAATGTGGCTCAAATACGAGCACGAAAAGGGCGCCTACGAAATCCTCGATGATGAGGCGATCGAGGCCGAAATGTGGAAGTATGTGCGCGGTCGCGCCTATGCTGACGGGGACAAGGTAAAGCACCTTAAAAGCGGCACAGCGCTTGTGGGCAACGTCAAGGGGGCGTTGAAATCGCAAAGTCAGGGACCGCGGAAGTTGCCAGCCTGGAATTACTCCGGGGCCAAACCGCTTCCAGACCCGGGGGACCTTCTGCCGGTTCGCAATGGGCTGCTACATCTGCGGACAGGCAAGCTGTTGCCCCCGACTGCCATGTTCGTAAATTTGAATGTGTCTGCGGTTGACTTCGATCCTGAGGTTGAGTGCCCGCTCTGGCATGAGACGCTGCGCCAGTGGTTTACGCCCGAGAATGGTGAAAATAAAGGCAAGTTCGATCAGGAGGCGGTTGAATGCTTGCAGGAGTTCATGGGGCTTTGCCTCACCCCGGACGTCTCACACCAAAAGTTTCTATACCTGCTGGGTGGGTCGCGGTCAGGGAAAAGCACCATCCTGCGCGTTCTGAACCTGCTTCTCGGAGAGGGATATACCGCAGCCGAGGAAGACCAGATCGTCGGCGACCATGGGTTGCAGAACATGACAGACGCCTCTGCAATCGTGTTTGCGGATTTTCGGAACACCCGCAAAGATAAGATGGCCAAGCTGGTGTCGATCCTGCTGAAGGTGGTGGGTGGTGATATGGTCACCATCAACCCGAAGTTCGGTAAACCGTTCAACTGGAACATGACCGCCAAAGTCTGGATCGCGTCCAATGTTCTGCCGCACTTCGTGGATCACGCGGGCGCAATGAATAACCGGATGGTCCTTGTGAAGATGCCGAACACCTATCTCGGGCGCGAGGACCCACAGCTATATGCAAAGCTCGCAACCGAAGCGTCTGGCATCCTCAATTGGGCACTGGCCGGGCTGATGAGGCTGCGCAACGGGAAATCCCTTGCATCGCCGAAATCCTCACGGTGGCATATCGAGGGCATGCGTCGGCGGAACAGCCCCGCAGAATGCTTCTTCGAAGAGCGGTTGCGCATGGCCCCGGGTGAATTCCTCACAAAGTCGCAAGTGGCCGAGGGGCTGGAGGACTGGCTGGATGAGCACGACATGGTGGGCGCAATCGGGTCAGACCAGTTCTTCCGCTTCTTGTTCAGCCAGTATGGCGAGGCCGGGGTGAAGTCAGTTCGCAAGCGTTTGGCCAAGGGCCAGGACCAGACCTATTGCGTCCAGGGTTTGACCTGGCGCAACGAACCATCTGACTGATTTAACTGGTAGAATGCGTTGGGGCGTTGAGCGAAGGCTCGGCGCCCTTTGCTTTTTTTGAGTCGAGCCAGCGCGACTCGGCTCGACTCAGGCCGACTCGAGTTGACCGAGTTGCCATATATCTGGCAAGAAACTTGTGAAATCGCAGTCTTCCAGTTGGTTGGCTGAGTTGGCCGAGTTGCCATAGATCGACGGGTTGTAAGTTTCGGCAGTGGAGTATTTCCCCACCGAGTCGGCTGAGTTGCCATATTTTTGAGGAAGTCCTGTTTGCAAAGTGGGACAAAAGTGCGCCGACTCTGCCAACTCGCTTCCAGCGAACATCGATTTACCAGTTGTTTTTGAGTCGGCATAGTTAGCTGAGTCGGCTTTTTTTAAGATACACCGATTTATTTTTTATATTCTTCTACTATTGGTAATAGTGAGGACGATATGAAAAAAATAATATAGAACTTAGCCAAAATATGCCGACTCGGCCGACTCTGCCGACTCGATAAGGCCCAGCCTACTGTCCAGCTTAGTGTTTGTTGGTTATCCACTCTTCTAAAGTGGGCTACAATTCAGCCCAACCCATGGAGGCTTGAGATATGCGACTTAGAAAGAATTGGCCCCTGTTCTTTTATGTTGTGGCTGCAGGGCTCTCTATAAACCACGCAACTCAATTATTGGGGATCAACCGTAATGCAGTCTTCTATCATGCCAGAAGGAATGATGAATTCCGAAAGCAACTTGATAGGGCGTTGGAAATGCAAGCCCGGTGTTTGAAAGTATCCCCGTTTCACTTTGTGGACCCTGCCACACTCGAACCGATACTGGATGACAATCTGAACTTCATTCCCCGTAAGCCACCCCATGGGCTACGGGCGTGGGTGAGGGATCAAATGACCCACCACCCCCTAAACACTTTGGCAGCATAGAGGGCTGCCAGGATGCTTTTCGGTGCTCTGGCTCACGACCACACTCGAACAGTCACCGAGCCGACCACGGCCAGGCACGTCTTGCCACAGACAACTGGAGGCGCCTGGTCATACCCGGATAGCCCCCAGGGCTCCTGTGGTGACCCGTGAGGCTTGTCCTGCACTTTTCGGTGCATGGTGCATACCCTGGGCGCTAAAGGGCGTCTCGGGCCACCACAGGGAGTTAGAATGCTGGCTCCTTTTTGTGCTCCGGTGTTGCAGTCTCGGGACTAACTGTTCCGTGCCCCAAATTCTGCCTCTCAAGCCTCTCTTTTGATTGGATAAATAGGCGGGGCATTCTGAAACCCGACACGAGGCCCTATGAGCGAGCTAGCTTCATTCCTGCCAAGCAAGGTTGATTGCGCCAGTGAAGAAGCGCAGGGGGCATACCTCGGTGCCTTGCTCACGGGTCGAGGACCCATGGAAGCGGCCCGTGAAGCAGGCACGAACCCCCTTGGCATATACCTCGCCCGCTTTGCCAGCCCCGAATTCAATCAACTTGTGCAACTGGCTGAGCTTGCAGTTCGGGACCAGGCCCTTGCAGAGGTGCTGCGCAAAGCATTGGTGGCTTCCGGGCATGTGGCAGAGGTTGCATTGAGGGACCCGGACACTGACGAAATTCTCCTGGATGATGACTTCAACCCAATCAAAGGCCCCCGCCTAATCAACGGAAATGCGGCCATTCTTTCGAAACTCTTGGAAAGGCTGCTTGCGTCGGCCGACAAACCAGCCGCCCCGGTTCAGGTCAATGTGGATCAAAACAATTATGCGGAGCCCCAAGGGGAATTGGTGCTCATCGACCCAATGGAAAGGGATGCGGATGATTGAGATTATCACAACCTTTGTTTTTCCGGGCGGCTGCGCTGAAAAGGATATTGCTGGACAACGCAAATTTGTCCGTGTCTGCCTCGGCTTGGTGAATAACCCCGAGTATGGATTGATTGCAGAGATGGAAGGCCACTTTGATCCAATACCGTGGGAGAGCAAAGCAATAAGGGACGAGGCAACTGAAAAGGTGCGCGTAGGCTCCCTGCTCGACAAAGAAGTGCGCGACAAACTGGTGGCCCATATGGAGCGCAGCAAATTCTACGGGGTGAAACCGAAATGAGGAAGAAACGGACGCCCGTGTATGGGGGCAATATTGAAAAGGCCAATGCTGCAATCGATGCCGCAGGCCTTATCCCTGGTGGCCCAAAGAAGGCCAACGCGATCCTGGCCATCGAGGCCCTTATACTGGCAGAAGGGAAAAAGAAGCCCCCGGTGTGCTGGACCCGGGTGGTAGCTGAGGGGCTCGAAAGAAATGGGTGCGAACCGACAGCAGGCGGAACCCTCCGGTGGTATCTGGTCAAAATGCGGGAAGGGTTCATAAAGACGCGGCCAGAGGTGCTCGAAATCCTTGATCCCTTTGACCTTGGTTAAAATGCTGGCTACCCGCAAACCCAATTAACGGCAGTGTCTGAATTGACGGACACGAGGGATTAACAATGGACACGATCGAAAACCAAATTGCGGAGCTTCAGGCTCGGGCAGATGAATTGGCCCCGCGTGTTGCCCTTTTCAATGATCGTGGGCGCAAGCCCCGGGAATTAACTTCGGCGGAAAAGCACCTGGCCCTGACTGACGCTGATGCGTTCGAAGAAGCCCTGGCGGACGTCCAGGACGAGCATTTGGACCTCGTGCGCGACGCAGCGGCGTTCGATGCATTGCAGGATGAAATTGGTCGGTTGCAGGGCCAACTGGCGGCGGACCGTGCAGAGAAGGTGAGGGCCGAACGCCAGGGCCTTCTGGTCGAACGTGAACAGGCGGCGGAAGAACTCCAAGCCTGCCTCAACGACTTCGAGGGGTCTTTGTCCCGCTTTCTTGAGCTTTCCAGTCAGGTTTCGAAGCTTGATCGACAGTTGGGCGAGGCTGACCGCCACAAGGCAAGCTACGGCCTCGTCAGCCTGCACCTCAAACGCCTTATCCAGACAGTGAGTCCCAAATTGGCCCGGTTGACGGGGGTGGGCTACACGCCGCCGAAGCCCGGCCATTCACTTGCGGATGCTGTCCGCGCTTCGAAAGGAACCCCATCATGATGCTGAAAACCTCGGAACCCATCCCGGCCGAAAGTGGCCGTGGCTCCCACCTTATGGCCGCCATTGCCAAGCAAGCCGAAGAAGGGCTGACTATCCGCAAGGCGCTGAGCCTTCGCGAGGACGTGGACCAGGAACTTGACCAGATTGCGAAGGAAGCAAGTGCGGAACACGGGATCGACTATTTCACCGCTTACGAGCGTGTGACGCAGGAAGGGGTCGGCAAGTCCCTGATGAGCACCAGCCTGGAGCTTTCACGTTTGATCGCCAGCCCTACCCGGATGGCAGCCGACTGACCAACCATGGACCGGGCAAGCCGGTCCATAGTGAATTCGCCTGCCTTGCGTTTCTCTCCGGTTCAATAGGCAGGCGAGGGTGGGTCGGTTCGTGTCCCGGGCCCACCCGAAATTCTGCCGCGCTTGTCTCCTCTTGACGCGGTAGAAAGGGCGCTGTTCGGACTGGTGGCCGGGCAGCGCCCACCTAATAACATTCCTTCCTTGCTTTCAGCGGCAAGACTGGCGCCTCGCATCAATCAATCAATGCGGGGCGTCTTTTTCGTTGGTCAGCTTTCCGAATAGCTCAGGCTATTCTGAACCTGCCTTCTCCTGGGCTGACTGCAAGGGGTGTCCAGGCCGCATAAATCCGTGGGTGTGGCCTGGGCATTCTTCGAGAAAGGAATTCCCGCTGAATGAATATGATCGCCCAATTCCATCCAGGGAACCGTGCTTGCGCGGCGATCGATGAACCGTGGCAAGGGGATGCCGCGGACCTGGACCCGAACGACCAAGCGCGCCAGTGCAGGCACCTATGGCTCGGGGTGGTCCTGATTGGGCTAAAGGATCACGTGGCCGGGGTGGAACCTTCCTGGATTGGAAGCGAGGAATTCATCACCGTGTGCAGCTTGGCAGGTCTCGACGCCCGCTATGTCAGGGATTGCCTCAGGGATGGCCG
Organism: uncultured Rhodobacter sp.; assembly: GCA_964496915.1. Classification (GTDB taxonomy): domain Bacteria; phylum Pseudomonadota; class Alphaproteobacteria; order Rhodobacterales; family Rhodobacteraceae; genus Pararhodobacter. The sequence goes on from CAZCAX010000012.1 coordinate 46,167, forward strand.
GATGAAAGACCTTCGTCGCATCCCAAGTCACTAAGGGCGCCGCAACCAAATCATGGTTCTGCGGGCAGGATCGCCTCTGAATTGTGGCCGGATCAATTCCGATTGGGCACGTTCTGTGGCTTCAAGAAAATTGAGCTTTTCCTCAAGTGGGTTAAATACCTTCAGCACTTCCCGGACGAGCAGGGGCGTTGGGGTCCATTTATTGCGCCGTGACCTCTTGGGCTCGAACAGGCGCTGCATTTCTCTTTGCAAAGTGTGATCGCGAAACCCCCGCCCGAGCCGGTCCCTTTCTCGCAATGTCATTTGCATCAGGTCATCAAACTTGACGTGAGGCTGAGCATTGCGAATGAGGCGGCAAAAGACCCGGGCGGAAGTGGTTCGTTCCAGAGTTGGCATTATGCCACAAGAAGCTCGGGCACGGGCGGAACCGGCTCGCCTTCGAAACGTTCCCGCATAAACCCCTCGAAAGCTGCGTAGGCTTCAGCCAGACTGGAAGCGACTGCTTCCCCCGTGGCATTGGTCTTGATGGCAGCGCCACCCTCGTCAACAAAAGCAATCACGGTTTTCCCGCGATTGAAAAGTGCTTCAGCCAGGAAGTCGGCAAGCAGGGCGTCGAGGGCCAGGTCGTTGTGGGTGTTGGGAATGCGATATACCCGCATGGTCAGTCCTTTCATGTTTGGTCAGTGATAAGGCCATGATGCCGAACGGTTATTTGCGGAGACACCATCGAAAACCTTTGGCGCGGAATTCCCGAGCACGGAAAACCCGCCGCCAAGCGCCTGAGAACAATCAAGAATATTGGAAGCCGACAGGAACCGGCTAATTATAGGCCCAATGCCCGCCAAAAATTTGTCCCCTGGGCTCCGTCAGCCTCGGGCCCTGGCCCTACCCCTCGAAAAGTGCAGATGGCTATCCAGGCGCGTCTTGGTGCGCTCTGAGGACGTCTGACCGGCTTAATGTCACAAGGCCCGACAGCTTCGGTGACCGGCCAGCACACATGCACCAGGGCTAGCTGCACCGAAAGCTTTCGGTGCAACGGGAAGCGCCCCCACAACCAAGGGTTGCGGGGGCTATTTCGGGCTGATGAGACTGGAAGCGGTCAGTAATAGACCATCGACAGGCCCATGTTGTCGGATCGGGTGGGCACGAGGTCCGTGTGGTCCTCAATATAGGTTTCATCGTCACCGGCCACGACCGCAGCCACCATGAAACCCACTAGGGCAGAAGGGGCGTCAGTCACGATGGCTGGGCAGGTGCGGCCATACATTCCCCGACCTGAATAGTCGGGGCAAAAGCTGCTTTCGCAACCTGCCTCTTGCAGGCGCTCAACCACGAGCGGGAAAATTGTTTTGCGGTCCATCAGTGTGCCTCCACCCTGCGCGGCCGCTTAGGCAGGTCCATCCCGAAGCGACGGAGGTCTGCGGCGATAGATGCCACCGAGCGGGTGCTGGTGGAGGCGCCAGGGTGCAGAGTTTTGACCTGCTCGACAATGCTTGCATAGGGCAGGTCGGTGTCCAGCAGCAGGCGCGCCACCGTGCGGCAGATGCCACCCTTTGCAGCGATCCGTGCGGCGAGTTGGTCTTTGGATTTGCGCCAGTCGCGCAGCGGGCGGGTGTCCTGGGTATTGTGGACTTTCAGGATTTGAGCGGTGGTCAGTTGCATGGTCAGTCTCCGTGGTTCGTGGCCGTTTGGCCGTTGCTGATGGGATGAATATGTCAGCCAGCGGGGAGGTCGAACGCCCCTCAATCAGCGCGCAGTCTGTTTCCAATTTTCTTGGAATAACGGGAGTTTAGGCGGCTCGCGGACCCTCAAAACCACGACAACCTGGGTTCACTGGCGCACAGGGCGCCAGGTAACCTAAGGAGACTGACCATGGCAAAGCAGCCAAAGACCGAAGCCACGCCTGCGAAAGAGGAACAGGCCAAGCCGACAATCCAGTCCATCATCGCGGAACTGGTGATGCAGCCTGAACTCACCTATTTGCAAATTTCCGAGATGGTGAGGGAACAGATCGAGGGCGCGAACACCTCGACGCGCAGCGTGGCGTCCGTGGCCTCTCGGCTCAGAAAGTCCGGAGTGGACGTTCCCATGCGCAAGGCTGCGAAGAAGGCATGAGGACCGCAAAGGAAATCATGGCGGATTACCTGCAACGCAAGTCCCGCCGTGAAACCCTGCAATGCCGCTTCGAAGACGGAGTTGCCCAGGGTCTCAGTGCGGACCAACTCGCCGCAGACTTGGAGATGGGCTTGCAGGAGTTGGGGATACTCTCGCGAAGGGTTCGCGGACGATTGGAAGCGGCAGAGTAACAAGAAGGGGCGCCGCAGCGCCCCTTCTTCATTCAGCCAGCAGGGCCTCGATCGCTTTCGTCATGGATGCGAGGCTGGTGTGACGATAGGGCAGATACTTGTCCTGCGTGTTATCCATGCGGCTGGGTGACATGGCGTATTTCTTCGGCTGTTCGGTCGCCACCTTCGGGACCTCAGACAGCGGGATCATCCAGGACATGATGATTGCCAGGGTTTCCGGGTCCATCAGCGCGCATATGACCGCGCCGCGCCCGTCGATGGCATAGGTGGACTTTTGCAGGTCGAACTGAACCTTCTTCACGGGCTTCTCGGGCGCGAGGAACCAGGATTTCACCTGAACTGGAAGCGCATTGCCCGACACCTTATCCACGACCATCAGGTCAACGCCATGATCGTCGGACAGTGGCTCGAAGGGTGACAGGCGGCCACCGGACTGCGCCATGAGCGCCGTGGCGACGTGCAACTCTGCTATCTTGCCCCGCTGTGACGATGTAAGCCGATCCTCAATGCCCACGCCAGTATCCTGTTTTGGGATAATACTGAAACGGGATTACCGCTCTCCGCACAACGGGTCAATTGGAATGTGCGAGTGGGCAGGAGCATCCATGATGATGAATATCGAAAGCTCATCGACGCCCTGAAGGCGGCGCGGATCGCGCGTGACCTGACGCAGCAGCAAGTCGCCGACAAGCTCAAGCGACCGCAGTCATACGTCGCGAAGATAGAAGGTCGCGAACGGCGCCTGGACGTGATCGAATTCGTGCACCTGTGCAGGGCGATGGACGCTGACCCGGCTTCGTTCTTCGAGAACATCTAGCCCTGATCGGGCCTCGCCCGGTGCGCTCGGTGACTAACGCCTTGATCTGGTTATGCTCGAATGCTGCCGAACGCCGGATCACGTGTTCTGTGCCATCGACAGGTTACTCTGCCGCGACGCTACCGGTTCTGATTAGCCGAAGGTCTTGCTCAGCCAAAACTGCGGCCAAGCGCCGCCCAACCCACTCCGCCACAGGAGGGGTCACCGCATTGCCAACGGCATGGTAGCGCAGACTGTCTATTCTTTCAGCCTGGTTCTCATCGAAGTGACGCGGTAGCGTCCAATCCTCTGGGAAACCCTGAACCCGCTCCACCTCATTCGGGGTAAAACGGCGCACTCGCCCGTCAGGATACCAGACATAATTCCGGGACCAGTCAGTCCCGGTATGGCGGGCTGACTCTGCGTAAATGCAATGGGCCAAGCTTTTTACGAGTGGTCCTTGCTCAGTATTTCCAATGATTGTCTGAAAGAGGGAGGGAGATTTCTGCCCATTCGATCCACCCTTCTTAGTATTCCAGTCGCCGCATTCGGGCTCAAAAAGTATTTCTCCGGGACCTCGCCAGTCTCGATGCATGGCAACAATGTAGACGCGGCGGCGTTGCTGGGGGACTCCGAAGTCTTTGCTGTTAAGCACACGCCACGCCACGCCATACCCGAGTTCGTCCAGCGCCTTGAGAACGACGGCGAAGTCTCGTCCTCCGTGGCTAGAGAGAAGGCCGTGCACGTTTTCGAGGATAATGGCTCTTGGAGTGCGTCCTCGAACGAGGCGCATAAACTCGTGAAAGAGTCCAGACTGGCTCCCTCGAAGCCCTGATCGCGGCCCCATTCGTGCAAGCGAGAGGTCCTGACATGGGAATCCTGCTGCCCAAACTTCAGCGTCAGGGATGTCTGTTTCATCAAGTTTCCTTATGTCTTCACTGACGGGAAGGTCTGGCCAGTGCTGCGCGAGTATCTCGCGGCAGAACGGCTTAACCTCACAGTGGAAATTGACAGCAAAGCCAGCCCGCTCAAGACCAAGGTCGAGCCCGCCGATGCCGGAGAAGAAAGATGCAACGGAGTAGGCCAGGTCAATTTCTCCCTTGGATCGAGCGGCGTTTGCCCATATCTTTATCTAGTGTAGCGCACCTTGGTCAATAACGAAATAGGGTAATTGTTCCCACTTTGTTCGGGCTGAGTGTGCATGGGTTAGGTTGAGGAACAGTTGACGAGATGACGACCTGCGAGGTCCACTGGCGACCATCAGGTGGCCGCGGCGAGTTCGAGTTCGTGCCTGCGGACTCGCTGATGGACCGTGACGTGTTCGTGGACATAGACGCCTTCAACACCCGCTTCGACGCAGAGGTGACGGGCAGGTCGGCCCAGGGCAAGCCGCGTTTGCGCAAGCGTGATGCGAACAACCGCTCGAAACTGCACCTCCCGCAACTTGTCATGGCTATAGCCGCACTGCCTGAACCAGCTAGGTCGGACCTGCACCATGCTGTATCATTTCCCTTGGAAAACAAGGCTTTTGTGATGGCGCAGATGGACTTCGACGTGGTGGAGGATGATGGAATAAGCGTCGTCCTGGCGCCGCTTCGCGTGTCTATATTGCACAGTGACTTTCAAGTAGACCTCACTGATCGCCTTGCCGCGTTGGCGGCTGACGTGGTGAACATTGAAAGGATCAGAGCGAGGGACCCCCATCTTGCTGACGCAGTGGAAAATCATGCGTCCCAGGTGCGGCTGGGGCTGAACACGTCCGAGCTTCGCCGCACGGCCAACCGACTGATTGAACTCAAGTCTGAGTTGTTTGGTCAAACAAACGCAGGGTCAGCACTGTCCCTTGTTGAGGCCGATGAAAAGCCCCCGGTCGAGGCAGAGGAAATTTCAGGGCGAGAGGGCCGAATCCTTACCAGGTTGCATGTCTACAAGGAGCGCGACAAGGCCCTGGTGAAGCGTGCCAAGGACCATTACCGCCGAGTGAACGGGGGAAAGCTGTGCTGCGAGGCATGTGGCCTTGTGCCTGTGGACCTTTACGGTGAAGCGGGTGAGCGCAGCATGGAGGCACACCATAAGATACCGATCGAAGAGCTTCAGCCTGACAGTGAGACCAAGACGAGCGACCTTGCAATGGTTTGCGCCACTTGCCACAGGGTGATTCACTCGGCCAAGCCTTGTCTTACGATTGAGCAGGTCCAGGAGCTTATGGCAGCCTGTAAACCCCAAGGATAAGGTCTGCCCAGTTCATAAGGTCCCAATTGGGTTTTGATCTTCGCGCCGCTCCCCCAAAATCAATAAAATAAGGCTTTTCTGCGCATTTCCCTTATGATCGACAATTACATGCCGCTCTCGGACTGGCGCGATGGCGAGGCGCATCGGGATACGGCGGAGGATGGCTGGCGGTCAATCCATGATCTGGATTATCTGAAAGCCAATGTCGCCGGTGGTGAGGGGTTTGACTGGTTTTATGCCAGCGATCACGCGCGCCACGTGCAGGACCGCACGCCGATCACCGATGCTCTGATCGGCGAGGATTGGATCTGGCGTTACAAGGATCTGCGCGCCTGGTGGGAAAACCCGCATTATGAGCGCCGCAACGGCGAACGTGCACTGGAGGCCACGGATTGGGAGCCACGCTCTAAACCTGTCTGGTTTACCGAGTTGGGCTGTGCGGCGATCGACAAGGGCACCAACCAGCCCAACAAGTTTCTTGACCCGAAATCATCGGAATCGGCGGTGCCGTATTTCTCGAATGGCTATCGCGATGATCTGATCCAGATGCAGTATCTGCGCGCCATGGCGGCCTATTGGACAGACCCCGCCAACAACCCGCTCTCAAAGGTTTACGGCGGGCCGATGCTGGACTGGGACCGCGCGCATGTCTGGGCCTGGGATGCGCGGCCCTTTCCGTGGTTTCCGGGCAACCGGGAATTGTGGAACGATGGCGAGAACTGGGCTAGGGGGCACTGGATCACCGGGCGGGCGATGCATCAGCCGCTGGGCGCGGTGGTAGCCGAGATCTGTGAGCGGGCAGGGCTGCGGGACTATGATGTGAGTGGGCTTTACGGGGTTGTGCGGGGCTATGCCGTTGCCTCGACCGAAACCGGGCGCGCGGCCTTGCAGCCCCTGATGCTTGCGCATGGGTTCGAGGCGCTGGAGCGTGAGGGGCGGTTGATTTTCCGCATGCGTGACGGGCAGGCCGCGGGGCGACTGGTGCCGGATGCGCTGGTTGCACGCGCTGGCGGTGATCTGGAAACCGCGCGCGCGGCACAGCCCGAGGTGGTGGGACGGGTGCGGCTGAACTACCTTGAGGCAGAGGGTGATTTCGAGGTTCGCGCGGCGGAGGCGGTTTATCCCGACGAGGCTGCGGGGGAGGTGTCGCAAAGCGAACTGCCCTTGCTGCTGACTGCGGGTGAGGCGCGCTCGACGATCAAACGCTGGATGGCCGAGGCGCGGATTGCACGGGATGTGGCGCGCTTCAGCCTACCGCCCTCGTCGCCCTATGGCGTGGGCGATGTGGTGGCGCTGTCGCATGAGGGCGCGCTGCGGCACTATCGGATCGACCGGATGGAACTGACCGGCGCGCGCGAGGTGGAGGCCGTGCGCATTGAACCCGGCGTATATCGGGGCGGTGACCCGGCGGAGGATACGCTGGCGCAGCGCCGGTTCGAGGCGCTGGTGCCGGTGACGCCCTTGTTCATGGACCTGCCCCTGATGCGCGGTGACGAGGTGCCGCATGCACCGCATCTCGCGATCTCTGCCCGGCCCTGGCCCGGTGCGGTGGCGGTCTATGATGCCCCGTTCGAGGGGGGCGATTTCGCGCTGAACACCACATTTGCCGCGCGTGCGGCGATTGGCCGGGCCGTCACGCCCCTGCACCGCACGCGCCCCGCGCTCTGGTCGCGCGATGGCGGGCTGGAGGTGGCGATGCCTTCTTGGGTGACGCTGGCCTCGGCCAGTGAGGCGGCGGTGCTGAACGGGGCGAATGTGATGGCGATCGGCAACGGGGCCGATTGGGAATTGTTTCAGTTCACCGATGCCGAACTGATTGCGCCGGGACGCTGGCGCTTGTCGCGGCTGTTGCGCGGGCAGTTCGGCACGGATGCGCTGATGCCCCATACATGGGCGCCGGGCGCGGCGGTGGTGCGCGTTGATGCGGCACTGGCGCAGATCGACCTGCCGCAAGCCTTGCGCGGGCTGGCGCGGCGCTACCGGATCGGCCCGGCGGTGCGACCGCTGGACGATGCGCTTTATACCGCGCGGGTGGAAGCGTTTCAGGGCGTGGGCCTGCGGCCCTATGCGCCGGTGTTCCTGACGGCTGAGCGGGTGGCACCGGGCGGTGATCTCGCCGTCAGTTGGGTGCGACGCACGCGGATCGGCGGCGATGACTGGTCGGCGTTGGATGTGCCGCTGGGTGAAGAAAGCGAACGGTATCTCTTGCGTATCAGCGCAGGTGGGGCGGTTCTGCGCGAGGAGGTGCTGAATACCCCGACGTGGCTGTATACGGCGGCGTCCCAGTCGGCTGACGGGGCGGAGGGTGAAGTCACGGTGTCGGTGGCGCAGGTTTCGGCGGTCTTTGGCGCTGGGTTGTTCGCGCAATGTGTGGTGGCGGGATGAGCGGGGAGCAGTGATGACCGAGGTCGGGCTGGGCGATATCTCTGCCGCTGCGCGTGCGCTGATGGCGGTGTCTGAGGCTGAGCGCGCAGTGCTGATCAACCGGCTTCTGGATGAAGCCACCCGTGCCGCGCGCTATCGTATTCGCAACGGGCGGGTGCATCCATGGCTGGGCAACGGCACGCTGATGGAACGTGCGCTGGCCTGCCCCCGGGCTGATCCGTCGGGACCGGGTGACCCGGAGTATCTGGCAACACTTGCTCAGGTGATCGAAGCGGTTCTCGATTGGCGTTGCAGCCATGAGATTCGGTGAATAAGCGGGCTGGAAATACGCGCGATTTCGATTATCTTGCCCGCAAAGCAAGGAAGGTGCGCCATGCCCGAACGCAAGCCGAGATTCGCCACGCTGGACCCAGTCTGGGCGCGGATCTGCGATGAAGCCCGACAGGCCGTCAGGGACGAGCCTTTGCTGGGCGGCGTCATTCACAACAGCTTGCTGCATCATCCGACGATGGAGCGGGCACTGGCCTTTCGCTTCGCGGTGAAACTGTCCTCGGCCGAGATCAGCGAGCAGATCCTGCGTGAAATCGCTGACGAGGCCTATGCGGCAGACCTCTGGCTGGGAGAGGCGGCGCGTGCGGATCTGGTCGCCGTGCACGAGCGCGATCCAGCCTGCCATCGCTTCCTGCAACCGATTCTGTACTTCAAGGGCTATCAGGCGGTGCAGGCCTATCGCGTGGGACACTGGCTTTGGAACAGAGGCCGGCCTGACATGGCATCCTTCATCCAGATGCGGGTGTCGGAGGTGTTTGGGGTCGATATTCACCCGGCGGCGCGGATCGGCAAGGGAATAATGATCGATCATGCACATTCCATCGTGATCGGTGAAACGGCGGTAGTGGGCGACAATGTCTCGATGCTGCATTCGGTTACGTTGGGCGGCACTGGCAAGGAAGATGGCGACCGTCACCCGAAGATAAGCGACGGGGTTCTGATCGGGGCCGGAGCGAAGGTGCTTGGCAATATCCGAATTGGCCGGTGCACACGGATCGCGGCGGGGTCGGTGGTGTTGTCCGATGTGCCGGCCTGCAAGACGGTGGCGGGTGTGCCCGCGCGGATCGTTGGCGAGGCGGGCTGCGACCAGCCGGCGCTGTCGATGGATCAGCTGCTGGGCGAATAGGGGGCGGGGAAGGGGGGCGCTGCCCCCCTCGCCCGTGCCGGGCTCACCCCCCGGCGTATTTCCGGCAAGATGAAGGGGCGCGCGCCGTTTATGCCAGCATGGCCAGCGGGTTCTCCAGGTTTTCGATGATCGCAGCCAGGAATTCGGCGCCCAGGGCGCCGTCGATCACGCGGTGATCGACCGAGAGCGTCATGGACATGACCGTGGCCACAGTGAGCGCGCCATCGGCCCCCACCACCGGCTGTTTTGCTCCGGCGCCAACGGCAAGGATGGAGCCATGCGGGGGGTTGATCACCGCGTCGAAATTCTCGATCCCGAACATACCGAGGTTGGAGATGGCGAATGAGCCGCCGGTATATTCATGCGGCGCTAGCTTTCGGTCGCGCGCGCGGGTGGCGAGGTCTTTCATCTCGGCGGAGAGGGCCGAAAGGGTTTTCAGGTGGGCATCCTTGATCACCGGGGTGAAGAGCCCGCCTTCGATGGCCACGGCGACTGCAACATCGGAGGGTTTGAGCCGCAAGATACGGTCGCCAGCCCAGACGGCATTGGCTTCGGGCACTTTCTGTAGCGCCAGCGCACAGGCCTTGATGATGAAATCATTGACCGAGAGCTTGACGCCTCGCGATTCGAGCTGGGCATTGAGCTGGCTGCGAAATGTCATCAGCGCGTCAAGCTGGACCGAGCGGCGCAGGTAGAAATGCGGGATGGTCTGCTTGGCCTCGGTGAGGCGGGCGGCAACGGTCTTGCGCATGCCGTCGAGCTTGACCTCTTCGGTTTCGCGGCCCTCGAACATTTTCAGGACGGCATCGGCCGAAGGGCCGGTTGCCGGGGCTTTCGCAGCGGGCGCGGCAGGGGTGGCGGGCGCCGGGGCGGGTGCCGCAGCTTTGCCGGTGGTGCCTGCGGCATCCACATCGGCCCTGACGATCCGGCCATGCGGGCCGGTGCCCTTGACCGCGCTCAGGTCGATCCCTTTTTCCGCGGCGATCCGGCGGGCCAGCGGCGAGGCAAAGAGGCGTTTTCCACCGGTTTTGGGGGTGGCGGGCGCGGTGGCGCCGGGCTTGGCGGGGGCGGGCGCCTCGGAGGCCCCTTTCGCCTGCGGCTCACGGGCGGTCCCGGCACCTGTGTCGGCCCTGGTGGGCTTTGGTTGGGCGATGTCGGCGGCGTTCTCGCCTTCTTCCAGCAAGACGGCGATCGGGGTGTTGACCTTCACGCATTCGGTGCCTTCGGCCACCAGCAGTTTGCCGACCGTGCCTTCGTCGACGGCCTCGAACTCCATCGTTGCCTTGTCGGTTTCGATCTCGGCGAGGATCTGGCCCGACGTGACGGTGTCGCCCTCCTTGACCAGCCATTTCGCCAGTGTGCCCTCTTCCATCGTGGGCGAGAGCGCGGGCATCAGGATTTCAACGGGCATCGCGCGCCTCCTCAGCGATAGGTGACTTTTTTCACGGCGGCGACGACCTCGTCGGTGGTCACCAGTGCGAGCTTTTCGAGATTGGCGGCATAGGGCATCGGCACATCCTTGCCGCACAGGTTGATCACCGGTGCGTCGAGGTAATCGAAGGCCTGTTCCATCACCACCGAGGTGATGAAATTGCCGACCGAGCTTTGCGGAAAACCTTCCTCGACCGTGACGAGGCGGTTGGTCTTGCGCACCGAGGCGAGAATGGCGTCGGTGTCCATCGGGCGGATGGTGCGCAGGTCGATCACCTCGGCGTCGATCCCCTCGCTGGCCAGACGCTCGGCAGCTTCGAGCGCGTAGGTCATGCCGATGCCGAAGGACACGATGGTGACATCCGCGCCGGGCCGCGCGATGCGGGCCTTGCCGATGGGCACGGTGAAATCGTCAACCTGCGGCACGTCGAAGGAACGCCCGTAAAGGATTTCGTTTTCAAGGAACACCACCGGATTGCCATCGCGGATGGCGGATTTCAGGAGGCCCTTGGCGTCGGCTGCCGTGTAGGGCATCACCACCTTCAGGCCCGGAATATGGCTGTACCAGGCCGCAAAACACTGGCTGTGCTGTGCGGCCACGCGGGCCGCCGCGCCGTTAGGGCCACGAAAGACGATGGGGCAGGGCATCTGGCCGCCGGACATGTAGAGGGTCTTGGCGGCGGAGTTGATCAGATGGTCGATGGCCTGCATCGAGAAATTGAAGGTCATGAATTCGACGATCGGGCGCAAGCCACCCCAAGCCGCGCCGACGCCGATGCCGGTGAACCCGGCCTCGGTGATGGGCGTATCGACGACGCGGCGGGCGCCGAATTCATCAAGCAGGCCCTGGCTGATCTTGTAGGCCCCCTGATATTCGCCGACCTCTTCGCCCATCAGAAACACCGTTTCGTCGGCGCGCATTTCTTCGGCCATCGCCTCGCGCAGGGCCTCGCGCACGGTCATGGACTTGACGGGCGTGCCCTCGGGCCAGTCCGGCTCGCTTCTGGCGGCTTTGGGTTCGGCGGGGGGCGTGCTGGCGGGGGCGGGCGCCTCGGAGGCCGCCTTTGCCTTCGGCGCGGCGGCCGCCTCGGCGCCCGCGTCGGCACTTGCGGCCTCCGGTTGCGCCTGATCGTCAGCGCTTTCCCCATCATCAAGCAGGAGTGCGATGGCGGTGTTGACCTTCACGCCCTCTGTGCCCTCGGCAATGAGGATCTTGCCGATCGTGCCTTCATCGACGGCCTCGAATTCCATCGTCGCCTTGTCGGTCTCGATCTCGGCGAGGATGTCTCCGGCGCTGACCGTGTCCCCCTCCTTGACCAGCCATTTCGCCAGCGTGCCCTCTTCCATTGTGGGTGAGAGCGCGGGCATGAGTATTTCGGTTGCCATAGGTGCTTTCCCCCTTTACGCGTAGACATCGGTCCAGAGCTCGGACACATCCGGCTCGGGGCTTTCCTTGGAGAATTCCGCTGCCTCGTTGACGATGGCCTTGATCTCCTTGTCGATGGCCTTGAGATCATCGTCGCTGGCATGCCCGCCGGTCAGCAGAAGCTCCCGCACCCGGTCGATCGGATCACGCTCCTCGCGCATTTTCTGCACCTCCTCGCGGGTGCGGTATTTCGCCGGATCCGACATGGAATGGCCCCGGTAGCGATAGGTCATCATCTCGAGGATGTAGGGCCCGTCGCCCGCCCGACAGGCCGCCACGGCCTTTTCGCCGGCGGCCTTGACGGCCAGCACATCCATCCCGTCGACCATCTCTCCCTTGATCCCGTAGGCAGCGCCGCGTTCCCACAGGTTGGGGGATTTTGACGAGCGCTTGGTCGAGGTGCCCATCGCATACTGGTTGTTCTCGATGACGAAAACCACCGGCAGGTTCCACAGCTGGGCCATGTTATAGGCCTCATAGACCTGGCCCTGATTGGCAGCGCCGTCGCCGAAATAGGTAAATGTCACGCTGTCATTGCCAAGATACTTGTCGGCGAATGCCAGCCCCGCGCCCAGCGGCACCTGCGCGCCGACGATACCATGCCCGCCATAAAAATGCTTTTCCTGGCTGAACATGTGCATGCTGCCACCCTTGCCCCGGGAATAGCCGCCCTCGCGGCCGGTCAGTTCGGCCATCACGCCCTTGGGGTCCATGCCGGTTGCCAGCATATGGCCGTGATCGCGGTAGCTGGTTATCTGCTTGTCGCCCTCTTTCGACGCTGCGGCGAGGCCGACGACCACCGCTTCCTGCCCGATATAGAGATGGCAGAAACCGCCAATCAGCCCCATGCCGTAAAGCTGGCCGGCCTTTTCCTCGAATCGGCGGATCAGCAGCATCTCGCGGTAGTAGCGGCGTAAATCCTCGCCCGATATGTTGGGTTTTTCGGCTGGTTTTCTGGCGGCCATCGCTCTCTCCCTCATTGGTGCTGCCTGGTCGCTTCAGCGACAGTGCGGCCGATAGTTTAGCATTAAACAATCAGCCACATCAAGGTATGTGAAAAGGGCCGCCAGTACTTTTCGTGCCGTGCCGCACCCTTCATCTTGCCCGAAATACGCAACTGAAGCTTGACCTTGCACGGCCAGAGGGGGCTGTGAAAGCCCGTTTGTGCCTTCTGGGTTAGCGCAACACGATCTCGTCGGCCCGGACATAGCCCAGCGTCTGCCGCGCCTGCTGGTCCAGCAGATCAAGATCAAGATAGGCATCCGACAAGCGGTGCGTGCGGTTCTCGATCTCGGCCAGTTCCAGTGCCAGCCGATCCCGATCAGCGCGCAGGTTCGCGGCATCGGCATCAATCTGGATGCGGTTGAAAAGCCCGTATTCGCCTTGCACGGCGGCAAAGGTCAGATAGGTGCCGAAGGTGCCGGCGAGGGCGTAGAACATCACCGGACCGAAACTGGGGCGTTTGCGCTGCATCTTTTCAGGGCCTTGCACGGATCAGCCCGCATCGGGGCATCCATGTCAGCATGCCATAGCAAGGAAGCAAAGGGAATCCCCTGATTCGGGGCCGATCCACACTTCGCAGTAGCGGGCGGCCTGTGCGACGCGGGGTCAGACTTGCATGCGCATCGGCGCAGCGGCAGGCTGGCTCAAACGAGGAGGACCAGACATGACCACTGCCGCGCCGCGCAGCCAGCTTGATACGCACGAGGTTTTCAACCAGCCTGCCCCCGCCGCCCTTGACCTGTGGGCCAGCGATACCCCGCTGCGTGCGCTTTTGGGGGAGGATGACACGCTGGCGCGGCTGGGCGCGGCGCTGGGTTCCGCGCAAATGCGCGAGGATGCCCGCGAGGCCCAGACCCGGCTGCCCGAGCTACGCCTATTCGATCGCAATGGGCGGCGCATTGACGAGGTGCATTTCCACCCCGCCTATCACCGGCTGATGGCGCTGGGGATCGAGAGCGGCTATGCCGCGATCGCCTGGGAAGAGGGCGGTAGCCACGCCCGCCACGCGGCTTTCATGTATATGTTCAGCCAGATCGAACCCGGCGTTTGCTGCCCCATGACCATGACCTATGCCGCCGTGCCCGCACTGGATGCCGATCCCGCGCTGGCCGCCATCTGGAAGCCCAGGCTGATCGCGCGCGCCTATGACCCCTCGCGCCGCCCGGTGGGAGAGAAACCGGGCGTGACCATGGGTATGGCGATGACCGAAAAGCAGGGCGGCTCGGATGTGCGCGCCAATTCCACCCGGGCTGTGGCCGATCCGGGCGCGGGCGAGGGGGTGTATCGGTTGACCGGGCACAAATGGTTCTGCTCGGCGCCGATGTGCGATGGCTTTCTGACGCTGGCACAGGCCGATGACGGACTGACCTGCTTTCTGGTGCCGCGCTGGCTGCCTGATGGCACGCGCAACGCGTTCAACATCCTGCGGCTGAAGGACAAGCTGGGGAACAAGGCCAATGCCTCCAGCGAGATCGAATATGCCAATACATTCGCGCATCGGCTGGGCGACGAGGGGCGCGGGGTGCAGACGATCATTGAAATGGTCCACCACACAAGGCTCGATACGGCGATGGCACCGGCCGGGCTGATGCGCGGCGCTCTGACAGAGGCAGCGCATTGGGCGCGCGGGCGCACGGCGTTCCAGAAACGGCTGATCGACCAGCCCCTGATGCGCGCGGTGTTGGCCGATCTGGCGATCGAGGTGGAAGCGGCGCTGATGCTGGGCATGGAAGTGGCGCATGCCTTTGACGACCCCGCGCTCCGCCCTTACGCGCGCCTGACCGTGGCGCTTGCAAAATTTCTGTCCAACAAACGCGCGCCGGGCATGATCTATGAGGCGATGGAATGCCTGGGCGGCATGGGCTATGTCGAGGAGACGCCGCTGCCGATGCTTTATCGCGAGGCGCCGCTCAATTCCATCTGGGAGGGATCGGGCAATGTGATCTGCCTCGATATCCTGCGCACGCTGATGCGCGAGCCGGAGGCGGGCGACCAGCTCAACGCCCGCCTTGATGGCGCGCGCGGCGGTGATCCGCGCTTTGACGCAGCACTTGCCGCGCACCGCAGCCGTTGGCCCGCGATGCCGCCCGAGGCCGAGGCGCGCTGGTTCGCCGAGAGCCTCGCCCAACTGCTTACCGCTGTGGTGCTGATGGAGAAAAGCCCGATCGCCGGCAGCTACCTGACCAGCCGACTGTCAGAACAGCGTGGCCAGATCGTTGGCGCCTTACGTGGAGTGGATACCGAAGCCATCCTCGCCCGTATCTGATCATCCGCATCCGCATCCGCATCCGCAACCGGGGCAGGGGCAGGGGCGGCTCCCGCCCCTCGTCCGGCGCTGGACTCCCCGCCTCTTCCTTGCGTTGGGCCTGGCCGTGCGGCAGAAGGGCTTTATCCCACCGGCCTGCGATCCATTCATCCATTTACGGGTGCCGCAAACGCGGGTCCGGCCGTGGTGTTTCGGACGTTCTCAGGGGTGTTGACAGAGCTGCCCGGCTCTCCTAGATACGCTGTCGTTAGCACTCATTAGAGGCGAGTGCTAAAAGCAAACAAACCTGGAACCTAAGGAGCGTTCTCAGATGGCATTCAAACCCCTTCATGACCGTGTGCTGGTGCGTCGCGTGCAGAGCGACGAAAAAACTAAGGGCGGATTGATCATTCCCGACACCGCCAAGGAAAAGCCTGCCGAGGGCGAGATCATTTCGGTCGGCGAAGGTGCGCGCAAGGATTCGGGCGAACTGATCGCGCCGTCCGTCAAGGCTGGCGACCGCGTTCTGTTCGGCAAATGGTCGGGCACCGAAGTGACGATCGATGGCGAAGAGCTGCTGATCATGAAGGAAAGCGATATTCTCGGTATCATCGGGTAATCGCTTTTCGCTGATCGTAACGCACTGACACTCAAAGATTAATTTCAGGAGCACCCCTCATGGCTGCCAAAGAAGTCAAGTTCAACACCGATGCCCGCGACCGCATGCTGCGTGGCGTCAACATCCTGGCCGACGCGGTCAAGACCACCCTCGGGCCCAAGGGCCGCAATGTGGTGATCGACAAGTCATTCGGCGCCCCGCGCATCACCAAGGACGGCGTCACCGTCGCCAAGGAGATCGAGCTTTCCGACAAGTTCGAGAACATGGGTGCGCAAATGGTGAAGGAAGTCGCCAGCCGCACCAATGACGAAGCGGGCGACGGCACCACCACCGCCACCGTTCTGGCGCAGGCCATTGTCCGCGAGGGCATGAAGGCCGTGGCCGCCGGCATGAACCCGATGGACCTGAAGCGCGGTATCGATCTGGCCGTTTCCAAGGTCGTGACCGAGATCAAGGCCGCCTCGCGTCCGGTCAAGGACAGCGATGAAGTGGCACAGGTCGGCACCATTTCGGCCAATGGCGAAGCCTCGATCGGCCGCCAGATTGCTGACGCGATGCAGAAGGTCGGCAACGAGGGTGTCATCACCGTCGAAGAGAACAAGGGCATGGAGACCGAGGTCGAAGTGGTCGAAGGCATGCAGTTCGACCGCGGCTACCTGTCGCCCTACTTCGTCACCAACCCCGACAAGATGATCGCTGATCTGGAAGATTGCTACATCCTGTTGCACGAGAAGAAGCTTTCGTCGCTGCAGCCGATGGTTCCGCTTCTGGAGCAGGTGATCCAGTCGCAAAAACCGCTGCTGATCATCGCCGAAGACGTCGAAGGCGAGGCGCTGGCCACGCTGGTGGTCAACAAGCTGCGCGGCGGTCTGAAGATCGCAGCCGTCAAGGCGCCGGGCTTCGGCGATCGCCGCAAGGCCATGCTGCAGGATATCGCCATCCTGTCCGGCGGTCAGGTGATCAGCGAAGATCTGGGCATGAAGCTTGAAAACGTCGGCATGGACATGCTGGGCGTGGCCAAGAAAGTGACCATCAACAAGGACAACACGACCATTGTTGACGGCGCGGGTGAAAAGGCCGAGATCGAAGCCCGCGTGGCACAGATCCGCCAGCAGATCGACGAGACCACCTCGGACTACGACAAGGAGAAACTGCAGGAGCGTCTGGCCAAGCTGGCTGGCGGTGTTGCCGTGATCCGCGTTGGCGGCATGTCGGAAATCGAAGTGAAAGAGCGCAAGGACCGCGTCGATGACGCGCTGAACGCCACCCGTGCTGCCGTTCAGGAAGGCATCGTTGTCGGCGGTGGCGTGGCGCTGGTTCAGGCTGGCAAGAAGCTTGAGGGCCTGACGGGCGCAAACAGCGACCAGAACGCCGGTATCGCCATCGTGCGCCGCGCGCTGGAAGCGCCGATGCGCCAGATCGCCGATAACGCCGGTGTCGATGGCGCCGTGGTGGCTGGCAAGGTGCGCGAGTCGACCGACTTGACCTTTGGCTTCAACGCCCAGACCGAGGAATATGGCGACATGTTCAAGTTCGGCGTGATCGACCCGGCCAAGGTTGTCCGCACCGCGCTGGAAGATGCAGCATCGGTTGCCGGTCTTCTGGTCACCACCGAGGCGATGATCGCTGACAAGCCCGAGCCGAAGGGCCAGGGCGGCGGCGCCGGCATGCCCGACATGGGCGGCATGGGCGGCATGGGCGGGATGATGTAATCCCGGCCAGGATGGCCCGACTGATTGGGGGCGGCCTTTGCGGGCCGCCCCTTTTTCATTGCGACGGGGTTGGCGGGGGCGCCGGGAGGCCTGCGGCCCCCCGGCGCCCCCGCCCGGGTCTGCGCTCCCTTCGGGACCGCCGCCCGCCTTGTGGTTCGGTCGCGTGCCGTGCCGGGTGTTACCAGTGTGGCGGTCGCTGATCCGCCAGGGGTATGGATGCGCCGTCCTGCACGCTGCGCTCGGCCTCGCGTTCGGTCAGAGACGAAAGCTGGCGTTTGAGGCGGGCGATCTCGTCGCCCTGTGCGCGAAGCATGTCGCTCATGTCTTCGGTGGCGCGGATCAGATGGGCAATCTGTTCCTCAATCTGGTCGATACGGTCGGGGTTCATGCGCGGCCTCCTGTCTGGCCGCCATATCGGCGCGGATCGGGCCTGGGGTCAACCGTTGCGCGCCTTGCCCATCCGCCCCCCTTGGGCTAGACCACCGCCAACCCGTTTCACGAGTGGACCCACCCATGGCCAAGACCAAAGCCCCCCGCCGCCCCCGGGCCGAGACGCCCAAGGGCTTTCGCGACTACTTCGGCGCGGAAGTTACCCAGCGCAAGGCGATGCTGGACCGGATTGCCGAGGTCTATCATCGCTATGGGTTCGACCCGCTGGAGACCAGCGCGGTGGAGACGGTCGAGGCTTTGGGCAAGTTCCTGCCCGATGTGGACCGTCCCAACGAGGGGGTCTTCGCCTGGCAGGAAAGCGAGGGAACGGAGGGCGACTGGCTGGCCTTGCGCTATGACCTGACCGCGCCCCTGGCCCGCGTTGCCGCGCAGTACCGCAATGACCTGCCCAGCCCGTACCGGCGCTATGCCATGGGGCCGGTCTGGCGCAATGAAAAGCCCGGTCCGGGGCGGTTCCGGCAGTTTTACCAGTGCGATGCGGATACGGTGGGGTCGGCGAGCGTGGCGGCGGATGCCGAGATCTGCGCCATGCTGGCCGATTGTCTGGAAGCCGTTGGGATTGCGCGCGGCGATTACGTGGTGCGGGTGAACAACCGCAAGGTGCTGAACGGTGTGATGGAAGCCGCGGGCGTGCTGGACCCCGCCGACCCCGACAAGTTCGCGCATGAGCGCGGGATCGTTCTGCGTGCCATCGACAAGCTGGACCGGTTGGGCGCGGATGGGGTGCGCGCTTTGCTGGGTGAAGGCCGCAAGGATGAGAGCGGGGATTTCACCAAGGGTGCGGGGCTGAGTGAGGCGCAGCAAACCCTTGTCATGGGTTTTGTGCAAGCGAATGAAACTGCAAAAAAACAGCTAGTTAGAATGAGTGAGTCGGTTCCTTCGGAAGCTGCGTCTTCGTTGAGGATCGCAGCGTATGACAACAGTACCCATGTTGGTGCAAACTGGAGATCTCTCGAAACCAGCAAGATTTGGAATCGGCAAGTTCTGAGTGTTCTCTTCGATGTCGCCGGAAACTCCAAAGTCGGGGCGGAGGGTGTTGCTGAACTGGCAGAGATAGCCAATTTACTTGAAGCCCAAGGCTACGGCGCTGACCGTATTATCATTGACCCGTCCGTCGTCCGTGGCCTTGGCTATTACACCGGCCCGGTCTATGAGGCCGAGCTGACCTTTGAAATCCTCGATGAAAAGGGCCGCAAGCGGCAGTTCGGCTCGGTTGCCGGGGGCGGGCGCTATGACGATCTGGTCAAGCGCTTCACCGGGCAGGCGGTTCCGGCGACCGGGGTCAGCATCGGGGTGGATCGCTTGCTGGCGGCGCTCGCAGCACAGAACCAGACGCAGGAGGCCGCGCAGGGCCCGGTGGTCGTCACCGTCATGGACCGCGCGCGCATGGCCGAGTATCAGGCCATGGCCAGCGATCTGCGTCGCGCCGGTATCCGCGCCGAGGTCTATCTGGGCAACCCCAAGAACTTTGGCAACCAGTTGAAATACGCCGACAAACGCGGCGCGCCGGTGGCGATCATCCAGGGCGGGGACGAGGCCGCCCGCGATGTGGTGCAGATCAAGGATCTGGTGCTGGGCGCAAAGATCGCCGAGGACGCGACGCTGGAGGAATGGAAAGCCAACCCCGCACAGTTCGAGGCCCCGCGCGCCGATCTGGTCGCCGCCGTTCAGCGCATTCTGGACGCCCCCGAACAGGACACTCCGACGTGAGTCCCTTGCGCAGCGATCCGGCAGGTGCGCGGGCCGAGGGCACGCGGCTGCTGGCCGCGTTTCAGGCCGAGGGCGCACAGCCCGTCGAGGCCGCGATCCTGCAACCCTCGGAAACCCTGCTGGACCTTTACGGCGAGGATATCCGCGCGCGCGCCTATGTCACCACGGACCCGCTGGAAGGCGAGATGATGCTGCGCCCGGATTTCACCGTGCCAGTGGTGCAGGCGCATATGCGTGAGGGGGCCGAACCGGCGCGGTATTGCTATCTGGGCGAGGTGTTTCGCAAGCAGGAAACGCCCGGCGCAATGCGGCTGTCCGAATACCTCCAGGTCGGCTACGAGGTGTTCGACCGCGACCGCCCGCTGGACGCCGATGCCGAGGTCTTTGCGCTGTTTGCCCGGCTGCTGGCACCCATGGGCCTGCGCGCGGCGACCGGTGATATCGGCATCTTGCGGGCTGCCGTTGCCGGCTTGCCCACATCCGGGCCACGCAAGGCCGCGCTGATGCGGCATTTGTGGCGGCCGGGACGGTTTCGCGCATTGTTGGAACGCTACGCGGGGCGCGCTGCCGTGCCGCCCGCGCGCGCAGAGTTGCTGGCAGCGCTGGCGCGCGGCGAACGACCACAAGCCACCGCACCACATATCGGCCTGCGCAGCCGCGAAGAGATCGACGCAAGGTTGCAGACCCTGGCCGAAGACGCCGCGACCCCTGCCATACCTGTCGCCCTGGTCGATGAACTGGAGGGCGTGACGGCAATCGCCGCCAAATGCCCCGCCGCCTTGGCCGCGCTGCGTGAGGCTGCGCGGGCAATGCCCTGGATCCATGACTCGGTCGAGGGATTCGCGCGCCGACTGGAGGCACTGGCGGCGCGTGGTATCGATGTGGAGGGGCTGGATTATGAAGCCAGCTATGGCCGTACCACGCTGGAATATTACGATGGATTCGTGTTCGGTTTCTACGCCGAGGCGCGGCCTGACCTGCCGCCCGTGGCCACCGGCGGGCGCTATGACGCGCTGACACGGGTGCTGGGGCAGGGGCGCTCGATCCCGGCGGTGGGGGGGGTGATCCGGCCTGCCTTGGTGGCCTCGCTGGGGGGGGCGTGAGGATGCTCAAGATTGGTGTGCCGTCGAAGGGACGGCTGATGGAGCAGTGTTTCGACTGGTTCGGGGCGCGAGGCGTCATGATGCGGCGCACCGGAAACGAGCGGGAATATTCCGGTGCGATCGAGGGTGTTGCCGGGGCCTCGCTGGTGTTGCTGTCAGCCGGCGAGATCCCGCGGGAACTTGCGGCGGGGAGGATCCATCTGGGGGTGACCGGCACCGATCTGGTGCGCGAAAAGCTGGCGGACTGGCAAAGCGTGGTGGTGGAACTGGCCGAGATGGGGTTCGGCCATGCCGATCTGATCATCGCCGTGCCTGAAGCCTGGGTGGATGTCGATACGCTGGATGATCTGGATGCCGCAGCGGCGGCGTTTCGTGTGGCGCACGGCTTTCGGCTGCGGATCGCCACGAAGTATCATCGGCTGGTGCGCGATTACCTGCGTGCACATGGGGTGGCCGATTACCAGCTGGTCGACAGCCAGGGCGCGACCGAGGGCACGATCCGCAACCTGACCGCCGAGGCGGTGGCCGATATCACCTCGACCGGCGAGACCCTGCGCGCCAATCACCTGAAGATCCTGTCGGCGCCGCCCATTCTGCGCTCGCAAGCGACACTCTTTGCCGCGCGGGGGGCAGAATGGGCCGGCGAGCGCGCGGTGCTGGAGGCGGTTCTGGCGCGGCTGGGGCTGCCGGGAAATCCCACCCTTTGAATGAAGGAAGCAGGGGGGTGTTGCCCCCCTCTTGGCCTGAGGCCAATTCACCCCCCAGCGTATTTCCGGCAAGATGAAGGGCGGCACCGAGCGCTATTCCAGCGGCAGAACCTGTCCGGTTACCGCGCCACCGTCCACCACGAATTCGCTGCCGGTTGAATAGCTGGCTTCGCACAGCATGAAACGGACCATGCGCGCGACCTCTTCGGGTTCGCCGAAACGGGGGATCGGCTGGGCGGCGGCGGTTTCGTCGGGCATGGACTGGGTCATCGGGGTGCGGATCGGGCCGGGGTGCAAGGAGAGAACGCGGATCTTGTCCGGCGCGAGATCAAGCGCGGCGGCCTTGTTCAGCCCGCGCAGGCCCCATTTGCTGGAAACATAAGCCGCGAGCCCCCCATAGCCCTGCAACCCGGCAGTGGACGAGGTATTGACGATCACCCCGCCGCCCGCGCGTTTCAGGGCCGGGGCCACTTGCCGGATGCCAAGGAACGCACCGGTAAGGTTGATGTCGAGGACGCGGCGGAAATCGTCCGGGGCGCAATCGGCTACGGTGCCGAGCGCCAGTATGCCCGCATTGTTGAAAAGCGCATTCAGGCCGCCGAAAGCCTCTTCGGCCTCGGCGATGGCGGCATCCCAGTCGGCTTGTCGGGTGACATCGAGGCGGCGATAGCGAGCGGGCGCGCCAAGTTCCGCAGCCAGTGCCGCGCCCTCATTATCGATCACATCGGTGATCATCACGCGTGCGCCCTGCGCGGCCAGAAGCCGCGCGGTGGCGGCTCCGATTCCCCGGGCTCCGCCGGTGATGAGCAGCTTGAGGTCATTCGGAGCGATCATCAGCATGGAAAACTCCTTCGGTCGTGTTGATCCTGTGGCAATTCGCCGGGGATGGAAAAGCTACCATAGCCGGTTATCCGGCCGGCTCCCTTGATCTGCAGCAACGCGAATCGCCGTTTTCATCTTGCCGAAAAAATACGCTGGGGGTGAATGGGCCGACAGGCCCAGAGGGGGCAAAGCCCCCAAGAACACAACCGCCCTTGCGCCTATCGGTCAGCGCAGGCCGAGATCGGCCAGCGCAGCGCTGAGTTCGGGCGGCAGCGTGTCGTCGCCGGGCCGTTGCACGGGCAGGTCGCGCGGTGCGTCCTCGCCTTTGAGATAGCGCCAGCCCTGGAAAGGGCGGCGCGGCTGGGGCTCGGTACGGATGATCGGCGCATCCAGAATGATGCCGCAGCGGGTGATTCCGTCCTCCCCCTCGACCGGCTCCAGCCGCAGGATGCGCTGGCGCGCCAGAACCACGCCCTTGAACACCCAGTAAAGCGCGCCGCCCTCAAGCAGTTCGGCTTCGCGTTTGGGCCACATCCGGGTGACGTGGCGCGCGCAACCCTCGGGCCAGCGATGGCGTTGGCTGTCTTGCCATTGCGCCAGATCCTCGACGCTTTCGGCGCCGACACAAAGTTTCAAAAGATTGAGCGATGCGACCATGGCGCAGATATCTAGGCTGCACGGGCTCTGCTGGCAACCGATTGCATCGGCTTTTCGGGCGCGCGCGCAGAGAAGGGGTGCAGGCAGGCGCGGCGGTTGAAGGTTTTCCGACCGTAAGGGGCTGCGAGGGTTTGACGGCTGCCGCAGGTGGGCTTATCTTGATGGGCCTCTCGCCAGCACCACAGGATTTGCGCATGAACCGCTTCGCCGCCCCCATCGCCGAGCAGATCTGGGATATGAAATATCGGCTCAAGGATGCCGGCGGCCAGCCGCTTGATGTCACGCTGGAAGACAGCTGGCGCCGGATTGCGCGCGCGCTGGCGGAGGTCGAATCCGACCCGGCGCATTGGGAAGGCCGCTTTTTTGCCGCGCTGGAGGATTTCAAGTTCCTGCCCGCCGGCCGGATCACCGCAGGCGCGGGCACCGGCCGGGCGGTGACCCTGTTCAACTGTTTTGTCATGGGCACAATTCCGGACAGCATGGGCGGCATTTTCGACATGCTGAAAGAGGCCGCACTTACCATGCAGCAGGGTGGCGGCATCGGCTATGATTTCTCTACCATCCGACCGCGTGGTGCGCCGGTGACCGGGGTGGCGGCGGATGCCTCGGGGCCGCTGAGCTTCATGGATGTCTGGGACGCGATGTGCCGCACCATCATGTCGGCGGGCTCGCGCCGTGGCGCGATGATGGCGACCATGCGCTGCGATCATCCCGATATCGAGGATTTCATCACCGCAAAGCAGGATTCCGCGCGTCTGCGCATGTTCAACCTGTCGGTACTTGTCACCGATCCGTTCATGGAGGCCGTCAAGTCCGATGCCGCCTGGGATCTGGTGTTTGGCGGCAAGATCTATCGCAGCGTTCAGGCGCGCGATCTGTGGAATCGCATCATGCGCGCGACCTATGATTACGCCGAACCGGGAGTAATTTTCATCGACCGGATCAATGCCGCCAATAACCTGAGCTATTGCGAGACCATTTCTGCCACCAACCCCTGCGGCGAGCAGCCGCTGCCGCCCTATGGTGCCTGCCTTCTGGGTTCGATCAACCTGGCGCGGTTGGTGGCCGATCCGTTCGGCGACACTGCCCGACTGGATGGCGGCGCGCTGGACGAGCTGGTGCGCACGGCCGTGCGGATGATGGACAATGTTGTCGACGCCAGCCGCTTTCCTCTGCCGCAACAGGCCGAGGAGGCGCGGGCGAAACGCCGGATCGGGCTGGGTGTGACGGGGCTGGCCGATGCGCTTCTGATGCTGGGCCTGCGCTACGGATCAGACGCGGCGGTGGCGCAGACCGAGGCATGGATGAAGGCGATTGCGCGCGCCGCTTATCTGGCCTCGGTCGATCTGGCGCGCGAGAAGGGGGCCTTTCCGCTTTTCGATGCCGAGAAGTTCCTGAATTCCGGAAACATGCGTGCCATGGATGACGATGTGCGCGACGCGGTGCGCAAACACGGTATCCGCAACGCGCTGCTGACCTCCATCGCGCCGACCGGGACAATCAGCCTTTATGCCGGGAATGTCAGTTCCGGCATCGAGCCGGTGTTCGCCTATGCCTACAAGCGCAAGGTTCTGCAACCCGACGGTTCGCGCACCGAGGAAGAGGTGGTGGATTACGCGGTGCAGATGTGGCGCGATCTCAAGGGCGATGCGGCGCTGCCAGACTATTTCGTGAACGCCCAGACACTGGACCCGATCGACCATGTGAAGATGCAGGCGGCGGCGCAGAAATGGGTGGACAGTTCGATTTCCAAGACCATCAACTGCCCGGAGGATATCTCGTTTGACGCCTTCAAGGATATCTACCTGGCCGCCTGGGACATGGGCTGCAAGGGCTGCACCACCTACCGCCCCAACGATGTGACGGGTTCGGTGCTGACGGTATCCGAGGCCACCGAAGCCGCCCCGCAGGCCGATACCGGCGCCGAGGTGATCTATCTGTCCGAGCCGCTGGGCAGGCCCGAGGCGCTGGAGGGTCAGACCTACAAGCTGAAATGGCCGGTCAGCGAACATGCGATCTATATCACCGTCAACGATATCATTGTCGGCGGCCGGCGACGGCCTTTCGAGGTGTTCATCAATTCCAAGAACATGGAGCATTACGCTTGGACAGTGGCGCTGACGCGGATGATTTCGGCGGTCTTCCGGCGTGGGGGGGATGTCTCGTTCGTGGTTGAAGAACTGAAGGCGGTCTTTGACCCACGCGGCGGGGCCTGGATGCAGGGCCGCTATGTGCCCTCGATCCTGGCCGCGATCGGCGGGGTGATCGAGGAGCATCTGGTGCGGATCGGCTTTATCGAGGGGGCGGGGCTGGGCCTGAAATCTGACCCCAAGGCCAAGGTTGCGGTGATGGGCGCGGGCAAGCGCGGCGCGGCCTGTCCATCGTGCGGAGCCTATGAGATGGTAATGATCGAGGGTTGCATGACCTGCCGCGCCTGCGGGCATTCCAAGTGTTCTGGCTGAGAGGTCTTGGTCCAGGTAACCTGTCACGGCGGGTCCATCTCTGCCAAAACCGGCATTTCGGCGGGCTTTGTTCTGGGTGTTTTTTGCCAACCCGGCGTAACCCGTTGAAATATAAAAAACTGCTCTTGCCGGGCTGAGTGTGGCCCGGCTGACCGTATCGACAGGCTGTAGCCCTCCCACCCTGCTCCCGGTCATCGCCCGGTTCAGTGTTCACCGCGGCTGCGCTGGATCACCGCGATGATCGGGGCGAAGAAGTAACGGATGATCCGGCGTTCATAGAGATCACAACCACAGTCATCCCTCCCGGCACAGTTTCCTTTGCGTCCCGGGCGGCTTCTTGCTAACGGTCTCGGCATGATCAGGCTTTGCACCATACGCGGCTGACGTTGAACTGACTGCCCTCGGGCGGCCCGGCGTTTGTTGCGTGCTGCTTTGCCATCGCCCTGCGGCCTCGTTCGACTGCTTGCGCACAGGTGCCGATCATGCTCCGCAAATCCATTGTTTTCACCCCCGATTTCCCGAACCTCGGCCAGCCCAAGGCCGCCATCGCCGCGCGCTGGCTGGCGCATTGGCGCCGGTTGCGTGCCTGGAAACAGGTCCCTGATGCGAGGCGACGGCCCCTGCCGGGGAGGACGATGCCGGGGGCGAGGCCTTCGACGATGCGGAACTGCGCATG
The DNA here is from genome assembly GCA_964496915.1 of uncultured Rhodobacter sp. Classification (GTDB taxonomy): domain Bacteria; phylum Pseudomonadota; class Alphaproteobacteria; order Rhodobacterales; family Rhodobacteraceae; genus Pararhodobacter. Next base: position 72,085 of record CAZCAX010000012.1, read on the forward strand.
GCCAATGCGCGCCACCGCATTCTCATCCGCGCCGAGCGGCTGGTGAAGGCGCGCGAACGGGCGGCGGGCATCGGGGCTCTCAAGCGCGAGATCCTCGAGCCGCTGCGCGAGGCGCTGAAGCAGGGCATCGTCCTGGTCGGGCCCGCCAGCGAACATGAGGCCGATGAACTGGCCGCAGCGCTTTTCGATGAGCTGCCCTGGATGGGCGCGGCGATCGAACCCCTGTGGCGCGACATGCGGGTCTCGGCGCCGCAGGGGGCGGGGGCTGCATTTCCGGCCGATCCTGCTGGAGGGCCCGCCGGGTATCGGCAAGAGCCATCTGGCGCAGCGGCTGGCCGCGCTGGCCGCATTGCCCTGGACCTCGATCGATCTGGGCAGCACCACCGAGGGGTTTCCCATCGCGGGCACCGAACACACCTGGTCATCCGCCAGGCCGGGCCGGGCCGGCCGGTGCAGCTGATCCTTGGCCAAAGGATCGCCAATCCGATCGTCTTTGTCGATGAGCTCGACAAGGGCGGCACCCTGCATTCCAGCCAGGGGCAGCCGACCTCGGCCCTGCCCGCGCTGCTGCGCTCAAGGCTGCGGATCGTGCCGGTGCCAGTGCGGGGGCCAAGCCGGGCCGAGATGATCACCTTTGCCGCGCGGCGCCTGCGCCAGCGCTGTGAATCAGCATGCATAAGTGGGTCTGACGCAGATTTGGTGCATCTATGACATACCCGCTACTATATTTCGGCCACCTTTAGCGGAGGTTGCCGATGGCGTCACAGTTTCACGGCGGGATTTTCTACCCGCAGGTCTCAGGGCAGATCACATCGAAATCGTTGGGGACACGATCAGGATCCACTCCCGTTCGACCAAAGCAGCGGCAGCGTGTCCGCGCTGTGGCACGTTTTCACGCCACCTGCATAGCCGATATCAGCGCCAACCTGCCGATCTTCCGGCGCATGGCCGGAAGGTGGAGCTGGCCTTGTCGGTTCGGCGCTTTCGCTGTCGTGCTTTGAGCTGCCCAGCGAGGATATTCGCAGAGCGATTTCCACCGGATTTGACCCGGCCACATGCGCGGGAAGAACTCCAGCATCTGGCTGCGCCGCGACTGACGACGCAAGACCGCGCGACCCTCGGCGTCAACGCCGTGCAACTGGAAAACTGTCTTCGCCAGATCGATCCCGATTGTGGTAACCTTGTTCATGGGTGGCTCCCTTTGTTGGCCGTTTTACAGCACCCAACATGGCACATTGCGATGCCGAAAGCGGGAGCCATCCACTCCATCAATGGCGCGGACCAGCGCGTGGAGTTCGTTGGGGTGCCCTTCCAGCCGGGCCTTGCGCTGGGGCGTGATGCTCAGATCGATCATTCGGTCTTGTCCTCCTTGCGATGACCAGGGTCCAGCAGGCTGGCAACCACCGCCTGCCCGATTGCCGCGGCCTCGGCGCGGCCTAGCCTGCGCAGACGGTCCGTTTCGATGTTCAGCTCCACGCCGGTGGCGATCTCGATGCGCGTGAACGGGCGAGAGTGGATCTTCTGGCGATCCTCGCCCAGCACCCGCATCGACGAGGCCAGATCCTGCGGCAGAATGGCGCGGTCGAGGATCGGATTGGGCCTGTGCTGGCGGTGGGTGGCGGCGCGCTCATGGACACGAAATCGGTTTGGCTGCTATCGCGCGCCCGGATCTTGCGCAGCGGGTGCCACGCCGGAATGCGCGCCTCCAGATCGACGTAGCTGAAAAGCGACCGGCTCGTCTCGTCCGCCCCGCGCATCACAACCCCCGCCGTTAGCGTGACGAGGGTGAATCATGTTCTCAACCCACTGTCGAGGCGGGGCTATTTCAGCGGCCTGCTCTCATGATCGCTGTCAAGCCTTTGTTTCATAGAAATTACTCCGGCGAGGCCGGGCGCAGCGTGATGGGGATGCGCAAGGTTGGAGACGGAATTGAGACGACGGTTGAGCAAGCTCTCATACGCGGGTTGGATACCGCATGACCGTGGTTTCGTCCTGGGGCTGCCTCGCTCTAAGTGGCGAGCGTCGGCTTGGCCGGCTCATAACAGGCCACGAGGGTTCCCCACCGCGTTCCGTCCCCGACCTTGCGCATCGGCATGTTTAGGTCGCTTCTTGTCTTCTCAGCAGTTGGCACGTCCTTGGGGTTCATGCGTAAGTATCACCGCTCTGGCGATGGCCCGGATGAAGCCCACCATCTCACGTGCGATGGCGGTGGTGACGACCACCTTCGCCTTTCCGGCAGCGATCAGATGGCGGTAGCGTTGGCACATCCGCAGCTGTCCTTTCCAGGCGATGTCACGCGCAGCCTTGGGCAGCCCCTCAATCCTGTCGTGCAGCTTGCGGCTGACGCGGGCCTGCATCCGGTAACTCCACGCACCTTCGATCAAGGCACGCCGCGCAAGCCCGCTGCCGGCTTTCGTTATTCCACCCCTGCGCACCGAGTTCCCGCTGGAATGCTCCGACGGCGTCAGCCCCAGATAGGCCATCAGCTGACGCGGATTGTCGAAACGCTGGAAGTCCCCAACCTCGGCCACCACAGTCACTGCGACGATGAATGCGACCCCGCGCATCGCCTGCACGGCCTCGACCACCGGCACCAGCACCAGTCTGGCAGCAGGTCAGCAATCTGGCCTGTCAGCCGCTCGACCCGGGCCTCAGCATCGGTGACCGCATCCACATAGTCCTGAAACACGATTTGCTGGGCGGGATGCGTGAACCGCACCGTCGTAAGCCAGCGCCGATAGGCCACCGTCCATCCTTTCTTTCCGGGATAAATGCGACCGTGGCGCAGAAGGAACCCTTGCAGGTGCTGTCGCGCCTTACCCACGACCCGCACTACGGTTGCGCGCGCCCGGACCAGATCGCGCATCGCCTCATGCGCCGCATCCGGCACCCAGACCGCCGTCAGGTCACCGGCCCGGTGCAGTTTCGCCAGCATCACCGCATCGCGGCGATCCGTCTTCACCCGGTCCCCGACCCTCACCGGGATGAGCGATGGTGCCACCACGATGCAGTCATGTCCCATCTCAACAAGGTGGCGGTGCAGACCATAGCCGCACGGTCCCGCTTCATAGCAGAAATGCAACCGTCTTCCGTCGGCAGCCAGTTTCTCCACCAACTTTCGAACATGATCAGGCCGGTGCGGAACTGTGCCTCAGTGGCGGGCCTTGCCGCCGCGCTCGCCGCGCGCAACCGCAACCGATATCGTCGCCTTATGGGCATCCAACCCGATGAACGTGCTATCCTGCATATGGTCTCTCCCCCATTCTTGAGGCTCGGCACTGGCCCATCCGGCGCAACCCTCGAATGCAGAATGCCGCGGGAGAAACCACCGAACCAGCCAGCTCAGGGCGCGATCATGCGGTCTAAGGGGGCTCAGGGCACGGTCAATCCCGCCAAAGCCCCAGCATCGCGATGATCTGGTTCGCCGCCTCGGCGAAATCGGCGCGACGAAGCTGCGAAACCTCCAACGTGGTTGTCGCCATGGGCGCGAAGTCGGCGTAGAACTGGGTGGTGGACCAAAGCATGATAAACAGATGACGCGGGTTGATCGGATTGCATTTTCCCTGATCGACCCAATTTTGCACGACGGCGCAGGCTTCACGCGTCACGGTTTGAACATGCCGCTTTTGCCGGCGGGTAAGGAACTTTCCGCCGCGCAACAGTTCGCCCGCGAAAAAGCGGGATTTCTCGCCATGAACGCGCGAGAACTCCAGTTTGTCGCTCACATAGTTGAACAGGGCTTCGCGCGGCGGCAGTTCGGCGTCAATCCTGCGCAGGGCGATGTCCCAATCCGCCAGCACCTCCGACACCAGCCTCTCGTAGATGACGGCCTTGGTCGGAAAGTAGTAATAGACGTTCGCCTTCGGCAAGCCGGCCTGTTCCGCGATCTCGGAAATGGTTGTTCCGTCAAAGCCCTTGGCCGAAAACAGCCTGACCGCGACGTCAAGAATCATGCGCTCGTTCCGGGCCCGGATCCGGCCGTTGGGTGCGTCCTTTTCCTTGGGTGATCTGGCTTTCATCTGGCAGTTCGCTTCCGGTCCCGTTGCAGCATCCGCATGGCGCAAATCACCTTAGCACGCCGGTGAGGCGCGCGCCAAGGCCGCCCGAAGCTGACTGTTGCGTCAGGTTAGAGGAAGATTTTACTTGACGATTGCGTCAGGAAATGAGTTCATGCCATCAAGGGGGACCACATGCCGCGGAAATTGTCAGAGGTGATGCGCGAGATCGTCGGGGGCTGGCACGCCGATTTGCCGCCGTCCTGGCAAGGTGTCCTGGAAGGGGTCGATCCAGACTGCGATGCGATCGATGCGGAACTGGAGCTGGAACCGTGGGAGCCGGTGTTTCCCGCGCGCAAGGGCAAGCGCTTTCCCGGCGCTCCTGCCGGGGCGCATATGCTGTGCGCCTTCGATGGCATCGGGCCGTCTTCGGTTCGCGCCGTCGTTCTGGGGCAGGACCCCTATCCCGAGCCTGCCTGTGCGACAGGTCGGGCCTTCGAGATTGGCGGGGTTCGGCAGTGGCGCGACCTGGACCGGATGTTCTCGCCCTCGGTACGCGCCTACACGCTGTCGGTGCTTGCCGCCCGGCTGGGGCGCCCCGATCTGGCAGGCTCTTTCGCCGATTGGCCCAAGGTGCTGGGGATGATCGAAAGCGGCGACATTGCCGTTGAAAGCCACGAGGCGATTTCGGACCGGCATGAAGCGCAGGGGGTGTTGCTTCTGAACGCCTCACTGACCCTTTCGCGGTTCCACAAAGATATCGACCCGCATCAGTCGCGCGGGCATCTGCGGCTTTGGCGGCCGGTGATCCTTGCCGTGCTGCGCCATGTTGTCGCCGCGAATCCCGCGGTCGTCTTCATCGGATTTGGCGATGCCGCGCGCGATCTGCTGCACCAATCTGGGGTTGCCTCGGATCCGCAGCACCATGTTGTCGAATGTCCGCATCCCGCCTTTGCGGATGCCTTCCTGTCACACCCCAACCCGTTTTCCGCCGCGAACGCCCATCTTGCGTCGCGCGGCGAACAGCCGATCAATTGGTAAGCCATGACCGATAGCTATGATTTCATCGTTGTTGGCGCCGGATCCGCAGGCTGTGTCCTGGCGAACCGGCTTTCGGCCGATGGGCGCTTCAAGGTCCTGCTGCTGGAGGCGGGGCCCGAGGATCGCAATCCGCTGGTGCGCCTGCCCATGCTGATGGGCAAGCTGTTTCACTACGGCATCTACAACTGGAAATACTACACCGAGCCCGAGCCACAACTGAACGGGCGCAGGCTTTACTGGCCGCGCGGCAAGTCGCTGGGCGGGACCTCGACGATCAATGGCATGATCTATGTGCGCGGAAACCGGTATGATTATGACCGCTGGGCGCAACTGGGCCTGCCGGGCTGGAGCTATGACGATGTCCTGCCCGCCTTCCGGCGGTCCGAGCAGCATCAGGAGCGCACCGACAGCTATCACGCGCAATCGGGCGAACTGGCGGTCAGCCGCGCCCGCGGTCCGAATCCGTTGTTTCAGACCTTTATCGAGGCGGGCGCCCAGGCCGGCCTGCCGGTGAACGACGATTTCAACGGTGAAACGCAAGACGGCGTGGGCCGGTATGACTTCAACATCAAGAATGGCCGCAGATGGTCGGCCTCGACCGCCTTCCTCAAGCCCGCCCGTGCACGGCCGAACCTGCGGATCGAGACGGGCGCGACCGTCACCGCACTGACGATGGAGGGCAAGCGCGTCACCGGCCTGCGGTATCGCGCCAGGGGGGGCGAGATTGCGGTTGGCGCCCGGCGCGAGGTGGTGCTCTCGAGCGGGACGGTGAATTCGCCGCAGATCCTGATGCTGTCGGGGATCGGGCCGGCGGCGCATCTGAAGGAGCGCGGCGTGCCGGTTCTGGTCGATCTGCCGGGGGTGGGGCAGAACCTTCAGGATCATGTGGATTGTGTGATGAGTTGGGAATGCCCCCAGCCGGTCACGCTCTATCGCGACCTGCGCGCCGACCGGCTGACGCTTTCGATGCTGCAAGGGATGTTCCTGGGCACCGGGATCGTGACGACCTTCCCCTATGAGGCCGGCGCCTTCTTGCGAACCCATCCGGGGCTGGAGGCGCCGGATGTGCAACTCCACTTCATGCCGGCGCTGGAAAAGACGGCGAACCTGAACTTCCCCAATCCGTTCAAGCGCGAGAAGGTCGAGGCCAACCATGGCTTCACCATCCGCGTCGGGCCGGTGAACCCGGTCAGCCGCGGCCGTATCGAGCTTGCCGGCGCCGATCCGGCGGATCCGCCGCGGATCTTTCCGAACTATCTGGCCGATGAATTCGATATCCGCACCATGATCGCCGCCATCCGCAAGACGCGCGACATCATCGCGCAACCCGCGATGGCGCCCTTTCGCGGCGCAGAACTGGCCCCGGGGGCGGCTGTCGATGACGATGCGGCGCTCGAGGCTTGGCTGCGCGCAACCGCGATGACGACTTTCCACCCGGCAGGCAGTTGCAAGATGGGGGCCGAGGGCGACCCGATGGCCGTCTGCGATGCCCGGCTGCGGGTGCGCGGCGTCGCGGGGCTGCGCATCGCGGATGCCTCGATCATGCCAATCATCACAAGCGGGAATACCCATGCGCCCAGCGTCATGATCGGCGAACGCGCATCCGATTTCATCCTGGAGGATGCGACGTGATCATCGAGCACCGCACCTATACGTTCCGCCCCGGAACCGTGCCCAGATGGCTGGCGAAATACGAGGCCGAGGGACTGCCGATTCAGAAGCGCCATCTGGGGCGGTTTGTCGGGCTTTATGTCTCCGAGATCGGGCGGTTGCATACGATCGTTCTGATCTGGGGCTATGACTGCCTGGCCGATCGCGAGGCGCGCCGCGCCGCCATGGCGGCGGATCCCCACTGGCAGAGATTCATCGCATCGGTCTGGGCGCTTGATGCGATCACCGCGCAGGATGTGATGGTGATGAATCCGGCAGCCTGCTCGCCCACCCCAACCACAATACCACCCGCAGCAACAGAAGGAGTGAACTGACATGGCCTGTTCGATGCTTTCCCGCCGCCGTCTCTTGCAAGGATCGGGCGGCTTCCTGCTCGCCTCCGGGCTGCTTGGGGCGACGGCAGCCCGGGCGCAAGGCGCGCTGATCGGGCTCGTCCATACCCAGGCTGCCGGCGACGCCGGCCCGGTCGATTCGATGATTGCCAAGCTTGAACAGTTCGCTTTCGAAAACGGCTTGATGCCGCGCGCAATCCACGCCCTCGACCCGGCAACCTATGAGACCTTCTTCACGACATTGGCCGAAGCGGGCGCCTCGGTGGTGGTTTCCACCTTCAACGAAGTGGCCGAGCCGATCCGCGCCGTGGCCCCGAACTTCCCCGGGACGCGCTTCATCCAGCTTTTCGGCGACCCCTTCGAGCCGACGATCCCGAATATGACCACAGTTTCGTATGACTACTATCTTGGGTGCTATCTCTCGGGCATCTTTGCCGCGCATATGTCTCGCTCGGGCAAGCTGGGCTTCATCGGGGGCGTGGCGATCCCGCCCATTGTCGCCGATTTCAACGCGTTCCGCGCCGGCGCCCTGTCGGTCAATCCCGATATCACCGCTACCGCGGCCTTCGCCGGAAGCTTCGAGGATCCGGCCAAGGGGCAAGAGATCGCGACCCAGATGTTCTCGGACGGGATCGACTTCATCCAGACCGATGCGGCGGCGACCGATTTCGGGATCATCGCCGCAGCGAGCGAGCGCGAAGGCCGGCTTGTCTCCTGCCTCGATCCGGCGCAGTTCGAACTGGCGCCGCGCAACCTGATCTCGATTGTCGGCCTCGATTTCGGCGAGTCGCTCTATAACGAGGTTGTCCGCGCGACCGCGCCCGGCTGGGAGGCGGGGCATGTCTCGACCGGGCTTGGAACCGGGGTGATCGACTTCATCCGCAACCCGCTGTTCATCGAGCAAGGATCGGCCGAACTCAACGCCATGGCCGAGGCGGCGATGCCCCAGGTGGATGCGGCGCGTGCGGCGATCCTGGCCGGATCGTTGCAGGTCGAATTCAACACGAACCTCTGACCTCCGATGGCCGAGAACCCTCAGGCGGGCGCGCAAGCGCCCGCCCTCGATGCCCAGGGTGTCACTGTCCGTTATGGCAGTTTCACCGCGCTGGACGATGTTACCGCGCGTTTCGAGCCGGGCTTGATCCATGCGATTGTCGGCCAGAACGGTGCCGGCAAGACGACATTCGCGCGCGTGGCGGCCGGGCTTGTGGCCCCCGCGGCGGGGCAGGCGCTGATCTTCGGCACGCAGGTGCCGCCCGGCGATGTCCCGCGCGCCCGCACGGCCGGGGTCGAGCTTGTCCATCAGAGTTTTGCCCTGCCGCCCTCATTCACGGTGGCCGAGGTGCTGCAATTCGTCGGGCCGCGCGCGGGTCTCTATTCGCGCCGGGCAATCGAGCGGCATTGGCAGGCCTGGCTGCGCGATATCGGCATCGATCTGCCGGCCGCCGCCAGGATCCGTGACCTGCCGATCGAGTCGCAGCAATCGGCCGAGATCGCCCGCGCCATGGTGTCGGATGCGCGGCTTCTCATCCTGGACGAACCCACTGCCGTGCTGCCGCCCGAAGGGATCGATCGGCTGTTCGCCCGCATCCGGTCGCTGAAGGCGCGGGGGGTTACGGTCTTCTTGGTCCTTCACAAGATCCGCGAGGTTCTGGCAATCGCCGATACGGTCACCGTCTTGCGCGGGGGCCGCCTGGTCGCGGGGCCGATGCCGACCGCCGGGCTTGCGCCGGCGTCGCTCTCGGCGCAGATCATCGGCGAGGGGGCGGGAACGCTCGATCTGAGCGATCGCGCCGCCCTGACGGGCGAAGGCGCGGCGCGTCATGCCGATGCGGGCGCGGCGGCACCTCGGCGCGGCGAGGGCAAGGCGCTGGAAGTTTCGCTCCTGCATGTCGCGCGGGGCCAATACGGGAACGGCTTGTCCGGGGTCAATCTTGACGTGCATTCGGCCGAGATCGTCGGGATCGCCGGCGTCGAGGGCAACGGGCAACGCGATCTTGTGGCGGCCGTCGCCGGGCTGCAACCCATCGCCGAGGGCGCGATCCGCATCGCCGGCCAGAGTTTCGGGCGCGAAGGGCTGGCGCGGCGGCGCGGCGCCGGGCTGCGGATCATTCCCTTCGAGCGCAATGTCGAAGGGCTCAGCCTGACCAGCAGTCTTTGGGAAAACTGGTCGGCGGCGCAGCTTGTGGGGCGTTCGCTTCTGGCGACTGCCGGGCCGCGCGCCTTGCGGCGCCTCGCGGACCAGAGGTTCCGCGAATGGGATCTGCGCTATCGCAATCCCGATCAGCCGGCCGGCGCGCTGTCGGGGGGCAATGCGCAAAAGGTCATCCTTGCGCGCGAAGTCGATGCCGCGGCGCGGCTGATCATTGCCGCCCAGCCGACGCGCGGGCTTGATGTCGGGGCCACCGCCGCCGTCTGGGACGCGCTGCGCGCCGCGCGGGCGCGCGGGGCGGGGGTGCTGATCATTTCTTCCGATCTCGATGAGCTGTTCGACATCTGCGACCGGGTGGTCGTGCTTGCCGCGGGGCGCAGCGTCGGAACATTTGCGCCACCCTATGACCTGCGAGCGATCGGAGATGCGATGGTCGCAGCAACCGCAAGGCCGCAAGAGGAAACCGCATGATGACCGAGCAGATCGCCGCCGTCCTCCGAGCCTGCCTGTTCATTGCGATTGCCTTGCTGCTGTGCATGGTGATCTTTGCCGCGGTGGGCCTGTCGGCCATCGACACCTTGCGCGGTGTTGTCGAGGGCGCCTTCTTTCGGCCCAGGGCAATGGATCATGTCCTTCGCTGGGGCTTGCCCCTGCTGATCACCTCGGTCGGTGTGGTGATCTGCTTTCGGGCGGGCTATTTCAACATCGGCGCCCAGGGTCAGTTCTACATGGGCGCGATCGCCGCCGCCTTCGCGGCCGAGGCGCTGCGAGGGACATCGCCGCTGGTCGCCGTGCCGCTGTGCATGCTTGCCGGGATCGTCGGCGGCGCCATCTGGGCGCTGTGGCCCGCGCTGTTGCGGGTCAAGGCTGGCGCGGATGAGGTCATTTCCACGATGATGGGCAACTTCATCGCGGCACTGGTGCTGGTGCATGTCACGTCGGGGCCGCTGAAGGATCCGTCGGGTTCGGGACAAGCGACATCTTCCTTGCCTGTCGATGCGGCGCATCGGATCTCGGCCACGACCGGCACATCGCCGATCATTCTGGGGATCACCGCTCTGGTCGTCCTGCTGGGCTGGTGGCTGACGCGCCGCACGGCCTTTGGCGTGCTCTCGGGCCTGGCCGGGCGGAACCCGACGATGGTGACCTGGCAGGGCGCCGATGTCGAGCGCATCGCGATCGGCGCCTTTCTCGTCTCGGGGGCGTTTGCTGGTCTGGCAGGGTCGATCGAGCTTCTGGGCCCCAACGGGCGGCTGGCCAGCGGTTTTCTTCCGGCGCATGGCTTCACGGCGGTGGTGATCGCGCTGGTCGCATCGCTGTCGGTGCTTGCGACCGTGTTCGTCGCGCTGTTCTTCGGGGCGCTTGCCTCGGCCGCGCTTTACCTGCCCGTCATGGCCGGCCTGCCTGCGGCCGCAATCCAGATCATCAATGCCTCGATCGCGCTGTTCATCACATCCCGGACCGAGGCCGCAGAAAACCTGCTCAGCCGTTGGAGGGCACGATGGAAGACCTGATCATTGCCTTCCTTCGTTCCGGCACGCCGATCGTCTATATCGCCATTGCCGGGGTGATTGCACAGCGCGCAGGCATCTGGAACCTGGGGCTCGAAGGTCTGATGATCGTCGGGGCCTGTGCGACCATCGTGACCATTCGGCTGACCGGATCGGTTTCGCTTGCATTGCTGGTGGCTGTTGCGCTGTGCGCTCTGTTGTCCTTGCTGCTGTGGTTCGTGGTGGAAATCCTGAAGGCCAACCAGATCATCGCAGGTCTGGGGATCACCGGACTGGGCCTTGGGGGCACCTCGCTGGCCCTGACCGCGATCTTCGGCAGCGAGGCGGCGGTCTTTGCCCCGCATGGTCTGCCCCGGCTTGGCCCCGCCTTCGGCGTCTTCGGAAGCCTATCGATCCTGGTTCTGGCGATGCCGTTTCTGGTGTTCGGCATCTGGCTGGTGCTGTGCCGGTCCCGCTTCGGGCTGCGGCTCTCGGCCGCGGGCGAGCATCCGTTCGCGGCCCGGGCCATCGGTGTCAGCCCGACCAGGATGCGGTTCTGGGCCCTGCTGCTGGGCGCGCCTTTCTGCGCCCTGGCGGGGGCAGAGCTTGCCGCCGGAAGCCTGCAGCTGTTCTCGGTCAATATGACGGCGGGGCGCGGCTTCATGGGCTTTGCCGCGGTGATCTTCGGCGCAGGCCATCCGATCGGAGCCACGCTGGCGGCGTTCTTCTTTGCCTTTGTCGGGGCGCTGGGGATCCGGGCGCAGTTGCTTTACGGCGATCTTTTCCCCTCGAGCCTGCTGTTGTCGCTGCCCTATGTCGCCACGGTCATCGGGCTGTGGATCAGCGCCCGGATCAAGGGACCTTCGGCCGCGACCAACAGCGAACTGGGAAGATCGTGATGGCCGATCTGCTGATCCGGGGCGCCAGGGTTCTGACACTTGCGGGCGCGGCCGGCCTTGAGGCCCGCGATCTGGACATCCTGATATCGGGCAATCGGATCGCCCGGGTCGGGCCTGCAATCGCCACGCCCCAGCAGGTGCAGATCGTGCAGGCGGGGGGCAAGTTGATCATCCCGGGGCTGGTCAACGCGCATCTGCATTCCAGCGAGATGTTCTTTCGCGGAAGATACGAACGGATGGTTCTCGAAACCTGGCTCAACTATGCCTATCCGTTCTTCGCGGATGAGCCGATCGGGCTGCGCCTTCTGTATCTGCGCACGATGCTGGTCGCCATCGAGTCGATCCGCAGCGGCGTGACGATGATCAGCGACGATTTCTTCGATCCGCCACGGCACGATCTGACGCGGCTTTCCACCGTGTTCCAGGCCTATGGCGATGCGGGCCTGCGCGCGAATGTCTCATCCGGGTTGATGAACCTGCCCTATCTGGACACGCTGGCCTTCGGGCGCGAGGTTGTGCCCCCCCAGACCCAGGCCCGACTTGAATTCCCGCTGCTGAGCGCTGCGGATTATGTTTCCTATTGCGACGAGGTGTTTCGCAGCCTGCACGCAAGCTTTGACGGCCGCCTGCGCTTCATGCTGGCGCCTTCGGGACCGCAGCGCTGCACAGCGGATCTGATGCTGGCCTGCCGCGATCTGGCACGGGCGCACCGGGTTCCCTATCACACCCATGTGCTCGAGACGCGGGTCCAGCTGGTCACCGGTCAGCGGATGTTTGGCGGCTCGCTGGTGCGCTACATGCACGATCTGGGGTTGCTCGGGCCCGAGGTGCTTATGGCCCATGCGGTCTGGGTCGATGATGACGACATCGCCTTGATGGCGGATACCGGCGTCTCCGTCTCGTACAATGCGATTGCCAATCTCAAGCTCGGTTCGGGGATCTGTCCGGTTCGCAAGCTGCTGGATGCCGGGGTGAATCTGGGCCTGGGGACGGACGGGGCCTCGTCGAATGACACGATGCGCCTGTTCGACGTGATGCGGGTGGCGGCGCTGGTGCAGACCACCCGGTCCGCACAGCCGGAGTGCTGGATCTCGGCGGCCGAGGTTCTGAAGGCGGCCACATCGGGCGGGGCGCGCGCTGCCATGCTGGATCATGAGACCGGGACGATCGCGCCGGGAAAGAAGGCGGATCTGACCTTCCTCGACCTGCGGCGCAACACCGCCTTCACCCCGCTTTCCGATGCGGTGCGCCAGCTGATCTATTGCGAGAATGGTGCCTCGGTGTCGGATGTGATGGTCGATGGCCGTTTCGTGCTGCGCGACGACCGGATGACGCAGATCAACGAGGTCGACATCCTTGACGAGATTTCGGGGCTCGTGCGCGATTTCCTTGACCGGCATGCACAAGTGGAAAGGGATAACGCATTCCTGCTTCCTGCCTTCGCGGAAATATCCAGCAGATGCAGCGCGTTCGGCGGGACTGCCTGAGCCATTGGCCTGGGGGCGCGGGGCATCATCACCGCATGGAGAGGACGGCGTGAGCCGCGAAACGATCGACAAGCGCCGGTCACGACGGTTTCAGGGCACGGCCGCCCCTGCGTCACAGCGGCCAAGGGTCAAGATCCGTAAGCGCAACCGCGCTGCCCTATGCGGCGAGGATTAACGGCTGGCTGAAGCGCCATGGCATGAGATATTCGATGCCGCTTTGCGGGTGACCGTCGAGATTGGCGCGCAGGGTGGTGGCGAGATAGTCGACTGGGTTCACCTCGGACATCTTGCAGGATGAGGCGGAGCAGAAAACAGCGTGGGGCGCTGTTTTCCCGCCGAATGACCAGCGAGGCGAGCATGGCCCAGTTCTCGGCGCCGATTTCATTCCCTGCGAACAGCGCGTTCTTCCTTGTCTGGGCGATCGGCCTGATCTGGTTTTCGACCGGGTTGGTGTCGAACTCCAGCGTGCCATCATCCAGAAAACGGATCAGGCCGGGCCAATGCCCCAGCGTGTAGCGGATGTCCTCGGCCAGCAGGGATTTCTGCGGGATGCGCGAGAGTTGTGTTTCCAGCCACGGTTTCAGCGCTGCGATGATCGAGGCTGCATGCTCACGCCGGGCGGCAAGTCGCACTGTCGCCTCCTTACCGCACGGACTTCTCGATCTGGTAGAGCAGCGCGATCTGGCGCAGCATCTCCTCGGCGATGGGGGAGCCATCGCTCTCGAAGCGCTTCACGAAACGACGGCGCACATGCGTCCAGCAATAGACCAGCTGCCACGGGCCATTGTCGCGGACGATGTCCGTCAGCGCGTTGTAGGATTGATAGGCGTCGTATTGCAGGAACCGGCCCTGATACCCGGCCAGGAAACTCAGCGGATGCGCCTTGCCCCGCCCGGGGGCGTAGTGGAACAGCACGATGGGCGGGTCAGCACCACCATGGCCGCGATCATCGGACACGACAGCCCAGAAGAAGCCGCTCTTGGTGGCCTTTCGGCCCGGGTCCAGCACCGGCGCGCGGGTCTCGTCGACGAAGATACGATCGGCCCCGCGCAGATGGGCGCGCATGTGGTTGATGACCGGCATCAGGTGGAGTTGAGGGGGACCGTGGCCCCAGTGAGGCCGCGTAAGCCCCCGAAACGCGCGGCCGACCCAGTTGCCAAGGGTGCCCCGGTCAAGATGGATGCCCTGCCGCTTGAAGATCTCGGCCTGACGATAAAACGGCAGGTGGTCGCCGAATTTCGCAACGATAATCCAGGCGATGAACAGCTCTGTGGGCAGCCCGCCGGGCACGACATGTTCAGGCGCATGCGCCTGAGCGACGGCCTGCGAGCAGCCGCGGCAGGCATATTTCGGCCGCCGCGTGACCAGCACCTGGAACTGGGCGGGGATCACGTCCAGACGGTCCGATACGTCTTCGCCGATCCTGGCCATCTCGCCGCAACCGCAGGGGCAGAGCGTGCTGGCAGGCTCGATCACCCGCTCGAACCGGGGCAGATGCGACAGCAGGTGGCCACGGTTCCGCTTGGGCTTGCGGGGCGTTTCGCCACGCGCCCTTTGCATCGCCGCTTCGGCTTTCTCCCGCGCGGCCTCAATCACGCCTTGGGCGAACTCGTCATCTTCGAGAGGAAGGTTGAACTGGTCTGGCGAGAGCTTCTCGGAGCTTTTGCCGAACTTTTCGCGCTGCGCCGCGCGCAGGATATCCTGTAGCCGCCGGTTGGCCTCTTGCGTCTCGGCCAGCGTCGCCTCGAACTCGTCGAGGCGGGCTTTCAGCATGGCATTTTCGCGCGCAAGATCAGCGGTTTCCATGGGATGAAGTGAATCACAGGACGCTCGTTCAGGCCTTTTGCCGATTTCTATGATGACCCTGTTGGACCCTATCTTTGAACTGATGCGGTGGATGCCCCCACCCGCCGGCATCGGATACCATGACGTGTATGGATGCCCCCTATTTGGCAAGCGTAATCTTCGGTTTGTCGGCGGGGTCTTCGATCGGACGTGTGTCAGGCCTCACGATGTGGCCTTCTATGACGCCACGGGCCGGTATGCTGTTCGGAAGGCTGGGTTCACATCGGTTCTGAGAGCTGCAAGCGCTCGAGCCCCGGGTCTGAATTTCCCTGCCTTGAACTTCGAAGTCCGTATCGCGTACTCCTCGTCGATCGCTCACCCTGGCCTTGCGGCCATGTCGTGCCTTTCTCCGTCCTCAGGTTGGGCCGGACTCTAATCGAGCGTGGAGGAAAAATCCCGTGGCAGGTCAGCCAAAATACTGATCTTTGATGTCATCGATGTGCCCTCCACTAAGCGAATATAGAACCGTCATGGTATCCGATGCCGGCGGGTGGGGGCATCCACCGCATCAGTTCAAACCTCCGATCCACGCGATCACTGTAACCACCTGCGCATCATATCTCCTTCATAATCATTAGAGGCTCGGCGTCCTTCAGTTCCTTCGTGATCCGGAAGTTCCGTCAACGCTTTACCGTAGTCCTGCAGAGCGGAAACTCGCGTCGCAATTTGCCACACGTTGTCACGGATGAACGCTTTGGGGAAGCCTCAGCGCGGCGTCGGCACGTCTTTGATCGGCGGCATTGGTCCGAACTCGTCTGATATTTATTCCGAAAGTAGACATTCTGCCCACGACCGAGCGCTGGATTAATTTTCTCTCTGGAACTCAATCACTTTACGCAAACCCACCTCAAACTTTCCTGGTCCGGCGTCCAGATCAATCGTCTTGAAACGCATCCTGTGTCCTTGCAGGTTCATCCATTCGTCGACCGACCCGCCCATCTGCGGATGAAGGAGGAGGCCTTCAGCAGCCAGGCTGGCGGGGTCGTCTTCACGTTCCTGGGTGCGAAGGTAGGTGTAGATCTGGTAGAGATACCCGTTCTTCAGGATCTGGTCGCGGTAGGTCGAGCTGGTCACGATCGACGTGAACTTGGTGTCGATGACGATCCTGCGGGCGGAAGGTGCATGGTTCAGCTCAATATCGGTCTGCATGCCAGGCAGGATCGTGGACAAGCCATTGGACTGGGCTGTTATGGGCCAGGTCAGGCGTCGACCTGGTCTGACCGTCCAACCGGAAGAGGCAAGTTCGATGCGCAGGGCATTGCCAACCGCGCGTTCGAACAAGCGCCTGATAAGATGTGGGCCTGCTTCAGGGGAGGTGCCAGTGATCCGGCCAGCGGTCTCTGACGGGATCATTGTCTCGAACACAAGTCTCGCCAGGGCGACCATGAAGCGATCACCCGTTTCGTTTCGCGCGATCTGATCGCTCGCCAATTCGTTCCACGACGGACGCAGGCCAGAGACGCCGAGGCGTGCCAGGTCTCCGGCAAGCTGTCGGCACCGATGGGCAACAAGGTCGTTTTCGACATGGGCGGCAAGCCGTTCGAGGGCGGCGCGAGCCAGGCGATTTCTAGGTGTGTCAATGGTGTGTTCCTCGAACCGGCAGGCAACGACGCCGCGGTCCATCAGGCGCCGGGTGGTTGTTTCCAACATGTCGATGCGCCCGCGCACACGGGAA
This sequence comes from uncultured Rhodobacter sp., assembly GCA_964496915.1. GTDB lineage: Bacteria > Pseudomonadota > Alphaproteobacteria > Rhodobacterales > Rhodobacteraceae > Pararhodobacter. Next base: position 88,672 of record CAZCAX010000012.1, read on the forward strand.
AGAACCATGGTCCTTGGCCGGTAACCCCGTGAGAGGTTGCGCTTGAGCCGTTCCTCAACCGCCCGTGTCAAAAGCCGGGCCACCAACTCGGGCAGATCACGCGCAGCCTCGACCTCACTGTCGAAGCGCCCTCGGAACTGCAAAAGATCAGCCGCATACAGGAACAGGATCCAAATGTTCCGGATCGGGATCTGCCTGTCCATCACAGGCGGTCGCGCAAGGCGTCGATCGCCGCCTGTGCCCGTTCAGGAGCATCGAACCAGTATTCCTCGAGCAGTGGGCCGATTTCGGTGTCGATCACTTCCGTGAACCATGACTCTGGATCGGGCATCGCGTTCTCGGAGGGGGTCACATAGGAATGACCCACCCGGAATTGCGGACCAAGCGAGCGATCCTGCGCGATGGTTTCGTTGAGAGCGTCCATACGGTTCTTGATGAGCGTGATCAGCGTGTCGGGCAGCCCACGGTCGCGGCACCATTGCGCCCAGGCCTCGTTCAGCGCGGGTTCCAGCGTCACGAAGGCGAAGCGACGACGAAGTGCCAGATCGACCAGTGCAAGTGAGCGGTCAGCGATATTCATTGTGCCGATGATATGCACGTTCTCTGGCACGTGGATCTTTTCACCTGGCAGCTTGCGATAGGCGAGCTCCATCGCGTCCGTGCGTGTTCTCTTAGTGTTCTCAAGCAGGGTCAGCATCTCACCGAACACCTGCGCGGGGTTCCCGCGATTGATCTCTTCAATGATCAGGACGTGCGGCAGATCAGGGTGCGCCTTCGCAGCCTCCACTACCTGAAGAAAGATGCCGTCAGTCAGGGCGAGCCCAGTGCCGGAAGGGCGGTAGCCTCGAACGAAATCCTCATAGGACAGAGAGGGGTGGAACTGGACTGATCGCAACTGATCCGGCAAAGGGGTCCGGCGCCCAATCAGTGCACGCGCCAGGCGCTTCGCCAGCCAGGTCTTGCCAGTGCCGGGCGGGCCTTGAAGGACGAGGTTCTTCTTGCTCTCCAAACGTTCGACCAGACCGGACAATACGTGGCGATCCAGGAAGCCGCCCTCGGCGATGATGTCGTCAACCCCGTAGGCGACGATCTCTTCGGCGGGCGCGTCGTCGTCCTGTTCTGCCTCCTCAGCTTCTCGCGCGGTCAACGGGTCAACTTCGGGAGCGAACTGCTCAGCCCAATACGGATGCTTGAGGAAATAGGCTAGCTCCTGATCCGATCCCTCGAAGGTGAAAGCGACGAGGCGTCGGGCCATCTCGTCCTCTTCCAGACGGGCGCGAGCCACGGTTGTGCGATAGGTATAGAAATACCATTCGCGAGGTGGATCAATGATCTGCCAGGACACGTCTAAACCCCGACCGTCGTCATGGATGGAAATGATGGTGCCGATGGCCTTGATCCGCATCGCGCTGACCGCGCGACCGTGGTTCTCGAAAGGCACGTCGTGCTTGCGGGTGAAAGACGCTTTGATCGCAATCCGATCCCCTGCCTTCATTTGCTTCACGTGGTTCGAGAATTTCTCATCATACCCGTTTTGCCAGACCCCCTCCTTCAGGAACCGCTCAGTCTGATCTACGCCATCCCAGGTCGCACCGACGAACCAATAGTTCACGCCCTCCGGAACAACCTCTTCCGTCGGCGCTACCTCCTCATCCTCGTCGCCCTTGAAATTGGTTCTGGCAGACCGGAATATTTCGGCCGCACTCTCGGGTGACAACGCTGTCTTCCAGCCGACGTCCGTCAGGCCCCAGAGCCCTCGTTTCGGCGAGTGCATGAGCCCCGCCTTGAACAGATAGAACCGCGCGAAATGGACCCGGTTCTCAAACTTTGATCCGCCGTTCTTGTTGGTGAGATCAAGAAACTCCTGTGGAATTTCATATCGCTTGATCAGCTCGTCGAAAATCTGCCGAGGTCGCGCCTGGCCGCCGAAGTCACGCATAATCTGAATGACCGGTTCAAAGTAGCTTACGAATTGCGGAACGCCGTCAATTTTCTGATCATGTAAACCCAATAGTTCTGTCCTTTTCACCGTGATGATCATTTGGTCCGGCTAAGAAGCCAGTCCCGTCAAGCATGAATATCGTGAGACGATACGGCAAGGTCGAATACTCGCATTCTTGAGGCAACGTTGCGATATGACCTCCTGCATTGCAAACGCGCTCGAGCACACGGTGAAATGACGCGGAATACAACACCTTGACTTGCTCGCCTTCGGTCAAGCAAGGTAGCATCAAATGTTGGAGAGACTTTCATTTGTGACGAAATCAGGCTGCTCAGTTGTTTTGTCTGAGCCACCCAGGGCACCTCGGTCATGAATACGACTTTTCTGATTGCCGTGCGACTGCCGAAGAATGACTGACCAGACCACCACCAGCGAATGGCGCGACATGCACATGTGTGCTGAGGGCGTGCAGCTCTTCGTCATTGGTGATATCCATGGTCAGGCCAGTGCACTTTCATCAGTTCTCTCATGTATTGCAGACACTCCCCGCTGCGCTCCTTTGCGCCAGCTCGTCTTTCTGGGCGACATCATCGACCGAGGGCCGCAAAGCCTGCAATCAATCAGTCTGGCGCAGGAAGCGCGGCAGCTTGCGCGGGTGGATGAGGTCACGATCCTTCCCGGGAATCACGAATTGATGCTTCTTGATGCCCTCGATGATCCGATGATGTTCATGGGGGACTGGCTGGATAACGGTGGTGACGCGCTCATCGCCGAGGCTGCTCCTGAACAGAAGGTGCGCCTCCTGGCGGATTTCGCGCAGATCGCGCACAAGGCCGTCCCCGCTTCCTTCCTTTCAGAGATGCGGAACGGTCCAACGTCATTGCTCGTGGGCAGCCTTCTTCTTGTGCATGCCGGCCTCGATCCGCAATCGGACGCCCGCGTTTTTCTGGCGCAGCCTCGTCTCGGCGCGGTTGGTGGTGATCATTGGGCATGGATTCGAGAGCCTTTCCTGTCGTGGCAAGGTGGCTGGGGTCCTGAGGCACGATGGACCGTTATCCATGGTCATACGCCTGCGGTGCGTCAGCCGGTGACTATTGCTGAGTTCACGCTTGCCGCCGATCATTTTGACACACACAAGCGAATTTGCCTGGATGCGGGAGCGGCGACTGGTCTTTCGCAGGTGGCTTGGGCGGAGTTCAGAGAATGCCGTTACAGGCTGGGCCTTGCAACTTCTCGCTGAGCGCCGGTAGCCAGCTATCCGGGTGCTCAGCGGGTAGCTCAGCAGTCGTTTCTTCGCTGTCGATGGTTGTCTCGTGACGTATTTCTGCTCACTCGAAAGACACAAACGAAGGTTGCATCGAGACGCTAGCCTTGTCCTGCTGATACAGTCGTCTTGACGTTCCCACCCCGGGGGGTTCTAGATGGTCCGAACCTGTGCGGCATCAGAAAACTGATCACAGTGTGCGACATAAGTTTCTGCATGGAGAGTCTGATTTGAGCGATATCAGTAATACGCTACGATCCTATTTTCTGGGCGAGGACGAGTTTCATGGATTCGGGCTGGGCGCACTGAAGAGCACCTATCATTGGCCGATTCCAGACAATATCAGAGGCGCAGTTTCTGGTCTTCCGGAAGGAGATGGATACGAAGCAAACGTCGATTTGAAAAAACGCATGTCTCGGCTCTGGAAGGATGCGAAGTCGTTAGAGGAGCGCGAACGCTTGACGCGCTTCATCATACGCGACTGGGGTGGCATAAGAACCAATTCGGAAGCTAGGATTTCTGCATATGCAAGGGAAGCATCGAAGGAAGTTCCGGATATCGAATTCTCAGGGATCGCCAGCTTCTCGAAAGTGCTCGCTATTCGTGAGCCTGAAGTTTACGCGATCTACGATGCGCGTGTCGCGGTCGCGCTGAATGCAGTTCATATTATAGGCCGCCCTGACCAAGGTGAACTCTTTCCCTATCTTCCGGGGCGCAATACCGTAACCGGCTGGCAGGGAAAGAAGCGGGGATTTTCGACGCTTCCAGAAAACGCCAGAAAGCAACTCTCGCTACTGCATCCCGGATGGGTCAGCATGCCACGGAAAACAGCCTATCAATCCTATCTCACGTTGCTGAATTCTGTGATCGAAGCTCTACCCGAAGCCGCTCCGAAAATCTACGATCTGGAGATGTGTCTGTTTTCGCAGGCCGAACGTCTGGCGCGCGCGGCATCGCCCGTGCTGGCGCGATAAGAGGGAATTGCGATGAAAGGAACGGGTTTCGGCAGTTTCGAGGGCATAATAGTCGTCAGGGTCGCTGAGAAAGATATCCTGGTTGTTCAGGAAAAGACCGGAGTTACGCCAGAGCGACGCGCCGGTGATGACAGTCATGGCTATTTTGTCCTGCCTTGGACGGTCTTCAGACGCGGTGATGATGAGACAATCCTGTTCGAGCTTGGCAATATGCTGGGCGACACAATTGACTGGCGGATAAACTGGGCGGAGTCGCAATATTGATCTTGTGCTGATTTCTTGTTGGGCGGAGCACGCAGATGATCAGGTTCATGTCATGGCGTGTTGATCTTCCGGGGTCAGCGATTTCGCCTTAATCCTCACTTGAAGCCCTGAAGTCGAAGTGATGAGCGAGATTTCAACGAGGCGCTTCGGGTGTTCGTCGAACGTCCGGAGGGGATGGGACTGAAATCCAACCTTCTCCACCCCCTAAGCTATTGTTTTCATTGACGCGACCGATGGTTTGGATCGTCATTTGGTTCAGTCGCGACTCGCAGCGAAATACGCTCGAAGCGTTGCGATTGACTGCAGCGACGAGACTGAGGCCCTGCCCCCCAACCCCGGCTTGATGGCGGCCATCTGCCGATTTCGGCGTTTTTGGGCCTTCCCTGAGAGGGGTGCCAAAATGTAAGCGAGGCCCATCACGTTGACATAGCGGCGTTTTTTTAAAGGCCGTGGCGGAGCCCGGCAAGATGAAATCGACACTCTCCCTGCTTCTGGTCTTCCTGAACCAGTTCTTCATGCCACGCCACAACGCGCAACTGAGGCTGCTCAAGGCCCAGATTACGATCTTGCGGGCCCGCATCCCGACGCAGAGGATCATCCTGTCGCCAGCTGAGAAAGCCGAACTCCTGCGCATCGGGGCTGAGTGCGGGCATGAGATCGACGGGCTTCTGGAAGTGGCAAAGCCCGCGACCTACGGGCGCTGGCTCGCGCAGATGAACAGCGGACGCCCTTTCAAGGCCGTGGGACGACCGCGCCTGACGCAGGAGTTGCGCGATGTCGTCCTCCGCATCGGATCCGAAAACCTTCTCTGGGGCTACAAGCGGATCGCGGGGGAGCTGAAAAAGCTGGGGCTCTAAGCCGGCGCCAATTCCGTCAAACGCATCCTGAACGAGGCGGGCATCCATCCAAGCCCTGAGCGACGCAGAAAGAAGCCCGCCCTGCCATGGACCACCTTCGTCCGGGCACATATGGAAACCATGATCGCCTGCGATTTCTTCACCAAGACTGTGTTCACGCTGAGCGGGCCAAGGACAGTCTATGCGCTGATCTTCATCCATCTTGGCAACCGTCGCGTCTATTGCAGCGCCCCGACCTATGCCCCGGACTCGGCATGGGTGACGCAGCAGGCGCGCAACACCTTGATGTGGTGCGCAAATCAGGGAATCGCGCCGGGTTTCCTGATCCGAGACGCCGACACCAAGTTCAGCGCCAGCTTTGATACCGTCTGGGCATCGCAGCGCGCCCGGGTCATCCAGATCCCGCACAGGGTGCCCGACGCCAATGCCTTCGCCGAGTCCTTCATCGCGACCATCAAGCGCGAATGTCTCGATTTCTTCGTCTGTTTCAGCCGGTCGCAGCTCGATTACATCCTGCGGACCTGGGTGCGCCATTACAACACCGAACGCCCACATCGTGGACGGGGCATCGGCAACAACGTGCTTCAGGTCGATTTTCGGCCCGCCCGTGACGGCCCGATCCGCCAGCGCCGCCAGCTTGGCGGCATCATCACATCTTACACCCGCGATGCGGCGTGAGTGCCATGGCCGAGCGAAATATCCCCATGGAGTGACCCCGCTGATTTCATCTTGCCGGGTTTCACGACACCCGATAGAGTGACCGAATATCAATGCGATAGGCAGTGCCTACATTTTGGCACCCCCCTCAGGGAAGGCGAAAAACGCTAGGGGCAGCAAGGTGTCGATGCTCGTGGAACCTGAGAGTCAACGCGATCCATTTGACCAACTGTTTGCGGCGACATGAACCGCCGAGCAGTCGCACGCTACAAACCCCAAAATCATGACGCGCAAACACCATGGTGTCGCCTTTCTCTGCAGCGGCGCATGACGGTTTGGAGCGAGATGCGCTGGAATCCGGTTGGCGCCCTCCGAGAGAATTACAGAATCCGGAGCAGGACGTTACTTGCTCTTCTTGTTGGCGGCGGAGGCTTCACCCAGGCCCAGCCTTGCCGCATGCCAGGATGCTTCCGCACGCGAGGAAATACCGAGCTTGCGATAGATATCCTTGATATAGCCCGCCACTGTGTTCTCCGAGATTCTCAGTGCCTCGGCCACCTCGCCATTGCGCAGCCCCCGCGCGATCAGACCGAGCACCTCGCGTTCGCGTCCAGTCAGATCGTCTTCAGGCGCGGCCGGACCTGTTCTCTTGAAATGCTCCATGATCCGGCGCGCGACCGAAGGCGAGAGCGCGGGGATGCCCTCGGCCATCTGCTTGAGCTGCCGGACCAGCAGATCCTGGGGTTGCTCCTTGAGCAGATAACCCTGTGCGCCTGCCGAAAGAGCACCCACGATCGACGCGTCGTCGCCCATCACCGTGGTGACAACACAGACAGTCTGGGGGCGCAGGAGGCGCAGATTGCGCAATACGTCGAGACCGGACCCGTCCGGCAGGCCGAGATCGATCAGCGCGACGTCGTAGTCGCGCGCCGCCGCCTGAGCGATGCCGGCGCGCATGCTCGCTGCTTCGTGGATCTCGGACTCGTCGAAAGCCGCGCAGACGATCTCGCTCAGCCAGCGGCGGGTTTCGCTCAAGTCCTCGACGATGAGTATCTTCGTCATTACTTAATCCGTATAATATTAACAGGGAACTGCGCCTCGATACGGGTACCGTCTGCCCCGCTGGTGACATCGAACTGGCCGCCCAGGCTGGTCACTCGCGCCTGCATGTTGGCAAGCCCATTGCCGGCCTGGACGCTGCCGGGATCGAAACCGTCGCCATCATCGGCGACGGACAGGACGATGAACCCGCCATCGAGACGAATAGCGACGTCGATCATTTTCGGCTGTCCATGCTTGAGCGCGTTCTGCACCGCCTCGCGGATGACCGAGCGCACTGTATGTGCGGCGGCCAGCGGCAGGACTGCGGGGCTGGCATTCTCCACCCGCCATTCCATTTTCACCCCGGCGGCGAACAGGTGCTCGGACGTCTGCGAGCGCAGGTCAGCCAGCATCTCGTCGAAGGAGAGGTCGGGATTGGAGGCGTTGTTGATAATGTCGCGCAGATCGGTCAGCGTCTCGCGGATCATCGTGTCCTTGCGGGCCAACCCCCGGCTGTGCAGCGCGCCCATCAATTGCACACCGATATTGTCGTGGATGTCGCGAGCGATGCGTTCGCGCTCCTCGGCAACACCCTTTTCATAGGCCTCCCGGCTTTTCAGCGCATTGGCCAGCATGGCCGTAAGCTCGGCCGCCAGGTCGGCATCGCGCAGGGAAAACAGCTTTCGCCCTGCATGTGCATAGTCCAGTCGATAGCCTGGCAGACCACCGGCACCCGGCACGGCAAGCGCCAGACCGTCATCGATCAGCGCCGGAATCTGCACTTCTGTGCCGACCGTAACCGAAAGTGGACGGAACGCGTTCTCCAGAAGCGCCCGCCAGCGCGCCTGCTGGTCGCGGCCCGGCGGGGTGAGTGCCACATCCATGACCTGACGGAAGAGGTTGCCGCGCTCAGGCTCGGTGCGGCGCAGCACAAGACGCGCCAGCATGTCGCGCAGGGGCAGCCAGGCCAGAGCCACGATCAGCAGCGACAGCGCGAAGGCCGGCGCGCGCTCATCGACGATGGCGACGATCAGGATCGCGTCGAGGACGAGAAGCAGAAGCACGCCGACGACATAGAAGAGAATGCGGAAGGCCCACTCGTCCAGTTGGAACAGACGATAGCGGGCGACCCCGAGCGCAACCCCCACATAGACCAGCAGGAAGAACAGGAACGCTTCGCCCTGCGAGACGACGGCACCGATCCCCAACGCATTGGGTGCGATGACCGTGCCGACGAAGGCGCCCGCGCCCACGATCACCGCCAGCCCGAGCCAGGCAAGCGCCGCGCGGTCGCGCGGGTTGCCGCGTGTCAGGCGAAACTGGATGGAGACCAGGACCACGATGCTCAGCAGGGCCATGACGACCGCAAGATGAAAGCCTAATCCCGGCCCCTCCGCCAGTTGCAAGATGTCCACCATCTGCCAGGCGCCGAAGACCACGGCGGGCAACGCCAGCCAGCGGGGCGACACCAGCTTGCGGGGATAGACGAGAAACAACCCAATCATGCCAACGCCGAAGGTGATCGCCCCGAAATGGTTGAAGGCAGAGAGAACCCGGAACAGTCCGCCTGGAAGCGCCAGCTCCCGCGTGGAATAGACGGCGGCAGGGAAAGCCGAGACCATCAACCCCGCGCCGGCGAGCAGCAGGAAGCGCGTCGCCCACTCGCCGCGCCGCAAGGCCCAGATCCAGGCCCCGATCCAGAAACCGGCCAGCCCGACGCCGATCTGCATCCAGAAGGACGGGGGCAGGCTGGTGATGGGGCGCTGGCTCGGGGGCAGCACATCATCCCGCCGCAGAACCGAAAGATGGTCCGTCTCGATCTCCACCGGCTTCATGCCCAGTGCTTCGGCGATGGCGTCCTGCCGTGCAAAGAAGGTCCGCATGGCCTCGTAGCTGGCAAGGGCATCCGGTTCCTCGATAATATCCCCCGGCCCGATCTCGATCCGCTCGCCTCCACGACCCGTGATCGCGACCAGAACGCTGGACGGCGCAATCGCTTGCGAAGGACCATTCGGATTGACGCGATCGATCCAGGCCAGGTCGAGTTCAGCCTGAGAAGTGACCCCAAGCCCCAGCCAGCGCTGATCCATCGCCACGCCCAGCATGATCGCCGCCAGAATGACGCTGAACGCAACCGCGGCTGAAAGCAGAACATAGGGCGTAAGGCGGGCGGACAAAGGCTTGAGGCCTCCTCTGGCAACAGACGAAATTTAAGGGTTGGAACCTCCGGGCCGAGATGCAGCACCAGATTGATCCATATTCTTACCTAACCTATTGCCGCACCTCTTTGCCATACACCCCCTGAACAGGGGGGTGCTGTCGTGCCTGCGCGCGCCTAGTCCTGTCGTCACGGGTGCAAACCACCGGCGGAGGCAATGGTTATGGCGATGGCACTGAACAGATTGGCGGGGTTCGCGACGGTGTTGGTCGCGCTGGCGCTCGCCGCACCGGGAGAGGCACAGGCGGAGACTGAGGACCGGTCGAACGACGCCCAATACGCCATGTACTGTGCCGTCGAATATGCACAGTATAGTGTAGCGGATTTCAATTTCCTGGGACGGCGAATGGCTTTGAGAGATCGTTTCGATCTTGATCATGAACAGATCAGCGCCATGGCCAAGTTCGCAGATGTCTCCGATGCAATGCCCGCCGACTTGGCAGCAGAAGGATTGGCCGAATGTGACCGGACGTTTGGATTCAGCCTAATCACCGAAGTGATCAATGCAAGACCCGGCATACCTCAAACCCCTACCATTCCCCAAATCGCCGATTTCGATTGCGCAGCCGCCTATTGGCTTCGCGGCGCCATGTACCCGATGGACCAGGCCGCTGCCGGTGAGCGCGCGCAATTCGCGCTCGGGCGCTATCAAGCGGAAAACGCAGGCTTGTCGGTCGAACAGATCATCGGGCAGGTTCAGGCCGCAGGCAACGCCCGTTACGAGCGCATCATGCACGAGTCCCGCGGTCTGGAGGAGCTTTGGCAGGAGATGATCGCCGACGGACAGAACCCCGACGAAGCCACCTTCACGGAGAGGCTACAGCGCCGAGCAGTGGAGGCGCGAAGCTTTCAACAGGACATCATCGCCTGCGAGGCGAAATACGGCTTTGCGCAGGCCGGCGGACAATAGGCGCACCGGGATGAGCATGAAGGCACTCCCGGTCATCCTGGCAATGTCCATCGGCTTTGCGGCCGGGCCGGCAAAGGCACTCGAACGCGCCGAGGCCCATCTCGACTGCCTCGGCCTCTATGCCCTGCTCAGGATGGCGGCGCCGAACTTCGCCGATTGGGCCGAAGATCGCATGGCCCATGCACGGCAGGCATATTTCCGCGATCTGCCCGTTCCCTCGCCCGTGCCCATGCCGCTGACCGGCGGCGAGATGGAGGCCGAGACCCGCGCGCGGATGCGGGCGCGTGGGAGGCAACTTACTGACGCGGAAACCGACGAGGATATCAGGCGTGAAACCGACGCCTTCCTTGCCGACATTCACGCCTGCGACGCCCGCTACGGCCTTACCCCGACGCCGACACCCTGGCGGGATTGATACCCCCCCTGTTCAGGGGGGTGCGCCGGGGCCGTGCCTGCCCGATCCTGCCACCACGGATGACGCCCCCGGCAAAGAAACGCGCCACCTCGCCGCAACAGAAGGATCACCCCATGAAAGTTAAACGCGCCACTCTCGCCCTTGTTATGTCCGCGATGCTCGGTTCTCCCGCTTGGGCGCAGATCCCCGCCGGTGGCGAGGGTGTCGGCGGCATCTATGCCGGGAGCTATCTGTGTGAGGACGGTGAGCATGGTGTCGTGCTCGATATCGCAGTCAGCGAAATCGAGGGGCGAACGGAGTTGCGCGTCAATGGCACACTGGGATTCGTTCCGGTGCTCGCCGGAGCGAATGGTGAATTTGCCGAGGTCGCGGGCAGCTTCACGATCTCCGGTTTCGTCCTGACAGCGCCGCGCGGGGCCAACAATGCCGGCCATCTCCAGTTCCAGCGCGAAGAGTGGCTGCTTGAGCCGGAAGGGTACGCTTCAGCAAATTTCCGCGGTCAGTTGACCCGGCGCGACGATGGCTTGTGGCAGATCATCGGCACACCTTTGGCCGGGCCGACATCGGAGTTCTGCTCCGGCATGATTGCCACTCGCATCCTGCCGTAAGCAGCGGCGGATTGGCGCGATGACCAACGCCCGCGAACAGAGCCAGCATGGCCATGTCTTCCGCCCCGGCCTATTTCACCGACGGCGGGCCTATTGGCTGGACGGGGCCGTGCTGCATTGGCATATCGGCTCCAGCGAGGGCCGTGTAGCGCTTACCGATATCGCGTCCATGCGCCTCAATCTGGCTGAAGGGACCGGCGCGGCGTCGCGCTGTTTGCTCGTCGAACGAACGGGCCGGACTCACAAGCTCTCGGACATCTGCTGGCCGCGCTGGACGAAGGAGGAGCGCCGCTATTGGGGCCGCCTCCAAAGGCGCGATGCCACCTTCCGAGGCCTGACCTTCACCCTGGCGCGACGACTGAAGAAGGCGAACCCGCAAGCCGTCCTGGAGGCGGGGCCGGGCCGTGTCGAATGGATCGCTACCTGCGTCGTGGCCCTGCTTACCGCCGCCATCGTCATCGTCGGTATTGCGCTGATGGTTGTTCACGGCAGGTTCGAGCCTGCTGCCGCTGCCTTCATGGCCCTCGCCGCGGTCTGTCTGCCCATGCTCTGGCCGATCATCCGTTCCGGCGGCCCAAAGCCGCTCGACCCCGAAACCCTGCACAACGCCGCCCCTCCTCCCGACCGTGTGGATTGGTGATCCGTCCCCTCCTGAACAGGGGGAGAACCGACCGCGCATTCCCCGACAAGATGCCATCGACAACCATCCAGAGGAAAACTCCAATGAAACATCCGCTCAAGATTGCCCTGGCCCTGACCGTGACCGCGCTCATGGCCGCCTGCAGCGCCGAGGACATGGCCCATTTCAACTCCGGCGGTCCGGGCGTCTGGCCGAGTGGTACGTCCTACGGCTCGTCCACGTCTGTTCGCACCTATGAGCCCCGCAGATGCTACCAGACATCGCGCACGCATCAGACATGCTTCAATTGACGAAGCGCGGGTATCGGGGCGCTGGCCCAAGGGCACCCATGCGGTCGATCATGTTCAGCATCGTCTTCGCCGCTATCGTCGCGGCGCCCGCGTATGCCCAGGTTCCCTTCACGCTGCGGGACTGCCTCGCCGATCGGGACGAGGACGCCAGGCTTCATGTATGCTCAATCATCCGCGGCACCGACGAGGAAAAGGCGTTGGGTGCGGTCGAAGCGTCGCGCATCCTGCGCGCACGAGGCGAATACGATGCGGCTGTCGATCTCCTCGACAGCAAGGGCAGCAGTGCGTTGCTGGATACCGAGCTCGGCCATGTCTGGTTCGACCAGGGCGATCACATGATGGCCGATTTCCACTTCGGGATGGCGCTTGAGAGGGGCTATGAGCCCGATGCCCCGACACGTGAGCGCATGGTCATTGCGGCGCACATGTATGGCGAAGAACTGCAATATTCGAGCGAGAATTTCCCCGGCGCCGTCAATGCCAATGCCCGCGCCCTCGCGCTCGATCCCGACCATGCGCCGGCACTGCTCGGCCGTGCCGAAGCCCTGCAAAGGCTGGACCGGCACGATGAGTCTCTTGTCGATCTCGACCGCGCTATCAGGCTCGGAGCAAACTGGACCGGTTACCTGCTGCGCGCCCGCTCCCGCCGGGCGCTCGGCGATATGCCGGGCGCCATCGCCGATTTCCGGCAGGTTCTCGAGGAGAACCCGGAGCATATCGGCGCCCGTCCGGCTCTGGCCGAGATGGCCGCACAGCCGTGACGCAAGAAACGGAGAGAGTTGACAATGGCCACCCTGATCGTGCTCGACGTCTTTTTGAAAGGGGGCGCGTTGCTGTGCTTGTGCGACATCTACCAGAACCATGTCGCAAGGGACTGCGGGGCCGAGTGCAGCACGCCACCGTCCGACGGGACCGCTGAGGGTCGCTTTTGAGAGATGGCAGGGATGAGCGATCGCTACGAGCATCATTTCCACGAGGGGACCGTTGAGCAGTACGACAATCTGCTGACGCTGGCGCGCTATCTGGTCGTCAATGCCGAAAAGATCGACGCCGCTGGCGGTCTGCTGTTCGATTCCGCCTATATGCTCGATTTCGAGCCGATGCCCGAGGGTGTTGCCGCCCATCCCCCCGCCGCCCATCCCCCCGCCGCCATGCCGCCGCTGGCCTATGGTCCGCTGGCCGGAATCGCGGCACTTCCCGGCGAGGATTGGCAAGATTATTGCGGACGCTGTTTCGGCATCGAAATCCGGCCCTGCGACTCCTTCTGCCTGTGGCTGCAATCGCCGCTCTGGGCCAGGACCGAGCCGAGCGCTTTGGGAGCGGGACTGAGGATCGTCTATGTGCTCGATCTCGGCGTGCCGCACGACTATATCGAGATCGCCATGGGCCAGGCCCATACCGACTATGACCGCAGCGGCTTTCTGTGGGACAAGCTCGACATGGTGCCGAATGCCGGCACATTGCCCCTGCGTCAATGGCCCGAATGGATTGGCGCGCACACGCTTAGCGCGCGCCGTGCCGCCATCACGCTCAATGCGGACAATCTGCGCCAGACGCTGATCGAACACGGCATCGCCCGGCCAGAGGACATCGCGGGCTTGAGCGAAGAGGAAATCCGTCAGCTCGAATTCACGACCGGCCCCATCCCGCGGAGTTACCGTGATGTGCTTTCCCTGATCGGCCATCGGGCCGGGCGGCTGGTGGACGACCGCGAACTCCAGATCTACGCTGATCAGTTGCCCGAGGTGAACCGGATGGGGCGCGAAAGGCGCGCGGAATGGGAGGCGGAAGGGGGCGATCTCGTTCCCGACGACGCCATCTTCATCGGCGCGCGCTATGGCATGTCGCCCTGGTTCATCCTGCAGGACAGCCGCGCCTACCATCCCCGCGCGGATTCCCCGGTCTTTCTGTTCGATACGGATACGGGAAAAGTCACGCAGACCTCGATCAGCGTCTGGGCTTGGGTCGAGGGGCTGGTCCGCGATGCCGAAATCTTCATCGCCGAAGGCATCCCCGAGAAGAACGCCCGCCGGGGCCATAGGTCGGAGCTGCCGCCCCTGGCGATGAAGTACAAGCGGCAAGCGCAAAGGGATCGCAATACCACCATCGCCATGATGGCGGGCGCAGTGCTGCTCGGCGCTCTTCTCAGCCTTCTGTATCTTCTGACGACCTGATCGGCACGAACCATCGCCGCGCAAGTGCCGCGCAGGCGAGCGCCACCGCCAGATGCCCCGTGACAAGCCAAAAATGATCCGAAGCTTCAAATGGCAGCGGCGTCTGCCTACCGAAATGCGGCATGCCGACAGTGGCCAGCCGCAGGCCGAGGACCGTCAGGGCGCAAAGTGGGGCGCCCCAAAGGGAAATCACGCCAGTGCGGCGATACCAGAACGCCATGACGAGGCCCGTGGCCAGGGCCTGAGGCCCGCCGAGGCTGAAGGAAACGAACAGTCCGAGGGCGAGGATGAAGCCCCACGCCTTGGACGCGGATCCGATCTGCGTCAGATATGGCAATTCGCCGAAGCTTAGCATGACCGGGATAATGGCCCCGATGAACGGCCCAAGGACGGCGAACAGCAGCACGATGCCGGCAAAGCGTTTCCACGACCTGTGGTCTCGCGGGGTGCGTTCCGGCGTGGAGAGTGCTTCCATTCTCCCGTCCCCTCTGATGGCGTGCCAGTCCCTATCTGAATATCCGGCGCGCGATCCAGGTGCAGACAGCCGCCGCCAGCACGTGCGCGGCAAGCAGCGCGCCGATCCATTGCACCAATCCTTGCGGTGGCACGACCGCAGTGGCCGCCAGCGACGTCAGCAGCCAGAATGCGAGCGCGGCGAGCAGTGCGACACGCCAGGCGATTCCGCCCTTGCGCCGATCGCGGAGCGCAGCGACAAGGCCAACACCTGCCGCCGATACGATTCCGAATGTGTAGGCGATGATCCCTGAGACAATGGTGCCGACCACGATGCCGCCCCAGAACAACCGGGCGATGTCCCCGAATTTGCCGTTCGTGACCTCAACGCCGACGACGTAGACCGTGAAGAGCCCGTTGACCCCTATGGCGCCAATCAGAGGACCGAGCAAACCGTAGAGCGCTATAATTCCCGCGAAGCGTTTCCATGAATGCAGATGCGGTCGTCCTTGACCCGCCACTGCCTCACTGTTGCTCATTGCTTTCCCCTTGTCTGGAAATGTTCGATCTGTCTGGTCCGCGGAAGATCGTCCGCGCGAGGAGCCAGCACAGCCCGGCTGCGGCCAGGTGGGCCAACAGGATCGCGATCTGCGCGGCGCGTTCACCTTCCGACGCCGAGACGAGACCGGACGCTCGCGAAGCTGCTAGAACGCCCAGCAGCAGGGCGGTTCCGAGCGCGACATAGAGGGAAATGCGTCCCGTGCGCGCATCCCATGCAGCAATCGCAAGTCCGACCAGCGCTGCCGGGGCGGCGCCGACCATGTAGGAAATCGGCAGGCCAAACACGAGGCCGAGCAGCATCACCCCCACAGCGAAACGGCCCTGATCCAGCCAACCGTCCGCAGCGAGCCCCGAATCGAGGCCCAAAACGGCAAGGAGAAGCGTAACCGCCAAGGCTCCGACGGGTGGTCCGAGCGCCACAAACACGGCGACGATGCCGACGAAGCGGCCGATGGAGGGCTGGGGTTTGCTGTCCTGGACCTGTCCAATATCTGTCATGCCGACATATTGAACGTCGGCTCGACGGGGCGCACCCCCCCGTTCAGGGGGGTGTGGGATTACCGGGCATCGATACGCTCACGCCATGTCGGAGAGCTTTGCTTGCATCATCACCCTGATCGCCATCGCCATCGGCATGATTTACGTCGTGGGCGGCATCGTCCACATGCGCGCGCTGGTCCTGGATTCGATGGCCGACGAACTGCTCACCATGCTCGGCGATGCGCAAGCCGGCAGGGAGCGCCGGCGCACACGCGTGACGACGGTCGGGGCGGCGCTGACCTTCGCGTCGGGGCTCTCGCTGCTGGCCCTGTCGCGCTGGACACTGCCGATCTTTGCCGTCAATACCGTCCTGCAAGGTGCATATCTCATCTGGGTGGCGCGGGCTTTCCCGCCGCAGGACGATACCGAGCGGCAGGGGCGTCGCGCCATTTTGCGCGCCTTCTTCATCTATATCGCGGCGTTCGGCTTCGTCGTCGCGCTCGACCGGCTCGGCGTCTGGCGCACATGGTTCGAGCCCACCATTGTCGAACTGGCGGTCATCGCCGCGCCGACAATCGCGCTTTCGTGGTTCTTCCGGCGACGGAGCAGACCAGCAAGCAAAGTAACTTCAATAGCGCCTCCGCCCACTTCGTCCGATCCGCCGCCCGCGGATGCGCCGAACCCGGAGCGTTTGAGGCTGGCGCCCGAATATCACTGCGCACCGCTCTGGGACGACGAGCGTGGAAACATGGTCGATCCCGCCAGCCTGGGATTGAGCGCAGAACTCCTGCAACGCATCGCCGATTGGGACGCCTTGTTTCAAGCGACCTTCAACGAGGACGACCCCTTCGCTTCCGGATTCGGCGATGTCGCGGCGGAACATGCCTGGGTCAAAGAGTGCAATGCCATCGTCGAGGATCTGGGAAAGGAATGGCCGGGACCGATCTTCAACAGGATATCCATGCTCACTATGCTGGTGCGCGATGCCCGCCATGATCTTGGACCTTGGGACGAGCTCCCGGAGGAGCGCCTCGCCGCGATCGGGGAGAAATGCGGGGTCGCCGAGATAGAGGCGGCCATCGTTTGGCTCGATGAACTTTCGCGCGAGGGGGACGCCCTGCCGGAATGGGATGGCGACAGCCAGGACGACATCGCAAGAGCGCGGGAAACGCTCCACAGGATCCTGGCGAGGGTTCCGGGCCGCTATATCGAGATCGTCGCCAGCGGTCTGCACAGTCCGGAATGGCGCACGCGCGTCCATATCGCCATGGCGCTGACCGGGCACGACCGCACCACCGCCCTGCCGATCCTGCGCGATGCGTTGGCGCGCGAGGAAGACGAAACCGCCCGCCAACTGATCACCATGACTCTGGCCAATGCCGAAAGCGACGGACAATGACACGAAGCAGTCCCAACCGCATCGCCTGCATCCCGCTGATCGCTGTCGCAATGAGCACGCCGGTAGCGCTCGCGCAGGACTTCTCACCGCATTTTAAAACGACCGGCAGGGGCGCCTACGACCTGTATAACGACACAGTCCTATGCAGCGCCGTGCTTGAGCGCGCGATCGAGGCCGAACCGGAGAGCGAACAGCTTCCGCTGCTTGAAAAGGGCATCGACTACACGGTCAATTTCGCCCTGTTCCTGCTCGAAAGCGGCAATGTCGTCGATATGAGCGGGGCAATCCTCGCGCCAGACAACCTGCCCATCGACCGGCGCAACGCCCGCGCCGACTGGCAGGCCGTCCTCTTTTCGCTAGAAGACGAGGGCGAGACGCCGGAGGCCGAGATCGCCCGCTGCCTCCGTCTCTACGGGCATGATTGGGAATAGGCGCGTCCACCTCCTACCCCCCTGAACAGGGGGGTGAACGCTCTTCCGGCGGTCGATAACTTTCCGGCACGACTTTGCAGACTGGAGGATGGCGATGCGTTTTCCTGGATTAAGCCTCGTGGCCATAACCGCATTTGCAGCGGCCTTGACCGCTCCAGCTATGGCGCATGAGTGGCATGCGCGAGAAACTCCACTCATCCCTGAGAGCGGACCAGCCAGCCCCATATGTCACATAAGCTCGGGCGAAGCTCTTCCGCTCGTTGCGTTTACTTTCGAAAAGCAAAGAACCCGGTTCGCGGTCCGCGCCGCCGAATTTGTCAGCCGGACAGGTGTTCACGAATACACTGGCACATTGCCTTCCGGCGGTTCATTCACGGTATCTCTGGGCACCGATACATCCTCGGATGTCGCCGTGCTTACGCTTGCCGACCGGGAGGGCGGTTTGCGGCTCCTGAACCATTTCCGTACGGCCGGTGATTTTTCACTGACGGGCAATGGGATCGACATCCAGATTTCTGCTCTGCCCAGCGCATCCAGTGAAGTGGAAAACCTTCACAATTGCCTGAGGGAACTCGACAATGGTTGATCGTTCCTTCCGCTCCTTAACAGCGCTGTCCATAGCAGTTCTGCTCTCAGCTCTTATTGCTGCCCCCAGTCTCGCGCAGAGCTTCGAGGACGGCCAGGCCGCCGTGCAACAGGGCGACCCTGCTACGGCTATCGCGATCTGGACACCACTGGCCGAAGCCGGGAACCCGGAAGCGCAATACTGGCTGGCGGAGTCCTTTTGGGGCGGCTGGTGGGGCGTGCCGGAAAATCTCGAGCGAAGGGCCTTCTGGCACATGCAGGCAGCCGGGCAAGGTCATGTTCCGTCTTTCGTGCAACTGGGGCACATGTACGCTCTGGGGCATCATTTCGCGCAGGACCATGGCGCAGCCGCCGAATGGTTTGCCCGCGCTGCAGAGTCCGGAAACGCTGACGGACAATACGCGCTTGCCCATCTTTATCAGGAAGGTCGCGGCGGACCGCAAGATCTGGTCCAGGCCCATATTCTTTGGGAGAAGGCCGCCATGCAGGGCCACGAAGCCGCCAGGCTCGATCTGTGTGCCACATCAGGCCGCCTCTGCAATACCTGCGTAGCTGATCCCCACACGTTCGAGGTCCGACAGCTGCGGGGGAGCGATCCAATGTCACTGCTGCAGGAACAGGAACTCATGACCGCTTCGTGGGCCTGGGACGATGAGGTCATCATTAATGGACGAACCTGGAGGAAGTCGGGTCTGCCGCAGGTCCGCACCGCCGACGCGCTCGAGTACTTCGCCTTCAAGGACAAGGTGCCATTCATGATCGACACGGAAGATGGGCCGGAGCCGAGTGTGATCTACGCTCTGTACAAAGGCCTGAATTGCGAAGTGCAGCCTTACCGGATCGTCTTCTGAGAAACGTCCTCCCGGACCTGCCCTGACCTGCCCCCCCGGAAGTTCCCTCAATCTGATGTAGAGTCTGCCCAACCTTTGAAGGAGCA
>CAZCAX010000013.1:0-105641 GCA_964496915.1 uncultured Rhodobacter sp.
ACGCACTCATGCCTTGGAACTACAGACCCTAAACGGCCTCAGCTTCCCGCTTACCGTCCATCAGCACCAGTTCGGGTTCAAATACCAGCGCGCGGGCCAGCGCCACGCGCTGCTGTTGACCGCCCGAAAGCTGGGCCGGGCGGCGGTTGCCGAAATCGCCCATCTGCACCATGTCCAGCGCGCGTGCGATCTTGGCCTCGCGCTCGGACTTGCCGAAGCCGCGTACTTCCAGCGGAAAGGACAGGTTCTCGGCGATGGTCATATGCGGGAACAGGGCATAGTTCTGAAACACCATGCCGATGCCACGCTTGTGCGGCGGGATGTTGTTGATCGGCTTATTTGCCAGAAGAATCTCGCCATGAGTGGCGGTTTCAAACCCTGCAAGCATCATCAGGCAGGTTGTCTTTCCCGAGCCCGATGGACCCAGCATGGTCAGAAACTCGCCCCTGGCGATACTGAGATTCAGATCCTTAACAACAAGCGTTTCGCCGTCATAACTTTTCTGGACACGATCAAATACGACGAATCCGTCAGGATTGCCTGATGACACCAGTATACCCCCTGTTGGCCGGCGATTTTCCGCCTGATTGGCTATAAGTTAAAGCGATCTTCGATAAGCAATGCAATCGCAATGTCTGCGGTCGCGCCAACTGAGCCGATTTCGCGCCAAAATCGCAAAATTGACAGGCGCATCAGGAAAAACGCCGTCAATAAGCACAATCATCAGTGATTTGTCCCGCCCAATACCACAAATTACCCTTTAAAAGGTCTATTAACCGCCTGCCGGCGGTGAATTGTTCACCTGCGTAAAAAGAAAAAATGGTGCGGTCGAGAAGACTCGAAAATCGCTTTTTTCACGACCAAACCCAGCAAGTCCTTGATTTTACTTGCTGTCTTACTCTGGACGAATCACCGATGTGACACGCTATGAAGCACGTTATGTGGCACGTTTTCAGCCGCGTCTAGCCCTCACGAGGCAGACCTCAGTATACGAACCGATAAACGTGCCACTGTGCCATCGACCGAGCGAAACGCAGCTTTGCCTTGTCGTCGGCGCATCACCCTCGCTTGCAGGCTCAAGGCTCCTCGAAGGCAATTGACGTCGAAGCCCAATCGTCGGCACCCGACCACTCTCTCTAGCCGATAAACTCCAGCGCTCGCTCGCGGACGTTGGGATGTACGAAGCCGGAGTTCAGCGGAGCTACTAGATGTTCATTGACTAAAGTTAGATGCTCGCTGCCCGCCAGTGCCTCTGCCACGTCCGCAAAAGTCACGTAGCGGAGATATATAGTACAGTCCCTAACCGCGATCTGATCTGGCAAACCGAGATCAAAGGTATGTGCTACAAAAACGACCTCGAATGACCATTCAGCTAGACTCGCGATTGTTTCCAGCTCTTCTTGACGGACTTCAAGAACATAGGCGAAGGAATCGAGATGATCTTGGACATACGGGGCTGTCAGGTGACCACCGTGCGCCTCGTACGAGACATTCCTAGGCGAAGGGCGGACCGGCAGTTCAAATTCGATGTCTCCTAGCTTCTTGCGGAAGGTGTTTGCGGCAAAAACTGAGTCTCCCAAACCTCTTTCGGCCCATCCATCATCCGCATGGGTTCTCAGACCAAAGCAATCGACCACCCTCTGTTCGAGGATTCCGGTAGTAGTTGTGTTGCCTCCGCCGATGGCGGCGAGAAGGTTGCTCGCCTGTTCTTCGGAGAGTATTGGAACTAGATGCGGAAGACCGCCGCCATTTTGCTCTGACTCAACACGAAGGTACCGGTGTAGGAGTCCTCTTATCTGAGAAGCCAGTTCATCCTTAGCCAAGGAACCCATGTTCTCGATAGCTTCCAGTATGTTTGCGAGCGCGGTCGCAGACCGAAGGCTATCAGCTCGTCCGGTTACCCACGCTTGATCGAATTTAAGGGTCGCTTTTGCGTTGTTCAGGAATGCATTCCGCGCGACTGGGATGCCCGCAGAAATGTATTCCCTCGTCAGCCAGGCTACGACTTGCCCTCGAGGTTTAAACTCGTAAGCATAAGTGACCGCGTGATCGAAACTCTCTTGGATTAAAAGCTGGTAATGCAGAAGCATTAGGTAGGGCGCGTGAAAATCATTTACAAACAGGTCGGTCAGCCAGCCAACGAAATCGCCCCTGCAGCCGAGGGTGTCGGCGACAAAGGCAACCCGCTCAATGCTCCCTGCAATGTCCAAGTCACCAAATAATTCTGGCTCGGCATCTTTGTCCTGCTGAAAAGTGCTCTCCGCTTGGCTAAGTGTCATGCTCGGGGCGCACCCCAACCTTGAAAGAATGACTTGAACAGTCCTCCAGTTTAACGAGAATCGATTGTCCCTGACGGCGATCAGACGGCTAATCTCAGATGCCGTCATCTGTTCTTCCACTGCAAGCCTTGCGATCATGCCGGAATGCGACAGAATCTGCCGAGCTGCGTCGTGGGGGAGCAGATGGCTTGAGACGAGCGATGCATGAAGTTTGAAGAAGTTATTGGACGCACGCCGGGCCGCTTCTTTGTAGGCCGGTCCGTTCGGCCCTTCGACGCTGTCGAACATGAAAGTTACAGGTTCTCGGCTCTCGGAGTAAAGCATCTGTTTGACGAACGACCGAAAAGCAGGCGTGGGAGCGCCATCCCGTTTCCAACGCCGAAGCTGTAGATTAACCCAGCTCGCCTTATCTTCCGCTACCCCGATTTGGTCGAGGTATGCGCCAACCGCGTCAAGGAATTGATGCTCGCGTGACGATGTGACCGGGAGCAAAACGCCTCGAATCGCTGCCCTGAAATCGTAGATCATTCTGTCACCCCGCCTCAAAAAACTCGCTTACAGATACACCCAGTGCCTCAGCGATCTTCTCAACGGATACGAGGGAGGGGTTTCTGACACCACGCTCGCAGCCACTGATGTAGGTGCGATCAAGCCCGCTCCTCAGCGCTAACTCTTCCTGCGACAGGCGGGCTTTCACCCGCAGCCTTTTAAGGTTGCTAGCGAAGGTCTGAACGAGAGTTGAAGGCAGCTTGTCCATGACGTTAGGAGTAGGCGGAGTGTGGACCATACGTCCACGGACTATAAGTCACACTGGGGTAGATTTACCCATCGACTTAGGCTATCGGTAACTAAATGATGTGAACATGCCAACCGGAGGGCTTCCATGCTGGATCGTCGCAACGCCTTCACGGCGGCATCACTCTTCTCGGGCGCAGGTGGCATGGACGTCGGCTTTGCGCGGGCGGGCTTCGACATCGTCTTTGCGAACGACATTGATGGTGACGCTTGTGCGACGTACCGGCTGAACCACACTGCAAGTATACACCAAGGCAGCTTACTTGACGCTAAGGTCAGTGAACTTCTTTCGCAGCATGATGTTGATCTGGTGTTCGGCGGACCACCGTGTCAGGGTTTCTCTGTGGCGGGTAAGATGGACCCCAACGATGGACGCAGCCGCCTGATACACTCATTCTTCGATGTCGTAGACAGTTTGCAGCCCAAAGCCTTTGTGTGTGAGAACGTGAAAGCGCTGGCTTATCTGAACCGCTGGGCAGGTGTCCGCACGGCGCTCGTCGAAAGGGGGCGAAAGCACTACCGCGTCGCGTTGGTCATTTTGAACGCGACCGACTTCGGGGTGCCGCAGATTAGGGAGCGAATGTTCCTAGTCGGCCTTCACCGTGACATCTTCAATGGCGCAGATGACGACCTTCAAGCATTTCTCGAAGACGGTCTGCAAACCCAAAGGTCGCGCCCAGCAACAGTTGCCGAAATTGTGCGTTCCTTAGGCCGGGCGGGGTCAGAAACCAATCCTCGCACCTGCGCAGCGAAGATCACGTTTGCCCGATCCCCAATTATGCGAAAGTCGCCGTACGCTGGCATGATGTTTAACGGTGCGGGCAGACCGCTTCCGGCGCAAAAATGGGCCACGACGCTGCCCGCATCTATGGGCGGCAACAAGACCCCAATCATAGACGAAGCTGAAATTTTCGATGGTGAACCGAGCTTTGTGGAAAAATACCATCGCCACCTACTGGACGGTGGCAAACCGCGCTCAGGATATGCCCCCGACCGGTTGCGTCGCCTGACGGTCGATGAGTGCTTGGCCATCCAGACTTTCCCAGCTCACTATCAGTTGGCTGGGTCCAGAAGCGCCCAGTACAGGCAGTTGGGGAACGCGGTTCCCCCCATGCTTGCTGAGGCCGTTGCCCGTGTCGTGGCGCAGGGCCTTCAAGGCAGGGCATCGTGTCAGGTCGCCGCAGAGTAGTTCTAGACTAACCGGCAAAACTGGCTGATGACTAGATTTGGTTAAATGCAAGCGTGGATCAGCAAGCTGAAAAGAACCGGACTGGATTCTCAAGTAGGGAGAATACTGGAAAGGCCACACTGAAAAAGTTGTCTTCACGATCTCGACGGCGGCTATGGTTGCATAACAAGTTGTAGTCATTTTCACGCGAAAAAATGCGAGTTACCTACAATTCTACGGGTTGCAGTTGCTCCGGCTAGCGGCTGCTGGGGCTGGTCCAGTGCCCCTCCCGGTACCCCCTCCAAGGTACCATACGGGCCTTTTGGGGCCGCTACGCGGGCCAACTCCGAACCTGCGGAACAGCCGACGCGAACGAGACCGAAGCCCCCGGCGCGCGTCTCAGCGCCTGTCCGCATGCCCTAAGCCTGTCCATCCCCGCGCGTCTGTGAGACGCTGTGAGGGGGCTTGTTGGCGTCGGCGCCTCAGGCGTCATGGATGAATGCTAGTGCACCGTGGGGCCGCTGACGCGGCCTCTTCGGCGGAAATTTAAGGGCTTGCATGGTGATGTGCTGGGGCGGGGGCTTAGAAGTACGAGAAGACAGTATAGATTATGGTCAGCATGATTAGTGCGGTGGCGGAGGTGAAAACCTGCATGTTCGATGTCCTTGTCGTGTGCCGCGTCAGCGGTGTTGGGCGGGGTCCCCCGCTGGCGCGGGCATTGATCGGCTTACTGTTACGATGGCCCGGCGTTTCAGGCTGCCAAGCGGTCCAGCGCGTTCTTAACGGTGGTGGGGTACCACTTACCCCCCCGCTGAGTTGGAACGTTCGCGGCGTTCAGTGCATCGGCGATGGCGGCAAGCGAAGTATTGGCGCGGCGTAGGGGTAGGATGACCGATGCCAACTGCTGTGCAGCCGCGTCAGCGGCCTGTATGGCTTCCACGTTGCGCTGGCGGGTATTCTCACGCAGTCCGCCCAGCTTGACGCCACGGGCCTTGGCGGACGTCAGCGCGGCCTTGGTGCGCAGGCCTATGAACGTCCGTTCCTGTTCTGCAAGGGCCGCGTAGATGTGAAGCTGGAATTTGTCGGCGTTCGGCATTGACGCGATGCGGATTGAAAGCTTCTTTTCTTTCAGAAGCTTAGCTATATCGGCAACGTCTCTTGAAAGCCTGTCGAGCTTCGCTGTCAGCAGTTCTGCGCCTATTTCGCGGCACAGTGCGAGGGCGGCGGTCAAGGCCGGGCGGTTCAGGTCCTTACCGCTCTTGGTGTCAGTAAATGTCCCGATGACCTCAAAGGGTTGGTCGGAATAGTTATCGAGGAACAGAGCAACGTCGCGCTCTTGTGCCTGAAGGCCCAGCCCGGACTCGCCCTGACCCTTGGTCGAAACGCGGTAGTAGACAACGTATTTTTTGACGGCATGGAGGGGCATGGCGAGCCTCATATAAATAAGCATTGTTCGTTGTGATTTATATACGCCTTGCAGGCATGATTCGCGAGTCATTTCAAGTGCTTAAATGAAATGACTCAGCTTGACTCCCGCGTAAATTTGGTTTCCCAGCGGAGGGGTGACTCGAGAACATTGCGGGAACATTTTTCCGGGGCGAACATGCTGGTGGAAGCACGCAAACACAAAAACTGAAATGCTCCTGAAAAAAATCCGGTGTTTATAAAAACGACTGGTCGTGATGTCAGGCGTGGTGGTGGGTGCGGCGGCATCAGAAAAAGAGGGAATGCGATAGAAAAAACGGGCAGACGTCAGTCGCGCGCGCAAAGGAAAAGTTAACATGTTAAGCAAATCATAGCCCGATACAACTTTTCGGCGGGTTGCTGCGCCGCCCTTGGGCAGCCACTGGGAGGGGGTTTTCGCGGGTATGGAAGGGCGCGGATTGTTCGATCTCTCGATCTCTGAGGCCCTACGGATGTTGTGAGCAAGCGGATGCGGTAAGCCCGAAGGGGGGCGTCCTGCGCAGGGTCGCAGCGTCGTATGGTTCTGCGGGTAGTTGCGGGTAGTTGTGCGGGTAGTTGAAGGCGATTTGCGGGTAGTTGTACGGGTAGTCAATATCCCGTAGCTTTTTGATATAATTACATTTTATTAGAATTTGCGGGTAGTGCGGGTAGTTGCGGAGGGTTGGGCCGTACCTGTAATAACATATATATATCTTCCACCCCGGACACCGATATGCCCCTTCGAAAGAATATATCGATTTTCCCTTTACAGAAGATCAAGACAACTACCCGCACTACCCGCAAAAAAGATATTAAGTAAACTATTGCAATAGCTTGCGATGTTTCAACTACCCGCACAACTACCCGCAAATCGCCTTCAACTACCCGCACAACTACCCGCAACTACCCGCAGAACACCCCGCCAGACGCGAAAGGCCGCTGACGCGGCCCTCTGCAAGTCAACAGATCATCAACGCAACGGGTCAACAAGTGACCCGGTCAACACGCGATCACGCCTCAGCCCTCGGATACACGATGGTGTAGTAGTTCGCCTTCTTGTTCGTGTCTTTCCCGTCCTTGAACCCTACATCCACCTCTTCGCCGTCGATTGTCACCCGGTAGGTCTTCATCGCAACCAGCTTGAACTTTGTGCCCGCCCGCCGGGCGTTCGTGTATTTGATGCTGATTGCGTCGCCGTCCCAGCGTTCGCTGAAGTCCCAGTTCGCTAGCTTCAACGGTTCATCCATGGCGTTCAGGATGTCCAGCAAGCCGAACTTGCCTCCATTTACATCTTCCTTAGAGGTATTGCCGGTGTATAGGCGATCACCCGCGTTCTTCATCTTATCTACGATCTCCTGAACCAGCACGGTCAGGTCGTCTGCTGCATCGTCTGCTAGATTGCTCATCGCGTCCCGATTGCGGAGGAACCCGCCGATCTCCACATTCTTGAGAATGCCCCCCATGATTCCGGCCCAGTTTTCGAAGCTGGCAAGGTTGGAGGCCTTGTCTCGCTTCTTTCCCGCCGCAACCCAGCTTTGAACCAGCGTGAGGCATGCCCACACAAGTTTCCCTCGGTGTTCCCGTGCCCAAGCACGTACGTCCTCATGCCGCCACCCGCTTGCCGGCATGAACAATCCGGGCATGGCGACCTTCCGGTCCAGCTCCACCAGAACGGAACGCCGCAGTAGTTCTGCACTCAGCGTCAGCGTATTCGCGGTAAGTATCCACGTCTGGCGAATCGGGGTCAGGACGGTGGTGGACCTGCCCAGAATCCGCGCTTTGTACCCCTCTCTAGGCGCAGTCGCCGCTGCCGCCAGCTCCGCCGAGTCCACGGCGTGATTAATGTTGTCGAAGAATATGATCTGCCCACCATCCATCAACACCGCCGTCAGGGTTTTGCCTGTTTCCTCTGCCCGTTTCGGTAGTGTCACGGGCGGCGTTGCTGCACCCGTTCCGATAATCGACGTGATGTCCGCGAGGTACCCGGCCCCGGTTCCGGGCGCGGGCTTGTTCAGGACGTGAAAGGGTGTCGGCCCGTCGATCATCTCACGCACGAAAGGCAGTAGGATCATCGCCATCGTGTTGGCGAGCGCGGGAATTGGTTCCCCGCCGTCCAACACGGCCATGATCTCCTTGCGGGTCTTCCCACCCAGCGGAAAGTCCGCCAGAACCTCTTCAACGATCAGGCGCTTGGCTGTTTTCACGTCTTCGTCGGTCGGCGTCGGGCTGACGCCGGGGACCTTCAAGTCACGGAGACACAGATACACCTTGCTGCCCGCGTGGTACCCCTCAGTCTCAACCAGCGTTCCGTCCGCGTCAAAGAATGGCGTTGTCTTCACACCGACGATCTTCGGCAGGGTGCCACGTACTCGGGCACTGTTAAAAATATAGTCTCTGACGTCTCTTGGGGTTTCAACTTCGACCGTCTCGCCGTCGTCACCGCAGGCCTTTGTCCACGCCGTCAAGTCCTCCATGATCGGATAAAAGTCATACACGTTCGCAACCTGCACACGCCCCTCTTTTGCGTCAACGGTGGCATACTGATCCATGAAGTTGAACAGGACTGGCGTCACCGCGTTCGCGTCAGCGATACGCTGGATGGCGTAGTTTCGGCGGTCTGTGACGTCCGCCTGTACGTTCATACCACTGGCGCCGTCATTCTTCGGCGCCGTCTTTCGCTTCTTCTTGCGGTGTGCGGCGCCTACCTCCTTCAACATCGTGTTGTACGGGCTGGCTTTGATGACTTCGGCAGCGATGATTGCCTCTTTCAGGCGTTCCATGGCGGGTTCGTCTGCCCCCACCTCCAACGCCCGCTGGATCACGGCGCGGACCTGTGCCCCTGTTGTGTGCGGGCCGAAACCCGCCACCATCTCCAACAATGCGTCGCGCGTGGAGGCTGCGGCGGCGGCGTGGCGCTCAGTACGGTCGCGGGGGGCTTCCTCCCCGTCGGCGGCACCAAGCACAAACTGGTCATCGAACAGCACACTTTCTGGGAACCACTCGCAGCGCAGTGCCTCTTCAAGGTACTGCAGCTTGTGCCGCCCCTGACACGCGTCATGGTGGCAAAACCACGTCCAGTAACCCTCTTTCGAATCCAGTGCGTTCACAGCCATCGTACCCGTGCCACCCTCTTTCGAGTGCTCGTGCTCGAATGGGCACTCCACATGGACATGCCCCTGCGCCTCGCCTCCGACATTGCGGATTCGATCAGGGCAATACGTTTCCAGAACGTCCGCCAGAAGGAAGCGCTCTTTGGCGCGGCTGTGCCACTCGTTCAAAGACTTTCCCGACGGGGTGAACGCCATCGGTGGCTTGTCCCCGCCGGTTGATCCGCCCGCCAGTTCGAACGGGTCGATCTTCCCCCGATTGCTTGTGTACAAGGATTTCTTGAACGGCTTGATCTCTCCAAACGACAGCGGACGCCCGCGCACGATTGCCGCGTAGTAGTCGTCAGCGTCTGCAGGGTGGCGAGCGGTATAGAAGAGACGCGAGGGGTCGGTACAGGAGGTGTCGAAGTGCACGTCCAGCATGTTGACCGCCAGACCGGTGACAGCGTCTTCCCAGCACGCCAGCGCATCATCGTGACGCTCAGCCAGATCGACGATCTTCACAGGCTCTTTCAGCGGAAACAGCAGGCGGTACTTTTCAAGCGGCGGCGTCGATAGCTCGATCACCACCCCCTCTTTTACCTGTTTCTTGGGGTCGGTGATCTCCACCTGAGCGATGAAGTTCTCTTCATACCGGTTCTTGTCGAAGTCACGCAGGTATTGCCGAACTTCGTCGGTTGACGGGTCACCCTTGATGCCGAGTTTTCGCAGCACGTCATCGCGCTTGAGGTGCAGGCCGCGCTTGTTGTGGTTATAGGAGGTGTAGACAAGCGCGCACAGCCCAAGCTCCTCGATCCGCGCCAGAACCTTGTTCAGGCTGGCACCAGAGTCGATATCGAGGCCTACTGCGTACATGCTCTCCATGGCCTTGGCCTTGCGGGCCTTGCCGATGGAAGAACCGAGGACGATACAGATACCCTCTTTGGTCTTACCCACAGGGTGGCGAGAGAACCCCCACGCCGGGGAGTTCTTTGCCGCCGCCTGTCCGATGATCCAGTTCGCCCACGGCATCGAGGTTTGTACCCACGCACCGTCTTGCGTGTTGCGCCGGTCTCGGGCACCCCACATCTCGCCGTTCATCAGAACGGCGGGCTGTTCCAGAAGCGCGTCGAACTCGGGGCAGTCCTTGCCCCAAAGCTCCGCGTCGTTGCAGAACTCATCGTTGGGCGCGTCCGGCCCGCTAAAGCGGGCTTGTGTGCCCGACTCAATGACCTCGGAATCGTGGTCGAAATCGTGTTTTTGCGAAGTCACTTTGTTTATCTTTCTATTCAGTTCGCCGCTGCAAGCGCGCGGATATTCTCGGCAAGTGCGATGATTTCAGCCCGGGTGGAGTTGGTGACGGGGCAGAGTGCCAAATCTGCCAAGGCTGCTGAAAGGCAGATTAGCCGTTCTGTGGCGGAGTCGATTGGGGCGGGGAAGGGAATGACTGTGCTCATGCGTGGGCCTCCTGTTAGATGATCAAAGCTGAGATTTGCTTGCAACCATCCATCCGCGCAAGGTTCATCGATCATGTAGAAAGCACTACATGTTGATTTGTTTTTCTATGTTGACTCTATTTGTGGTAGGAATTCGGCTTCAAGCCGAATTCAGAGTCAGCTTCAAGCTGAATGCCTGAGATTGGCCTTACATCTGACGGAGGCGCGGCGTTGCCTTCCCGCAACATGGCGGGAGGTCATCGGTCCAGTCCTAGGACGCCGTGAGGGTCAAGGTCACGCGCGGCGATGGTTAGGTCTTCAATATTTTGGAGGACAACCATCTTTTCTTTGATGGGGTGCTTGTGGCGCCAGCACCACGCATCTGAATCGCCCGGCGCCGGTGCCCAACCGCCCGCGCGCAAAACCAGCCGCGCAATTCGGGTACAGCCGATTTCGGCAATGATGGCCCTCACCTGTTCTGCACTCAGTACCCACGTTACTTGCTCACGGCGCCCGTCTGCCATGTTCGTGCATTCTTCTAGGACCTGCACCAGTTCGGTTATAAGGGTCGCTTCGATCCTGTCGGCGGTGACGGTATTTATTGGCATGTTGACTCTCTAGGATTTGGATTGTTGGTGATGGCGCGCCCATGCGCCGGAGAACACGCATGGGCACGCGTTGACGCTGGCCGGGGGCTGCGCCATACAAAAGCGCAGGAATGAATCCACGCGCCCTGTTCGGTCGGGGCACATCAACGCGCCCGAGACTACGTTGATTTATCTGCGGCGCCGTCGAGTTTGGAGGCTCACTGCTGCATCATGGGCGGCAATCGCCCGCCGCTGGGACTCATTGGACGGTCGAAGAACCTGCGCGACAAGCGAGTCATATTCGTCTTCGGTCAATTCATGGCCCCAGATCGTGCGTCGCGATCCGTCACCGCGCGGGGCAGTAAAGAATGAAGAAATATAGCTACACTCGGCCTTGATCTTATTAGCAAGAGCTTGAAGTTCTGGACCGGTCATGCCGCTCGCTCCGCGCAGAATCCGGGAATGAGCGCCTCAGCGTTCTTTATCACCACAGTTACAAACTGCCGAATTTCGGCATCCGATGCTTCCTCGTTTCGGGCGCGCTGAAAATCTTCTGCCTCATCTTCTATCAGGTCGAGGACGGCGCGAATTGACCGGGACTCTGCCGCTTCCAAGGCAGAGTATAGTTTGGACTTTTTGGACAAGTAAAATGGCAGCGCCTCGGAGAATGGGCGCCCAGACTTGATGCTGGAAAGCCGCGCGCGGTGTGCCAGTATAAGGCAGGCCGACGGCGACGATTCGACGCGGCGGCGAAGAGTATAATCCATCATGCCAGCCCCATGGCGCGCGCGGCGGAAATCTTGGCGGCAGGTGGTAGCATTCGGATCATCTTAATCGCTGCGGCCTCCTCTTCCGCTGTCAGTCCGGCAGGCGGATTTGCCGCCTGCTGCGCCGCACGTGCCGAGTCGAGTTGCCGAGCGTAAGTTAGGCGGGCTGCTGGAGACATGCGGCTGAGGTCCGCATGTAGGTCAGAATCTGGTTGTGCCAGTTGCTGGGCCACTGCGCGCTGATGCAACTGCGCACGAACGCCGGGCAGGTCCATTGCCCCGGCCAGAACACTTTGATCTAGAGGTTCGTCGCCGAATACGGCGATTTTTACCCCACCTAGGGATTTCAGGGCCTCACGGTCTTCGGCGTTCAGGGTTAACCCGTCCGCTGCGAGGGCTGCAGAGACGCGCTCTGCAACCGCGTCGAAACGGGCAAGGTATAGAGAGTTACCGCCTGTAGCGACATTAAACGATTCGATGGTCATTTCTGTTGTCCGTATTGGTGGTGCATAAAGCGCACATGTTCATAATCGGCGGGGCTAGGTTCTGGGGCGGGTTCGCTGTCTGGCATAATTACACGGAGGACGTCGTGAACTTTAATCCTGAAGGTGGCAGCTATAATCGATGCGAGAACGCTTTCGCAGTTTAGTATTTTGACTATACCGGCATCTGTACCACGCGCCCGGCTGTGGATAGCAGAGCAGCATTTGGCTGATGACAAAGCTATGCGCCTAAGGGCGGTGAGATTGCTCATACAAATTCATCGGCCCCAAGATATTCAGTATGGAGCGGAGATGCGGAATGGATGAGCGCAAAGAATCTGGAGAACGTGGGCCAATCTGTCGGTAGTTCGGAGGTATTATTGGATAGGATGTAGCGGAGGCAGCCACCATGCCGGATGATTTGCATCCGCAGCCTTTCAGCATCGGTCATGAGGGCGCTTGAACGCATCGAGCGCCCTAGCCCATGGAATAGAGACACGCGCACCTGCGCCAGTCTCTCAGCACCCCCATCGACATATTCGAGGATGAATCGTTCAAGTGCTTCGGCGGCTGGTAGGTCACTATCACCACCAACGAAGTGTTCGTGCTCATCGTGCTGGGCTAGTTCCAGCAAAGTAAGTGCTGCATGGGAGTATTTCCCCCGGACGCGACCAAAGGTCGCAAAAACGTCAGGCAACTTGTAGAAGTTGATGCCGCGTACGGTCTTAGATGGTATTTTTTTCAACCAAGTCTGAATTGCGCGGGGGCCAAGCCCAGTGGCCTGACACAAATCATTTTGAGTCACGTACAGCATTTTTTCACTTTTCATTTCATTGGCCAACTTATACTTGTATTTTTCATAATAGTCAATTTTGGCGTCGAATCGGGTCACGCATTTTTCTCAACGCGGCGCGCTTGCGTACGAATTGAGACCGCATTGCGCAGGCGATAGGACCGCTAACGCGGGCACGCCTGAATCATCGTGAAAATGTCTTGGAAAAAGCCACAACTCGGGGCTTGCCCGCCGCCTTCAGGGCTGGTGGCCGTGCTTACAGCTTAAGCGGGTCGAGCTTGTTCAAGCTGATGCGGAGGGCTTCCAAGCGCGGGCCGTTGCCATAACCTGCCTGACTGTCCCCGGCCTTCGAGCGCCCCGCTAATTCCCGCCGATGCGTTTGCGGCATATCCACATCCTCCGCAGCATCTTCCCACGCGTGCCGGAAAGAATGGAAGGTCAGCCGCCTGTCGGTAATCCCCAGCCCTTCACGCAAGCGGCGTGAGAAACGCTTGCCAAACGGCTCAGTTAGCCGCCCGCGCGCGTCAGCGCGCATAGGATGTAGCTTTCCACCCCATCTTGCGGCCTCTCGGAAGAGGAATTCGCCCTTCGGACGAGATGCGGCAAAATCATGGAAGCCTGCACGCAGTACTTCTTTGTGCAGTGG
Organism: uncultured Rhodobacter sp.; assembly: GCA_964496915.1. Taxonomy (GTDB): domain Bacteria; phylum Pseudomonadota; class Alphaproteobacteria; order Rhodobacterales; family Rhodobacteraceae; genus Pararhodobacter. The sequence continues at coordinate 13,483 of CAZCAX010000013.1, forward strand.
AATGGTCCGAAAGCTGGCGGCGTTCTTAACTTTCTGCCCGTCGCCTTCATCGGTAATCCGCATCACCCACACGCCACCCTCTTCGAAAACGTCCGCCCCGGTCAGTTGCCCAATCTCTTCTTTGCGCGCGCCTTGGTAGGCCGCTAGTAGAGGTGCCCAGTGATCAATTGTCGCCACCGGCTGGCGTGCGGCCTCCTGGAGCACCAACGCCACTTGATCACCTGTGAAGGGCGCCCGGGATTTCTTTGCGCTGTGCTTTTTCTTCGCGGCGATGAACTTGTATGCGGCCCATGGATCACTGAGCAGATACCCCTGCCCCGGCGCAAAAGCGGTCAACGCCTTGAGCATGGACACATGACGCGCGCGGGTCACATCAGTGATAGACCTCAATCCCTCGGCACGCCCGACCGTCAGTAGGTCAAGAAGCTTCTGACCGCGCAATTTATTGGATGAAGTCACGGCGGGCAGCCCCTCGATAGCGGCCACATACTCGCGCAGGTGTGTAATCGTCAGGTCTTCCACCGCGACATCGCCGTGTAGCTCAATAAACCGCCCCACAACGCCGCCCATAGCCTCGGCGGTCTGATCGCCAGTTCCTTTGGCCTTCACGTATGCCCTTAGAAGTTCACGTAGGCCTGTACTCGTCGGAACGTCTTCACCCAGTGCCCGCAGGGTTTTTGCCTCAGACTCTTTGATCCGGTCCAGCGCTGTCAGCTCTGCTTTGTGGCCAGCCTCCGCAATTGTACGCTCGCCTGATGACGAGACCTGAGGCAAAAGATACACCCTCCCATCTTGCACCTTCACTCCCGCCACCTGCGTATCGGAACCTATGACGGCGCCCCCCGCCGTCATGAAAGCCCGCGCTTTGTCGTGGGCCGCGTATTGGCGCAGCAGGCCTTCCAGCCCCCCCGCCTCGTCATAGAGCTGGCGTTGATCAGGCGGCAAGGCCTCAACTGCGTCAGACAGCGTATCGCGCTGACGCGCGCGCTGTACCGCTTCAATGATCCGGGCCTTTTCCAACGTTACCTGTCGCAATGCCTCGGCGGGGTCAGCGGTGCGCAAGCTGCGCCGCAAATGACTTTTCCCACCGAATGCGGACACTGCCTCGGCAGGGATTCTGAGATTCAGGTGATAGAACCCGTCGCGTTGTTTGGTGCCTTCAATTCTACGCATACTCACCCCCGTGCCACACGATTGTGGCGTGCAATGTGGCACGTTTGGTGGCACCCAGAAACGCAAAAACCCTTGAGAGCAAAGAATTTCTTTGTTCTCAAGGGTTTTTGATTGGTGCGGTCGAGAAGACTCGAACTTCCACGGGAGTTACCCCACAGCGACCTCAACGCTGCGCGTCTACCAATTCCGCCACGACCGCACTGGATTGGTGCGCCGCTCTTAGCGGGTTGATCGGCCAATGTGAAGAGAAAAAGTGATCCCGCCCGACAGCGAAGTCGGGCGGGATCATGGAAGCATGAAGGCCTTGGCCGTCAGTTGTTGTTAAGGTTGAATACCGGCAACGCAGTCGCGGGCGCCGCCCCCTCCACCGGAACAGCCACCGGCGCGCTTGCAGAACCATCAAGCACTGCCAAAGCATGGTGAATCAGCGCATTGCGCGATTCGGGGCCAGGCATAAAACCCACGTCCAGGGTCATCGGCGCGTCTCCCTGCGGGACGCTGGCGGCATACCAGTCGCGCGCCAGTTCGCGCCGCTGGGTAACACCAATGCCCTGCATCAGATGATGTGCGGCCAGTTCGCCATAGCCGGTTTCGCCCAGCCCGGCCAGAAGCAATGCCGAACCAACGGCGATCGGCATCGCGTCCTGCATGTAGCCGCTGGAGAGACAGATGCGCGCCGTGGCCGCCAGATCCGACGGGTCCATGCCGGACTGCATGATCAGCCCTGCCACGCCGCGCAACACTTCGTCGCGTGGCTGAAGTGCCAGCGCAGCGACATGAGGCTGCAAGACCGGCGCGAAACCGTTGCATTGCTCGGCAATCGTCTGCGCGGTGGCGCCGGGCACCTGTGCCGCCAGCGCCTCGCCATCAGCAATGGCAAAGGCGCGGGCCAGACAGAACTGCTCGTTCAGGGCGAAGATCGGATCATCCATGCTGTTGATGTCAACATGGCCGCCATTGGCATTGGTCACCAGGCCCACACGATTGCAATGCGAGGCCAGCGAGACCGTCCGCGCACCCTGCCCGCCAAAGAAGTTGGGCATCGCCGGGGCCGCAGGTGTAGCGGGCGCGGCGGCGACCTGCGCCGGAGCCTCGGGCTCATCGGGCGCGGGGGCTGCTGCCATTGTGGTTCCCGCGCCGCCTGTGTTCATCGAACACTCACCCCGGTGACAGGTGAACATTGCCGGTGTCACGTCACGCGCCAGAAAATCATTGCGGACATAGCCATCCGAGGTTGAAGCGAAGACGATCACCGAGCAATCGCGCGCGCCGCACCAGAAGCTGCTGCCAGCAACTGATGTGTCAAGGATGTAATCGGTGCGCCCGTCACCATTGAGATCAGAAAGCTGGATGAAGCCCGAGCGCTGCACCAACTGCTCGGCCGAAGGGTCAGAACTGGCGGCGATCTCGTCCACGGCATCGGCCACCTGGGGCGGCAGGCCATAGGCGCCGGCGCTGCGCCCGCCCCCGCCCATCATCTCGTCGCGCACGGTGGGCAACAGCCCGCGCATCCCGTCGCGATGGGTATTCGTGATACGCATCACCTGCGGCCCCCCCATCTGGCTGCGCTGATATGCGCTCAAAAGCACTGTGCGCTCGAAATCAGTCAGCTGACCTGTCGTCGGGAAGCCCAGATAGCCCTGATACTGTGAAATCCCTGCGCGCGTACGTGGCCCAATCGCGCCGTCAGGCGCACCGACATTGAAGCCGAAATGGTTGAGCGCGCTCTGCACCTCGCGGTTTTGCTGGCGCTGCGGCGAGGCAACGACAGTGCGCGTTACGGTCCGCCGCGGCTGCGTACGCACATTCGAGCCGATCGCGCCACCGATGATCCCGCCGACCAATCCGCCGACAAAGGCATCAGCCTCGGCACGTGTGGTATGAAAGGCGCTGAGCGACAGCGCCACGGCTGCAGTCGTCAAATACTTTGCAAACATCGCAATACCCCCGAAGATAACAAGACGGTGAAGTCTATCATCCCTGCCCCCTTGCGCAAAGCGTCAACTCGGTTATCTGCAAGTACACACAAGAACCGGACGCAGCCGATGGAATGGACGCATATCCCGGGCCTGGCCCCCTATGAAGCGACGCTGCTTGCCATGGAAGAACGCGTAGCCGCCATTTCCGCCGGCACGGCGCCCGAGGCCGTCTGGCTGCTGGAACACCCGCCGCTTTACACTGCCGGCACCTCGGCCCGGGCCGATGATCTGAACGATCCGGGGCGTTTTCCGGTCCATGTCGCCGGACGGGGCGGGCAGTACACTTATCACGGACCCGGCCAACGTGTGGTCTATGTCATGCTTGACCTTAACAAGCGCGGGCGCGATGTGCGCCGATTTGTCTGCACGCTTGAGGATTGGGTGATCGCCACATTAGCCGAATTCAACGTCAAGGGCGAACGCCGCGCGGGCCGCGTCGGTGTGTGGGTTGCGCGGCCAGACAAGCCGCCCCTGCCCGACGGCAGCCCGCGCGAGGACAAGATCGCCGCCATCGGCATCAAACTGCGCCGTTGGGTCAGCTTTCACGGCATTTCCATCAATCTCGAACCGGACCTGAGTCATTTCGACGGTATCGTGCCCTGCGGCATTCGCGGACATGGCGTGACGTCGCTGGTCGATCTGGGCCTGCCGGTCACGATGGACGACCTCGATCTTGCGCTGCGTCGGAGCTTCGACACCGTGATGACGCGCCACGCGGCCACCTGACGGGACATAGCCTCCTGCGTGAAATACCCGCGAGAACCACTGCACGACTGCGAAACACGAATCAGGGCGCGCATTGATGTGGATCAATTTTTTGCCCCATGCGACAACAGGGCCGTTGCCGCCGCGCGCGAGGCATTCTAGAACAGGTCTCAGGTAACTGCCGAAGCAGCCGCGTCGGCGGTTGATTCCGTGCAAAAAACAAGTTCGTCAAGGGAACGGGAGCAACGTATGGCCAACGCAGCCGCTCACGGACACGAGGACACCCGAGGGTTCTTTACCCGCTGGTTCATGTCCACCAATCACAAGGATATCGGTATCCTTTACCTCTTCACCTCGGGTGTTGTCGGGTTCATCGCCGTGGCCTTTACGGTCTACATGCGGATGGAACTGATGGAACCGGGCGTGCAATACATGTGCGCCGAAGGGGCGCGGCTGATTGCCGATGGCGAATGTACGCCGAACGGGCATCTGTGGAACGTGCTGGTGACGGCGCATGGCGTTCTGATGATGTTCTTCGTCGTCATCCCGGCGCTGTTCGGGGGCTTCGGCAACTATTTCATGCCGCTGCATATCGGCGCTCCCGACATGGCGTTTCCGCGCCTCAACAACCTGTCCTACTGGCTCTATGTGACCGGTTCGGCGCTGGCCGTCTGCTCGCTGTTCGCGCCCGGTGGCGGTGGTGATCTGGGCACTGGAACCGGCGTGGGCTGGGTGCTTTACCCGCCGCTCTCGACCACGGCAGAGGCTGGTTTCGCGATGGATTTCGCCATTTTCGCGGTGCACGTCTCTGGCGCCTCGTCGATTCTGGGCGCAATCAATATCATCACCACCTTCCTGAACATGCGCGCACCGGGCATGACACTGCACAAGGTGCCGCTCTTTGCCTGGTCGGTGTTCATCACCGCCTGGATGATCCTGCTGGCCCTGCCGGTGCTGGCCGGTGCCATCACCATGCTGCTGACCGACCGCAACTTCGGCACCACCTTCTTTGACCCGGCCGGCGGCGGCGATCCGGTCCTGTATCAGCACATCCTGTGGTTCTTTGGCCACCCGGAAGTGTACATCATCATCGTGCCGGGCTTCGGCATCATCAGCCACGTCATCGCCACCTTCTCGCGCAAGCCGATCTTCGGCTACCTGCCGATGGTCTATGCGATGATCGCCATTGCCGTTCTGGGCTTCGTGGTCTGGGCGCACCATATGTATACGGTAGGCATGTCGCTGACCCAGCAGACCTATTTCATGCTGGCCACGATGACGATCGCGGTGCCAACCGGCATCAAGATCTTCTCATGGATCGCAACGATGTGGCGCGGCTCGGTCGAGTTCAAGACGCCGATGCTCTGGGCCTTCGGCTTCCTGTTCCTGTTCACCGTGGGCGGCGTGACCGGCATCGTGCTGTCGCAGGCCCCCGTCGACCGGACCTATCACGACACCTATTACGTCGTGGCCCACTTCCACTATGTGATGTCGCTGGGGGCGGTGTTCGCGCTCTTTGCCGGGATCTATTACTGGATCGGCAAGATGTCCGGGCGGCAATACCCGGAATGGGCGGGCAAACTGCACTTCTGGACGATGTTCGTCGGTGCCAACCTGACCTTCTTCCCGCAGCACTTCCTGGGCCGCCAGGGCATGCCGCGCCGTTATATCGACTATCCGGAAGCCTTCGCGCTGTGGAACTACATCTCGTCGATCGGTGCGTTCCTGTCCTTCGCTTCGTTCGTGTTCTTCATCGGCGTGGTCTGGTACACGCTGCGCCACGGCAAGCGCGTGACCGAGAACAACTACTGGAACGAGCATGCCGACACGCTGGAATGGACCCTGCCCTCGCCGCCGCCGGAGCATACTTTCGAGACGCTCCCCAAGCGCGAGGACTGGGACAAGCAGCCCGCCCACTGACGTAAAAAGGCCCCGGACATTCCGAGGCCTTTCTCTTTGGCCAGCTGCCCATTCCCGCCCCCCTTCATCTTGCCGGAAATACGCTGGGGGTGAATGGGCCGCAGGTCCAGAGGGGGCAAAGCCCCCCTCCCCCTTCGCCACAATACACCTACACTGGCGCCATGCCCTACACGCTCACTCAGGACAGTCCCTCACGTGCCAGCCTGCGCCTTTGGCCGCATAATACGCTTGCCCCGCGCGGCTTTGTTCTGGTTATCGCGCTCAGCGCTCTGGCGCTGGCACTGCCGATGCTGGCGCTTCTGGGCTCGCCGGCGGTATGGGGGCTCTTGCCCTTTGCCGGATTGGTTCTGGCAGGATTGTGGGTCGCCCTGACGCGCAACTGGCGTGACCGCCGGATAGTCGAACAGATGCAACTGGACCGCGATTGCGTGCATCTGCGCCACGTTTCGGCCAATGGAACGGTACAGGAATGGCACGCCGATCTGCATTGGGTCAGTCTGACCCTGACCCCACGCGGCGGGCCAGTCCCGCAGTACCTGACCCTCTCGGGGGGCGGCCGCGTGGTTGAACTGGGAACATTTCTGACACCAGAGGAGCGGGTCGCTCTACATGATGCGCTGTCAGCGCTTCTGATCCAGCTTCGATCCAGTGCGAGGCCTGACTAGGTGCTTGGCGCCACCGCCGGTCCTGCGGCCCATTCACTCCGGCCGGATATGATCAAGCAGCAGAGAAGGCGCGGATTTCCAACAGGTTAACAAGGCGATTACGCTATCTGTGGCTCAACCGAGCCGCGCCTTCACCATCGGTCCGACGGCACCGAAATCCATCTGCCCGGCATAGCGCACCTTGAGCGCGTTCATCACCCTTCCCATGTCACGGATCGAAGTGGCGTCCAACGCCTTGATCTCGGCTTCAATGGCGGCCTGAACTTCTGTTTCATTGAGCTGGCGTGGCAGATAGCCCTCGATCACCTTGATCTCGTTCAGTTCGCGCTCAACCAGTTCCAGCCTGCCGCCCTCTTCATAGGCACGCGCGCTGTCCTGGCGCTGCTTGACCATGCGTGTCATGATCGCCATGATTTCAGCATCGGTCAGCTCGCGATCCTCTCCCTCGCCGCGTAGGGAAATATCCCGGTCCTTGATGGCTGCATTGATCAACCTGAGCGTGGACAGACGCAAGGCATCCTTGGCTTTCATCGCTTCCTTGAGGTCCGTAGAGATCCGTGCGCGCAGCGACATTCGGTGATCCTGTTTGCTGTTGCAAAGAGCGCGCACCATACTCCCACGAAGCCACAAGAGCAACGCCCGCCCTGTTGCTGACCCTGCGGCAACCCGCAGCCCGACCCTGCATGCAAGCGCCTTTCTCTGAAACTATTGACGACCTTCGGAATTCGGATTATCCCGACGCCCACCGGGGCCGTAGCTCAGTTGGGAGAGCGCGTCGTTCGCAATGACGAGGTCAGGGGTTCGATTCCCCTCGGCTCCACCAGATGCCCTCCGCATATCTGCCGCTGCCCCATTTGCCGCGCGTTATCTGGGGTTCCGGCAACATGCTTCATAACCGCCAGAGCAGCGCACCGTGGCCCGGAGAGCCCCCCAGCAAACGGTTTTCCTAACGTCTGCCGCCCAGGGCCACCGCTTCAGCCGCCACGCCCGGCACCAGTTCCCCTTCGCTGTCAGCCTGGATCCCGGCGGCGTTTGCCTCGTCGGTATCGATGTGCATTTCGGTGAAAGCGCCGGGCTGCACGCGGATCAGCGTGTGGGTAAATGTCAACCCACGTTCGGGGCCGGTGATGCGCACCTCCACGTAATCACCATCATTCAGCCCGCGCGCGCGCGCGTCTTCGGGGCTGATATGAATATGACGCGCGGCAACGATCAGCCCATCGGTATCAATACTGCCCGCAGGCCCGTGCAGGCGCACGCGGGGCGTACCGTCAAGCTGGCCCGAATCGCGCACCGGCGCGTCGATGCCCAGCGCAAAGCTGTCAGTGCGTGACACCTCGATCTGGGTTTTCTTGCGCAGCGGGCCAAGGATGGCGACGCGCTCCAAACTGCCTTTCGGCCCTTCCACACTGACGCGCTCTTGCGCTGCCCAGTTGCCGGGCTGACGCAAAGGCTTCCCCGGAGTCAGCTCATAGCCTTTGCCGAAAAGCGCCTCGACAGCCTCGGCCGACAGATGCACATGGCGGGCGGAAACCGCGACCGGGATCGGCATGCCAACCGTTTCGGCACGCGCCATCAGGCGTGCAACCTCGCGCGCGATCTGCAATTGCTCGGCGGTCTCGGTAACGATTACCCGCACCTTTGCCCCATAGGCCTGGATCTGCGGCGCTGCGCGGTTTTCCAGTTGCACAGCCTGGTTCAGATCATGATCCAGCCTGAGCCCCATGAATTCCAACCCGTCGCAGATGCGCCGCCGCATCGAGGCCGAGTTTTCACCGATACCGCCCGTGAACACCACTGCATCCAACCCGCCCATCGCGGCGGCATAGGCGCCGATGTATTTGCGCACCCTGTAGGCATAAAGGTTGATCGCCAGTTGCGCCTCGCTGTCGCCCGCCGCCGCGCGGTCTTCGACATCACGCATGTCCGACGACCCGGCCAGCGCCTTGAGCCCGCTTTCAGTGTAAAGCGCCGTTTCGATCTCCTCGATCGACAGGCCAAGCTGGCGCGACAGGAAACCGAACGCCCCCGGGTCCACATCCCCCGAGCGGGTGCCCATGACCAGCCCTTCCAGCGGCGTCAGGCCCATCGAGCTGTCCATGCTCTGGCCCAGATTGACCGCACATGCGCTGGCCCCGTTGCCCAGATGCACCGAAATGATCTTCAGCGAATTGACCGGCTGACCAATCTCCTGTGCCGCGCGTTCGGCGACATACTTGTGTGAAGTGCCGTGAAAGCCGTAGCGCCTCAGACCGGCATCGCGCCACGCCCTGGGCACGGCATAAGTGGTGGCACGGGCCGGGTTGGTCAGGTGGTAAGCCGTGTCAAAGACACCGAGTTGCGGCAGATCCGGCCAGACATTGATAGCCATGTGCACCGCTTCAAGATTGGCGGGATTGTGCAGCGGCGCAAGTGGGGTCAGCGCCTCGATCCGTTCCAGGGTTTCGGCGTCCAGGCGGGCGGGCGCGCTGAAATCCGGCCCGCCATGGGCGATACGATGGCCGATGGCATCGATCCCGTCGATCCCCCATTCAGCCAGCACATCGGGCACGGCGGCGATGGCGGCGGAAAGATCTGGATGCGGAGCCTCCCCGGCCTCGTCTCGCGCAGCGGCACAATAGCGATAGCTGCATTGGCCGTCGCGAAACCGCTCAAAGCTGCCCTTGAAGCATTGCACCGTTTCCGCATCCGCACCGGGGCCGGTGTCGAACACGCCGAATTTCAGGCTCGAACTGCCTGCATTGAATACCAGAACCCGCATTCTCGATCCCCTTTTGCTGCGGCGCAGCTTATGCAACCCGTCCCCGCAAGTGCAAGCACCCCCTTGGCGCGGCAGCTTCAGGCTGGCATCTTCGCCGCAAACTGCAAAGGAAATCTGCCTTGCCCCACTCGCTGCCCCTTGAAACCCTGCACGCAAGGCGTGTCCTCTTCGTGATGGCCGCCGAGGCCGAATACGGCCCGCATCTGCGCGCCCGCTTCCGCCCGTTGATCACCGGGGTCGGCCCGGTCGAGGCGGCGGTCGGCGTGTCCTTTGCCCTGGCGCAACTGGCTGAGGCGGAAACGCCGCCCGATCTGGTCGTCTCGCTGGGTTCGGCCGGTTCCGCGCGGCTGGAGCAATGCGGCATCTATCAGGCCACCCGCGTGGCGTATCGAGACATGGACGCCAGCGCCCTTGGCTTCGCGCGTGGCCAGACCCCGTTCCTGGATCTGCCCCCGGTGGTCGATCTGGTGCATGGCATCGCCGGTATCGACGGGGCCAGCCTGTCGACGGGGGCGAATATCGTCTCGGGCGCGGCCTATGCGTCGATTGCCGAGGACATGGTGGATATGGAGACCTTCGCGGTGTTGCGTGCCTGCCACCGCGCCGGGGTGCCACTGGTGGCGCTGCGGGGCATTTCGGACGGGGCGCGGGAACTGACGCAGGTTTCCGACTGGACCGAGTATCTGCACATCATCGACGAGAAACTGGCACAGGCTGTAGACCGGCTGGAAACGGCGGCTGAACAAGGATTGCTGCCGCAAACTGCCCGAATTTGAGGCATAGGCCCACAATTCAGGCCATGGAACGCGTACTTTGGGCGGTTTTGCAGCCTCCGGGCTTTCATTGAGCCGTTAAGGCGGGTGATGATTGGCCCTGTAGCAAGAACGGGGCCCCCATGCGTGAGTTCTTCAACGAGATGTTTCAGTCCGGCGCCGTGCGCAGGCCCTATGCGCGCCTTGAGGACTGGGTGGCGAACATGCCCACCGGGCTGCGCAGCTTGAAGCAGGCCGAAGCAGAAGAACTGTTTCGCCGTATCGGCATCACCTTTGCGGTCTATGGTGAAGGGGGCGACCCAGACCGGCTTATCCCTTTCGATATGTTTCCACGCGTCTTTTCGGCGCTGGAATGGCACCGGCTGGAGCGCGGAATCAAGCAACGCGCCCGCGCGCTCAACGCCTTTCTCGCCGATGTGTATGGGCGCGGCGAGATCATCAAGGCCGGTCGCATCCCTGGTGAACTGGTCTGGCGAAACGAAGCTTATGAAAAGGCCGTCGTGGGAGTCACACCGCCCAAGAGTGTGTACAGCCATATCGTGGGGATCGATCTGGTGCGCACCGGGTCGGACGATTTCTTCGTGTTGGAAGACAATTGCCGCACGCCCTCGGGTGTCAGCTATATGCTGGAAAACCGGGAAATCATGATGCGGATGTTCCCCGAGCTGTTCCGCGAGAACCGCATCGAGCCGGTGGAAAACTACCCTGCCCTGTTGCGCCGAACGCTGGCCTCGGTCGCGCCCTTGAAATGCGACCGTGACCCCTGCGTGGTGATTCTGACGCCGGGGCATTTCAACTCGGCCTATTATGAGCATTCGTTTCTGGCTGACCTGATGGGGGTGGAGCTGGTCGAAGGGCAGGATCTGTTCGTCGAGGGTGAATTCGTCTGGATGCGCACCACCGAGGGGCCGCGCCGGGTGGATGTGATCTATCGCCGGATCGATGATGCCTACCTTGACCCGCTGTGCTTCCGGCCCGACAGCATGCTGGGTGTGCCGGGGCTGATGGATGTATATCGCGCAGGCGGCGTCAGCATCTGCTCGGCGCCGGGGGCAGGGGTGGCCGATGACAAGGCGGTCTATACCTATGTGCCGGATATGGTGCGGTTCTACCTGGGCGAAGAGCCGATCTTGCAAAACGTGCCGACCTGGCAATGCGCCCGCGCGGATGAGCGGAAGTATGTGTTGGAGCACCTGGGTGAACTGGTGGTGAAAGAGGTGCATGGCTCGGGCGGCTACGGGATGCTGGTGGGGCCAAAGGCCACGCGCGAGCAGATCGAGGCATTTCGCGCCAAGATCATCGCCAACCCGGACAGCTACATCGCCCAGCCGACTCTGGCGCTATCGACGGTGCCAACCTTTGTCGATGACGGGGTCGCACCCCGCCATGTCGATCTGCGACCCTATTGTCTGGTGGGCGAGAGAATCGAACTGGTGCCCGGCGGGCTGACGCGGGTGGCGCTTACCGAAGGCTCGCTGGTGGTGAATTCCTCGCAGGGCGGAGGGGTGAAGGACACATGGGTTCTGGCAGAATGATGCTGAGCAAAGGACAGCGGCTGCAAGAGGCGAAACAGCAAGGGCCTTCGAAGGCCCTTGCCCGCAGGACATATATGCGGCGCAGCGTATATGGTAGCCCCGTTGCGGCACTCCCGACGGCGAGGGTCCAGCGCAGCAGGTTTGGAGCGATCGGGCTGCCGATTGCGGGCCAGCAAGGGCCTTCGAAGGCCCTTGCCCCCGCCCGCCCGGGGGAGAGAGTCCGCCCATGCTGAGCCGCACCGCCGACAACCTCTACTGGCTCGCCCGTTACATGGAACGCGCCGAAACCGCCGCGCGCTTCCTTGAAGTCGGCGGCCGCATTGCCCTGCTGCCCAATGCCGGCCAGGGCAACCGCAACGAATGGGACGCGCTGTTGCTGGCTGCCGGCACCGCCGATGCCTTCAGGCGAAAGTACGGCGATGCTGTCCAGCGCAATCTGGAAAGTCATCTGTTCTTTGACCATGACAATCCTTCCTCGGTCGCCAGTTGCATTACCCGCGCTAGAGAGAACGGCCGCATCGTGCGAACTGCGCTGACAACACAGGTCTGGGATGCGCTCAACACCAGCTTTCAGGAACTTCGCGCCCTTGAACGCCAACCGCGCAGCGAGTTGACACTCACCCGCCTGACTGACTGGACGATGCGTGCCACCGCCCTGGTGCGTGGTGCCATCGATACCACGCTGCTGCGCAATGACGGCTATGACTTTCTCAACCTCGGCTATCATCTGGAACGCGCGGACAACACGGCGCGGCTGATGGATGTGAAATACTATGTCCTGCTGCCGCGCATCGAGTTCGTCGGCTCGGGGCTGGACAATTACCAGTGGACCACCCTTTTGCGTGCCCTTTCCGTGCATCGGGCCTTTCACTGGGCCTATGGCGGCGACGTCACCGCGGCGAAGATCGCCCATTTCCTGATCCTCAATCGCCAGTGCCCGCGCGCCCTGATCACCTGTATCGAAGGCGCGAACCACCATCTCGACCGGCTTGGCCGCGGCTACAGACGGGCGACCCTGGCGCATAGTGCCGCGCGCAGCCTGCTGGAGGAACTGACCGAGACCAACACCGAGTTGGTCTTTGAAGAGGGCCTGCACGAGTTTCTGACCCGCTTCATCCGCGATGTTTCGGCCTTGGGTCACCGGATCGGCGAAGTCTATCTGAGCGGGGAGCAGAGATGAAACTGACCGTCCACCACGAGAGCATCTACCGCTATGACCAGCCGGTGCGCGGCGTGGTGCAAAGCCACCGCCTGACGCCCGCGCGTTTTGACGGTCAGCAGGTGGAAGCATGGGAGGTCATGGTTACCGGCGGGCAGAAGGGCGGCGGCTTTCGCGACGGCGCGGGCGACTGGGTGCAGGGCTGGACGATACCCGGCCCGGTATCCGAGATCACCGTAACCGTGCGCGGCGCGCTGGAAACGAGCGATCTGTCGGGCGTGCTGCGCGGCCACCGCGAACTGGTCGCGCCGGTCGTCTACCTGCGCGACACCGCCCCAACCATGGCCGACACTGCACTTGCCGATCTGGCCGCCGGTGCCAGGGGCGCTGACCGGCTGGCACTGGCGCATGCGCTGGCCGATGCGGTGGCCGGGGCCATCGCCTATCGCCCTGGCGTGACGCATGCCCATACCACCGCTGCCGAGGCGCTGGCGCTGGGTGAAGGCGTCTGCCAGGACCATGCGCATGCCCTGATCTGCTGCGCACGCCTGAGCGGCATGCCGGCACGCTATGTTTCCGGCTATCTCCATGCCGATGTCGAGGGTCGGGCGCATGAAGCCGCGCATGCCTGGGCGGAAGTGCATGTCGAGGGGCTTGGCTGGGTCGGGTTTGACCCGGCCAACCGCTGCTGTCCGGACGCGCGCTATATCCGCCTCGGCTCGGGACTCGATGCGCATGACGCCGCGCCCATCCGAGGAACCGCGCGCGGCAATGGCCGCGAGCAACTGGATGTCACGGTTGCGGTGGCCGCGCAGCAGCAATAACGTGCGTCATCCATTGTTTTGAAAGTCTGTCCATGACCTATTGTGTGGGCCTGTTTCTGAAGGCGGGCATCGTTCTTCTGTCCGACACCCGCACCAATGCCGGGCTCGACAACATATCGGTCTACCGCAAGATGTTCCTGTTCGAGGAACCGGGCGAGAGGGTCATTGCCATTCTGACGGCGGGCAACCTGTCGGTAACCCAGACCACCATCGCCCGCCTGCGCGAGGCAGTCGAGATCGGCGAAGAAGGCCAGTCGATCATGCATGCCCACACGATGCTGCAGGTGGCGCAGATCGTGGGGAATACGTTGGCGTCTGTGCGCGCCGACATCGACGAGAAACTGGCAATGATGAAGCAGGGCGCTTCGGCCAGCATGATCGTCGCCGGGCAAAGGCGCGACGGCGAAATGCGACTGTTCCTTGTCTATCAGGAAGGCAATTTCATCGAGGCAACCGAGGACACGCCATTCCTTCAGATCGGCGAGCACAAATATGGCAAGCCCATTCTGGACCGGGTGGTCCGGCCCGATACCAGCCTGGCTGATGCCCAAAAGGCGGTTCTTCTGTCGATGGATTCGACGCTGAGGTCGAACCTGTCAGTCGGCATGCCGCTGGACCTGTGCGTGATCGGTCGCGACAGCTGCCGCATTGATCTTATGCGCAGGATCGAAGCAGGCGACCCCGCCTTTCGCGCCATGTCCGACGCCTGGTCGAACGCGCTGCGCGACGCGTTCCAGACCATCTCGTTGTAATCAACTGGGGCAGTTGCGGCGGCGCAAGTGTTTACCTTCGCCGTGAAAAGACTATCCTCAGGCGGTGCGCAAACTGCAAGGGGACAGATTTCTTGGCTTTTTTCCGACTGGTTCTTGTCTGGCTGATGCTTGTGGCACCTGCACAGGCGCAATCGCTTTTCCCGACCGCAGCCGAAAACGACACATCGGTCACCGAGCAGAACGCTGCCGCAACGCTGGTCGAGATCCTGCGCGATGAGGTCGCACGCGAAGCACTGATACGCCAGTTGGAAGCCGCTGCAACAAACGGCGAGATCGATACCGCCGCCACGCCACCGCCGCCCGAACAGATGTCACTGGCCCGGCAGATCGCCGAATACACCCGTGAAATCGCCGAGGAAGCCACAGCCTTCAGCATCGAGATCGCCAGCGCATCGCAAGCTGCGATCAGTGCCTTTACTGACGGCCCGGGCGTGAACTGGAACGAGATCTATGCCGCGATCATGGCGCTGGCGCTGGTCGGTGCGGTTACCATCGCGCTCTTCTTCGGCTTGCGCGCCCTCGGCGTCCTTGCATATGCCCGGATGTCCCGCCGGATGGAGGGCGCGGGCTGGGTGATGGCGCTGGTGCAAATTACTGCGTCTACACTGATCGACGCGCTGATCATTCTGTTGGCCTGGCAGGGTGGCTATCTCGTAGCCCTCTTCCTGGGTGAGACCGGAAGCATGGATTTCCGTCAGAGCCTGTTTCTGAACGCCTTCCTCCTGATCGAAATGACCAAGGTTGCCTTGCGCGCTGTGCTGTCACCGCGCTTCAAAGCGCTGCGCTTTGCCCCGATGAGCGACGAAACCGCAGCCTATTGGTATTTCTGGTCGTCGCGGCTGGTCAGCCTTCTGGGCTATGGCCTGCTGCTGGTGGTGCCCATCGTCAACGCCGCCGTCAGCTTTGCCGCGGGTCAGAGCGTGGCTTTCGTCATCGTGCTGAGCGCACTTCTGATCGCCATCCTGATCGTCAAGCAGAACCGCGCCGAGGTTGCACAGGCCCTGCGCGTACGCCACGAACGCAACCCGCAGGATACGATGGGCAAGGCTCTGTCGTTGCTGGCCGGGGGCTGGCACTGGCTGGCCATTGGCTATCTGGTGGCGCTGTTCGTGGTCTGGATGGTCCGGCCCGCCGATGCGCTGTCCTTCATGCTGCTGGCGACGCTGAATTCGGTGATCGCCGTGGTGCTGGGGATTGTCGCCATGGCGCTGATTTCGCGCGCCATCACGGGCGGCATGCGCCTGCCTGCCGAGGTGCGCCGGAACCTGCCGCTGCTGGAGTATCGGCTGAACGCCTTTGTGCCGACGATCCTCAAGGTGGTGCGCGTCCTGATCGCGCTGGTGGTGATAATGTCCATTGCGCAAGCCTGGCATGTCATGGATGCAGCGGGCTGGGTGGCCAGCGAGTTTGGCCGTGATCTTCTGGGCAGGCTGGTTTCGGCAGCGCTGATCGTCCTGATTGCGATGATGATCTGGCTGGCGGCATCAAGCTTCATCGAATACCGGCTCAACCCGGTTGTCGGAACGGTGCCCACGGCACGCGAGCGCACGCTTCTGGCATTGTTTCGCAATGCCTTCACCATCGCGCTGATCATCATCGCCGCCATGCTGACCCTGTCGGAAATCGGCGTGAATATCGCGCCGCTGCTGGCTGGTGCCGGTGTGTTGGGCCTGGCGATTGGCTTTGGCGCGCAGAAACTGGTGCAGGACATCATCACCGGGGCCTTCATCCAGTTCGAGAACGCGATGAACGAGGGGGATTTCGTGACAGCCGGCGGCACCTCCGGCACGGTCGAGAAGCTGACAATCCGGTCGGTTGGACTACGCGACACGGCGGGCACCTATCACCTGATCCCCTTCTCGTCGGTCGATATGGTGTCGAACTTCATGAAAGGCTTCGCCTATCATCTCGCTGAGGTGAGCGTGGCCTACCGCGAGAATGTATCCGAGGTGAAAGAGCTGATGCACAAAGCCTTCGACATCCTGAAGGCCGGGGAACTGGGGGATGAAGTGCTGGAGCCCCTGGATATCCAGGGGGTCACATCCCTGGGCGACTCGGCGGTCGTGGTGCGTGGCCGGATCAAGACGAAACCGGGCATGCAATGGGCTATCGGGCGCGCTTATAACGAGATCATCAAGGAGGTTCTGGACGAGGCCGGTGTCGAGATCCCGTTCCCGCACATGACGCTCTATATGGGTCAGGGCAAGGACGGCAACGCACCGCCCCTGAACCTGCGCCGCGCACCCCGCACCATCAGCCCGTCCCCCGCCGCGGCCCTCGAAGCGCCGCGAAGCGGACCGGAAACGCAGCAAGAACCGGATTCCTCCTCTCAACCCTCATCAGGCCGGCCGCCGCTCGCCCCGCGCAGCCGTACCGAAGAGATCGAGCGCAATCTGCCCAGCAGCAGCGAAGTCGACGAGAACTGAGCCAGCCGCCGCGCATCACAATCGCGAAAGCATCTGGGATTGCCGGACCTTGCTCTGGCGATAAGCATCTGATGCAAAACGGATTTCCTTTTCAGGACACGGAATGAATGGCGCCGTTAGGATGGATTTCTGCCTTTGCACAGGCCACGGGCCGCATTAGGTTTGTATCAGGCCAAGCCCGGCATTGCCGGACAGGCCAACGCAACGGGAGGGCCTCATGCGACTTTCACGGCGTCGGACCTTGACCCTGGGCATGGCTGGTGCGGCTATTGCCGTGCTGCCGGTGCGGGGCCACGCCACTGCACCGCAGACAGATGACCTGATCGCGCGGTTCACTGGCGGCGCGCGAACCGTTTCGGGCCAATTGACGCTGACCCTGCCGTCGGTGGCGACTAACGGCGCCTCGGTCAACGTCAGCGTCGATTGCCCCGATGCCGTCGCTATCCGCCTGATCGCCACGGCCAACCCGACACCCGAGGTCTTCACCGTCGCCTTCAGCCCGCTGGCTGGCAGCCAACGCATCAGCACGCGCATCCGGCTGGCCGAAAGCCAGGAGGTGATTGCACTGGCACGAATGCCGGATGGCAGCTTTGCCGAGGCCCGCGCGCATGTCAGCGTCACGACCAGCGGTTTCACCTGAACCGGAGGCATAGCAATGAACGACATCGATGCCCGCTCACGCATTCGCGTCCCAAGTCACGCCGCCCGCGACGAAGTGGTGCAGATCCGCACATCAATCACCCATCCGATGGAGAACGGCGCGCGTGTCAGCCCCGATGGCACGCCAGTGCCGCGCCGCATCATCAACCGCTTCATCTGCACCTTCAACGATCAGCGGGTGCTGGACATGGATATTGGCCCCGGCGTCAGTGCAAATCCCTTTCTTGAGTTCGACGCGCGCGTGCCCGCCTCAGGCCGGTTCTATTTCGAATGGCAAGATGACAGCGGCGCGGTTTATCGCGACAGCGCCAGCATTGAGGTCAGCTAGCGCCGCGTGATCACGGGCTTTCAACCTCGGTGCAAACCACCAGAATCCGCGCATCCACCGGACCGGTCGACGCATACAGATGACCGCGCGCGCTGTCGAAATAGAGGCTGTCGCCGGTCTGCAGCGTAACCGGTTCGCGCCCTTCGGCATGAACGGTGACAGTGCCTTCCAGCACCAGCAGGAATTCCTGCCCCGGATGGCGCACAAAATCGTCAAAATCCATGATATCATGGGCCTTGAGCGTGCCCATCATCGGCACCATCGCCTTGTTGCGGATCTCGGGAAACAACATTTCATACACGTAGTTGCGGGTTTCCTGCCGCCTGAAGGTGCCGCGCGGGGCAACGGTAAAGCTGCCGGGTGCGAATGCCTGCCCTTCATTGGTGAAAAACTCGGCCATATCCACACCGATCCCGCGCGCCAGTTGCAACATGCGGTCATAGGTCAGCGCCATTACCCCGCGCTCGGCCTTGGAGATGGTGGATATCGCCAGCCCGGAGCGCTCGGCCAGCTCCGCCAGCGTCCAGCCGCGTGCACGGCGCAATTCGCGCAGGCGGCGACCGAATTCGGCGCGCTGGCCGTCGGGGGCATCAGGGGCTGTGGGTTCGTTGGTCAGTTGGTTGTTCATCCCTTAACCCTAGTCGCGAGCGCGGCGGAGGCCAACGGTTTTCCGATACGAAAAAATTCTTTTCCGATCGGAAAATCGATGCTAGCGTGATGTTTCACGACACAAGGGGGGTGGCGCAACAAATGGAAAGCTGGGATGTGGCAGTTATTGGCGCGGGCATTGCCGGGGCCTCGGTAGCAGCGGAACTGGCGGCGCTGGGTGTGCGCGTCGTGCTTCTGGAGCGCGAGTCACAACCGGGCTACCACACCACCGGGCGCTCGGCGGCGCTGTTCACCGTCACCTATGGCCCGCCGGTGATCAGGGCACTGTCGCGCGCCTCCGTCGCGGCCTTCGATGCCCCGCCCGATGCCGCCAGGCCGCATCCGCTTTTACGCCCGCGCGGCGCTCTGTTCATTGCGCGGGCCGATCAGTCCGACGCGCTGGCCACGCTTGCTGACGAACTTGGCGATGCCGCACAGCCCGTCAACGCCGCCGAGGCGCGCGCCCGCCTGCCCATCCTCCGACCCGGTTATGCCGCAGCCGCACTTCTGGACCGCCGAGCCGCCGATATCGACGTCGACGCGCTTCACCGACAATATCTGCGCGCACTGAACGCGCTGGATGGCGCGCAACGCAACGGGACCGAGGTATTGGCACTGTCGCGCGATGGCGCAAGCTGGCGGGTTGAAACCCGCGATGGCCCATTGCGTGCCGATATCGTGGTCAATGCCGCCGGCGCCTGGGCCGACGAGATCGCCAGGTTTGCCGGTGTTGCTCCGGTCGGGCTGGTGCCCAAGCGACGCACGGCGCTGCTTGTCGCGCCGCCCGAGGGGCAGAACCCGGAAAGCTGGCCCATGATCGTCGATGTAGACGAGCAGTTCTACATGAAGCCCGATGCCGGCAAGCTGTTGCTGTCGCCAGCCGATGAAACCCCCTCGCCGCCCTGCGATGCCCAGCCCGACGAGATGGATGTGGCGATCTGCATCGACCGGATTCAAACCGCCTTTGACCTGCCGGTGCGCCGGATAGATCACAAATGGGCGGGTCTGCGGTCTTTCGTGGCCGACAAATGCCCGGTGGCGGGCTTTGCCCCGGATGCGCCCGGTTTCTTCTGGCTGGCCGGTCAGGGCGGCTATGGCATCCAAAGCGCCCCGGCGCTGGCGCGCGCTGCAGCCGCGCTGGCCATGGGCCGGACGATCCCCGAAGACATCGCCGTCGAGGGGGTCAGCGCTGCTGCGCTTTCTCCGACCAGACAGGCACTGGCAGCATGATCCAGATCGTTCCCATCGTCGGGCTGATCCTGCTCGCGTCAGGGTTGGCAATCGCCTATGTCGTGGGTGGTGCGACCGTGCTGGCTTTCATTGCCACCGACCGCACGCGTTTTCTGGCAATCCTGCCGCAACAGATCTTCTCCAAGATCGATGTTTTCGCGCTGATGGCGATGCCGCTGTTCATTCTGGCGGGTGAGGTGATGAACCGCGGCGGCATTACCCGCGTTCTGATCAATCTGGCGATGTCTCTGGTGGGGCGACTGCGGGGCGGACTGGGGCATGTGAACGTGCTTACCAGCGTATTCTTCGCCGGCATCTCGGGTTCGGCGGTGGCGGATTCGGCGGCGCTGTCGAACACGCTGGTGCCTGCGATGCGGGAACGCGGCTATACGCTCAGCTATGCCGGGGCGATCACAGCGGCCTCGTCGATCATCGGGCCCATCGTGCCGCCCTCCATCGTAATGATCTTTTATGGCGCGCTGATGGGCACCTCGGTCACGGCGCTGTTCATGGCGGGAATCGTGCCGGGGCTTTTGCTGGCGGCGGCGCTGATCGGCACCAATTCATTCTTCGCCTGGCGCGATGACCACCCCCGCCTGCCGCGCGCCGAAGTGCCGCGCTTTCTGCCCACGCTGCTGCATGCGCTGCCCGCGCTCCTGATCCCGCTGGTGATTGTCGGCGGCATCGTCTTTGGTCTGATGACACCGACAGAGGCCGCCGCCGTGGCCGTCGTCGCTGCTGTAGGCGCTGGCTATTTCTACGAAGGGCTTGGCCCGCGCGGCTTGCTGGAGGCGTTGCGCCGCACCGCCATGCTTTCCGGCGCGATCTTCATGATCATCGCCGCCGTATCTGCCCTTGGCTATCTGGGCGCGTTGGAGCGCATCCCCGAAGCGATTGCGGCATGGGTTGACGACATGGGCCTTGGCCCGCTGCATTACATGATCCTGCTCAACATCATCTTTCTGGTGGCGGGCATGGTGCTGGACATCCCCGTGGCGCTGGCGCTGCTGGTGCCGCTGCTGGCCCCGGTGGCGATTGCGCAGGGGGCGGACCCGGTGCATCTGGGCATTATCCTGTGCTTCAACCTGTGCATCGGCCTGATCTCGCCGCCATTGGGGGGCTGTCTGCTGGTGGTGTCCACGGTGACGGGGCTGAACTACTGGCGGCTGGCGCGCGCGGTGATGCCGTTTTTTCTGGTGCAGATCGTCGTGCTGATGGTTCTGGTCTGGGTGCCGGAAATCTCGCTTTGGTTGCCCCGGCAAATGGGGCTTATCGGCGGTTAGTGAACAATAAACCAACAGGAGGACTGGAAATGAAACCGATGAGAATGCTGGCCGCTACGGCCATGGCCCTGGTGCTGGCAAGCACCGCGCAGGCGCAGGTGAAGATCGCGCTCGACAGCCCTGCCGATCTGCAAGGCTCGGGCAGTTATGTCTGGGCGCATGCGTTTGCCACGCACCTGAACGAGAACGGCATGGAAGCCGAGGAATACCAGCGCGGCGCACTTGGCGGCGATGACGAAGTGTTCGATCAGGTCAGCCAGGGACTTCTGGAAGTGGGAATGGCGCCGCTCAATATCGTGGCCTCGATCGACCCGCTGATATTCGGCCTGCGCCTGCCCTATTTCTTTGCCGACATGGAAGAGGTGGACCGCGCGCTTTACGATGGCGACATGCTGGCGCGGATCAACGAGGCCACCACGCCCGCAGGCGTTCGTGTGCTGGGCGTCAATACCGTGGGCCCGGCCACAGGCATCTTCAATACCCGCCGCCCTGTGACCTCGGTCGAGGATATGGCCGGGCTTCGGATGCGCGCGCTGGATGAAAGCCAGATCGACCTCTTCGCCGCCTGGGGTGCGGCGGGCACCATCGTCGCCTGGGCCGAAGTGCCAAACGCGCTGCAAACCGGCGTGGCCGATGGCTATCTGAACCCGGCATTCGTGCCGCTTCTGTTTGGCCACACCGAGTTCATCAAGCATTTCACCGAGGCAGCGATCTCGCCCTCCCTGCGCATCACCATTGCCTCGGAAGACTGGTATCAGGGCCTCAGCGATGATGAGCGGGCAATTGTCGACGCAGCAACGGACGCCGCAAATGCCGCCAACCGCGCATGGCTGGGCACGCAGGACGGGGTGATCGACCAGTTGATCGCCGCCGGAGTGGAAGTGGTCGAACTGACGCCCGAGGCCCGTGCCGCGTTTCAGGCGGCCTCAGAGGCAACCTATACCGATGGCGTTCTGACCGCCGAGCAGATCGCGGCATGGGAAGCCGCGATCGGTCGCTGACGCCGATGCGCGCGTTGGCCCTTGCGCTTGACCGGTTGTCAGCGGCGCTCAACAACATCGCGCTCTGGGGCGCGGTGCTGGCGGTGCTGGTGATGGTCTATGCGGCAGGCTGGCAGGTCATCGCGCGCTACCTGCTCGATGCGCCCCCCGTCTGGACCGAGGAACTGGCGCGCCGCGCTATGGTCTGGGCCGGCATGCTGGGAGCCTCGGCGGCGTTTCGCGCAGGTGCCGACCCCTCGCTTTTTCCCAACATGGTGGAAATCCGGGGACGACTGGGCACAGGGCTGGCGCTGATCCGTGCGGCAGGTGTGGCGCTGTTCGCGGCCCCCGTCATCTGGTTCTCGCTTTTTGGCCCCAACATGAACATGGCGCGCGGCTTTCTGGGCCGCTCGCTGGACCGCACCGCCGAAATGATCCCGATTTCGATGATCTGGTTCACTGCTGCCGTGCCCATCGCTTTCGTGCTGATCGTGCTGCACATGCTGGCCGGGCTGACCATCCGCCTGACCGACCCCGAGGACGACACCCCCAAGGAACCCTCATGAAACTCTTTACCGCCTGCCTTGCCACTGAAACCAACTCGTTCTCGCCGCTGCCGACCGGCTACAAGGGCTTTGCCGAAAGCGGCATTCACCACGGCACCGCCACCCAAGGCCCCTCGGATTACTGGACCGGCGCGCTGCATATCTGGCGCAAACGGGCCGAGGCGCGGGGCTGGCAGGTTGTGGAAAGCCTTGCCGCCTTCGCCCAGCCCGCCGGGCCGACAGTGCGCCCTGTCTATGAAGCGTTTCGCGAGGAAATCCTTTCCGACCTGCGCGCAGCGATGCCGGTTGACATGGTGCTGCTGCAACTGCACGGCGCCATGATGGCCGATGGCTACGATGATTGCGAAGGCGATCTGATCGCCCATATCCGCGCGATTGCACCGGATGCGAAAATCGGCGGCCTGCTGGACCCGCATTGTCACCTGACCGAGGCGATGTTGACCAAGGCCACCGCGCTGATCGCTTTCAAGGAATATCCGCATATCGATCTGCCCCAGCGCGCCGAAGAGCTGTTCACCCTGATCGCGGATGCCGCCGAGGGCCGCACCAACCCGGTGATGCGTGACTATGACTGCCGCATCATCATGGCGATGCCCACGCCCGAGGGCGCGATGCGCGCCTATGTCGATGCGATGAGCGCGCGCGAAGCGGAACCGGGCGTGCTGTCGCTCTCGTTGGCACACGGTTTCCCGTGGGGCGATCATGAACGCACCGGCGCGCGGGCCTTCGCCGTGACGGATGGCGACGCCGATCTGGCGGCGCGGATGGCGCGCGAACTGGGCGAGAAGCTGTTTACCGAACGCCATGCGATCTTCCAGCCTGTGCACGATATTCCGGCCGCGCTCGATCTGGCCGCCGCCGAAGCGAAGGGGCCACTGGTGTTGGCCGACATGTCCGACAACGCGGGCGGCGGTGCACCTTCCGACGCGACATTCCTGCTCCGTGCCATGCTGGAACGCGGCCTGACCTCGATCGCCAGCGGCATCTACTATGACCCGATGGCACTGCGGGTGCTGCAGGACGCAGGCGAAGGCGCGACGCTGCCGATCCGGCTGGGTGGCAAGTTCGGCCCCATGTCGGGCGATCCGCTCGATCTGACGGTGACAGTGCGCAAGCTTGCCTCCGGCCTGACGCAGCGCTTCGGCAGCCTGCCGGTGGCGTTGGGGCAGATGGCCCGGGTGACGCTGGCAAGCGATGACAGCATTGATCTGGTGATCAACGACGCGCGCACCCAGACCTTCCACCCCGAGGCATTCACCCAGCTTGGCATCGATCTTGCCAGCAAACGCCATGTCTGCGTGAAATCCTCCAACCATTACCGCGCCGGTTTCGCACCCGTCGCCGCGCGCATCATCCCGGTGGCGACACCCGGCGCCATCACACCCGATTTCGCCAATATTCCCTATACCCGCCGCACCCCAAATTACTGGCCCAAGGTCGAGGATCCGTTTGCATGACCAACCCGCTGATCGCCGCACGCGATGCCTTTGCCTCGCGCCATCCTGAAACTCACATCCCCCTGAACGGGCGCGACTGGGGGTTGATCGATACCGAGAAGGGTGACAAGGCGCTGGTGCTGATCCCCGGCACATTGGGGCGCGCGGATATCTTCTGGCAGCAGATCGAGGCATTGGCACCGCATAGGCGGGTAATGGCCGTCAGCTACCCGGATACGGGCGGAATTGTCGAATGGTGCGATGATATCCTGGCGTTGCTGGACGAAAAGGGCATCGAACAGGCGGCGGTGCTGGGCTCGTCACTGGGCGGCTATCTGGCGCAATACATCGCCGGTCGGGCGCCTGCGCGTGTAAGCCACCTGTTCGCCGCCAATACGTTGCATTCGGTTGCAGGGCTTGAAACCCGCCCGCCCTATTCCGCCGATCTCGCCAATGCCCCGATCGAAGCCTTGCGCGCTGGCTTCACGCTGGCGATGGAGGCCTGGGGCGAAAGCCACCCGGATCAGGCCGACCTGGTGGAGCTTCTGCTTGCCGAGGTCGGAGGGCGCATCCCTGAGGGCGAGATGCGCGCGCGCCTCGCCGCGCTCAAACATGGGCCGGAACTGCCCGCGACCGCCCTGCCCGGCGCGGCACTGACCAGCATCGAATCCACCGATGACCCGTTGATCCCACCCCCGATGCGCGACGCCGTGCGCGCACGCCTGCCGGGGGCTGCGGGCTTTCGCTTCCTGTGGGGCGGACATTTCCCCTATGTGCTGCGCCCTGCGCTTTACACCAACCTGATTGCCGCGCGGCTGGGGCTGACGCCGCTGGCATCCGAATGGAACGAGAACGAGGTGTTTGAGGCATGAAAATACTCTCCAACGCCGATATCGCCGCGCTTTTACCGATGACCGAGGCCATCGAGGTGGTGGATGGCGTGATGCGTGTGGTATCCGCTGGCGGTGCGCAACTGCCGCTGCGCCACGCGGTGCCGGTAGGCGGCAAGAACATGATGGGTGTGATGTCCGGCGCGCTGGAGTTGCCGCATTGCTATGGCGTCAAGCTGGTCAGCCTGTTTCCCGACAACCCGGCGCGCGGCCTGTCAGGCCATCGTGGCGCGGTGGTGCTGTTCGAGCCGGAAACCGGCGGTGCGGTGGCAATGATGGATGCGGGTCTGCTGACGGCCATCCGCACCGCTGCGGCCAGCGCTGTCGCCAGCCGCGCACTTGCCCGCACCGGGGCCAGCCGCCTGACGCTGATCGGCACCGGCGAGCAGGCTGAGCACCACCTGGAGGCGATGCTGGCCGTGCGTCCGATCCGGGCACTCCATGTCGTGGGTCGCCGTGCCGACAAGGCCGCCGATTTCGCCCGCCATGCAGCCGAACGCTTTGCCGGGCTGACCGTCACCCATGGCACTGATGCACGCGACGGTGTCCGGGGCGCGGATATCGTCTGCACCGTAACCAGTTCGGCTACACCGGTGTTGATGGGCGCTTGGCTGGAGGAAGGGCAGCATCTGAACGTGGTCGGTGCCTCGTTGCCCAGCAAGCGCGAAATCGATGACGCAGCCGTGCTGCGCGCCACGGTATTCACTGATTACCGCCCCTCGTTTTTCGCGCAGGCCGGCGAGATCGTGGACATGATCGAGGCGGGAACAATCGATCAGACGCATCTGCGCGCCGAAATCGGCGAAGTCCTGGCCGGCGAAGCACCGGGGCGGCAGTTGCCTGACGAGATCACGATTTATCGCTCGCTCGGGATCACCGCGCAGGATCTGGCGGTCGCACAGCATGTGCTGACCCGGGCAAAGGCCGACGGGCGTGGACAGGACGTGACCTTCTGATCACGGGGCAGGAGCGACGGGGCCGCTCTCGCCGCTCATCGCGCGCCAGAGGGCCGGGTGCTCCGCGCGCGACTCAGCCCTCAAACCATCGCCCCACGGCATCGGCAAGCGTTTTCAACCCCGTTTCCAGATGCGCGCGCGCGGTGTCCTCGGCCGGGTTGTGGCTGATCCCGCCGATCGAGGGCACGAACAGCATTCCCGTCGCCAGCACCAGCGCCACGTTCGAAGCATCATGCAATGCGCCCGATGGCATCTTGCGCCACGCCCCCGGCACGGTGGCCTCGGCTGCACCG
Organism: uncultured Rhodobacter sp.; assembly: GCA_964496915.1. GTDB lineage: Bacteria > Pseudomonadota > Alphaproteobacteria > Rhodobacterales > Rhodobacteraceae > Pararhodobacter. The sequence goes on from CAZCAX010000013.1 coordinate 39,446, forward strand.
GACAGTGCGGTGATCAGCCGGTCGTCCATCGGCACCGGCTCCAGCGTCAGACCCTCGCTGGCGCTGATCTCGATCCCTCGTGCCGCACCCACCTGACGGGCGGTGCTCAGTGCGACCTCTTTCATCGCTTCCAGCCGCGCAGGATCGGCATCGCGCATCTGAACCGAAACCGTGGCCTCACCGGGCACGATCGAAGGCGCGTTGGGTGACACTGTGATGCGCCCAAGCGTCCAGACCGTGCGTTCACTTGCCAGTGGCGCGAAGGCTTCATTCAGGGCATTGACATACTGGCCCAGCGCCTGCACTGCATCGCGGCGAAGCGCCATGGGCGTGGTGCCGGCATGATTGGCCTCGCCGGTGAAGGTGATGGTCCATGAGCGCACGCCCACAATCGCCTCGACCACGCCAATCGCCTGCCCGGCACTGTCCAGCGCCGGACCCTGCTCGATATGAGCTTCGATGAAGCCCGCGAACATTTCTGGCTCGACACTGCCAAGCGGGGCAATGGCTTTGACACCCTCGCGGGCCTCGCGAAAGCTGACGCCCCCGGCATCGCACTGGGCATCGGCCTCGTTCATGCTCATCGCGCCGGTCCAGACCGCGCTGCCCATGACGCCGCCAAAGCGCCCCTCTTCATCCTGAAACGAGACAACAGCAATGCGCGGCCCACCGGCTGCAAGCGCCGCGCGCGCCAACTCCAGCGCGCAGATCACCCCATAGGCCCCATCCAGCCAGCCGCCCAACGGCTGAGTGTCGCTGTGCGATCCCATCAGCAGACAGGGGCCGTTGCCGGGCGGAATGCCGAACAGATTGCCGCAGGGATCCACCACAGCGCGCAGCCCGGCAGCCTGCATCCGTTCCGCCAGCCATGCGCGCGCGGCAATATCGGCATCCGAAAACGCCATCCGCGCCACCCCTGTTCCCTGCGCGCCAAAGCTGCGCAGATGGTCCAGATCGGCCAGCATACGCGCGGGGTTCACGGGAATCGGGGGCATGGTGTTCTCCAGTCAGGCAAGGACAGGGTATTCTGGTCGACGGCTGGCCCCGTGTCACCCCTGTCCCGCGGGGCAGCAAACAGATCAGCCTCTGCGATGCAGGCACCCAGATCAGGGGCGAACTGGCACGGAAAGCGCACTGTGCATCGCGAGCGCGGCCAACCCGCTGGCGGCTGCGAAACGGAATGCGATCCCATGGCCCTGTTGTGGAAAGCTGATGCCCGGCCGATGAACCTGCCAGCAATACCCGGCCCCGGCGCCGTTACCAGCAACACCACCGCTGCCGTCGTCGCCCGGATCTCACCCAGATGCTGCGTGCCGTATACCTCCGCCCAGAGTTTGGCCATCAGGGGCTGACGGGGCACACCACGATGCCGGCCATCGTGCGCTGGTTCGTGGCCTCGCGCGGGCGCGCGGTATCGCTTGCTGGGCTGACCGAACAATCGCAGCAGAAAATAGCCCCCATGAGCATACAGGTGTCGCCGATACGCGCCATGAGCGCTGCGCTCGCCGCCAGCCCCAGAAGCACCGCCGAAGCCTGAAATAGGTTGCGGCGCGGGTATCCGCCCCGTTGGCCACCACAACCTGGCGATGTTTGAACAAGGCTGCAAATGCAAGTGCCCCGCCCTCCTCAGCCGGGGTCAGGTAGCGATAATCGCAAAGGGTTGGGTTGCGGGTTCCAGCGTGCCGATCACTGCGGCGGAAAACCCAGCCTCGACAAGCTGTGCGACAAGGTCGTCGGCGCGGTCGGCCGGAACGGCGGCAAGGAGGCCGCCGGCGGTTTGCGGATCGAACAGAAGTTTCGCACGCGCGGTGCCGGGGCATTCGACGCGCCCGGAAAGGGCCGCGCGGTTCGCCGGCTCCAGGCTTGAAGCCACGCCTTGCGCCGCCATGGCCTCGGCTCCGGAAAAGACTGGCAGATCGGGCAGGCTGATGATGGCGTGCAGGCCGCTGGCGCGCAGTATCTCGTCCAGATGACCGGCAAGCCCGAAGCCGGTGATATCGGTCATCGCACTTGCATGGGGTGCGAGGATCGCACTGGCAACGCCCTGTGGCTGCACCAGAAAGGGCCAGAGAGCGGCGATATCGCGCCCGCTGGCCTTACGCGCCATTTCGGCGGCCAGGAGCGTGCCGCTGCCCAGCGGCTTGGTCAGGATCAGCCTGTCGCCCTCCCGCGCGCCCGCCTTGGTCAGCACGCGGCCATGTGCCGTTCCCGTCACCGTGAAACCCACAGATAGTTCAGCCCCGATCGCCGTGTGCCCGCCTGCAAGCGCAGCGCCGGCCGCGTCGAGTACTGTATGTGCGCCGACCATGATTTCGCGCAATGTGCGCTCCTGCAACGGCTCGGAAAGGCGCGGCAGGGTCAGGCTGGCGAGGGCAAGTTGCGGAACGGCCCCCATCGCCCAGATATCGCCCAGGGCATGCGTGGCGGCAATGCGGGCCATCAGATACGGGTCTTCGGTGAAGGCGCGCAGATGGTCGGTAGCGATGACCTGCAGATCCTCCCCCTGCTGCAATACCGCGGCATCGTCTCCGACCCCCAGCACCAGCCCGGCAAGTCTGGGTGCGGGCAAATCGGAAAGCGCCGCACGCAACGGCCCGGCCCCAACCTTGGCACCGCAGCCGCCGCACAGAGGCTTGTCGCCCAGCGCCTCGGCCAGCCCCAATGCCGCTGGCACCGGCAGCGCGGGGGCGGGCATGGCGGGCAAATGGTGAAACATGCGCATGAATCGGCGGTCGATCCGGTCTTTCAGCCGCCAGAGCCAGCGCCCTTCCAACGGCAGGCCCCATTTGTCGGCCAGTGCCGCGCGCCCACCCAGAGAAATCAGCTTGAGGTAGTCGCGCTGCGGATCGTAGCGTTTGAACGTTCCGCCCGAAAGGGTGGCGCGCAGATTGTGGGCGAGTATCGGAGCTTCACGCACGGCAAAGACCCCGGCCTTGGGGCGTGGCGCATGGGCCAGATGCGCGCAATCCCCGGCAGCAAAAACCTGCGGCTGGTCCATTGCGCGCAAGAAAGGATCGACGGTGATGAACCCCTCCGTCAGGTGCAGGCCGGTCTCTTGCAGCCAGCTTTGCGGGCGGCTCCCGGCCGCGCTCAGGATCAGACCGGCGCGCACCATGCGGCCATCAGCAAGCCGCACCCCGCCTTCCTCGACAGCTTCGGCACGCACATCGGTCATCAGGGCGATATCGCGTGCGGCCAGTTCTGCCAGCAGCCGCTGGCGGGCGGCGCGGCCAAGATGCGGCAGGGCCTCTGGCCCGCTCTCGATCAGTGTGATGCGTTGATCGGGATGCGCGCGCAGCCGATGCTCCATCGCCAGCGCCAGTTCCACGCCGCCGACCCCCGCGCCCAGCACCACGACCGAGGGCATAGCCTGCCCCGCACCGACCGCCGCAACAAAGCTTTCCCAGCGCTCGGCATAGCCCCCCAGCGGCTTGGCGGCTGTGGCGTATTCGGCATAGCCCGGCAGATCAGGCAGTTCAGAGGTAATGCCGATATCGACCGACGCAACATCGAAGCCCACCGCTGGCCTGCCAGTGACATGCACCTCGCCCGCCACCAGATCCAGCCCTTCGGCGCGGCCCATGATCAGCCGCGCCCCGGCATGGCGCGCCAGTTGCACCAGATCCATCTCCAGCGCCGCGCGCGGATAATGGCCGGCAATATGGCCCGGCAGCATACCTGTATAGGGCGCAGTCGGATCAGGATTGATCAGGGTCAGCCGCGCGCCGGACAGCGGTTTCATCGCCCAGTTCAACAATACCAGCGCATGGGCATGCCCGCCACCGATCAGCACAAGGTCGCGGGTGAGGGGGAATGTCAGCATCGCAGGCCTTTCCAGTCACCTCCCCAGCGATACCGTGCGAAAACCGCGATGGCGAGGGGGCAAAGGGCCGCGCCAGGGGACGCTGGAAGCGGTTTTTCCTCTTGACGCGGCAGGGGGGCTGACATACGAAGCCGCCAGCCCGTGGCGGAGTAGCTCAGTTGGTTAGAGCAGCGGAATCATAATCCGCGTGTCGGGGGTTCAAGTCCCTCCTCCGCTACCACAAAACCCTCCCTATTTTGTTGAAAGTTGTGCGCGCGGCTTTTTGCCGGGCTTGGCTGGTTGGCGCTCTGGGACTACTCCGGGGCGACAAGAACACACTGGCACTTCCGACGCCTCTTTTCGCTGGCTGACATCGTTCGACAAGAATCTTCCTGAAACTTCAAAATGCCAACGGTAAGTTCCGAAATCCGGGCGTATAGGGCAGATGCGCCACCACGATGGCCAACCCTACCGGAGAGAACCCATGAGCCGCCCCAAAAAGAAGTCCGCCTTCCCTTTCTGAGCATCGAACAGGTGGCCGAGCGCTAGCGCTGGCCGGTGACAACAGCACCGAAGCAATGTCCCTGGCCGAAGCCATCATGGATCCGGCAGCGCGTGCGCGAATCCGGCGGGCCATTGCTGGCAGGACAGCCGATGAACCCGCCTTTGCTGCCGCCTGGGCCGAAGCCTGCGCAATCGAGTCGCCCTTTGCGGGTGGCGAAGCACCCAGCGACGTCGCGATTGACGCCGCGCAGGCAGGTCTGGTGGCGATGGCACAGGAATTCGCAGAACAGATCGAGGCCCCCAGCTGGCGATTGCGCGCGCTCAGGGGAATCGGTGCTGCGACCGCCCGGCGAGATGTGTTCGATGCGGCGCTGACCTTTGCCCGCGCGGCGCAAAGCGGGCATTTCCTGGCGGTAGAACTACGCGACATTGCCATTGCGCAGGGACAGGCCGGCCTGTTCGCGGATGCACTGGAAACAAGGCTGGAAATCGCCAACCAGCCGGACCGGGCAATCCTTGACACCAACCTGGTGGGGCTGCTGATTGATCAGCAGGTTTTTTCGCAAGCGGCAGCGATCATCTGCGGCTCTGCGGACAGCTTCACCCGTGTCCGGCAACTCAGCGCCATCGTGGACGCACAGTCGCGTGCCGGTGCGCCAGAGGAAGCCTTCTATACGGCCCTGGGCATCAGTACCACCTACTTTCGCGCCACCGCCCTTCGCGCTGTGGCAGCTGCTCTTGATGGTGAATAGCCGGGCCGAATGAGCAGCGCACCGATACCCGCTCATTCAGCCCATGATGGACGATTATTTGATGACGGGGTGTTTTCCATGACAGGCCAAAGACAAACCAGCGTAACAAAGCATTTGGTTGCGGATGCGACCGATGCTCCGGACCGCGATGCGCTCGTCTGGCAAGGCCGGCTGAACCTCTTTGCTCCCCTGCGCGAAGGGGGACCGGGGCGCGCGGTTAGGTTGCTGATCACCATTGCGATCAATGTCCTCGGCATTATCTGGGCTGTGCTGGCCGATCAGTCAGTCCTGGCGGACAACCCGCTTGCCTATGTTGCCGGCATCGGGGGGGGGGCGTTGCTATCCTGACGGTGTCGGTCGTTTTCCTGCTCCGTTGTGTATTTCGTCGCCGCAGGGTGATGTTCGTTCTGGCACCCGATCATGCCGAGATCCGCAGCCATGCGGCACAGGGAAAGCTCGATGCGGCGGTCAACGTGGTGGCAGACGTGATGACCGGCACGCGGCAGGGTCAGGCAGTCCCGAAGGCCCGTGTCGCCTGGGGAGACGTCAAGCGTGTGCTCTACATGCCCGAGGCATATCAGATCCTGCTGAAATCGCGCGAGACCAACCTGAGGTTCCACTGCCAAGACACCGGGCGTTTCGTCCGTGCCAAGGCGATTGTCGATGCCCATGTGGGGAATCGTCGCTGATCGGGCGATCCGACGATCGGTTATTGGCCGGGTCGGCTGGCTTCCGCCCGGCAGCCTGACACGCTTGGCTCGGTTCCGGCCTATCCGCCAAGCCCATCCAGTGCGTGTACCGCGTTGCGGGTCTGTGGTCCTACGACGCCATCCACTGCGCCGGCATAAACGCCTGCCAGACGCAGCCGCTGTTGCAAGGCGCGGATCACCGGGCGGGGCAAGCCATCCAGCACGCCCAGAACGGATGCACCTGCGCCGCCGCGGATCGATTGCTCAAACCATAGGGCGGCCTGCTCGGGATCTCTCGCCACGCCCTGCCCATTGCTGTAAGCCAGCGCCATATTGGCCATCGCCGGTGCGTGGCCCTCGTCTGCGGCGCGACGAAACCAGACCATCGCCTGACGATGATCGATCGGGCCGCCCTGCCCCATGGCATTCATGCCGCCAAGGTTGTTCATCGCCGGAGGATGCCCCGCCTCGGCCCCGCGTTGCAGCCAGTAGCGTGCCTGCCCGTAGTCTTGCACGACACCACGCCCGTCCAGGTAGAACCGGCCGATATTGTTCATTGCAAAGACCGAACCGGCATTGGCTGCACGCAGATACCAGCGCGCCGCCTCGGCGGCATCCGGGCGGAGCCCGCCCAGACCCTGACCATACATATAGCCCAGATTGTTCATCGCCAGCGCATCGCCTGCCTCGGCCCCCGCGCGATACCAGCGCACCGCCTGGGCGTCATCCGGCGCTACGCCCTGCCCCTGCCGATAGGCCAGCGCAAGCGCTGTCATTGCGGACGCAAGGCCACCATCGGCGGCTTGTTGCAGATGCTCTATTGCTTCAGCATCAGCACCACCTGCTTGCAGCGCGCGCGCCAGGCGATAGTGCAGGTCAGGGTTATACGGAAGGCTCGCCACTGCAGCGCGGCAGGCAGCTATCGCGGCAAACGGATCGGCAATGCTGCTCTCGGCCTGTTGCTCGCAAAGGGTTAGGGCGGCTGCATCATTCGGACTCGCGGGCGTCTGTGCATCAGGAACAGGTTGAGCCGTGCCCGAAGCCGAAAGCCGAAGCCGCGCGAGATCGGCGAACTGGCCCTCTGGCCATTGGTTCAGATAGGCTTCGTAAGCGGCCGCCACATCGATTTCGCGCACGCTTTCCCAGAACAATATCTCTGCCTGAAGCTCTGTCCCGCCAAGCGCCTCGGGATCAGCAGGCCGGGGTGCTTGGGGTTGCGGCGTGGTAACGCGCTCCGGCTTGGCGGGCGGTGCGGGCTCGGGCCCGGGTTGAGCCTGTGTCGGAGACTCTGCTGGTGCAGCCTCAGGCGGATGTTGCGATTGCTCCATCGCTTCAGATGAACTAGCGGACGGCGCGACGGGTTCGGCATCGCACGACACCAGCCCCTCGAAACGTGCGGCATCGAACAGGCGGTCAAACGCGCCGCGCTCAAACCACTGTGGGGAACCCGCCCAGGTGATTGCCAATGGCTCTCCGTCAGGCAGACAAAGATCGGGCAGCGCCATGAACCGAGATCCCGCCACCATGTTGAACCCCTGCAGGAAGGCATCATGGCTTTGGCGGCCCTCGAAAATGCGCGCGGTCACGCCCATGATCTCGCCCCGGCGTTCCGTCGGTGTGCCGGTGAAACTGGTTGACAGATCGGCGGCAATGGTCGCGCGACGGCCGGTTTCGATGGTGATGAAGCCCTGATAACCGCCCGCAGAACTGAAACTCACAACGTTGTCGCGCTCATTGAAACGGCTCCAATCCTCGGGCAGCCCGTCAATGATCAGCGCGCCCTCGAGCAACACCAAGGACGCATCCGGGGCTGGATCATCGGCACCAACGGCCGGCCCGGCCTCGAATGACAGGCTTTGCGCGGCGGTTTCGGCAAAGCCGCTTTGCTCAAGTCGATCATCGTATCCCATGAAAAGCAAGGTCAGGAATGCATTGCCGGAGACAGGCAACTGGCTTTCGATTGTTTCCAGCGTCATGGCGAAACCGCCTTCCTCGATAACCCCTGCAACCCGATTCATCCCCGTTCCGTCACGAAGTGTAAGGCTGCCGCGAAATCTTTCCGTGTAGCCGCGATCGCCTTCGAACTCGCTTGATGCTGTCCTCTCGGACAACCCGACAAGGATAACCGTGCCGTGTGGTTCGGCTTCGCCGGCCAAAACCGCGTTGCCCATGGCCTCCAGATCGATGTCCGTGAATGAAATGCCGCCTTCTTCGGAAGCAAACTCGGGCATCTGTTCCGGATTTATGGCGAAAAAATCGCCGGGAAGTGCGAACCGAACCGGGATATCCTGATCGCTCCCGGGGTCCGATACGTTGAATGCATGCCATGCCCAGCCCTCGGGCAGCGCGTATTCAGCCTCAGTCAACGGGGTTTCGGCCTCGGGCGGTGCACGACCCGGCGTCGCGTCAGGCTGCGGCGCGTCGGCGACCGGATCGAGCGGCGCCAGTTCGCCTGGATCACCCAGGATATCGTCAGCCCAGTCATCCGGATCAGGGTCGGTCACGATGTTGTCGAGCGGCTGTAGCGGCGCATCGGGCAGGAAGTCATCAAGGAAATCATCACGTTCCTGCGACAGGGCCAATTGCGGTGTCAGCAACGACAGGGTCAGCGCAACGCCGGCCAGTCCGACCCGTGGAAATCGTGTCATCGGAAACCTCCGGAAAAGCCTGGTTCGATACGCTGGATGTGATTGAGCGATTGCAGCATCGCGTCGCGCATCTGCCTGCCCGTCGGACCTGCGAAGTCATAAAACTGTGCCTCATCGCCGGTCAGAAGGTGAACCCCGGTCAGGGTCAGTTGCGCAGGGCCGTGGCATGTGGTGCGCCGGATTATCCCGTTGTCGACTTCGCTGCGTTGGCGCGACAGGGTGCAATCCGATTGCGCCAGATACTGGCCGCTCAGAAAGCCGCCGCTACAGGCGGAAAGGCTGAGGATGTCATCGAACCGCGGCTCGGCCATCATCAGCCGTTCGCCCTCCAGCCGACCGGTCGAAACCTGTCGCCAGCCTTCGCCGTCAATGTAACGGCCCAGCAGAACCGAGCCCGGCTCGGTGACGGCAAAGTTCATCATCCAGTCGTCGCGTGCGGGCTGGCTGGCGCTGTAGGGCGCAGGGGCCATTGGCCCTTCGTGGATAATGTCGCAGCGCCCCGCCCCTTCGCTGACGCGAAACTGCGAGATCACCCGCGCCTGAGGTCGGCCGAACAGAACCTCGGCCCGGTCGGTCTGCTCGAAGAAGATGCGTTGTTCTTCCGGCCCCTCGGGGCGCAGCAGCACGATCCGGTTGGGCGCGCCGTTCGTCAGCCAGGCATATTTCGTGGCCCGGATCACCCGGTCCTGCCCGGGCTCAAGGGTGCCCCGCCAGACACGCCCAGCGCCCAGCGGGATCTCGAACCGGGTGGGACTGTCGATATCGAGCGCCGACAGGCCGATTTCCAGCGGCGCGTTCAGAGCCGGGCGCAGATCATCGTTCAGGCGCGCCACCTCGGCTTGCGTGGCCTCGACCCAGTTGCGATGCGTGATCCGGGGAAAGATCTCACGCGTGAACATGCCCATCAGCGCGGCGGTATGCTCTTCTTCCAGCTTGTTGCGGATTTCTTGCGTGAGGCTGGCGCCACGCGCGAAACCCCAGGTGCCCGAACCGCCCGCAATGTCGCGACTATAGATTGCAAACTGCGGGCTGTCCCAGAACCGGGTCACATAATTGCGCATCTCGGTCTCGACCATGGCCAGGAAACGCTCGGGCGTGCGGGCATGGCGCTGCGCGTGATACAGGAAAAGCGCCCATTCGTTGCGCGTGCGCCCCCCTTCGACGCGGCGGCGCATGGCATTCAGCCGCTCGCGGTCGGTGGGTGGCAGATGGCGGGCCTGCGGCCCCCATTGCGCGGCCTCGGCCGCACGGTCGTATTCGGCGTAATACGACGTATAGGCGATGCGCCAGGCATCGGTGCGCGCCAGCCATGCCTGCTCGCCAAAGCTGGTCAGGGCGTGGTTGAGGATGAAGATGGCCGGGTTGAACAGGTTGAGCTCCGGCCAGCCCAGCTTGCCGCGCGCATAGTTCAGCAACCCCTGAAACGCCGTTATTCCAGCGGCCCGGGTGTCACCCGCGCTAAGGTCCAGCGTGACCCGCCAGACAGTCATGAACAGGCCCAGTTCCGTCATTGCGTTGTTGATATTGGTCAGGCTGAGCTGTCCCAGGTTCTCGGCCTGGGTCAGAAACTCGCCCGCCACGTCGAAGGCGAATGAGAATTCTTCCCAGGCAGCTTCGCGGAACAGGGCATCTGCCTGCGCATCCTCATAGGCCGCATAGCCTTCGCTGATGGCCTGCATAACACGGTCCGAGGCGAAGCGGCCGCGCACTGCCCATTCCTCACGGATATCGGGGTTCAGGGTGAAGGCGCGAATCCGCAAGGCCGGGCCAGACCCTTCGGTTTCCAGCAGGATCGGTCTGAAACGCCCTTCCTCATCGAAGATTGCGTCGGCTGCGCCGCCGGTCGCAAGACCCTGCCCCGCCGCATTGCCAGTGAACAGCGCCATCAGCGCCATGACGAAAACAAACACACGAACTGGCGTCATGGTCATTCCCCCAGTTGCGCGATCACGGTGCGTAGAACAAAGCCTCAGGCAAGCCGTAGGATTGCACCCAGTCGATCCAGTAGACATCCGTCGGGCCGACCACATGCTCCAGTGCCCGCCATTGCCCATGCTGGCGCACCAGCAGAACCATCACCAGATCGCTCATCATGTCCGCCTGCCAGTCACGCGCGAAGGGTGTGCGCATCCAGTCGAACCGGCGCCCGTCGGTTTCCAGCGGCGTGCCCATCAGAAAGGCCCAGTCGCCCGCGGTGCGCAGCGTGTTGACCATGAAAAGCAGAGGCCGCCCCAAGTCAGCCTGAACCGGAACACGCGCGGCATCCATCAGGGCGCTGCGCAGGGCCGTGTCACGCGCCGGTGTCTGATATGCCGAAGGATGCGGCGGGGGCGCTGGCGGAAGCGAAGCTTGCGGCGGCGGGGCAAGGGTTGGGGCTGTGCCGGCCTCAAGGCTGAGGGCGATCCGCTCTATGAGGGAGGCGAACTCGCCTTCGCGCGCAACGGGGTAGAATCCCTCGAACACATGGATCAGCCCCTGCGCGCGGTCGATCAGCACCCGGCGATGGAGCAGCCGGCTTCCCTGAACGGCCGTGAATTCATACTCGCCCGGCAACACGCGTTGCAGGCGGACCTGATCATAATCTCCGTCAAGCAAGGCCGCATCCAGTGCAGCGTCCGGCGTGTAGCCGAAGATATCGTGCTGGCCGAACACCAGGAACCCGGCCACACCGTCCGGCGTCAGAAAACGGCGCCCGTCGTCGTTATCGGGCGGGGGTTGCGCCACGAACTGAGCATTAGGAAAACGCACACGCGTGCCGAAGCGCGAGTTTTCATAAAGCGACCACTCGGCCTGCGGCTGCTCCGTGATCGGCGCTGCACTTTCCAACGCGGCAAGCCGCAATCGCGCCAGATCGGCAAAGGTTCCGTTTGGCCAGCGCTCCAGATAGGCGCGGAACTCGGCGGGGTTGGTGCCGTGCATGATGCTTTCCCAAAACACCAGTTCGACCCGTGCCCCGGGTTCGCTCACGGCCCCGCCCGGCACCGTCTGTCCCAGAGCCGGCACGCTCAGACCTGAGACGCCGATCAGAATGACCGAAAAAATAGCCGCAGCCCTTTTCAAGCATGGAGGATTCAGCATGGATTTTCCGGGCATTCGTGCCTCCTCTTTCAGTTGGCCCGCGCAAGGATGCGGCACAGGTTTGGCTAACAAGCGCCAACCTGCCCGGCCTTGACCCACATCAAGGCCGGAATGGATATGCGCCGCGCCCCAGTTCCCTGCTGTTCGGTTCAATCGCTGTTCAGGCTTTCGATGCGCTCCGCAATGGCGTCGTGGGGTGCGCGCATTGCGAGCCGGCAGGTAACTGCATGCAGCGCCGCCTGAGAACACGATGACGGGATGACCGGAAAAGCCACCGTCGAAATACGTTACCGGCCTTCGGAACAAGCTTTTGTCCCGATAGCGATCCGCCTTCGACACGATACCCGCCTTGGGCAAGCCCCCGTTGCGCGAGGAATAGGTAGCTTCGGTGGGCAGGGCCACACCTTCCCAACGTCCCGGCAAGGTCAGATCGTAGCGCAGGCCATGGCGCAGTTCGTTCTAGATCTGCTTTTGTCCCGGCGCAGGCACCGTCATCGCGACAAGCGCAGACAGGCTCAATGCTGCGGCACTGTCAATTCGCCCATCGAAGGGCATAAGCGGTCGCACACCCGATTGCTGCCGTTCCGGTAGCTCGGGTGTGGGCGAGTGGTGCATTTCCACAACTCTTGATAACAGGAGTGTCGGCACAATCCGAGCATCAGTAATCCGCCGGAGCACGTTGTCAGACCTGTGCAATCCGCTGACCTTCGCCCGATACATGCACATCGCTCAAGATGAGGCTGCCTTGGCCATATCCAGTAAACGTTCGCAATCCAGATGTCGTTCGACGTGGTCTGCCAGTGCATCCAGAGTATCCTCGACCAGGGCGGCATGATCATCGCTAGAAGCGTCAGCCCCCAGTTCGGCAAGGAAGGCCCGCCGGAAACCGTCGGCGTGAAACGTCCCGTGCAGATAGGTGCCTGTCACATCGCCCGTTCGGTTCATGGCTCCTTCGGGTAGGCCGTCGATATCGAACAGCGGGCGGGAACAATCCGGGCCGGATGTCCGGCCGATATGAATTTCGTAGCCTTGCACCGGCGCGCCACTGGCCAAGTGCCGTCCCGTTACCCGCTTTACTTTTTTTTGCGCCGTCATGACCGTATCAACCGCCAGAAGGCCCAACCCCGGCACCTCGGCGCACGTGCCTTCGGCGCCGTCCGGATCGGCAATGGTGCGCCCGAGCATCTGATAGCCGCCGCACAAGCCCAACACCTTTGCCCCCCGCCGGCGCGCGGCGGCCAGGTCAATGTCCCAGCCCTGAGCACGGAAGAACGCGAGGTCGGCAATGGTGGATTTGCTGCCAGGGATCAGGATCAGATCTGCCTCGACTGGCAGAGGGCGGCCTGGGCGAATGACCTCGACCCGCAATCCCGGTTCCATCATCAGCGGATCCAGATCGTCGAAATTCGCAATCCGCGAAAGCTGTGGCACAGCGATCAGGCAGGGGCCGTCCCCGGTGCGGTGACGCAGGTCGGCGGCGTCCTCGGCCGGCAGCAGATGCGCGTTGGCAAACCAGGGCACCACGCCCAGCCCGGTCCAGCCCGTGCGTCCCGCAATCAGGCGATAGCCATCCTCGAACAACGCCGGATCACCACGGAACTTGTTGATGATGAAGCCCTTGATCAGTGCCTCATCCTCGGGTGCGATCACGGCCTGGGTGCCGATGATCTGCGCGATTACCCCGCCCCGGTCGATATCGCCTACAAGCACCACCGGCACCCTTGCCGCGCGGGCAAAACCCATGTTGGCGATATCACCAGCGCGCAAGTTCACCTCGGCCGGGCTGCCCGCGCCTTCGACGATGACCAGATCGGCACCCGCCTGAAGCTTGGCGAAACTCTCCAGGACCATCTCCATCAGCCGAGGTTTCAGCGCCGCATAATCGGTTGCGCAAAGGTTCGCCACCGCGCGCCCCTGCACGACGACTTGCGCGCCCGTCTCGCTGTTGGGCTTCAGCAGCACCGGGTTCATGTGAACCGAGGGCGCAACGCCACAGGCCAGCGCCTGCAATGCCTGTGCGCGCCCGATCTCGTGCCCGTCCTCGGCCACTGCGGCATTGTTCGACATGTTTTGCGGCTTGAAAGGGCGCACCCGCAACCCTTGGCGGGTGAATACGCGGCAGAGCCCGGCAACCAGCAAGGACTTGCCCACATTCGAGCCTGCGCCCTGAATCATGATCCGCGCGGTCATGCCCTCTCCCCCATCGACGCTGCCAGCGCGGGAAGCATGAGGGCAAGCTGAAGTTGATCTTTCAAGGCGTGCATCCGGATCATCCTGCATAACCTCCAGTTGCGGCAAAGGTGGCCACCATCTGCGCCATCGCCCCGGCCCGCCCGGCGCACTGTCGGTCCGGTTCCAGCGCCGGCTCAATGCGGCGATAGCGCAAGTCCGGATAACGAAATGCATGTCCGGCCGGCATCGCCCCCATGCCAAGTGCCAGCGCCATGCCTCAGCCCTTCCAGTAACCTTGGGGGCCTGCGGTCAGAAACCGCTCTGCCAGCGTCAGGGTGCCGATGGTGAATTCCGTGCCGCCAAACTGCGCTGCGGTGTCATTGTCGGCACGGCTGGCCAGCCAGGCGGTCAGTTGCACGCGCCGAAGCAGAACGAGAACCGGCAGCATGGCTTCGTCTTCGGGCGACAATCTCGCTCGGCCGCGATAGCCCGCCATCCAGTGCGCGGCGAGGTTGGGGACACGCGAATCTGTCTCGAAAAAAGAGATCGCGGCGGCGAAATCGAACATCCACCAACCGAAGCCGCAATCGTCAAAATCGATCACCCACAGCCCCGTATCGTCGGCCAGCAGATTGGCCAGTCGAAGATCGGCGTGGATCAGACCAAAGACCTTGGGGCCGGTGCCGTATCCGGTCAGCCTGCGGCGCAGGTCACTGGTCAGCCGTTCCAGCAGCGCGTGGCCCTCGGCCTCCAGCCCGGACGCCGCGCGCCAGTCGCCCCAATGTGGCTGTGGCCCGAGGATCGTGTCCAGATCCCAGCGTTTTCGGGTGAAACCTTCGGGCAGCGGCCAGGTGCGGGCCTGGGTGTGCAGCGTCGCGGCAATCGCGCCAAGGTCGGAAAAGCGCGGGGCCAGATCGTGGCACGGATCCAGTTCCCGCGCCGCAATCGGGGCAAAGGCCACGACATCGTGTCCACCGGCGCTGTGGATCAGCCCGCCCGCGCTGTCAGCACGCGGGGCGACGCAGCGCAGCCCGTCATGACCTTGCAGCGCTGACAGCCAGGACAGTTCCGAAGCGATTTCCGCGCGGCTGTTGTAGCCGGGGCGATGCACCCGCAGAATCAGCGCACCATCACCTTCGCCCACAAGCAGCGTGGTGTTCTCGGATCGGTTCAGCACCCGCAGAGTCGCATCGGACGCCAGCCCGTAAAGTGGCAGCAGCGGGCGCAGGGTGTCAGGTGTCATCTCGGGTCTTTCGCAACAGATATATGTCCATGATCCAGCCATGACGCGCGCGTAAACCGGCGCGGCTGGCAAGTATTTGCGGGGCGACGCGGGCTAGTGGCCCGGCGATCAGATGCTCATGCGGCATCCCCAGATAGGCACCCCACCAGATCTGCACGCCCTCGGGGTCGATCACCTGAAACGCGCCGCCTGCATCCAGCATCACCGCCACGCTGTCCACCCCCTCGGGCCAGCCACCGTCGCGCAACCGTCGCCCCGTGGTGATCAGCACCGGCGCCCCCGGATCGTTGAGCGGGATCGCATGGGCGGCGGTTAACGCAGAAAGGCTGGTGATGCCCGGCACGACCCTTACCTTTACTGCCATGCCGCCTGCCTGAATCCGCGCCGCTATTCGTAACGAACTGTCGTAAAGCGAGGGGTCGCCCCAGACCAGAAGCGCCGCCCTGCCGCCCTTCGGCAGATGGCGGGCAAGGGTTTCCGCCCAGACCTGCGCAATGGCTTCGTGCCAGTCCGCGACCGCAGCCAGATATTCGCCTTCGGCGGCGCGGCGTGGCAGATCGAACGTGGCAACCGGTGTCTCCGGCGCGAGTGCCGAACAGATCTGAAGGCGCAGATCCGCCAGATCGGCCTTGTCCGCGCCTTTCAGGGGCACCATCACCAGATCCGCGCCGCGCATTTCCGCGATGGCCTGCCGCGTCAGGTGGTCGGGATTGCCGGTGCCGATGCCGACGAGCGACAGGTGGATCATGCACCGTCCCCCTCGACCAGCGGGCCATAGAGAACTACCGCCGGATGCACGCCCGCCACCAGAACCTGCGCCAGTTCGCCCAGAGAACTGCGGCTCATGCGCTGATCGGGATGGCTGACATTCTCGGCCAGCAATGCGGGCGTGTCGGCTGGCAATCCGATATCTATCAACCGGGCAGCAAGCGCCGCGAACGTGCGGCGCGGCATGAACACCACCGTGGTTGCACCCGGATCGGCAAGCGCGCCCATGTCCAGCCCTTCGGGCAGCGCGCCGCTCTGGTCGTGTCCTGTGACGAACTGCACCCGCCGGGCGCAGGCGCGCCGGGTCAGCGGGATGCCCGCAGCGGCGGCTGCGGCGCTGGCCACGGTGACACCGGGAACGACGTCATAGCCGATGCCCGCGGCCCGCAGAGCGGTGATTTCCTCTTCCAGCCGCCCGAAGATGCCCGGATCGCCCGATTTCAGCCGCACCACCCGCGCGCCGGTCATAGCGTGATCGACCAGCAGACGGCTGACATGGTCCTGTTTGGGAGAGGAGCGCCCAGCGCGCTTGCCGACCGCGACCATCTCGGCCCCCGGCCGGACGCGGGCCAGGATCGGGCCAGCGGACAGATCGTCGAACAGCACCACATCGGCCGCCTGCAACCGGTCGAGCGCGCGCAGCGTCAAAAGATCGGCGGCGCCGGGGCCAGAGCCAACGAAGGAGACAAAACCGCTCATGTGCCCTCACTGATCAGGTGAAAGAAGGTGCCGGTGACATGGCCCCGGCGCGAGCCGGTCTCGGGCACCTCTGCGCCTTCGGCGTCGGTGACACGGGCCAGCGGCGCGTCAGGCTGGTCGAGAATGGTGGAGTAATGAAACTCGTGCCCGCGCAGCGCCGCCCCCGTCCCCTGACCCGGCATCGGCGCAATGAGATGCGCGCGCCGATAGCCAAGGTGCAGCTTACGCTGTGCATAGCTTGTCACCAGCCCCAGCAGTCCCGCCATGCGATAGCGCGCGCCCGCCTTGTCGATCAGCGCCGCGCCAAGGGCCATGTAGCCGCCGCATTCTCCATGCACGGGCAAGGTTTGCGCGTGGCGGATCAGGCCGGCGCGAAAGCGGTCGGCACCAGCCAGCGTGGCGGCGTGCAACTCGGGGTAGCCGCCGGGCAGCCAGACCAGATCGGCGGCAGGATCGGGGGCTTCGTCGGCCAGCGGCGAGAAGGGCAGGATCTGCGCGCCCGCGTCGCGCCAGCCTTGCAGAACATGCGGATAGGAAAAGGAAAACGCCGCGTCCTGTGCAAGCGCGATCCGCTGCGCCGGCGGGCGGGGCAAGGGAGAGCGAGGTATTTCGAAGGGTGTGGCGCGCGCGGCAGCGCGGATTGCAGCCAGATCCACATGGGCGCGCAGAAAGGTGGCGTAACCGGCAATGGCGCGGTCAAGATCGCGGTGCTCGCTGGCCTGCACCAGCCCGAGGTGGCGTTCCGGCAAGGCCAGATCGCCGCGCCGGGGCAGACAACCGAGGACGGGAATGCCAGCCTCGTCCATCCCCTGCCGGGCAAGGCGTTCGTGTCGAGGGCTGGCCACGCGGTTCAGGATCACTCCGGCAAAAGGCAGCCCTTCGCGCAACCGTGCAAACCCCAATGCCGTAGCCGCCGCCGATTGCGCCTGTCCTGAGACATCCAGCACAAGCACCACCGGCCAGCCCATCAGCATCGCCAGCGCCGAGCTGGAACCGTTGCCGCTGGCCCCGTCGCGCGCCACACCATCGAACAGGCCCATTGAGCCTTCGGCCAGCACCAGATCCGCGCCCTCGGCCTGATCCAGAAGCGCCGCCAGAAGCCCCGGCCCCATCGCCCAGGTATCGAGATTGAACGACACACGCCCGCTGGCCGCGCGGTGAAAGGCCGGGTCAATGTAGTCCGGGCCGCTCTTGAACGGTTGCACGGCCATCCCGTCCTCGGTCAGCGCGCGCAACAGCCCCAGCATTACCGTCGTTTTTCCACAGCCCGAGGCCGGGGCCGAGATCATCAGGCCGGGTGTCATGCATCACCTTCTGCGCGGGCGGGTCGAAAGCGGCGGTCGTAATCGGGGGCATAAAGGCAGCTTTCGGCAAAGTTTTCGGCAGACAGCGCGTGGCCCACAAGGATCAGCGCGGTGCGTTCAATGCTGTCCGCAACTTCGGCCTCGATCATGGCCAGTGTCCCGCACAGGATGCGCTGATCGGGCCAGCTTGCGCGCCAGATCACGGCCACCGGGCAATCGGGGCCATAGGCCGGGGTCAGGTCAGCCACCACGCGGGACAGGTTGTGGATCGACAGGTGAATCGCCAGCGTCGCGCCGGTGGCACCAAAGGCGGCAAGCGCCTCGCCCTTTGGCATGGCACTGGCGCGGCCCGGCGTGCGCGTCAGCACCACCGACTGCGCAAGGCCCGGCAGCGTCAGTTCCGTCCCCAATGCAGCGGCAGCGGCGGCGAAAGAGGGTACGCCGGGCGTAACGC
Organism: uncultured Rhodobacter sp.; assembly: GCA_964496915.1. Classification (GTDB taxonomy): domain Bacteria; phylum Pseudomonadota; class Alphaproteobacteria; order Rhodobacterales; family Rhodobacteraceae; genus Pararhodobacter. The sequence goes on from CAZCAX010000013.1 coordinate 57,559, forward strand.
TGTAGGGAATGTCGAGCGCGCGCAGACGACGAAGTTGCTCGCCCATGGCCGACCAGACCGACAGATCACCCGAATGAAGCCGCGCAACATCCTGACCGGCAGCATGGGCATCGGTGATCTCAGAGATGATCTGATCCAGCGACAGCGGCGCGGTATTGACGATCCGCGCGCCCGGCGGGCAATGGCCCAGCACCGCTTCGGGCACCAGAGACCCGGCATAAAGGCAGACGGGACAGGCCGCGATCAGATCGCGCCCACGCAGTGTCAGAAGATCCGGCGCGCCGGGTCCTGCGCCGATGAAATGAACGGTCATGGAGTGGTCCTTTCGGCAATGGCGCAGGTGGCCAGATGGTCCGGCGAGATGATGCGTGCCCTCAGCAGCCGTGCACCGGGGCCGGCGGCGGCCAGCGCGCAGGCTTCGGCCACGCTGCCGCTGGCACGGGCGGCGAGGCTGCGGGCCGAGCGGGTGGGCGTGTCCTGCGCCACCAGATCGGCAGGAAAAACGGCGATCAGCGGCAGGCTGCGGGCCAGCGCGAGCGGGGTAAGCCGCACGGTCTTGTCCGCCGGGGCCGCCAACGCCTGCACGGGCCCTGCCTGCGCCTCGGCCAGCGCGAGGGCGTCTCGCAACGTTTGGATCGTTGCACTGCTGGCGTATCCGAAACCCGCAACCCTCATGTCGCGCCCAACCATTGCGTGACCGGATAGGAGGCTCGCCAGCCCATGCGGCGGCCAATGGGCGCGGCGGTCGCAATCTCGACCCGCATCAGCGACCCGCCCTTCTTCGCCTGCCAGTCGGTCAGCACCGCCTCGGAATCGAGTGTCACCGCGTTCGCCACGACCCGCGTGCCGGGGCGCAGGAGGGTCCAAAGGTGATCCAACAGGGCGGCCGACAGCCCACCACCAATGAACACCGCATCCGGCAATGGCTGACCTGCCAGCACCGCAGGCGCACGGCCATGCACGATCTTCAAGCGGTCGGCACCCAGTGCCCGTGCATTCGTGCGGGCGCGTGCGGCGCGGGCAGGGTCGGTCTCGAAACCGATGGCCCGGTTGGCCGGGTGCGCCAGCAGCCATTCGATTCCAATGGAACCCGATCCCGCGCCGATGTCCCACAGCATCTCGCCCGCGCGTGGTGCCAGCGCCGAGAGCGTGAGCGCCCGAACCGGGCGCTTGGTGATCTGCCCGTCATGCTCGAACATATCGTCGCCCAGGCCCGTCACGCAGGGCATGGCGGAACCTTTCCCCGCGACCTCCAGCCCGACGGCAACCGGGTGGGCAACATCGCCGAGGTCGTAGCCCTTCGCGGTGATGGTGCGGTAACGCGCCTGTGGACCGCCCAGCCGTTCCAGCACATGCACGACGCTGTCGCCAAAGCCGAGATCCGTCAGATACGCGGCCAACGCCCCCACCGCAGCGCCGTCGCGCACCAGCACCAGCGCACGTCCGCCGGGTGCCAGATGCGGGCGCAACCGCGACAGAGGCGCAGCGTGCAGGCCCAGGCAAGCGGTTGCCTCCAGTGCCCAGCCAAGCCACGCAGCGGCCAGCGAGAACGTCCCCGCAACCGGCAGCGCCACCCATTCGCCCCGGTCCAGATGCCGTGCCAGCATGCTGCCCGCACCGAACCAGAACGGATCGCCCGAGGCCAGCATCACCACCCGCCGCCCGCGATGCGCCAGAAGCTGCGCGATACCGTCGGCGAAGGGCACCGGCCAGACCAGCCGTTCCGCCCCGATCCCGGGTAAAAGCGCCAGATGCCGTGGCGCCCCTGCGATGAGATCGGCCCCCTTCAACGCGGCATGGCTTGCAGGCGGCAGGCCATCCGGGCCATCTTCGCCCAGCCCCACGATGGTCAACCACGGAGTGTCAGCCATGCCAAAAATCCTTGTCCTTGGTGGCACGACCGAGGCCAGTCAACTGGCACAGCGCCTGGCCGCCGCGGGACTTCCCGCGACGCTCAGCTATGCAGGCCGGGTGGCGCGGCCAAAGCCGCAGCCGGTACCGATGCATGTAGGCGGCTTTGGCGGGGTGGAAGGTCTGGCCGAACATCTGACGCGCGAAGGAATCACGCATGTAGTGGACGCAACTCATCCTTTCGCCGTGCAGATGAGCGCCAACGCGGTTGCCGCCTGCGCCGTAACAGATGTCCCGCTTGTCGCCCTGACCCGGCTGGCATGGCGGCCGGAGCCGGGCGACAACTGGCAGCGTGTGCCGGACATTCCTGCCGCCGTCGCCGCGCTGGATGGGCCGCCGCGCAGCGTGATGCTGGCAATCGGCCGAATGCATCTGGACGCGTTCGCCGCGCAGCCGCAGCACCGCTATCTGTTGCGTTTCGTCGATCCGCCCAAGGTCCCGCCCCCTTTGCCCAACCACCATGTGATCGTTGATCGCGGGCCGTTTACGGTGGCGGGCGATAACGCGCTGATGCGCGCCCATGGCGTCGATCTGATCGTGTCTAAGAATGCGGGAGGCAGTGGTGCCGATGCCAAGTTGAGCGCCGCCCGCGCCCTTGGACTGCCCGTCCTGATGATTGATCGCCCGCCCCTTGCCGACAGGCCCGAGGTGCACAGCGTTGACGAGGTTCTGCACTGGCTTCATGGGACGGACCGTGGCGTATAGACCCAAGGAGTCCCTCCCGAACGCGGCAGAACACGTGTCTTGCTGGATCCTACGATGACCATGGTGCGCATATCCGCCATCTCGGGCCGCGCCTCGGGGAGTGGGACGACGCGCAACGTTTCTTGCGGCGTCGAGACGGCGCGGGCGAAGATCACCGGGCGGGCATCGGCGCAGCTTTCGCGCAGCACGTCGAGCGCGCGGGCAAACCCCTCGGGTCGGGCGCGGGATCGGGGATTGTAGAAGGCCATGGCGAAATCTGCCTGAGCGGCCAGCCGCAGCCGCGCCTCGATCAGCGCCCAGGGCTTTAGGTTATCCGACAGATTGATTGCGCAGAAATCATGCCCCAGTGGCGCACCGGCCCGCGCCGCCGCCGCTAGCATGGCGGTGATACCGGGCAGGACACGGATCTCCAGATCGCAACAATCGCGCGGGCCAGCCTCTACCGCCTCGAACACCGCCGCGGCCATGGCAAAAACGCCCGGATCGCCCGAGGACACGACAACCACGCGCCGCCCCGCCTGCGCCATGCGCAGCGCATGCCGCGCGCGATCCAGTTCCACCCGGTTGTCGGAAGCGTGCAGATGCAGCCCGTCGCGCCGCGCGACGCGGGCGACATAGGGGGAATAGCCCACAATATCCGTCGCCTCTGCCAGCGCGGCGGAAACCTCGGGTGTGATCAGTGTCTCATCCCCCGGCCCCAGCCCCGCTATGGCAAGCCAGCCGCCACTCATGGCCGACGCCCCTGACCGTGGATGAGCAGGATCGAAAAGTAGGGCGTCACGCTTTCGGCCTCGGCCAGCGGGATCAGGCGTTGCCCGGGCATCTGCGCATGTTCCACCAGCCAGGCCTCATCGCTGCGTCCGGCGGCCTGAACCGCGCGGCGAAGCTTGAGCAGGTTGCGCCCGATCTTCATCACAACCAGCGCGTCGGTGTCGCGGATGCGGCGAGTCAACTCGTCCTCGGGCAGCGTGGCCATGACGACCGTCAGCACATCGTCGCCCCAGGTGATCGGCTGATCAGTCGCAGTCCAGGCCCCCGACATGCCGGTGACGCCCGGCACCACCGCCACCGGCACCCGCCCGATGAGCCGCGCATGCAGATGCATGAACGAGCCGTAGAAAAACGGATCACCCTCGCACAGGACAACCACGTCCTCACCGGCCTCGGCCAGCGCATGCAACCGCCCGGCCCAGTCGGCGTAAAAGCCCGACAGAAGGTCATTGTAGCGTTGGTCTGATACGGGAATTTCGGTGGTTACTGGGTATTCCATGGGATATTCCATCGCTTCTGGGCCCAGCATTCCCTCGACGATGCGGCGGGCCTGACCGGATCGACCGGCCTTGCGGAAGTAAGCGACATGGCGTGCGCTTCGGATCAGCCGGTCGGCGCGCACGCTCATCAGGTCCTGGGCCCCCGGCCCCAGCCCGACCCCGTGGATGCAGCCCATGCTCATTCCTTCCGGCTCGCCAGCGCATTCAGCGCGGCCACGGTGATGGCGCTGCCTCCCAGCCGACCCTCGACGATGCAGCAGGGCGCGGGCGCGGCCTGCCAGAGCGCCGCCTTGGACTCGACCGCGCCGACAAAGCCCACCGGGCAACCGATGATCGCCGCAGGACGCGGGCAATCGGGCGCCTCCAGCATGTTGAGCATATGAAAGAGTGCGGTGGGTGCATTGCCGATGGCCACCACGGCCCCCGCCAGATGCGGACGCCACAATTCAAGTGCGGCAGCAGAGCGGGTGTTTCCCATGGCGCGGGCCAGATCGGGCACCGCCGGGTCGTGCAGCGTGCAGATTACCGGGTTGTCGGCGGGCAGGCGAACGCGGGTGATCCCCTCGGAAACCATGCGCGCATCACACAGGATAGGCGCACCGTCTTCAAGCGCCGCGCGGGCGACGGCGGCGAAACCGGGCGAGAACCGGATGTGGCGGGCAAGATCAATCATCCCGGCGGCATGGATCATGCGCACCGCGACGGGCTCCTCCTCGGGCGTGAAACGATCGAGCGCAGCCTCGGCGCGGATCGTGGCGAAGGACTGGCGATAAATCACCGCGCCATCGGTTTCGTAGGAATACGGCATCAGGGGGCTCCGAATTGAGCAAGCAGGTGCGCTGGGGTCAGGTTACGCGCATCAGGGGTGGCACCCGCACGCGCGCCCCGCGCCAGATCGAAGCGGCCCGGTGCGGTGGCGGTCAGTGTGATATCGGCGGGGGCGGCGCGCGCGCAGCCCTTGGCGCAGCCCGAGACATGCAGCCGCCGCCCCGCGACATGGGGCGCCAAGGCCAGTGCCAAGGCGCGGGTGCCGGACAGCGCCTGCGGACAAAACGGCGCACCCGCGCAGGCATCGACGCGCAGGGCGGGAGCATTCGGGTCGCTCAGCACGCCTTCGGGCAAGGGCGCGGGCAGGGTCTTTACACCCTCCAGAAGGGCAATCCGCCAAGGTGCCACGCGCAGCCCCCCGGCCCCGCTCTGCACCATCAGATCAGCCAGCGCAGGCGCGGCGATCTGCCCAAAGGCGAAGCCGAGGGCAAAGCCCGTGGCACAGGGCCCTGGTGCCAGGGCCGGACGGGGCGGCGCGGCGGCGTCCGGCTCGGGCAAGGGTGCTGCGTGTCGTACCATACGCCCGGCCTGTGCCCCGCCCGTGGCCACGAACCAATGCGCCATCGCGATCAGCGCGTCGATCTCGCCGCCAGCAGGCAGCGCCCTGCCCCGCGCGCGGCCATCGGCGCGCAGGATCAGCCCGCCACCGGCGCCGCGCTCGACGCGGAAATCGGCCGGGGTATTCGTCAGGACAGGCGCGACGCCGGCGTCGATGGCAAAGCCCACTTTGGCGGGCAGAGGCGGCAGCGCAGCCAGCCGCGCAACCAGCTCAAGGGCAAGGCGGTGCGTGTCATCGCCCACCTGCCAGTCCGGAGCCACAAGGATATTGCGCCGCGCCTCGGTTAGCGCGTCCGTGTCCAGAAGGCCCAGATCGGCCAGCGCTGCCTGAAGGGCGGGTAACGATACCTCGGCCACCCCGCGCAGTTGCAGATTGGCACGGCTGGTCAGGTCGATCAATCCGGCGCCGTAGCACGTTGCGACCTCGCACAGGCCAAGGATCTGCGCGCGGGTCAGCCGGCCCAGAATCGGACGCACCCGCACCACCAGCCCGTCACCTGACAGCATCGGGCGCAGCGCGCCGGGGCACCATCCCCTGACCACGGGCACACTCATTCCGGCACCTCTGCGACAACGATCGAATTACGCCGCGTCACCCAAAGCCCTGCCGCGCGCAGCGCGGCGAAGCGCGCCTCCATAGCGGCCAGCGCGCTTGGGTTTTCGGTGGCCATGAAAGCGCGCAGGTCATCGCGGCCCAGCGTGGCGGCGTAATAGAGGTCAAACAGATGCGACGGGACCGCGCCCGCGAGATGCGCAAACCCGGCAAGTTGATCCAGCGTCGCCGCAATCTCTGCCGCGCCGCGAAAACCGTGGCGCATCATGCCGCTGGCCCAGTCGGGATGGGCGGCCCGAGCGCGCACGACGCGGGCGATTTCCTCGGTCAGCGTGCGGGCGCGGGGCGCTTCGGGGCGCGTGTTGTCCAGATGGTAAAGCGACGCCTTGCCGCCAACGAGCGCTTGCGCGGCAACAAAGCCCGCCTCATGCGTAGCGTGATCGGCGGCAAGCAGCAGATCGGTTTCGGGCAAGTCCTGCGACTGGACGAAGGCCTCGGCCTCGGCCAGACGTGCGCGCAGACCTGCGATGTCGCGCCGCCCGAGATCAAGCGCATGATCCGATGCCGCCAGCCAAGCCGCCGCCGCCGCCCTGCGCGCGCTATCCGAAAAATCGGTCTCGGCCAGCGTGATACCCGCGCCGTAGCTGCCCGGCGCCGGGCTATAGACTCGCGCGCCAGGATCGCGGCCTGCGAAGGGGTTGAAATCACGGGCCTCATCGCGCGCCGCCAATGCCCGGACTGCCTGCGCGAAAAGCTGCGGCAAAGTGGCAAAGGCATCGCGAAACAGGCCCGAGACGCGCAGCGTCACGTCGATCCGGGGGCGGTCGAGTTCGGCCAGCGGAAGGATCTCCACTCCCGTGACACGGGTTGTTCCTTCATCCCAGACGGGCAGCGCGCCGATCAGGTGCAGCGCCATGGCAAACTCCTCGCCCGCGGTGCGCATGGTCGCGCTGGCCCAGAGGTTCACGACCAGCGCGCGGGGCCAGTCGCCATGATCCTGCAAGTGGCGGCGCAGCACCTCCTCGGCCAACCGCACACCTTGCGCATGAGCCGCGCGCGAGGGCACGGCGCGCGGATCGGTCGCGAAGAGGTTCCGCCCGGTTGGCAGCACATCCCCCCGCCCCCGCCAGGGAGAACCCGACGGCCCGGGTGCAACGAACTCACCCGCCAGCGCCCGCAACAGCCCCTGCCTTTCCGCCGCGCCATGATCGCCCCGGCCAAAGACATGCAGCCCATCACTGAAGCGGCTTTCCTTCACGTCGCAGACGAAACGGTCGATGCGGGCAATCGTCTCGGTCGCGCAGGTGGCTGTATCAAGGCCCAGTTCCGCGCCCAGACCTAATGCACCGGCTTCATCCCGAATGTCAGCGGACAGTCGGTCGCGGCGCGCCAGGTCCAGCCCGTCAGCATTGGAAAACTCGTCCAGCAGCGCCTCCAGCCGGTCCAGCCCCACGCCCGCGCGGGTGTCCACCAGTGGCGGCGGCACATGGCCCAGCGTGATCGCAGACAGTCGGCGCTTGGCCTGCGCGGCCTCGCCCGGATCGTTGACGATGAAGGGATAGATCACCGGCAGATCCCCCAGCAGCGCCTCGGGCCAGCAGGTATCGGAGAGCGCCACCGCCTTACCCGGCAACCATTCCAGCGTGCCATGCGCGCCGACATGGACCAACGCATCGATGCCCTGCGCCCGCAGCCAGAGGTAAAAGGCCACGTAAGCGTGGCGCGGGCAGCGGGTGATGTCGTGATACTCATCCTTGCGCTGCGCAGGGCGGCCACGCTCGGGTTGCAGGGCAATCAACGCATTTCCGACCCTGAACGCAGAAAAGACAAAGGCGCCATCCTGCACTGCCGGGTCCCCCTCGGGCGCGCCCCAGGTGCCGGCCAGATCGTCGCGCAGGGCCTGCGGCAGAGAAGCCAGCGCGGCGCAGTAGTCTTCCAGAGGCCAGCGCAGCGTGGCCTCGGTCAGGCGTGGCGCCAGATCGTCAACCCGCAGCACCCCATAGCCCGCCTGTGCCAGATCGTGCAGGATCGCCTGAACCGAGGCCGGGGCATCGAGACCGACCGCATGCGCCATGTTCCACGCCTTGCCCGGATAGGTGGAGAGCACAAGTGCAAGTTGCCTGTCACAGGCGGGTTTGCGGCGCAGCGCGACATGGGCGGCCACGCGGTCTGCGATGGCGGCAATCCGGTCAGGATCAGCGCGATGTTCGGCGCGGGAAAACTGCAGATCGGGGTCAGACGGGGCGAAACCTTTGAAACTTGCCACACCCAGAAAAACGCGGCCATCGACCTCGGGCAGCACCACATGCATTGCCAGATCGGCGGGCGACAAGCCGCGCGCAGCACATTGCCAGCGCGCGCGGTCATTGGTCGCCAGCGCGATCTGAAAGACCGGGGCGCCCGCAACCTCCAGCACCGCAAAGCCTTGGTCGTCGCGGGCGGAAAAGGCGGTGGCGTTGACCACCGCCTGCGGCGCCAGTGCGACGAGCCATCGTCGGACCCACCCGCGTGCCTGCGGCTCTTTCAGCGAGGGCACGCAAAGACCTAGCACATCGAATCCCAACGCGTCGAGCCGACTGGCAAGTGCCTCGATCGGGTGCAGGTCGGCGGCCGCCAGCCAGCTGCGGTAGAACACCAGCAACACGCGCGGGCGGGCGGCGGCAAGGTGCCAGGCTGCGGGGCAGGCAAGGCCCCCGTTCGCGCGCCAGCCCGACACTGCTGGCAGCGCCCGAACTCCGCGCACCGGTGGTGCATAAAGACCCGAGGCCAACGCCAGTTGTGCCAGCGCCGCCTGCGCCGCAACCGCCCCGCCCTCGCTGCACAGATGCGACAGCTGGTGCAGCGTGCTCAGTGGCAGGGTGGACAGCGCCTCAAGCTCTTCATCCGGTCGGCCATCGCCGGGCAACACTGCCAGCGCGATGCCGCGCGTCTGCGCCAGCGCCGATACCGCCTGTAACCCGTAGGACCAATAGCTCCGCCCCCCGATCAGTCGGATCAGGATGCCCTTTGCCGCTGACAAGGTGGCATCGACATAGGTATCCACTGACAGCGGATGCCGCAGCGCCGCCAGGTTGAGCAGCCGAAGCGACGGCAACGCCCCGCCCGCCCTATGCCAGCCTGCCGCGAAAGCGCCCAGATCGCTGTCGGAAAAGGACAGCACCACCAGATCGGCGGGGCCTTGCCCCGGGTCGGTGGGGCTGGCGGTTTCCTCCAACCCGTAGCTTTCGCGAAAGATGACATGCATGAGCGGTCAGCCTTCCAGTGCCGTCAGGATCGCGGCCGGTTCAAGCCGCCCGTGCTCGGCAATCACAACCAGCCGGGTCTGCCGCGTCTCATCCGCCCTCCAAGGGCGGTCGAACTGGTGGCGAACCCGCGCGCCCACCGCCTGCACCAGCCCGCGCAAGGGCTTTCCCGCCACGGCGACATGGCCCTTCACGCGCAGGATGCCGGCGGCGAGCACCAGCGCCTCGACCCGTCCGGCCAGCGCGGACAGGTCAGTCACCTCGCCCAGTTCCAGCACGATAGTTTCGAAATCGTCGTGCTCGTGGTCGTCAGCGCCATCGTGATGCGAGGGGCGAGCGGCCAGATCGTCCTCGGCCGCTGCGTTCAAGCCGAGCAGCAGCGCCGGGTCCGCCCGGCCCTCGGCCACCTCGATCACCGGCAGCGAGCGCGGGGCTGCGGCGGCGATCACCGCCCGGGCCTGCGCCACGCCTTCGGGGCCGGCCAGGTCGGGCTTGGTCAGAAGCACCAGATCAGCGCAGGCGATCTGGTCATTGAACACCTCGGCCAGCGGCGTGTCATGGTCAAGGCTGTCGTCGGCCATGCGCTGCGCGTCCACCGCTGCCGGATCGGATGCGAAACAGCCTTTGGCCACTGCTTCGGCATCGGCGAGAGCGATGACCCCGTCCACCGTGACACGAGAGCGGATCTCAGGCCAGTCAAAGGCGCGCAGAAGCGGCTTGGGCAGCGCCAGCCCCGAGGTCTCGATCACAATGTGATCGGGGCGCGGATCGAGCGCCAGAAGTGCCCTGACCGTGGGGATGAATTCATCCGCCACCGTGCAGCAGATGCAGCCATTGGCCAGTTCGATGATATTCTCGGCAGGGCAATCGGGAATGGCACATTCCTTCAGGATCTCGCCATCCACCCCGAGCGTGCCGAATTCGTTCACCACCACCGCCAGCCGCCGCCCGACCGAGGAGCGGATCAGATGAGAGATCAGCGTCGTCTTGCCCGCCCCCAGAAAGCCGGTGACAACAGTGACAGGAACCTTGGACAGGTCATTCATTCGGGATCTCCATTGGGGGAATGCGGGCAATGCAGTTCTTGCGGAAATGTGCGGGCCGGTCGCGCCACGGCACCAGCCCGTCAGCGGTATCGCGGTAACGCGCGATGCCCTCGCACAGCGCGACCATGTCAGGCATGTCGGGCGCGATATTGCCATAGACATAGGTCCAGCGCCCCGGCCCACGCAGCACGATGGTGCAGCCTTGCGAGCAATTTGACAGGCATTCTACCGATTGCAGGCTCACGCCTTCAGGCAGATCCTGCGCCAGACGGTCCAGCAGCGCGGTGCCAGCCCGCGGGACGCCTTCGGCCACGGGGGCACCGCCTGCCCTGCACGTCGTGCAGACAAGAAGTTCTACGGATGTCATCGGATACTCCGGTTCGGGGGATTCTCCTGAGCGCCGCGTGCTCAGGTCAGGATCATCGCTTCCAGAGTTTCCGCCGCAAAGGCGATGCCGACACCGCAGCACAGCGCCGCCGCGAGGCGCGTCTGCATCTGTCCTCGCTCGGTAGCCAGCCCCCGCGCCGCCAGATGCGCGACACCGGCCGCAATGACGAATTGCACCCCCGCAAAACCCGCAAGATAGGCCAGAACCGGCATCGGCTCGGACCCGATAACCGCCGCACCATAGGCCCAGCCGTGGAACAGGCCGACCGCCGCAAACCCGGCCAGCGACGCCGCGCCATCCAGCCGGCGCCCCATCAGCAGAAGCGCGCCAAGCCCTATGATGGAACCCGCAATCACCAGTTCGGCCAACGGCAGCACGATCCCGCCAAGTTGAACAAGCGTTCCCGCCACTGTCGCTGCAATGAAGGCAGCAGGCGCTGCCAGCATTCGCCCGGAAAAGGCCGCAGCCAGACCCACAAGGATGACGAACGCAAAATGGTCAATGCCGATCACCGGATGCGCGAGTCCACCGAGAAGGCCATGAAACATGGTTTGAGGGGCCGCGCCGCCCATAGGGTGATGCGCCAGCGCGGGTGAGGCGCCCAACAGCGCCAAAAATACGATCGTCTTCTTCATTTGTCCCTCGATCAAAAGGGGACAAGGGCTTGATGGCGGGAAATGCGTACACGCATCGACCCGTCACCGGCACACCCCGTCCGGTTCACGTCGCGTTTGCTGGCAGGTCTCCCGGCTTGCGGATGTTCGGAGCCTTTTGGGCTCCGAGCGGTCGCCCCGCCTTCCCAGTGTGGATACACCAGTGGCCTTGGGCGACCTCTCCGGTCACGGTCGCGGGGGCGGCTGTGCTTGGGGCGCGATTGCCCCTGTCACATTCCCTTTTCACCTGTCACGAACAGGCACCAGCCCGCACTTGATGGATGCTGCGAGCGAACAAGTCAAGGATGGAGTGCAACGAGCGGAAAAAGGGCCCGGCTCGTAACCGCCTGAAAATACAGCGCGTAAAGCAGGCGCGCAGCCGCGTGCTGGAAACGAGGATTGGCGAAAAAGGCTAGTCACCGCAAGTAACGGAACCAGAAAGGGGTTACCTCATACGGGTCTTGAATGATCCTGCGCCATCGATCACGGCATGCCCAGCGCCGTGGCACCATTCACAAAGGGGGCCGGGACGCGGGCGGGCGGAGGGTTTTAATCGGTCATTTCGAAGAACTCTGCCGGTTTCATGCCATGGCAGAGGGTCTCATCGGCCCCCCCAGGACCACAAGCGCAACAACACCGCCGCGCGCGCAGGCGGGGAAAATTCCAGGAAGCTGATCCGCGATACAGCGATCTGCATGGTGCTGTTGGACAAAATCAACATTGCACTGCGCTGCGACGATCTGCCTCTGGATGAAGACTTTGATCTCCTTTGCTTCGAAAAACCGCCAATAAACAAAGTCATCCTGACGGGGCGAAAGGTGCGGATCCGATTGGTCGAGATATCCGATCCCGCAATAGAAATAATCCTTTTCAGACATCCTTTCAGGTTCGTGCGGCGTTTATGATGTGACCGCCCCGCGACGGCATCAATGTGCCAAGGTGGGTCTGTGAGGATCCACAAAGGAGGACGGTGATGTCGGAGATTGATGACAGTGCCGAGGCTCGGACCCCTGATCGCCACCGCCATCGCGGTCCTCGCCCCGCCGCCGGAGACCTTCCGCAAAGCGCGCGACTTCGCCGCGTGGCTCGGCCTGACACCCCGCCAGCATTCCACCGGAGGCAAACAGCGGCTTGGGGCCACGACGAAGATGGCTGAGCGCTCCCTGAGGCGGCTGCTGATCGTCGGCGCAAACAGTGTCATCATCAAGCGGCATGTCCATGCCTCGGCGCAGCCGGGCACGTGGTTGGGTGGAATGCTGACACGCAAGCCGCCAATGCTGGTGCGGGTGGCGTTGGCGAACAAGATGGCGCGGATCGTCTGGGCCCTGATGGCCCGGGGCGGCGTCTGCCAGTCTCCGGCCGCAGCGGCATAAGCCGGCCGTCGGTCGCGAGGACGTCGGAGCGAACGAGGGCAAGGAGCAGTTTGGCGCAACGGTCATGAGACGGGATCAGAGGAACCAGTGCGCAACAAAGTGCCTGTGAGCACGCGGCGTTGATTTGGGATCTGATCCGCGAACAGCATACATGGTGTGATTGCGGCGGTCGCTCTCCGGTGGCGCACGAGGTCCGGTATAATGGCCTCACGGAGAAACCGCCGTGAGGAGAACGACCATGATATACTGTGCCGGTTTGGACGTTTCACTGAAAGAGATTTCGATCTGCGTTGTTGATGCAGACGGCGAGACCATTGCCCGGGGTGTGTCCCCCGCCGACCCCGAGGGCGTGGCGGGCTGGTTTCGGGCAAAATTGCTATCACTGAGGCTGATCGTGCATGAAAGGGGGCAACTGTCGATCTGGCTCCAGCGAGGTTTGGAGCGGTTGGGGCTTCCCACCATCTGCATCGATGCACGCAAGGCGCACAAGAGCCTGTCGGCTCGCCCCAACAAGTCTGATGCTGCTGACGCGGAGAGTCTCGCTCAATTGGCTCGCACAGGCTGGTTCACAGCTGTTCACGTTCGAAGCGAGGTTTCAGATCGGCTACGCAGCCTGATCAGCGCGCCGCTGCAGGGGAGCGCAATGCCGTGCTGCGCAGTATCGCGGACGGGTTCTTGGCCGCCCCTTCCACGCTGTGTCAGGCAGCTGCAGATCTCGCTCATGCCGTGAAGGAGAAAGCTAAGACGCATCCTGTCGCCCGTCGATTGATGACCGCTCCTGGCGTCGGCTCCCTCGTGGCGCTTAATTTTGTTGCGCTGGTCGATCACCCTTCGCGGTTTGGGCGAGGCGAAAACGTAGGCGCCTTTCCGGGCCTCACGCCTCGAAGGTATCAATCTGGAGAAATGGATTGGTCCGGTCGCATCTCGAAATGCGGCTATGGAACCATGTGGAGCCTGCTATTCGAGGCGGCAACATGGTCTGTTCCTTTACATTCATTTCATCAGGTATTTGACCAGCGCGGCGATCGCGAGGACGATCAGCGCCAGGATCAGGATCGACCAGATCCAGTGTAACCCCATGCCCCAGCCGTTCGTCATTCCCCATCCGTTCATCATCGTGATCTCCTTTGAGAGTTTTAGAGCCGTCGGCTGCACGCAGCCGACGGCCAAGCCGACCAGGCTCAGTCGATCTGCCTGAACAGACCGGGATAGCGGTTGAAGGCGAGGCGCTGGACAAGCGAGCCGTCCACCGTCACGATTTCCGCAATGATGCTGCCATCCTCGGCCTCGGTAATCTCGCCGATTTCAAGGCGAGGGTTGCCGTGGCGGTCCAGCAAGTGCGACAGGAAGGTCTCGACCCGCGCCGGTGTCATCTCGGTGGTCGCGCCATGCGGCATGCCGTAAATCACGCCGGGGCCAAGGGCCTGGCCGCCCATCTGCGCGTGCGGACCGTGCATTGTCATCGGGCCCATCGGCATGCCGCCCATGCCCATCATACTACCACCCGGCATGCCCGGCCCCGTCATTACCCGGCCCATCATGCCGGGGCCGGGCACCCCCTCGGCCCTCGGACCGCCGCGCATGCCATCCATCATCCCGGGCCCGCCGCCTTCGCTCATCATGCGCATCATCATCTGCATCATCTCGGGGGTCATCATTTCCATCATGCTGGACATGCCGTCCGGGACCCCGCGGGATGCGTCGTTCGGCGTCGCGTCTGGAAGCGTCAGTTCCCCCTCCTCGGGATGATGCGCGTCGTGATCTTCCCCGGCAGTCTGCGCCAGAGCCATTCCGGACGTACCGATAAGCAAGAGGCCGGCGACGAGTGTGGATTTCAGCTTGTGAGTCTTCATGGTGCTACTCCTTGGTTTCGGAAAATCTGCCCGGCGCGAGAAGCCCGGGCGGCAGAATCTGATTTCGGCGTCAGTCATCGTTCATCGCCGTTACCCTTGCCTTTGTGGTGCCCGCCGTGCCCCCGGTGCATGAACATGTTCATCAGCAGGCAAGCCGCCAGCGGAAGCAGAAAGGGCACGCTCGCCAGGACGTGAACACGGTGCTCCAGCAGCAGGATCACTCCGCCGAGGGCCAACGCCACGCAGAGCGCCAGACCGGCAGGCCGCCGCAGAAAGCGGCTCAATGGCGTGTCCCCGCGTAAATTTCCGGTTTGCAGTGTCATCGCTTCTCCACCTCAAGTTTCGCGCGCTTGAGCAGCAGCGAGTTGCCGATCACCGAAAGTGAGCTGACCGTCATTGCGATGACCCCGATCATCGGATGCAGCAGACCCACGGCCGCGATGGGGATGGCGGCAAGGTTATAGAACCAGGCCCAGAACAGGTTCTCGACGATCTTGCGGAAGGTGGCTTTCGACAGCCGGATCGCTTCGACAACCTTGGTCAGCTCGCCCGTGACCAGCGTCACGTCGGCGGCCTCGATAGCGACATCGGCCCCTGCGCCGATGGCAATGCCGACATTAGCCTGTTTCAGCGCCGGGGCATCGTTGATGCCGTCGCCGACCATGGCGACATGCTGGCCGTGTTTCGCCTGCAACTCGCGGATGGCCTCGACCTTGCCTTCCGGCAACACACCAGCCCTGACCTCGTCCAGACCGACCTGCGCGGCGACATATTTCGCGGTGCGCTCGTTGTCGCCGGTGACCATGACGACATGGATCCCCAGATCGTGCATCGCATCTATGGCGGCTTTCGAGTCCTCCTTCACCGTATCCGCCACCGCGACGAGCCCCGCCGCCTTGTCACCGATGGCGACCAGCATGGCGGTCTTGCCCTCGGTCTCCAGCGCGACCAACCGCTCTTCCAGCGCATCGGGCGCGATCCCGGCCTCATACAGAAGCCGTCGACTGCCCACCCGCACGGTCTCGTTATCAACCTCGCCCTGCACACCGCGGGCGGTGATCGACTTGAATTGCGTGACCTCGGGCACCTCAAGCCCGCGTTCGCGCGCGCCCGCCACGATGGCCTGCGCCAGCGGATGCTCCGATCCGGCCTCGACCGAGGCGGCGGCGCGGATCACGCGCTCCTCGTCGAACCCAGGCAGGGCATGGACATCGGTCAGCGCGGGCTTGCCCCTGGTAATCGTTCCCGTCTTGTCGAGCACGACCACCTTGATGTCTTTCAAGGTCTGGATCGCCTCGCCCGAGCGGATCAGCACGCCGCGCTCGGCGCCCATGCCCGACCCCACCATTAGCGCCGTGGGCGTGGCCAACCCCAACGCGCAGGGGCAAGCGATGACAAGCACCGCAATCATGGCCAGGATCGCGCCCATCAAAGCCGAAATCTCGGGGTTGACCCAAGGCAGGAAGCCCGCGCCCCAATGCAGGATGGGTCGGAAGATATCGTCGAAGACCAGCCACACGCCAAATGTGCCGAGCGCGATCGCCAGCACGGCAGGCACGAAATAGCCGGTCAGCTTGTCAGCCAGTTCCTGGATCGGCACCTTGGAGCCCTGCGCTTCCTCGACCAGCTTGATGACCTGGCTGAGGAACGTGTCGGCGCCGACGCGGGTGGCGCGGACTTTCAGCACGCCTTCCTTGTTGATCGTGGCGCCGATCACCGTGCCGCCCGGCCCCTTTTCCACCGGCACGGATTCCCCGGTGGCGATGGATTCATCCAGATGGCTGTTGCCCTCCACGATCTCGCCATCGGTCGGCACCTTGGCGCCCGGACGCACCACCATGATGTCACCCGGCTGAAGCTCGGCCACGGGCACCTCGATCTCCGCGCCGTCGCGCAGGACCGCGGCGGTCTTGGCACCCATGGTGATCAACCGCTTGATCGCCTGGCTCGCGCGACCCTTGGCGCGGGCCTCCAGATACCGCCCGACAAGGTGGAAGGTCATGATGGTCGCGGCCATCTCGATGAACGACGTCATCGGCCAGATGAAGCCCGCCAGCCCGATCAGATAGGGCGGCAAGCTACCCATCGAGATCAGCACGTCCATGTTGGCGGTGCGGTTGGTGAGTGAGCGCCAGGCCGAGACATGCGTGGCCCAGCCGCCAAAGAGAAACACGACCGGAAAAGCCAGCACCGCCACGATCAGCAGGTATCCGGGAATTGGCTGCCAGAACATGTGCGGACCCATCAGCACCATGATCAGCGTCGTCGGAAGGGCCGCGATCCACAGCCGCTTCCAGGCGCGGGCAAGGTAGCGGTCCTCTGACGCGGCATCGCTGGCGTGATCGGGCGCCTGGCCTTCCTCAACCGCGTCCACCTCGTAGCCCGCGCGCTCGATCGCGGCACGGATGCTTTGCGCGTCGGTCTGGCTTGCGTCGAAAGACACGCGCACCCGGTGATTGCCAATATTGGTGTCGAGCTTGGCGATCCCCGGCAGGCGGCGGATGGAGGCCGACACGATCCCGGCGCAGTGGTCACTTCCCATCCCGGGCACCGTCAGGCGAAGCTCGCGCGGGCCGCTCGCCCCTTCTACATCATCAACTTCATAGCCAGCCCGCTCGACCGCCGCCTTCAGATCGGAAGGTGTGACGCGGGCTGCATCATACATCACCCGCGCACGATGCGCGGCGATGCTGGTCTGGATATCCTGGACACCCTCCAGGCGCTCGAGCGCGGTGCGGACAATCCCGGCGCAATGGTCACTGCCCATGCCGGGGATTGTGAGCGTGGAGGTTGTCTGATCGCTCCTGCTCTTCAGATCATTCTTCATCTCTCATCCCCGATTTTCTTGCGCTCGAACAGGCGTTCCTGAAATGTGCGGCGAGACGGCGAGTCACCTCGCCCTCTTTGACACCGGCCATGCGCATTGCTTTGGGGAAACGCCTAAGGCGAAGTGCTCCGACCTGACGCCGTTCCGGCTGCGCAGCGCGCCGGCTGTGGATCAGATCGCGATCGGAGGGTGCAGGACCGGAGGATGCGACCGGCTTGCAAAACCTATCGGGCCGATCAGGGGCCGAAGCGACGCAGAGGCCGGGGGCATGTCTCGGTCGCCATATCCGGCCAGTGCCGAGAGGCTGCAACACATCGACAGGGCGCATTCGGTTTTTTGCGTGCCCTGATCCGCCCCGTGGCAACATTCTTCCAGAGAGACGACCTCTGAAGCCTGCGCTGCGACGGGTGGGAACGCTTCCGTCTGATGCGCGTGTGCGGCGGAAGCTCCGGCAAGCCCGACAAGAACACACAGCACGACGGCCCGCGTGAGCGTAGCGAACGCGTTGGGCAGAAACCGTATTCTCCGGATTCGCGCTGTCAACGGGCTGGTTCCTTTCAAGCCCATGTTAATCTATTGTCCCGAATTCACCAAATGCGGAATGACATGGATCAATCACCGGAAACGGCGTTTGAACTACGGTTCATCATTGATGTGGGGCTTCCAGCAACAGGAAGGTCAAGCCCTCGCAGCGAAGACGATGTTTCAAAGCGCCCAACGATCAATTCTGCGCGCGCGGCATCGGGTCACGTTGGACGTGGCGCGCATTCGGGAATAGAAGGGAAGGATGGCGAATCTGCGCAACCTGCTTGCATTGATGACGGTGGTCCTCCACCTGGCGGCACTGTTGGTGCCGGCGACAGCACATGCCGCCATGGACCATGCGGCGGGTTCTCACGGCGAGATGCATGCGCAGGCAGATCATCACGTGCAGCCGGATGAAGGGTGTTGCACATCCACTGGCAGCGACGCCCCGCACGCATCTGACAGCTTCTGTGCCATTTGCGTGGCGACCTGTTTCGGGATGCAGGCAACGCTTGCGGCGGTCGCGCCCTTGCCTTCCGTGCATTCCCCGACAAGCCACCTGGCTCTTGCCGAACAGACGCTGCCAAGCGCCGCGCCCGATGCGGCCCTCAGACCCCCAAAATCACGCTCCTGACCTGTTCGATTCCGGCCCGGTTGCGGTCGGACAGTCAACACCCGGCCACAGGCCGGAATTCAGGAGTACCTGCAATGACACTTTCACTCTCGCGTCGCCGCTTTCTGGCGACCACGTCCGCCACGCTTGCCGCGGCATCACTTCCGCGCTGGGCGATGGCTGAGGCCCCCCGCCACAGCCTCGTCGCCGGCTCCCGTACGCTGGATATCAACGGCCGCGCCGCCACCGCCTTCGGGTTGAAGAACAGCGCGGGCGGCCAGGGGTTGATCCTTGACCCGGGCGAGCGGTTCCGCGTTGCGCTGACCAACCGGCTCGACGCGCCCACCATCATCCACTGGCACGGCCAGATCCCGCCCAATGAACAGGACGGCGTGCCCGATGCGCCCATGTCCGCGCTCGCACCGGGCGAGACGCGCGACTACGATTTTGTGCCAATGCCCGGGACGCATTGGATGCACAGCCACTTCCCGGTGCAGGAAATGCAGCTTCTGGCCGCGCCGCTGATCGTGCGCTCACGCGCCGATCTCGCCGCCGACCGGCAGGAGGTGGTGATGATCCTTCAGGATTTCTCCTTCACCTCGCCTGATGAACTGATGGAGAATATCGAGCACGCGCATGGCAATGGCGGCCATGGTGGTATGGATCATGGTGCCATGGACCACGGCAGTGGCGCGATGGGCAACATGATGGGCCGCATGATGGGCGCCTCCGGCCTGGGGCACGGCATGGGCCATGGTGACGGGGCTGACAGCGCCATGTCCGGAATGGGCGGCATGCAGGGCATGGAGATGGACCTCAACGACATCGACTTCGATGCCTATCTCGCCAATGACCGCACCCTCGCCGACCCCGAGGTGGTGCGCGTTGAGCGCGGCGGCCGGGTGAAGCTGCGTATCATCAACGCCGCCGCGGCCACCGTGTTCTGGATCGATACAGGCGAAATCGAGGGCCGTCTGGTGGCTGTGGACGGACATGATATCGAGCGAGTCACCGGGCGCCACTTCGGCTTTGCCATGGGTCAGCGGTTGGATATCGAACTCGACCTGCCTGCGGGGGAAGGCGCATGGCCCATCCTCGCCCTGCGCGAGGGCGAGCGCGAGCGCACCGGCATCATCCTCGCCACGCCCGGCGCGCGGGTCGAGCGGCTGGCCGATCTGGGCGAGGAACCCGCTACGGCCTTCGACTATGACCTCGCACAGGAATTGCGGTTGCGCGCCGCCGCGCCGCTGCCTGCGCGGCAGGCTACCCGGCGCGCGGAGGTGATGCTTGACGGTTCCATGTCGCCCTATGTCTGGACGATCAATGGTCGCATATGGGGCGAGCATGCCCCCCTGCACGCCACCAGCGGCGAACGCGTGGAACTGACCTTCCACAACATGTCGATGATGGCGCATCCGATGCACCTGCATGGCCATGTGTTTCAAGTGGTCGGCATAGGCGGGCGGAACATCGGCTCACCGCGCCGCATCAACGGTGCTGTGCGCGATACGGTGCATATCCCGCCGATGTCGATGGTCACCATCGCGCTGGATGCGGGCGAAGCGGCGCGCTGGATGCTGCACTGCCACCACATGCCGCATCTGATCACCGGCATGATGACCGAACTGGTTGTCGCCTGAGCGGACAATCGCGCGCGCATGTCCCTGTGCGCGCGCCCTGCAATGCCTTCAGATCTGGAGAACACCATGACCATCCTGAAACATCACCGCCCGATCCTGGCCGCGCTGGCGTTTGCCGCCGGCATCGCGCTGTCACCGGCGGCCCATGCAGAAGCTATCGATACGCGCGCCGATGTCCTGCACGTCACCCTCACCCCCACCTGCGGTTGCTGCGGCGCCTGGGCGGAATTGGCCGAAGCGCACGGGTTCACCGTGGAAATCACCGCCACCGAGGATTACGCCGGCATGAAGGAAGCCGGCGAGGTCCCTGACGCGCTCTGGTCGTGCCACACGGCCAGCATCGGCGGCTATACCATCGAGGGCCATGTGCCCTTCGAAGCCATCGACCGGCTACTGGCGGAACGCCCCGAGATCACCGGCATCGCCGTGCCCGGCATGCCGGCGGGATCGCCCGGCATGGGCGAGGATCCAAACGCCTCCTATGAGGTGATCGCCTTTGGTGGCGCGGCCGGCGACGGCACAGTGTTCCTACGCATCGGCAACTGACGCCTCCAAAGCGCGGGGCGCTGGTATCGCTGATTCAGTGCCGGTGCCGGGGTCTTCCGGCACCGGCGCGTTTCATCGGGGTCCGCCCCCGTGCCTTGTTCCGGTTTTGCGATCGGGGACGCGGAGACTCAGCCCTGCGCGGCCCAGACATAGCCTAAATAAGCCAGAAGCAGGCCAATGCCCATCAGCCGTCCGACCCGGGGCCGTAGCAGCAAACCCGTCAGTACCACCGACGCCGCAATCATCACCGGCAGATCGAAGTTCAGGAAGCGGCCAGCCACCGGGATCGGCGCGATGAGAGCGGTAACCCCGAGGATACCCAGCACGTTGAAGATGTTCGAGCCGACGATGTTGCCGATGGCAATCTCGGACTGTCGGCGGAACGCAGCGATCAGCGAAGTGGCCAGCTCCGGCAATGAGGTTCCGACCGCAACGATGGTCAGGCCGATGAAAGCCTCGGATATCCCGTAACCGCGCGCGATGATGACGGCACCATCGACCAGAAACCGCGCGCCGACCATCAAAGCGACAAGGCCGGCAGCGACCCAGAGGGCAGCCTGCCACAGCGGAAGCATGGTCGCAGAATCTGCCTCAGCGGTGTCGGCTCCGGGCTTGATGTAGGCCCAGACCAGATAGGCGATAAGACCGGCCACCAGAACCGCACCGGACAGCCGCCCCATCTCGCCGAACCAGAAGGCGGGGATCAGGATGAGCGCTGCGGCCATCATCACGGCCGTGTCGCGCCTGAGCGTGCCGCCGCGAACACGGATCGGCCAGATCAAGGCCGACAGGCCGACGATCAGAAGGATGTTTCCGATGTTCGAGCCGACGATGTTGCCGATGGCAATGTCGGGGACACCGCGCCACGCTGCATCGACCGAGACCAGAAGTTCCGGCGTAGAGGTGCCGAAGCCCACAACCGTCAGGCCGATCAGGAGCGGTGGTAAGGACAACCTGCGGGCGACGCCGACGGCACCCCGCACCAGCGCCTCGCCGCCGAAAAACAGACCCAAAAGCCCGCCGAGAAGAAACAACCAGTCCAATTCGATCACCCCCTGCGAGACGTTTGAGTATCAGTCGCGATTCCGGCACTTCCGCCGCCATATCGTCCACTTGCGGCGCATTCGAATGATGACCGCGGAGACGAAGGGCTGCAACAGCGGCAGATCGATCGCCAGAAGCAGAAGCCCGAGCGGGATCATCCACAGGCCGAAGACCGGCAGGATGGCGAGAAGCCCGCCGACGATCAGAATGAGGCCAAGCGGCAGGCGCACGAGGACACCTGGCCTGCCCTGGATGCGCGCCGCAAGGCGGCGAAGCCGGGGTGAACGGCTGGTGAGAGCGGCAATCTGACGCTGGAGCCGACGTTGGTGCCGCAAGCTCATGACCGGCGGCCCTCAACGGTCAAGCCGGCATTATCGGTGTCTGGAACTGATGTTTCGGGGCAAGATGGCGAAGATGCCAGCAGCATGATGACGTGTCCGAACAGGGTCGAGCGCTGTCTCGTCACAGGTCGCAATGCGGCCTGCGACCCGCGCACGCTCGATGCGGTCCGACATCGCAACACCACGTTGCCAGAGGGGCCCGGTCCGCACCGAGCAAATGGGTATCTGGCGCGAACCTTCAATCCGGTCCGAAGGGAATTTCTTTCTGGGAATTGCGGTAATCCGAAGGTGTAGCGGGAAATGGGCATCATGCGCTATCACTCCAACTGAAATGGATGCAATGATGTTATGTGCAAGCTCACCGAAGCCCAACAGGAAGGAATTCATGGACCGCCTCGCCTGTGACCGAATGTTCGCCGCCGTAATGGAGACGGGCAGCTTCACAGCTGCTGCCGACCGGCTGGGCACGACCTCGGGGCAGGCCTCGAAACTGGTCTCACGCCTTGAGGGAGCGCTGGGCGTGCGGCTCCTGAACCGGACCACGCGCGCCGTTTCACCCACCGAGGCCGGGCAGGCTTATTACGACCGGCTGCGCCCGCTGCTGGACGAGTTCGACAGCCTCGACGCCGCGGTGCGCGATGTCACGCAGGTGCCGCGCGGGCGGTTGCGGCTGACAGCACCCCTGACCTTCGGCGGGTTGGAACTGACCCCGATCCTGAACGACTTCGCCCTGCGTTGGCCCGAGATCGCGCTTGACGTCAGCTTTTCAGACCGGGTGGTGAACCTTGTCGATGAGGGCTTCGACATGGCCATCCGCGTTGGTCGGCCCGAGGATTCCAGCATGATCGCGCGCAAACTCTGCGAAGTGCGCATCATCATCGTGGCCGCTCCGGACTGGCTGGCGGAGCATGGAGAACCCGCAGCCCCACAGGAAGTGGCTGCGCATGGCTGCATCCTCGACACCAACTTCCGCGACCCGGAGCGCTGGCCATTCCGCGTGGATGGCAAGTTGCTCGCAGTGCCTGTGCGGGGGCGGCTACGCTATTCCAACGCCCTGGCCTGCCTGAGCGCGGCCGAGGCCGGGCTGGGGCTGGCCTGCGTGCCCAGCTTCGTCGCGGGTGATGCCTTGCGCGCGGGCCGGGTGCGGCAAGTGCTGCGCGCATTCGAGTCCGAGCCATATGGCGTCCATGCTCTTTACCCGCACAGCCGCCATCTGGCCGCCAAGGTACGGGTGCTGGTCGATTTCCTGGCCGAGCGTTATCGCGGCACACCGCCATGGGATGTGGGTTGGTAAGGCTTCTTCCATTTTGGATGCAATCATCTTCCCGAAGGACGGATTATCATTCAATGGCGTTCGCGTCATGTTGCAGGCATCGAAACACAAAACCGATGCGAGCGCATCGCAAGGAGCCCCGATATGACCTACGCCACCCCAACCACCGACCGTGCCAACCTGCTGGCCGGTGTTACCAATGCCGACCTCGCCGCCACCATCCTGCGGGTGACGATGGGCGTTCTGTTCCTCGCTCATGTCTGGATGAAGCTCGTCCTTTTCACTCCCGCAGGTACCGTCGCCTTTTTCGAGGGCCTCGGCTTTCCGGGCTTCCTCGCCTATGTCGTCATCATCGCCGAACTGCTGGGCGGCATCGCGCTGATCCTGGGCCTCTGGTCACGCTGGGTGTCTCTGGCGCTTCTGCCGATCCTTGTGGGCTCGATCTATCCGCATTGGGGTGCCGGATTCTTCTTTTCCAACCCGGGCGGCGGCTGGGAATTTCCCGCCTTCTGGTCGGTGGCGCTGATCGTGCAAACGCTTCTGGGCAACGGCGCCTTCGCGCTGGGCCGCGACCGCTGAACAAATCAAGGCCGGTGCCCCCTGAAGGCTCCGGCCATGCATTCCTTCCGCCGCTGGAGGCCATCATGACCAATGAGTATTTCGACCACGCCACAGCCCCCTTGCGGATCGGACGGGTGCGCCTGCGTGCCCGCGATCTGGGCGCGGTGACGGATTTCTACCAGCGCGTGATCGGGCTCGCGGTGATCGACCAGAACGCCGAAAGGGTCACGCTGGGGGCCGCAACGGCTCCGCTGCTTGAGCTTGTCGCCGATCCGTCGGCCTCGCCTCGCGACCCGCGCGATGCCGGGCTGTTCCACACCGCCTTCCTGTTGCCCACGCGCGCCGATCTGGCATGCTGGCTGGCCCACGCGGTCAAGCTGGGCGTCAAGCTTCAGGGTGCCTCGGACCATATCGTCAGCGAGGCCATCTATCTGGACGACCCGGAAGGCAACGGGATCGAGGTCTATGCCGACCGCCCGGTCTCGCGCTGGCGCGACGCGCAGGGGAATATCCGCATGGCGACCGAGCCGCTGGATATCCCCGACCTGCTGGCCTCGGGCACAGGCGACTGGGCTGGCTTCCCTGAAGGCGGGATCATCGGCCATGTGCATCTGCAGGTCGGCGATACCGGCGCAGCGGATGGTTTCTACCGTGACATTCTCGGCCTTGAGATCGCCAGCCGCTACCCGGGCGCGAGCTTTTACGGCAGCGGCGGCTATCATCACCACCTGGCCGGGAACATCTGGAACAGCCGCCGCGCCGGGCCACGGCCCGAAAGGGCTGCAGGGCTGGAAGCGGTCGAGATCATTGCCCGCGATCCGGCCTTGCGCAAGGCCATCCTGGCTCGCGCCGAAGCCGCCGGAATCACCGCCGCAACCAACGGCAACTCGTCGGTGTTGCACGACCCCTGGGGCACCGCCATCAGGCTGGCGGTATAGGCGATCCGGGCGCTACCCCCGGCGGGATCGCCTGCCGCAAACCTGCGCAACCGTGGTATTCTGAAAAATCACTTGCGCCACTTCACGGGTGGCAACACCAACCGCCGCACCGCCATTTCAAGGAGACACCGAATGCCCGAAGTCACCATCACTCGCACCGACACCGTCTCCAAGGCGCGCTATGTCGCGAGTGTGGAGGGCGTGGCGGGCGAAGGCGAGCTGACCCTTTCCAAGGTCTCCGCCACGCTGATCATCGCCGATCACACCGGAGTGCCCGACACGATGCGTGGTCTCGGTGTGGCGGGTGCGTTGGTCGAGCGGCTGATCACGGACGCTCGCGCGGCGGGGCAGCGGATCGTGCCGCTCTGCCCCTTCGTGCGCGCACAGGCGCAGCGGCACAAGGCGGATTGGGCCGACGTCATTCAGTGGTAGGCTGCATACAGGCGGCTCCCGAATAGAAGGATCGAACGCATGAGCTGGAATCCTCCACTCGCGCCCGACTGCCCGGCCGGCGGCAGCCTCGACAGTATCTAGACGCTGATCATCCCGCGCGCGCGACATCGGCGGGTTCGAGGTGCGCCGCGCCCTGCCCTCCGCCCGGCGGCAGATGGTCGGGCCCTTCATCTTCTTCGACCAGATGGACCCGGCCGAGTTCACCACCGAAGGCGGAATCGATGTGCGCCCGCATCCTCATATCGGGCTCAGAACCGTCACCTGCGTCTATCAGGGCGAATTCCAGCACCGCGACAGCCCCGGCACCAACCAGATGATCCACCCCGGCGCGGTCAACTGGATGCTGGCTGGCCGTGGTGTGACCCACTCTGAGCGCACCAGCGCCGAGACCCGCGCCACCTGACACAAGCTCTTCGGCATCCAGACCTGGGTCGCCCTGCCCGAGGACCGCGAGGATATGGCCCCGGATTTCCAGCACCATGCAAAGGACCCGTTGCCGTTCCTTGACGCGGACGGCGCGAAGGCCCGGCCGATCCTCGGCACCGCTTGAGGTGAACGCGCTCCGGTGACGATGCAAATCGAGATCTTCTACGCCGATGTCGTGCTCGCACCCGGTGCGCAGTTCCCGATGCCGGATGATCACGAGGATCGCGGCCTCTACATCACCGATGGCTCCATCGAGATCGCGGGCGAGGCGTTCGATGCCGGCCGCATGATGGTCTTCCGCCCCGGCGACCGGATCAGCATCCGGGCTGGCAAACGCGGCGCGCGCCTGATGGCGCTGGGCGGCGAGACGCTCAACGGCCCGCGCCACATTTGGTGGAACTTCGTCTCCTCCTCGCGCGAGCGGCTGGAGGAGGCTAGACAATAAGGAAGTGGTCGCGTCGGTCCGGGCGCGCGGGGTTACGATCAAGGCGAGCAACCTTGCGTTTCTTACTGCCGACTTCGAGGCTCTTTGCCATTCGCAGCAGGACTTTCAGGCGGAGATCGAGCAGTTGAAGGCTTTGTCGCTGGGACCGCCGCTCAGCGTCAATCCGCCGACACCAGAGCAAGTGAAGGATGCAGGCAGTACCGAGATTGGTGCACGCATCGATGACAAGCTCGGTCGGGCACTTGGCCCGAAGGCACTGTCCGGGCAGATCGCCGCACGACGCGACCAATATGTGAACGCGCACCTTCACCGTGAGAATGTGCCCGAGGAAAGCACCATCCGCAAACGCATTGCGCCGATCTGGCGCGCAGTGCGCGGGAGCGATTGACAAACAGCGCGTGCAAGGCAGCGAAGGGACGGGCATCGCCCAGCCCCTGGCGCAGCATCGCAAGTCGGTGGACAGGGCGGCCGCGAGACCGTGATCCGGTCACGCGGACCTCTTTTGCTCGTCCGCATCATGAACAAGCTGGGGCCGTGGGCGAAAGATGCTCGCCACGCTGTCCACGCCCGCCCGCAGGGGCGATTCCATCAGATACGCATAGCGCTGCGTCGTCTGCATCTGGCCGTGCCCCAGAAGCCGCCCGATGATTTCGAGCGAGGCGCCGCCCGAAACCAGGAGCGATGCGAAGGTGTGGCGCAGGTCGTGGATACGCACATCGGGCAGGTCGGCCTCCTTCTGCACCTTGATCCAGAAGCGGCGGATTTCGCGGACGGGCTTGCCGACGGCATCGCCGGGGAAGAGCCATGGATTGCCGCGCGGCACCACCAGCTGGCGCTGGTGCACGATCGCGACCACCTCCTGCGAGATCGGCACGCGGTCGATCTTGCACTGCTTGGTGGTCGAGGCGGGCTTCGACCAGATGGCATAGTCAAGGTTGAATTGCTCGAAGCGCGCCGTGCGCACCTCGCCAACGCGCGCGCCGGTCAGCATGCACAGACCGCCATTCAATTCACGATCAATAGCCTGCTTGAGCTGCGGCCGGGGCCTGACGCCAGAGGTCGCAAAGCGCGGCGAGATGCCTGTAAAGGCGGCTGTCGCGATCCAGCGCCCCGAGGCTGACCTCCTCCGGGCTCAGGCCATGGGTCGACACCGCAAGGCTCCGCAGGGCCGCTGAAACCGCAGCAGCCGTTTCAATCGGGGCAACGGTCATGCTGGCCGACCAGGGAAACGCCCCATCTGCCAATACGGAATTCAGGGCGATCGCCTGCGGGCGCGGCGCAAGATAGGTTTCCGCCAGGAGGTCGGAGGTTATGGCTCGGAAGGCACCCGTTCCGGCATGGACGGTAACCAGTGGCTCAAGACCATTCATCTGCACCTCCTCGCCACAATCGGCATCGACACATCTGCTTGTTCCCACCGCTCATGAAGCGGCGCGTTCAAACGGAGGTCCAAGACAATTCAGCGAATCGAAACGAAACGTGGCCTTCCAACCCCAGTTGGAGCAAAGTCTTTCTGGAATGGCCGCAAGTTACAACCCGCCGCGCAGGCTGATACGTCCGGAAATGACGCACCCATGGTCCAGTATCAAAGCGAATCGAGATAAGAAGGAGACGCGATTGGTTCGAACCAGCATTACCCACCCCCTGCGCATTGATGACCGACCCCTCGGAAACGGGCGTCTGGGTATCACTTTTTGTCCCGGCAAGAAGGGCGACAGCACTCATGGCGCCGACTGGGATCGCGACCTCGATCTCGACATGGACGCAATCAAGGCTTGGGGTGCGGATGCAGTCCTGAGCCTGATAGAGAGCCATGAGTTCGATCTGCTCGGCGTGCCAGAGCTCGGCGCGGCCGTACAAGCGCGCGGCATCGAATGGTTCCACTTCCCGGTGCGGGACTTGGATGTTCCCACCCCGGAAGCGATGGCTGGCTGGAGCAGTCTGTCGCCGAAACTGCACAGGATCGTTGAGAGTGGCGGGCGCATCGTCCTCCATTGTCGCGGCGGCCTGGGGCGCGCGGGGACAATAGGCGCCCTGCTTCTGACCGAGCGCGGATGGTCGGCTCCGGACGCAATTCACGATATCCGCACCGCGCGACCGGGAGCGATTGAAACGACCGCGCAAGCACGCTGGGTTACTGATCGCGCGCGGCATTACGGCCTTCCGGGTATTCGGCTGCATGCGAGCCTGCTTGGCGGCGCATTGGGCGACAGCCTCGGCGCCGAGATCGAGTTCCTGTCGCTCGACATGATCCGTCGGCAATATCCGGAGGGGATCACGGATCTGCCGCCCCACCAGGGCCTGCGGGGTGCGATCACCGATGACACCCAGATGACACTCTTCACTGCCGAAGGGATCATCCGCGCCCATGTCAGGAATGCGCTCAAGGGCATCAGTCACGCACCCTCAGTCGTGCACCACGCCCTTCTGCGGTGGCATCGCACACAAGGCGGACAACCGCGCGTTCAGACCGATGACATCGGCCTGATCTCGGACCGGCGGCTTTGGGGCCGCCGCGCGCCTGGCAACACCTGCTTGTCTGCCCTTGCCGAGAGCCAGAAATACGGGGCGCCAGCAAGGAACCACAGCAAGGGCTGCGGCACGATCATGCGCGTGGCCCCGGTCGCCCTGATGGTGCCGCGCGAGCAGGTTCGCTCCATGGCGATCGAAACCTCGGCATTCACGCACGGACACCCGACAGGGCAGTTGGCCGCCGCGGCGTGGGCCGAAATGTTGGCCGATGTGGCCACCGGATCGAAACTTGAGGAAACCGCCGCTGCGACAGCCGCTCAATACGCGCGGCTTGAGGGCGGTCAGGAAACGGCCCGCGCAATCCGCAAGGCGCTTGATGCACCACGCGATGGAGCACCTGAGACCGTCGAGTCGCTCGGCGGCGGATGGATTGCCGAAGATGCTCTCTCGATCGCGCTCTATGCCTGCGTTACCGGGGAATCCTTCGACGAGACCCTCCAGATCGCCGTGCTTCATGGCGGCGACAGCGATTCCACCGGCGCAATCGCAGGCAACATGATCGGCCTGATCGACCCCGCAGCTGCCCTGAACCATCGCTGGGCATCCGTGATCGAGGGCGCCGACATCATGTCAGGCTTGGTGCGCGACTTCTTGCGGCTCGAACATGAGAGCGATGGGGCCGAGCAACTGGCTGACGCCTATCCTGGAGGTTGAATCGTAGCCGATGAGTATGAACCACTACGAAGCCGACCAGCAGACTGAAGCCTTGCAAGACCGGAAGGTCGACGAGATTTTGGCGTCCGACGCATTCCTGAGCCGCAACAAGGAGCGCGATGAACCCAGGGTCGTCGCGTTCCGGATCCTGGGTGCGATTTTCCGGTTGAACCCGTCTCGGTCAAGTGAGGCGCCGTTTCACGCCCAGATCCGACGGGTACTGCCGGGCAAGACCGGTGCCGAATATGATGAACTGTATTGCCATGCTCTGGCAGAATGGGTGGAAGTCTATGGCTACTAACACTCCAGCGCCCGCAAGCCGCGCCGTCCCTCAGCTTGTACGCCCCCGTCGCGTCGCGCCCGTTGTGGAGCGGATCCTGTACTGCCATGAATTCGCGTCGTGCTTCGATCCGGAAAAGGACAAGATTCGCGCATTGTCCACTCTGGCACCGGTCGATGGAGTGACAGTCGACTACACCTTTATGCCCACCGCAATATGGTCGTGTCGCGAATGCTGTGGAAATTCCCTGGCGGCGCGCTCCGGGCGTGTGAAGGGTCGGTTTTTCAGGCTGCGAGGTCAAGGGGCATCGGCTCGAGGGGCTGAGAGAGGGTCTCTCATCCGTCGACCTTGCGCATCTGAATCTGGCCGGAGGCCAGCAACGCCCAGGGCAGCATCGGCACGGGCTCGGCGCAGGGCAGCACGGTCTGGGTCTTGATACGGCGGCGGAACTCCTCGTTCAGACGTTCGATGGCGTTTGTGGTTCGGGTGGATTTCCATTGCGACGGATCGAGGCGGGTGAAAGTGAACAGCCGCGCCCCGGCTTCCTCAAGGCTGTCGGCCACCGCCCGGCACTTCAGGCGCCATTTGCGCAGCTGCGGAGGATCAGGAAACGGTCCAGTGGACCGTTTCCCCGAAGCAGGCCTTGCGCCTCTTCTCCACCTCGGCCGCGGTCTCGGCGTAGATCATCTCGCGGTAGTCCTCTGTCAGCTCGTCCTGCATGGGCTTCGGGGCGTGCGCCAAGAGGTTGCGGTGCTTGTGAACCGTGCAGCGCCGGATCGGCAGGTCGTCGCCCCAGAGCGCCAATTGCGCGGCTTCCAGCCCCGGGGCGCCGTCGACGATCACGAATTCGGGCCGTTTCAGGCCGCGGGCGTCGAGATCGTCGAGGAACTGGCGCCAGGCGGTTGTGCTTTCCCCGCCCATAGTCCTGATGAATAACAGCACCTTCTGGCCGTCGCGGCGCACGCCGATGGCGGCCAGCACCGAGATGTTCGTGGCCTTGCGGTCCAGCCACGTCCTGATCACGGTGCCATCGAGGATCACCCGGACGATATCCTCATCGGCCAGACTGCGCGCACACCAGGCGTCCCAGTCCGTCTTCACCTCGCGCCAGGCGCGGCTGACGTTCGCCATTGGGCTTGAGCCAATGGCGCCTCAATGGCTCATCCCTTCGCTCCTTCCGTCAAAGTAGAAGGAGCCGTCAAATCTGAAAGTGCGAAAGATTCTTTACGTTATCCTTCAGCTTTCAGTTCGCTGATCACCTTGACGCCTGAAGCAGCGTCACGGCGCAAACTGCCTCATCGAAGCCGACTACGCCGCCACCGTTCTCAGCAAGCGCGACACGCGCGTCTGGCGCCTGCCGTGGGCCGGCCTCGCCACGAAGTTGCGTCGTCAGTTCATGGATCATGGAAAGCCCGGTGGCGCCGATCGGGTGCCCTTTCGAGACCAGGCCGCCGGAAAGATTGATCGGATGCTTTCCGCCAAGAGTGGTGGCACCCGACGCGACATAGGCTCCGCCCTGCCCTTCCGGGCAGAACCCCATCATTTCGGACTGATAGATCTCGCAAAACGATGTGGCATCGTGCACTTCGGCGATATCAATGTCATCCGGTGTCAGTCCGGCGCGACGGTAAGCTTTCTGCGCGGCAACGCGGCTAAGGCTTGGTTCATCGGGATCGCGATACTTGCCACCCGAAAGCTGCACCGTGAGAACACGGACCGCGCGTTCGCGAATCTCCGGCGGGCAGGTGGCCAGGAAATCTGCCGAGCAGACGATCGCGCCTGCCGCACCGTCACCGATCGGCGCACACATCGAGCGGGTCAGGGGCCAGCTCACGACGCGGTCGTTCATGACATCGTCGATCGAAACCTCGAAACGATACTGGGCGCCGGGGTTGAGACTCCCCATATGGTGGTTCTTCGAAGCACCGGCAGCGATTTGTCGTTGTGTCGTGCCATGCCGCTTCATGTGGTAGGCGGCCTGCATGGCGTAGGTGCTCATGAATACCGTCGCGCCGCCATCCTTGGGCATGAACGGCTTTTCCGCACGCTCGCCTATTGCAGTATAGTATTCTTCCCATTCCTGCGGATCGAACCGGTCGATCGCACCGTCAAAGATTTCCTGGGTCCGGCTTCGGTCCTCGAAATAGGTTTTCTCGACACCGACGGCTAGCGAAACCTCAACGTCACCTGAAGCTATGTCTTTTGCAGCACCATAAAGTGCGAGAGAGCCGGTCGCACAGCCTCCCTCGACATTGACAATGGGAACCCGCTCAGGGAACCAGCCATCGCGAACCAGCGGAGTAAAGCAGACCTGTCCGCGGATATTGCGCTGCTCAAGCGCACCCATGCCGCAATTCCCGAACCACACGGATTCGACTGGACCGCCATCGTCAAAACCAGCGTCCATGCAGACACTTTCGACAATTTCCCGCGTGAGATCCTTGTAGCTCCGGTGCGCCAGTTTACCGAAGGCGGTGCAAGCACTGCCGATGATGAAAACGTCCCGCATTGTCTGTTCCTCCGAGACTGATTAGCGTTTCACGCGCATCGGCAGGGACCGGACACCACGCATGACCATTGCATCGATCCATTCCAGATCTTCGGGGCGACGCGTCACCTCGATTGTCCGATAGCGCGAGAGGATCTCGTTCAGAGCGATCTTTGTCTCCAGCCGGGCGAGTGGCGCACCAAGACAGAAATGAGGCCCCTTGCCGAAGGTGATGTGCCGATTGGGCGTTCGTGTCAGATCCAGGCTTTCCGGATCATTGAATACGGCAGGGTCACGGTTCGCACCCGCAATCATGACGAAGATCCGGTTTCCTTCCTCAAGCGCCTTGCTGCCCAGTTCATGGGGCTTTGCAACGACACGAGAAACAGAAAGAACCGGCCCGTCAAACCGCAGGAATTCCTCAACGGCGGTATCTGCAAGCTCAGGGTGACGGCGCAGCTTATCCATCTGGTCGGGGTTTTCATGCAGTGCCAGCATCGCGTTGCCGAGCAGGCTGGTCGTCGTTTCATGGCCCGCAAAAAGCAGCAACATTGCGCTGGCGACGAGTTCGTCATCACTCAGCATGGATTGATGCTCATCGCGGGCCTGGATCAGCATCGTCAGAATGTCGTTTTCCGGGTTCTGGCGACGCTGCCTGATCAGATCTCTGAAGAAATCAGCCATGGCGACGACGCCTGACCGCGCGCGCTCATACTTGTCGTCAACCGAACGAGGGCTGCCGACGAAGTTGATCAGGTCATCGGACCAAGCCTTGATCGTGAAAAGCATGTCCCGCGGCACACCCAGCATATCCATGATGACCATGGCCGGAAGCTGGACCGCAAAGTCAGACATGAAATCAAACTCGCCGTCTGTATCGATTCTATCGAGAAGCGAATGCACGATAGAGTTTATTCCCGGCTGCATCCCGGTCACGATGCCGGGATTGATCGCTGTGTTCATCAAGCGCCGCAGCCGGGTATGCTCGGGCGGGTTCCGGAACACCAGCCAAAGGCCGATGTAGCGCATGACTTCGCTAAGTGTTGACCGCTCGGCATCCGACGAGCGTTTGTAGAACGGTGACAGCCGATCGGATGAAAACGCGCTAGATGCCAGAACGGTTCCTGCGTGAGCGTAACTGGTGACCACCCAGCTCGACAGCTTCGGGCTCCAGTGAACAGGGTCTTCAGCGCGCATACGCGCGAAGAGTGGATAAGGGTTTCGCAAAACAGCACGGTCCGCTGGGTCGTAAAGCAGGGTCATCTTGGCCTCCATTTGGGGGGACATCGCACAAACACGTCAAGAAACTGAAGCTGAAGACGGTCTGGTCAGGAAGCGTGGCTGCTGCCGGCTGCCGATATCTGAGGCTGCCGCGCAGCGTCGATTTTTGATACGGCGGCAGCGAAGGCGGCAGACAGGTCCGGATACGCAACGGCCTGTGCAAGCTCTGAGGCCGCCGCAACAGCACCGGCCACAGCCTCCGGCGAAGGGTTCTCGGCGGGCAGAACAACCCCTTGGGACTCCACGATTGCGGCACGCGCCAGATAGCCGCCACCTGCCACCATTATCTCGCCGCTGAGATTACACTGCTCGCTTGCAAGGTAAGCCACCACCGCCGAGACATGCTCGGGCGCCATGCGCGCAAAAGCCTCGACATCAAGTACGCCGTCACTCATTCGGGTGGCCGCCAACGGCGCCACGGCATTTACCAGAACATCGTTGCGCCGGCCTTCAAGCGCCAGTCCTTTCATGAAACCAACCAGGCCGAGTTTTGCGGCATCGTAGTTCGTTTGACCAAAGTGCCCGTAGAGGCCAGAGGAAGATGTGG
The DNA here is from genome assembly GCA_964496915.1 of uncultured Rhodobacter sp. Taxonomy (GTDB): domain Bacteria; phylum Pseudomonadota; class Alphaproteobacteria; order Rhodobacterales; family Rhodobacteraceae; genus Pararhodobacter. Next base: position 91,354 of record CAZCAX010000013.1, read on the forward strand.
TGACGACAATGCGGCCGTAGCCCTGGCTTGTCATCCGACCCCAAGCGGCCTTCGTGCAATAGACGCTGCCCAGAAGATGGACGTCGAGCACCTTCTGAAAATCGGCAAGTTCCATCTTGGCGAAGGTTTTGTCTCGCAGAATTCCTGCATTGTTGACGAGGATATCGAGGCGTCCGAATTCATCCATAGCCTGATCAGCCAGGCGGGCCGCACCGCAGGGGCACGAAATATCGTCATCATTTGCGACGGCCTCACCACCGGCGGCCCGAATTTCCGAGATCACGCCCTCGGCTGACCGGCGCCGTTGGCCGCGCCCGTCAACTGTCGTTCCCAGATCATTGACAACGACCCGCGCACCACGCGATGCAAGCATAAGGGCATGGCAACGACCAATGCCGGAGCCAGCCCCGGTCACAATAGCGACTCTGCCATCAAACCGGATCTCACTCATTGACAACGGTCCTCGCCACTTTGCGCTTGGTGGCGGACACGAGACATGAACAGCTCTACATGCTCCGCGAGCAGGCAATCGAGATCGAGATCACGGAGCGCCCAGTACTTGAATGCGCCCATGTGGGACATGAAGATGATTTCATGCGCGAGCACCCGGTCGTCGGCCGCCCTGAATTCGCCAGTGATTCTTCCTGCGCGAATGAGGTCACGGAAAACCTCGGAAATTTCCAGCTCCTGACGCTTGTAGAGTTCTTTTGCTTCCTGCGGCAGCGAGCGGTACTCGCGATAGGTGAGGCGGATCAGATCCCCCCGCTCGTGACACGCCAGCCAATAGACCCGCATCGCCGCAACGAGCTTTTTCTCAAGACCCTGCTCCGCACTGACGGCCTCGAGCATCTGCTCCCGGAGGCCACCAAAAATCCCCTCGCATGCCATGACCAGAAGATCGGCTTTTGTTCGGATGTAGCGATACATCCCGCCGATACTGATCTCGGCCTCTGCGGCGATCTCGCTGACTGACAGAGCTTCAAACCCTCTCTTCTCGATCAGGCGCACCGCCACTTCCGTTAGGTGGCGACGCCGCTCCTGGCTTCTTTGCTGCTGGGGCAGCTCTCTTTTCGCTCCAGATTCGACCATGGCCCCTTACTTCACCAATTGCTCACCCGAACCCAATGTGCGAGCGATTATTCTCTTACTAAACCGAACTCCCATAAGTATGTCAAGCCGTGATTCGGCCGACGGCCGTGACCGTAGCATCAAGCCGATCACTTAATTACTTGTTATTAGATGATTTTTTTCCCTTTTTGAAAAACATGAATTCGGGATGTTGACTTAACATGACGTTCTAGTATTGAAGATAAAGCGAATGCTCGCTCATGTTTTAAGCGAAGCACCGAAGGGAGGAGGCACGTATGCCGAAGGTTACCTACGTTCTGAGCGATGGCTCGAGTCGCGTGTTGGATCTCCCGGTCGGGGTGTCCCTGATGGAGGGCGCGATCAACAACGCGGTGCCGGGCATCCTGGGCGACTGCGGGGGATCGTGCGCATGCGCGACCTGTCACCTCTATATCGAGGGCGCGCAGGCCGGGTCTCTTCCGCCCGTGTCAGAGCTCGAAGACGATCTCTTGAAAGGTGCCGCCGCCGAGCGCCGACCGACAAGCCGCCTGGGCTGTCAGGTTCTTGTCGCCCCCGATCTTGACGGCCTGACAGTAATCATCCCGGAGCGGCAGACGTGAACACCGGACCGCTCGTCATCATCGGCGCCTCATGCGCGGGCGTGAACATGGCCATCGCGGCGCGCGAGCTTGGATTCGAGCAGCGCATCCTTCTGCTGGGAGAGGAGGCCGACCTCCCGTATCATCGACCGCCTCTTTCCAAGGCCTATCTTGCTGGCAAGGTCAGTGAAGGCGGGCTGGCGTTGCGGCCGGCGGCGCTGTTCTCAAGCCTTGGTATCGAGTTGCTCACAGAGACAAGGGTCGCAGCCATCGATCGGAGCGGCAAGGCTGTCAGGACGCTTGCGGGCGAGCAGATACCTTACGGTCGGCTTGCCCTCACTACCGGATGTCGCCCGCGAACGCTGTCCTGCCCTGGCGCCACGTCAGAGAACGTGCTGATGCTTCGCACCCTGGCGGATGCACGGCGCCTCCGGGCGGCGGCCGCCACCAGCGCCGAGATCGTCATCGTTGGTGGCGGCTTTATCGGTCTGGAAGTTGCTGCGTCTCTTGCGATGTCGGGGGCGTCAGTGACGGTGGTGGAGGTCGAACAACAGCTTCTGGCGCACTCGATTTCCCGGTATGCTTCGGATGCCCTGATGCATCTTCACCGCGCGCGTGGTGTGAACCTGCGCCTGGGTGTGAAGGTAACGGAAATCGAAAGCGCTTCCGATCGCGCGCGCGCTGTGCGTCTGAGCGATGGCTCGGTGCTGCCCTGCGATCTCGTGATTGCCGGGATCGGATCGATCCCCAATGACGAACTGGCATCAGCAGCGGGGCTGCTGTGCCGGGATGGCGTGATGGTGGACCAGTTCGGCAACACCAGCGATCCGGCGATCAGCGCTTCAGGGGATTGCGCGCGCCATCCAAACCCGTTTGCGGGCGGGCGGCATATCCGGCTTGAGTCCGTCCAGAACGCGACCGATCAGGCGCGGTCTGCTGCCGCCTCGCTGGTAGGCAAGCCTGAACCCTATGCAAAGGTTCCATGGTTCTGGTCGGACCAGTTCGATCTCAAACTTCAGATCGCAGGCCTTGTCCCCACCTCTGGCACAAAGGTCATACGGGGAGAGCTCGATAGCGGGCGGTTCTCGGTTTTTCATTTCAGCGCCGGGCGCCTGGTTGGCGTGGAGTCTCTGGGGCGGCCGACGGATCATCTGTTTGCCCGCCGCTGCCTCGCGCAGAACCTCGCGATCGCACCAGAGATTCTGACGGACACCAGCGTTGACCTTTTGCAGGCTGCCAGCGCGGGCCGGGCCGCAGCACTGGCTGGCACCGAAAACCACAAGCCACCGAAGCCGGAACTTGCCCCCGCCAGAACGTCACTCGATCAGGCGTAACGAGGGCCGAACGATGCGTCACGAATTGCTTACATACCGGTCACTTGCCCTTCACCACGCCGACCGCCCCGCTGAGATGGAGAAAGCGCCATGAACGACCTTTCAAACGGTTTTGACATTGATGATCCGATTTTTCGTGAGTCCATTCGCCGCTTTGTGGAGCGCGAGATCGCCCCACATCATGCTGAATGGGAAGACGCGGGTCAGGTCGACCGCTCTTTGTGGCTGAAAGCTGGCGAGGCTGGGCTGTTGTGTGCGACCTTGCCAGAGGACTACGGCTGCCCGGGCGGGGATTTCCGGCATGCAGCCATCATTACCGAAGAAGTGGCGCGCGCAGGCGCTACCGGCGTGTTGTTTTACCTCCACTCCGAGATCGTTGCGCCTTATGTGCTGCATTACGGGTCCGAGGCGCTGAAGCAGCGCTGGCTGCCGGAAATGGCCGCAGGGCGCGCGGTGGGCGCCATCGCCATGAGCGAGCCCTCCACCGGATCGGACGTGCGTGCAATCCGCACGCGGGCGGTGCGCGACGGCGATCATTATGTGCTCAAGGGCCAGAAGATCTTCATTTCAAATGGCCAGACTGCCGATCTGTTCATGGTCGCCGCCAAGACCGGCGAAGATCGCGGGTCCGATGCGATCAGCCTGTTCCTGGTGGAGGCACGTCTGGCGGGCTTTGATCGTGGGCGCGTTCTCGACAAGGTCGGGATGAAGGCGCAGGACACCTCGGAGATCTTCTTTGATGACGTGCGTGTGCCCGCCGATCACCTGCTGGGCGAAGAGGGGCAAGGCTTCCGCTACCTGGTCGAGCAACTGGCGCAGGAACGGCTGATGGTGGCCATCGCCGCGGTTGGTGCAGCAGAAGGGGCGCTGGAGCATACCATCTCCTATGTCAAAGAACGCGAGACCTTCGGCCAGCCTCTGGCAAGCCACCAGAACACCCGGTTCGAAATCGGCGACATGCTTTCACAGGTCAAGGTGGCGCGGGTTTTCATTGATTGGTGCGTGGCCGAGCATATGGCCGGCCGGCTGGACGGCACCACCGCCTCGATGGCCAAGCTCTGGACCACCGAGATGCAGTGTGCGCTGATCGACCGATGCCTGCAACTGCACGGTGGCTACGGCTACATGCGCGAATATCCGATTGCCCGGGCCTGGGCCGATGCGCGGGTTCAGCGCATCTACGGCGGCACATCCGAAATCATGAAAGAGATCGTTGCCCGGTCAAGGCTTGGCGGCGTGAAGGGGCGCAAGGGATGAGCGGGCAGGAGCATCTGTTGCAACTGCGCGGCGTGTCTCTCCGCTTCGGCGGCATTCACGCGCTCGACGGGGTTGACCTTGACGTTGCCGAGGGGTCGATTACGGCGATCATTGGCCCCAATGGTGCCGGAAAATCCAGCCTCTACAATGTGATATCGGGCATGTATCGGCCCAGCTCCGGAAGCGTCCGTTTCCAGGGTCAAGACATTACCAGCGTGCCTGCCCACAAGCGCGCAGGGCTTGGCATAGCGCGTTCGTTCCAGAACATCGCCCTCTTTCGTGGGTTGACCGTGGTCGACAACATCAAGCTTGGCGCGCATTCGCGGCTGAAATCGGGCCTTCTGTCCTCGCTTCTGTTTCGCGGCAAGGCGGCATCCGAGGAAGAGAAACTGCGCCACGAGATCGAGCGCGAGGTCATCGACTTTCTGGAAATCGACCATATCCGCGACATGCCGGTCGGCGCACTGCCGTATGGACTGCAAAAGCGGGTTGAACTGGCGCGCGCGCTGGCGCTGCGGCCCAGGATCATCATGCTGGATGAGCCTGTGGCGGGCATGAACCGTGAGGAAACCGAAGATATCGCGCGTTTCATTCTGGACATGAAGGAGGAGCTGGGCATCACCGTCTTGCTGATCGAACATGATCTGAGCATGGTGATGGACATTTCCGACCATGTTGCAGTGCTGAATTTCGGCAAGCTGGTCGCCGCAGGCGCACCACAGGAAATGCAGAACCATCCAAAAGTGATCGAGGCATATATCGGCGTGAATGCCGATGAGACCGCGAAGGTGGAGGCCGAAGCATGAGCTTCCTTGATTTCTATGAATACAGCCTGATCGGTCTGCTGCTGGGCGGCCTTTATGCGCTGATCGGCCTTGGTTTCGTGCTGGTCTACAAGGCCACGCGGGTGCTGAACTTCGCCATGGGCGAGTTCATGATGATGGGGGCCTATTTCTACTTTTCGGCGACGGTCCTGATGGGGCTGCCCTGGTGGGCGGGGGTCATGCTGGCGTTGATGGCGTCCGCCGTTCTGGCGCTGGGTGTGGAGCGACTGGTGCTGCGCCCGCTTGTGGGTCAGCCGACGATTTCCATTGTCATGGCGACAATCGGGCTGGCCTCTATCCTGCATGGCGCAGCAGTCATGATCTGGGGCGCCGATCAGTGGCGCGTGGAACCCATCGTGCCGCGCGCGCCCTTCTTTCTGGGTGATGCCATGTTGCCGGGCCAACTGGTCTGGGGTTTCGGACTGGCCTCGATCATCATCCTCGGGTTCGTTCTGTATTTCCGTTTTGCCCGTGGCGGCGTGGCCATGCGTGCCACGGCCACCGACCCGCACACCGCCATGAGCCTCGGCATTGATGCGCCGCGCAATACCGCTGTTACCTGGGTGCTGGCCGCACTCATCTCCACCGTAGCCGGCATCATGGTGGGTGCGATGACCAATGTCTCGCCGGAACTGGGTGTTGTCGGTCTGGCGGTAATCGTTGTCGTGATCCTGGGCGGGCTTGACAGCATTCCCGGCACCATCATCGCCGGGCTGATCATTGGCTGGATCGAAAGCATGTCGGTTGCCGTTTTTGGTTCCGGCGTTCGCGAGATCGTCCCCTTCGCAGTGATCTTGATCATCATGATGGTGCGGCCCTTCGGCCTGTTTGGCACCCCCGAAATCGAGAGGCTTTGAGCGATGCGTCTGGGCGACTTCGTTACTGATTATCGCACCGGCGAGGCGGTGCTTCGCACACCGGTTCAGCGGATCTGGTTTGTGGCTTTCCTGGCCTTCCTGGTGGCGCTGCCGCTGGTGGGTGGGCATTACATCACCTTTCTGGGCTGTCTGGTGGGCATTCACATCATCGCCACGGCGGGCCTGAACATTACAACGGGCTTCACCGGACTTATCTCCATCGGTCATGCCGTGCTGCTGGGGGTGGGCGCCTATACCGTCGCGTGGATGGCCAACAATGGTGTGCCCTTCTGGCTGGCGATACCGGCGGGGGCACTGCTGGCCGGGGCCGTCGGCATTGTCATCGGCATCCCCAGCCTGCGTATCAAGGGACTGTATCTGGCTGTGGCGACATTGGCTGCCCAGTTCATCCTGTCGTATATCTTCCGTGAATGGGAAAGCGTCACTGGTGGCGTGCGTGGCCTCAGCGTACCGCCCGCGCAGATCGGTGGATTCGTCTTTGATACGGACCTCAAGGTGTATTACCTGATCATGCCCATCGCGGTTTTCGCACTTTGGGCCGCGCGCAATCTGTTCCGCACCCGGGTTGGCCGCGCCTTTGTGGCAATCCGTGACCGCGACCTTTCGGCAGAAGTGATCGGGATCGACATTGTCCGCTACAAGCTGATGAGCTTTGCACTTGGGGCATGCTATGCCGGACTTGCAGGTGGGCTCTGGGCCTATTTCTTCCGCGCGATCACGCCCGAAAGCTTTCCGCTGCAACTGGGCATCTTCTATCTGGCGGCGATCATCGTGGGCGGTCTGGGCTCTACCCTGGGCTCGATCCTGGGCGCGATTTTCATGACGCTGGTGCCCGAGGTATTGCGCGCACTTGTCAACCTGGCCGCAATCATCAGCCCTGCCGCGGTGGTCTATGTCTCGCCTTTGCGTGAGATCGTCTTTGGCGCGCTCATCATAGGGTTCCTCATTCTGGAGCCGCATGGCCTGGCCGAGATCTGGCGACGTATTCGCCGGTTCTTCTTTCTCTGGCCATTCAGAAGCTGAACCATCGCCGCACATAACCAGACGCCGGACAACGGCGCGAGAACTGAACCCACCGAAACAACCCTTTTGGGAGGAACTGAAATGCCGATTCTGACTCGCAGACAAACCCTTATCACCGGCACCGCTGCCTTGGGCGCACTCGCAGCACCCTTGATTGCGCGCGCCCAGAGCAACGATGACATCGTGATTTGCTCCTCGTCTCCCATTACCGGCGTTTTCGCCAATGTCGGCGTCGACCTGAACGCAGCCACGCAACATTATGTGGACTGGCGCAACGAGCAGGGCGGTATCGACGGGCGCCGCCTGCGCTTCGTCTGGGAGGACAGCGCCTATCGCACCAATGAAAGCGTGGCGATTTTCCGCAAGCTGATGGCGCAGGAGAACCCGCAGCTTTACTATGGTGACAGCACTGGCTGGGCCAAGGCTGTGTCGGCAGAACTGACCCAGCGCGGCACGACCATGAGTTCCGCACCCTCATTCAGCTCCGATCTCGCCGACCCGGACAATGCTCCCTATTACTTCATGTCCGCGCCCACCTATGAGGCGATGATGGGCGTGCTCCTGCGCTACATTCATGCGCAGGCCGGGGCAAGCAGCCCGCGTGTGGCGCTGATCTATTCCGACACCGAGTTTGGCCGCGACCCTATCGAGGCCGCCAAGCGCCTCGCCGAAGAACTGAATATCGAGATCGTGGCCGAGATCATCACGCGCCCCGGCGGTGTGGATGTCTCGCCCGAGGTGGTGACCCTGCGCCGGGCACAGCCGGAATACGTGATCTTCCACGGCTATGTGCTGGCCCCGATCCCCGAGTTCATCCAGCAGCTTCGCGAGGCAAGGGTGGATGCCCAGTGCATGGGCACGGTGTGGTCGATGGACAAGACGACCGTCAACCAGATGGGCGAGGTCGGCGACGGATTCATGGGGGTCGTGCCCTACAGCTATTCCTACGAATCCGATGGCAACCCCGCCATGGAGCAGATGTGGGAAGTCGCGCGCCGGGCACGCCCGGATGCCGATTATCTCAGCACCTATTACGTCCATATGTGGTTCACGATGATGATCTACGAGGAAATGGTGCGCCGGGCGATGGCGTCGGGTGATACGCTCGACGGCCCTGCGCTGAAAGCGGCGCTTGAAAGCATCGAGGACTGGGATACCGGCGGGTTTGTCGGCCGCCCGGTTTCGCTTTCAAGTCACTCGATCCCGATCGGGCGCGTGTATCAGAATGACGCCGCCAGCGGCCTTCTGAACCCGGTGTCCGAATGGATAGACGTGAGCTGAGCCAACCATGACCTTGTCCTCTTCTCATGCCGTGAAGAACACCGCATCCCTGTCCAGGGGTGCGGAGGATACCCTGTCTGTCGAGAACCTGGAGGTTGTTTACAACCATACCATTCAGGTTCTGAAAGGTCTGTCCCTGCGCGTGCCGCAGGGACAGATAGTGGCGCTTCTGGGCTCGAACGGGGCGGGCAAATCAACCACACTGAAAGCCATTTCCGGGCTTTTACCGTTGGAGCGGGGCCATATCGAGACTGGCCGGATACAGATCATGGGCAAAGACATCGGCAACAGCCCGCCGCATGTTCTGGCCCGCCGTGGTCTGGCGCATGTGCGCGAGGGACGTTGTATCTTTGCCGATCTGACTGTCGAAGAAAACCTGATCGCGGGCAGTTACGCACTGGCAAGCGGCAAGCCAGACTACGAAATGGTTTATGCCTATTTCCCACGGCTGAAAGAACGGCGCAAACAGCGCGCCGGTTTTTTGTCCGGAGGGGAACAGCAGATGCTGGCGATTGGCCGGGCGCTGGTTGCGCGGCCCAAGCTCATCTTGCTGGACGAGCCTTCGCTGGGCCTTGCTCCACGGGTCGTAGCCGAAATCTTCGGCATAATCGAGCGCGTTAATCGCGAGCAGGGCACCACGATTCTTCTGGTCGAGCAAAACGCCGTGGCGGCTCTTGGAATAGCGAATTACGGCTACATCCTTGAAGAGGGGCGCGTGATGCTGGACGGCACAGTCGATGCCTTGTTGTCCTCGCCCGATGTGCAGCGCTTCTACCTTGGCCACGGCACGGGCGATGCGGGCACGATGCAAAGCTTCCGCACATTGAAACACTACAAACGCCGCAAGCGCTGGCTTTCCTGAGGAGCGCGTCATGAACACCAACCGCCCCGACCCCGACGTGATCTTGCCCCGCCGCCTGATGCATTGGGCACAAGGCCGTCCCAACGACATTGCCCTGAGGCAAAAGGAATTCGGTATCTGGCAGGGCTACACCTGGGCCGATTACGCGCGCATGGCACGCGGCTTCGGTCGCGGGTTGATGGATCTTGGCATGACGGCAGGCGAGCACGTGGCCATTCTCAGCGAAAGCCGTATCGAATGGGTCGTTGCGCAGCTGGGCACCAATCTGGCGGGTGGTGTAACCGTCGGGATCTATCCGACAAGCCCGGCCTCGGAAATCGACGACCTTTTGTTGAGGGCGGATGTCGCGTGGCTGGTTTGCGAGGATCAGGAGCAATACGATAAAGCGCTTGAAATAAAAGATAAGCTGCCTCGCTTGCGCGGAATCCTGATCATCGAGACGCGCGGCGTTCTGCGCGAAGGCCAGTTCCCCGAAGCGGTCCATGACTTCGCAACCGTCATGGAATCCGGTGCAAAAGCCGATCGCGCCGATCCAACTGCGATTGACGCACGGCTTTCCGGGCTGGGCCCTGATGACCCGGCGCTTATGGTTTTTACCTCCGGTTCGACCGGACGCCCGAAAGCGGCGATCCTGAGCTATCGCAACATCGCTGCTGCCGGTGATGGTGTGGCGGCCGCCTGGGAGTTGCAACAAAGCGATAGTGTGGTTTCCTATCTGCCTTTGTGCCATGTCGCTGAGCAGGTTTTCACCGTGCAGCTTCCGCTGGCCGTTGGCTACACGGTCAACTTCGCTGAATCCCTGCGCACTATCCAGTCCGACCTTCGCGAAATCGGTCCGACACTGTTCCTCGGTGTGCCACGCATCTGGGAAAAGATGAATGCCTCGATTTCGATCAAGAGCATGGAAACCGGAACATTGCGCCATGCGCTGTTTCAGCGCGCGATGACGGGGCTGCGGCCACAGGCCACAAGGCCACGCGAGAACTGGAGCCTTGGTGACAGGCTGCGCTACGCTTTCTGGTACATTGTCATTCTGCGCGCATTGCTCAATTTCATCGGCTTGCGCCGGACGCGGATCTGCTTTTCTGGCGCTGCGCCCATTTCCCCTGAACTTCTGACATTCTTTCGCATTCTGGGCGTTCGTCTGCGCGAAGTCTACGGCATGACCGAGACTTGCGGCATCGGGATCGGTCAGCAATCCGATGCGTCGCCAGTGGGCAGCATTGGCAAGCCCGTGCCCGGGCTGGAGGTGCGTCTGGGAGAGGATGGCGAGCTGCAGATGCGTGGCGCGCAGATATTCGCGGGCTATTACAAGAACCCCGAAGCTACCGCCGAAGCGCTGAAGGACGGCTGGCTGCATTCGGGGGACATTGCGGTGATGACCGGTGATCAACTGAGCATTGTCGACCGCAAGAAGGACATCATCATCACGGCGGGCGGCAAGAATATTTCCCCCTCCGAAGTGGAAAACGCGCTTAAATCCAGCCCCTATATCCGGGAGGCAGTGTCTATCGGCGAGGGTAGGCCCTTCATCAGCGCACTGATACAGATCGATTACGACACTGTTGGAAAATGGGCCGAAAGCCGGGGGCTGGCTTACACGACTTTTCGCAGCCTCGTGCAGAACCCACAGGTGACGGAGCTCATCGCCGGCGAGGTGAAGCGCGTCTGTGCGCCCATGCCGCGCGTGCAGCAGGTCCGCAAGTTTCACCTGCTGCGCAAGGAGTTGGACCATGACGATGGCGAAGTAACGGCGACCATGAAGATCCGCAGAAGCGCAATCCATAAGGCTTTCGCCGCCGAGGTTGAGGCTCTTTATTCGGACAACAATCAGATGGAGAAGGCATGAGCGATCACATCAGACTGGATGGCCGTGTCGCGATCGTGACCGGTGCGGGCGGCGGGCTGGGCCGCGCGCATGCGCTGGCGCTGGCCGCGCGGGGGGCAGCGGTGGTGGTCAATGACCTTGGCACCGCGCGCGATGGAGCGGGTGCGAGCGACAGCCCCGCGCAACGGGTTGTGACAGAGATCGAGTCAGCAGGGGGCCGTGCGGTTGCCGATGCCAGCGACATTGCCTCGCCAGAGGGCGCGCAGGCGCTGGTAGAGGCCGCGCTTTCCTCCTTCGGGCGGATCGATGCACTGGTTAACAACGCCGGTTTCCTGCGCGACAAAAGCCTCGCCAGGATGGACCCGGCCGATTTCGAGGCGGTGGTGCGTGTGCATCTGACCGGCTCGGCGCTGATGTCGCGCGCCGTCTGGCCTGCAATGCAGGCGCAGGGCGGCGGGCGGATCGTGATGACCACCTCGGCAGCCGGGCTGTATGGCAATTTCGGGCAGTCGAATTACGGCGCGGCCAAGTTGGGCGCCATCGGCCTGATGAACACGCTCAAGCTGGAAGGCGCGCGCCATGACATCCGGGTCAACGCCATTGCCCCGGTTGCCGCAACGCGCATGACCGAAGGCACCGTGCCTCCCGAAATCGTTGCCGCAACTCCACCAGAGCTTGTCTCGCCCGCCGTGGTGTTGCTTTGTGCGCAGGAATGCCCCCTGAACGGGGCTATCGTCATTGCCGGCGGCGGGTATTTCGCACTCGCGCGCATGATGGAAAGTGCAGGCGTTACCCTGCAGTCCACCGATGTCACACCCGAAACCGTGGCAAAGATCATCCCCCGGATCACGGATTTCACTGGTGCACAGGGTCACGATGATGCCTTTGCCGCGCTCGGCGTGGCGCTCGATGCAATCGCACGCCAAAACTGAGGAGGAGCTTGATGCTTCGCTCCGTCTTTGACCATTCGATACCTGACGCCGCAATTGATTTCAGCCTGCGCGACACAGCCCTTTACGCGCTCAGCCTCGGCATGGTCGACGAGGCGTTGCCGTTCGTCTACGAGGGCTCACCCGGCGGATTAAAAGCCCTGCCCGCAATGGGCCTGGTGCTGGCTGACCCCGGATTCTGGATGCGCGAGACGGCGCTGGATCTGCCCAGGCTTGTGCATCTGGCCGAACGTCTTGAACTTGTGCGCCCGATACCACCAGAGGGGCAGATGAGCCGACAGACGCGCATCAGCCATGTTGCTGACAAGGGCGCCGGCCGTGGCGCGCTGCTCGTCGCTGAAAGCGTTCTGACGGATATGACTGGAAACACGGTTGCGAGGCTGCGCCAGACCGTCATGGCGCGCGGCGATGGCGGTAGCGGTGAAAGCCACGGCACAGCGCCCGACAGCAACGGCGTGAAGGTTCCCGAACGCGCCCCCGATGCAGTGATCGACCGCCGAACATTGCCGCAGCAGGCGCTGCTCTATCGCTGGAATGGCGATCTGAACCCGCTGCATGCTGATCCCGCAGTCGCGCGAGAGGCGGGGTTCGACCGCCCAATCCTGCATGGCCTTTGTACGATGGGCATTGCCTCGCTCGCCGTTATGGAGGCCTTTTGCGATTGGTCGCCAGATGTGATCGCTGCCATGGAAGCACGGTTTTCTGCGCCGGTTTTCCCAGGTGAAACACTGCGCTGCGCGATGTGGCGTGAAGGCAATCAGGTCATCTTGCACGCCATCGTCCTTGAACGGGATGTCGTCGCGCTGAACCCGGCAAACTTTATCCTGAATACAAGATCATAAAGGACTCTCTCCATGACTATACCTGTGATGCTGGCCGCTGGCCGTCGCACTCCTTTCGGTGATTTCGGTCGCTCCTTGCGCGATGTGCCGTTGTCGCAACTGGGCGCACATGCAACCCGTGCTGCGATTGGCGCTGCCGGTCTGGAGCCGTCGCGCCTGGATCATCTTGTTTTTGGCAATGTCACACCGGTTGATCATGACGGGTTTTTCATCAGTCGAAAGGTGGCCCTGGAGGCGGGGCTGCCGGTCGTTTCGTCGGCACTGACGGTTAACCGCGCCTGTGGTTCGGGCACGGAAGCGATTGCCAGCGCTGCGCGGCTTGTGCAGTCAGGGTCCAGCCGGTTGGGAATTGCCGCAGGGGGCGAGAACTTCAGCCGTGTGCCCTATCTGGTCGAATCTGCGCGTTGGGGAGCGAAGCGCGGCCCGGTTACCATGACGGACGGTCTGGATTATACCTATCGCTGCCCCTTTGGCCGCGAACTGATGGGCGAAACCGCCGAAGCGCTGGCCGATCTGGGCGGATACACCCGAGAGGCGATGGATGAATGGGGATTGATGAGCCAGAACCGTGCGCGCGGGGCAATCGATTCCGGCTTCCTTGCGCGCCAGATTGCGCCGATCGAAGTTGCAGAAGGCAAGGGCACGCGCCTGTTCGACACCGATGAGTTCCCTCGCGCGGTCACCGCTGAAAAGCTCGCGTCACTGCGTCCGGCATTCCGTACGGATGGCCGGGTGACGGCAGGAAACTCCTCCGGAGTGACAGACGGTGCCGCCGCTCTGGTGATCGGTGCCGAAGATGCCTTTGCCGAGGCCGGGATCGTTCCCGAGGCGCGCTGGCTGGATACCGTCACCATCGGTGTGGACCCGCAGATCATGGGGGCAGGCCCGGCCCCGGCCATCGGCCTCTTGCTCGAACGCCACGGCCTGCGCGTGGACGATATCGACTACTGGGAGATCAACGAGGCTTTTGCCGTCGTCAACCTGCATGCCGAAGCGATTCACACCATACCGCGAGAGCTGACGAATCTTTATGGCGGCGGCATCTCAATCGGCCATCCGCCCGGCGCCACCGGCCTGCGCATGGCAATGACTGCGATGCATCACTTGGCCGATACAGGCGGTCGCTATGCCGTGATCGCAATGTGCCTGGGTGGCGGCCAAGGCATGGCCACGCTGATCGAGCAGGCAGGAAAGGCTGGCGCATGATGCGAGGCATTGGCACTTTCAGTCGGTGTTGAGTTATCTCGATGCGGCGTCGAATCTGATCGTTCCCTTCGCGGGGATCCTCTTCGAGGAGTACAACGGCTCGGTCACGCTCTCGAACGGCACCTCGGAACGGCTGATCCCCATCGGCGAGGGCATCGCCTTCCCGATGGGCACGTTTGATACATTCACCACCTATGGCGGGCCCGCGAATGGCGGGCCCGCGAACCTGCTGGAAACCGCCAACACTGAACTGCCGCGGCGGATGCGCCGTGTTGTGATCACGGCGAAGAAGCGTTCCACGAGGTTGAGCCATGAGGCGCTGGTGGGTGTGAAATG
>CAZCAX010000014.1:0-102165 GCA_964496915.1 uncultured Rhodobacter sp.
TCACGGCCCCCTTTGCCGCCGGTTGGGATCGCGGCTGGGGCTTCCTCTGGGGCAGCTGAGAGGCCTCACCGCAATCTTCACGACCAACATGAAAGAAGACGAGCATGTCGGAACGGATCATGCCGGGGCTGGGGCTGCGCGCCTTTTACGCCCCCGGCCAGCGCAACTGGGGCACCAGCGTCAGCGAGGACCTGCGCGCGCTGTCGGTGCTGGTGCAGGCGCGCGCACTGTCGCGGCTCACTGCTCTGCCACCCACAGGCAGCTCCGGTGATATCCGCATCGTCCCGGCTGGCGCGCCCGCCCATGCCAATGCGCTGGCGCTCTGGGATGGCGAAGCGGGGACGGAGGACTGGGTCTATCTCGCCCCGCAGGAGGGCTGGCAGGTCTGGGTCGCGGACGAGACGCGGCATGTGCGGTTTGCGGGCGGCGCATGGATCGAGGTGCCCCGGCCCGGTGTCGTGCGTATCCGGACGCTGACGGCGACCAGCCACACGCTGGAAGCCATCGATCTGGGCAGCATCCTCGAGACGACCGGTTCCTCCGCTGTGACTGTCACCATCCCGGATGAGGCCTCGGTGCCGTTCGAGATCGGCGCGCTGGTCAATGTCACGCAGGTCGGCGCGGGGATTGCCACCATCGCGGCGGCAGCCGGGGTGTCGCTCAATGGCGTGACGGCGGGATCGGTCGCACTGGATGGCCAATGGTCAGGCGCAGCGCTTGTCAAGCGCGGGGCGGACGCCTGGGTCATTCAGGGCGCACTTGCCGGGGCGGTCGCATGAGCCTGCTGATGATGCGCGCCGCGATCCTGACGCAGGGTGGCGATACCGCGCCTCCTGTCGATATCGGCTCTGCATGGGAACTGGATACCACCCGCCGACCCACGGGCTATACACTCTCGGAAGACAACCAGACCGCGATCAACACTGCGGGCGGCAGCGATTACCGCCGCTGGGTGCCGACTGCCAAGGCGATCCGACCCACGGATGGGCGTCGTTATCGGGAGGTGCACTGCGCCCCCGGCGGGGCCACCAGTTTCGACGGCTATCTGGGGGTCGTCAGCGAGGCCATGCACGCCTTCTACGACGAAGGGTGGAATCCGGTCTCCGCTGGCAGCACCGGCTGGCGCGGCAACGGCACCCTCTGGTCAACCAATACCGGGCCGTCCTCCGGCTCCACCCAGCAGCTGACCGGTCTGCCCGGCTATGGGGCGGGCGATGTGCTGATGTTCGCGTTTGATCCCGCCAATGCCAGTCTCTGGATCGGGGTGAACGGCATCTGGCGCGACGATCCGGTGAGCGGCGCGCCGACCTGGACCGCCGCGCCCAGCGTCGCCTGGTATCCGCAGATCCAGGGGCGCGATCCGGGCGACGGCGGTACGCTGCGCTCACTGCCTTCTCAGTTCAGCTATCCGGTCCCGCCTGGCACCCAGGCGCTGGGCTATGAGGATCCCGATCTGCGCCTCTATCAGGCGCATGCCTTCATCGAGTTCGGCTGGGACAAGGATCTCAGCGTCGCCGAGCTGGAGGCATGGCTCGATCTCGGCGGCGGCACGCGGCTGACCTCGGGCAATGTCTCGCTGTTTCTCGATCACGGCGGGGGCACAGCCCTCTCCGCCGCCCATGCCGCCCTCTATATCGAAGTGGAATGCCATGAGTTACATCCTGCATCTGGGCCACCAGCCCACCGACATCTCCGGCGTGGCCGGTTTGCTGAGCACCGATGCCGCCGGCTTCGACGGCACGCTCGATGTCAACGGTATCCGCTTCAACGGCTCGCGCACGCTGGCCGCGCCCTTCGCCGTCGGGTTTCCCGCGCCGGTCGGTGATATGTGGCTGGGGTTTCGCTATGTACCGCCCAACAGCGATTCCGAGAGCATCACCCAGAGCAACGCCGGGTTCCTCGAGTTCTTTGACGCGGAGAATGTCCGGATCGCGCAGATCCGCCCCCTGACCACGACCAACCGCTATCACACCGAGGCGCATGGCGACACGCTCATACAGGGAAGTTCGAGCTATTTCGCGCCGAACGGCCAGGCGCAATGGGTCGATGTGCGCCTGAGTGTCGCGGCCGAGATCACCATCGAATTCTACGTCGACGGCGTGCTGCAAAGCAGCGCCACCGCAGCGAACATCTCTGGCAAGGGCAAGCCGGTGCAGGTCGTGTTCACCAATTCAGGGCTGCACGGCAACAACTCCAGCCGCACATGGTATTATGCCCATATCGCCGTTCTGGACGGGGTCTCGACCATCGGACGGCGCTTCGTGCGCCGCATCCCCAATGCCATCGCCAGCTTCAACGAGATGACCGGCAGCATCGATGCGCTCAGCGACGGCGACATCGCCACCCGGGTCGCCAGCAATACGGCCGGCCAGCGCATGTCTTTCTCGCTGACGGGCCCCACCGGCCCGGCCACGGTTTCAGCGATCGCAGGCGTGCATCTCAAGCAGATCGCGCAGGCGGGCACGGATGGGCCCGACGCCACCGTAGGCTTTCTGCGCATGGGTGGCGTGAACCATGACGCAAGTCCGGTGACGGTGCCCGACCTTGCACCTGTGCCGGTCTATTCCAGCTGGGCGGTCAATCCGGTCGATGCGAGCCCCTGGAGCGATCTGAGCCTGCCGAACGAGGTCGGGATCCTGTCCGCATGACGCAGCAGTCCTCCCTGTTCGAGCAGATCGCGCAGGCGTTTCGCGATCATGGCATCGCCGCCGCCATCGGCGTCTGGTTCACCTTCATCGCCGGGCTGGCCACGGCCGTGACGAGAAAGGCTTTCACCAACGAGGCGTTGCTGCACAAGCTCGAGCAGGAACTGGCCGAAGAACGCACCCGTATCGAGAAGCGCCGCGACGAGGATCGCAAGGTCGACCACGACCGGCTCGAGCGCATCGAGCGCGACATCCACGACATGCGCAACCTGATATTCGCCGCTTTCCAGCGCAGGAACGGCGACTGACGCCAGCGCGCCGCGCGCCGCAGCTCGCGCTCGCCGCACCGGGCAGCAAACCTGCGCCGGCAAGCTGACTCACAGCAACACCGACGCACCCCTCCCGTCGCCTCATTCGTCGGCGGCCAATTCCGCATGCCCTTCACCCCAAGGAGACGCCCCATGCCCGACCCTGTCCGCACCTTCCGTCACTTCCGCGATGTTCCCGAGAGCCTCTGGCGCTGGCGGAACTTCTCGCCCGCCGAGATCGCCTGCCGCGGCACTGGTCAATTGAAGCTGCACCCGGAAGCCCTCGACAAGCTGCAGGCCCTGCGCGACCGCCTCGGAAAGCCGCTGATCGTCCGCTCGGCCTATCACTCGCCCGAGCACAACCGCGCTGTGGGCGGGGCCAGGGCATCGAAGCACATGGACGGTACAGAGGAAGGCGCGGGCGATACTGACGGTGTCGTCCGATTGAGTACGTCGGGGTTGATCCGGGCCGGCGGCAGGCCGAGACCCAGTGCCTGATTGAGAACGCCGGCCTCGAACACCACCGCATCGAGCATCGTCCGGGCGCGCGCAGCCAGCCCATCCGTCCCCTCCCTGTCGGCGACGTCGCCAGGGACGAAGATACGGATCACATTCCCTTCCGGCTCCGCCCCAGGAAAGGCGGCGGCATGGACCTCGTGGGCCAGTTCGCGCGCCAGCCAGGCACCGACGAGGTCTGCCCTGTCCGAGGACAAGGAACTGACGGACGGGATGGTCAGCCTGATCTCGCCCGGTGCGAGGCCGATCCCCTGCTCGTGCGCGCGCGCGATCACGGAGGCTTGCGGGAGGTGCCTGTCAATGACCGCGAACATGTCATCTCTTCGCAGCACCGCCATCAGGCGGGCCGTGGCGACCGGAACCGTGCGCCCACCTATCGTGACCTGACGTGGTTGCGGGCCGGCCTGCACCATGAGGAAGCCACTGAGGCCGACCGCGTCGTTTCCGTGACCCAGCTTGCGGACGCGTATGGAGACGCCATGCTCGTCGCCCGGAAGCAGAAGATTGTCGGTGCGCCAGCCATTGGCTCCGTCCACCCAGGTCAGGGTGATGCACTGGCCAATCCCCGTGACCGGGCGGGTATTCTCGAAAGTCATCTCGCAATATCGGCCGTCCGGTATCAGCGGGTTGGTATGCGCGTTCTGCTGCGTGACGATCGGGAGCTGCGTCTCGTAGCAGCCGGAAAGCGCCAGCATCGCGGCGGCGGCCAATGCGGTGCGTATCGAGCGCCCATACCTTGCCATCGTCATGGGCTGTCCGGCCTTTCCATTATCGGCGCTTCCACTTCAATCGCCGCCACGATGCCGGCCGCATTGGCGAATCGTGCCATTTGCGGCCATGCCGCTGCCGAGAGGTTGATCCAGTTGCGCCGCTTACCGATGCGCCCGGGCGCCTCTGCGTTCCGGTGTGGCGGAACGGCTGCACCTTCGGGCCAGAACTCGAATTCTTCATAGGGGCGGTCGAGCCAGGCGCGAAAGACCTCCTGGTCGCTACACATGGCGGCAATCGACAGCCAGCCCGAAGCGTGCGGTTCAAGAACGAGCTGCGCACACTCGCCGGCCAACTCAACCAGGAATTCGAGCCGTTCCCCCTGGCGGTGCGAGGAAACCCGTAGCGTTACCGCGCCGCCGGAGCCTGTTTCCAGAAGCCAGCGCGGGGCGTTACCCAGCGCATCCGCGAAATCGTCGAGCGCGGCGGTGGCGGCGATGCGGGGCGGCATCTCTCCGCCTGTCAGGCCCTCGAACCAGGATGGCGGAACCGGGGGTGACGACTCGCTTGCCGACGCATGCTCATTTATCGGCATCCGCCGCGTTCCTGTCATAAGCCTCGACAAAGCCGGCAAGGGACAGGCGCGGCTGGCAATGTGTTTCGCATATTCCGCTGTCGATCTGGAGAATGTCGTTCGAGGAAACGATGTCGCCATCGGCGTCGCGGAAGAGGATTTCGAAGCGCAGCACGCCCTGGGCGGCGTCGCCGTAGAGGTCGCCATAACGTCGGGGCGCAGTTTCGCTCGCGGCCAGCATGGCGGCGACAAGTTCGGGGCCGAAGGTGAAGCGGTAGAGGTTCTTCCCTTCGACATAGAGCGGCGGCCAGTGGAACCGGTCCGAAGTAGGTGGCGGGTACTCCGGCGCGTCGGCGCGCCAATCCTTTTCCCCCAGCCGCACGATCACGGCTTCCGGCCTCAGGGCGCGCGCCTGACCCTGCTGCCAATGTGGTTCATAGGCGATGTCGACCAACAGTGCGGCGGTGTCACGCGGCCCGGCGGCTGGAAGGGTGGCAATGACATAGATGCCGTCGTTCCAGTTCATGGCCGCGCTGCCGGGAGGGTAGCCGTCGCTCGACCACCGCATCGCCAGGCTCGGCACCGCATAGCCATCCGCCGCCTCACCGAACCACGGCGCCTCACGGAACCACGGGCAAACCTCGGACGCATATGTTGCATCGGCGCAACTCCACTCGGCGCTGGCCGGGGCAGGCAGCGCAAGGGCCGCAAGCAGGGCGAGGAGGGCCGCTCTCATAGCCCTGCCTGTGGATGCGGAGCGACAAGGCACCCCGTGCGCCTGAACAGGCCGCGCGGCATCGGATCGCGGTCGGCGGTTTCATCGTCGGTCAGCACCGCGGCGTCATACCAGAGCGCGCGGCCGAGTTCGGGCAGCATGATATAGGGCGGCGCCTCCTCGCCGCTCATGGGAGGCTCGAAGGCAATGTTGAGTTCGGCGTCGAGCGAAAGAAAGCGCAGCGCGTTCAGGATGTCGGGGTCGGTGGCGCCGTTGGCGTTGGTGCCGAACGGCGGGCCGAGCAGGTCGCGCGGGCCTCCCTCCGCGTATGGATCGGTGACGGGAAAGACCGATATGCCGGAATAGCCCTGCGAGACGGAGAAGGTGAACCAGTAGTCGCGCTGCGGCGTGGTGAGCTTGAGATACAGGTCGGAGGCGATGCTGGCCATGTTGCGCGCCGGGACGAGGCCGATGCGCCAGCTCTCGTCGGTGTCGGGGGCGGTCATCTCATAGACGGCCCGCTCGACCTCGCAGGTCGCCGGGCCAACGACCGGCGACTGAGCCAGCGCAGGCAAGGAAAGTAGGCAGAGCGCGGCGACAACCGAAATCCTATTCACTGATCGAACTCCGTTCGGTCCGGCAACGACGTGGAATATCTGAGCACGATGCCTGTGAATCCGACCCGCGCCGCATGGGGGCTGCCTTCGGGAATGAAGGTTGAATAGGTGTCGAGCGTGCGCGGCAGGCTGGGCGGCGGCCCCCAGACCGTGGAGACAAGCTCGGCCGGATCGACGGCGTAGAATGGATCGCCGCCATCCGTGGTATAGGCGATGGGCTGTCCCAGCAATCGCGTCACCGCGTCGGAATTGATCGGCTCGGTGGACGCGAAATCGTACAGATGGCAGCCCACGGTATCGAGATATTCCGTCAACAGATAGCTGACCGCCAGCAGATAGGGCCGCCCGCCGATCTCGCGGGTGAACCACGCGCTGTCCGTTCCCTCCATGAAGTCCGGGTCCTCCGCGGTCTCCTCAGCCAGCATGTCGGCGGCATGGGCGATGAAGCGGTCATAGTCCGCATTGTCGCCGACGATGACAGGACTCCAGCCCAACTTCTCGGCCAGCGCCAGCGTCCTCTTGTAGCTCAATCGCTCGGGGATGCAGACCTCACCGAAGGCGGCAACGAAAGCCTCCCTGTCCGTCGTTTCGGCCTGGGCGGGTGTCAGGCAAAGGGTAGCGGCCAGAGCGCCGGCGGATATGCGGATCATTGGTTGCAATATTCGTCGATCCATTGGTCGCAGAGTGTCGTCCGGGCATGATTGGCATAGACCCTGTCCCCGGAAGCGGCCACGTCTCTAAGCATTGCAATAGCGGTCTCGCCCTGATCGGCGGTCGATCCGACAGCAAAGAGGTATATCCGCGGGAGATAGTAGCGCATCCCCCAATTGATGACGGTCTCGGAACTCGCGGCATCGTGGGCGATTTCATAAGCAAGGTTAAAAATGTTCTGATGCTCGGCTTCGTCCCCGCCTTCATTGAAAAGCTGCGTCCGAAACTGATCGGCAATCATGACAAAGGCGACACGCGCATCCGCATCCTGTCGTATCGGATAATCCGGATGGCCGCGCCGCGCCAAGGGTTCGAGTATTTCCAGCGCCCCAGCATGGTTCCCGGCATTTGCGGCTACAATGGCATCATCGATCGGACCGGCATGAGCAGGCGCCGCGACGAGGAGTGCCAGTGTTATAAAGCAGGCAGCGGAAACCGCTTTGACGCCAACGGCAATATCTGAAAAACGCATCGAAATTCTCCCAATCCATAAGTTGGCGTATATGTTTCGCTTCAGCTTTCCTGGTCGCGCGAAGGTCATGACTTCAGGGGAAGAGCGTCCGCGCATTGGCTCAGGACGGGAATCCAACTTCCCACATCGTGAGCGGCGAAGCTGACACTGATGTCCTCGATCTCGACTGTCAGTGTTCCCGATGTGTCCAGATGCTGCACGAATTCCATGAAGGATGACGGGCCGAAGGTGGTGAACGAGATGCCGGAGTTGCGTTTCAGGTAAGTCTTGGTGACTTCCTCGCCCGAGGGGAAACGGAACGTCGCATGTCCCCGCTCCGGGACATTCAGGAACGGATCGGCTGCGATCCCGACAAATGAGACGCGGCCATCGCGATGCCCCATGATCGTGAATTCGATGATCGGCCGCGTGTTGCTGTTCTGAAGCGTGCAATAGGATGTGCCGTTGTTGTAGGTGCCGGGCGATGCCGTCACCATCCAGCGTCCCGGCGCGCCATCTCCTTGCGCCACGGCTGGCGCGGCCGCCACCAATGCTAGGGAGACGAATCCGGCAGTAAATGCGGCTTTGAGCCGTGCAGAAAGACCAAAACCCATTGAAACCCTCCCGATCCATGAAAACCGTAAACGCAGGCTAGAGGCGGGAGGCGCCGCATTCGCCCCCCTGTTCAGGGGGGTCATTGCCCGAACCTGCCAGTTCTCAGAAGATCCTCGCCAACCAGCCTCCAGGCCAAGGCGTGCGCGCCGCCAAGCTCGGCCTCGGGCGGCATGAAGAAATGGCCGATCCCGCTCTTCTGGAAAATGCGCTGGGCGGCTAGGCGGAAGGATCTCTCTCACACAGGGCCGTGGAGGCGCATGATGCGACCTCGTAGATAATGTTCGGGCCTTCCGCTTGGGATTTCGGATCTCGTCTTGAGGACGGTGAGGGCGGCAGCCGGGCCGACCCTGTATTTGCTATGGAAGAGACCACTTCTTGACGGCGGAGCCCGCCTGGGCAACTATTCCATAGGTATCCGGTCGCTCGGATGCCCCGTGATCTGACGCCCTAAACCGCGTTTCGTTCCCGAGCTAGGACGTTGTCACAGACAATCATGCCTGGCTTTCCGCGGCGCTCGATCAGGGCCGTCAGTTCACGCGCCACGCGGCGCCCTGATATCGAGGTGTCAGGGATCGCAGCCAGGCATTCACGCGTGACGTCGTCGACCACGTTGAGAACGCGGAAGCGCTGGCCGTTGGCGAACTGATCATGGACGAAATCCAGCGACCAACGCGCATTGGGCTGTGCCGCGACCAGGATTGGGGCCCGTGTTCCGACCGCCTTGCGCCGGGCCTTTCGCTTGCGCACCGTCAGCCCTTCCTCGCGGTAAATCCGGTAGAGCTTCTTTTCGTTCATCACCATGCCCTTGCGCTTCAGCATGATACCAATGCGCCGATACCCAAACCGACGCCGCTTCTCGGCGATCTTGTTCATTTCCACACGGATATCCGGGTTATCGGGCGGCCTCTCGCGCCGCACCGTCTTCGGATCCACACCGATCGGGACGCAGGCCCGGCGCTGAGAGATCGGATGATCCTTCATCGCCCGCAGCGCTGCCTCCCGCCGTTGCATCGGCGTCGTTAGGGCTTTCCCAGCAAATCCTTCAGCACCACGTTGTCGAGCATGGTATCCGCCAGCAAACGCTTCAACTTCGCGTTCTCGTCCTCGAGCTGCTTCAGCCGCTTGGCGTCCGACAACTCCATCCCGCCATACTTGGCCTTCAGCTTGTAAAACGAGGCCGGGCTGAGACCGTGCTTACGGCAGACCTCCGTCGTGGCCATGCCAGCTTCCTGCTCTTTGATCATTCCGATGATCTGCGCTTCGGTGAAACGGCTTTTCCTCATGTCGTCTGCTCCTTCAAAGGTTGGGCAGACTCTACATCAGATTGAGGGAACTTCCGGGGGGCAGGTCACAACGCAAAAATCCGGCCGCAGCCGGATCGGGAGAACGCTTTCGCGAGGGCAAGTGGCGGATGGGGTGGGATTCGAACCCACGGTGGAGTTTCCCCCACGCTGGTTTTCAAGACCAGAGCCTTAAACCACTCGGCCACCCATCCGTGGATCTGCTTCTATCGCCCCGGAGAAGGCATCGCAAGATGCTGATGGTCAGTCTGACGCGATGCGTGGGCGACCGGAGGCGGTGAGGCGCAGGCGGGATTCGATGAACATCGCCTGGCCTTCGACCTCGGCAAGGATATCCTCTCGCGCAGGCCGAAGATGGGGGGCGAAAACGCCGGCGCGACTGGCTTTCTCCAACGCTTGTGTGCGCAGGTCGGCGTCGAGCGTCCGGATCGCCGCTTCCGCGTCACCGAAGGCTTTGGGGCCTGTGGAAAGATGTGCAATGAACCGGCCCGGAGCGGGGCTGGTAACCGTGCCTTCGGCATGGACCGCGACCTGGCCCACCACGGCACCGATCGCATTGGCCACGCCTGCATGATCGGGCACCACAAGCCGGGTGCCCAGCCGATCCGCAACGGTTTCGTAATAGCATCCGGCCGAGGCTCCCAGTGCGATGACCGGCACGGCAAGGCCGGCCTGGATTTCCACCAGCCCCGAGCGTCGGGAGAGGCCCGCGTGCAGCAATTCATGCCGCGCCAGCGTTTCGGGCGGGGCCTGCCAGTGGGGCAGGTCCTCGGCAAAGGCGGCTTCCAGCAGGCAATCGACGGATTGCCGGGTCAGCTGGTCGATGATCGCGGCGGCCATCGTTTCGGCATCGGTGGCAAGACGGGTGCCATTGCTGCCGCGCCGACGGGCCAGAAGGGTGAGCGCCTTGCGCGCCGCTTGCGTATCCCAGTCTGACTGGCGGCCCAGCACATGCGCCGCGTCGCTGGGGGTCACGCCGGCCAGCAGCACATGGCCGCCTGCCACCAGCCGTGTCAGGGCAGGCTCTTCGATTCGGGCACGCAGCAGGGTGGAGAGGCGTTGCGGCCCTGTCAGGAGGCGCTCGGCCAGTGCGGTATCGCGCGGGGGAAGACCCGGCGGCAGGGCGGTGAACAGGGCGATGGCGAAGCGTGCGGCGTCTTCGGGCGCAGGGTCGCGCGACAGGGCATCATCAAGCGCGTGATGGACCAGAGCGGGATGCAGGTTTGCGGCCAGCGCCAGGGGCATCAATCGCCGGGGGCCGAGTTTCAGCGCCGCTTCAAGCCCGTCGAGCACATGCACTTCGCTGTCGCCGCCCAGCCCGGTTGTGCGCATGGCCACAGCCTCGACCATGGTTCGGAATCCGCCGACCCGCGCCCCTTCGGGGTCGATGGCGGGGCGACCATCGCGCAACAGGCAGACATCGGTGGTGGTGCCGCCGATATCGGCGACCATCGCCATGCGCTCGCCGGTAAGCCAGCTTGCCCCGGCGACCGAGGCGGCGGGACCGGAGAGGATCGTCTCGATCGGCTTCTCGCGCACCATCGCGGCCGAAACCAACGCCCCGTCGCCACGCACCACCATCACGGGCGCTGATATCGCACGGCGGGCGAGATGGGTTTCGCAGGCGGTGATCAGACGGTCGATCATGGCGATCAGACGGGCGTTGAGAAGCGCTGTCAGTGCCCGGCGCGGGCTACCCAGCGCGGCGGACAGCTCATGCGAACAAGTGACCGGCAGGCCGGTGCGTGCGCGGATCAGGGCG
Organism: uncultured Rhodobacter sp.; assembly: GCA_964496915.1. Taxonomy (GTDB): domain Bacteria; phylum Pseudomonadota; class Alphaproteobacteria; order Rhodobacterales; family Rhodobacteraceae; genus Pararhodobacter. The sequence continues at coordinate 10,924 of CAZCAX010000014.1, forward strand.
CGCGCGGCATTCTCATGTGCCGGGTTACGGGTGGCAAAGCTGGCGGCGACGGCCAGCCCGGTGATGCCTGGCGGCAGGGCATCGAGCGCAGTCTCCAGCGCGGCCAGATCGAGCGGCGCGGCCTCGTCGCCGGAATGGACATGCCCGCCGGTCAGTTCGATAAGCGGATCATCTGCCAACGCCTTTGTCAGACCGGCGCGGTTGCGTTGGTTGGCATCAAAACCGATCAGCACCAGTGCCACGCGTTCGCCCTGACCTTCGACCAGGGCATTGGTGGCAAGCGTTGTCGACAGCGACACCAGCGCGACATCCTCGGGCGCAATGCCGCCTTTCCGAGCCAGGACGGCATCAATGGCCGCGCCGATCCCGTGTGACAGATCCGGGCGCGAGGTCAGCGCCTTGGCCGTCGCGATTACCTGCTGGCTTGCATCGTCAAGCAAGACGGCATCGGTATAGGTGCCGCCGGTGTCAACCCCAAGGAAAACGCCCATTTATACCCGGCCCTGCACGTCGGGCTGAGGGGCAGCGGGTTCCTCAGGTTCCCTGGCCGCGGAAGGCGGCGCGTATTCGGCCAACGCTACGGCCAGCGTGGCGCGGCGGAAGGGTTTGGCGATATGATCGCAAAAACCGGCGTCCAGATATTCCTTGACCTGATGCTGCATCGCATTCGCCGTGACGGCCAGCGCGGGCGCGGGCGGATGCCCGGCCTCATGCTCTTGTCTGCGGATTGCAGCGAGGGCGCTTACGCCATCGAGAACCGGCATCGAGATATCCAGAAGCAGAAGATCGAACGCGCCGGGGCAGTAGGTTTCCTGCGCGATCTGTCCATTTTCGGCCAGCGTCACCGACATGCCAAGGGAGGTCAGCATGGTGTTGAGGATATAGCGATTGGTGCGGTTGTCATCGGCTACCAGCACCCGGAGGCCGGAAAGGTTGGCCTCGTTGCGGGGGGACTCCGGCAAGGCGTCCTGGCTGAGCGGCAAAGGCAGTTCGATGCGCGCCCGTGTGCCGCGACCGATCTCGCTGTCCAGCGTGATCTTCCCGCCCATCAGATGCACCAGTCGCCGGGTGATCGACAGGCCCAGCCCGGTGCCGCCGTAGCGCCGGGCGGTCGAACCTTCGGCCTGTTCGAATTCGTCAAAAACCTTGGCGGCCTGCTCGTCGGTCATGCCGATGCCAGTATCCTCGACCTCGACCGCCAGTATATCGCCCGCGTCGATGGCGAACGACAATGTGATTGCACCGCTGTCCGTGAACTTGACCGCATTGCTCACCAGATTGTTCAGTACCTGCCGGATACGATGTGCATCGCCCATGCGAAGATGCGTGCATTCCGGCGTGGCGTTCACTACCAGCGCCAGCCCCTTGCTCTGGGCGCGGATGGCAAAGAACGTCTCTATGCGCTGCGCCTCGGCGGCGGGGCTGAAAGGCTGCGGCTCGATCGACAGCTTGCCCGCCTCGATCTTGGCAAGATCGAGGATGTCGTTGAGAATGGTCAGGAGCCCCTCGCCGGATTCGCGGATCGATTCCAGCATCTGGCGTGGCTCATCGCCGCTTACCCATTCGCTGAGGATCTCGGCCATACCCAGAACCCCGGTAAGGGGCGTGCGCAATTCGTGGCTCATATTGGCAAGAAAGCGCGATTTCGCCTGACTGGCGGCTTCCGCCCGCTCCGTAGCGGCAATCAGCGCGCTGACATTGGAGCCGACGCCGCGATAGCCCATGAAACGGCCATCGCTGCCGTAATGCGGGGTGCCGCTGACCCTGATGTAAATCGGCGGGCCGTCGTCTTTCTCGCCAATGCGATAGATGAAATCACTGAACGGCTTGCGCTCGGCAATGTGCCGGTGAAGCGTTGACCAGTCGGAGTTGTAGGCGGAATCGTCCGTCAGGCCGATTTCCGAACGCCGTTTGCCCAGGAGGCGAGCGCTCTTCAGCCCGGTCGCGCGTTCATAGCCGCTGGAGACATAAGTAAAGCGCCCTTCGGTGTCCTGCTCCCAGAACCAGTCATCAGTGACTTCGGCGATATCGGCGATGCGTTTTTCGGCGGCCCGGCGGGCTTCCAGGGCCTTCTCCAGTGCATCCCGCGCCTCGATCAAGGCGAATTCGCGCTGCTTGTGTTCGGTAATGTCGATATGGACGCCGCTTTCCTCGGCGGGCCGACAGGGTTCGGCCCAACGCAGAACCCGCGCCTTGGACAATATCCAGACCCAGTGCCCGTCACGGTGGCGCACGCGCATCTCATGCATCGTGCGGTTGCTGCCCAATCCGTGCAGCGAGGCGATATTGGCGCGCACCAGCACCAGATCGTCCGGGTGCACCATGGATTCGAACTTGTCCACCGTCATCGGTGTCAGCTCTTCACGAGTGTAGCCCAGCATGGCGGCATACTGATCGTCGATCACCACATCGCCTGTAATTCCGTCAAGCTGCCAGGTGCCGACAGCCGAGGCATCAAGGATCGTGCTCAGGCGTTCCTCGGCGCGGCGACGCTCGGAGATGTCGATATCAACGCCGCTCATCTTCACCGGTCGGCCCGAGGAATCGCGACGGATGACCTGACCGCGGGTCAGAAGGTGCACCCAATGCCCCTTGCGGTGGCGCAGGCGGACCTCGGCTTCCAGACGGTCGCTGATACCGTTGCGCACATTCTCGAGGGCGATGCCGATCCGGTGGCCATCCTCGGGATGCGCAAGGCCGAGCCATTCCTGCATGGTGACAGTCGATTCCGGCGCACCCTGAAAGCCAAGCATTTCATGCCAGTACTTATTGACGATCTGGTCGCGGTTGATCAGATCCAGTTCCCAGGTGCCGACCCTGGCACCCCGGATGATCGCGTTCAGGCGTTGCTCGGCGCGGCGGATGGCGGTGATATCGCTGCGCAGGCCGACATGGCTGCCATCGGCCATGCGGGTTGCCCGCACCCCGATGATCTGCCCGTTGCGGAAGTGCAGTTCGCCGATGAACGACTGTTCAGAGGTGGATCGGATAAGTTTTTCGGTGTGTTCCTGGGCCTCGGCCCCGTCAACCAGATAGATGCCGCGTTCGGCGGCGGTGGTGATGATATCGGTCAGCAAGACACCGGGACGGATGATATCGGCGATCTCGGCATTGATCTCACGGTATCGCGAATTGCACATGAGAAGCCGGTTGTCCTTGTCGAACAGCACAAAACCGTCCTGCATGGCCTCGACTGCCTGGTGCAGACGCGTATGCGCAGCGGCCGCTTCATCGGCGAGGCGCTTGAGCTCGGCTTCATGTTTCTTGCGCTCTGTGATGTCCGAGCCGATGATCAGACAGCCCTCGAATGTGCCGTCATTGCCGGTCAGAGGCTTGAGCGAGACATCGCCCCAGTAATCCCCACCGTCACGGCTGTGCAGATGCAGTTCGATCTGCAACGCCTCGCGCCGGTTGATGGCGCTCTGCAGGCGGGCGATGTCGTCAGGGGCACAGCCCTGCAATTCAAGCGACTCGGCAATCGGTTGCCCGCGCAGATCTGCAAGGGTCAGCCCGCTGCGTGCCTCGAATGCGGGGTTGACCCAGGCGATCTTGCCATCGGCATCCAGCACGATGGCACGGTTGGTCATGCGCCGCGTTACCTCGCTCAGGAGCGCGTTCTCATTCTCTCTCGCGCGCTCGTCGGTGACATCGCGGACCCGGAACACGAATCCGGCACCCCGTGCGCGGCCTTCATCGGAAACCCGCGCAACGGTAAGCCGGTACCAGCGATCACCGATGCGGTAGACGGGCGGACGGGCGACGCCGGATTTCAGTGCCTCGGCCATCGCCGCACGTTGCAGCTTTGCAATGTCAGGCGGCAGGGTTTCTTCCAGCGTGCGGAACAGGATATCGTCGGGTGATTTGACCAACATCTCAGGCGCCGAACAATGGTAGTCGATACAACGGCCTTCGGTGTCGATCTCCAGCACAAGTTCGGGCATTGCCGCCAGGGTCGCGCGCAACCGCTCCAGCGTGGCAGACTGCATCGCGCGCATCTTGCCAAGCGCCTGTTCTGCCTGCTGCCGGGCGAGGGCCGACAGCAGACCATCGGTCAGTGACCAGAGCATGCCGGCTTCGGCCCCGGTAAAGGACGGGCCGCGGCCAACCCGGTCAAAGCCCAGAAAACCATGGAACTGCCCGTCACGGACCACCGGCACGCACAGGACCGAGCTGATGTCCTGCTGAACGAAAAGATCACGCAGCGGACCTTCGGGCAGGGCCTGAACATCCTTGATCAGCAGGGCCTTGCCCCGTGCCAGAACTTCGGTCATCACCTCATGCTCTTCAAGGGCGACACCTTGCAACGCGGGCTGAACCGCCGCGATGCCCGGGGCACACCATTCATGGGTATTGAACCAAAGCCCCTCCTGCCGGACAAAGAAATAAGCCCGTTCCGCCATGCACACCGTGCCAAGCTGGCCGAGAACCGTGGTGATCGCGCGATCAAGGGCGTCTGGTGCAGCACGCAGCAAGGTGTTCAGGGCGGCCACAACCACGGGAAAATGTGCTGCTTCGGCGGGTGCAGGATCAAGCTGAATGCTGTTGGCGGAATTCATCGTTTCGAGCGGCTCTGGCAAAAGACTTTGTCTCTATACTTTGTAGATCTCAGAACTGGATAAAAAAAAACAGACCACCGGATTGTGGCCGCAGTATGGTTGTTGCACGAAAAGATCGCAATGATCCAGCATCAGTCATTCGCCATACATCCGATCGGAGGCCGCATGCCCCTTACGACCACGCCTGATGATGCCGATGCCCGCCGCGCCATTGCGCCGGTCATCTGCTATCCAAACGATTCTCTGCCGAAACCCGATATGGCGCTCTATGATCGGGCCTTCGCCCATGCCAGTCCCGCCGCGCAGATCACCGTGCCGCCACGCGAGGCTGAAACCTTTCGTGTTGCCGCCGGGCAGTTCTTTCGCATCAGCTGTCCCGAAGGGTCGCAGGTGGGCGATCTGAACCTGTTCAATGCCGAAAACCCCGATGAGCGCTTCTTTTCCGGCAAGACCCGCGCACTGCACGGAACCCATGTCAGCACCGGGGCGCGGCTGTGGTCGAACCTGCCGTATCTGCGCCCCATGGCGACGATCGTCGCCGACACGCTGGATTGGTATGGCAAGGACCGGTTTGGCGGGCGGGTGCATGACGTGATCGGCACGCGCTGCGATCCGCATACACATTTCCTTTTGTCCGGCGGCGAGCAGTATCATCATTGTTGCCATTCCAACCTGACCCGTGCGCTGGTCGGCGCGGGATTCAACCCAGACACCGCAGAGCGGATGGTGCATGACGTGCTCAATGTCTTCATGTGCACCGGTTTCACCACCGATACCGGGCAGTATTTCATGAAGGCCAGTCCCGCGCGTGCGGGTGACGCAATCACCTTTTTCGCCGAGATCGACCTTCTGGGCGTGCTTTCGGCCTGCCCGGGTGGGAATTGTGGTGCCGAGCATTCCTCGGACAGGGCGCAGTGTTATCCGCTTCGGGTGGAAATTCTTGCCCCGGAAGCGGGTGCGCTGGAAGGCTGGCTGTCGCCGCCGGTCAATGGCTATGACCGCTCGCACGGGCTGGGCGGGGCGTAGGGGGCTTTCTGCCCCCTCTTGGCCTGTCGGCCAATTCACCCCCGAGGATATTTCCGAACAGATGAAGGGGCGCGAAACAGGAGTTGGCAAGAGCGAGGCGCGAGAATATGATCAAATTTTTACGCGCCACTGGAGCCATCATGCCTGCCAACATCCAGATGATTGCCGGTATCCCTCGTGCCCGGCTGACCGATTTCCACGCGCGAGAGAGCCGGCGCTTCGCTCAGGGGCGGGTGCGAACCCGTCAGTTGCTGGACGAAGGGCAGGGGGCCTGGCTGGGTGGTGTGCCGATGCACTGGATGAAGGACTGGCCAAGCCCTTTCCCGCTGGTGGTGAAAAAGGCCAGGGGCGCGCGGCTGGAGGATGCTGACGGCTTTATGCTGGATGATTTCTGCCTCGGTGATACCGGCGCGATGTTTGGCCATTCGCCTGCGGCGGTTGCACGGGCGATCCGGGTGCAGGCCGGGCGCGGATTGACCACGATGCTGCCTTCGAAAGCCGCGCTCAGGGTGGGCGCGCTTTTGTCGGAGCGTTTTGGCGCGATGCAATGGCAGGTGGCGACCACCGCGACTGACGCTAACCGCAATGCCCTGCGCGTGGCGCGGGCGGTGACCGGACGGCGCAAGGTTCTGGTGTTCAACGGCTGCTACCATGGCACGTTGCAGGATACGATGGTGACGCTGGAGGGCGGGCGCACGAAGGCGCGGCCCGGTCTGGTGGGGCAGGGGTTCGATGTGACGGAAGGCGCGGTTTGCGTGGAATTCAATGATCTGGCGGCGGTGGAAGCGGCGCTGTCAGGTGGCGACGTGGCCGCCGTGCTGTGCGAGCCGGTGATGACAAACAGCTGCATGGTTCTGCCCGCGCCCGGGTTTCATGACGGTTTGCGACGGCTGACGCGCGCGCATGGCGCGCTGCTGATCATCGATGAGACGCATACGATCTCGACCGGGCTGGGCGGCTACACCCGGTGCAACGGGCTGGAGCCCGATATCTTCGTGGTCGGAAAATGCGTGGCGGGCGGCATGCCGACAGCCGTCTGGGGCTTGTCCGGGCCGGTTGCATCGAGGTTTGCCGCCTATGATGCCGCGCGCGCTGACGGTCATTCGGGGATGGGCACCACGCTGTCGGGCAATCCGATGCAGTTCGCCTGCCTTGAGGCCACACTGACCGAGGTAATGACCCCTGAATCCTACAGCCATATGGAGGCCGGCGCGGCGCGGCTGGAACAGGGATTGTCGCGGGTGATTGCGCGTCATGGCCTGCCCTGGCACGTGGTGCGGGTCGGTGCGCGGGTGGAGTTCGTCTGCGCACCCGGACCGCTGGTAAACGGTGCAGAGGCCGCAAAGGCGCATCAGCCTGAACTGGAGGGCGCGCTGCATCTGGGCCTTATCAACCGCGGCTGCCTGATCGCGCCGTTTCACAACATGATGCTGGTCAGTCCGGTGACGAAAAAGCGCCAGATCGACCGGCTGCTCGCGGCATTCGACGAGGTGTTGGGCACGTTGAGCGAGGCGGTGGCATGAGCGGATCAACCTGCTGCCCCTCGGGTGCAACCCCGGCCGAGGCCGAGGCTTTTCTGGCGGCGCATCCGGAGATCGATGCCATCGATATCCTGCTGCATGATTCAAACGGAATCGGACGCGGAAAGATCATTCGCCGGCACGAATTGATGGCGGTTTACGAACACGGACGGCACCTGCCGATTTCGATCCTGGGGCTGGATATCTGCGGTGAGGATGTCGAAGAAACCGGCCTGATCTGGGATACCGGCGATGGCGACCTGCGTGCCTGGCCGGTGCCGGGCAGCCTGGTTGCGCTCTATGGAACAGACCCGGCGCGAGCGGAACTGTTCCTGACGCAATACCACCTTGACGGCACCCCCATGATGTCCGATCCGCGCCATGCGCTGACGCGGCAGACAGAGGCGCTGGCGGCGATGGGGCTGCACGCTTCGGCAGCCTTCGAGCTGGAGTTCTTTCTGCTGGATCGCGAACGCGATGCCAATGGCCATGTTCAACCCGCGCGCAATATCGTTGATGGCCGCCGCGCGGGGACGACCGAGGTTTATTCGGTGGATCAGCTGCATGGCATGCAGCCCCTGTTCGACGCCATCTATGCTGGGGCCAGAAAGGCCGGTATCACCGCCGAAACGCTGATATCGGAATATGCGCCAGGCCAGTACGAACTGACGCTGCGCTACCGCAACAATATCCTGCAGGCCGCGGATGATCTGGTGCGGTTGAAGCGGATCGTGCGGGCGCAGGCGCGGGCGCATGGAGTGGTGGCCTGTTTCATGGCCAAGCCTTTTGCCGAACACGCCGGATCAGGAATGCATCTGCATGTCTCGCTGCAGGATGATGCCGGTCGCAATGTCTTTGCTGAGGAACCGGGGGCGAGCTGGACAGATTCGATCCGTCACGCGCTGGGTGGGTTGATCGAGACGATGGGCGAATCGATGCTGATCTTCGCGCCGCATGCCAATTCCTGGCGACGGTTCGCCAGCCAGAGCTATGCGCCGGTCTCGCCCAACTGGGGAGTGAACAACCGTTCTGTGGCGCTGCGGATCCCGGCAGGCGACGTGGCTGCGCGGCGCATCGAGCACCGGCCCGCGGGCGTCGATGGGAACCCCTATCTGGTGGCGGCGGTGGTGCTGGCGGGTATCCGGCGCGGGCTGGAGAAACGCGTCGATCCGGGGCCGCAGACGATCGGCAACGGCTATGCCGAGACGCCGCGCCTTGCGATCCCGCGAGACTGGCGCGAGGCGATCGCGGTGGCGAAAGCGTCGGATTTTCTGAAAGAGGCTCTGGGAGCCGAGATGCACCGCACTTTCACGGCGGTAAAGACCGCCGAATTCGACCGCGTGGCGCGGATCATCCCCGAAGGGGATTTCGACCTCTATCTGCATCGCGTGTGACAGGGCGGGGAAGGGGGGCGCTGCCCCCCTCGCCCGTTCCGGGCTCACCCCCCGGCGTATTTCCGGCAAGATGAAGGCGGCCGTCAGTCTGTTGTATCGGATCTGTCGCGGCGGTGGTTTTCAAGGGCGCGTGAGGCCTTGTCCAGACGCGCCTTGATCAGGTCTCGCTCGGTGCGCGGCTGGCCGAAGCGCGCGGCGTTCTGATCGCCGGTCTTGCGGGCGGCCGTGCGGGCCGCCTGCTTTCGTTTCTGCCGTAGATTCACAATCTCGGCCATTGCCGTTCAGCCTTTCGGGCCGATCATGTCTTCGGGGCGCACCACGCGGTCAAAGGTCGCTTCGTCGACAAAGCCCAGGCGGATGGCCTCTTCCTTCAGCGTGGTGCCGTTCTGGTGGGCGGTCTTGGCAACCTTGGTGGCGTTGTCATAGCCGATGGTGGGGGCCAGCGCCGTCACCAGCATCAGGGATTCCTTCATCAGCTTGTCGATCCGCGCGACGTTCGCCTGTGTGCCCGTCACCATGTTATCGGTGAAGCTGGCAGCCGCATCGCCCAGAAGCTGCATGCTCTGCAACACGTTATACGACATCATCGGGTTATAGACATTCAGTTCGAAATGCCCCTGGCTGCCGGCAAACCCCACGGCCGCATCATTGCCCATGACATGCGCGCAGACCATGGTCAGCGCCTCGGCCTGGGTGGGGTTGACCTTGCCGGGCATGATCGACGAGCCGGGCTCGTTTTCCGGCAGGATCAGCTCGCCCAGGCCCGAACGGGGGCCGGAACCCAGAAGCCGCATGTCGTTGGCGATCTTGAACAGCGACCCTGCCACGGTTTTCAGCGCGCCCGAGAACATGACCATTGCGTCATGCGCGGCCAAAGCTTCGAACTTGTTGGGGGCGGTCACGAAGGGCAGGCCGGTGATGTCGGCGATCTGCGCCGCGACCTTCTCGGCAAACCCCTTGCGCGTGTTCAGCCCGGTGCCCACAGCCGTGCCACCCTGCGCCAGTTCGTAGATATCGGGCAGGCAGGCCTCGATCCGCTCAATCCCCTTTTTCACCTGATGGGCATAACCGCCGAACTCCTGCCCCAGCGTGAGCGGCGTGGCATCCTGCGTATGGGTGCGGCCGATCTTGATGATATGCTTGAATTCTTCCGATTTCGCCTCAAGCGCTGCGTGCAGCTTGCGCAGGCCGGGCAGCAATGTATCGCGCGCCATCATGCCGATCGCCACATGCATTGCGGTGGGGAAGGTATCGTTCGAGGATTGCCCCATATTGCAGTGATCGTTCGGATGGACCGGCTTTTTCGAGCCCATCACCCCGCCCATCATCTCGATCGCGCGGTTCGAGATCACCTCATTGGCGTTCATGTTCGATTGCGTGCCCGAGCCCGTCTGCCAGACGACCAGCGGGAAATTGTCATCGAACTTGCCCTCGATCACCTCGCTCGCGGCAGCCGAAATCGCCTCGGCCAGTTCCGGCGCCAGATCGCCCTGTTCACGGTTGACCAGCGCGCAGGCCTTCTTGATCACCCCCAGCGCGCGGATGATGGCGACCGGCTGACGCTCCCAGCCGATGGGGAAGTTGATGATCGAACGCTGGGTCTGCGCGCCCCAGTACTTGTCGGCGGGGACATCCAGGGGGCCGAAGCTGTCGGTCTCGGTGCGCGTGGCGGTCATGGGTATTCTCCTGATGGTTTGGGCATTCTCTAGCCAGCGGCGCGGCGGAAATCAATCTGTATGCTGATGTATACTGGCCAGGTTCCGCCGGGTTGCGCCGTTGCCTGAATCAAGGATTTAAGGCAGTCTCGGCCGACAGAAGGCCAGAGCGCCCCAAGTTTCAGGAGAGAATTGTTGTTCACCGATCATTTCCGCCCCGGCACGGCCAGTCGCATTGTAGCGCTGGTTCTGGCAGGAGCCTTGCCTGCCCAGGCGCAGACGACTGCGCCGCCTGTTGACCCCTGGTATATGCCCGCAACCCAGCGTGCCGCCCAGTTCGCGGATTTTCAGCGCACCGAACGGCGCAGCGTCATCGAGTTTCAACCCTTTCGCGCCGAACTGGCGGCGACCTTGCCTGATGGAAATCCGGTGCGGCTTATGGCGCTCAATCCGCGTGTGAACAGCTGGTTCGTTCTGGAAACCGGCAGCGGCAATGGGGCGCGCAGCTATCATCTGGAGAACGCCGCGCCCGACCTGTTCACGATCGCGCTGGAAAACGCAAACGCCCCGGCGATTGTGATCACCTCGGCCAACAGACGCAACACCTGCCGCCCCTGGGAGGGTGAACTGGAAGAGGCTGCGCGCTCGGGCCTGCCCTATGCGCCGATCTGCGACCAACAGCTTTACCTGCGCAACCGCGGCTCGGGCTCTCGCACCGCGCGCGAGGCAATGGCCGAATTCCTGCGCGGCTATATTCCTTTCGGTGAAAGCATCATAACGCTGCTCAAGGACACGCTGTACGAAGACGCCTATCTGCAAACCTCGGAGGAGCTGGACGAGGCCGAAGCGGGCGCGGTCGTCGCCGCACTGGGCCGGGCGGAATTGCGCCACCATCCGGTGATGCGTTCAAACATGAGGGTGGATCTGATCGGCACCGAGGGCGGGCAGATGGAGGCGGGCAGTTGGTATGCCGTTGAGAATGCGCCGGGGATCTATGCCAGCGTCATGCAGCCGGGCATGGTGCACCCCGACATCCTGAATCGCAGGGGCGAGACCAACGCATTGGACGGTGTTGAAAACAACGCCGATGTGCACCTCTTTGCCTTCGATCTCAGCCGGTTCGAACTGGGATATGAGCTCGGCACCGATCATCCGTCTGTGGGCTGGTCGCCCCGGCCAAGCGGCGGCGGGCGAAGCAACATACCGGGGCCGGACGGGTTCAATTCCCTTCAACCGCTGGCGATGACCGGCATGCTCAGCCCGGTGATGACCGACCGGGTGGCGGCGATTATTGCCGGCGGGTTCAAGCGCGAACACGGTGCCTTCCGGTCGGGTCCGATGTCGCAAACGAATAGCGGGCATCATTATGGTTTCGTTGTGCAAGGCGTGGTCCTCAGCCGGTTGCAGCCGGGGCTGGCGACAATCTTCACGCTTGATGATGGCTCGATCCACATGCGGACCTGGCGTGAGGAAGACAATACGTTGCTGCCGCGCATCCGCTTCGCACGACAAAACGGTGTCGCGCTGATCGAACCCGGCCCCGAGGGTGCGCCGGTGGCGGGCGAGCATGTGCGCAGCTGGATGCTGGGCAATTGGTCAGGATCAGCGGAGGCGCAGTTGCGCACGCTGCGAGCGGGTGCCTGTATTCGTCGCGCAGACGGGCGGCCATTCCTGCTTTACGGGGTGTTTTCCTCGGCCACACCTTCGGGGATGACGCGGGTGTTTCAGGCCTATGGCTGCGATTACGCGATGCTTCTGGACATGAACTCGCTCGATCTGACCTATGCTGCGATCTACACCCGCGAGCCCGGCAGCGACGGATTTCAGACCTTCCATCTGGATCGGCGAATGGCCGAATCCGACTCGCGCCAGCGTGATGGAACCAGCATGGCGCGGTTCGTCGAATATTCCGACAACCGCGACTTCATCTACCTGTTGCGGCGTCAAGGGAGAGAAAGATGAAACTGTTTGCCACGGCGGTCATGGCTCTGATGCTGGGGGTGGTGCCCGTGGGCGCGCAAACCCTGGCCGAGAACAATGCGCGGATGTTTCAGGAAATGCAGGCGGCACGCGGGCTGTCGGATGCGACCATGAACCGTGTGCGCGAGATCTTTGCCGGATCGCCCTGGATGGGGCAGGGTAACCCCGCCGTTACCCGCCATCCGATGACCCCCGAGGAGGCCGCGGCGCGGCTGGGGGGCACAGTCGACAGCGTGCGCCGGGGTTATCGCAATGCCCGGTTCGAGCGGATCTGCGGACGGCCCTATGAAGTGCCGCTCTATGACCCGGCTACCCAGCGGCCCGAAGATGCGACGGTCTGCGCGCATATGTTCGAGTATCCCAACGTGCCGCTGGCCTATCCTGTGGTCTGGGTGCGCGCCAACGAGGCGGCGATGTTATGCGCCGCCGAAGGCGCGCGGATCGGCGATGCGCATGAATGGGAGGGCGCGGCAGCGGGCCAGTTGCTGCCGCCCGACTATCCGTTCGACCGTGTGCGCGGGATGGGGATGTCGGCAGCGGTGAACACGATGCGGTCCTGGCACAACCAGCGCTATGCATCCACGCGCGATGTCTATTCGATCGGCGAGTGGCGGCGCGGGGTTTGCGCGACGGGCAGTTCCAAATCGCCCAGTTGCGACGGTGGAGGCTGGAACCGCTGCGGATCGAACACCTATCCGGCGGGCGCTTTCCCGCAGTGCCACAGCCCGCTGGGTGTCTATGACATCGACGGCAACGCTGCTGAACACATGAACCTGCCTCTCACCGAGGATCAGATGGCCAGCCGTGGCTCTACCACGCTGGGCGTGACCGAGATGAAGGGTAGCTGGTTCGTCTGGGACCAGATCCGCGCGCATGAACATTGGGCGCGGTGGCGGGCTCCGTTCTGGCATGGAAGCCGGGTGATGGACCGGGCAAGCCATCACAACTATCATCTGGGTTTCCGCTGTTTCCGCGATATCCGCTGAGGGCTGGCCGGAACGCTGCCGTTTTGCAAGGCAGGGCGCTGCAACGCGCCCTGAAACCGGTGCCTGGCTCAGCGCAATGCGGCAAGCATCAACCGTGAGGTGATCGGCCCTTCGTTGCTGATCAGCCCGGCGTAGCGGTCATCGCCCAGAAGATCGCGCAGATCGACCGCCCGGCCGTTGATGAAGGCGGTGCGGCTGACCAGCCGGATTCCATGGCTGTAATCAGCATAGCTGGCGCCATGAACGGTGCTGAGCGGCTGGATCGGCTGGCCATTCGCCTGATGCCAGCCATAGATCGCCACACGGCCCGGGTTACGTTCCAACCGGTTGGTAAGCACCAGATCCTTCTTGTGACCGGAAACCAGCATGCCAAGCGCACCGCCAGCACTGCGGCGCTGGCCTTCGAGCGTGGCATTGTGGCGCAGGAAATAGTCGGTCGAGGCCATCTGCGCGCCCGGCGTCATTGGCGAGGGGCGCAGCCGGACCGCGGCCTGTGCATGAATGGCATCGACCATGCGTGTGGTGGGCAGGACCATGTCGAACCGTTCAGCGATCAGGCTGGCGGCGGGCAGGCCCAGCGGCACGCGCACGAAATCGCTGTCGCTGCCCAGCGCCAGATAATCCGGCATCACGCAGAGCGTAATGCGCGCCGTGCGGCCATCGGCCCCAGTTCCGGTGACGGTGACAGGCACCAGCTGGCGCAGGAAATCCGGCAAGTTACCGGCGATCACCGTCTGCGCGACCGCGTTGTCACGCCCCGAACCGCCGCTGGCCGCGAGGCGGGCAATGGTCACCTGCCCCCCTTCCATACCCGAGGAGCGGCGCGGAATGGCACGGGTGAGGTTGGCGGGGCAATTGTCACGCGCGCCGCTTGGAACGGGCGGCACCTCAAGGGCGGCGGCCAGAACGGTCGGAGCGGGCTCCGCCTGGGGGTAGACAGATGGTGTGGTCGGCGTTGTTGCGGACAGGCTGGCGAGGCGCAACACGCTTTGTGGGCGGGCCTGCGGCAGGAGCGAACGCGCAAGGCCGGGTTCAGCTTGTCCTGAAGGGTTTTGACCCGCGTCCATTTCTGAAAAGGCAAGTTGGGGGCGCTGTGGTGGCACCGCTGGCGGCAGGCTGGCCAGCACAGCGAAGCGCGGCACGGTGTCATCGGCGCGCGCAGGAGCGGCAGTTTCGGCGCGGTCTGGCGCGGCGGGTTCGGGCTGCGTAATTGCCGCTATATCTGACACCACATCGGATTCAGGAGCCAAGACCGGCGCTGTTACCGGCGCGATGGCGACGGGTGGTGTCTGGCCGGCGACATAGCTTTCGGTGATACGCGGCAGCGGCGCGTGGCCTGGCAGGTTGCGCAATGGCGCTTCCGGTGGCGCGAGGCTGGCGAACCCTTCGGGCGCATTCGTTTCATGCGACCAGATCCAGATCTGGGGCGCATGATCCTGCGGCATCAGGCTGGGGTTTTCCACCGAAGCGCGCGGGCTTTCGTCGGCCCAGAAATAGCGCCCCGCCGCCGCCGAGGCTGTCAGCACCACCAGCCCAGACACCATCAACACTGCAAGCCCCCGGCCCGGGCGCGGTGTTTGCGGGTCTGCTGTGATCGGTTGCAGCGGCTGGAAAGCATTTCTCTTGTTCATGTCGTTTCGGATACCCCCGAAACACTTTCCAGACAATGAACGACGGCCCTGTGTCATGCGCCATGCGCGGCGATTCGCCTATGCGCGGCGCAACAACCCGGCTGTCAGAGCCGGGTGCGTTTGAAAACCGGCTCGGGAAGAGCGCGAATGATTGCCATGATCAGCCGCCACACCGGGCGTATGTAGATGACATCACGCCGTTTTTCATACGCGCGGAAGATCGCCTCGGCGACCTCTTCGGGCTGGGCGGTCAGGCGGGGGTCCAGGTTCAGACCTTCGGTCATGCGGGTGGCGACGAAGCCGGGCAGAACGGTGATCACCTGGACCGGCGTGCGCGCCAGCCGGTTACGCAGGCCCGAAAGGAAGGCCGTCAACCCCGCCTTGGCCGCGCCGTAGACATAGTTCGAGGCGCGTCCACGCTCGCCCGCGACCGAGCTGATGCCGATGATCGTGCCTGCGCCACGCTGCTCGAACCGTTCGGCCAGCGCACCGAGGATCAGCGCCGGGCCCTCGAAATTGGTGCGGATGACAGTGGCCGCGGCCTGAACATCGCGCTGGCTCTGTGCCTGATCGCCCATCGTGCCGACGGCGCAAAGGGCAATCGCGGGCAGGTTCGGCAGGGCATCGAGAAAGGCGGCGTGGCCCGCAATATCTGTGGCGTCAAACGCCACGCAGGTAACGGTCACGCCGTAGCGCAGGCGCAGGTCGGTTGCGTCGGCCTCCAGCGCGGCGGGGTTGCGGGCGGCCAGCACCAGCGGGTGCCCGGCACGCGCGAAACGGCGGGCACAGGCGCGCGCCATGTCCGAGCCTGCGCCCAGGATCAGAACGGCGCCGCTCATAGCCCCAACCTTTGCGACTGGGCCGAGGCAAAGCGGGTGTCCAACCCCCGGTCAGTGCGCCAGCGGGTGAAATCGGCCCAGCGGGGGTCTGTCTTGCGCAGGGTATCAGGACTCATGCGACTATCCTTCGCGAGATAGAAGCGCCCGCCGTGGTCCATGGTGATGCGGTCCAGTTCGGGCATCAGGGCCAGGCTTCGCTTGTTCATGGGAAAATCGAGGGCCAGCGTGTAGCCCTCCATCGGGAAGGAAACGGGCCCCGATTGCGCGCCGAAACGCTTGAGCACGGCCAGAAACGAGGCCGCCCCGCTGCGCGTGATCGCCTGAAGGAGTTGTGTCAGCCCGGCGCGGCCCGAAGCGAGCGGCAGTGCGCATTGAAACTGCATGAAGCCACGCTTGCCATAAAGGCGATTCCAGTTCTGAACGGCATCGAGCGGATAGAAGTAGCTGTCCCAGTCCACCAGCCCGTCACCTGCCTTGCGCGCGCCCATGCGATAGTAAAGCGCATTGAAGCCACGCACCGTAAAGGGATTGAGCGCGAAGCCGGGCAGATCGACCGGGAAGGGAATGTTGCGGTGGCGCGGTGTTTCAAAAGGGGCTGCGGGGCGCGGGATCTGGTTGAGGGTGGCGTGTTCGCCGGTCATCAGCAGGCTGCGGCCCAGATGCGCGCCCGTGCTCAGGCAATCGATCCAGGCCACGGAATAGGTGGCGTCGAGGGTCTCGTCAAAGATGTCCAGCGCTTCATCAAGATTGCGGGTGGGGATCATGGTCTGGCAGATCCAGCCAGTTTCGATCCGGCGCAATCGGATAGCTCCGCGCAGGATGATTCCGGTCAGGCCCATGCCTCCGAGCGTGTTGTGAAAGAGATCAGGGTTCTCGGTGCGTGAACAGCGGCTGACGCTGCCGTCAGGCCCCATCAGGTCGAACCAGTCGGTAAACGCCGCAAACGACCCTTCGGAATGGTGGTTCTTGCCGTGGACATCGGCGGCAATGGCACCACCCAGTGTCACGAACTTGGTGCCCGGCGTGACGGAAGGGAACCAGCCGCGCGGCAGGAAGGCATCGACGATCTCGGCCAGGCTGACACCCGCTTCTGCCACCAGTTGTCCGGTGTCCGGGTCAAAGGCGATCATCCGGTCAAAATGGCGCATCGAGACCGTTTGTGCGCCTATTGCGCTGTCGCCATAAGACCGGCCCAGCCCACGCGCGATCAGAGGCGGCGCGGTGGCCAACAGTGCGGCCAGCGTGGCTTCGTCGCGCGGCGCGTTCAGCGTTCCCTCGACGCTCGGGTATCGGCCCCATCCTGAAAGCTTCATCACACCCTCCTTGCCGGCACGAAAACATAGCGCCGGTCCAGATGGTATTTCACCACATAGCCAACCGCCAACCCCAGAACTGCCCCCGCCTCGCGCGCGAAATGGGTTTGCCAGATCAGCCAGAAGGCGGTTTCGCTTCCCCAGAAGATCGCCGTGGTGACCAGCCCCATCGCAGTATAGAGCGAGAACTGGCGCCCCTGAGCGGCAAATCCGGTGGCCGTGTCGAAAAAGATCCAGCGCTTGTCGAGGTGGTATTTCACCACAAGCCCCACGACTGTTCCCAGCAAGACAGCCACCGCAAAATGCACTGGGCCATCGCCCCGGAACAGAACCAGCCGCTGTGCCGCAAGATTGGCCAGCACCGCCACCCCGGCGAAAAAGCTGTAACGCAGGACAAGGGCGGCGGCGCTCACAACACGGTCGCCCCGACGACCAGCACCAGCATCAGCATGATCGCCACGCGGCTTATCGGATCGCGCACGGCATAGACCACGGGGTCATCCTCCATCAGGCCGCGATGGGCCAGCAGCACCATCCGCGCCACCCAGTAAAGAAGCACCAGGCAGGCCCCCCAAAGCAGCCAGGGGCTCGAGTATTTCGACAAGACGTCAGGCGCGTTCAGATAGAGCATCATTACCAGAACGGCGACGAAGCCGGAAGACACAGCCATCTGCGACACGAAAGGCAGATCGCCGACCTGATAACCGCGCCCGTTGGGCATGGCCACGCCACGCTCCACCGCATCCACCAGTTCGGCCTGGCGCTTGACGGCGGCCAGCGCCAGGAAAAAGAACGCGGCAAAGGCCAGAAGCCAGACAGACAGCGGTATATGCGTCGCTACCCCGCCGGCAATGACGCGCAGGGTGTATAGAGTGGCCAAAACGCAGATATCAATCAGGATCTTGCGTTTGAGCCAAAGCGAATAGGCCACTGTCAGCAGATAATACCCGGCAAGCACCAGCAGGAACATCGGCCCCAGTGTCAGGGCCAACGCCATGCCGCAGATCAGAAGAACCGGGATCATCGCCATGCCCCGTATCAGCGGTAAAGCGCCGGACGCCAGTGGTCGCGCGCGCTTGCGCGGATGCGCGCGATCGGCGGCAAGATCCAGAAGATCGTTAAGCAGATAAACGCTGGATGCGACAAGGCCGAAGGCAAGGAAGGCCAGAATGCCCTGCATGAGTGTCTGAAGGGTAAATACGTGACCGGCGATCATCGGAAAGAACACCAGAAGGTTCTTGAGCCATTGATGTGGACGCATTGCCCGCAGGGCTGCTGAAAACCCGCCACCGGGCGGCGAAAGGTGGGTGGCATCGGGATGAAGCGCCTCGACACGCGCGCGCAAACCGGGTGCGGCGCCGACCGTTATCGCGTCCCGAGCGACCTCCCAGACCGCCAGATCGGCGTGGTGATCGCCGATATAGACAAAGCCGCGCTCACCGAACTGCGCGCGCAGGAAGTCCGCCTTGGTCGGCCCCTTGAGATTGGTCTTGCCATCCGAGCCATGCACGGCATCGAACAGGCCAAGATGGTCCGCCACGGATTGTGCGAGGCGTTGTTCGGCGGCGGTTACCAGCACGACGGGCCCACCAGCGGTGCGCCAGTTACGTATCCGGTCAAGAACCTCGGGGTTGTAGGGCAGGGTGGTCGGATCGGGCGCGCTGAAATCGGCCAGACGCGCCTTGAGCGCGGCGCGGCCCTGCGTCAGAGCGCCTATCGCACGCAGGGGGATTCGCCAGTCATGCGCAAAGCCTGACCAGAAGGATTCCAACAGCATATCGGATCGGATCAGCGTGCCGTCCAGATCAACCACCAGCACGATATCCCGCTCAACTTCGTCGTGCATCAACCCTTCCGGCACCTTCGCTTTCACGGCAAAGGCTGGCACCGCCGCTCCCCGGATGCAAGGGTGAAAACAAGCCCGGTCAAAGGGGTGGCAGTTGGTCGAGCGCCCCTTGGCGGATCATCGGGCTTTGCAAAACCGTCAATGCGCGCCTGCCGCTAGCTTTTTCCAACGGTTGACCGGCTGGCCCTTGCGCGTACCTTCTCGCGCGTCGCCAGTTCATCCAGAACCTGCGCGCGGCCAAAGGCCCTTAACGCAGCCGGCCGACGTTCGAGGTAGTCGGCGTTGATCAAAGCCAGACGCTGGTTGAGCGTCCGGCGTCGGCCCTCGATCCAACGCAGATGCGCCAACCGCGCGCCGATCAGCCCAGGCGTGCTGTTCTCGTCCAACGGGGCTTCGGCCTGCTTCAGCCCCTCCAGCGCCTGAAGCAGCCGCGCGCGGCTTTGCGCCACGGTGGCCAGTTTCGCCAGTTCGGCATCACGCTTCATGGCGGCCAGCCCCCGCAGGCGTTCAAGGCGCACGGGATCGGGGCGCTTCATGGGGGTTTCCTGTTCGGGCGGCTGCCGCGGGCGCGCGCTTGCTGGCGCATGAGTTCGGCGAAGCGGATGGCGGCGGCAACCGGGGCGTAATGTTCGGGGGCGACCTCCTGGCCGATCTCGGTTGTGGCGTGCAGGGCGCGCGCGGTCGGCGGGTCGGAATGGAGGGGCACCCCGGCCTCGGCGGCGCGTTCGCGGATCCGCGCGGCGATTTCATCGACCCCCTTGGCCAGGCAGACCGGCGCCCCCAGGTTTCCGCGATCCCATTGCAGGGCAACGGCGTAATGCGTTGGGTTGACGATCACGACGCTGGCTTTGGCGACATCGGCCAGCATGGAATTGGCGGCGATCTCCTGCGCGCGCTGGCGGCGGGCCTGTTTCATATGAGGGTCGCCTTCGGCCTGTTTATGCTCGTCGCGCACTTCCTGATGGCTCATTCTTTGGCGGCGGAGATGGTCGAAATGCTGCCAGAGATAATCAACCGCGCCGACCAGCGCCATGATCACCAGCACCAGAAGTAGAAACTCGACGGTCAGTCGCATCATTTCGGCCACCGCCTGACCGGCGCTGAGTTGTATCGTCGCAAGCAATCGGGGCAGGCGATCGGCAAGGAAGAGCCACAGGACCGTGGCATAGATCACCAGCTTGACCGCGCTTTTGGCGAATTCGAACAGACCGGAGGAGCCGAACTTGTTTTTCGCGTTCGAAATAACGGAGATGCGCGACGCCTTGGGTTGCAGCTTCTGGGGCGCAAAGACGATGCCGCGCAAGGCGAAAAGCATGGCCAGCACCGCCAGCACGGGCAGCAGGAAAACCGGCGCGAGAGCCTCGATCAGCGCGAGCATCAGCGCATCCATCGCCCCGGTGCCGCCGCCCAGCATCTGCCGTGACAACGGGTCGGCGCGCTCCAGAAGCCCCGCGCCAATTGCCCCGATGCGCGGCGGTGCCCAGCCACCGGGCAGAAGCGTCAGCATGAGCAAACCGGCCACGGCGGCGGTGGCGGTCAGATCGGCGGATTTGGGTATCTCGCCGCGTTTGCGGGCCTCGGCAAGCTTGTGCGGCGTGGCCTCATGCGGTTTCTCGGCGCTGTCTTGCTCGCTCATCGGGCACCGTTGCCCGTGGCCGGATTTGCCAGAAGTGTCAGGAAGGCATCATGCCAGACGCTGATCATCAGCGGCACCGCGAGCATGAACAGCAAAAGCCCACCGAGGGTCAGAGCCGGCGCGCCGATGAAGGCCACCATCAGTTGCGGCATGGCCCGGTTGATCGCACCCAAGGCCAGGTTGTAGATGCTGGAGCCGATGACGAAGGGCGCGGCAAGAACGAAGGCCAGGGCAAAGACATGGCTGACCCGGCCCACTCCCCATTCGGCCATGACCCCGGCGTCGGGCCAATGGCCCGCGGGCCGAAGCGTGTAGCCGAGGATAAGGAATTCGGCGGCGCGGGCCGGAAGCCCGGCCATCACCAGAAGCGCCAGCCCGGCCATTACCAGCACCTGCGACATTGCCGGCTGCGGATCGACCCCGGCACCGCCGAAAAATTGTGCCAGCGAGGTTGCCTGTGCGGCCATCGTTCCGGCGATCTGTAGCCCTTGCACCATCAGTCGCAACCCCGCGCCAAGGGCCAGCCCGATCGCCGCCTCGACAAACAGGAACTGCGCCACGGCGCCCGGCGTATCGGGCCGTGCGGCGATATCGGGCAGGATGGCGGGGGCGATGATGACGGTCATCGCGAACGCGGCAGCCAGCCGGATCCGCGCGGGCACCACCTGTTCGCCAAACGCCGGCAGCAGCGCAAAGAACGCGCCGACGCGGGCGAAGACCAGGAAACCCTGCATCACTGCCGCTCGGGCTTCGGCGGCGAGAAGGTCCAGCGTGGCGAGGAGATCTGGTGTCATGATCGGTTCAGGCGGCCTCAACTTCGGGCGCCGTGATCTGTCCGACCAGGGCGGCGCGTGCCTCCATTCCGATCTCCTCGAACGAGAGCACGGGCGCCGGGATATCGCGGGCGGCCATAATCGTGCGCAGAAAGCGGCGTCGGCGCGCGGTGCAGACCAGTGCCGCCTGCGTGCCGTTCTCGCCCAGTTGCGAAAACTTCTCGGCCAATGCGTTGGAAAGGCGCGTGAATTCCGCAGGGGGCAGGGCGATGTCGGTCACGCCGCGTGCACCTTCGATCTGGAAGTTGGCAAACATCGTCTCCCATTCGGGTGCAAGCTGCACCAAGGGGATAGAGCCGTCGGGGCGGCGCAGCGTCGCGACGAGTTGAAAACCCATCCGCTGGCGGACATGTTCACAGACCAGTTCCGGCGGGGCGTTCTGGGGCCGCAGTTCGGCGATGGCTTCAAGGATCAGCGGCAGGTTGCGCACCGAGACCCGCTCATCGAGAAGCATCCGCAGCACCGTGAGCAACAGATCCACCGGCACCCGGTCCGGGATCAGTTCATCGATCAGACGCCGGTTTGCTTCTGCGCGTTTGGGATCGGAAAGATTGCCCAACTCGTCCAGCATCCGCCGCAGCCCACGCAGGCTGAGCAGGCGACCGAAGTTGGCCTTCAGCACCTCCAGCAGGTGGGTCGCCAGCACCTCTGTCGGGCTGACGACGGTCAGGCCCATAAGTGCCACGCGCTCCTCGTCATCGGGCGAGATCCATCGGGCCGGGGCGGCATAGACGGGCTCGCGCACGTCGATTCCTTCGGGAAGATCGTCAACCTCGACTGCCAGCAGCGCAAGGCGGCTGTCCGGAAACAGCCGGTCGCGGCCCTGTTCGACCCCCTGGATCAGGATGGCATATTCGCCGCGCTCCAGCCCCGCTTCGTCCGTCAGCCGGATCTCGGGCAGGATCAGCCCGAAATTGCGCATGACGTGGTTGCGCATGTTGGTGATGCGCGCGTCCAGCCCCACCGCCGGGTCGAGCACCATGGGCACCAGATCAGGGGCGAATTTGACATGGATTTCATCCAGGTCGAGAACATCGCCCAGCGACATCGGTTTCAGTTCAGGCATGTCATCGGGGGCAGGGGCATCGGCCCGGCTGCGCGCGCTGCGCTGCGCAAACCAGGCCGCCCCGCCCAGGGCGGTTGCGCCCAGAACGAAAGGCACAAAGGGCAAGCCCGGCACCAGCGCGAACAGCGCCATCAGCAGGCCGACCGTCATCAGAGCCGGGGGGTAACGGCCAAGCTGGGCGAAGAGTGCCGAATCGGTGGCCCCCGTAGCCCCGCCGCGCGCCAGGAGCAGGGCCGCGGCGATGGAGATGATGACCGCTGGAATCTGGCTGACCAGGCCATCGCCCACAGTAAGAATGGCATAGGTTTCAAAGGCCTGACCCAGTGGCATGCCGTGCATCAGGGTGCCGGTGATCAACCCCACGACGATGTTGAGCAGCGTGATCAACAGCCCGGCGATGGCATCGCCCTTGACGAATTTCGACGCCCCGTCGAGCGAGCCGAAAAAGGTGGTTTCCTGCTGCTCGCGTTCACGGCGCAGCTTGGCTTCGGTATGGTCGATGGCACCTGCTGACATATCGGCGTCGATGGCCATCTGCTTGCCTGGCATGCCGTCCAGCGCGAAGCGCGCGCCAACCTCGGCCATGCGACCGGCGCCCTTGGTGATGACGATGAAATTGACAATGAGAAGCACGCAGAACACCACCACGCCCAGAAAGACGCTGCCGCCCATGACAAAACTGGCGAACCCCTGAATGACCGTACCAGCGGCATGGGGCCCGGTATGCCCCTCGCCGATGATCAGCTTGGTCGAGGAAACATTGAGCGACAGGCGCAGCATGAGCGAGGCAAGCAGCACGGTAGGGAAGATCGAGAAATCGAGCGGACGTTCGATAAACAGCGTAACGGTGAACATCAGGATCGCCAGCGCGAAGGAAGCGGCGAGCCCGATATCGAGCATCCAGGCCGGAACCGGCAGGATCATCATCACGATCACCGCCATAAGGGCCACGGCAAGCAGCACGGTGGGGCGGAAGATCTGCGTCAAGGTCAGGGTCATGGGCGGCGCCCTTGCAAGGCGGGAAGGAAGGCGGGTGTGTGAGTGCCGACACCGGGAACGAGAGAAGCAGGCGAGGCGCCAGAGGCCATATCGCGATTGTCGCTGGCGATGAGGAGCGGGAAGGTGTTGACCCGGTTTCGTACATTTTGCGTTTCGGGCGGCGGAGACGGTGTCCGGGCAAGCCCTGCGCGCAGTTCCCGGAAACGGGCGCGGTAGCGTGCGGCAAGATGCGGTGTGCGTGAGTGATAGGCGCCCGCCGCACGGTCCCAACTGCCCAGCTCGGTCGCCAGACTGGCCAGGAAACCGGCGGCGTAGCGCGCGCCTTCGAGCGGGTCCAGAAGTGCGCGCGGCGAGTCAAAATGCGCGCCATGCCAGTGCCAGTTGATCTGGAAACAGCCCAGATCAAAGCCCGTCCGCCCCACCGCAAGCGCGCTTTCGGCGAATGCGAGCGCATGCGCCGGCGTGTCGAACCAGTGGCCCTGCCCATCCATGTTTGCCGCCCAGGGCCAGGGCCGCATCGCTCCGTCATGCAGTCGCCCGGTCTCGGTCAGGGCGATGGCCAGCAGCACATCGGCCGGCACCCCGCTTTCCGCCGCGGCCTGTCGGGCAGCGTTTTCACACAACTCCGGCCGAGCCGCCACCGGGAACGAAACGAGCAGCAGGCAGACCATGGCGCAAAGCGCGGCTGTGAGGCAAGAGTTCTTCATCGGCGACCTTCGGCAGTATCACGACACATTAGCGAAGGATTGGTTGACAAAGGGTAACTGCCGTTGGAGCCACATGATATTTCTTGCGCGACAGGTGGTTTTGTGGCATGAATCAGGCGCGACGTTATCTTATCGACCTGCTGTACTGTCTACCGACATCCCGCGCGTTCGATCTTTGACTGACTACGCCGGGCTGTCGCACTTTCGCGGGCAGCATCAGACAGGAGACTACACGATGGCAACTGGCACCGTGAAATGGTTCAACGCAACCAAGGGTTATGGGTTCATCCAGCCCGATGGCGGTTCGAAAGACATTTTCGTTCACATCACCGCGCTTGAGCGCGCAGGCCTGCGCGGCCTGGACGACGGTCAGAAAGTGACCTTTGACATGGAAACCAGCCGTGACGGCCGCCAGTCGGCGACCAATCTGGCACTGGCCTGAGCCAGGATTTCCGCGTTTCAGGAAAGGGCGGCCTTTGGGCCGCCCTTTTTTGTTTCTGTTGACGAAATCGGCGTGATTTGGGGCGATTTCTACGAAATTCGACCCGGTTTTGCTTGACTTCCGGGCCTCTGTGCAAAATTTATGCCGCGCGGGTCCGATCTGCCCGGAGCCGATAAAAACGAACAACGACAGTCCAAGCGCCTCCCATCGGGCCCAACAAAACGGAACCCAGCAGGTATGTCCCTTGCCCTGATCGCAGCCCTTCCCTTTCTGGGCGCGCTGCTGCCCGGCCTCATGATCCGCGCAGGCCGTAATGCCTGCGCCACAGCCACCTTCGCCGTCTCGGCGCTTGCCCTTCTGGGCATCCTGATGCACGCCCCGGCGGTGATGCGCGGCGAAGTGGTCATGGCGCGGTTCGACTGGCTGCCGGGGCTGGGACTGAACGCGAATTTCATGCTCGACGGGCTGGGCTTGCTGTTCTCGATCCTGATTCTGGGGATCGGCCTGCTGATCATCCTCTATGCGCGCTTCTACCTGTCCAAGGCTGACCCGATGGGCCAGTTCTATACCTATCTGCTGCTGTTTCAGGGCGCGATGGTGGGCATCGTTCTGTCCGACAACATCCTGCTTCTGCTGATCTTCTGGGAGCTGACCTCGCTGTCATCCTTCCTGCTGATCGGCTACTGGAAGCACCTGCCCGAAGGCCGCCAGGGTGCGCGGATGGCGCTGGCCGTTACCGGCATGGGCGGGCTGGCTCTGATCGGGGGCATGCTGATCCTGGGCAATATCGCGGGCAGCTATGACATCTCGGTCATCCTGACGCAGAAGGATGCCATACAGGCCTCGCCGCTCTATCTGCCGGCGCTGATCCTGATCCTGTTGGGCGCATTCACCAAATCGGCGCAGTTCCCGTTCCACTTCTGGCTGCCGCATGCCATGGCCGCGCCGACCCCGGTTTCGGCCTATCTTCATTCGGCGACTATGGTGAAGGCCGGTTTGTTTCTGATGGCGCGGCTGTGGCCCGTGCTGTCGGGGACCGATGCATGGTTCTATCTGGTCACCGGGGCGGGGCTGATCACCATGGTGCTGGGCGCGGTGATTGCGCTGTTCAAGGATGATCTCAAGGCACTCCTGGCCTTTTCGACGGTCAGCCATCTTGGGCTTGTCACGATGCTTTTGGGGATGGGCAGCCAGATTGCGGCGGTGGTGGCGGTGTTCCACATCATCAACCACGCGACGTTCAAGGCCGCACTCTTCATGGTGGCGGGGATAGTCGACCACGAGGCGCATACGCGTGACATCAAGCGGTTGGGCGGCTTGCGCCACCTAATGCCGGTCACCTTTACCATAGCCACGATCGCGGCGCTGTCGATGGCGGGGATACCGCTGTTCAACGGCTTCCTGTCCAAGGAGATGATGCTGGAGGAGGCATGGAATACCGGGCTTGTGGTTGCCGTGCTGGCGACACTGGGCGCGCTGTTCTCGGTGGCCTATTCGTTCCGCTTCGTGGCGCATGTCTTCCTTGGCGAGAAGCGCGACGACTATCCGGCCAAGCCGCATGACCCCGGCTTCGGCATGTGGGCAGCACCCGCCTTGCTGGCGGTACTGGTGGTGCTGATCGGCCTTTTCCCGCAGACCATGGTCGGCCCGTTGGTGGCGACAGTCTCGGGCGCGGTGATCGGCAGCCCGGATCTGCCCTATTATTCGCTGTCGATCTGGCACGGGGTGACGCCGGCCTTGTTCATGTCGATCATCGCTGTGGGCGTGGGTCTGGCGCTGCTGAAGACCCATTCGCCGCTGGCGCAGCGCTGGGACAATGCGCGCCGTCCCGAGGCGAAGGTCATCTTTGACATCATCGTGGAAAGCTTTGCCGCACGGCAGGCGCAGCGCTTCACGCTGGCGCTGCATGACGGGGCGATGACGCGCTATCTGGCGATTTTCACCGTGGCGGTGGTGGCCTTCGGTCTCTGGGCCTTTACCGGCGCGCCACACGCGCCCGGCATGCGCCAGACGCTGCCGATGAGCGTGTTGCCCGCAGTTGGTTTCCTGCTGCTGGCGATGGCCACCGTTGCGCTGGTGATACTGCATCGGCAGCGGTTCGTGGCTCTGATCGTGATCTCGATCATCGGTCTGGTGATCGCACTGGGCTTCATCTATTTCTCGGCACCCGACCTGGCGATGACGCAGTTGACCGTCGAGGTGGTGACCATCATCCTGCTGCTTCTGGCGCTGAACTATCTGCCCAAGGACACGCCGGTGGAAAGCACGCTGCTTAGACGGCTGCGCGACGGGACTATTGCAATCATCGCCGGGCTGGGGACGACGGCGCTGGCCTATGCGGTACTGGTGCGCGATCTGTCGATTCCGTCTATTTCGGGCTACCATCTCGAAAACTCGTATTCCGGCGGCGGCGGAACCAATGCGGTGAATGTGATCCTGGTGGATTTCCGCGGCTTCGATACCATGGGCGAGATCATCGTGCTGGGGATCGCTGCCTTCGCCATTTTCGCGATTGTCGAAGGTGTGCTGCATGGTCCGGCCTCGCGCAGGCTGGCCAATTACAAACCGGACCGCCCGGTCGCGCATGACCGTCACCCGCTGATGATGGTGGTGGCGACCCGCGTGGCGCTGCCGATTGCGCTGACGGTGGGTGTGTATATCTTCCTGCGCGGCCATAACGAGCCGGGTGGCGGCTTCATCGCCGGGCTGGTGGTGGCGATTGCGCTGTTGATGCAATACATGGCCTCGGGCTTTGCCTGGAGTCAGGCGCGGCAGCATTTCGACTATCACGCGATCATCTCGGTGGGCGTGCTGTTTGCGGTGCTGACCGGCGTGGGTTCGTGGTTCTTTGGTGCGCCGTTTCTGACCTCGGCCAATGAATATGTGACCCTGCCACCATTGTCGCCGGTGCATCTGGCCAGCGCGATCCCGTTCGATCTGGGCGTGTTCCTGACGGTGGTCGGCTCGGTGATGCTGGCACTGGCCTCGCTCAGCCGGATCGGCCGGCGTGCGGGTGAGGGGGTGAATCTCACGCCAATGGACGTAGACCCGCGCGCGGCGGGCGACAGCACGAAGGAGGCGCGCTGAATGGAACTGCTCGTTGCCAGCGCCATCGGAATCATGACCGCTGGAGGTGTCTATCTGATGCTGCGCATGCGCACCTTTCCGGTGGTGCTGGGCCTGTCGCTGTTGACCTATGCGGTCAACACCTTCCTGTTCGCCAGTGGACGGCTGATGCTGAATGCCCCGCCCGTGCTGATCGAGCCCGCACCTTATGCCGATCCGCTGCCACAGGCGCTGGTGCTGACTGCCATCGTCATCGCCTTCGGCATGACGGCGCTGGCGGTCATCCTGGCGCTGGGAGCTTACCTGAACTCGGGCACCGATGCGCTGGATATCGAAAAGCCTGAACCCCGCATCAAGACGGACCGCTGAGGGAGAGCGTTGGTGTCACACTGGATTGTTGCCCTGATCATTCTTCCCGGCCTTGTTGCGCCGGTCATTGCGCTGACAATGCGCTATGACCTGGTTTTGCAGCGTGTCTTTTCGTTGGCCTCAAGCACCGCGCTGGTGATCATGGCCGGGGCGCTGATGCAGGCGGCGTCCACGGGTGCGATCGAAGCGTATGAACTGGGTTCATGGCCCGCGCCGTTCGGCATCGTCCTGGTGCTGGACCGGCTTTCAGCGGTGATGGTGCTTCTCACCGCCGTTCTGGCGCTGGTTGTGCTGGCCTATGCCGTCGCTTCGGGCTGGGACGCGCGCGGGCGGCATTTTCACGCACTCTACCAGTTCCAGCTGATGGGCCTGTTTGGCGCGATGCTGACGGGCGATGTGTTCAACCTCTTCGTTTTCTTCGAAATCCTGCTGATTGCCAGCTACGGCTTGATGATCCACGGCGGCGGGCGGATGCGGCTGCGTGGCGGGGTGCAGTATGTCATCTATAACCTTGCGGGTTCGACACTGTTCCTGTTCGCGCTTGGCACGGTCTACGGGGTGCTGGGAACGCTGAACATGGCCGATATGGCGGTGCGTGCGGCGGAACTGCCAGAAGGCGATGCAGCGCTGCTCAGGGTGGCGGCAGGGCTGCTGTTGCTGGTCTTCGTGCTCAAGGGCGCGCTTTTGCCGCTGCATTTCTGGCTGCCCAATACCTATGCCCTGGCCCCCGCGCCGGTTGCCGCGCTCTTTGCGATCATGACCAAGGTGGGTGCCTATGCTGTGATCCGGGTCTATACGCTGGTCTTTCATCCCGGTCTTGAGGCGACAGGCAGCATGGCCAGCGACGCCATTATTCCAGCGGCGCTTGTCACGCTGGTTGTCGGGATGATCGGTGTGCTGGCGGGCGGCACCGCGGCGCGGGTTGTGGCATTCGCGGCCATCGGCTCGATGGGGACGCTGTTTCTGGCGATCGGCGCCTTTACGCCACAAGCCACGGCAGCCGCGCTTTACTATCTGATCCATTCCACGCTTGCTGCCGCGGTTCTGTTCCTGATTGTCGATCAGATCCGCGCACGGCGGGGGAATACCGCGCTGGTGGCCCTTCCGCCCATCGCCCAGAACGGGCTGATCGCGGCGCTGTTCTTTGGCGGGGCAATCGCCATGGCCGGGATGCCGCCCCTTTCCGGCTTCATCGGCAAGCTGCTGGTGATGGATGCGCTGCGCGATCATGCGCTCTGGGCCTGGATTTGGGGCGCGATCCTGATTACCTCGC
Organism: uncultured Rhodobacter sp.; assembly: GCA_964496915.1. Taxonomy (GTDB): domain Bacteria; phylum Pseudomonadota; class Alphaproteobacteria; order Rhodobacterales; family Rhodobacteraceae; genus Pararhodobacter. The sequence continues at coordinate 40,061 of CAZCAX010000014.1, forward strand.
TGATCGCAATTGTCGGTTTCGCGCGCGCTGGTTCCGTGCTTTTCTGGAAGGCGCATGACGCCACCACGCAGGACGACATCACTCCGGAGGCCGAGGCGCGGGTGAACGTGGTCAGCGAACATCTTCACCCTGGTGCCGCCCTTGCCAGCATTGGTGCGATGCTGGGCCTGATCATCGTGCTGACAATCCTGTCCGGGCCGGTGATGCGTCAGGCCGAGGTGACAGCCGACCAGTTGCACGACCGGCAAGCATATATCGTGGCGGTACTGGGCACGGCATCGGTGCTGGACCCCGAGACAGCCGAGCCGATGGATGATAACGCCACCCCGGTTGACCCCGTCAGCGACGAAGTGGAGGGCTGAGAAGATGACGCTCTTTCGCAAGATCTTCCCGCATCCGGTATTGTCGGTGGTGCTGGCTGTCGTCTGGGTGTTGCTGGTCAACACGCTGACACTGAACGCAGTGGTCTTTGGCGCCATTCTCGGGCTTGTGGTGCCGCTGCTCACCCGCGCTTACTGGCCCGATGCACCGCGCCTGCGCAACCCGCTGATGATTGCCGAATATTTGCTGGTGGTGTTGTGGGATATCGTGGTGGCCAATGTTCAGGTGGCCATGATCATCCTGTTCAAATCCGACGCCGCGCGCCGCCCCGGCTGGATCACCGTGCCGCTGGACCTGCGCACGCCCGAGGCGATCACCGTACTGGCTGGCACCATCACCATGACGCCGGGCACGGTTTCCAGCGATCTGTCAGCCGATGGACACGCCATCTTGGTGCACTGCCTGCACGCGCCGGACCCTGAAGCGGTGCGCGACCAGATCAAGAACCGCTACGAGCGCCGCCTGATGGAGATTTTCGAATGATCACCTATGCGCTGATTTTCGCCTTCGCCAGCTACGGGCTTGCGCTTTTGATGAACCTCTACCGGGTGATGACGGGGCCCGAACTGAGCGACCGGATTCTGGCGCTGGACACGATGGTGATCAACGCCATCGCGCTTCTGATTCTCTACGGCATCCTGCGCGGCACGGCGGTCTATTTCGAGGCCTCGATGCTGTTTGCCATGGTCGGCTTCATCTCGACCGTGGCCTATTGCCGCTACCTGCTGCGCGGCGGGATCATCGAATAAGGGGAACGTCATGGCACTCTGGGCTGAAATCACGATCTCGCTGTTGCTGGTCATCGCCGGGTTCTTTGGCCTTGTCGGCTCGTTCGGGTTGATCCGGTTGAAAGACGCCATGTCGCGCCTGCACGCGCCGACCAAGGCCACAACCTTGGGGGTAGGGGGGGTGTTGATCGCCTCGATGCTGTATTTCTTCGCCGGCCAGGGCAAGGTTTCGGCGCATGAGCTGATGATCACGCTGTTTCTGTTCCTGACCGCGCCGATCGTTGCCCATTTCATCGCGAAGGTACATTTGCATCTGCGCGAGCGTCCGGAAGCGCTTCCAAGGCCCGCCGACAACGCCGAATGGGCAGGTTTCGCCGCAGAGACCCCGGCGCGCGGTGCGCGGCGCACAAAAGTTGAGCCTGCCGATACGGACATGGCCGACTGAAGCGAGTCCGGGCACGTGTTAATCATGGTCCGCATCAGATGGTTGCCGGACTAACTTGATTCAGTAATGTTTTTTTGTCAGTCCCGCAGGGGCCTGAAAGTTGTTGCGGGAAAGCGATATGGCTTACGCCTTGCAGCCTTCGGAGATCGATTTGTTGGGTGAGTTCGTGCTGGAGCGACTTCTCGCACCGGGCGGGTCGGCGCGCAAAGTGACACGTGATCTGGTGCTGCATATGGCGAAGCAGCATCCCACCGCGCAGGCGCTTTCGCCGGTTCTGGTGCTGGCGATCGTCGCCAATGGCCTCGATGAAACGCTGGTCGATGCCGGTAGCCCGCTAGGCACAGGGACCGATCTGTGGCGTATGGCGACGCTTCTGGCGACCGATGTCATGACGCTTGAACGTGACGATCACCCCGGACACAGCGTGGGCGAACTGCTTGTTCACTGGCGCGAAAGCGATAATTTCTTTCTCGCCTGATCCGGGCCCGAGACGCAAATGAAGGAAGCCCATGACATCAGGCCACGGGCCAACCGCCATCCCGGTTCAGCGCGCCCGAAGCAAATCGCGGATCTCGGTCAGCAACTCCTCCTGGCTGGGGGCTTTGGGCGCTTCAGGGGGCGGCGCTGCGACCGCCTCCTTGCGCCGGGTCGTTTCCTTGATGCGGTTCATCGTTCTGACCAGTATGAACACGACCCAGGCAATGATAAGGAACTTGATCACCGCATTGATGAAGTTGCCATACATGAATTGTGCGTCACCCAGCCCGACGCTGAGACCGCTGAAATCCGTTCCGCCCAGGAACAATCCGATGAAGGGGTTGACCAGATCATCCACCAGCGAGGTAACGATCGCCGTGAAGGCCGCTCCGATGATGATGCCGACAGCCATGTCCATGACATTCCCGCGGGCGATAAATTCCCTGAATTCCTTGAGCATTCAATGTCTCCTCTTGCAAGCCCCCGCAGCCACCAGCACCACCGGGTGCAAGCAATCTAACCCGATGCACGGGCTGCGCGAAGCAATTTATTGACGACCCTTCCGCAGCGGCCGGGACCGGCAGTGGACGGTTGCCAAGGCCCTTGCACCTGTGGCAAGACAGAAGCGAACCAATCAGCCATACGAGCCTTCAGGATGACCGATTTCGCTGCCCGCCGCCTGATGATGGTCGACACCCAGGTGCGGCCCTCTGATGTCACGAAATTTCCGATCATCGATGCCATGCTGAACATCCCGCGTGAAAGTTTCGTCCCTTCGACGATGGTTGAGGCTGCCTATGTTGGCGAAACCCTTGAAATCGCACCGGGACGCGTGCTGCTTGAACCGCGGACGCTGACCAAGATGCTGGATGCGCTGGATCTGCAGCCCGACGAGCTGGTGCTCGATTTGGCCGCGGGGCTGGGGTATTCAAGCGCGGTGATGGCACAGCTGGCCGAAGCGGTGATCGCGGTCGAACCTATCGAGTCGCTCGCTGATGACGCTGAGGCCGCGCTGGAGGGTGTGGGCGCCAGTAATGTGGTGGTCGAACGGCTGCCGCTGGTCGAGGGTGCGCCGCGCCATGGCCCTTATGACGTGATTGTCGTTCAGGGTGGTGTCGAGGTTTTCCCCGAGACGCTGAGCGAACAGTTGAAGGAAGGCGGCCGGGTGGCAGCCATTTTCATGGATGGAGCGCTTGGTGTGGTGCGTATCGGTGTCAAGCGGCAAGGGATTATCCGCTGGCGCGATGCGTTCAACGCGGCAGCGCCGGTGCTAGAAGGTTTCAACAAAGAGCGCGCTTTCGCGCTATGATGCCCTGATCCGTCGCACCGGCTGCTGAAGTGGAGGGCAGGTTGCGACATTCGCCTCGAGGACGTGGGGCGTCGGTTACAATTCGCGCGGTGGCGCGTCGGAGGTTTGGAATGCGTATTCGTCTCTCCCTTGCTGTGGCGCTCTTTGCTTCAACGCTGGCGGTTCTCGGGCCTGTGCGGGCGCAGGCGGAAACCCTGGCAGACACGCTGGTTGCGGCATATCGCAACTCCAACCTTCTGGATCAGAACCGTGCACTGTTGCGTGCCAGCGATGAGGATGTGGTGCAGGCGCAGGCGGCCTTGCTGCCGGTGGTCCGTTTCATCACCGGGGCCCAGGCCAACCAGCGCCGCATCGAGACACGGATTGGCGGCATCGGAACGGTGGTCAACACGACTTCGTCGCGTCAGCTCAATTTCTCGCTGGCCGCCGAGATGCCGCTGGTGGATTTCGGGCGCGGGCGACTGGGCGTTCAATTCGCACGAGAGCAAGTGTTGTCGGCGCGCGCCGGGTTGATCGCCGTCGAGCAAGGCGTGCTCCTGCGTGCCGTGCAAAGCTATCTCAATGTCGTCAGCAGCCGCGATACAGTTGCGCTTCGTCGCAACAATGTCGAACTGATCCGCCAGGAGCTTCGCGCGGCACGCGAGCGGTTCGAACTGGGCGACTCGACGCGCACTGATGTTGCCATCGCCGAGGCTCGCCTTGCCGCAGCACAGTCAGCACTTTCTGCGGCCGAGGGCAATTTCAACGTTGCCCGCGAAGATTTCAACCTGGCCGTCGGGCGCTACCCCGGTGCGTTGACGGCCGCACCGCGCCTGCCGCGCCTGCCCGCAAGCCTGCAGGCCGCGCTTGATTCCGGTCGGCGCAACCACCCGGCCATTATTCAGGCGCAACATCAGGTTGCCGCTGCCGATCTGCTGGTGCAGACCGCACGGGCGCAGCGCATGGGTACCGTTACCGGCTCGGTTTCCGCCGGGGCCGTGGCGACGCCGGGAACCACCACAAGCGATCTGACCGCCTCTGTCACCTGGGGCGTGCCGCTTTACAGCGGTGGGGCAATAGCCTCCGGTCAGCGGCAGGCGATCGCCCGGCAGGACGCTCAACGCGCAAACCTGCACCAGACGGTTGCCCTGGTGAATCAGTCTGTGGCCGAGAACTGGGCGCAGTTGTCGGTGGCGCGCGCGCAGCTTTCAGCCAGCGATACCCAGATTTCAGCCGCGCGTAGCGCCTATGAAGCCGTCCGCGCCGAGGCCGAGTTCGGCTCACGCACCACGCTGGATGTGCTCAACGCCGAACAGGAGCTTCTGGATGCGCAGTCAAACCGGATCTTTGCCTCGGCCTCGGTGCAACTGGCCAGCTATGCCCTGCTGGAGGCGATGGGCCAGTTGACGGTCGATGCGCTCAATCTGGGCATTCCGACCTATGATGTCGAAGCCTATTCCGCCGGCTTCACGCGCTGGGGTGGGCGGGTTGTCGCCGAACCTGCGACACGCGCTGCTGTTCCCTCGGTTCAGGGTCAGCGTCTTGACCGGATCATGAGCCGCGCACCGGGCGGCAACCGCGAACCCTGATCGGCGCTGACGTTCCCTCATTGCCACCTGTCATCGTGCGAACCGGTCTGTTGCCGGTTCGTGGACCCGCTCTGCCGGTCAAGGCGGTTGTTTTGCGGGCGCGTTGACGCTATCCTTCGGGAAAAAATAAATCAGAGGTGGCGGGCATGTCGGACGCAATGACCAACAGCGAAATTGAGGATTTGCTGACCTCCGTCCGACGGCTGGTCGCGGAAGATGTGCGCCGGACCACGGGCGCGGATGAGGGCAGTTCGCAAGGTGGCCGTCTGATTCTGACACAGGCGCAGCGGGTCGATTCCGACAGCACCGCCGCATTGGACACTGCCACCTCTCGACCGGAAGTGCCTGCACGGTCCAGCCTGGACCCTCGGCCAGCGTTCGAGCCGCCGAAACCGGCTGCGCCGGAAGCACCGCTCATGCAGGCACCGGATTTTCGCAGGCTCGAAGCCACGATCGCCGAACTGGAGGCGGCGGTATCGGCCAGCGGTTCCGTGTTTGAGCCTGACGGCTCCGAAACCGCATCCAACGTGACGGCATTATACGCCAAGCCCAGTTTTCTCCACGCCGCCGCGGCACGAGCGGCAGAAAGCCCGCTGCCTGATTCCGGCCGGACAACGCAAGAGCCGGAGGCCAAGGCCGCTTCCACGGCGCATGTCGCAACGGATGAGGCCGCGGCAGACGAGCGCGACCACGACGAGGAAATGTTCGAAACCGTGATTGATGAAGCGACACTGCGGATTCTGGTGGCGCAGATCGTGCGGGAAGAGTTGCAGGGACAATTGGGCGAACGCATCACCCTGCAAGTGCGCAAGCTGGTGCGCGGCGAGATTGCTAAGGCGCTTGATTCCCGTAATCTGATCTGACGGATCTGAAAACGGATTTTCTTGATGAAAACGCCGGGCAGCAAAGGCGCCCGGCGTTTTTTATTGGTCTAGCGCTTCAGAGCAGCGCCTTTGCCTTGGCTGCAACCGCTTCCGCGGTGATGCCAAACTGCTGATACAGCACGCCCGCCGGGGCCGAAGCGCCGAAGCCGTCCATGCCGACGAAGTCGGATTTCTTCGCCCGCTCGCCCAGAAGCCAACGATCCCATCCGCCCGCGCGCACCGCGGCCTCGACACCGACGCGCACCGGCCCGGTAGGCAGCACCCGCTTGCGATAGGCCTCGTCCTGCTGTGCGAACAGTTCCATGCACGGCATCGACACAACCCGCGTGCCGATCCCTTCTGCATGCAACAGATCGCGCGCCTTCAGCGCGACCTCCACTTCCGAACCGGTCGCAATCAGGATTACCTGACGCTTCCCCTCGGCCTCGATCAGCACATAAGCACCCTGGGCGGAAAGGTTGCGCGCGGTGTTGGCCTTGCGTACGGCGGGAAGGTTCTGGCGGCTGAGTGACAGAACCGAAGGCGTGGTTTTCTGGGTCAGTGCGATTTCCCATGCCTCGGCGGTTTCGGTCAGATCGGCGGGGCGGAAAACCAGCGTATTGGGCGTCGCGCGCGAGATCGCCAGATGCTCGACCGGCTGGTGGGTGGGGCCATCTTCGCCCAGGCCAATGCTGTCATGGGTCATGACATAGACAACCGGCACGCCCATCAGGGCCGACAGGCGCATCGACGGGCGGGCATAATCGGTGAAGCACATGAAAGTGCCCCCATAGGGCCGCACGCCGCCATGCAGCGCCATGCCGTTCATGGCCGCTGCCATGCCATGCTCGCGGATGCCGTAATAAACGTAGCGGCCCTTGCGGTTTTCGGGGTCAAACCTGCCCAGATCGGCGGTCTTGGTGTTGTTCGAACCCGTCAGGTCGGCCGAGCCGCCAATGGTTTCGCCCAACACCGGGTTGACGACCTTCAACACCGCCTCGCTGGCCGCGCGGGTGGCCAGTTTGGGCTGGGTTTCTACCGCTTCCTTTTTCAGCTTGCGGATGGCCACACCCAGTTTGGCAGGCACGTCACGGGCAAAGATGCGCTTGAATTCGGCCTGTTTGGCCGGGGACAGGGTGGCCAGCCGGGCCTCCCATTCCTTGCGCGCCTCTGCGCCACGGGCGCCAATGGCCTCCCATGCGGCCTTGATGTCGGCGGGGATGACGAAGGGGCCATGCTCCCAGCCATAGGCGGCGCGGGTGTCCTTGATCAGTTGCGCATCGGTCAGCGCGCCATGGCCCTTGGACGTGTCCTGCGCCGAAGATCCCAGCGCGATATGCGTCTTGCAGGCGATCATGGCGGGCCGGGGGCTGGCCTTGGCGGCGCTCAGCGCACGGTCGATATCGGCCGGGTCGTGGCCGTCGCATTCGAACACATCCCAACCCGAGGCCGCAAAACGGGCCTTCTGATCGGTCACGCAGGACAGTTCCACCTTGCCGTCAATCGTGATGCCATTGTCATCCCACAACACGATCAGCCGCGACAGCTGGTGCTTGCCCGCCAGACTGATCGCTTCCTGGCTGATGCCCTCCATCAGGCAACCGTCACCGGCGATGACCCAGGTGTAATGGTCCTGCACCTTGGCCCCCCAGCGCGCGCGCAGGCTTTCTTCGGCCATGGCGAAACCCACGGCGTTTGCAATGCCTTGCCCCAGCGGGCCGGTAGTGGTCTCAACCCCCTTGGCATGGCCATATTCCGGGTGACCCGCCGTGATCGCGCCCCATTGACGGAAATTCTTGATCTGATCCAGCGTCATGTCTTCATAGCCGGTCAGATGCAAAAGCGCGTAAAGCAGCATCGAGCCATGGCCCGCCGACAGGATGAAGCGGTCGCGGTCCGGCCAGTCCGGGTTGGAGGCGTCAAATTTCAGATGGTTCTGAAACAGCACCGTCGCGACATCGGCCATGCCCATAGGCATGCCGGAATGGCCTGAATTGGCGGCAGCAACCGCATCGAGGGCCAGAACGCGGATCGCGCAGGCCTTTTTCCAGTGGTCAGGCGCTTGCGCGCGAAGCGTGGCAATGTCCAAGACGACAATCCTTCTTGTGGGCAGCGTTGGGGGCGTCATAGCAGGCTTGGTTCCAAGTTCAAGCGCGGGCTTGCGCGCATCAGGCAAGCCATTGGTTGGAAAGGCGCGTTATTCGCCGTAAGCTGGGACAAAATCGCGCTATCCGGGCGCGGCGCGTGATTCGCGCATCCGTATCCGGCCCGCGCTGACAGATTGGAGGGTTTACGATGAGCGACATTGCCGCTTATGAGCGCCGCATCTCTGCTGCCCTTGACCGGATCGCGCGCCGGATCGATAGCGATGCGACACGCCCGGACGCCCCTGTGAAGGGTACGTTGTTCGACATGAAAGACCGCCCGGACGCCGCCGAGGCCGAGGCGCGCGCCAATGTCGAGAGCCTGCGCAAGGCGCTGGAAAAGGAGCGGGCCGCGAATGCCCAGCTCAGTGAGCGGGTGCATCAGGTCAAGCAGCGCCAGGAAACCACCATCGCCCAGCTTGAGCGGCGCCTTGCCCGGCTGACAGAGCAACTTGATCTGCAAAGTCTGGAAATGCTCAGGCTGAAGAAGGCTAACGCCCGCCTGATGGAATCGAATGCCGCCCTGCGCGAGGCCCAGGCCGAGAGCTTCCCGGACACGACGCTGGTGAACCGCTCGATCTCGGCCGAACTGGAGGCGCTGCAGGCCGAGCGGCGCGCGGAAATGGCCGAGATGGAAGAAATCCTGGCGGAGCTGAAGCCGCTACTGGCTGATGACAGCCGCAGCGCCTGAGGAGGATCTGATGCCCGAAGAGACAATTACAATCGGCGGAAAATCGTTCGAGGTTGCGTGTCAGGCGGGTGAAGAGCACTTCCTGCACGCCGCGGCAAAGTTGCTTGATGGCGAAGCACGCGCGCTGATGGAACAGATCGGGCGGTTGCCGGAATCCCGCATGCTGCTGATGGCCGGGCTGATGCTGGCTGACAAGACCGCCGGAGCCGAGGACCGCCTGCGTGCGCTGGAGGAGGAACTTGCCGCAGCGCGTGCCGAAATCGCGCGACTGCACGCGACACCGCGGCCTGAACCGACACGGGTTGAGGTGCCTGTCATTCCCGGTGACGTAGTCGAATCCATGGCCGAACTTGCCGCCCGGGCCGAGGCATTGGCCGAACAGATCGAGGAAAAACGCGCCTGAAAAGAGGGGCAGGGGGGCAGGTGTCGCGGCGTGGCATTTGATGGTCGCGTTATGCCACGCATGGAACCTCCCATCCCGCCCGCCAACAAAAAAGGCCCCCGGTCCTGTGCCGGGGGCCTTTTATCTGACTTGCCGGTCGATCAGGCGTTGGCTTCGCGGATCTTCTCCGCCGCGTCCTTGTCATAGGCGACGCCCTTGGCATCGAAGAGCTGGTCCAGCTCGCCCGAGAGCGTCATTTCGGTGACGATGTCGCAACCGCCGACAAACTCACCCTTGACGTAAAGCTGCGGAATGGTCGGCCAGTCGGAGAATTCCTTGATCCCCTGACGCACGCCTTCATCGGCCAGCACGTTCACATCGGCGAAATCCACGCCCATGAAGTTCAGCACCCCCGCCACGCGTGAGGAAAAACCGCATTGCGGCATGGTCTTGGTGCCCTTCATGTAAAGCACCACGTCATTCTTTTCGATCGTCTCGCGGATCTGGTCCAAAGCGCTCATCTTGGTCCTCTGTCATTTGTGCGAACCGGAATGCGCACCTTTCGGCGCCCTCCCGGTCTGTTGTCGTCGTCATCGTCGTGATCGTCGCTGCGTGCGCGGCTCATTGTCAGCGCGACAGCCAACAGCACGATCAAGGTTAGAACGATAAAAATCATGTCACTCCGGCGCCTTGGTGGTCAGCGCAAGGGCGTGCAACTCGCCATGGCTGCCATCCATCTTGCCCTTGAGCGCAGCATAGACAGCGCGCTGCTGCTGCACCCGGTTAAGCCCACGAAAGCTTTCATCAATGACTTCGGCTGCATAGTGATTGCCATCGCCCGCAAGGTCGGTGATGGTGATCTTGCCCCGCGGGAAGCTTTCGCGCAGAAGGGTTTCCAGTTGCTCTGCCGTTATGGCCATCATTCGTCCTTTGACCGTTCAGGGTGAAGGTAATCCTGCCTGCAGGGTAAATCAAGCATCGCCACGGTGGCGTTAACGCTGACAATCATGAAGGCCGGTATTCATGGGCCAGCAGGCTGAACAGGTGGCTGTCGCTCCACGCTCCGTCAGGGCGGCGCCAGCATTGCCGGAAGGTGCCTTCCTGCACAAACCCGGCCCTCGACCACAGCGCGCGCACCGCATTCAGGTCAGCCGTTTGTGCAGGCCGCAGGCTCATGCCACGCCGATGGCCTGGACAAACGCGCCGCGATAAAGCGCCGAGAGCGTGGCCAGCGGCGCCTCGCTGCCGCCGATCCGCACGCTGTCACCGCCGAAACGGCCCACCGAATGCACCACCACCCCGGCGCGTCCGGCAGCGATCATCAGCGCCTCGGCCTGATCAAAGCCGCAGGCCACCAGATAGCGCGCCTGATCCTCGCCAAAGAGGGTGGGCGTGTCGGTGCTGTCCATCGTGATGCCCAGCCCCGCACCCTCGGCCATCTCGAACGCGGCCAGCGCCAGCCCGCCATCTGACAGGTCGGTCGCGGCCTTGATCAGGGCACGGTTGGCGCGCAGAAATTCGCCGTTGCGCTTTTCGGCTTCCAGATCGACGGGGGGCGCGTCGCCCTCTTCGCGGTGAAACACCTCGGCCAGAAGCGCCGACTGGCCCAGATGGCCGCGCGTCTCGCCGATCACCAGCGCGTAGTCGCCGGCAACGGGCTGCCCGGCGATCAGATCATCCAGGCTTTCCAGAAGCCCCACCGCGCCAATGGTCGGCGTGGGCAGGATCGGCTGGCCGTCGGTTTCATTATAGAGCGAGACATTGCCCGAGACGATCGGCATGTCCAGCGCTTCACAGGCCGCGCCGATCCCCTTGATGGCACCGACGAGCTGGCCCATGATCTCGGGCTTTTCGGGGTTGCCGAAGTTCAGGTTGTCGGTTGATGCCAGCGGTCGCGCGCCAACGGCGGTCAGGTTGCGATAGGCCTCGGCCACCGCCTGCTTGCCACCCTCAAACGGATTGGCCCGAACATAGCGTGGCGTCACATCCGAGGTGAAGGCAATCGCCTTGTCGGTGCCATGCACCCGCACCACACCCGCGCCAAGGCCCGGAACGCGCACGGTGTCACCCATGACCATGGTATCATACTGCTCCCACACCCAGCCCTTATGGGCATAATTGGGGCTCGAAATCAGCGCCTTGAGCGCGTCGATCGCATCGACGCCCGGCACAGGTGCGAGTGGCGCGGCGGGCGCGGTCTCGGTCCAGGGGCGGTCGTATTCGGGCGCCTCGGAAGAGAGTTTGGAAAGCGGCAGGTCGGCCTTGGTCTCATTGCCATGGAGGATCAGGAAACGGTCCTCGGCGATGGTTTCACCGACCAGCGCGAAATCCAGATCCCATTTGTCGAAAATGGCGCGCGCCTCGTCCTCCATTGACGGATTGAGGACCATCAGCATCCGCTCCTGGCTCTCCGAGAGCATCATCTCATAGGCGGTCATCCCTTCCTCGCGGCAGGGCACGCGGTCAAGGTCAAGCCGGATGCCCAGCTTGCCCTTGTCGCCCATCTCGACCGCAGAACAGGTCAGGCCAGCCGCACCCATATCCTGAATGGAGATCACCGCGCCGGATGCCATCAGTTCCAGACAGGCCTCCAGCAAGCGCTTTTCGGTGAACGGGTCGCCGACCTGCACGGTGGGGCGTTTTTCCTCGATCGTGTCGTCGAACTCGGCCGAGGCCATGGTGGCACCACCCACGCCGTCGCGGCCTGTCTTGGCGCCGAGATAGACAACAGGCATCCCCACGCCCGAAGCGGCGGAATAGAAGATGCTGTCGGCATCGGCCAGCCCGGCGGCAAAGGCGTTCACCAGGCAGTTGCCGTTATAGGCCGGGTGGAACCGCACCTCGCCACCAACGGTCGGCACGCCAAAGCAGTTGCCATAGCTGCCGATCCCTTCGACCACACCCTTGACCAGATGCGCGGTTTTCGGATGCGAAGGTTCGCCGAAGCTGAGCGCGTTCATCGCCGCGATGGGACGCGCGCCCATGGTAAAGACATCGCGCAGAATGCCGCCGACACCCGTTGCCGCGCCCTGATGCGGCTCGATGTAGGAAGGGTGGTTGTGGCTTTCCATTTTGAAGATCAGCGCCTGACGGTTGCCATTCTCATCAAGACCGATATCAACCACGCCCGCATTCTCGCCGGGGCCGCAGATGACTTGCGCGCCGGTGGTCGGCAGGGTGCGAAGCCATTTCTTGGACGATTTGTATGAGCAATGCTCATTCCACATCGCCGAAAAGATTCCCAGTTCCGTGAAACTGGGCGCGCGCCCGATGATCTGAAGGATACGCGCATATTCGTCGGGCTTGAGGCCGTGCGCGGCGATCAGCTCGGGGGTGATTTCGGGTTCGGTCATGACAATGTCCCACGCGAAAAGCCTGTTGGCGTCTCATTAGGGCAAGCGCGGCGGAAGGGAAAGGGCCAAGCGATAAAGAGCCGGGTTGCAATGCCCTGCGACAAAAAAAAGGCCGAGCATTTGCTCGGCCCAAGTCCAACAGGGAGGTAAAAGATACATGGCAAAGCCATACATCTTCCTCGCCTTAGTACTGCGAATCGTTGCACATGCGCAAGAATATCAACGCTGCGCCTGCATCATAACCGCTATGCGTTGCAGGCATGCCTCACCCAAAGGTTGTACGAGAACAACCCGCCGAGAAGTCCCGGCAGGGTTGACAGGCACGCGCGGGGCACGCCGGTCAGTCAGCGACCGTCCGGTTGCGGCGATAGGCGATCACCTCTTCCAGAACGAAATCGCGGAATGCCGCGATGCGTTTGGAGTGACGCAACTCTTCCGGATAGGCGAGGAACACCGGCACTTCGGCGCTTTCCACTTCAGGCAGAACACGCACCAGCGAGGGAAAATCCTCGGTCAGATAATCTGGCAGAAGGCCGATACCCAGATTGGCCAGAACTGCCTGCAGGACGCCGAAATAGTTGTTCACCGTGAATGTCGAGCGGATCGGATAGGTCAGCAACTCGCGCGTCATCGCGGCCCCGGCGGACACTTGCGCAGCCGTGGCATTCTGGCACAGAAGCCGGAAGTTCACCATATCCGCCAGCGTTTCCGGCACGCCATTGGCGCGCAGGTATTCGGGTGAGGCGTAAAGGCGCATCTTCACGCCCATAAGCCGCTTGCGGATCAGATCGGCCTGGCTGGGTTCCTTCATGCGGATCGCCACATCCGCCTCGCGCATCGGCAGATCAAGCACGCGTTCTTCCAGCATCAGGTCGATCTTCAGGTCAGGATAGCGCGAATAGAGGGTGGGCAGGCGGGGGGCCAGCCAGAGCGTGCCGAAGGCAGTGGTCGTCGTTACCCGCAATTCACCATAGACTTCTTCCTCGCTGTCGCGGATCCGGGCCGAGGCGGTTTCAAGGTGTTTTGTCATCCGCCGCGTCGCATCAAACAGCAGCTCGCCTTGTTCGGTCAGAATCAGCCCGCGCGCATGACGGTGAAAAAGCGTCGTGCCCAACCCTTCTTCCAGCGCGCGAATCTGGCGGCTGACGGCGGATTGGCTGAGACCCAGCACGTCGCCGGCATGGGTCAGGCTGCCGGCATCGGCAACGGCGTGAAATATTCTGAGTTTGTCCCAGTCCATGACGAAATTTCTTTTCTCTTTGACTGCCCGGAAGCGCTTGCTCGTCTAGTAAGCGACAAATGGATGCGGAGAAAGTGAAGATTTCAGGAAAATCGCTTTAAAGGTCAGTAATTTTGACCTATACTTCCTTCAACGCAACCATTTGCAGAGGAGGTGCTCATGGGAACGCAGTCCGTCAGCCTCAACGACCGGTTTGACCTGACAAAGTCGCCCATTCTTCTGAACGGAACTCAGGCCCTTGTCCGGCTGATGTTGGCGCAGGCAGCGCGCGACAAGGCGGCGGGGCTGAATACCGCGGGCTATGTTTCCGGGTATCGCGGCTCGCCGCTTGGGGCGGTGGATATGCAGATGGCGCGCGCCAGACCCTTGCTTGATGCAGCGAATGTCACCTTTCAGGAAGGCCTGAACGAGGACCTGGCCGCCACCGCGATTTGGGGTACCCAGCAGGCGGAACTGCGCGGTGAAGGGCGCTATGACGGAGTGTTTGGCCTTTGGTATGGCAAGGGTCCGGGTGTGGACCGAACGGGCGACGTGATGAAACACGCCAACATGGCCGGCACCTCCAAACATGGCGGCGTGATCATGGCCATGGGCGACGATCATACCGGCGAATCCTCGACCGTGTTGCACCAGTCCGACTGGGCGATGGTCGATGCCTACATGCCCATCGTCTCGCCCGCCGGGGTGCAGGAAATTCTGGATTATGGCCATTATGCTTATGCCTTGAGCCGTTTCTCCGGCCTCTGGGTAGGGCTGAAGACGATGAAGGACACGATCGAGGCCACCGCCGTGGTCGATGGCGACCCGCATCGTTTGCAGTTTGTCACGCCTGATTTTCAGATGCCCGAAGGCGGTCTGAACATCCGTCTGGTCGATACCCCAGTGGCGCAGGAAGCGCGGATGATCGACTACAAGCGCTTCGCCGCCGAGGCGTTTTCGCGCGCAAACGGCATGGACAAGCGGATCTGGGGCAAGCCGGGCGCCAAGATCGGGCTGGTGGCGGCGGGCAAGAACTGGCTGGATCTGGTGCATGCGCTTGGGCTTCTGGGCCTGGACGAGGCCGAGTGCGAACGACTGGGGATCACCACCTACAAGGTGGGCCAGACCTGGCCGCTGGACATGCAGGGGTTCCATGAATTCGCCGAGGGGCTGGACCTGATCATCGTGGTCGAGGAAAAGCGCAAGCTTATCGAAGTACAGGTGAAAGAAGCCATTTTCGATGATCGCCGGGGGCGCCGCGTCTATGGCTGGTACAAGGGCGACACCTGGGAACATGGTCGCCAGCTTGAACTGTTTCCGACCCGATATGCGCTGGACCCGGTGATGATCGCCGAAAAGCTGGGCGCGATCTTCCTGGAAGAGGGGCGCGACACCGAACGGCTGCGCGCCGGAATGGAGCAACTGGCCGAGGCCCGTCGCGCCGACAATGCGCCCGAACTGGCTGCGCGGTTGCCGTGGTTCTGCTCGGGCTGTCCGCACAATAGCTCAACCCGTTTGCCCGAAGGCTCACGCGCCTATGCGGGGATCGGCTGCCACTACATGGTGCAGTGGATGGACCGCGAGACCACCGGGTTCACTCATATGGGCGGCGAGGGTGCAAACTGGATCGGCGAAGCGCCGTTCTCAAAAAGAGAGCATGTCTTTCAGAACCTTGGTGATGGAACCTATAACCATTCCGGTATCCAGGCGATCCGCGCAGCCGTCGCGGCGGGCACAAATATCACCTACAAGATCCTGTTCAACGATGCCGTGGCCATGACCGGTGGCCAGAAGAATGAGGGTGGCCTGACCGCCGACCAGATCGTGCGCGAGTTGAAGGCGATGGGCATCAGGGATGTCGCGCTTGTCTACGACGAGAAAGAGAAGCCCGATTTCAGCCTGTTCCCTGCGGATATCGAGAAGCATGAACGCGCCGACCTCATGAAAGTTCAAGAGAAGTATCGTGATATCAAGGGTGTATCTGCCATTGTTTACGCCCAGACCTGCGCGGCCGAGAAGCGCCGTCGTCGCAAGCGGGGCCAGTTTCCGGACCCTGACCAGCGCGTTTTCATCAACACCGATGTTTGCGAGGGATGCGGCGATTGCGGAGTGCAATCAAACTGCGTGTCGATCGTGCCAGTCGAGACCGAACTGGGACGCAAGCGCGCCATCGACCAATCCAGCTGCAACAAGGATTTCAGTTGTCTCAAGGGCTTCTGCCCCTCTTTTGTGACGCTCTCCGGCGCTACACCACGCAAGGGCGCCACCCGTGCGCTGGACCTGCCCGACCTGCCGATGCCCGAACTGCCCTCAATCGACGGCACGCATAATGTAGTGATCACCGGTGTCGGCGGCACGGGCGTTGTGACGGTGGGTGCCATTCTGGCCATGGCCGCGCATGTTGACGGCAAGGGCGCGGGCATGATGGAGATGGCTGGGTTGGCCCAGAAAGGCGGCGCCGTCCACATCCATTGCAGGATTGCTGAAAATCCCAGTGATATCAGCGCTGTGCGGGTCGCTGTTGGTGAGGCGCATTGCGTCATCGGTGGTGATCTCGTGGTAACCGCCGGTTCGAAGACCCTGGGCCTCATGCGGACGGGCCAAACGGGCGCTGTGGTAAATGCCCATGAGATCATCACCGGAGAATTCACCCGCAATACCGAGTTTCAGCTCCCGGCCAAAGACTTGCGCGTCGCGCTTGAGGCGCGTTTGCGCGACCGGCTGGCGTTGTTCGATGCCTCGGAACTGGCGCGGATGCTTCTGGGCGATGCGATCTTTTCCAACATGATGGTCTTTGGCGGTGCCTGGCAGATGGGGTTGATCCCGATCTCGCTGGAGGCCATCCAGCAGGCGATCACCCTGAACAAGGCGGCTGTCGAGGGCAATCTGCGGGCTTTCGAGATCGGCCGCTGGGCGGTACTTTTTCCTGCGGATGCGCAGGCGGTGCTCAAACCGCAATCGGACAATGCCGAGCCGGTCGATCCGATCACCCTGCGCGCCGATCATCTGACGGCCTATCAGAACGCCGCCCTGGCCAGTCGCTATCGCCGTTTCGTTGATGCGATCGATGATCGGGCGCTTCAGCTTGCTGTTGCAAAAGGCTATCACAAGCTCTTGTCCTACAAGGATGAATACGAGGTTGCGCGCCTTCATCTGGACACGCTGGAAAAGGCGCGTGCCGAGTTCGACGGTGATTTCAGCGCCAGCTTCCACCTTGCACCGCCACTTCTGGGCGGAACCGGGCCGGACGGACGGCCAAAGAAGCGTCGCTTCGGCCCGTGGATGCTGCACGGATTTAGGTTGCTGGCGCGGCTCAAGGGGTTGCGGGGCACGTTTATCGACCCCTTCGGCCACAGTGCCGAGCGCCGGATGGAGCGCGCATTGATCGCGCAATATGAGGCGGACATGGCCGGTGTCTTGCCAAACGTGACACCTGAAAACCGTGACAAGGTGCTGGAACTGGCGCTGTTGCCGCTGTCGATCCGTGGTTTTGGCCCGGTGAAGGAGGCTAACGTCAAAGCCGCCGCCAAACGCCGGGAGGAACTGCTGGCGGCCATTGCGACGCCCGGCGCGCCGCTGCCTCTGGCCGCGGAATAAGGGTGATGGATTTCCGCGCCACGGCGGCGTAAGAGGGGCCGAAGCGGGTTGACGAAGGGCGCAAGAAATGGCGGTTGGCGTTTTCGATTCGGGGTTGGGCGGGCTGACGGTGCTGGGCGCGTTGCAAAAGCGCCTGCCCGACGTGCCCTTCGTCTATTACGGTGACAATGCCCATGCGCCCTACGGGGTGCGTGATGCCGACGACATTTTCAACCTGACCTGCGCGGGTGTCGAACGGCTTTGGGACGAAGGCTGCGATCTGGTGATCCTGGCCTGTAACACCGCCTCGGCTGCCGCGCTGCGCCGGATGCAGGAAACCTGGGTGCCCGAGGGCAAGCGCGTGCTGGGCGTGTTCGTTCCATTGATCGAGGCGCTGACCGAACGGCAGTGGGGCGACAATTCGCCCCCGCGCGAGGTGGCGGTAAAACATGTCGCCCTGTTCGCCACACCCGCCACGGTGCAAAGCCGCGCCTTCCAGCGCGAGCTGGCGTTCCGCGCCATCGGCGTCGATGTCGAGGCCCAGCCTTGCGGCGGCGTTGTCGATGCGATTGAGGAAGGCGACATGATCCTGGCCGAAGCGCTGGTGCATTCACATGTCTCGGCGCTGAAACGCCGGATGCCGCGCCCCGATGCCGCCGTGCTGGGCTGCACTCATTATCCGCTGATGGAAGAGGCGTTTCGCGCGGCCCTCGGCCCCGAAGTCGCGGTTTATTCCCAGCCCGATCTGGTCGCCGCCAGCCTTGAGGATTATCTTGGCCGCCGGCCTGAGATGCGCGGGTCGGGCACGCGCAGCCTTTATCTGACTACCGGAGATCCCATTGCGGTCAGTCACAAGGCTACCTGGTTCCTGCGACGAAAGATCGATTTCCGTCCGGCCTGATACTGGCAAGATGCGTTTTCATCTTGCCCCAAATACGCCCGCCGGAGGCATCCGCCGCGTGCAGGCGGCGACCGGCATGTATCTAAACAAATGATCACAAGAGACTGATATGAAAAAGAAAATCGCCATTCTGGGTGCTTCAGGCTATACCGGTGCAGAACTGATCCGCCTGATCGCAACCCATCCCGGTTTCGAGATTGCCGCGCTGACCGGCGAGCGCAAGGTGGGGCAGTCCATGGCCTCGGTCTTTCCGTTCCTGCGGCATATGGCGCTGCCGGATCTGGTGCGCATCGAAGAGGTGGATTTTTCCGCCATCGATCTGGCCTTCTGCGCGCTGCCGCATGCCACCAGCCAGGCTGTGATCGCCACGCTGCCGCGCGATCTGCGTATCATCGATCTGTCGGCCGACTTCCGGCTGCGCGATCCTGCCGCCTATGAAAAGTGGTATGGCAAACCCCATGCCGCGCCCGAGATCCAGAAAGAGGCGGTCTATGGCCTGACCGAGTTCTACCGCGACGCCATCAGGCAGGCCCGGTTGGTGGCGGGCACCGGTTGCAATGCCGCGACCGGGCAATACATCCTGCGCCCCTTGATCGAGGGTGGGGTGATCGATCTGGATGACATCATCCTCGATCTGAAATGCGGCGTGTCAGGCGCCGGGCGCGCGCTGAAGGAAAACCTGCTTCATGCCGAACTGTCAGAAGGCACGCATCCCTATGCGGTGGGCAGCACCCACCGGCATCTGGGCGAGTTCGATCAGGAGCTTTCACTCGCCGCGGGCCGCCCCGTTCAGATCCAGTTCACGCCGCATCTGCTGCCGATGAACCGGGGTATTCTGGCGACCGCCTGGCTGAAGGGTGATGCGAAACGGATTCACACGGTTTTGTCAGAGCGTTATTGCGCTGAATCATTTCTTGAGGTGCTTCCTTTTGGCACAGTCCCCTCGACACATGATGTGCGCGGCTCCAACTTCGTGCATATCGGTGTGGTTGGCGACCGTCAGCCCGGCAGGGCAATGGTGGCAGCGGTTCTGGACAACCTGACCAAGGGCTCGTCTGGGCAGGCGCTGCAGAACGCCAACCTAATGATGGGGTTTGACGAGGCGGAAGGGTTGATGGCGCCGCCGCTATTTCCGTGAGGTGACATGAAGAGCCTGAAGAAGAAACGCCGCATCCAGATCATCACCGTCGCTTTCGTGGCGCTGGCGCTGTCGACGGCGCTGATCGGCTATGCGATGCGCGACGGGATCAATTTCTTCCGCTCGCCCAGCCAGATCGTAGCTGATCCCCCCGCCTTGAACGAGGTGTTCCGGTTGGGTGGCATGGTCGAGGCGGGATCGATCCGGCGTGGTCAGAGCGAGGAGGTCAGTTTTCGGGTGACCGATTTCTGCCACACTGTCGAGGTTCGCTACCGTGGCATTCTGCCCGATCTGTTCGGCGAGAACGAGGGCACGGTGGCAACGGGCCGCATGGTCGAGGGCGTGTTCGTGGCCCATGAGATCCTTGCCAAGCACGATGAGACCTACATGCCGCGCGAGGTGGCCAATTCGCTCGATGCGATGGCGCCCGAAAACGCGCCCGATGCCAATTGCGCTTTCCCGCATCTGAACACGGCGTCCGCCGCCGACTCGTGACCTTAACCAAAGCCTAAGCATTCTGCCCCGGATCCATGAGACCGGAGGGCAGAATGCGAAACGTGCGGCAATTGGCCGAGGAAATCGTCGCCCGCGAGGGCGGCTATGTGAACGACCCCGATGATCCCGGCGGGGCCACCAAACATGGCGTCACCATCCACACCATGCGCCGCCTCGGGTTGGACCTGAACGGCGACGGCGTGGTGGATGCGGCCGATGTCCGCGCGCTGACACACGCGCAGGCCGTCGATATCTTCATCCGGCATTATTTCGAGCAACCGCGCATCGCCTCGCTGCCCGATATGCTGCAGGCGTCGGTTTTCGACATGTATGTGAACGCCGGCAGCAACGCCGTGCGCATTTTGCAGCGTTTGCTGGTGCAGATGGGCCACGATATCATCGTGGATGGTGCAATCGGCCCGCAGACGATCCGCGCGGCGCATGCGGCCGCCGCCGAAGCCCCTGACCATATCGCAGACGCCTACGGCATTGCCCGGCGTGATTACTACTACGCGCTGGCCGAGCGCCGCCCCGCCAGCCGTAAATACGCGCGGCGTCGCGATGGCGGGAAGGGCGGCTGGATTGTCCGGGCTGAAGAGTTCATCGCGCCACGCTTTCATCTGACATTGGCACAGCATCGCGAAAGGACCGCGGCATGGGGTTGATCCGTGCAGGATTGTCCGCGCTTTTCGGACGTGGCGGGGCAGGGGTGGTGGCACTGGGGCAAAGCGTCAGTGGCGTGGCCGAGGTGTTCCGCCCCAATGCCACGCGCGCGCTGGAACTGGGCCATGATGCCTATCTGGCCGCGCATTCCAGCCATACGGCAGAATTTGCCCATGGACGGGCAGGGCGGTTCGATGCCTTCGTGAACGCTCTGAACCGCTTGCCGCGCCCGCTTCTGGCATTGGGAACACTGGCGCTGTTCATCTATGCGATGGCCGATCCCGAAGGGTTCGGACTGCGGATGCGGGGGCTGGCCGAGGTGCCTGAGCCGCTTTGGTGGCTGCTGGGTGCGGTGGTGGCGTTTTATTTCGGCGCGCGCGAGGCGCATCATCTGCGGGTGACGCGGCCCGCGGTTCCACCCGTGACACCCGCCGCGCCGCCGGACCACGCGCGGCCCGCAGGCGAAACACCCGCAACCACGGACAACCCCGCGCTGGCCGAATGGCGCGCACGTTCGGCACAGGCCGAGGCCACCGCCGATCCGTAATCAAATGCGCCGGATGGCCGCAGCCCGGCCCTCCGGTTGTGCTTTGCGCGGCGGCGCGAAGCGGCTATATGTTCGGGCATGATTGTAGAACTCGGACATTACGCCCTCATCCTGGCCTTTGCCATTTCGCTGATCCAGTCGGTGGTGCCGCTTGTCGGTGCCCACAAGGGCTGGGGAGATTGGATGGCCGCTGCACATCCCATGGCCAGCGCGCAATTCGCGCTGGTGGCAATCAGTTTCGGGGCCCTGACCTGGGCCTTCGTGACCTCGGATTTCTCGGTCGCGCTGGTGGTGGATAACTCGCACACCGCCAAGCCGATGATCTACAAGATATCCGGCGTCTGGGGGAATCACGAAGGCTCGCTTCTGCTGTGGGTGCTGATTCTGGTGCTGTTCGGGGCCTGCGCGGCGTGGTTTGGCGGCAACCTTCCGGCGACATTGCAAGCCCGCGTTCTGGCGGTGCAAAGTTCGATCGGCGCGGCCTTCATGGCATTCACGATCTTTACCTCCAACCCCTTCACCCGCATGAGCTTTCCGCCCTTCGACGGGCGCGACCTGAACCCGCTTCTGCAAGACCCTGGCCTGGCCTTTCACCCGCCGTTTCTCTATCTCGGCTATGTGGGCCTTTCGATGGCTTTCTCCTTTGCTGTCGCCGCTCTCATTGAGGGCCGAGTGGATGCTGCATGGGGCCGCTGGGTGCGCCCCTGGACACTGGCGGCCTGGGTGTTCCTGACCATCGGAATCGCGCTTGGCTCCTGGTGGGCCTATTACGAGCTGGGCTGGGGCGGTTTCTGGTTCTGGGATCCGGTGGAGAACGCAAGCTTCATGCCTTGGCTGTTCGCCACTGCGTTGTTGCATTCCGCCATCGTGGTGGAAAAGCGCGAGACGCTGAAAGCCTGGACGATCCTGCTGGCGATCCTCGGTTTCGGCTTTTCGCTGTTGGGGACGTTCATCGTGCGTTCGGGGCTTCTGACCTCGGTGCACGCCTTTGCCTCGGACCCCGAGCGCGGCGTGTTCATCCTGATGATATTCGCCTTCTTCATGGGTGTGGCGCTGACCCTGTTTGCCTGGCGCGGCGCGGCGATGGAGGCGAAGGGCGTTTTCTCCACCGTCAGCCGCGAATCGGCTTTGGTGCTGAACAATGTGCTGCTGGCGGTGTCCAGCTTCGTTGTTTTCGTGGGCACGATGTGGCCCCTGGTGGCCGAGATGTTCTTTGACCGGGTTCTGTCTGTCGGCCCGCCGTTCTTCAACGCGGCGTTCACGCCCTTCATGGTGGCGCTGGCGGTGGTGTTGCCGGTGGGCGCGGTGCTGCCGTGGAAGCGTGGCGACGTGGTGAAAGCGGCGCGCAGCATGTGGGGTGTTGCGGTGCTGGCCGTGGCGACCGGCGCGCTGGTCTGGGTGATGCAGACCGGCGGTTCCATCATGGCGCCGATTGGTGTGGTGCTGGGTGTCTGGGTTGTCGTGGGCGCGCTGGCCGATCTGTGGCACCGAGCCGGACGCGCCGGCATCGCTGACCGCCTGCGCCGCATGAGCCAGCTGCCGCGTGCAGACTGGGGCAAGGCCACGGCGCATGCCGGGCTGGGCGTTACCATCTTTGCCATCGCCGCCCTTATGGGCTGGGAGACCGAGGATATCCGCGTCGCCCATATCGGCCAGAGCTTCGAGCATGAGGGCTACACGCTGACGCTGACCGATGTGCGCCGGGTCGAAGGGCCAAACTATGTCTCGACGATGGGCTTTGTCGATGTCGCACGCGACGGAAGGCTGGTGGCGCAACTGACGCCTGAAAAGCGAATCTACCCCGCCGCCGGCATGCCGACGACCGAGGCAGGAATCGATTACGGACTGTTCCGCGATGTCTATCTGGCCCTGGGTGATCCGCAGGAAGGCGGTGGCTGGGCGCTGCGTACCTATATCAAACCCTTCGCCAACTGGCTTTGGGGCGGGTGCATCCTGATGGCGCTTGGCGGTTTAATCTCGCTCTCGGACCGGCGGTTCAGGGTGGCAGCGGGTGCGCGACGGGCGCCCAGCGGCGCCACCCCGGCGGAGTGATCGCATGCGCATTCTCCTGATAGTCCTGATTCTGCTGGCCGCGCCGATGGTCTCGGCGCCTGCCTGGGCCGTTCAGCCCGACGAGGTGCTGGAAGACCCCGCGCTTGAAGCCCGCGCGCGGGCGCTTTCAACAGGGCTGCGCTGCGTGGTCTGTCGAAATGAAAGCATCGACGAATCAAACGCTGAACTGGCGCGCGACATGCGCATCATCCTGCGCGAACGGCTGGTGGCGGGCGACACGGATGCCCAGGCGGTGCAGTATCTCGTTGATCGATACGGAGAATATGTGCTGCTGAATCCGCAGCGTGACGGGGTTAACCTGATCCTTTGGGTTTCGGCACCGGTGCTGTTGCTGTTGGGGCTGGGTGTAGCGGCAATGGCATTGCGCCGACGCACCCGCCCCGAGGTGCCCCTGACGGAGGCCGAAAAAGCGCGGCTGGAAGAGATCCTCAAGGAATGACGCGAGGTTCCTGCTTTGCCAGCAGCGGCGCGCATGTCTATGATCGCGCGGCAACCGGAGCGAGGAAACCATGCACTACAGCACCCTGATCGTCACCGAGGCCGATGGCGTCGGCACCATATCACTCAACCGTCCGACACTGATGAACGCGCTCAATGCCCAGATGCGCGCCGAGATCCTGCATGCGGTGAAGGATCTGTCGAAGCGCGCGCGGGTGCTGGTGCTGACCGGCGAGGGGCGGGCATTCTGTTCAGGGCAGGATCTGGGCGACGGCACATCGGTCGATGATCTGGATCTGGGCCGCATCCTGCGCGAGGAATACGAGCCGATGCTGCGCGCGATCTATGATTGCCCGCTGCCGGTGATTTCGGCGGTCAATGGTGCGGCGGCCGGGGCAGGGGCCAATCTGGCGCTGGCGGCGGATGTGGTGATCGCTACGCAATCGGCAGTCTTTCTTCAGGCGTTCAGCCGGATTGGCCTGATCCCGGATGCGGGTGGCACTTTCTGGCTGCCGCGTCAGGTGGGTTTTGCGCGCGCCATGGGGCAGGCGTTGTTTGCCGAAAAGGTCACGGCGGACGAGGCCGCAGGCATGGGCATGATCTGGGCCTCGATTCCGGACGAGGGGTTCGCCGGCGAATGGAAACGCCGTGCCGCGCAACTGGCGAACGGCCCGACGCTGGCCTATGGCGCGATCAAGCGGGCGATGCGTCAGAGCCTGGAGAACAACCTGGATCGACAACTGTCGCTGGAGGCCGAGTTGCAGGGCGAATGCGGTCATTCGCGCGATTTCCGCGAAGGCGTGATAGCGTTTCTGGAAAAGCGCCCGGCAAAGTTCGAAGGCCGCTGAGGCCGGGCACACCGGCCCCTCTTGCGTCCGGTGCGCAGACGGGTTAAGGGGCACGCACTTCACAGGCGGGGCCGGGCCGGGCAGGGAGACATCCTGTCAGGTCCACCGGTTGGGGCATATGCCCTGATGCCCCGCTCAGGCGCAAAACCGGAAAGGAACACGATTATGGCGCTTCCCGATTTCAATCTGCGTCAGCTTCTTGAAGCTGGCGTTCACTACGGCCACCAGACCCAGCGCTGGAACCCCCGCATGGGCCCCTTCATCTATGGGGATCGCAACGGCATCCACATCATCGATCTGACGCAGACCGTTCCGATGCTGGACGCGGCGCTGAACGCGGTGCGCGAGACCGTTGCCAAGGGTGGGCGCGTGCTGTTCGTCGGCACCAAGCGCCAGGCGGCGAAGCCGATCGCCGAGGCGGCCGAGAAATGCGCGCAGTACTACATGAACCACCGCTGGCTGGGCGGCACGCTGACCAACTGGAAAACCGTTTCCCAGTCGATCCAGCGTCTGAAGCAGATCGACGAGCTGATGGAGCGCGGCGCAGAAGGTCTGACCAAGAAAGAGCGACTGGGCATGGAGCGCGAGCAGGCCAAACTGCAAGCCTCGCTGGGCGGTATCCGCGATATGGGCAGCCTGCCGGACCTGTTGTTCGTCATCGACGTGAACAAGGAAGACCTGGCCATTCTGGAAGCCAAGAAGCTGGGCATCCCGGTTGTCGCCGTGGTTGACACCAACTGCTCGCCCGAAGGCGTGGATTTCATCATCCCCGGCAATGACGACGCCGCGCGCGCCATCTCGCTGTACTGCGATCTGGTGAGCCGTGCAGCGCTTGACGGCATGTCGGCCCAACTGGGTGCGGCTGGCGTGGATATCGGTGCGCTGGAAGAGGCGCCGACCGAAGAGGCGCTCGCAGAAGAGGCGCCCGCCACCGAGGAATCGGCGCAGGCCTGATGCCCGGCCGCGGGCCGTTTGTCATCTGAATGATACCGGGCAGGGCTAACCCCCTGCCCGAACCCCCTTAGGACAGGAGAAACGCCATGGCGATTACCGCAAGTATGGTGAAAGAACTGCGCGACAGCACCGGCGCAGGCATGATGGACGCCAAGAAGGCGCTGACCGAAACCAACGGCGACATGGAAGCCGCCGTGGATTGGCTGCGCACCAAGGGTCTGGCCAAGGCCGCCAAGAAAGCCGGGCGCGTTGCCGCCGAGGGCTTGGTGGGCGTGGCCGTCGAAGGTGGCCGCGGTGTGGCCGTCGAGGTCAACTCGGAAACCGATTTCGTCGCCAAGAACGCCGATTTCCAGGCTCTGGTGCGTTCGATCACCGAAGCCGGTCTGAAGGTGAATGATCTGGAGGCGCTGAATGCTGCCGATCTGGGCGGCAAGACCGTCGAGGAAACGGTTACCGCCGCCATCGCCACGATCGGCGAAAACCTGACCCTGCGCCGCATGGCCGTGATCGAAGGCGACGCTGTCGCCGCCTATGTTCACAACGCGGCGGCTGACGGCTTGGGCAAGATCGGTGTGCTGGTCGCGCTGAAAGGTGCTGACAACGGCATCGGCAAGCAGATCGCCATGCATATCGCCGCCACCGCGCCGATGTCGCTGGGTGAGGCCGACCTTGACCAGGAAGTGCTGGAGCGCGAGCGCGAAGTGCAGACGCAAAAGGCGCTGGAAGAAAACGCTGCCGCCGCCAAGCCAAAGCCTGACGCCGTGATCCACAACAACATCATCCCCGGCCGGATGAAGAAGTTCCTGGAAGAAGTCACGCTGCTGGGCCAGAAATTCGTGATCAACCCCGATGTCACGGTCGAACAGGCAGCCAAGGAAGCCGGTGTCGAGGTCCTGGGTTTCCTGCGCATTGCCGTGGGCGAAGGAATCGAAAAGAAACAGGAAGACTTCGCGGCGGAAGTCGCCAAGACCCTGGCTGGCTGAGCCGGGCTTTTCGAAGGTCAACGAACCCCTTCAAGGCGGCACCCGGCATCGGGTGCCGCTTTTTGTTACATTTCTTATACTTTAATCGTAATGCCGCAACAGACGCTCGACAACCGGGGTATTTTTCGCCAAGTCTGAGACAATGAAGGATCTTCTTGGGGTTGGGGTGGATAAACCAACGAATCTATCGAACGTGATGGCGTTCGGGCGTTGGCAAAGGTCACGCCATCCGGTGGATTCGCCCGAAGGCATTGTTGAATGTCTTGATGCTATCCTGCGTGCCGTCGATATCGAAACCGTCTGGGCGCTGTTGCATCAGTTTCTTGAAAGCTACGGCTTCACAGGTGTCATTTACGGCTATTCGCACAGTTTCCGGGGAACGACGCTGGGCAGCCCAGAGGAATTCCTGCTGCTGTCCACGCTGGATCGCCGTTTCATGAATATCTTGGTGGATAACCGCTATTACGGTGAGAGCGTCACGTTCAACTGGGCGTTGCGCAATACTGGCATCGCCAGTTGGTCGATGACCAGCGAAGACGCGCAAATGGATGGTTTTGTCTCGTCAGACGACGCCCTGACGTTCTTTGCCAGATTTGGCATGGAAGCGGGGTGCACCATCGGTTTTCCCACCGCCAGCACACGGGGCAGGGCGGTAATGGCGCTGATCGCCGAACCAGGGCTGACGCAAGAAGATGTCGATGACTGTCTGGCCAAGTTCTCGGATGCGCTGTTCGTGGTTGCCACTGTGGCGCATCGTGCGATGATCGCGCTTCCCTATCTGGGGACCAAGCGTGCCCTGACAGCGCGCCAGCGCGAAGTTTTGGAATGGGTCGCCGAGGGCAAGACTGTGGCCGATATTGCCCGGATTATGGGCCTTGCGCAGCCGACGATTGAAAAGCACCTGAAACTCGCGCGTGAAACTCTGGGGGTTGAGACAACGGCGCATGCCGTGATCAAGGCCGCTTTCCTGAACCAGATGTTTGTCATGCCCACAAAACCCGCGAACAATTCTGTTTGAGGAATTGAAGGATGCGAATGATTCTGTCTCGAAGGTATGGATTAACACACTTTTTCATAAGCATCGGCTTGAGTAGGTTTGCAGGGCGAGTTGAGTGGTGCTCGGGCGATCAGCCATGGGTTGATCGTTTCAGGTTTGTGTGAGTTATCCGGCGGCAACCACTTCCCAACCCGGTGTTGTCGGATAAACCGGCGTAACCTTTTGGTTGCGCCGGTTTTTTGTTTTCACGCTTCGGGCAATGGCTCAGGCCCCGGCTTTGCGGATCTCGTGGCGCTCCCGGTTCAACGTGTCGCGGGTAATTGCCGGGGCCAATGCTTCCATCGCATCAAGCTGCGTCAGATATAGCCCGCCCAGATGATCCAGAAAATCCGACCGCCGCAGCCGGTCCATGACCGGCCCCTTGACCTCGGACAGGTGCAGGCTGACGCCCGCATCGCGCAACTTGGCGTGGATCATCTCAAGGCTTTCCAGCGCCGAGGCGTCCACCTCGTTTACCGCCGAGAACATCAGGACCAGATGCTTCAACTGCGGGTTGGCGGCGATCTTTTCCTGAACAAGCTCCTCCAGGTAGCGGGCATTGGGAAAGTACAGGCTCTCATCCACCCGCAGCGTCACCACATCGGGCGCGGTAACAACTTCGTAGCGGTTGATGTTACGAAAATGCCCGGTGCCCGGCACCTGCCCGACCTCGGCAACATGCGGGCGCGAGGTGCGGTAGAGGTGCAGCACGATGGACAGACCGACACCCGCCGCCAGCCCCTGTTCCACACCCAGAAGCAGCGTGAACGCCATGGTCGCCGCCATCGCCGCCCCGTCGGCCTTGCTGTAGGCCCATGCACGGGGCAGGGCGCGGAAATCCAGAAGGGACAGCACCGCCACGATGATGATCGCCGCAAGGGTAGCATTGGGCAGGAAGTACAGAAGCGGTGTCAGCGCGATCAGTGCAGCACCGATCATCAGTGCCGTGAAGGCGCCCGCCGCCGGGGTTTGCGCGCCCGCATCATAGTTCACGATCGAACGTGACAGCCCGCCGGTGATCGGCATCGCCTGGCTGAAACCTGCACCCAGATTGGCGGCGCCAAGCGCGATTAACTCGCGGTCGGGATTGATGCTCTGTCTGCGCTTGGCCGCCAGAGTCTGGGCGATGGAGATTGATTCAACATACCCCACCAGCGCGATCAGTGCCGAAGGCAGCAACAGATAGGTGATCAGATCGACATCGAAAGCCGGCAGTTCCAGGGGGGGAAGCCCGCGCGGGATATCGCCCACGATCCGCAGCCCTTGTGCGTCCAGCCCCAGCAGCCAGACGGCCAATGTCGAGGCCAGGACGGCCAGGAACAACCCGCCCTTGGCCAGAAGCGCGGCCGTGGACGCGGCGAGACCCAGCGCACGCAGGGCAGGGGCCAGCCCCTTGCGTGACCAGAACAGGAAAGTCAGCACGAGTGCGGACATCACCAGCGTCGGCCAGTGCAGCCCGCCGATATTGGCCAGCACCGAGGGAATGACCTCGGGCAGAGTCTTGCCGCTGGTCTGGATGCCCAGAAGATGCCGGATCTGGCTGGCAGCAATCAGGATGCCGGCCGCCGTTATGAAGCCCGAGATCACCGGGTGGCTCAGGAAATTGGCTACAAACCCCAGCCTCAACAGCCCCATGACCAGCATCAGCGCTCCCGAGATCAGCGCGATCCAGAGCGCGGCAAGGTGATAACCCGGCGTGCCGATCTCGGCGATCGAACCCGCCGTCGCTGCCGTCATCAGTGCCACCACCGCCACCGGCCCCACCGCCAGCGCCGAAGACGAGCCCAGGACCGCGTATATCAGAAGTGGCAGGATCGCCCCGTAAAGGCCGGCCTGCGGCGGCAGGCCCGCGAGCATCGCATAGGCCATGCCCTGCGGGATCAGCATGACTGTCACGACAAGCGCAGCGATCAGATCGCCGGAGAGGTTTGCGCGCGAATAGCGGCGGCCCCAGTCCAGCAGGGGTAAACGAACGAAAGACATGATGAAGACCCTTGAAGGATAAGCGCCGGGGCGCCGGTTTCAGGGGTTTATATACGCGCGCAATGATACATTGCAAGTATTGAATATGAAATCAGGCAAGCGTGCCGGGCAGGGCGCTTTCGGCGGACAGGCGAATTGCGCGGATGTTGTTTCCATAGACATCCGGTTCAGAAACGGAACCACCCTTGAACACCGCCGAACCCGCAACCAGCACATCCGCGCCCACCCGCGCCATAAGGGGCGCGGTGTCAGGTGTAATACCACCATCAATCTCGATATGGATCGGTCGATCACCAATCATGGCGCGCAGTTTCGCGACCTTGGCAATCTGGCTGTGGATGAATTTCTGTCCGCCAAAGCCTGGGTTTACTGTCATCACGCAGATCAGATCGACCATGTCCAGAAGATGCTCTACTGCATCGATTCCGGTGCCGGGATTGATGGCCAGGCCGGCTTTTTTTCCTGTTGAACGAATTGCTTGCAAGGTGCGGTGAATGTGCGGTCCGGCCTCCAGATGCGCTGTGATGATGTCCGAGCCAGCCTGTGCAAATGCTTCGATATAGGGGTCGACCGGGGCGATCATCAGATGCACATCCATCACACCCTTGATATGCGGTCGAATCGCCGCGCACATCGCCGGGCCAAAGGTGATATTCGGCACGAAATGACCATCCATAACGTCAACATGCACCCAATCGGCACCTTGTGCTTCGATTGCGCGGCATTCGGCACCGAAGTTGGCGAAATCGGCGGAAAGAATCGACGGGGCAATCTTGATCCGGCGATCAAAGGGGGTTTTGGTCATGAAAAGGGACTCCCTAGGCCGAGATGTATCCTGGCCGCGACGTAAGCCATCGCCTGCAGATCGTCCACCGGATTCAGCATTCGAACGTTGCAGAAGGGTGAAAAGTTACAGAGACATGGTATGCCGATAATCAGTATTATGTAACTATCAAGTGACGAAAATATACCTTGAACACGGGATAATCCCTCAATTACAAAGGCTTTTGAAGCCATCTTGCCAATCCACCGTATGACAGGTGAGATCCGGTTCGATCCCAGCATGTTTAAGGGGATATTAAGGGCTGTGCGTCAGGCTTCATCATTGTAACGCCATCAGGCGACTCGCCTGGTTCATTCACTTTCTGCCTGCAAGATATTACCAACACAACGAGAACCGCATGATCCTGCCTTCCGCTCAGAACATCAGCATATGCTTCCCAGTCCAGCCACCCGCAAACTTGCGCCATGCGCGGACCGTTCTCGTCGTCGAAGCGCCCGGCGCGTTGCGCCTGCTGGAAGACAACACGGCGCAGCCCGGTGTGGTTCTGACCCATATGCGCATGCTCAATCCGCGGATGCTGACGCAGGTGGCGCCCGATGCCATTATCGGTCCGCTCATCGCAGATGGCTGGGATGGGCTTGATCTGGCCACCGCACTGGAAGACATGGGTTATCGTGGCACTCTCTTTATTCTGAGCCGGCAGTTGCCAAATGCCGAGCTGATCTTGCACGAGATGCGGGCCTGCTGCCCCAAGCTGTCGATTGCGCTGATCGAAACGCCCTGACATGGCTTTCGTCGCGCCAGACACGGCGCTTGGGCAACCACAGAATCCATCTTGCTCATTCCCCGCGCGGAAACCGCTGCGCTTCTTCCAGCACATTCAGATCCATGTGGTTGCGCATATAGCGCTCTGACGCGCGCTGCAAAGGCTGAAAATCCCATGGATAATAGGCGCCGTTGCGTAATGCTTCATAGACCACCCAGCGCCGTGCCTGGCTTTGGCGCACTTCACTGTCATAGGCCGCCAGATCCCAGCGCGCATCGGCGGCCGAGCGCATTTTTTCCAGCACCGCCTTGCAAGCCGGGTCGTCGGCAAGGTTTCTGCGCTCATGTGGGTCGATTTCAAGGTTGAATAGAAGCTCAGGATCGGCCTGACAGCGGATGTATTTCCATGGTCCGTCCACCAGCGCCACCATTGGTGCGATTGACCCTTCGGCGGCATATTCGATCGCCACCGGCCCGCGTGAGTCCGTGCCCTGGATCAGGCCCAAAAGAGATTCACCATCCGTCCAGGGCGCGACCTCGGCCAGATCGACCCCGGCGAGGCCAGCCAGCGTTGGCAACAGGTCGATGGTCGATACCGGCGTGTCGATCCGCGCGCCGTCAGAACCGGGCAGCGCAATCATCATCGGCACACGCGCCGAGGGTTCAAAGAAGTTCATCTTGAACCAGAGGCCCCGCTCGCCCAGCATCTCGCCGTGGTCCGCGACGAAAACCACAATCGCTTCTTGCCGCGTAGCCTCCAGCACTGCCAGTATCTCGCCGATCTTGTCATCCACATAGGAAATATTGGCAAAATACCCGCGCCTTGCGCGGCGAATCTGGTCATCAGAGATGTCGAAGGCGCGCCAGTCGCAACTGTCCATGATGCGTTGTGCATGTGGATCCTGATCATCATAGGCGATAGCTTCGGGCGGTTCCAGCCGCGCGCAACCCTCATAAAGATCCCAGTATCTGCGCCGCGCAACAAAGGGGTCATGCGGATGGGTAAAGCTGACGGTCAGGCACCAGGGTCGTTGATCATGCCCGCGGGCCAAGTCGTATAGCTTCTGCTGCGCAAGATGCGCAACATCATCGACATATTCCAGCTGGTTGGTGATTTCGGCCACCCCTGCCCCGGTCACCGACCCAAGGTTGTGATACCACCAGTCGATTCTTTCGTTCGGCTTGCGGTAATCTGGGGTCCAGCCAAAATCCGCGGGATAGACATCGGTTGTCAGCCGTTCTTCGAATCCGTGCAACTGATCTGGACCGACGAAATGCATCTTGCCGGAAAGACAGGTGTAATACCCCGCGCGGCGCAGATGGTGCGCATAGGTCGGCACATCCGAGCAGAACTCGGCGGCATTGTCATAGACGCGGGTGCGGCGCGGCAACTGGCCGGACATGAAACTGGCCCGCCCCGGCGCGCAAAGCGGACTGCCGGTATAGGCGCGCGAAAAGCGCTGCGACCGCGCCGCCAGGGCGCGCAGATTGGGAACATGCAGGAAATCGGCCGGGCCATCGGGAAACAGCGTGCCGGTCAACTGATCGACCATCACGATAAGGATATTGGGTTGACGGGTCATGAAGCCTCCTGTCGGATCTGGCGCAGTCAATCACGGCCCCGACCGTGAAAACCGGGTAAAAACGACCCGTAATCTATAGAAAACGCGCGGTTATTTTTGCATTGCCCTCTGGTTCGCAGAAGTTAAGGTTGCGCGCAACTCGATACGATGGAGCCCGTGATGCCTGCCAAACTTCTGCTGATCATCCTTGACGGCGTGCCCTATGCCAACTGGCGGCGGTATTTTGGTTGTCTTGAAGGCTGGCTGCAATCCGGCGAGGCACAAGTCTGGAAGATGCGCGCTGTCCTGCCGTCGATGTCGGGGCCCTGCTACGCCTCGATTCATACGGGAAACCCGCCGCAGGTGCATGGCGTGTTGTCAAACGGGATCATCAAGAGGGTGGACCTGCCCGATGTCTTTTCCGAAGTGCGCAAGGCGGGCGGCACGACCGGCGCGGTGGCGCATTCCTGGTGGTCGGAATTTTTCAACCGGTCGCCTTTTGATATAGTGCGCGACATTGAATATGACGAGCCGGAAAGCACCAGCATCAACCATGGCCGCTTCCACACGATGACGGCCTACAACCATCACAATCAGGCAACCCCATGTGATGCCGATCTTTTTGCCACGCTGACCAACCTGTGCCAACGCTTTGATCTGCGCTACGGGATGCTGCACACCTGCACGCTGGACAGCATGGGCCACCGTTACGGCCATGAATGCACCGAGATGGACCATGCCTGCGCGCTGATGGATGCAATGCTGGCCGGGTTCCTGCCGCGCTGGCGGGCGATGGGCTATGAGGTCATCGTCACCGCCGATCACGGGCAGTCGATGCGCGGCCATCACGGCGGCACCGGCGAGGACCAGCGCGATTTCGCGCTTTATTATTTCGGCGATGGTGAGGGGCCGGAGCGCGATGGGGTTCTGGATCAGCTGGCGCTCGCGCCAACGATCCTGAACCGGTTGGGCTGTGCAATCCCGGCCAGTATGAAGGCCGCGCCGTTCCTGAATTAAACGCCCTGCCCTAGGCCCAGTCTGGCGCACGCTTTTCGATGAAGGCCTGAATCCCTTCATTGGTGTCGCGCGCCAGCATGTTCTTTACCATCACCTGTCCGGTCAAGGCATAGGCCTGATCCAGAGGCAGACTGATCTGGTCATAAAAAGCGCGCTTGCCGATCCGGACGGCCGCACCCAGCTTGCCCGCGACCAGCCGCGCCAGCGCCATGGTCTCGGCCTCCAGTCCGTCAGGCGGCGCGATGCGGTTGATCAGGCCCAGCTCAAGCGCGCGATCGGCGTGGATGAACTGGCCTGTCGTGAGCATTTCGAACGCAGCCTTGCGCGGCAGATTGCGGGTCAATGCGACCATGGGTGTCGAGCAGAACAGACCGATATTCACCCCGTTCACCCCGAACCGTGTGTCCGAAGCCGCGACCGCCATGTCGCAACTCGCCACCAACTGGCAACCCGCTGCCGTGGCGATACCATGAACCTGCGCGATCACCGACTGCGGAAGCGCCGGAATCATCTGCATCACCTCGGCGCAACGCGCAAAGAGATCTGAGAAATAAGCCGCGCCCCTGTCCGGCGCTGTGCGCCCCGCCTGCATCTCCTTCAGGTCATGGCCCGCGCAAAACGCCTTGCCCGTGCCCCTGATCACCACCACGCGCACGTGATCATCATCACCTGCGCGCATCAAGGCCGAACGAAGTGCTGCCAGCATGGCATCTGAAAGCGCGTTCAGGTTCTGCGGGCTTTGCAGTGTCAAAACCGCCACATGTTCCGCCACGTCATATCCGACCAGTGCATCGCTCATCTTGCCCTCCCCGGCTTTTCACGGAAACCTTAGCCACCATTGCCACGAATGCAAACGGCTTTACGGCGCAAGGGAGGAAAGACGTTGATGGATGTGAAACTGGACTGCGCGGCGCTGAACGCGTTTCTGGGCGAGGTTTTTCCACAGGTTGCCGAGGATTACCGCGTAGAACGGGTAGCACCGATGGAGGCTGATGTGCGCCTGTTGATCGGTGAACGACATCTGCGGCCCGGCGGCACTGTTTCCGGGCCATCGATGTTCGCGCTGGCCGATCTGGCGATGTATGCGGTGACGCTGGCCATGATCGGGCGCGAGGCGCTGACCGTCACCACCAATTGCTCGATCGACTTCATGCGCAAGCCCGCGCCCGACCGTGACATGATCGGTCGTGCGCGGCTGCTGAAGCTGGGGCGCGTGCTTGTGGTGGGCGATGTGCTGTTGTTTTCCGAGGGCGTCGAGGCCCCGGTGGCGCGCGCGGGGATGACCTATTCGATCCCGCCGCGCGGCTAGGTCTTGAGGCGCAATTCGGGTTTGCTCGCGTTCTTGCGCATCTCCCTCGACAAGTGGATGCATGGCCGCTTGCATCAACATTGGTGCCTTGGACGATGCCGCACGCCGCGGGGCATCGCGACCGTTTCATGTATTGGTTGTGGCGCAAGGGGGCCTTTCAGGCCCCCTCTTCGGCTGCGCCGAATTCACCCCCGAGGATATTTTTAAACAGATGAAGGGGCGCGGCTTTTCAAAGGAGTATCCGGCCATGGGGAGACGCGGATTGCAAGCCTCAGGCTTTGGCCTTTTCGGCGAGATCGCGGGCAATGGCGAAGGCACCGCGCAGTTTATCCTTTTCGCTGGCCCAGTCACGGCGGATGACGATCTTGTTGTCGCGGATCTTTGCAAGGTTGCCCGGAGCATGAAGAAACTCGACCAACCCCTTGGGGTTGGGGAATTTATCCTGATGGAACTGAATGGTTGCGCCCTTCGGCCCGGCATCGAGCCGGGCGATATGGGCGCGTTTGCACATCGCCTTGATACGCACCACCAGCAAAAGCGTGTTCACCTCGCGCGGGAGCGGGCCGAAACGGTCGATCAGTTCGGCGGCGAAACCTTCGAACTCAACCTTCTTTTCCAGCGTGGAAAGGCGGCGGTAGAGGCCCAGGCGGACATCGAGATCCGTCACATAATCTTCCGGGATCAGCACCGGCACGCCCAGATTGATCTGTGGCGCCCATTGGCCGCCGTCCAGTTCCGTGAGATCGCCCGCGCGAAGCCGGGCGATGGTTTCCTCCAGCATCTGTTGATAAAGTTCATAGCCGACCTCGCGGATATGGCCGGATTGTTCCTCGCCCAGGATATTGCCCGCGCCGCGCAGGTCCATGTCCTGGCTGGCGATGGTGAAGCCTGCGCCAAGGCTGTCGATACTGCCCAGAAGCTTGAGCCTGCGCAGTGCCTGCGGAGTCAGCGGGACGCGTGGCCGTGTGGTGAGGTAGCAATAGGCACGGGTTTTCGAGCGCCCTACCCTGCCCCGGATCTGGTATAGCTGGGCGAGGCCGAACATGTCGGCGCGGTGTACGATCATCGTGTTCGCGCGCGGAATATCGAGGCCGGATTCGACGATCGAGGTAGCGAGCAGTACGTCATGCTTGCCGTCATAAAAGGCGTTCATCCGCTCATCCAGTTCACCGGCAGCCATCTGGCCATGGGCGACCAGCACCGACACCTCGGGCACGTGATCGCGCAGAAAAGCCTCGATCTCGGGCAGATCCTTGATGCGCGGCACGACAAAGAAGCTTTGCCCGCCGCGGAAGCGCTCGCGCAACAGCGCCTCGCGCAGGGTGACGGTATCAAACTCGCTGACATAGGTGCGGATTGCCAGGCGATCGACGGGCGGGGTGGAGATCAGCGAGAGGTCGCGCACCCCGGTCAGGGACAGTTGCAGCGTGCGCGGAATCGGCGTGGCGGTCAGCGTCAGCACATGAATGTCCGAGCGCATCTCTTTCAGCCGTTCCTTATGCTGAACGCCGAAATGTTGTTCTTCGTCAATGACAAGCAGGCCGAGATTGCGGAACTTCACCGATTTGGCCAAGAGTGCATGCGTGCCGATAACGATGTCCACCGTGCCATCGCTGATCCCGGCGCGTGTTGCGCTGGCCTCTTTGGCCGGAACGAAACGCGACAACTGACGCACCACCAGAGGAAAGCCCCGGAAGCGGTTGGAAAAGCTGTGATAATGCTGACGCGCCAACAATGTGGTCGGGGCGATCACCGCCACCTGCAACCCTGACATCGCTGCGATGAAGGCCGCACGCATCGCCACTTCGGTCTTGCCGAAGCCGACATCCCCCACCACCAGCCTGTCCATCGGACGACCGCGATCAAAATCGTTGATCACATCCTCGATGGCTTTCAGCTGATCGTCGGTTTCAGCATAGGGGAAGCGCGCGGCAAAAGCCTCCCACATGCCTTCGGGCGGGTTGAGGACGGGAGCGGTGCGCAGTTCGCGCTCGGCGGCGA
This sequence comes from uncultured Rhodobacter sp., assembly GCA_964496915.1. Taxonomy (GTDB): domain Bacteria; phylum Pseudomonadota; class Alphaproteobacteria; order Rhodobacterales; family Rhodobacteraceae; genus Pararhodobacter. The sequence continues at coordinate 76,694 of CAZCAX010000014.1, forward strand.
CCCGGATCAGCTTGTCGGCAATCTCGCGGATTCGCTGTTTCAGCTTGGCCTTCCTGGCTTGCCAGGCGCCGCCGCCCAGCTTGTCCAGAAGCCCTTCTTCATGCCCGAAACGGCTGAGAAGTTCTATGTTTTCAACGGGTAGATAGAGCCGATCACCGCCCGCGTATTCCAGCGCCAGGCATTCATGCGGTGCGCCCATGGCGGTGATCGTCTCAAGGCCGATGTAGCGGCCCACACCGTGATCGACATGAACCACCAGATCGCCGACTGTCAGGCTTTGCGCCTCGGACAGGAAATTCTCAGCCTTGCGTTTGCGGCTGGGGGAGCGCACCAGCCGTTCGCCCAGCACATCCTGCTCAGAGATCACGGCCAGATCAGGCGTGACGAAACCCTGATCCAGTTGCCAGACCGCCAGATGAACCGTGCCCTTGCCACCTAGCCCGCGCGCATCGGTCAGCGGTTGGGCATCTGTCAGGCCGTGTTCATCCAGCAGCCCTGCCAAACGATCGCGCGCGCCTTCGGACCACGAGGCGATGACCACTGTGCGCGCCTTGCGCTCTTTCTGAACATGGTCGCGCAGTGCGCTGAATATGTTTACATTTTCCTGTTGCCTCTCCAGCGAGAACGTGCGCCCGGCCCGCCCCTCGGCATCCAGCACGCCCGGCCCCGGCGGTTGTGCCAGAGGCGACAGGCGGATCACCCGCAGCGGGGCGAGCGCGGCCTTCCATTGAGCCTGATCGAGATACAGAAGCTCGGGAGCGGCAGGTTTGTAGACGGTATCAACGCGCCCGCGCGTGCCGAGCGCTTCGCGCCGGTTATCATACTGATCGGTGATCGTTTCCCAGCGCGCCTCGCGCACCGCTTCGACCTGATCGTCGAGCATGACACTGGCACCGGGAAGATAATCAAACAGGGTTTCGAGCCGCTCGTGAAAGAAGCCCAGCCAATGCTCCATCCCCTGATGCTTGCGACCGGCGCTGATCGCCTCATAGAGCGGGTCATCGCTGCCAGCCGCACCGAACGCGCTGCGGTAGTTCTGGCGAAAGCGGGTGATCGCGCTCTCATCCAGTATTACCTCTGAAGCCGGAGCCAGTTCCAGCCGCTTCAGTGTGCCGGTGGTGCGCTGGGTGCCAGGATCAAAGCGGCGCAATCCGTCGAGCACATCGCCGAAGAAATCCAGCCGCACCGGCTCGGCCTCTCCCGGGGGGAAGATGTCGATAATACCGCCGCGAATGGCGAAATCGCCGGGTTCCGTCACTGTGGGGCTGGGCGAAAAACCCATCCTGGACAGATAATCGCGCAGCGCGCTCTCGTTCACGCGCTCGCCCACTACCGCGATGAAGGACGCGCCGCCGATGGTCTGGCGCGACGGCAGGCGCTGCATCGCGGCATTGAGCGTGGTCAATACCACGAATGGCCCCTCGATGCCCTGCGCCAGCGCCGCAAGCGTGGCCATGCGACGCGCCGTGATCTCGGGATTGGGCGAGACGCGATCATAAGGAAGGCAATCCCAGGCCGGGAAGGTCAGCACTGGCAGCGAGGGCGCAAAGAAAGCCAGCGCCCGGCGCATTGCTTCGAGTCGCTTGTCATCGCGCGCGACATGGATGACGGGAGCCTTGCGCCGCTCAAGTTCGCGTTTCAGCAATTCGGCGTCAAAGCCCTCGGGCGCGCCGCCCAGCAGCAGATGTTGTTCAGCCATGATTTGCCCTTACCGTCCCAGCACGCTGAGCGAGATGTTGTGCCACATGCCCCAAAGCGCAGTGATCAGGATCGCCGCCATCCCGATCGCCTGAACCATGAGCCGGTGCCAGGTCAGGATGCGCGCCAGCCCTTCGCCCTTGGGTTCCTCGCGCTCAAGCCGGAGCGCCAGGCGGAACCCCAGCGCAAAGACCAGTGCTGCCGGAAAACCCAGAAATGACAACGCCTGCGCAAATTCAATGCCATAACCAAAGCCCAGCACGGCAACCCCGCTGAGGATCCCGGCCCAAAGCACCGTCATCCAGACCCCGCTGGCATGCATCACATGCAATCGCCGCCGCGTCTGGATGCCAACCAGCATCTCCAGATCGCGCATCGCTTCGCCACCGTGTCTGCGGGCGCGCACCACCATGTCGAAGGGTACACCCACGATGTAATGCGAAACGCTTGACCACATCACGGCCAGCACGATCCAGAACCAGAGGTTTGAAAACGACCGCAGGTCGATCAGCGTAAAGACACTGTTATACCAGTTCAAAAGGCCGCCCTCGTGTTTGACACCCCTAGTTAGCGCCAAGTGCTGCGCAGGCCAAGGGGGCGCAGGGCTTGAGATCGGCCCGCGCGCGTGGCACCAAGGCGCAAGACCGATCCGGAGAAAGCGCATGCCTGTTCACCGCCCTGCCCCCTACCCTGCCCCCTACCCTGCCGCCCGCCTGCGCCGCCTGCGCCGTAGCTCTGCCCTGCGTGATCTGGTCGCCGAGCACCGCTTGTCGGCGACAGACCTGATCTGGCCGGTTTTCATCCGTGAAGGCGACGGCGTGGAAGAGCCGATCGCCTCGATGCCCAACGTTTCGCGGCTGTCCATCGACCGCTTGCTGGTCAGGGCGGCCGAGGCGCATGAACTGGGCATCACCACGATCTGTCTGTTCCCCTATACCGACCCCGCCTTGCGTACCGAAACCTGCGATGAGGCGTGGAACCCCGACAACATCACCAACCGCGCCATCCGTGCCCTCAAACGCGATCTGCCCGATCTCAGCGTGATGACCGATATCGCGCTTGACCCCTATAATGCCAATGGCCATGACGGTTTTGTTGTCGATGGCGAGATCGTCAATGATGAAACCGTCGCGGCGCTGGTGAAGATGGCGTTGGCGCAGGCCGATGCCGGGGCCGATATTCTGGGCCCCTCCGACATGATGGATGGCCGCATCGGTGCCATGCGCGCAGCATTGGAACAGGCAGGCCACCGCGATGTTGCGATCCTGTCCTATGCCGCCAAGTTCGCCAGCGGTTTTTACGGTCCGTTCCGCGATGCGGTAGGGGCATCCGGGCGGCTGGTCGGCGACAAGAAGACCTACCAGATCAACCCCGCCAACCGTAACGAGGCGCTGCGCTGTGTTGCCCGCGATCTGGATGAGGGCGCGGATATGGTGATGGTCAAGCCCGGGATGCCCTACCTCGATATCTGCCGCGCGGTGAAGGACAGTTTTGGCGTGCCGACCTTTGCCTATCAGGTCTCGGGCGAGTACGCGATGCTGCAGGCGGCTGCGCTGAATGGCTGGCTAAACGGCGAGGCGGTGATGATGGAAAGCCTGCTGGGCTTCAAACGCGCGGGCTGTGACGGCATCCTGACCTATTTCGCCCCCGCTGCTGCTCGCCTGTTGCGCGGCTGACCGCCAACAATGCGCCGCACCGCTTAGCGCACAGGTGACAAGCCGCCAGGCAATGGCTATACTTTGCGTTGCGCCCTGCCCTGGCAGAGGTGCAGGAACTGGATCAGGCCACCAACGGGCGTCAGACCCGAAGGCCCCTATTCGAAGAGGCAGAGCATGAGCAAATTCACGCGCAGGGCGCTTCTGGCGGGCGGGGCAGCCTCGGTCGCCGTTCTGGCAGCCTGTGGCAACCCGGTGGGCAGTTTCAACGCTGCCCGGCTTGAGGCGCGCGTTGACGCCACCCGCGACTATCTGCGCCAGAACCATCCAGAGAGCGAAGACCTGTTTCGCAACGCACATGGCATTCTTTACATGCCGCTGGTCAGCGAGGCCGGGTTGTTTGTTGGCGGCTCCTACGGCGAGGGCGCGCTCAGGATCAACGATATCACGGTAGATTACTACTCGGCCACGCGCGCCAGTGTGGGCTTTCAGGTTGGCGCGCAACAATATGCGCATGTGCTGTTTTTCATGACCGCCCAGGCATTGGCCGATTTCCGCGCCTCCGAAGGCTGGGCCGCCAGCGCCGATATCCGCTATGCGGTGCCCGAACAGGGCGGATCAGCCGGGGTTCAGACGACAACCGTGTTCTCGCCGGTGATTGCCGTGGTGTTCGGACAATCCGGCCTGATCGCCGGCGCCTCGCTGGCCGGCGTGCGTTATCGTCGCATCATTCCCTGATCCGTAGTTTTTTCCACCGGCGAACACCAATCGCTCTTGCACCCCTGCGGCTGCAAAGGCTATGTCTGCGCCGACGGAGAGGTGGCCGAGTGGTCGAAGGCGCACGCCTGGAAAGCGTGTAGGCGGGAAACCGTCTCGCGGGTTCGAATCCCGCTCTCTCCGCCAATTCAACTTTTTTCAACCCTATCAAGTCCTTGATTTCAAAAGAAAATCGGCCGATTTGGCGCATTCCTCTGAAACTTTTGCTATACAAACAGCTATACAATCTGTGATACGCTTCGCCCCAGACAATCAGGGGCATTGCAATGGCGATCACCACGCGCGGCGGTTCGGTCAAGGGCACTCTCTACCTCTACAAGCGTGTGCCGAAGCGCTACGCCTCGGTTGAGCCGCGCAAGTTCGTCTGGATCAGCCTCCATACAGATTCGCCTTCGGTCGCCAGAACCAAGGAAGCCGCCACCTGGGAACAGATGATTGCGGCATGGGAAGCCAAGCTTGCCGGTGACACCGCCGATGCTGAACAGCAGTTCCGTGCGGCGCGCGATCTGGCCGAAGCGCGCGGCTTTCGCTACATGCGCGCCGATAAGGTGGCAAAGCTTCCCGTTGAAGAGCTGCGCGAAAGGTTCGCAGCGGTTGGCGGGTTCAAGGATCAGCCCGACAAGCCCGAGATGATCGAAGCCACGGCGATACTGGGCGGCGCGCAATCGCCCGGCCTGACCATCAGCAAGGCGCTGGAACTCTACTGGACGCTGGCCAAGGACAAGACGCTTGGCAAGTCGGAAGATCAGCTGCGCCGCTGGAAAAACCCGCGCGTCAAGGCGATCAGGAACCTGATCGCGGTGATTGGCGACAAGGACATTCACGACATTACCGGCGATGACATGCTGGACTTCCGCAACTGGTGGATGGAACGGCTGGAAGAGGAAGAGCTTTCGCCCGGATCGGCAAACAAAGACCTGATCCACCTGGGCGATGTGCTGAAAACCGTCAACCGGATGAAGCGCCTGGGGCTGGTGCTGCCGCTGACCGATCTTTCCTTCAAGGAAGGCGAAGGCAAGAAGCGCCCGCCCTTCTCGGTCAAATGGATCAAGGAAAAGCTCTTGGCACCGGGGGCGCTGGACGGGCTGAACCCCGAGGCGCGCGCCATCTTGCTGGTCATGGTGAACACCGGCTGCCGCCCCTCGGAACTGGCTGCGCTAAGCGCGAAGACGATCAATCTGGATCACAATGTTCCGCATATCTCGATTGAGCCGGAAGGCAGGCATATCAAGAGCAAACATGCCCGGCGCAAGGTGCCGTTGCTTGGCGTGTCGCTGGAGGCCATGCGGGCCTTCCCCGAGGGGTTCCCGCGCTATCGCGAAAGCAGCGCCAGCCTCTCGGCCACGGTGAACAAGTTTCTGCGCGAGAACGGATTGATGGAAAGCAACGAACACACGCTCTATTCGCTGCGCCATGCTTTTGAAGATCGGATGCTGGCGGCGGGTATTGATGACCGGATCAGGCGCGATCTGTTCGGCCACCGGCTGTCACGCGAACGCTATGGCGAAGGTGCTTCGCTGGAACAGCAGCAGGCCCTGCTTCAGGCAACAGCCTTGTGAAGGGCTGCGATGGCGCGGGCACGGCTGATCGCATCGCCCTTGGCCTCGAACACCGCCAGTTCATGTTCGATCCGCTCAAAGATCGGCAGATAGACCGGATCGGCAATGACCAGTGCAGCCGCCATGCGGTGCATCTTTTGCAGGTCAGACAGGGTGACGGGTTCGGGCATCGGGCGAAGCTCTGGTTGCTATCCTGAGTCTATATGCAGGGCTGGCGGGTTTGTCGGCTGGGATGAAAAGGGCGAGGCCGAAGCCCCGCCCTCCCCGTTCACACAGGAGTAGGTAAAGCGGGCGCCATGGGACGCCCGCTCGTCGCCATCACGCTGCCTCGCCTTCTTCGCCAAGCATCCACCGCACCGTGCGCACGAGGCTCGCTCCGGGCTTGTCGCACCGCATCGTCACCTTGACAGTATCGCAATCGCGCAGGTGGCGGGCCATGACGGTTCCTTCAGGGGTATTGAGGTAGACCGCGACCTGAGAATACGGCGAGTTCGGATCGCACATTTCCTCAACGAGGAAATCAGGATCGTTGCAAGCATCGCTGCCGGGGATACCCTGCAATTCTCCAAGCCAGTTAAAGAACGCATCGACATCCATCAGGATCGTGACGGGCGTTGCCGCTGCGGGCGTTTTCATGGTATTCAGAGCCATATCGGCCTCCTTGTGAATGGTGGTTTCAGTTTTGTTCGGTTTCGGATCGGACATTTGCAACCTCCTGTCTTGTTTCACATGATCGTCGGTATGCTTTGGACGGGGGCGGTGCGGTCGGGAAACTGGTGCCGCCTCTGTCCTTCTCAATCGTCAGCGCCACGCAACGCGGGCGGACTTGACAGGCGGGGCCTCGCAGAAACCACCGCCGTTTCGTGAACCTTCCACTGCGGGAAGGTATGTCGGACCTGCTTATCAAGCTGATCCAGCATCTTGTTCAGCCTCGCGGCTTCTTTCAGCGCCGCCTTCCTGGCCTGCGGTTCAGACAGGTCGGAAGCCTCGATTTCGGCAAGGCGGGCTTTGATCTCTTTGCGTTTGTAGTCACCGACGAACCCCGCAAGGTCTTGGGCGGCTTCAATCAGGGCCGTCACCATGACTTCGGCACGTCCGAGGGAACCGAGACCAGGCGCGACGAAGTTCGCAGCCGATGCATCGCTGTAGTTGGTGAAGTCTTCTAGACCTCGGTCATCTTTGAACTCGGGCACCTCAATACCGATGAACTCAAGGCAGTCAGCGAACTGCGAATCCTGATCAAAGTCTTCTGGCAACGATTCAAAGAACGGCGTCTTGAACACGTCATTGAGCGTCAAGCTGGCGATCTTCTCTTGCTCCTTCTTGCGCGCTTTGAATTCGCGCAGGCGTTCGGCGTTTGACTTGGCCATGTTGAACCTCGCTTTCATGTCCGTTTCTATATATGGAAACGAAAACGAAGCGCAATAGGAATTTTGCAGTTGGGCGAAGATTCTTTCAGACCACCTCCTGCACCCCTTCCCCCTCGAAATCACCCCGGCAGACCTCGGGCAGCAGATTGGCACCGGCCAGGGCCTCGGCCAGCGTGTCGCGCAGATCAGCGCCGGTGCTGGCGGCGGCGGTCATGAAGGCCCCGGCCAGATCATCAAGCAGGCGGGCATAGGTCGCATCGGGGATGAAGTGGGGCACGGGCATGGCTCCTGGGGTTGCTCGAATACCGCGAATCTAGCTGGGCGCCGAATCCGGCGTCAAGATAGAAAATCTTTTCTTTTCAGACACTTATATAGCCATCCAGCTAGATAGCTTTTCTCACATGATAGCGTCCGCCTTTGCCCTCTCCCTGCTACGCTGCTTTCTCAGTCTCGCCTGTTCCCGTTCATGTGCCGCCTTTTCCTCGGCGGTCATACCTGACAAATCGGCGTTCGGGCTGGCGCGCACCGTGCGGCGGCTAGCGTTGTAAAACTCGCGGCCCTCCCCTGCGCGCCACACATCGATCCGGTCGCGCTCCTGCACCGTTTCATCGTCGGATGCCTGCAAAGCCTCGCACTGACGCCGCCACGCAACTTCCAGGTTGTTCTGTGCGCTTTCGCTCGGGTCGGCGTCGTATGCGTGCTGCGCCTCACAACGCTGGAAAATGGCGCGATCATATCTGGTTTTGTAATCGGCGATCACGGGCCGGGGACGCCAGATGCCTTCATCCTCAATTTCATCGCCAGCGCGGGGCGCGGAGCCGGGCGGTAGTAAATCCCAGATACGTCCACCTGCATTGCGGGTGCGCGCAGTATACGCAGCCCGGCTTTCAGCAAGTTCTCGGTCGGTCAGGGCCGACATGCGAAACACAGGCAGGCCAAGCATGCGCGCTTCATCATCGGTGCCGATGGCGTCCAGCTCGGCCAGGATGGCAGGATCAACCGTGCGCACGTCCACCTGCACCATACGTTTCGCGTAAAGGCGGGCACGATCTTCGGCTTCGCGGGCGGCTTGAAGGCGCTCGGCAAAGCTGCGCGTGTCGATCTTCACGGGGGCGGGCCGGGACTCAGGAACACCGTTGCTGAAGATGTCTGCAAGCTCTTCATCGGAAAAAAGGCCGACGGCCGCCGCTTTCAATTCGGCGTCAATGGCAGGAAACATGATTGGCTCCGTATCGGGGTTTCGCGCTGGTGTGGGAACTAAACCGCCGGGCGGCTCACGCCCGGCTGTTTCTCACTTGGCTGCCTTTTCGATTTGATCACCAAGATCAGCGGCGACGTTCAGCGGCAGCGAATATTCGTGCCCGGTCAGCGGCGACACCAGTTTCAGACTATTGGGGCCGGTGCGCTTGACGCGAACCCCCGACAGCGCCGCAAGGCCCTCAACCCAGCGCTTCTTACGCTCGGGATCATCGGCAACGGATGCAGCACCCCGAAGCACATCGCCAAGAACGGCGCCTTCGTTCGCCGGGATGATCACTTCAAAGCCGTCGCGAGTGGCGATCTTGATCTCGTCGCCGGTGCTGGTCAGGTCCACGCCCGGAATGTCTGCCGGGATGGTTTTGGCAATAATTTCGGCGCGGATGTAGTCGGCGATCAAGTCGGCGACGGACAGCCCCTTGGCTTCGGCGATCTGTCGCAGTTGTTCGCCGCGCTCGTCAGACAATTTCATCATGTAGACCATTGGTGGCTCCTAGCTAATGGTGGGTATACCTACCAATAACACGGCCCCAAAGGTAAGTAAACCCACCTCTGCAAAAATTCATCCCTGTCGGGAACCGCCCGGTGAACGGGCATTATACCGAGGGCGGGATGTCACGCTTTTGCTCGTCTTATAGTTCATTGTTAGATTCTACTTACTGAGTCTTAGTGTTTCATATAAGACGAGCAAAAGCGTGACCTGAACCCTTTCCCGGTCGTTCGCGGGCTGCGCCCGCTCTCTTCCCCGGATGACTTTAGCGCAGCATGCCGCCGGGTCTCATCTGGCGCACCAGTTCTTGCTGGATCATGCCCCTGAAGGCGCGTTCGGTCTGTTCGGCCACCTGCGCGGCCAGATCGGCATTCGCCTCGGGCGTGCCGCCGCTGGCGTTCACCGTCACCGGCGCGTTGATGGTGACCGCCGGTGCGGGTGCCCGCGCAGAGTCACCAGAACGCGCGCTGGCGGCCATCATGACCCTGGCCGGTGCATCCACCAGCCCGCCCGAGGCATAGCCCTTCTGGGCGCTCCGATGGAGTCGTTCAAGATTGTCGGCCCCGAGGCGCTGGACGGTCTCGGCGCTGAAGACGTATTCCCCGCGATGGACCACGCCCGCCGGTTCATACTTGCCGCCATCGCCGGTATAGCCGCCCTCGGCATAGGGCTTGATCAGCATGCTGCCCAAAGTGCCCACGCCCGGCACCATCATGAACAGGCGCAGAAGCTGATTGCGCAGGATGGTGCGGGCCAGGTCCAGCAGCGCCGATTTCAACGCATCGGCCCCGTCCAGCCCGGCCATGAACAGATCGCTCAGCGCCTCGCCACCGCGCTGCGCCTCTTGCTGCACCCGGTTCAGATTGTTGCGCGCCTCGCCCGCCCGCTCGGCAAGACGGGCATAGGCATCAGCCAGCCGTTCAATCTCGGCTTCCAGTTCGGGCGTGATCGCATGCCCGGCCCGCTGGGCGGCCACCAGCAGTTCGGTCTTGGCCTGGGCAAAGGCGGTGGCCTCGCCATGGCGGCGCTGGGTCAGGGTCAGGCTGGCCAGAACCGTGGCCTCGGTCTCCAGCGCCATGGTGCGGTCGCGGATCGCCTGCACCTCGCGCGCGAAGTTATCAAGCGCAGCACCGCCCCCGGCTGACCGGCCCGCCCGATCGGCAGCGGCACGGGCATCGGCGGCAGCCAGCGCCGCGTGGGCGGCTTCCTCGGCTTGCTGCGCGGTCAGGGTGGCCCCGGCTTCAGCAGCCCGGCGGCGCACGGCTTCAATCTCGCGCTCCAGGCGCAACTGTTCGGTGCTGGCGGCGTTGCGCGCGCGCTCCGAGGCGGTGAACTGATCATTGGCCGCGCGCAGGGCCTCATAGTTGCGCAAGGATTCGGCCTCGGCCTCATGGCGCTGTTGCAACGCGCGTTGCGCCTGTTGGCCGGGCGAGATACCGGCGGCCCGCTCCAGCGCCGTGGTCATGGTGCTGGCCAGGCCGATGATGCCGCTGATTGCCCCGCCCAAACGGGTCAGCTGCGCAATCACGCCCCCGAACTCCACCCGGTCGCCCGCCTCCAGCTGGGCGAAGGCGGCGCTGGCTGCTTGTTCCAGATCGCCCATGCGCGCGGTGAAGTCTTCCGCGCTGATCCGGCCCGCGCCGAAGTCATCGGCAAGCTGGCGCATCTGATCGGCAACCGAGGCGATGCCCGCTGCCTGTTCGGAATAGCCCCAGGCGCCGATCTGGGGCACCACGCCCAGCAGCGCATTGGCGGTGCTGCGCGCTTCCTCGCCCAGGCTGGCATATTGCGCGTTCAGCCGCGCCAGCACCTCGGCCTGTTCTTCCACCATATCGCGGTTGCGGGCCAGCGCGTCATAGACTTCATCGCCGATGATCGCTCGCCCCTCGGCCTCGGAACCAAAGATCTCATCCAGCCTGGCGCGGAAATCGGCCAATTCCACCACGGCATCGGCCAGCGTTACCGCCAGGCGCATGCCGAAGGTCTTGATGGTGTTCGACAGGTCAGCAAACCTGTCATCCAGTTCTTCGGCCCGGCGCACCAGGCTTTCCTCGATCACGAACCCGCCTTCGCGGGCGCGCTCGATCATCGCATCCAGACCGGCCCCGCCCTCGCGCAGCGCCAGGACCATCGCCCGGCCCGCATTGCCAAAAGCGGCCTGGGCAATCGCGCTGCGCTCCTGATCCGAGGGCGCGCGGCGGATCAGGTCGGCCAGATCGCGCAACAGCTCCATCTGGCTGCGCATCTCGCCATTGGTGTTGCGAATGCTGATCCGGTAGCGATCCAGCACCGCATTCAGCGCCCCACCGCCATTCGCGGCCTCGCCCACCCGCTGCGCGAAACGCTCCAGCGATTGGTTCAGCTCATTGGTGGCCACGCCCGACAGGCCGAACCCGTGGTGCAGCCCCTGCAACGCCTCAATCCCGATACTGGCACGGTCAGCGGCCTTGCCGATGGTCTCGGAAATCTCGGCCAGCCGGGCGCGCACCGTGCTGGTCAGCCGCTCCAGCCCCAGCCCGCCGATCACCCCGCCCAGAAGCCCGCCCGCAAACGGCAAGGCCAGGCTGCGCAGCCGGTTGAAACTGGCGGCGATACCCTCGGGCACGCGGGCATAGGCCGCTTCCATCCGCTCGGCAGATTGCCGCGCCCGGCGCTCCATTTGCTGCGCGGCCCGGCGTTGGGCATCATTGGCGCGCTTCAGCCCGCGTTCCAGCTGCGCGGTGCGCGCCTCCAGGTTGATGATCAGGCCCTGAACTTCACTCATTACTCATTACTCCCATCAGATCGTGACCAGCCCGAACACCTCGGGGTCATCGTATCGGCTGCGCCGGTCCTGGGCGGTGACAGCACGCGACACGGCCATCGCGCTGGCCACGGCGGCATCTATGCGGCTGGCGGTGCTGGCCTTGTGCATGCGCACCAGCCCGGTGGTCGGGTTGCGGCTGGTCACGACATTCTCGAAATGCTGGCGCAGCACCGGGTCGCCATCGTGGCGGATCAGCCGCCCGGTGACGATGCGTTCCAGATCGCCCGCTGCCACACCCATGGTCAGCGGGCGTTGCGGAAAGGCGAAGACCGGCAGGCCATCATCATGCAGATGCTGCATCACCACGCGGGCCAGATGCGGATCAAAGGCCAGTTCCTGCACGTCATAGCTGCCGCACAATTCGCGCAGATGGTCTTCCACCATGGTGTTGTCGATGATCGCGCCGGGGCAAGTCTGGATCAGCCCGTCATCGGCCCAGCGTTGATAGGGCGCGCCATCGCGGGCGGAACGCTCGCGCAGGCCCTCGCCCGGCACGAACACCGTGCTGCGCAAAGTGATCTGGCCATCGCCATGGCGAAACGCGATGGCAACGGCGGTCAGATCGCCCGATACCGACATATCCACCCCGATATAGGCCGGTAGCTGGGTCAGGTCGGCATAGTCATCATCAAGCTGGCGGGCGTCATAGGTGGCCAGATCAAAGAGCGGATCGCGGCTGTTCGCCTGCCAGATGTTCAGATTGAATTGCTTGAAGCTGGCCAGTTCGGCGGGGTTGCCCTCGGCTTCCCTGGCCAGCGCGCGCAGCCCCGACAAGGACGGGAAGCCATGCGCCAGGCCGGGATTCACCCGCCGCCAAACCGCTTCATCGCGCCAGTCGTCGCCGGGTTCGGCCATGAACAGGACCGGCAGGAACTCGGGGTTGATGATCTCGCCCTTGGCCACCTTCACCGCATAGTTGAACAGATCGGCGGCCAGCCCCTCGGCACCGCGCCCGGCGGTGGTGGCAATCACCATCAGCGTGTCATCGGTCTTGGCCTGCCCGCTCTTGATCGCTTCCCAAAGGTCGCGCCCCTTCCAGGCATGCACCTCATCAATCAGGGTGAAGCTGGGGGTCAGGCCATGGGCCGCGCCACCATCCGAGGCCAGCGCGGTCAGGGTGCTGGCGTTCTTGCCAAAGGTGATCTGCTTCTTGGAATTGAACGCATCGCGGATCGTCACCGCCTCCAGCAGGCGACGATCTTCACGAATGATATTGGCGGCTTCCTTGAAGCCGATGGAGGCTTGTTCGCGGTCGCAGGCGGCAAAGATCACCTGCCCGGCGGGGCGGGTCTCCGGGCCGAACAGGTGCAACAGCGCCAGCGCGGCGGCAAGGCTGGTCTTGCGGTTGCCCCGAGGCAGGAGCAACAGCACCGTCTTGACGATGCGCGAACCATCTCGATTGCGCGGGCCATAGATGCGCCGCACGATGCGTTCCTGCCAGTCATGAAGCTGAAACGCCCGGCCCCTGGCGGAGCTGTTGGGGTGGCGCAGGCGCTTCAGGAAGGTGACAGCCCGTTCGCCATGGCCCAGCGGATCGGGGATAGGGTCATTGCCAAAAACCCAAGCCGGATAAGGGCTTTGCGCGCTCATCTTCACACCGCCAAAGGGTTGTCGTGGTCGTCATCCTCGGGCGCAGCCGATGCGATGCGCGCCCGGCTGACCGGATCAAGCCCCAGCGTGGCGGCGATCTGGCGCGCGGTCTGCGCGGCCCGGTTCTGCACGCCAAAGAGCTTCACGTCGATGATGCCACCGCCCAGCTGGCGCTCGGTTTCGATCTGGCGCACCAGCCCGGCCATGCAGCAATAGGTTTCCACCTGCGCCAGATCGGCGGCACAGATCACCCGCCGGGCCACCAAGACCGGCAACACCCGCTTCCATTCGGCCAGCGCATAGGCGCTGAAGTATGCGGGCGCCTTGGGCACCCGAACGAGCGGCTTCTGATCGGCGCTGACCCTGGGCTTCACACCCCGAAGATGGTGCGAACTCATGCACTTACCGCGCGAAGCTCAAGTGATCTCTTACGCCCGACCTCGGCCAAAGCCACGATGTTCCAGACCTTGCCCGAATGAACGATGCGGTCAGCCAGGGTCACGCCCGGCAGCCAGCGGATCACGAACACCGCGTTGTTGCTCACCCCCTCGCCATAGCTGGTCAGGAACTCGGAAACCCCGGCCTGGCGCAGTTCCGCGCGGCCCGTGGCATAGGTGGTCCAGGTCTGCACCGCCTGCCGGGCCGGGTTCAGGGTCTCGGTCAGCCGTTGCAGCTCAATCGCATGTTGCAGCTTGCCCGCCTGCATCAATCCGCCCTCCAGCGCAGGACCGCGCGCAGCGCCACCGTGGCCTTGGTATGGACGCGCGCCGGGTCAGGGTCGCGGCTCCAGACCAGTTCGGGCCGGTCCCATGCGTCTATGCTGAAGCCCTGCGCGGCGGGCGCATCCATCAGGCTGGCCAGCATCGCCCCCGCCACTTCCTGCGCCACCGGCCCGGCTTCCTCGGCGGCCCAGAGGTGCAGGAAGCTGCGCAGCTCGGCCACGATCTGCCCGCCCGAGGCCCGGCCCAGCAGCGACAGCCGCGCAGGCGCCAGCACGATGGCAGGCAGATGTTCCGGGCGCAGCGCCCCGGCGCGGATGTTCACCGGGTCAACATGCGCGGTGATCGCCGGATCAGCGGCCAGCCGATCCCCGATCAGGCTTTGCAAGGCAAGGGTCGGGTCCATCATTCCGCCACCGCCTTGCGCGCGCCCTGGCTGATCGCGCGCTTGATGCGCCGTTCCACCCGCGCCCGGTTCAGCCGCCATGCGGGCAAGAGGAAGGGTGCGGCGGGCATGGCGCCGGTCGGGGTGCCATCCTTGTGGAAGCGCTCGCCGGTGCCGAACTCCACCAGATGCCCATGCCGCGCATCCGTATCGCCCACCGTCACAAACGCCTCGTTCGGCCCGGCCATGCGCTGGCCGCCATCCGAGGCAAATGCCGGGGTGGTCTCGCCCGGTGCGGTCTCGGCTATCGACTCCACCAGCGCACCAGAACGGCGCGAAGCCTCGGCCAATGCCCGCGCATCGCCCGCGATCTCGCGCACAGAGCGGGTCAGCGCCGGGCGCAGCGCCTGCAAGACCTCATCAGGAATATCCGCCAGCCGTTTGGCCAGCGCCTCGGAACCCGTCACCAGCTTGGCCATCATGCAGCCTCGGGCTGGTGGCCGGTGATCCGGTCCTTAAGCGGTGACAGCAGATCATGCACCCCGAACGGCAGCTGATAGGTGCTGGTGAAGGTCACCGCCTCGCGCGCTTCATATTGATGCGCCACCATCAGAAGCGCCGCCTGCACCATCAGCGGGTTCTCGGAGGCGAAGGGCTGGCCGGTATAGGCTTGCACCCAGGCTGCCGCCACATTGGCGTAATGGGTCAGCAGCTCGGGGTCGCGGTCGTCATCAAGATTCAAATGCGCCCGGATCAGGGCGAGAGAAAGCGGCATACTCGTTACTCACAATACATCACATGTTATGATATAACATGAATGACGCATCATGAAAAGTTATATTCGGACTGTCTTGCGCGCGGGACCATGCGCCGGTTCCCTTGAGGGGGTGGAAGTTGGGGGATACCCTGCAGTGCGAACTAAAATCTTTGAATTCGGACGACTTAGGGCTAACATGCCGATAGCAAATGAAAGAATGATTTCGATGAAATTTCGTGTAACCGAGTCTTTGACCGCTAAGGTTTGGTCTCACTTATCAAATAGCGATGTCCCCGGATGTGGGAGTTTAGATCAAGCCCATATGGAAGATTGGGTAAAAGAGATCAACAATGAAATATATATACATTCATACATACCATCGGTAGTCCATGGCTATTTAGGTATCGAAAAGAATTTCGGAGTCACTAGGTTTATTCCGATAATCACAAAAGAAGATATGGCCGTATACTATCATATATGTGGTGAGATCGGAGAGAGAGTAATTAAAGACGTTGAAAATATATATGGCGGCTGGCGATCCATCCCCACTTCGTCAGGTCAAGATTCAACGGATATCGAAGAAGAGGCTGCACTGTTCCAAGAAAACTACTTTTCATCACCATTCTCAAATGCCGCTTGGTTTCAACAATTCCAAAGTTTCAATGAGCTTGTCCGAAATCTGGTTGGATCAGGCGCCGTAGGAAACTATGTGGTAAAAACAGATGTCGCAAACTTCTTCGATTCAATCGACATTGGGAGGCTAACTAGAAAGCTGCGAGGGCAAGCTCCGGAACTAAATGAGCACATAAACCTTCTTGAGGTATTCCTTGGTTACTGGAATAGAAGGACATCAGGGTATCAGCAATCATCGCGGGGAATTCCACAGGAAATTATTTCCGACGGATCTAGAAATCTATCCCACTTTTACCTGCAGGACTTCGATAGGAAGTTTAAATTATACTGCGAACACCGACGACTAGTATATATTAGATGGCACGATGACATACTAATATTTGGGCCTTCACCAAAATCACTTGAGTCCGCAGTATACAATGCCTCAAAGCTTCTTCTTTCAGAAGGCTTGAACCTGAACGCATCAAAAACCAAGGCGTTTTCACGCAGAGAATTCGAACAGTATAGAGGACTTAGAGCGCTATCCGCTATCGAGAACCGTGACCGAGAAGGCTTTAGAAGAGAACTCTCGATAGCACTCAAAGCTCATAGGACAAATCCAATTAAACTTGATACAATTTTCAGGGCCGCTATTGGTTTTTCCCACAAAGTCGGTGCGGAGCCGTCTTCATTTGAAACTAGAACCGTTTTTGAGCTTCTGAAAAAGAACCCGCATTTCATTGGGAGCTTAAACTCCACACAACTCTTTCGACTAATTACGCTTTCGGGAAATCCAAAGGTAACTTTCTCATATTTAATCCGACAAGTTTCTTCAAGGGAGGCGTCTGCTCCAAAAGCCACCATGCTTTCACTCGTCAGGAAAACGTCAAAGAGCCTACAAAGAATAGGAATAAGCCGATCGGATCAGGAGCGGTCCATCGCGGAACTGCGAAGATCAAGTGAAGACAGTGAGCTTCTTAACAATCTATGCATACCATACGCCCTCTCGTCGCTGCAGACGTTACCTTAGGAAGGGAGGGTATTTAGATAGATAATTGCCCTCCAAAGCAGGAGGATCGTTACCAACATTGCAGCGGCGGAGATTGGCGCGGAAACAACACTCGCCCAATATAGGAAAACACCGCGAAACCAATTTACCTCCTTGGAGTCATCAGGGAAATCCGACTTTCTTTCATAAAGCGTCTTCCAATTATCAATATTATTGTGGTTGTCGTATTGATTTAAAATTCCCTCATATTCCGCCCTTACTTCTTCTGGCCTTTTAATTCCCTCTTGAAGTATTCCATATAGGCCACTTATATCGCGGGCACATCGATGTGCGTCGGCTGCGCGCCGCGAAAGTTCGGATACGGGATTCTGCAACGACAGAACGATAGAGGAAACAGATATTCCAGTAACAATAAAACCAAACAGCTTAATTGTTTCGAAACTTGCGCCCTCCGAATATGCAAGAAAGTAGACACCGGATAGTATAACAAATACTGAAAGAATGTTAATTGTATGTGATTTGATCTCAGCTTTATATCTAAGCCTTTCAGCGTAATTGAAACGGTTACTTTTCGTTCTTTTCATCCTAAGTAGTAGTTTGTCTCTATTTTCCATTCCTGATCTGGAATTCGTTTCTTCATCTTCCCTTTGGCTTTTTATTCTTCCATTTGATTGATCACTCATTGGTTTCTTCACCATGCTCAAGTTGAATCAAAAGACAATTCAAGTGGTGGACACACCATTTGATATGTTTTTTAATGCCCCTCTTCTCGGCCGCACTTAAATCCATTCGGCTCAAGTCTTTCCAATTTAAGTTAATAGATTCTTTAAGTGTTTCGATATCGCGAATCAGCCTATCTGCTTCTTTCATTTTTTTGCTCCCTTTCGTGCTTTTTCACATGCCGCAAGCGAGACACAAACTCAACGTCTCGTCAACCTATTTAGTCTCCAATCATAATGCCGACTGTTGCCTCCTGCCTCTGCTTCGCGCTGTTGTGGCAATGGGCGCAGAGGGCTTGCAGGTTGTTCCAGTTCCAGAACAGCGCCGGGTTGCCCTTGTGCGGGGTGATGTGGTCCACCACCTCAGCCGAGGCGCCACACATGACACAGGCCGGGTGCAGGCGCAGGAACTCGGTGCGCAGGGCTTCCCAGCGGCGCGTATAGCCGCGCTGGCGGCTGTTGGGGCGCCTGGCGTCATGGCGGCGGCCTCGGGCGCGTTTGGTATCGCGTTGGCAGGTGCAGAGCGCATCGGCGGGCACGATGGCACCACAGGCGCAGAGGCGCGGCGGGCGGCTCATGCGTGATGCTTCGCTTTCAGGGCGCGCAGGGCTTCGCGGTCAAACTCGGGGTCAAGGCCAGCGGCGATATTCGCCTGGCGCTGCGCCTCTTTGGCGGTGGCATCCTCGGGCGTGGCGCCGGGCGTCATCATCACCAGCCGGTCAACATGGGCCATGAATGCCGCCTCCAGTTCTGCCGGGCTGGCGTTCCAGACCTCGGAAGGTGGCCAGCCCAGCCAGCCGGTGCCATAGCGGTATAGATCGGCCAGATGGTCACTGATCGGCCTGGCGGGCGCGGTGGTGGTGGAAGGCGCCTCGCCCTGCCGGTCGGGTGTGAGGATGCCCGACAGCAGGGCGAGGCAGGCCGCTTGCGCGCATTGGGCAAAATACGCAAGCGGTTCTTTCGCGGCTTGGGCAAGCAGGCGTTCCGCCCCTGCCCGATCCGTGGCGCAGGCCCGGATCACCGCATGTAGGGTGGTCAGCTTCTGACCGGCGATGCCACCCCAGGCGGCGGCAAAGCCGCCCGGCAGCGCGTCCAGCGCCACCGCAGCCCGCAAGGATGCCCGAAGCGTCACGGCATGGCCACCGTGACACAACAGGACTTCCGGCGCGGGTGCGGTGGTGCCGGGCATGGCAGGTCAGGCAGCCATCTTCAGCTTGCGGAACACATCGGGGCGCACCACCCCTGCCCCAACCCGGCGGCGCGCATGGAAGCGGGCAATGCCGATGGTGCGCTGGGTCAGCAGATCGGGCATCACATCCAGCCCCACCCGGTCATAGATGCGATAGCCCGCGCGGAAATCGCCAAAGATGATCGGCGTGGCGCCGCTGGCAATATCGGGCATGTCCAGCGCCTCCACCACCGGGCGGCCCAGGATGGTTTCGGGCTGGCCCGCCTGATAGCTGGGCTGCCACAGATAGTTGTTGTGGCCATCCTTCAGCTTGCGGACAGTGGCCAGCGTGGTGCCGTTCATCACCCAGCTGCCCCGGTTGCGATAGGTCGCGGGCATCGCATACAGCAGGTTGATCAGCGCATCCGCCGAAAGATTGGCCGCATGGCCATTGTTGGTCTCGGCGATACCGGCGGCGGTCATGAAGCCGGTCGGCTCCAGCGCGGCGGCGCCTTTCACGAAAGACAGCGCTTCCTTCTGGCCGAAGTCTTCGGCCAGCGCCAGGCGCACCTCGGCTTCGACATTGGCCGAATCTTCCAGCATGCGCAGCGAGATATCCACATAGGTGGCCAGTTCCTTCACCGTGACTTCCATCTGATCAAAGGTCGGCTCCGATGCGGTGCGCGGGGCAGTCTCGCCCACCCAGAGCGCATTCGTGATGCCGGTGCGCTTGGGCAGCAGGATCGTATGGCTGCCGGTGGTGCGCACATCGGCAATGCTGCGGATGGGGCTGAACTCCACCAGGTTGCGGATGAACTCGCCCGAGGTTTCTTCGGGTGCCAGCACATAGGCCGGGGCGTCATTGGCCACGGTCAGCGCCTTCTGGTCCATCTGGCCCGATTGCAGGAAGGTCACGAACGCCTTGCGCTCGCCATTCTCGGCCCCCTGCACGATGGCAGGGGCAGCGGGGCGGCCCGTCCTGGCCTCCAGCTTGTCCAGCCGCGCCAGGACCGCGTTGAACGTCTTGGTGTCGATTTCCGGCGCATTGGCCGGGGTCTGGGTTTCTTCGTTTTCCACTTCGGGAACTCCGTTACTCGTTACTGATTTTACAGAGGTGATCCGCGCCCCCGGATGCGCCGGGACCGCAACAAGGCTGATTTCATGCAGATCAAGGGCGCTGATCCGGCGCCCCTTGGCGTGGCGCGTGGCCTGCTTGGTGACAAAACCAATGGAGAGGCCCGAGACCGCACCGGCCTTGACCATGGCGCGCACTTCGCGGGCGCGCTCCACATCGTCAACCAGCAACCGGCCTTTGACGGTCAGGCCGGTTTCAGATTCGCTGATCTCATCCCAGACGCCAATCACCTGCGCCTGATCATGGCTGAAGAGCATCGGCAGCCGGTCCGGGCCGGTGAATGCGCCCTTCTCGATCACATCGCCCACCCGGTCAGGCGAACCAAACGGCCAGGCGGTGCCGGTGATCTCGCCCTGATCGGTGATGGCCAGCGCCGCCTTGAACTCCAGCCGGTCGGTCATGCCGCCACCGGCAGGGCGTCAAAATCGGCT
Source organism: uncultured Rhodobacter sp. (assembly GCA_964496915.1). Lineage (GTDB taxonomy): Bacteria > Pseudomonadota > Alphaproteobacteria > Rhodobacterales > Rhodobacteraceae > Pararhodobacter. Next base: position 96,831 of record CAZCAX010000014.1, read on the forward strand.
TCAGCGGCCCGCGCCACATCTTCGGGCGTCTGGTCCTTGCCGGTGCCGGTCCAACGCGCTTCCATGATCTCAAAGGCCAAGGGGAAGGTCTCGGCCAGCGGGCGGTTGCTGGCGTAGGTATCGCACAGCCGCTTCGCAGCCTCGGGCGCGGTGCCTGCGCCGATCAGGCCCAGCCGGATGATCTCGCGCAGGGTCTCGGCAGGATAGGCCATGTTCACAAGCTGGAAATACATGGCACCGACACCCAGGCCGGTCAGGGTTTCCAACTCGGCCAGCATGGCATCGGTCAGGCAGAAGGCATGTGCCTTGTCTCCAAAGAACCCGCGATGGGTAATTAGATCAGTCATCGGTCTTTCGTTTCTCTTGTTCAGGCGCGGGCATGGCGCTGGTGGTGGTGAAAGGGTTTTGCAGCACATCGCCACCGGCCAGCGGCGGGCGGTTCAGGGCTGCGCGCACCTCGTTCGGGGTCAGGGCGCGCATGGCGACATATTGGCTGAAGGCGGTGGCACGGGCGGCGAACTCCACCGACAGCATGTCATCGGGCGTGGCCTCGATATAGAACCCGGCGCGTTCCTCGGGCGTCAGCAGCACGCGCGCATAGGCCGCCTGCCAGCGCGCCACCCAGGGGCGCAGGGTGCCGGTCAGGAAGTCGCGGTGCGATTGCTCAAAATTGGACCAGGTGCCGCGCGACAGCTCATAAAGCAGCGCAGGCGGCACGTTGAAGGCGCGGGCGATCTCGCGCACCTGTTCGCGGCGCACTTCCGAGAATTCGGCATCGGCCAGCTTCACCGCGATTTCCTTGAAGGTCATGCCCTCATCCAGAATGGCGGTTGATCCGGCCTGTTCCCCGCCATGCGATTGAAACCAGCTTGCCGCCAGTTTCTTCATCGTCTCGGCTTCCAGCTTGTTGGGATGCAGGATCACGCCCGAGGGGCGCCCGCCGTTCCTGAAGAACCCGGAAAGATGATGCTCAGCCGCCAGCGCCAGCCCGATGGCCTCGCGCGCCAAGGTGATGGGCGATATGCCCCCGATGGCCTGAACATGCAGCACATCATGATAGGCAAGGAAGGTCTCGGCCCCGTCTTTCAGCCGGATGCGGTAAGAGGGTTCGCCGAAATCGTCATATTCGATACAGACCGCGCCGGGGTCCATGCGGTGCAGCTCCAGCGGCTTGCCCTCGGCGTTGCGCACCACCTGCGCATAGCCATTGCCGGTCAGCAGCGCATCGGCGCTCAGCGCCTCGCGCAGGGCTTCGGCGCTGGTCCAGTCATTGGCCCAGTCATGCACCAGACCATAGGCGGGATGATCCCTCACAGTCTCGCGCGTGTCGCGGTCATAGAGCTTGAACGGCAGCGTGGCGACAGATTCCGCGATCAGCGACACCGCCCTGCGAACAGCGGGCACCCGCATGGCGCTGGCGGCGGTGACAGTCTGGCCCGAAGCCGAAGCGATCACCCCAAACAGGGGGAACGCCTCGGGGTCGGTCAAACGGATGGACTTCTGTTCAGGGGTGCCTTGGCCAAACACACGGCCAAGGCGGGACATGATACCCATGGGGAACTCGTTACACTCACTATGTTATATTATTACATCAAATGACCCTCTTTGTGCAAGCCAAATATGCTATACATACTGCTATACATTTTGCGATACTGAAAAATACGAAATCATTTATTATCAATAACTTAGCGATCACTTGACCGCCAACCGACGGACGCTCTCTCCGCCATTTGCCTTCCGATATCGCGTTGATTTTGTTGCGATTTCCCCCGCTCATTGTTCGTCAGGGTAGCGAGCGGGGTATCATTTGGTATCTGCCGGTTGTTCAGCGCTCGGCTGAGGCTTCGAGTCGGCGGCTACCATGCCGAGAATATAGGTCACCTTCGTTGAAATCCCAATGGCGATTTCCATTTTGCCGCTGGCCATGAAACCGGGTCGATCACCCGGGGTCCAGCGCAATGACACTCTCCCCCACCTTGTGCCGTGCAGGATGACCGCTGCTCCTGATCCGCCTGACCCACCTCTTCAACACCTCCCCTTTCATCTCGCGCGCGTCCAGCAGCGCCTCGGCCAGCGGGGTACCGGTCTCGCGCACCCGGGCGAGCGTGGCGCGGGCCAGGGCTGCGGCCTCGGCGCCATTGGGGCCGCCCCGCCGTCGCGGCGCTGTAGCGGATCACGCCTTCGCTCAGGATGACGATGGCGAGGAGATCATACTCATCGGCCTCATAGGCCCGCATCCCCTGCGGGCTGCCGCGATAGCCCTTGCGCGGGGTGACTGCGTAGCCGTGGTCCGACGGCATGGTGACGGTCTTGATCTGCACGCGCAGCAGCTGCGGGCTGCGCAGAAGCACGCGGTCGAAGGACAGGAACTCGGGCACCGGCAACCCGATCTCGCCGAAACACAGCATCTGGCTGTCGAACAGCGCTTCGCCCGCCGCGCCGAGCTGCTTGGCGTGGCGGCAGACGACCTCGGCCGGGATATGCGGCCAGTCGCGCAGATCCTGCGTATCGGGCAAGGAAATGGTCGAGGGCAGCAACAGCCCGGAAAGGGTGGGTTGGATGGCCATGGTGTCATCCTCCTTGAAAGGGGCAGAGATGATCCGGCCGATCCGCAAAGGCGGTCGGATGGGCAGGCGCCGGAACAGCGGCAGCCTGCCGATGGCACGCGGAATGCGGGCCGGATCAGGAAATATTCAGGGGAAAACGCCTGAGATCAGACGCAGAACGCCGGTTCAGGCGCGGCGTCATGCGCATCAGGATGCAGCAGCGGTTCAGCACCCGTCTCGAGCGCGGCCAGCCGTTCGAGCCGGACGAAGGCGACCCTCAGGAGGTGGTTGGTGACCTCAGCCTCCGGGGCATCTGCCTCGAGCAGGAGACAGGCGCGCGCATGGGCGATCATCTCGTGCACGCCAGCGCGATCCATCGCCTCTTCCATGCCGATCGCCAGATCGACCAGCAGCGCGGCCAGCTTAAGCGCCTTGTCGCCGGGCCAGACGGGCGCCAGCTTGCGCACCTTCCGGGCAGCGGCACGGACAGTCGCATAGGCATGGACAGACTCGCCCGGATCGACCGCAAACGCGGGGTCGAAGGAGGCGTCCGATGCGAAGAACGCCTCGATTTCGATGAGATGCGCAAGGCATTCCAGCAGATCGCAGAAGGCGTCACGCACCCCGGGCGAAATAGAGGGGGGCGAAACAGAGGCGGGTTTGATTTGCGCAGTTTCCAACGCCCGCGCGGACGTGCTAATCGGGTTGATAGCCATGGTAGTTCCTTTCTCGACTAAAGGACGCCCTGGTCAGGGCGGGGGCAAGGGTGGAGCCTTGCTTTCGTCCGTCTATCATGGCACATGCTGATATTGATATCAATAATAATATCAATATCAGCATGAGGAATCAAAATGGCACCTCCCAAACGCGACACCCACGGCGTTCTGGTTCGTTTGCCGGCGTCTATGATACGCGCCATCGACGACCTTTGCTCGAAAGCGGAGGATGACCCTTCCCGCCCCGAAATGATCCGCCGCATCCTCGCGAAGCACCTCGGGATGGAAGAGGTGAACGAGGGCTGACCGTCGGCCGGACGACGTTTTCGGCCCAGGGACGAAGCCGCTCGCGCGGCATTGGCGCTTTTGGCTGATGGTTGAGCCGCCATTAGCCCTGCGCATTTTGTGATGTTCGTGACCTGCCTGACGATTGGGGTCTTCTCAATCATCAGACAGGAGGTTTCCATGACAGAGGAGAGAATTAGCCCGCTGCGCCAGCGGATGATCGAAGACATGCGCATCCGCGGGATGGGCGACAAGGCGCAGAAGTCGCACATCCGGGCGATCAAGGATTTCGCGGCCTTTCTTGGGCGATCACCAGACACGGCAACGCCGGAGGACCTGCGCGCCTATCAGTTCCACATGTCGGACACCGGGGTGACCCCGTCGACCTTCAACACGCGGATCGTGGCGCTGCGGTTCTTCTTCGGGATGACCTGCGGGCGCGAGGAGATGAAGCGCTACATGCAATTTCGCACCGAACCGCGCAAGCTGCCCGTAGTCTTCAGCGTCGAGGAGGTGTCCGACATCCTGATGGCCGCGCCCGGGCCGGCGTCAGCAAGCCCGCGACACTGCACACGTTGCGCCACAGCTTCGCGACGCATCTGCTTGAAGCCAACACAGACGTGCGGGTGATCCAGGTGCTGCTCGGCCACGCCAAGCTGACAACCACCGCGCGATACACCCACGTGGCCACCAAGACGATCCGCGACACCGTCAGCCCCTACGAGATGCTGGCCAGGTTGCAGGACCAGGCCGTGAAGCGAAGTCTGGAGTGACCGGGTGCCGGGGTGACCCGGCCGAAGCTGGAGATCGCTGACATCTTCCGTGCCCATGGTCCAGCGTGGCGGCAGGCCAATGCGGGGCATGTCAGCCTGTCCCAGTTGAAGGTGATGTCAGCGATTGAAGCCTGCCGGACCGAAGCGCTCGGCGGGCATGTGGCCGGTTGCACCAAGTGCGGCCACCACCACATCGCCTATAACTCCTGCAAGAACCGGCACTGCCCCAAGTGCCAAGGGCCAGCGGCGCGCGACTGGATGGAGGCGTGTGCCGAGGATCTTCTGCCCGTGGAGTATTTCCATGTCGTCTTCACGCTGCCCGCCGAGATCGCCCAGATCGCCTATTGGAACAAGCGGGCGGTCTACGGTCTGTTGTTCAAGGCGTCGGCGGAAACGGTGATGACCATCGCGACAGACCCCAAGCGCATGGGCGCGCGGGTGGGCATGACCAGCGTGTTGCACACCTGGGGCTCCGCGCTGACCCACCATCCTCACATCCACATGATCGTGCCGGGCGGCGGCCTGTCGCCCGACGGCGCGAAGTGGGTCGCTTGTAAACCCGGGTTCTTCCTGCATGTGCGGGTGCTGTCGCGGCTGTTCCGGCGCCTGTTTCTGGACGGGCTGATAGATCTGCACCGGGCCGGTCAGCTCATCTTCTTCGGCGATCTGGCCGCGTTGGCCGATGCGCACACCTTCGCGCAGTGGCTCGCCCCGTTCCGCAAATCCGAATGGGTGGTTTACGCCAAGCCACCCTTCGGCGGCCCGGAAGCGGTTCTGGCCTACCTGAGCCGCTATACCCATCGCGTCGCCATCTCGAATACGCGCCTGGTCAGCGCCGATGCCCAAACCGTCGCCTTCCGCTGGAAAGACTACCGCATCAAATCCGGCGACCGCCAAAAGGTGATGCGGCTGGCCACACCCGAGTTCATCCGCCGCTTCCTGATCCATGTCCTGCCCGACATCCATGTCCTGCCCGACGGCTTCCATCGCATCCGGCACTACGGCCTGCTGGCCA
>CAZCAX010000015.1:0-95472 GCA_964496915.1 uncultured Rhodobacter sp.
ATCCGCGAAGGCGGCCGCACCGTCGGTGCAGGCGTCGTCTCGAAAATCATCGAGTGATCTGATCGCAGATCAGCGCATCAAGAGGGCCGCCATTTGGCGGCCCTTGTTCATTCAAAGCAAGGGATTGGCACCATGGCCAAGATGATCCACAGCATGATCCGCGTTCTTGATGAGGCCCGCTCGGTCGCATTCTATCGCGCGGCTTTTGATCTGGAGGTTGCAGAGCGACTGGATTTCGAAGGCTTCACCCTTGTCTATCTGTCCAACGCCCAGACCGGGTTTGAACTGGAACTGACCATCAACAAGGATCGCACGGAACCCTATGATCTGGGCGATGGCTACGGTCATCTGGCGGTCAGCGTCACCGATCTGGAGGCAGAACACGCCCGGCTGGACGCCGCCGGCCTGGCACCGCGAAGGATTGTCGATTTTCGCAAGGGCGACAGACAGGTGGCAAAGTTTTTCTTCATCGCTGATCCCGACGGATACCAGATCGAGGTTTTGCAACGCGCCGGGCGATATATGTGAGGACCGCAGGCAAGGTTTATCTTCGTTAACAGATTATTAGGCATTTTCCGCTGAAACTCGCCCCGGGGTAATTGGGGTGACAGAGAATGCTCGCAGTGGCGCGAACCGTGGCCTTTGAAGGGGTTGAGGCGCGGCTGGTAGAGACGCAATGCGTTCTTTCGGCAGGGCTGCCGGCCTTTTACGTCGTCGGTTTGCCGGACAAGGCGGTATCCGAGGCGCGTGAAAGAGTGCGCGCGGCGCTTTCTTCGTTGTCGATAGCGCTGCCGCCCAAACGTATCACCATCAATCTTTCGCCCGCCGACCTGCCAAAGGAGGGCTCGCATTTCGATCTGCCCATCGCGCTGGCACTTCTGGCCGCGTTAGAGGTGCTGCCGGCCGAGGAACTGGCGCGCACCGTGTCGCTGGGCGAGTTGTCGCTCGACGGACGGCTGGTGCCGGTGGTGGGCGCACTCCCGGCCGCCATGGCAGCAGCGGGTGAGGATTGCGCGCTGATTTGCCCGCGCGGCTGCGGGGCCGAGGCCGCCTGGGTGGGTGCAGCCCAGGTCTTTGCGCCCACAACGCTTCTGGATGCCATCCGCCATCTGACCGGCCAGGCCCCACTGCCCCGCGCCAGCCCCGGCGAGGTAGACGTGGCACCCGCCGCCCGGGATCTGGCCGATGTGAAGGGACAGGAACGCGCCAAACGCGCGCTTGAAATCGCGGCGGCGGGTCGACACCATCTGTTCATGGTCGGCACGCCAGGTTCCGGCAAGTCGATGCTGGCCGCGCGCATGCCCGGCATCCTGCCCCCGCTCAGCCCTGCCGAGGCGCTGGAGACCTCGATGATCCATTCGCTGGCCGGGTTACTGGACGAAGGCGGGATCTCGCGCCAGCGCCCTTTCCGCGAACCGCATCATACAGCCTCGGTGGCGGCCATCGTCGGTGGTGGGCGCGGAGCCAAACCGGGTGAGATTTCGTTGGCCCACAATGGTGTCCTGTTCATGGACGAGTTTCCCGAATTCCCGCGCATCGTGCTGGAAACCCTGCGCCAACCGATTGAAACCGGCGAAGTGGTCGTAGCCCGCGCCAATGCCCATACACGCTACCCCTGCCGGTTCCTGCTGGTTGCTGCGGCGAACCCCTGCAAATGCGGTTATATGGCCGAACCGGCCCGCGCCTGTGCACGCGCCCCAACATGCGGTGAGGAATATCTGGGGCGCATCTCGGGCCCTCTGATGGACCGTTTCGACCTGCGGGTCGAGGTGCCACCGGTGGCCTATGCCGACCTCGACCTGCCCCATGCGGGCGAGGGTTCAGCACAGGTAGCGGCGCGAGTGGCGCAGGCGCGGTCCTTGCAGGACAAGCGGTTTTCAGGCCACGAAGGGTTGCGCGTCAACGCTGATGCCGAGGGAACGCTGCTGGAAGAAATCGCCGCCCCCGATACCGAGGGACGCGCCCTGCTCGCCCAGGTAGCCGAGCGATTCGGGCTTAGCGCGCGAGGTTATCACCGCATCCTTCGCGTCGCCCGCACCATCGCAGATCTTGATGACTGCGATACCGTACGCCTGCCACATGTGGCCGAGGCCGTCAGTTTCCGACTGAGCTTCGGGCCAGAGACACGCGGATGAAATCGGCGATGGTGGCGAGGGTGTCGCGCGCCTCGGGAAGGTGATTGTGGAGGATCGGCCAGACATGGGGCAGATCACCGGGCATGCGGATATCAGCGGCGGGCAGCGGCCCTTGAAGGCGCAGACTGTCATCGCGCAGGATTTCGGTTTCGGCGACATGGATCTGCACCGGGGGCGCGCCGGGGAACTCCGCAAAGAGCGGCGACAGACGTGGATCAGCGGGGTCAGCGGGGCAGGACGTTCCAAGGATCATCGCGCGCACCTCTTCGACGCGGTCAACCGACAAAAGAGGATCGCGCCGGGCGTTTGTGTTGAGCGACGCGCCCGAGAATGTCAGATCCGTCCAGGGCGACAGGGCGAAGGCGCCGGCCGGGCGCTGTCCGTCGCGGCACAGATGCGACAATAGCGCCAGCGCCAGCCCACCCCCCGCCGAGTCACCACCCAGCACGATCTCGGCCGGCGCGTAGCCCAAGGCGCGCAACCGGTCCCAGGCCGCCAGCGCATCATCGAAAGCGGCGGGGAAAGGATGTTCGGGGGCAAGGCGATAACGTGGCACAAAGGCGGGAAGGCCGGTCCGGCGTGCCAGTTCGGCGACCATCGCGGCATGGGTTTCTGGCGCGCCCATCAAATAAGCGCCACCGTGGAAGTACAAGATGACCCCTCCACCCCGCGGCTGGTTCTGCACCCAAAGACCGGGCACCGGCCCGCGCGCACGCAGAATCAGACTGAGCGGTGGCGGATGAAACAGGATACGTGCAGCGCTCAGAAACCGCCGGCGCGCGCTTTTGACCTCGGTCATGGCAACGAAAAGCGGCCGCACGATGATCCAGAGGAGCCATCGCAGAAAGCGCGCACGAAGACTCATTGCGCCGCGCGCCTGCCCTCGATCGCATCCCAGATCCGACCCGCGACATTGACATTGTCAAATCGCTCCAGTTCCTGAATGCCGGTGGGCGATGTCAGATTGATCTCGGTCAGCCAGTCGCCAATGATGTCGATGCCAACGAAAACCTGCCCGCGCTCGCGCAGGAGTGGACCAATGGCAGCGCAGATCTGGCGGTCACGCTCGGTAAGGCCCACCTTTTCGGCGCGGCCACCAACATGCAGGTTTGAGCGCGTCTCGCCTGCGGCCGGAACCCGATTGATCGCGCCAACCGGCTCACCATCGACCAGAATTACCCGCTTATCCCCGTTTGACACCGCGGGCAGATACTTCTGCACGATCATCGGCTCACGCGAAAAACCGGTGAACATTTCATGCAGCGAAGCCAGGTTGCGGTCGCTGGCATCCAGACGAAACACTCCGGCGCCGCCATTACCGTAAAGCGGCTTGAGGATAATGTCGCCATGCCGCGCCTTGAAATCGCGGATATCCTCAAGATTGCGGGCGATCATGGTGGGCGGCGTCAGGTCTGGAAATTGCAGGACCAGCAGTTTCTCAGGGTAGTTTCGCACCCAGAACGGATCGTTCACCACCAGGGTTTTCGGGTGAATCAGATCAAGCAGATGGGTTGAGGTGATGTAGGACATGTCAAACGGCGGATCCTGCCGCAGCCAGATGACATCGAGGCCACCCAGATCCAGCAACTGCTCATCGCCAAACCGTACATGATCACCCTTCACCCTTTGCAACGTGAAGGGCCGGGCGCGGGCCATGACCTGCCCATTGTCCCAGACCAGCCGATCCGGCGTATAGACATGCAGTTCATGCCCGCGTGATTGCGCCTCTTCCGCCAGGCGGAAGGTGCTGTCGGCATCAATATTCACCCCTTCGATCGGGTCCATCTGGAAGGCAACTTGCAGCGCCATAATCGCTCCTGTCGTTCGCGCATGCCTTTGGCATGCCTGTCGACATCCTTGATGACCCAGCCGCTCGACAGATGCAATCGCCGCCGATCAGGCGATCAGCGCGTTCTCGACAATCTTGATCCGGCCAGCACCATCGACAAGCGCCACGTCGAACCGGGCATTCACCACGCCCCCCGCGCAGAAGGTTGCCATATATTCGCCTGCGGCATCGAACAGCCGCCGGGTTTGGCGCATCGTCAGCCGCTCAGCGGCACGCGCGTGACTGCGGCTTTTCTTGACCTCAATGAAGACCAGCCCATCGCCGTCCTGCGCCACCAGATCAATCTCGCCCCCCTCCCCGCGCCAGCGCTCGGCCGCAATCGTCATGCCTTTGCGGGCGTAATGTGCGGCAACCTGCTTTTCAGCCGATGCCCCGGCCAGGTAGGAAATCATGCCGCTCATTCCCGCTCTCCCCGTCGTTCCATTTCAAGCGCGAGCTGATACACCCGCCGTCGCGGCAGTCCTTGCGCCGCCGCGACCAAATCCACCGCCTCTCGCAGGCTGTGGTTGCCCAGGGCCGTGCGCAAAACGGCCTCCAGGTCAACGGCGTCCTCGGCCACCTTGCGCCCGCGATCCACCAGGATCACGATTTCGCCCTTCAGTTCACGCCCGGCGATGGCTTGGGCGACCGTTCCCAGCGAACCGCGAACCACCTCTTCAAAACGCTTGGTCAGTTCCCTGCACAGTGCACATTCGCGCTCTTCTCCCAAAGCATCACGCAATTCACCTAACACTCGGTGAACACGCTTTGGCGATTCATAAAAAACCAGTGTTGCCGGAATTTGCGCCGCCTCGGCAAGAAACTGCCGGCGCGCTGCCGCCTGAGGCGGGGCGAAACCCATGAAGCAGAACCGGTCGGTGGGCAACCCGCCGACGGCCAGCGCCGCCAGCACCGCCGAGGCGCCGGGCGCGGCCAACACAGGATACCCTGCATCGATGGCGGCGCGTGTCAGTTGGTAACCCGGATCGGCGACAAGCGGGGTTCCAGCCTCGGACGCATAGGCGACGGATTTCCCCTCGGCCAACGCAGCCAGAATTTTCGGACGCATTTTCATACCGTTATGGTCATGATAGGCCCAAATTGGACGGTCGCCCAATCGCACGCCATGGATCTCCATCAGCCGACGCAAGCTGCGGGTATCCTCGGCGGCCAGGACATCAGCTTGTGCCAGTATATCCAGCGCCCGCAAGGTGATATCACGCGCCGCACCGATCGGAGTAGACAGGATATGCAGCCCCGGGGCCAATGGGCGGCGGTCCGAGGAAGCGGCGTGCGCGCTTTCGGGGGCCGCATCGGTTGTGTCGGCAAGGCTTGGGTCACGGCTGGGCATCGGCGGCGCTTTCGTCATGCGTTTACTTCGGCAAGGCAAGACCTTAGTGTTGCCTTTGCTCACCGCCGCCGCAAGACCGTATGAGGAGCCAACATGCCTGTCGTTTCGATCCTTGCCCGCCGCCTTGGACTTCTTGCACCACTCCGGGCGCTGGTTGCCCTGAGCGGCCTTGCCGCACTCAGCGCCTGCGGGCCGGTTCCCATTGCTGGCACAGCGCCGCGTGTCGATCCCTCGGCGGGGCCGGTGCAGGTAGCGCTGCTGGTACCGGGCGGTTCGTCCGATCAAGGGCGCCAGGTTCTGGCCACAAGCCTGGAGAATGCGGCAAGGCTTGCCGTGTCCGATCTGCGCGGCGTAGATATCGACCTGCGGATCTATGAAACCGCGGGCGATCCGGGCCGCGCCGCGCAGGTGGCACAGCAAGCCGCCGATGCCGGGGCACGCATTATCCTGGGCCCCGTCTTTGGCGATGAAGCCAACGCAGTGGGCGCAACTGCCGCGCGAAGCGGTTTGAGCGTGCTGAGCTTTTCCAACAACACCGCCATTGCAGGTGGCAACGTCTTCATTCTCGGTCAGAGCTTTGACAACACCGCAGAACGCCTCCTGAACCATGCCGCCAGTGAGGGCCGTGGCCAGGTGATGATCGTGGCTGAGCGCACCACCGAGGGCGAGATTGCCGAGGCCGCCATCCGTTCGGCGGCAGCGCGCACCGGGGCGAGCATCGTCGCGACCGAGTCTTACTCCTTCTCGCAGCAGGGCATTGTCGAGGCCCTTCCCGCCATTGCGTCAACCGCGCGGTCCTCCGGGGCGCAAACCCTGTTCTTCACCGCCAATACCGCTGGGGCACTGCCGATTCTGGCGCAGCTTCTGCCCGACAACCGGATTTCCCATCCACAATTTCAGTTCATGGGCCTTACCCGGTGGGACATCCCGCCGGCCACCCTAGAGTTGCGCGGCCTGCAGGAGGGCTGGTTTGCCATGCCTGACCCTGCCCTGACCGAACGCTTCGAAGCGCGCTACGCCGCTGCCTATGGCTCCAGTCCGCACCCTATCGCCGGGTTGGCCTATGACGGCATCGCCGCCATAGGTGCGCTTCTGGCAACGGGCCAGCCTGACGCGCTGTCACGCGCAGCGCTGACGCAAGGCTCGGGCTTTGTGGGGGTGAATGGCGTGTTCCGGTTCCGTCCTGACGGCACAATACAGCGCGGTCTGGCGGTGGCGACGATCCGCGACAATGCAGTGGTCATCCTCGATTCCGCCCCGCGCAGCTTTGCCGGCCCGGGCCTGTAAGGGTCCGCCCATCCGTGCCCGAAACCCTTCAGCCCCCGGCTGAGCGGCCCTCCGGCCCGCTCTATGCCTGCCCGCCCGAGCCGCGTGAACCATTGATTTGCGAGCAGGGCGCCATTCTGGACCTGGCTGCACTCGATGCCCGGATGGAAGCGGCGATGGCCACCCCTGGCGACAACCGCGACCGGCGCGCAGCGGCGGTTCAGGTGCTGGCAGAGGCGTTGAAATCCGGCAACGAGGCGCTTGAGAACGCCTTTCTGGCCGCCCCGCGCGATGCCCGCGCCTTTGTCCGGGCCCAGACATGGCTGACCGATGCGGTGGTCACTGCCGCGTTCAACATCGCGCAACGCCACCTGCACCCGCTGTCAAACCCGACCGGCGGCGAGCAGATCAGTGTTCTGGCCGTGGGCGGCTATGGTCGTGCTGAAATGGCCCCGCATTCTGATGTCGATCTCTTGTTTCTTATCCCCTGGAAAGTCACGGGCTGGGCCGAAAGCGTTATAGAGAGTACGCTTTATATCCTTTGGGATCTGAAACTGAAGATCGGCCACGCCACGCGCAACGTAGACGATTGTCTGCGCCTTGGGCGTGCGGATTACACGATCCGAACCGCTCTTCTTGAGAACCGCTATCTTTGTGGCGAGGTATCGCTGGCGCGGTCGCTGAAAGACCGGCTGTGGAGCGATCTGTTCAAGGGTACGCAGTCGGAGTTTGTCGAGGCAAAGCTGGAGGAACGCGCCGAGCGCCACCTAAAGCAGGGCGGGCAGCGCTATATGCTGGAGCCCAATGTGAAAGAGGGCAAGGGCGGGCTGCGCGATTTGCAGACCCTCTACTGGATCGCCAAATATCTGCACCGCGTCGAACAAGCCGCCGAACTGGTGCCGCTGGGTTTCTTCACCGACGAGGAATACCAGAACTTCCGCGCCGCCGAGACCTTCCTCTGGGCCGTGCGCTGCCATCTGCACCATATCAGCGGTCGTGCGGTGGACCAGCTGACATTTGACCAGCAGCCCGATGTGGCCGAGCGCATGGGCTTTGCCGATCACGGCGGGCGCCGCGCGGTCGAGCATTTCATGCAGGCCTATTTCCGCCATGCAACACGTGTGGGCGAGCTGACGCGCATCTTCCTGACCGCGCTTGAGGCACGCCATGTCAAGCGCGCGCCGGGGCTTCTGGGTCTTCTACGGCGGCGCAAGCGGGTGAAAGAAGGATACAAGGTTGACCTGAACCGCCTGAACATCGCCGACCCGAAGATCTTTCTCCAAGACCCGCTCAACCTTCTGCGCATCTTCGAAGAGGCGCTGCGCACCGGCCTGCTGCTGCACCCGGACGCCATGCGCCTGATCGCAGGAAACCTCCATCTGATCGACTCCGATCTACGCGAGAACCCCGAGGCCGTGCGGATTTTTCTGGATCTCATGCTCAAGCACGGCAACCCTGAACGCCCCCTGCGCCGGATGAACGAGTTGGGCGTTCTGTCAGCCTTTCTGCCCGAGTTCGAACCCATCGTGGCGATGATGCAGTTCAACGTCTATCACCATTACACGGTCGATGAGCATACGATCCAGTGCATCAGCACGCTGGCCCAGATCGAACGGGGTGAACTGGTTGAAGAACTGCCGATTGCCTCGCGCATCCTCGAGGAAGGGGTGAACCGCAAGGTGATTTATGTCGCGCTTCTGCTGCACGATATCGGCAAGGGCCGCCCCGAGGATCATTCGGTGCTGGGTGCACAGATTGCCCGGCGCGTGGGGCCCCGGCTTCGGCTCAATGCCGAAGACAGCGAAACCGTCGAATGGCTGGTGCGCAACCATCTCCTGATGTCGGACGTTGCGCAAAAACGCGATATCGGCGATCCGCGCACGGTGCGCGACTTTGCCAAGGCGGTAAAGACACGCAAGCGGCTGGACCTGCTGACGGTGCTGACGGTCTGCGACATCCGGGGCGTCGGGCCGGGCACCTGGAACAACTGGAAGGCCATGTTGCTGCGCCAGCTCTACCGCGTCACCGCCGAGGTGCTTGAAAACGGGATGGAGGCGCTCAACCGCTCCAACCGCGAGGATGAGGCCAAGCGCGCCTTGCGCGAGGCGCTGGCCGACTGGCCACGCGGCGATCTGCGCACCGAGACCGCGCGCCATTACGGGCCTTATTGGCAAGGGTTGGCAACCCAGACACATGTTGCCTTCGCCCGGCTGCTGCGTGGAATCGGCGACAACGAAATCCGCATAGACCTGCACCCCGACGATGCGCGCGACGCCACGCGCGCCTGCTTTGCACTGGCCGATCATCCGGGCATCTTTTCGCGGCTGGCGGGGGCACTGGCGCTGGTGGGCGCGAATATCGTCGATGCGCGCACCTATACATCGAAGGACGGGTTTGCCACGGCTGTGTTCTGGATCCAGGACACCGAGGGCCACCCCTACGAGGAATCCCGCCTGCCGCGCCTTCGCAAGATGATCGAACGCACATTTGCCGGCGAGGTGGTGGCGACCGAGGCGCTGAAGGAACGCGACAAGCTCAAGAAACGTGAACGCCAGTTCCGCGTGCCGACGAACATTGCCTTCGACAACGAAGGCTCGGATATCTATACGATCATCGAAGTCGATACGCGTGACCGGCCGGGGCTGCTTTATGACCTGACGCGCACGCTGGCGGCGAACAATATCTATATCGCCAGTGCGGTAATCGCGACCTATGGGGTACAGGTGGTGGACACATTCTACGTCAAGGACATGTTCGGGCTGAAGCTGCACACCAAGTCACGCCAGGAGGCACTGGAGCGCAAGCTGCGCGCCGCCATCGCAGCCGGGGCGCAGCGGGCGCGACAAGGATGAAAGAGCACCCCCGCCGTGCCCGCGCGTTCCAAGGCGGTTCGAACCGCCTTGCCCAACGCGGTTTCTTAACCGCGTTGAAAGCCGCGTTCACGCGGCTTGTTGGAAGGGCCTTCGAAGGCCCTTCACCCGGGCGCCAGGCATGACACCGATCCGCCTGATGCGAAGCTTCGCCACCGTCGGCGGCTGGACACTGGCCAGCCGCGTCCTTGGTTTTGTGCGTGATATCCTGATGGCCCGCTACATTGGCGCGGGAAGTGTGGCGGATGCCTTCTTCGTGGCCTTCTCGCTGCCCAACATGTTCCGCCGATTCTTTGCCGAGGGTGCCTTCAACGCCGCTTTTGTCCCGATGTTCACCAAGAAGAACACCACCGACAAAGCACAAGCGGAGGCATTTGCCCGCGACGCCTACTGGCTGATGACCAGTGTCCTCATCGCATTTTCAGTCATAGCCATGGTTTCCATGCCGCTTCTGGTCTGGGCCATGGCCGCCGGTTTTGGCGGCGATGAACGGTTCGACATGGCTGTGCTTTTCGGGCGCATCGCGTTCCCCTACATCCTGTTCATCTCGCTCACCGCGCTTCTGTCCGGCATGCTCAATGCCACGGGCCGTTTTGCCGCCGCCGCCGCCGCCCCGGCGCTGCTGAACGCAACCTTCATTGCCAGCCTGTTCCTGGCTGCCCATCTTGGCTGGCCCGTGGGCCTGACCCTGGCATGGGCGGTGCCAATAGGTGGGATCGCACAGCTTGTCATTGTCTGGGTCGCGGTGCGTCGCGCTGGCTTTTCCATGCGGTTTCGCCGCCCCAGAATGACGCCGGAACTCAAGCGCCTGCTGGTCATCGCCGCGCCCGCCGTGCTGGCCGGGGGGGTTGTGCAGATCAACCTGATCGTTGGGCGGCAGGTGGCCTCGTTCACGGAAAACGCCATATCATGGCTGTCCTACGCCGACCGGCTGTATCAACTGCCGCTGGGAGTGGTGGGCATCGCCGTAGGCGTGGTGCTGTTGCCCGAATTGGCTCGCCGCCTTCGCGAGGGCGAAGTCGAGCGCGCACGCGACGCCTTTTCGCGCGGCATGGAGTTCTCGCTTGCCCTGACCCTGCCCGCCGCCGTGGCGCTCGTGGTAATCGCGCATCCGCTGATCTCGGTGCTGTTCGAGCGTGGCGCCTTTACCCGGCTCGACACTGACAGCACAGCACTGGCGCTTGCCATATACGGGTTGGGACTGCCCGCCTTTGTGCTGCACAAGGTTTTGCAACCACTCTACTTCGCCCGCGAAGACACGCGCAGCCCGTTTCGCTATGCACTCAATTCGATGGTGGTCAACGCGGTAATCGCGGTGGGCCTGATGCCCTTTATCGGCTTTGTCGCGGCGGCCTGGGGCACTACGCTGGCGGCCTGGGCAATGGTGTTTCAACTTTGGTATGGCGCACGCCCGATGGGGGAAGCGGCGCGGCCTGATGCCCGGATGCGTGACCGGCTATGGCGCATCATTCTGGCCTCCGGGTTCATGGGGCTGTGCCTGTGGTTCGCCGCGCAGATGCTTGCACCCATGCTTTACGGACCCGGCAGATCGCTGGCGCTCCTGATGCTGGTTCTTGCCGGGATCGTCAGCTATTTTGGCTTGGGCATGCTGATCGGTGCCTTTCGCCTGTCGGACTTCCGCGCGGCGATGCGGCGCGGAGATAAGTAAGCGGGCTGTCGACACCGCCAGCCCGCATCCCTGTCCGATATCCGGCCAGTTCAGATGAAGCGCACCTGCGTGCCGACTTCGGCCATCTCGAACAGTTCTTCAACATGGTGGTTGAACAGGCCAATGCACCCGTTCGACGCCCGCCGCCCGATCTTTGCGACATTGTCGATGCCGTGGATGCGGTAATACTGCCACGTCAGGTTCATCGCCCGCGTACCCATCGGGTTTTGCGGCCCGGCCTCAACGCGCTCAGGCAACGACGGGTCACGCTCACGCATGTTCGGCGTCGGAATCCAGACCGGCTCGCGGCGCTTGAGAACGATCTCGGTATAGCCCAGGCGGGTAAACTCATCGGTCATCGGCACCGAGGTGGGATAAACGCGATAGACGCTTTCATCCTCGGACCAGTAATGCAACGCGCGCGACTGAGTGTCACAAAGGATGGCGCCCTTGCGCAGGGTGTCGAAATGCTCTTGCCAATGATGCGTGCGGAAACCCATCACATTGTGGCGCACCCGCTCGGCAGGGGTGATCTCTTCGATCTCGCCGGTAAAGTCCTGGGCCAGCGCAGGCATGGCAAATGCTGCCGCGCCACCAGCAAGAAAAGCCCGTCGGGAGGTGTTCGAAAAGCGCATATCCATCTCCATCATACTCGTTCATGTCAAATCGCCGCACCGGCCGGAAAAGGCAAGCCCAAGGCGCAGCGCACGCCTTCACTTCCGATCACGCAAGCGTGAAATCTGCTTCCGTGCCAAATTACCGCGCAGATTGCCTTGCCCTTGGCGGCGCTCAGACGGGATGTTATCGCTGAACACAGACGCCAAGGGCAAGGCCATAACGCGCCTTGCATTGTTCAGGTTCCTCAGCTTGCCAAGGGTTACGCCATGACCGATACTCCGATTCCGGTTTCGCTGCTGACAGGGTTCCTCGGCTCGGGGAAAACCACGCTTCTGAACCGGCTTCTCTCTGATCCACGCATGGCCCGCGCAGCGGTAATCATCAACGAGTTCGGCGAGATCGCTCTGGATCATGACCTGGTGGAATCGGCGACCGAGACAATGGTGCTGATGCAATCGGGCTGCCTGTGCTGCACGGTGCGCGGCGATCTGGCGCAGACGCTGGCTGACCTGAAAGCGCGGCGCGATGCCGGTTTGGCCGATTTCGAGCGGGTCATGATTGAAACCACCGGCATTGCCGACCCCGGCCCCATCGTGCAGACACTGGTGATGGACCCTGACCTGTCCGAGGATTTCGCGCTGGACGGTGTGCTGACAACTGTCGATTGCGCCACCGGCGCTGCCACGCTGAATGCCCATTTCGAGGCCGTGCAGCAGGTGGCAATGGCCGACCGGCTGATTCTCACCAAGACTGATCTGGCGCTACCCGGCGAAGTCGCCGCATTCGAGAAGCGTCTGGCCACCATCAATCCGGGTGCGCCCCGGCTGCGAGCCGAACATGGGGCGATTGACCCTGCGCTTCTGTTCGGGGTCTCGCCACAAACCGACAGTCAGCAGTCCGAGGCGTTGGCCTGGGTTGCAGCGGCACCGAAAAAAGCCAGCCTGCCACCGCTGAGCGGGCTGAAAAGCACCAACCCGTTTTCATTGCCTCAAAGCCACGGACTGTTTGGCGGGCCTGCGTTGGATCATCGTGCAGGGGCTGCAAGCCATGACGGGCGCATCTCGTCCCAATCGGCCGAGATTGCGCATCCGATTTCGCCGATCGTGTTCGACCTATGGCTGGAATCTCTCATGAACAGCGCCGCCAGCAACGTGTTGCGCCTGAAGGCGGTGGTGCATGTGGAAGGGATGGAACACCCCTTTGCACTGCACGGCGTACAGCATGTGTTTCACCCTCCGGTGCCGCTGACCCACTGGCCAAAGGGCGATACGATATCGCGCATCGTCGTGATCGGACGCGATCTGCCAGCCGGATATCTGGAAGAAAGCCTCCAGTTTCTGCACAGCCGTCCAGCCATGACCGAACACCGTCTGTAACGCACCGCCACGTTGGCAGTCTGCACGGGGTTTGCGGTTTCCACCGCAAAATGGTTGCAAAAAGCTGCAACAAGCAACCTGTCACCGGAAATTTACCTTGATAAATCGTCCCGGGGTTGAGCGGGGTCAAGGCGCGCCCTTTCTATAGGCGTATGATGATTCGTAATACGCCAAGGGAGGACTGACATGGACCGTCGCAACCAACCGCCTGCCGCCTTCTGGGGGGAGAGCTTGAATTTCTGGTGCCGTCTGTGGCAAATCCAGATCGAGCAAACCGTGCGTTTCTGGGGGGCGATGGCCGCGCATATGCCGCGCCCGACCAGCGCGGAACTGGCGGCCGAGGCAGAATCGATCAAGGCCACAAGAAAGCTCAAGGCGCGGAATGCGGCGTCGTCTCGGGCGACGGCGGCACGAACCACCCGGCCACGATCTGCAAAAAAAACGGCCTACGCAAAACCCGCACGCAAACCCGGCGCCAAGCCGGATTCGGCACCGATGCACTGAACACGCGCCTCAGGTGGGCGCGCGGTCAGCCCAGCCGGCAAAAATGCGCTCCAGCGCAACGACGATGTAGTAAAGAAAGATCCCAAGCGCCGCGAGTGCGATCAACACGGCAAACATCAGCGGGAAGTCCGAGTTGATCTGCGCCGATTGAAACAGGTGACCCAGGCCGCGCCCGTGCGGCGTGATGATCTCCACCAGATTGGTGCCAATGAAGGCCAGCGTCACCGCCACTTTCAGCGCACCAAAGAACTCGGGCAACGTCTTGGGCAGAGCGATTTTCCAGAACACGGTAAAGCGACTGGCACCCAGCGAACGCAGGATGTCGCGGTATTCCGGTTCAAGCGTGCTCAGGCCGATGGCAACCGACACGGCGATGGGAAAGAACGAGATCAGGAAGGCGATCAGGATGGTGTTGAAATCATGCTGCCCAATGAACATCAGCGCCACGACCGGCACCACGGTCGCTTTAGGAATGGCGTTGAAGCCAACCAGAAGCGGGTAAAGCGCATCGTTCATCACCCGGCTGAGCCCCATGATCATACCGATCAACGTGCCGAACACCACTGCCAGCCCCAGCCCGGCCACTGTGCGCCACAGGGTTTGCCAGCCGTATTCCCAGAACAGATGCTGAAACCGCAGGAAAGCGGGCCAGATATCGGACGGCGCGGCCATCTTGAACGTGGGCCAGCCCTTGAACCACACCAGCCACTCCCAGGCCAGCAGCAACACCACGACGGCGGCCAGCGGCACCACGATCTTTTGCATATTGATCCGCATCATACCGCCTCCGCCTGCGCGCGCCCCTGCGCGATCTGGATCTGCTTGCGCAGAACCGCCAGTTTTTCCACCGACTCGGCAGTGTAAAGCATCTCCAGCGGCCGTGGGCCGGGCATGGGAATATCCATCACGAACTGCGTGGTCGCCGGGCGACCGGACAGCACCACCACCTGATCGCCCAGATAGACACTTTCGCGCAGGTCATGGGTAATCAGGAGCGTGGTGAACGGCTCTTTCACGCGCAACTCGTGCATCGTCTGCCACAGGTCTTCGCGGGTAAAGGCATCCAGCGCACCAAACGGCTCATCGAGGATCAGCACATCGGGCTTGTGCACGATCGACCGGCACAGGCTGGCACGCTGCCGCATGCCCCCGGACAACTCCGACGGTCGTTTGTCTTCAAATCCCTCCAACCCGACCAGCGCCAGAAGTTCGCGCGCGCGCTCTTCCTTTTTGCGGCGGGGCATACCGGGCGCAACGATCTCCAGCGGAAGGATCACGTTTTGCAAGATCGTGCGCCATTCCAGCAATACAGGGTTCTGAAACGCCATACCCACGGTCTTGCGCGGGCTTTTCACCAGTTCCCCATGCAACCAGACCTCGCCCTCATCAGGGAACATCAGCCCGGCAATAAGGCGCGTCAGCGTGGATTTTCCACAGCCTGAAGGGCCTACCACGGCGCAAAAGCTTCCCTCAGGGATGGAAATGTTCAGATTGTCCAACACCGGCAGAGGGCCGGCCTTGGTTTTGTAGGCATGAGTCACGCCCTTGATTTCGATTAGATTGCCCATGCCGCTCCATCTGCGCCGCTAAGAAAAAAACCCGCGCCCCCAAAGGGGCGCGGGAACACCAGGCCAATGGCCTCAATCCATCGACAGGCTACCATCGGTGGGCAGGAAGCGATCAGTGAAATAGCGCGCGCCATCGGGTTCGTGCTGGAACTCGTAGGTCATGGCGATCTGCTCCAACGACAGGGCATAGCGGTCAGCATCGACATTGCCCAAACCGTTCTCGCGCACCCAGTCGGTCAGGATGTTGTCGCGCAGCGCGATCTCCAGCCGCTCTGTTTCCAAAGCGACATCCAGCGCCGGATTGCGCGCGGCGATAGCGGCCACACCCGCGCCGGGGTCGGCGGCGGCATCGCGCAGGCCCAGTGCCACAGCGCGCAGGAAGCCGGTGACAGCCTCGGGGTTCGCGTCGGCAAAATCGGTATTGACGATGATCACATTACCATAAAGCGCCAGCCCGTAATCGGCCATCAGCATCACCGACATGTCCTCGGGCGGGACGCCCAGACGCACGGTGTTCAGATAGGAGGTGAAGGAAAATCCGGTCACGGCGTCAACTTCGCCTGCCGCCAACATCGGCTCACGCGTGGGGAAGCCCACAGGCTCGATGGTGATGGAGGCAACGTCCAGCCCCTGCTCGGCGGCGAAAACCGGGAATTGTGCCCAGGCACCATCGGGCGGCGGTGCGCCCAGGCGGCGGCCTTCCAGATCGGCGGGGGTGGACACGCCCTGGCTGATACGCCCGACAATGGCGAAGGCCGGCTTGTCATACATCACCATGATCGCGGTGACGGGGGCGTCAGGGTTCTGGTCGATGAACTTGATCAGGCTGGCCATATCGGCAAAGCCGACCGGGAACGCGCCGGTCGCCACCTTCGGGATCGCATCGAGCGAACCCTGCCCCGCCGTGACCTCGACGCTCAGACCCTCAGCCGCGAAATGGCCATTGTCGATGGCCAGGAAATACGGCGCGGCAGGGCCCTCGAACCGCCAGTCCAGGGCGAACGGCATGTCGATGTCGGCCATGGCCGGCACGGCGAATGCCGCGCTGAACAGGCCTGCGGCAATGAAATGTCTGCTCACGAAGAGTGCTCCTTGTTGGTCTGACGATCACATTTGTATCAGTGCGCCCGGTGCCCCGCCCATCTGGATCTGCCCTTCGCGCCGGTGGATCGTCGATTACAGTGAAAAAACGGGCAGGCACCGGGGTCTGACGCGCAGTATTACGGCACAGACACCGGCAGACTACAAGAAATCTGCAAAAAGACTTGTCCGATTTTCTTGATAAACCCGCGCTGGAAGCCCGGAGGCCCGCTATTCCGCCGCCATTTTCGACGCATCATCGGCGCGGCCGATCTCAGCGATACCGGCGACCACCGTGCCCATCAGCGCGCGGAAGCACTGGAAATCAGGGCCGGGGGCGACGCGCGCTTCATCCAGATACAGGCGCCGGTCAATCTCGATCTGGATGACATGCATCCCGCGCGAGGGCTGGCCATAACGTTGCGCAATATAGGCCCCGGCAAAGGGCGTGTTGCGCGCCACCACCAGCCCGGCCCGATGAAACACCTCTTCAACCCGGTCCAGCACGTCACCGCCGCAGGCCGCGCCGAAACGATCGCCCAGGATTACCTCTGGGCGCGGATGGCCGCGCAGCGCATGACCACTGAGCGCCTCATGCGGCATCGAATGGATATCGGCCAGCAGAACCTGCCCGAATCGCGCGTGCTGGCGCTGCATCAGTCCGGCAAGCGCGGCGTGATAGGGTCGCCAGTAGCGCTCTATCCGACGTTGCGCCTCGGTCATCGACAGCTTGCCGCTGTAGATATGGCGCCCGTTCGCGACCACCCGCGCAATCACCCCCAGGCCCGAGGCCACGCGCGGGTTCATGCCACCGCGTGGGGCCCCCTCGATAAGCGCAGGGTCCAGCTCAGAGTCGGCACGGTTGAAATCGACATAGGCGCGTGGCACTTCCGAGGTGATCAGCGGCGCCCCGAAATGCGGCGCGTCGGCCAGCAACAGATCGACATAGGCATCTTCCGAGGACCGCAACACATGCCCGGCAACCTGCGCACGCGCCAGCAGATCCGGCGGATACACCCGTCCGCTGTGTGGCGAGGCAAAGACCACATGGCTGGTGGCGTGAACAGGCTCGAATATCTGAACGGCAACCGGCATGCGTATACTCCTTCCCGTCACAGTATAACGCTGCAATTTAGGCAGCGGAAAGGCCTTGATCATGCGCGCGAGTCCTTTTATAGACCGCTTCATTGACGCGGTCCCGCCCGCGTCCTTTTTCTTGGAGGGTGGGATCAGGTCAGGGCGCGTAGCTCAGTGGTAGAGCACTACGTTGACATCGTAGGGGTCACAAGTTCGAACCTTGTCGTGCCCACCATTGTCCTTTATGAGGGCGATGTTCACCACGCCCCGCAAGGGGCGTTCGAGTTTCAAGGCGCTTGCGCGCCGCGAAGAGGAGAAGGCCGATGAAGGTCAGAAATTCGCTGCGCTCGCTCAAGCAGCGCCACCGCGACTGTCAGGTCGTCCGCCGTAAAGGCCGGGTCTATGTGATCAACAAGACCCAGAAGAAGTTCAAGGCACGCCAGGGCTGATCCCGCAGGCAAGACACCGCCTTGTTGATAGAACCGCCGCAGGCCCCGCGCCCGTGGCGGTTTTTTCTTGCGGCCGCCATGCGCTATAGTCTGACAGGAAGATAACTGTTGTTCGGGCGGGGCGATGGCGTTATCAGCCCCGCGCGAGTGAATCGCTCCTCTGACCCCTTGACCCCGGGAGGGCCCGAGATGCTGCAAACCCCCTACTACCTGATCGACAAGGCGCGGCTGTTGCCGAACCTGGAGAAGATCGCCTGGCTGCGCGAGCATTCGGGCGCGAAATCGCTATTGGCGCTAAAATGCTTCGCCACATGGTCGGTGTTCGATTTCATGGCACAGTATATGGATGGCACCACCTCTTCATCACTGTATGAAGTGCGGCTGGGGTATGAGAAGTTCGGCGGCGAAACACATGCCTATTCGGTCGCCTATGCCGATCACGAAATCGAAGCCGTGCTGGCCCATTCCGACAAGATCATCTTCAACACCATCGGCCAGCTTGAGCGCTTCGAGCGGCAAAGCGCCAACCACAAGCGCGGCCTGCGGGTGAATCCGGGGGTTTCGACCTCGGATTTTGACCTTGCCGACCCCGCCCGCCCCTTCTCGCGGCTGGGTGAGCATGACCCCGAACGCATCTCCACCGTGGCTGATCGCATTTCGGGCTTCATGTTCCACAACAACTGCGAGAACGCCGATTTCGACCGTTTCGACCGTATGCTGGGCCATATCGAGCAGCGATTCGGCTTTTTGATCCGCAAGATGGAATGGATCAGCCTGGGCGGCGGCATCCATTTCACCGGCGAGGGTTATCCGCTGACAAAACTGGCCGCACGGCTGAAGCGATTCGCCGAGGAGAACGATGTGCAGGTCTACCTGGAACCCGGAGAGGCGGCGATCACAAATGCCGCCACGCTGGAGGTGACGGTGCTGGACACGCTTTTCAACGGCAAGCATCTCGCCATCGTCGACTCATCGACCGAGGCGCATATGCTGGACCTTCTGATCTATCGCCAGCCCGCAAAGATGCTGCCCGATGACGGACCGGAGGAATGGATGATCTGCGGCAAATCCTGTCTGGCAGGCGACATCTTTGGCGAGTTCCGCTTCCCTGAGGCGCTCAAACCCGGTGACCGGCTGTCTATTCAGGACGCGGCGGGTTACACAATGGTCAAGAAAAACTGGTTCAACGGCGTGAAAATGCCCTCGATCGCCGTGCGCGAACTCGATGGAACCACCCGGCTGGTGCGCGATTTTGACTATGACGACTTCGTCGCCGCGCTGTCGTAACTCGATCAACCCAACGTATGGAGGGATATGGCTGAAATGAAAAAGAACGTTCTCATCATCGGCGCCGGAGGCGTGGCTCAGGTCACCGCGCATAAATGCGCGCAGAACAATGACGTGTTGGGCGATATCCATATCGCCAGCCGCACGCTTGCCAAATGTGAGGCCATCATCGCCTCGATCCGTGAAAAAGGGTCGATGAAGATCGCCGAAGCCGAGGGGGGCGTTCTGAAAGCCCATGCCATCGATGCAATGGACAGCGCCGCCGTTGCCGCGCTGATCCGCGAAACCGGCGCACAGATCGTGATCAACGTAGGCTCGCCCTTCGTGAACATGAGTGTGCTTGAAGCCTGTCTGGAAACCGGCGCGGCCTATATGGACACCGCCATTCACGAAGACCCCGCGATGATCTGCGAAACCCCGCCGTGGTATGGCAACTACGAATGGAAGCGCAAAGAGCGTTGCGCCGAAAAGGGTGTGACGGCGATTCTGGGTGTGGGCTTTGACCCAGGCGTGGTCAATGCCTTTGCCCGCTTCGGGATTGATGAATTCGTGCCGCAGGTGGAATCGATCGATATCATCGATATCAATGCCGGTTCACACGGGCGCTGGTTCTCCACCAATTTCGACCCCGAGATCAACTTCCGCGAGTTTACCGGCACGGTTTATTCATGGCAGAACGGCCAGTGGCAGACCAACACCATGTTCGAGATCGGCAAGGAGTGGGATCTGCCGGTGGTGGGTAAACAGAAGGCCTATATGACCGGCCATGACGAGGTACATTCACTGGCCACCAACTATCCCCATGCCGATGTGCGCTTCTGGATGGGGTTTGGCGATCACTATATCAACGTGTTCACCGTGCTGAAAAACCTTGGCCTGCTGTCGGAACAGCCCGTCAAAACCGCCGAAGGGCTGGAGGTCATTCCGCTGAAGGTGGTCAAGGCCGTGCTGCCTGACCCGGCCTCGCTCGCGCCCGATTACACCGGCAAGACCTGCATCGGCACGCTGGTCAAGGGCCAGAAGGACGGCCAGCCGGCCGAGGTCTTTGTCTATAACGTGGCCGACCACAAGGAAGCCTATCTGGAAGTCGGCAGCCAGGGCATTTCCTACACCGCTGGCGTGCCCCCGGTGGCCGCCGCAATGCTGATTGCTGACGGCACCTGGGACACTGGCACCATGGTCAATGTCGAAGAGCTTGATCCTAAACCGTTTTTCGAGATCCTCGACCGAATTGGCCTGCCCACGCGTGTAAAGGACACACAGGGCGACCGCGCCTGGTACGACTGAGGCGCTAATCAAAGGCAACCGCCGCCCCTCGGGCGGCGGTTTTATTCAGCGATTGTGGCAAAGCCGCGAGCAGTGCCAACACCCATCCGCTGTCGGAAAAATGCTCTTTGCTTGCACCACCGCACCATAGCAGCTCAAATGCCAACCCAGACGGGTTACCGACTTGGCAAGCGAAAGCTTGTGACAACCGTGTTCATGCACTTCATGGTCGCCATTGGCGTCTGCAGTATTGTTAACGTAATAGTCAGGCATTTTGCCCTCCTCAGAGTAAGGAAGGCCGCTTGACTTGCCACATGAGAATTGATTCACTCTACACTGTGCTTCGGACACCGCAACGGCCTTCTACCAAGCGGCTTTGGAGTAGACGCCGTCGTGGGTTCCAGCCATGGCGGCGTCATCGACTCTCCAAACAGTCAGCAGCAATCCTGCTCTATAGTATCTAGCCAAGTCAAGTGCGACGACAGCTACATACACCCCTAGGGGCTAATTAGCGTGCTCTGGGGTGATTTTCTTCTATATTTAGTAGTATGTTCCACTCTGACTCTGGAGAGAGGACAGGAATAGTAATCCATTCCTCACCCCTCCAGCACCTTGCGCAACCGGCCAAAACTTTCGCTCGTCGTCGCCGCATCCCGCCCCGACATGAAGGCATCCAGTCGTGGCCACAGCTTGATCGCCCGGTCGGTCAATGGGTCCGAACCCTGCGCATAAAGCCCCGCCTGCACCATCATCTCGGCACGCTCATAGGCGCCGATCAACCTCCGCGCTTCGGCGATATAGGCGTTCTCGCCGGGCGTCGCCGCCGCAGGCACGCTGCGCGAGACCGAGCGCAACAGATCAATCGCCGGGAAGCGCCCACGCTCGGCAATCGAACGCTCCAGCACCACATGGCCGTCCAGCACCCCGCGCAGGATGTCGGCCACCGGCTCGTCCATATCCGACCCTGCGACCAGCACGGTAAAGACCGCCGTGATATCCCCCTGCCCCGCCTCGCCCGGCCCCGCCCGTTCGGCCAGCGCCATGATCTGATGCGCCGTCGAAGGAGGAAACCCGCGCAGGCTGGGCGCCTCGCCGCCCGCCAGCGCGATCTCGCGATGCGCCTCGGCAAAGCGGGTGATCGAATCGCACAAGAGCAGCACATGCCGCCCCCCTTCGCGGAAATGCTCAGCCACGGCCATCGCCGTCAGCGCCGCACGCCGGCGCGCCAGCGGCGACAGATCCGACGTTGCCGTTACCACCACTGATCGCGCGAGGCCCTCCGGCCCCAGCACCTCCTCGATGAATTCGCGCAGTTCGCGCCCCCGCTCACCAACCAGCGCCAGTACCACCACATCCGCCTCGACACCGCGCGCCAGGTCGCCCAGAAGCGAGGTCTTGCCCACACCCGAACCCGCGAACAGCCCGATCCGCTGCCCCCGGACAACCGGCAACAGCGTGTTGAACGCATCCAGCCCCGTGCCCAGCCGCCCCCCCAGCCGCTTTCGCTGTGCAGCTGGTGGTGGCGGCGCGCGCAGCGGGCGCGGCTGCGACCCGCGCGCCAGCGGCCGACCATCAAGCGGCATGCCATAAGGGTCGATCACGCGACCGATCCAGCCATCATCCGGGGCGATCTGGTTGCGCCCCAGATGCTCCACCCGGTCGCCGATGGAAAACCCCTCCACCGGGCCCTCGGCCAGGATCTCGGCCCCCTGCGGACCCAGCACAAGGATTTCCCCCCCCAGATGCTGACCCTCACGGCCATGGACCAGAACACGATCACCCAACCGCGAATGCATGGACAAACCCTGCGCCAGCAAGGTGCCTCCTCGGGTTTCAATGATGCGCCCGAAATGGCGAACAGAGCGGATTTCGGCAATCTCTGCCAACAGGGGATCGAAAACAGACATGAGGATTCTCCATCATCGTGCGCCGGGGTGACGCCTGATTACGGTTTCTAAACGAATCAGCCTTAAAGCTTCGTGTAAGCCAGCCGAGGGAGAAGCCCCATGTTCGACAGTCTGGAAGTCCTGCGCATGGCGCAGGCATTCGCCACCCATGCCGGCACCCGCCAGCAGGCGATCGCGCAGAATATCGCCAATGCCGATACACCCGGCTATCAGGCGCGCGATGCCATACCCTTCAGTGATTATTTCCAGCGCATGACCGATGACCGGGATGGCAACGGGTTGCGGCACCGCCCCGGTGATTTCATCCGGACCGATTCTGCACCGGCCAACCGCTCACCGGACGGCAACACAGTATCGATCGAGCATGAAATGATGCGCGGGGTCGAGACCCGCCAGCAGCACGAACTGGCGCTCGGGGTCTATTCCATGGCGCGCGACCTCTTGCGCAGCAGCATCGGCAGATAAGGGGCGAACGAAATGACTGACCTTTCCCGCACACTCGCCTTGTCGGCATCCGGCATGCAGGCGCAATCCACCCGCCTGCGCCATGTATCCGAGAATGTCGCCAATGCCGACACACCTGGCTACCGCCGCAAGTCCATCCCGTTTGAGCCCGCCCGACTGCCCGGCGAGCGCTGGGGACAGGCCTCGGGCGTTCGGGCAGGCGCCGTGTCACTCGATCAGAATGAACTGCCCCGGGTTTATGATCCCGGACATATCCTGGCCGATGAAAGCGGCCATTACGACGGCTCGAATGTCGACCTTCTGGTCGAGATGGCCGACGCGCGCGAAGCGCAGCGATCCTATGAGGCGAACCTCAAGATGTTCGATCAGGCCCGGCAAATGTCGCAGAGCCTGATCGGACTTCTCCGGCGCTGAAACCCGCGCCGCCTGAAAACATGGAGTATCCGGAATGGAACTGAACACAAACTTTGCCGCCCGGTCCTATGGCGCAGCCCGGCCATTGACAGCCCCTGACCCGATGGCCGGGCGGCCTTCCGGGGCCCGCACAACCGCCGGGCAATTCGCCGAGAACTTCGCTCGGACGCTGGCTCATGCCGAGACCACAGCGCGCGACACCATGTTGGGTGATGCCGACCCGCACACGCTGGTAACCGCCCTATCCGAAGCACAGCTTGCCGTCGAAACGACCGTCGCCGTGCGTGACAAGGTGGTCGAGGCCTATCTCGAAATCCTGCGCATGCCGGTCTGAACCATGAATGACGTTGCTTTTTTTGACATCCTCCGCCAAGGCCTCTGGGTTTCGGTGATAATGGCCGCACCAATGCTGGCGGCGGCCCTGGTTGCCGGCCTCAGCGTGGGTCTCGTGCAAGCGCTGACGTCTGTGCAGGAAATGACCCTCACCTTTGTGCCCAAGATCATCACCATGCTGGTCGTGTTCTGGGTCTCGATGAGCTTCATGTCAGGGATGTTGGTGGAATATTTCCATGCCGAAATTCTGCCGCTTGTCGTGGGAAACTGAACCATGGGCAATACCGTCTTTACCACGCTCACCCGTCAGTCCGGCCTACAACGCGAAATGCAGGTTCTGGCGCATAATGTGGCAAACCTTTCCACCACCGGTTATCGCCGCGAAGGGGTAATTTTTACCGAATACATGCGCCAGTTGAACGGCGCTGAAGAACCGCTGTCGATGGCCGCAGCCAATGCCCGCCATACCTATCTGACCCAGGGCGCCTTCGCCCAGACCGGTGGTGCGCTGGATCTGGCCATCGAAGGTGACGGATTCTTCGTCATCGAGACGCCGCAGGGCGAACGGCTGACCCGAAGTGGTCACTTCATCGCCAACGCTCAGGGCGAAATGGTTAATGCCGATGGCTTTCGCTTGCTCGATGCGGCTGGGGCGCCAGTGTTCATCCCCCCTGATGCGCGCGGCATCACTATCGGCCGCGATGGAACGGTCTCTTCCGACGATCAGCCGCTGGCCCGGATCGGACTGATGCGCCCCGAGGATTCCTCCATGCTGCGCCGCGCCCAGGGAACAATGCTTCAGTTCGAAGGCGAACTGTTCCCTGACGATGACTCGATCCTGCATCAGGGCTTTCTTGAGGAAAGCAACGTCAATCCGATCATCGAAATGGCGCGCATGATCGAGATCCAGCGCGCCTATGAAATGGGCCAGAAATTTCTGGAACGCGAGGATGAGCGCGTACGCGCGGTTGTCCAGACGCTTGGAAAGTAAAGGAGAATTCGATGCGTGCCTTGCAAATCGCCGCGACTGGCATGAGCGCCCAGCAGATGCGGGTAGATACGGTCGCCAACAACCTCGCCAACATGAGCACCACGGGCTACAA
Organism: uncultured Rhodobacter sp.; assembly: GCA_964496915.1. Lineage (GTDB taxonomy): Bacteria > Pseudomonadota > Alphaproteobacteria > Rhodobacterales > Rhodobacteraceae > Pararhodobacter. The sequence continues at coordinate 24,567 of CAZCAX010000015.1, forward strand.
CGCCCGGCGCGCCGAGTTCGCTGATCTGCATTACCAGCAGTTCACCCGTGCCGGCTCGATCTCGTCTTCCGACGGCACGATCGTTCCGACCGGCGTGCAACTGGGCCTCGGCGCGCGCCCCTCGTCGGTGGCGATGCAAGTGGCGCAAGGCGCGCTGGTGCAAACCGGCGGCGATCTGGATCTGGCGATCGAGGGGCGCGGCTGGCTGGAGGTGGTATTGCCTGACGGGCGCGCGGCCTATACCCGTGATGGCGGGCTGAAAAGCAATGGCGACGGGCTGATCGTCACGTCGGAAGGCTACGAAGTTGCGCCCGGCATCGTGATCCCACCCGAGACGCGCAGCCTGTCGATCAACGCCGAAGGTGAGGTCTGGGCCTATTTCAGCGACCGCGTGCAGCCCGAACGGCTGGGGCAGTTGACGCTCTCAGGCTTTACCAACGAGCGCGGACTGGAAGCGCTGGGGTCCAACCTGTTTGTCGAAACAGAAGCCTCGGGGCCGCCTTTCGTCGGCAATCCGGGCGAGGAAGGTTTGGGCACCTTGCGCCAGGGCTATCTGGAGGAAAGCTCGGTCGATCCGGTGCGCGAACTGACCGAGATGATCAAGGCGCAGCGCGGCTATGAACTCAATGCCAAGGTCATCACCGCGTCCGATCAGATGCTGGCTGCCACGACTCAGGTGCGCTGATGCGGTGGCTCACGGTCCTGCTGCTCCTTGCCCATCCCGTGCCGGTTCTGGCCGATATCCTGGTATCGACGCGCACCCTGCGCGCCGGCACCCGGATCACCGCCGACGATCTGTCGCTGATCCGGGGCACCGCGCCCCATGGTGCCGCCAGCAACCCGGCGGAGGTGATCGGGATGGAGGCGCGTGTCACCCTCTATGCCGGGCGCCCGATCCCGTTGGGCAGCCTGACCCAACCTGCACTCGTAGAACGTAACCAGCTCGTTTCATTGATCTTTCTCCACGGCGGCTTGGAGATTCGCGCCGATGGCCGGGCACTCGGAAGGGGTGCAGCAGGCGAAACCATACGGATCATGAACCTGGCTTCGCGCAGTACGATCACCGGTCGGGTCACCGGACCAGGGATCATCGAGGTTCACCCTTAACCACCATCAGCGCGCCGCGTCACGCATAACGGAGAAGCCCCATGCCCCTTGTTTTTCCCCGCCCCCTGTTGCTGCTTGCCGCCATCACCGTCGCCGCCTGTGAACCCCTTTCGCATGTCGGCCGCGCGCCTGATTTCTCTCCGTTGGAGCCACGCCGCGAACACCATGCGCTCTACAATCTGCCTCTGCCCGATCATACCGAGGTTCAACGCGCCACAGATGGCGCCTCGCTCTGGTCGGCGGGTCAGCGTTCGCTTCTCGGCGACCGACGGGCCAGCAGGCAGGGCGATATCCTGACCGTGGTCATCGAGATCAATGATCGCGCAGAGATCTCCAACTCATCCGCGCGTGGGCGCACCGGTTCGTTGGGGGCCGGTGCGCCCGAGTTCTTCGGCCTTCCCGATGCTATCGACCGGCGGTTGCCGGGTGGACTGGCCCTGTCGCGCGGAGTGGAACTTGAAGGTTCAAGCGCTTTTCAGGGGTCAGGATCGGTTTCCCGCAACGAAAGGCTGACCCTGCGTGTGGCAACAACGATTGTCGAGCGCCTGCCCAACGGGGTGATGCGCATCGAAGGCAGCCAGGAAGTCCGTGTCAATAACGAACTGCGCGAGCTTCTGGTCACCGGATATATCCGCCCCGAAGACATCTCGCGTCGCAACGAGATCCCCTATGACCGCATCGCCGGTGCACGCATCTCCTATGGTGGCCGCGGACATATCACGCAAATGCAGCAACCCCGATACGGCCAACAGATCGCCGATATCCTTCTTCCGTTCTAAGAGGCTCCGATGAAAAAGCTCCTGCCGGTCATTCTTGCACTTGTCGGCCTCCTGGCCGGAGCAGGCGCGGGCTGGGCCCTGCGCCCGGGCGCCGAGCGCAGCACAGAGGACGAAGCCGCAGCGCATTACAGCCCCGCCCCCGCCAATACCGTAACGCTGCGCTTGCCCGGACAGTTTGTGGTGCCGATCCTAGAGGACGGACGCGTGCGCACCATGGTGGTGTTGAGCCTGGCGCTGGAACTGACCGAGGGACACGGCGTTTCATTGCAAAGACAGGAGGCCCGCCTCCGCGCCGTTCTTCTGCAGGTGATGTTCGACCATGCCAACACCGGGGGGTTCGAAGGGGTTTTCACCAGTGGCGAGGCATTACTGCTTTTACGACGCACGCTGCGCGAAGCGGCGCGCGCCGAACTGGGCACCGCGCTGCATGATGTCCTGATCACCGAATTGCTGCGGCAGGAGGGCTGAACACTGCTGACAACGACCAAAGGCATGGCCGGTTCACCATCTCACACCGTCCCCGACATCTTGGCCAACCATGACCAACCCAAAGCTGCCCGAGATCGACGCGCCGGCAGGATCAGCCCTGAAGCGTGCGCACGCCAAAGCCCTCGTTACGGGCCTGCATAGCGCCGACAGCGGCGATGGCCCCGGCGGCGGTAGTGAAATAGGGTATCTTGTCCATCAGCGCGACCGAACGGATCGCCCGACTGTCGGCAATCGCCTGAATGCCCTCGGTCGTGTTCAGAACCAGCGCGATATCGCCATTCTTCAACCGGTCCACGATATTGGGCCGCCCCTCATAGACCTTCGCGACCGGTGTCGCCTCAACCCCCTGGCCTTCCAGCCATTTGGCCGTTCCGCTGGTGGCGATGATCTCGAACCCCATCGCGGTCAGATCGCGCGCGGCGAGGGCCATGCTTGCGGTCTTGTCCGCATCCTTGATCGAAACGAACACCCGCCCGCTTTCCGGCAGCATCGTCCCCGCCCCCATCTGCGCCTTGAGAAACGCCAGCGGGAAGCTGCGATCCCAACCCATGACCTCACCGGTCGAGCGCATTTCCGGCCCCAGCAGGGTATCCACCCCCGGGAAGCGCGCGAAGGGCAAAACCGCCTCCTTGACCGAGAACCATGGCGTGATCGGATCAGCCAGCGTCAGCGGGTCAGCCAATGGCAGGTCGGTATCAGGGCCCACGCCCTGGGCATAGGGTGCGCGCATCGGAAAGTTCGACAGCTTCTCGCCCGCCATCAAGCGCGCGGCGATCGAAGCGATGGCGCTGTCGGTGGCCTTGGCGACGAAAGGCACGGTCCGCGAGGCGCGCGGGTTTACCTCCAGCACATAGATGTCGCCGTCCTTGATGGCGAATTGCACATTCATCAGCCCCACGACATTGAGCCCGCGCGCCATCAGCTCGGTCTGGCGCTTCAGCTCGTCCACCGTGGCGGCATCCAGCGAATGCGGCGGAAGGCAACAGGCACTGTCGCCCGAATGCACGCCCGCTTCCTCGATATGCTCCATGATGCCCGCGACATGCACCGCCTCGCCATCGCAAAGCGCGTCCACATCCACCTCGATCGCGCCGGACAGGTAGCTGTCCAGCAGCACCGGGTTTTTCCCAGACACATCGACAGCGTTTGTGATGTAGCGCTTCAGGTGATCGATATCGCGCACGATCTCCATCGCGCGCCCACCCAGCACATAGGACGGGCGGATCACCAGCGGGAAGCCCACCCGCGCGGCGATCTCGATGGCCTGTTCTTCGGACGAGGCGATGCCATTGACGGGCTGCTTCAGTTCCAGATCGTTGAGCAGCTTCTGAAAGCGTTCGCGGTCTTCAGCCAGGTCAATCGCATCGGGTGAAGTGCCCAGGATCGGAATGCCCTCTTCATGCAGGGCATTGGCCAGTTTGAGCGGCGTCTGCCCCCCGAACTGCACAATCACACCATGCAGCGTGCCGTTCGACTGTTCGACGCGCAGGATCTCCATCACATGCTCGAAGGTCAGCGGCTCGAAATAAAGCCGGTCCGAGGTATCATAATCGGTCGAGACGGTCTCAGGGTTGCAGTTGACCATGATGGTTTCATAGCCCGCATCAGTCAGCGCAAAACAGGCGTGGCAACAGCAATAATCAAATTCGATCCCCTGGCCGATCCGGTTTGGCCCGCCGCCGAGGATCACCACCTTCTTTCGATCCGAAGGGCGCGCCTCGCATTCCACGTCGCCCATCGCGGGGGCCTCGTAGGTGGAATACATATAGGGGGTCTGCGCCTCGAACTCGGCGGCGCAGGTGTCGATGCGCTTGAATACCGCGTTCACGCCCAGCCCGCTGCGAGCGTGTCGTACGGCTGCCTCATCCTTGCCGGTCAGCGTGGCGAGACGGGCATCGGTAAAGCCCATCATCTTGAGCGCGCGCATGCCCTCTCCATCGCGTGGCAGGCCGGTTTCACGAATCCGCGCTTCAGCTTCGACGATCTCGCGGATACGCGACAGGAACCAGGGATCAAAGGCAGTGGCATGGCGGATCTCGTCATCGCTCAGCCCCTCGCGCATTGCCTGCGCAATCAGGCGCATCCGGTCCGGGGTCTGCGCCGAAATGGCCTTGATCACGGCGGCCTTGTCCGGCGCACCGGGAATGGCGATCTCATCAAAACCGGACAGGCCGGTTTCCATGCTGGCCAGCGCCTTTTGCACCGATTCGTGGAAGGTGCGGCCAATCGCCATGGCCTCGCCCACGGATTTCATGGCGGTGGTCAGTTCGGCCTTGGAGCCGGGGAACTTCTCGAACGCAAAGCGCGGGATCTTGGTAACAACATAGTCGATCGAGGGCTCGAAACTGGCGGGCGTGACCTTGGTGATGTCGTTGTCCAACTCATCCAGCGTATAGCCCACCGCCAGCTTGGCCGCGATCTTGGCAATTGGGAAGCCCGTGGCCTTGGATGCCAGCGCCGAGGAGCGCGACACGCGCGGGTTCATCTCGATCACCACCATACGCCCGTCGGCCGGGTTGATCGCCCATTGCACGTTCGAGCCGCCGGTTTCCACCCCGATCTCGCGCAGAACAGCGATAGAGCCGTTGCGCATGATCTGGTATTCCTTGTCGGTCAGCGTCAGCGCCGGGGCGACGGTGATGGAATCGCCGGTATGCACGCCCATCGGATCGACGTTCTCGATGGAGCAGACGATGATCGCGTTATCCGCTTTGTCGCGGACAACCTCCATCTCGAACTCTTTCCAGCCCAGAAGTGATTCGTCGACCAGGATCTGCGCCATGGGCGAGGCCTCAAGGCCGGAACGGCAGATCGCCTCATAGTCGTCGCGATTATAGGCAACGCCTCCGCCGGTGCCACCAAGGGTGAAGGCCGGACGGATAATGGCAGGCAGGCCGACAAATTCGATCGCCGCCATAGCCTCGGCCACACCGGCGTTGATGTCATAGCGGCCATTGGCCAGCTTTGGCGCCGCAATGATGGTCGCGCGCGGGTTTTCCAGGCCAATCCGGTCCATCGCCTCACGAAAAAGCTTGCGGTCCTCGGCCATCTCGATCGCCTGCCGGTTCGCGCCGATCAGTTCCACCCCGTATTTATCCAGCACACCCATATCGGCCAGCGCCAGCGAGGTGTTCAGCCCGGTCTGTCCGCCCATCGTCGGCAACAGCGCATCGGGGCGTTCCTTTTCGATGATCTTGGCAACGATCTCGGGCGTGATCGGCTCGATATAGGTCGCATCGGCCAGGCCCGGGTCGGTCATGATAGTGGCCGGGTTCGAATTGACCAGGACCACCCGGTAACCTTCCTCGCGCAAGGCTTTACATGCCTGAGCGCCGGAATAGTCGAATTCGCAGGCCTGTCCGATAACAATGGGCCCCGCGCCGATGATCATGATGGTATTGATATCGGTTCTTTTCGGCATAGCGGCCCCCGTGCATGCTGATTTGCGCTCGCCCATGGCCTCGGGCAGCGCTCAAATTGAGGCGGGTTATATCCAGCGCAGGGGGCGGCGCAAGCCCTGATCGGCATCGATGCGGCATTGCAGCACAAACCGCCGCCGCTTCATCTTGCCTTAAATACGCGGGGGGTGAATTCGCGCGTCAGCGCGAAGAGGGGGGCAAAGCCCCCCCTCTCCCTCTTCACAGACAGGCCTCGAACAGCGCGCGGGTGTTCTCGCGCGTCATTTCAACCGGGTTGCCGCCGCAAGAAGGATCTTCCAGCGCCATCTCCGTAAGCTCATCCAGCCGCGCAGCCTCAACCCCCATCACGGCCAACGATGCCGGAATCGCCAACTCGCTGCGCAACGCCATGATCCGCGCGCGGAAGCCGTCAAACCCGCCCGGAATGCCCAGATAATCCGCCGCGCGCCCGATCCGCTCTTCAATCGCCGGGCGGTTGAAATCCAGCACCATCGGCATGACCACCGCATTGGTGGTGCCGTGATGCGTGTTATAGACCGCGCCAACCGGATGGCTGAGGCTATGAATCGCCCCCAGCCCCTTCTGGAACGCAACCGCCCCCATCATCGCCGCGGACATCATATGCGCACGCCCCTCCAGATCATCGGGTACGCTGTAAACCTTCGGCAGGTTCTCGAACACCAGCCGCATCCCCTCCAGTGCGATGCCCTGGCTCATCGGGTGATAGTGTGGGCTGCAATAGGCCTCAAGGCAGTGCGCCAGCGCATCCATCCCGGTCCCTGCGGTGATGAATTTCGGCATGCCGACCGTCAGTTCAGGGTCACAGATGGTGATCGCCGGCATCAACTTGGGGTGGAAGATGATCTTCTTCTTATGTGTCGCGCTGTTGGTCAACACGCCTGCGCGGCCCACTTCCGATCCCGTGCCCGCCGTGGTCGGCACCGCGACAATGGGCGCAATCTTCGAAGCATCGGCGCGGGTCCACCAGTCGCCAACATCCTCCAGGTCCCAGACTGACAGGTTCTGCCCGGCCATCAGCGCAATCATCTTGCCCAGATCCAGCGCCGAGCCGCCACCAAAGCAGACGACACCATCATGCCCTCCCGCGCGATAGACCTTCAGGCCGGCCTCCATGTTGTGCTCGGTCGGATTGGCGTCCACCTCCGAGAAAACCGCGCGGCCCAGCCCGCCCGCGTCAAGCACATCCAAAGCTTGCGCAGTGATCGGCAGCGCCGCCAGCGCCTTGTCGGTCACCAGGAGCGGGCGGCGCATTCCGGCGGCCTTGCAATGTTCGGCCAGTTCGCCGATCCGGCCCGCGCCGAACCTGATTGCAGTCGGGTAGGACCAGTTCATCGTGGGCACGTTCATTTCGTCACCTTCTTCAGATGGTAGGATTTCGGCCGCGTCACCGAATGAAAACCAAGGGGCGACAGCGCCGCGCCGCGCCCGGTATCCTTGCACCCGGTCCAGCACAGCGCCGGATCCAGATAGTCGCAGCGGTTCATGAAAACGGTGCCGGTTTCAAGCTGCGCGCCGATACTGGCTGCGGCGTCCGTGTCCTGCGTCCAGATCGAGGCCGTCAACCCATAGGGTGAATCGTTCATCAACCCGATCGCCTCGGCATCCCCCGAAACCGGCATGATCCCCACCACCGGGCCAAAGCTCTCCTCACGCATCACCCGCATGGAATGGTCCACATCCACCAGGATTTGCGGCGCCAGATAGGCACCGCCATCATCAGCAGGGAATAGCGCGGGGTCGATCAGCGGTTTCGCCCCGGCCGCCACCGCCTCGGCCACCTGCTCGCGGATGAGTTTGGCAAACCGGACATTGGCCATCGGCCCGAGCGTCGTCTCAGGCTCAAACGGATTGCCCAGCTTCAGTCCTTTGACCCAGGCCACGGCCTTTTCAACAAAGGCATCGTAAAGCGATTCATGCACATAGATCCGCTCGATCCCGCAGCAGCACTGTCCAGCGTTGAACATCGCCCCGTCCATCAACCCGTCCACCGCGGCATCCAGATCGGCATCCGCGCGCACATAGCCCGGATCCTTGCCGCCCAGCTCCAACCCGGTGCCCGTGAAGGTGCCCGCCGCCGCCCGTTCAATTGCGGTGCCGCCACCCACCGAGCCCGTGAAATTGACAAAGCCGAAATGCCGCCCCTTGATCAGTGCCTCGGTCGTCGCATGATCGAGCACCACGTTCTGGAATACATCCGCAGGCACACCCCCCGCGTGAAACGCCTCGGCCAGCCGCTCGCCCACCACCAGCGTCTGGGTGGCGTGCTTCAGGACCACCGAATTCCCGGCAATCAGCGCCGGTACAATGGTATTGATCGCCGTCAGATAGGGATAGTTCCACGGCGCTATGATGAATACGACACCCACCGGCTCGCGCGCCATCTGACGGCGGAAGCGGTCGCTCTCTTCCACCACCACCGGTGCCAGTGTCTCGGCGGCGATCCGGGCCATGTAATCGGCACGCTCGTTCACACCGCCAAACTCGCCACCATAGCGCGTGGGGCGGCCCATCTGCCAGGCCAGTTCCTCGACCGCGCTCTCCTGCGTTGCGTTCAGCGCCGCCACACCTGCCTTCACCAACGCAACCCGCTCGTCAAGCGGCCGCGCCGCCCAGTCACGCTGCGCGGCCCGCGCCCGCGCCGCCACCGCCTCGGCGGCTTCCAGCGGCAGCGCCGGACGCTCGGCATAGACCCGCCCGTCCACGGGCGAGATACATTGTATCATCTTCGTCATCTTGCTCACCCCTTGCGCCATTCCGGCGCTTTTCGACAGCGCGCACCGCTGCCATTTCACCTGTTCAGAACTATCCCCGCCGGAGGCATCCGCAATGGAAATACGCGCCCACGGCCGGGACTGCCTACGCCCGTTCCAATCCGCGCTTCAACTCGAAATCGGTCACCACGCGGTCGGTCTCGGTGACCTCCCAGCGCGCGGCATGCACATAGTGCCCCACCACCGCTGCGCCCAGAGCCTGCCGCAGCCACACCGAGTCCTCGGCCAGATCGGCAGCTTCGCGCAGCGTTTTGGGAATCTCGCGAATACCTTCGGCATGATACATGTCGCCCTTCATCTCAGGCTCCAGTTCCAGCTTGCGCTCGATCCCGTCCAACCCGGCCGCGAGAAGCGCGGCACAGGCCATGTAGGGGTTCAGGTCCGACCCGCCGATCCGGCATTCGACGCGGATCCCCTTTGTTCCTTCGCCACAGATGCGGAACCCGGCAGTGCGGTTGTCGAACGACCAGACCGCCTTGGTCGGGGCAAACAGCCCAACGCAGAACCGCTTGTAGCTGTTGACATAGGGTGCCAGGAACAGCGTGATTTCACGCGCATGTTCCAGCTGGCCCGCCAGAAAATGCTTCATCAACGCCGACATGCCATGCGGATCGCTCTCATCGCGGAACGCGGGCTGGCCATCGGCCCAAAGCGATTGATGAACGTGGCTCGACGACCCGGCCTTGCCGGTGTCATACTTGGCCATGAAGGTAACCGACTTGCCGTGACTATGGGCGATTTCCTTGGTCGCATTCTTGATCACGACATGGTTGTCGCAGGTTGTCATTGCATCGGCATAGCGCACATTGACCTCGGCCTGCCCGGCATCGGCCTCACCCTTTGTATTCTCGACAGCGATTCCGGCACCATAAAGCCCATTGCGCAAATCGCGCATCAAAGGCTCTTCCTTGCTGGTCTGGAAGATATGGTAATCCTCATTATAACCCGCAATCGGCACCAGTTCGCCAGTGCCCAGGTCGCGCAGTTCATCATAACTGTTGTCAAACACATAGAATTCCAGCTCGGTCGCCATCATCGCATCAAAGCCCAGCGCACTCGCGCGCGCGATCTGGCGCTTGAGTACGGCACGCGGCGATTGCGGCACCTCTTCATGCGTGTGATGGTCCAGCAGATCGCACAGAACCAGCGCCGTCCCTTCCAGCCAGGGCGTGCGGCGCAGGGTGGCCAGATCCGGCTTCATGACATAATCGCCATAGCCCTTCTCCCAGCTTGCCGCCTCATATCCGGGAACGGTGTTCATCTCCATATCCACGGTGAGCAGATAACTGCAGCAATGCGTCTCGGTATGCCCACCGTTGAGGAAATGCGCGGCATGGAACCGCTTGCCCATCAGGCGGCCCTGCATATCCACGGCAGCGACGATCACGGTGTCGATCTCCCCTGCATCAAAAGCCGCCTGCAATGTCTCCAGCGTCAGCATGCCCTGCATCGTGTCTCCCTCGGCCAGCGGCCGTCTTTCATCTTGCCATAAATACGCACGGGGGGTTCTCAGGGGGGCGCGTACGCCCCCCTGAGGCGGGGGTGCGGGGGCGGCAGCCCCCGCGTGCCCGTCAGCCGTAACGATAGGGCCGACCGGCCCGGTCCATCGCGGCGTTGTAATCCTTGAAAATCTGTACCACCCGCGCCTTGGTTTCGCTCTCTGCGGCGATCTCGTTCCAGAACTCGCGCGCAGCGCTTTCCACCGATGACCATTCGGCGTCCGGGATCGAGGTGAGCTCCAGCTTCTCGCCCTGGGTGCGCAACCGCGCCTCACCGGCCCAGTACCAGTGCTGACGATAGTAATGCGACTGCTCGAAGCAGGTTGCCATCAGGTTCTTCAGGTGTTCCGGCAACTCGTTCCAGCGGTCCATATTGGCAAAGAAATGCCCGATCCAGGCGCCCGAAATGTTGTTGGTCAGGAAATGCGAACAGATATCGGCCCAGCCCACCTCATAGGCTTCGGTGATGCCGCACCATGCCACACCGTCAATCTCGCGGGTTTGCAGCGCGATCTCCACATCTTCCCAGGGCACAGTCACCGGCACCACGCCGAACTGCGACAGGAAGCGCCCCGCCGTCGGGAAGGTGAAAACCCGCTTGCCGGACAGTTCCGCCAGCGAGGTGATCGGCGAGGTGGTGATGAAATGGCACGGATCCCACGCACCTGCCGAGATGTGCTTCACGCCGACTTTTTCATACTCCTCGGCCCAGATCTCGTTCAGGCCCCAGTCGTTGAACAGCGCGGGCACGTCCAGCGAATAACGGCTGGCGAAGGGGAAGTAACCGCCGAAAACCGTCACCTCGGTGGGCGAGGCCATGCTGTCATCATCCGACTGCACCGCATCGATGGTGCCGCGCTGCATGGCCTGGAACAGCTCTTCGGTCGGGACAAGCTGGTCGGCATAGAACAGGTCGATCTGCATCTCGTCGCCGGCGATGGCGTTGAACATGTCGATGGCAGGTTTGGCAACCTGCTCGCCCAGGCTGGTGCCGGCATAGGTCTGCAAGCGCCAGCGGATCGTCGATTGTGCATGCACCGCCGGTGCAGCCAGCGCCGCTGCGCCGCCAAGGGCGCCGGTTGTCAGGAACTTCCGTCTGGTGGTCGTCATGGTCTTACCTCCATTGGTTGTGGTTCTCATGGATTATACAGCGTTTGTGGCAGCCACAGCGCGATCTGCGGAAACATCATGATCAATGCCAGGCCGAGCACCATCACCGCCACGAATGGCAGGATCGATCGGTAGATATCGACCAGCGTCACCTCGGCCGGTGCCATGGCGCGCATCAGGAACAGGTTATAGCCGAAGGGGGGCGTCATATAGGCGATCTGGCAGGTGATGGTGTAAAGCACACCATACCATATCAGATCGAACTCCAGCATCCGCACGATCGGCACGTAGAGCGGCGCCACGATCACCAGCATCGCGGTGTCATCCAGGAACGTGCCCATGACGATGAAGGACAACTGCATCAGGATCAGGATCTGCCAGCGGTTCAGCCCCATGTCCTCGATGAACAGGGCGCGGACGAAATCAACAGCGCGCAGCCCGTCGAAAACCGCGCCAAAGGCCAGCGCCGCCAGGATGATCCACAAGAACATGCAGCTGACCGCAAGGGTGCGCCGGGAGCATTCCTCGAAGATCGCCCAGTTCATGCGCCCTTTTGCGACTGATGCAACAAAGGCAGCCAATGCGCCTATGACAGAGCTTTCCACCAGCCGGGTATACCCCAGCACGAACGGAACCATCATCACCGCAAAGATCAGAAGTGGCAGCACACCGGCCAGCAACAGCCGATACTTCTCGGCCCGGGAAACACCGGCCAGCTCCTCGCGCGTGATCGCAGGGCCCAGCGCGGGGTTGATCCGGCAGCGCAGCCAGATATAGGCAACGAACAGCCCCGCCATCATCAGCCCCGGAAGAACACCTGCCAGCCACAACTGCCCGACCGGCTGGCGCGCGATCATGGCGTAAAGCACCATCACCACCGAAGGCGGGATCAGAATGCCCAGGCTGGAGCCTGCCTGAATGACCCCGGTTACCATCCGCTTGTCATAGCCGCGCTTCAGCAGTTCCGGCAGCGCAATGGTCGCACCGATCGCCATGCCCGCCACCGACAGCCCGTTCATCGCCGAAATCAGAACCATCAGCGCGATCGTGCCCATCGCCAGCCCGCCCGGCACCTGCCCGAACCAGACATGGAACATTCGGTAAAGGTCGTCTGCCAGTCGACTCTCGGACAGCACATAACCCATGAAGATGAACATCGGCAGCGAGATCAACGGGAACCAGTTCATCAGCTTGAACGCCTGGGAAAAGGCCAGGTCATGCCCGCCCCTGTCACCCCAAAGCCAGATCGCGGCCACCACGGCAACGAAGCCGATGACCCCGAACATGCGCTGCCCGGTCAACATCATTGTCAGAAGCGAGCCGAACATCAGCATGGCAATGACTTCGGTGGCCATTCAGATATCCTTCCCGCGCAGTTTGGCGATGTCACGGATCAGGAAGGCCGTGCATTGCAGGATCATCAGCACGATGCCGATCACCATCACAATCTTGATCGGCGCCATATAGGGTCGCCACAGCCCGCGTCGCCGCTCGCCGTATTCCAGCGCATATTGCGTGCTTTCAATTCCCCCCCAGAGCAGCACGGCCAGGTAGAAGATCAAAACGAAAATGGTCACCACATCGACCGCAGCCTTGGTGCGGTCGGACCAGCGGGCATAAAGCAGATCCATCCGCACCGCCGAGCCCAGTTGCAGCGCATAGGCCCCTCCCAGCATGAAATAGCCCATCAGAAGAAACTGGGCCATTTCATCGGTCCAGATCTGCGGATGAAATCCGAAGCGCGCAATCGCCCCCCAGAGCAACACGCCCATCAATGCGAACAGGCCATACATGGCGAGACGGCCTACGCCGTAGTTCAGCTTTTCCACCAGCCGCACATAGGTGACCAGGTACTGCGGCATCACACCCTCCCTACCGCGCGCAATGCGCTTTCCAGCACCGGGGCGATCCGCGCAGCGATATCGGCCTGACCCTGCGATGTGGCAATAAGGTCATTGCGAACCTCCAGCATTGTGTTGAGCAGGTTCAGCGGCGCGGCATGCAACCGGATGGTATGCGTCACATCGCCTTCTGCCGAGTAAGGCTCGTTCAAGCGGGTGACAAGGCCGCAGCCAGTGGCTGCATCCATAACGGCATCGGTCAGCGCGGTGTCGTCATCATGGATCACCCCGAATTCGACATCGCGCGGGGCGCCGTGAAAGACCGGTGTGAAGGAATGCACCGCGATCAGCGCCGGACGGCGGCCACAGGCAACCAGTGCGGCGATTTCTCCGCGCAGGGTCTCGTGAAACGGCAGATACAGCGCCCGCGTGCGTGCCAGCCGCTGGGCGGGCGTCAGACCCCGGTTGCCGGGAATGTCAAACACTTCGGACCGTTCCGGCATTGCGCCGGGATGATCAGGCGCGCGGTTGAGGTCATAAACCAGCCGCGACAGGGGCGCATGCACCAGCACCGCGCCACCACAGGCCGGTGCCAGCCGCGTCGCCAGTTCGCGTGACAAGCCCAGCGCGCCGATATCCCAGGCCACATGCGCCGCACGCACCGTTGCATCAAGGCCAAGATCGCCGCCCAGTTCCGGCCAGTCGACCGGCATCGCATTCGAGGCATGCTCACAAATCAACACAACCCCCGCCGGGCCGTTGCCACTGCCAAACACCTCAACCACGCCCGGAAAGGAAGGCGCAGCTTCTGGTCGGAAAGAGGTGGCGGACTGTTGCATGGCGGAAGCTTTTTGGAGAGCTTTGGAAGGAGGGTTTCGACACGTGCAGCCTGTTGTATTCACCAGCGTTTTGTCAAGAATTTTTCGGCGCCGTCATTTCTGTTACAAATTCGACAAAACCGTGTATTCTGCAACAGCGCCATCGAACGGGCAGCGCCTTTGCCAACACCGGAGGCCGATGCAACACAAGAACACCACTGAGGCCCGCCTGCGCGCCGCCCTTCCCGGCCTGACCCGCGCCGAAAGGCAGCTTGCTGCGCATATGCTCAATAATTACCCGGTCTCGGTGCTGGGCTCGGTCGCCTCGGTCGCACGGGGGGCCGGAGTTTCGGGGCCAACGGTGGTGCGGCTGGTGCAGAAGCTGGGTTATTCCGGCTATCCGGAGTTCCAGAACCAACTGCGCGAGGAGGTGGGCGAGAAGCTGGCCTCTCCCATCGCCAAGCGCGACAAATGGGCAGGCAGCACGGATAATGACCATATTCTGAGCAGTTTCACAGCGCAGGTGCTGGAGAATCTGAACGCCACACTGGGCCAGATCGATCGCCCCGGCTTTGACCGGGTCGCCGATCTGCTGGCCGATCCACATCGACGCATTCACATGATGGGCGGTCGGCTGACCCATTCCATCGCTGACTACTTCACCACCGCGCTCAAGGTCATGCGCGGCGATGTGACACTTCTGTCGCACATGCCCAACACCTGGCCGCCCGCGCTTCTGGATATGCGCGAAGACGATGTTCTGGTAGTATTTGACATCCGCCGATACGAGCAGACCGTACTTCAGGTCGTGGAACTGGCACGCGAACAGGGGGCCGAGGTGGTGCTGATCACCGATCGCTGGGTCTCGCCCGCCGCCAGCTATGCACAGCATCTGATGCCCTGTCATATCGAGGTGCCCTCGGCCTGGGATTCGCTGGCCTCGCTGATGGTTCTGGTCGAGGCACTTCTGGCGGCGGTGCAGCAGCGCAACTGGAATGATACCTCGGACCGGTTGCGAAGGATGGAGGCGCTCTATTCGCGCACACAACTTTTCCGCCGTGTGCGCTAACATCGCCGCTTGACCAGCACCGGACACGGGCCTAACAAGACCGCTTTTCAAAGGGGGATCGCATGCATCCTTTTGTCGTGCTGCTCAACCTGGCCGCCGCCGTCATGCTGCTGTTGTGGGCGGTGCGCATGGTTCGTACCGGCATGGAGCGCGCCTATGGCAGTGCGCTGCGCGACGGGCTGCGCCATGCGCGCGGTGGACTGCCAGGCGCGGCGGGGGCTGGTGTCGTACTCGCGATCCTTCTGCAAAGCGCCACGGCGGTCGGCGTACTGGCCGCCGGTTTCGCAGCCAGCGGCATGTTGGGCGGGGCGACAGGGCTGGCCGCGCTTCTTGGTGCCGATCTGGGCTCGGCGCTTGTCGTGCGTATCCTGGCGCTCGATCTGTCGGCGCTGATCCCGGTGCTTCTCCTGACTGGCGCCACGCTTTTCCTGAAGTTCGAGGCGCGCAAGATCCGCCAGATCGGCAGGATCGTGCTGGGCATCGGCTTTATCCTTCTGTCGCTGACGATGATCGGTGCGGCGACTGAACCCATGCGCGAAAGTGCGGTTCTTCCGGCCACCATCCGCTATCTGGCGGGCGATCCGCTGACCGCCTTTGCGGTGGTGGCGCTTCTGACCTGGGGGATGCATTCCTCGGTGGCGATGGTGCTTTTGCTTGCCACTCTGGCGCAGGGCGGCATCCTGCCGATGGCCGCAGCTCTGCCGATGCTGCTGGGCGCGAATTTCGGCGCCGGGCTGATCGCCGTCTGGCTGACGCGCGGCATGGTGCCTCAGGCACGGCGCATCCCGCTGGGCAACCTGATCCTGCGTGGCAGTGCCGCAGGGCTTGGGCTGCTCGCGTATTGGCTGATCGACCCGCAAATGCCCGCCTGGCTGGGTGCGCGCGCCGATGTGCAACTGGTCAACGCGCATCTTCTGTTCAACGCCGGCGTGGTGGTGCTGGGCCTGCCCTTTGTCGGCATGGTTTACCGACTGACCGTGGTTTTGCTGCCCGTAGCGCCCGAGCAATCCACGCCCGAGCGCCGCCCGCGTTCGGCGTTGGACCGCACCACGCTGACGCTTCCCTCGCTGGCGCTGGCCTCGGCCAAGCGCGAACTGTTGCTGATGGGCGAAACCATCGAGGAAATGCTGCGCCCGGTGGTCGATGTCCTGGACGCCGCCAGCCCCGGCCAGATTGCCGAGTTACGCGGGCTGGATGACGAGATTGACAGGCGGCATTCGGATATCAAGCTGTTCATCGCCGAGCTGAACCGGCGCGAACTGAGCGACGAGGACGCACGGCGCAGCATCGAGCTGACAGATTTCGCCATCAACCTTGAGCATATCGGCGATATCATCGCCAAGACCCTTCTGCCGCTGGCCGAGAAGAAGGGCGCCGAAAAACGCCGCTTCTCGGACGAGGGCTGGCGCGAAATCCGCGAACTGCATGCCCGCGTGCTGGCCAATACGCAACTGGCGATGAACGTGCTGATCTCGGCGGATACCGCCTCGGCTCGGCAACTGATGCTGGAAAAGGAAACCATGCGGCGGCTGGAGCGTGAAAGCCATGAGCGACATCTGGAGCGCCTGCAACACGGCAATACCGCCAGCCTCGCCACCAGCAACTGGCACCTTGAGGTGGTGCGCGCCTTCAAGGAGATCAACTCGCTGCTGGTTACCGTGGCGGTGCCGATCCTGGAAGAGCGCGGGATGATCCTGAAAAGCCGTCTGGCCGAGCCGCGATAGCCGGCTCAGACCAGCGCGAGCAACCAGACCGCCGCCGCCGCCAGCGCCAGAAAGGCACCGAACGGCACCCTGCCCGCGCGGCGCAAACCGCGCCCGCGCCGCCAGGCCCGCAGCGCCGCCACCACCAGCGCCGATACACCCGCCAGAAGCGCAACCGTTGGCAATGCCGCCAGCCCCAGCCCGGCACCGACCCCGGCCATCAGCTTGACATCGCCCAGCCCCATCCCCTCGCGCCCGGCGATGCGCCGATAGGCCAGACGCAGCGCCAGAAAACTGCCGCCGCCCGCTGCCGCGCCCAGAAGCGACCCTGCCAGCCGGTCTGGCCAGGCGGGCCAGCCGGTGCCGTCACCCGCCAGCATCAACCCCAGTCCCAGCAACGCCAACGCCACCGTCAGCGGGTCAGGCAGCCGGTAAAACCGCAGATCGGCCAGTGCCAGCGCCAGCAGGCACCACAGGAAGAATGCACCCAGAAGCGCCGTAAACGGTGTAGGCGCCAGAAACGCCGCGCCCAGCCCGAACAACAACCCCACGACCTCGGCCTGCATCAGACGGGAGGGGACCGGCGCGCCGCAGTGGCGGCAGCGCCCGCGCTGCACCAGCCAGGATACCAGCGGCACCAGTTCGAACCAACGCAACACCGCGCCACAGGACCGGCAGCGTGACCGCGCCAGGACCACCGGCTCGCCACGCGGCAAGCGGTCTGCCAGCAGCGCGGCGAATGACCCTGCCGCAGGCCCCGCCAGCGCCACCAGAAGGCGCAGCGCCTCGACCCCCAGCGCGCTCATGCCCCCCTCACCTGTTCGAAAATATCCTCGGGGGGGTGAATGGCCCGCCAGGGCCAGAGGGGGGGCAGAAGGCCCCCCTTTTGCCTCTTGCGCAGTTGTGTGCGGCAGGGCGATTGGCTAACCTGCGCGGCAGAATTTACGTGGAATAGGTTCGGATCGGGCATGACACCTACAGCTAGCAGAGCAACCCGCACGAGAAAAGCGGGCAACAAGGACCGTGGCCTTACCCTGATCGAGCTGATGGTTGTGGTGGTTATCCTGTCGATTCTGGCGGTGGTGATCGTGCCGCGCGTCATCGACCGGCCTGATCAGGCGCGCGTCGCCCGCGCACAAGCCGATATCGCGGCGCTGTCAGCGGCGCTCAATCTCTACCGGCTGGATAATGCCACCTATCCGACCACCGATCAGGGCCTTCAGGCTCTAGCCACACGCCCGACCTCGCCGCCGGCACCCAACAACTGGGCCGAAAACGGCTATATCGACCGCGTCCCCGCAGATCCCTGGGGACGTCCCTATCAATATCTCTCACCGGGGGTGCACGGACCATTCGATGTGTTCAGCCTTGGCGCCGATGGCCGCGCCGGAGGAACAGGTGTCAACGCCGTTATCGGAAACTGGCAGATTGATTGATGCTGCTGCGGGTGACTGCGGCCGCCCGCAGCCCGGCGCGGCGGGCTTCACGCTGATCGAACTGGTCGCAGTGATGACGGTTCTGTCGATCCTGGCACTGGCGCTTGTGGTCGGCACCGGCGCAGGCTCGCTGATCGGTCGCGACAGGGACAACGCGGCGGGGGCAGCTGCGCGCAACCTGGAAAGCGCCGTCAACACCGCGCGCGCGACAGCCTTTCACACCCGCGTACCGCATGGCCTTCTGCCCCGTCCGGACGGCTGGCAAATGCTGGTCCGCGACCGAGACACAGGGGGCTGGCGCGCGGAGGGTACGGGCCGCGCTGCAGGGCTTTCCTGGGTCATCGACGGAACCGCCCATTTCCCGGCGCCGTCGCTGCCAGACACCCCCCTGCGCCCACTGGTGGTCTTTGCCAGCGACGGGCGCGCCACCCCGTTCACAGCGGATTTCCACACGGCACCGGACAGGTTCCGCTGCACAACCGATGGCTGGGAGGTGCTGCGATGCGCCCGCCGCTAACCCCCGCGTCAGGGCGCGAACGAGGTATGACGCTGGTCGAGTTGATCATCGCCATTACCATCCTGTCGATCGGCATGATCGCCGCATGGCGCGGCTATGAACAGGCGCAGCGTGGCATCGGCGGGCAGGTGGGCCGCATTCTGGCCCAGCAGGTTGCACTCAACCGTGCGGCCGAGCTGCGCCTTTCGGGCCTGCCCGAAGGGCGCAGCCTTCCGGCTGATGTGACGATGGGCGAGACGCGATGGCGTGTTTCCCTGACCGAGGCGGAAACACGTGCCGGAATGGTCGCCACAACGATCACCGTTTCGGCACAGGGACAGCCCGGCGCGCGGCTGGTCACCCACCTGCCCCCGAATCCTGCGCCATGAAGCCCGCGCGCCAGACCGGGGCTGGCTTCACGCTGGTCGAACTGGTTGCCGTTCTGGCGATCTTTGCGCTGGTTGCGTTGATGGCGCTGCAGGCGCTGACCGGGGCGATCTATCAGGGCCGCGTGCTGGAGCGTGCCGACCACACCGCCGAAGAGTTGACCCGCGCGCTCACCCTTCTGCGCCGCGATATGGGTGCCGCCTTCCCCGCCACTTTCCACCCGCCGCTGTCTGACCCCGAGCCCGCGCTTCTGGCGATCGATGGCTCGGGCCGCTTTTCGCTCAGCATAACCGGCAATCCGCGCTTGCCCGGCGATCAGGGCGCGGGCATGGCGCGGGTGATCTGGCGCCATGACCCGGTCGCCAACACGCTGACGCGGCAGGTCTGGCCCGTCCTCAACCCGGCACGCGGAACCCTGGCCGGGCCCGAGCGTGTGATCCTCAGCGACGTAACCAGCCTATCATTGACCCCGCTGGGCAACTGGCCGGAGCGCACTGAAAACGCCGCCAGCCTACCCGAAGGCTTCGACATCCGGCTGACATCAATCCGGCATGGCGCCTTGCGGGTCGTGGTGGCGCGATGAACGGCAACCGGGGCATGGCGCTGATCAACGCGCTGATTGTCGTCACCGCGCTGGCCGCCGTCACGCTGGCGCTGCTGGCCCGCACCGAAGCGGCCCGCCAGCGCCTAGCGATGCACCTGAACGTCGGTCAGGCAGAGTTATACCTGAATGCTGCCGAGCAGATGGCGCACCGACTGATCCAGACCAGCGCGCCGATTGATTACGTCCATGGCGGGCAGGCCTGGGCCACCCTGCGCAGCGGTCTGGAAATTGATCAGGGCAATGTCGGCTGGCAGATGCAGGATCTGCAGGGCCGGTTCAACATCAACTGGCTCTCGCGCGAAGGCAGTATGGGTGAGGCCGCGCGCATCGCCCTGCCGCTTCTGGCCCGTGCGCATGATGTTCCCGATGCGGTTGCCACGCGGCTGCGCACCGCTGTCGATCCGAATTCGCTGTTTCGCGCCAGCGCTTTTGGCGGCGGCACTGCCGTCAGCACGCCACCACCCCTGCCATTGAACCTGCCGGATACGTTGCGCCTTGTCTCGGGTGCCGGGGGTGCCCGGCTGGACAGGTTGATGCCCTTTCTTGCCGCGCTGCCACCTGATACCGCGCTCAATATCAACACCGTCAGCGCCGAAGTGCTTGCCGCCTTCATTCCGACCTTGCGACCGGCCGAACTGGCCGAACTGATCAGCCGCCGCCGCGATGCGCCTTTCCCGGATGTCGCCGGTTTTCTGGAATGGTCCGAGGTGGTTTTCGGCGCGGAAAACACATTGCTTCTGGAAACGCTTGATCTGACAACCGGGTCAAACTGGTTCGAGGTCAGGTTGCTTGCGCGGCTTGACAGTATCGCGCTGGGGCGTTCTGCTATCGTCCGCCGCCACGAGGAAACGGGGCTTTCAGAGACGGTTTTTTCAGTGCCTGAGGTTGATTGATGCCCGATACCGCAACCGCCACGGCCACACGCCGTTTCGGCCGGGTGCGCACGCGCTCCGGAGCGGTGCCGCACTTCTGGCGGTTGGGGGCTTATGAAGCGCCGCCGACGGGTGCGTTCGTGGCCCTTGTTCCGGGTGCCGAAGCCCCCCTGCTGCGCACCAGCCTGCCCGATACCCTGAAAGGCGCCGCGCGCGAGGGGGTGGCCCTGCGCCAGTTGCGCGACCGGCTGGGCGCCGAGGCCGAAGGGCTGGTGCTGCGCCCGGCCCGGTTTGGTCGTCATGATGACGGCTGGAGCAGCGTTCTGGCCGCCGGACGTGAATTGGTGGCGCGGTGGCAGGCGCAGATAAAGACCGCTCGCGGGCGCTGCCGCGCGATCTTGCCCGATTACCTTGCATTGCCTGCCGCCTCCGGCCTCTGGACTGTGTTGACCACGCAGGAACCGGATGGCGTCATGGTCCAGGCGCGGCTGGGCGTGCAGGACGGCTTCAGCGCCGAAGCGCCACTGGCGGCACATCTGCTGACGCAAGCACTGGAACGCGCGCGCGCACTGGGCAGCCTGCCTTCGGCCGTGCTGCGCCTTGGCCCAGCCGACGCGACGCTGGACACCGTGCTTGACGGCCTTCCCCTTTTCACCACGCCAGCTGCCCTGCCGAAGAGCGTGCCACAGCCGCGCGTTCTGGCACATGGCGAAATGGCGCTCGATCTGGCCCATGACCCGCGCGCCGCGATCGAAGCCGCACAGGCGCGGCTTCTCGGTCTGCGCTGGCCGCTGGCGCTGGTCGCGCTGGGGTTGGCAGGCTGGGCGATGGCAACCGAACTGCAAACCCGGCACGAACATGCGCGAGCCGAAGCGATCAACGCCGCAACCATAGAAGCCGTGCGGCGCGATTTTCTGCCCAGTGGCCCCCTTCTGGACATTCCCGCGCAGGTCAACCGCGTGCTGGAGCAACGCCGCGCCCCCGGCAATGGTGCAGCCAACCGGCCCGCGCTGCTTGACCTTCTGCATACCAGCGCCGGACGCCTTGCCACCCGGCCGCAGGCCGTTCTCACACTGATCGTGCAGCCCGGGAGCGGCATCACACTGGAGCTGGAACTGCCGGATTTCAACACGCTTGAAACCGTGCTGAACGAATTCCGTGCAGACGGGCTTTCGGTGCGCACCCTTCGTTCGGGCACGGAGCCCGATGGTCGGGTGGCCGCGACGGTGCTGATTGAATCCGAGGGCGGGGAATGAGCGCGCGGCTGATGCAGTTTCTTGCCGGGCTGAGCAGGCGCGAGCGTCTGCTTCTGGCGTTGCTGGTCTTTCTGGCGCTGCCCCTGGCCGCGGTGCAAGGCATCGCCCTGCCGCTTCTGGCACGCCAGGAAGCCGCACGCGCCGCTGTTGCCGAGGCAGAGGCCCTGCGCGGCTGGGTCCGTGAACGTCAGGCCGAACTGGCGCAACTGCCCGCCGCCCGGACCGACATAACCAGCAACCCCTCGCCATCGCCCGCCGGGTTGGGCACGCTGGAGGCCAGTCTAATCGACGCCGGTTTGCGACAATCTCTCGTCACGCTGATGAACCCTTCGGGCACAAGCGTTTCGATGCGTTTCGATGCCGTTCACTTTTCGCGGCTCATGCCCTGGCTGGAAGGACTTGAGCGCGAGATGGGCTACCGGCTGGCCAGCCTGCGGCTTTCACGCACGAACATGCCTGATCTGGTCGATGCCGAAATCCAGCTGGAGCAGCTTCCATGATCCGCGCACTGGTTCTGGCCCTGGGCCTGTTGCTGGGCCTCGCACTGGCGGTGCTCGCCGAAGGGCGGCGCGTGCATCTTTCCGTGCTGATGGGCGACAGGCTGCCAAGCTGGACAGACGTTATCGCCGATGATGCCTCGATCATCCGGGGAAACGCCGCGCCGATGGCCGGGCGGCTGGCCCTGCGTGCCGACTGGCGGCTGGCCCGTATCGGCGCTGCCGGTCCGGTCTGGCGGCTTCAACTTTTCGGCGCCGGGGTTCAGATTTCCGGCGACCTGACCCTTGGCGCAGTTGGCATCGCGCATCTGACCGACATCAGCGGCAGGGTCGATCCGGCAGCGCTGGCTGTCTGGGAACATACACCCGAGTTCGACGCGGATCTGCAGATCACCCGCGCCAACGTCACCATCGACACAAGCCAGGGCACGCTTTCCACGCTGCGGGCCGAGGGATTTGCACGCGGAGCCATACTGGGACAAAGCGCCTTTGGTGACGGCCGCATGGAGGCCAACCTTGAGGCTGACGGCCGCTGGCACCTGCGCCTGATCCTCGCCGCCGGTCAGGCCGAGGTCGAGGTCGATGGCGATGCGCTTGGCGGCATTCTGCGGCTGCATGTCGATGAGGACCGCGCCGAGTTGTTGCCGGCAGGCTGGGGCAGGCCGTTGCCGTCAAGCGGCAGTCGGCTGATGGTCAGCCATCTGCTGCCGATGCACCCGTAATGCTGCGCTTTCAGGGCTGGATCAGCCGATACCCAGCCCCCTTGCGCTCGACGGCGTGAAAAGCCGGATGCAGGAAATGCCCCCCGGTGAACAATGCGCCATCGGTGGCCAGTTCATCGAGCAGGCGTTTGCGGGTCTGGCGCGCGGTATCCATGTCGATATCGAATACGATTCCGATCTCCGGATCGGGCACCTGTAGCGCAGGCGCATGGACGATATCGCCCACATGGATCAATTGCTCGTTGCCTGATGCCAAGCGCCAGCCGCTGTGCCCCGGCGTATGCCCCGGCAGGGCGACCGAGGTCAGCCCCGGCGCGATCTCGTCACCGGCGTTGATGATCCGAAGCCGATCACGATAAGCGGCCAGCACGGTCCGCGCCAACATGCCCCAATCCGAGACAGACTCGCCCGCGCAGCTGGTTCTGCCCTCATCGCTCCAGAATTCATGCTCGCCCGCCGTAAGGCACAATTCCGCGTTCCTGAAGACCGCTTTACCATCCGATGTGATCATGCCGGCGATATGGTCTGGATGCAGATGGGTGGCGAACAGCAGGCCAATCTGCGCCGGGGTCACGCCTGCTTCCTGCAGTGCTTCGGGCAGAAATCCGGCGCTGGGTCCGAAAAGATCGCGCGGGCCTGCGTCGATCAGGGTCAGCTTGCCGCCTTCGCGGATCAGCACAGCGTTGAAGTTCGTGTCGATATCGCGGGTTTGCGCGTTTTCGAGCAGCTCTTCGATATGGCCGCCGTCAGTCTTCGGAAAATACTCGGGTGGGAAGGCAAGGGCCCCGTCGGTCAGGATGGTCACTTCGGCCGAGCCGATCTTGCGCGTGGCGGTTCTGGACATCGGATTCTCCCCCTTTTTCCGGTTCCGAGAGATGCTAGCACGGTGCGGTTATCTGGCAAGGCCATTGCGCGGCATGCCTATTTTCCGTATTTCCAAAAATATGGAAAAAGAGATTGCGCAACTTGCTGCCCTCGCCCACCCCCAACGGCTGGCGATCTTCAGGCTATTGGCGCGCCGCTACCCTGAT
Organism: uncultured Rhodobacter sp.; assembly: GCA_964496915.1. Lineage (GTDB taxonomy): Bacteria > Pseudomonadota > Alphaproteobacteria > Rhodobacterales > Rhodobacteraceae > Pararhodobacter. Next base: position 48,494 of record CAZCAX010000015.1, read on the forward strand.
CTGCTTCCGGCAGGCGAAATTGGCGCAGTGCTGGCAATCAGGCCCAGCACCCTTTCGGCCTATCTGGCGGCACTGCACGGGGCTGGCCTGATCTTGCAGGAACGGCGCGGCACATCACTGCGCTATTCGGTTGCGCAGACAGAGCCCGAGGCGCTTTTGCGCTTCCTGTTTCATGAATGCTGCCGCGCCCGCGCGCAACTGGACGGGCGCGGGCAGCATGGTCGGCGCATTCGCAATGTGCTGTTCCTCTGTTCCGACAACGCAGTGCATTCCCTCGCTGCCGAGGCCATCCTGCGCGGCCTCGCAGGTGAGCGCTTCGAAGTCTTCTCAGCCGCGACGGCGCAGCCAGAGGCGGCACCCCCGTGGATTCTGTCCCTGCTCCGGGACAAGGGGCACGATACCACCTGCCTTTGGTCGAAACCGGTCGATGATCTGCTTGGCGAAGATGCACCGCAGATGGATTTCATCTTCACGCTCTGCGATCTTGCCGCCAATGCCGATCTACCCGCTTGGCCCGGCAAGCCAGCAATGGCGCATTGGCGGTTGCCAGATGCAGTGGCGACGCCTGCAGAGGCGGCGCAGGGCTACGCGGTGTTGCATCGCCGAATTGCTGCCTTTGCCGACTTGCCGGATGACTTACCGCGCGCCGACCTCCAGCGCCATGTCGATGAGATTGCGCGCATTCAATAAGCCGGCCCGCAGTTCAACCGGCCTGCCCGCGCGCCACGAACCACCAGAAGGCGGCCAGCAATACGGCCCCGGTGATCGCCAGCGCCATGACATCGGCATGCCGCCCGATATTGGCAACGGCAATCCCCACAAGCCCCCAGCCAACGGCGAAAGGATAAGTTCCGCCCGGACGCAGGCGCAGCATCACTATCGCTGCCACTGCCGCCGCCAGAACGATCATCATCAGCGCGGCCGCCCGCCCGCCGATCAATCCGTAACCGGCCAGCACCACCCCCAACGAAACGAAACACGCCGCCGTCAACCAGCCTGCATAGAGGCCAACCGGCGCGCGCAGCAGCCAGAAATCCTGTTGCGGCGTACGCTTCAGCGCCAGCAACGCCAGCGCCAACATCGCAAAGATCGATATTGTCGCCGCGATCGGGCTGGTCACCGCCAGCCATAGCCACCCTGCCCCCAGCACCATCGAGCCGATCAGCGCCCAGCGGTGACGGTTCCATTTCCGGTTTTCGGCGCGCTTGAAAAGACCGAAGCCCGCGCTGACCAGAAGCCAGAGATAGATCGCGCCCCATATGGAAAAGGCATAACCCACTGGCTGCACAGGCGGCCATGGCTCGGCCTGAGGCATCTGATCGGTGGAGTAGCCCTGGAAATCCGGCGCGGCATAGGAGAGCGCGATAAAGGCAACCGCTGCCGTCACCGTGAGGATGGCACGCATTCGTGCACTGTCGATACGGTCGCTCTGGGTTTGGTGTTGCATGGTGTTCCTTTCCCGACAGTAACCGACTCATGACGGTAGCGCCTGCCATGCCCCGGTTCAACGTCGCTCCGCGTCAGGAAACGTCTGGCGCCGTCGGTTCGTTGATCAAAAGCGGATTGTTTGGCAGCGCTTTGATCAACTGCGCCAGCGACTTCTTCAGCCGCTGATGCTCGGCCGGTGGAAGCAAAGCCAGGATACGGGCTTCATGCGCGCGCGCATCGGCGATCAGCGTGCCCACCAACCTGCGACCTTCGGCAGCCAGAAACACCCGCACGCGGCGTCTGTCGCGGGTATCGCCCCGGCGTTCGACAAGATTGCGCTCTTCCATCCGCTCAATAACGCGCGTCATGGCAGATTGCTCCATCAGCGCAAGTGCTGCCAGCCGGGTTATCATCTGGCCGTCCTTGTCATGCAGGCAGGCCAGTACACGCCATTCAGGCACCCTGAGGCCGTTTTCGCGGATGATCTGGTGAAATCCCGCACTTGCCGATGCACTCGCCGCAGCAAGGAGAAACAGCAGATAATCCTCCAGAAACCGATGCGTGTTGCCATCGTCGGTAAAGGCGGTGGTGGATGCGTTTGTTGGCTGCATAAGGGGTTGTTCCAAAGCTGATCAAACCTACGGCAGGCACAAGGGCAAGTGCAATCGCAATACGCCGTTAGTATGATTTTTCATCTTTTCTGATTCAAAATGCTTGACGGAAGATGTATGATATTTCATGCTTCAAGGATCCAGCAAAGGGAATCGTCGCCTTGCCAGATCTGACACTCCGCGTCGCCTCCAGCCGGCAGATTGCCCACCGGGTCCGCGAGATCGTTCTTGCCGCCCCGGATGGCGCGACGCTCCCGCCGTTTTCCGCCGGGGCGCATGTAGAAGTTCACCTTCCCGACGGCACGACACGGCCCTATTCGCTGGTTGATCTGGAAGGCATGGCATCGCAGCCCGACCGCTACACGCTGGGCGTACTGCTGGAAACCGAGAGCACCGGCGGCTCACGCTACATGCACGGGCTTCAACCGGGCGACATTGTGTCCGTCAGCGCGCCCAAGAACAGCTTTGCGCTGACTGAGGCGAACGCGCCGGTGCTGCTCGTCGCAGGTGGTATCGGCATCACCCCAATCACGTCGATGGCGACTGCGCTCAAGGCGACCGGTCGGCCCTATCGGCTGGTCTATGCCGGACGCAGCGCGGGTGCGATGGGCTTTTCCGATCAACTGGCCGCCCATCATGGTGCGCGTCTTACCCTGCATTGTGACGATGCAGCAGGTGGCCCGCTGCCGCTGGAACCCCTTCTGAAGGCCGAGAAGACAGCGCACCTCTATGTCTGTGGACCGCGCGGCATGATCGAGGCCGCGCGCGAGATCGCCGCCGCCAATGGCTTTGCGCCCGATGCGGTGCACTTTGAGCTGTTTGAGAACGCCGCGCCGCAAGCAGGAAACCAGCCCTTCGAGGTTGAAATCACCTCGACCGGGCAGGTTTTCACCGTGCCCGCCGACAAGACCATTATCGAGGCACTTGAGGCTGAGGGAATCGATCTGATCTACGATTGCCGGCGCGGCGATTGCGGAATCTGTCAGACCGGCCTGCTTGAGGGCGAAGCCGATCACCGCGATGTCGTGCTGACCGATGCCGAGCGCGCCTCCAACAGCCTGATCCACATCTGCGTCAGCCGCGCGCATTCGGCCCGGCTGAAACTGGACCTTTGAGGGAGGGAACGACAATGAACATCCCCGAAACCCGCGAAGCCATGGCCGCTCTGGTGCAGCCGCAACAGGTGCACCGCGACCTATACATAAACCCCCGGCTGTTCCAACTGGAGGTGAGGCATCTGTTCTCGAATTGCTGGGTCTACATCGGCCATGACAGCCAGACGCCCAACAAGGGCGACTATTACACCACCCAGATCGGCGATCAGCCGCTGATCATGGTGCGTCATACCGATGATCAGATTCACGTCCTCTACAACCGCTGCCCGCACAAGGGCACCAAGATCGCCATTGACCGGACGGGCAACACCGGCAAGTTCTTCCGCTGCCCCTATCACGCCTGGAGTTTCAAGACCGACGGTTGCCTTTTGGCGATCCCGCTGAAGAAGGGCTACGAGGGCACCGGGCTGGACCAGACCGAGGCCGCGAAGGGCATGATGCCAGTGGGCGCGGTGCACAACTATCGCGGCTTTATCTTTGCCCGGCTCGCGCCCGAGGGGATCTCGTTCAAGGAGTTCTTCGGAAAGTCGCTTTCTTCGCTCGACAATATGGTGGATCGCTCACCAGCCGGCCGGCTGGTCGTGGCCGGGGCGCCGTTGCGGTATATGCACAAATGCAACTGGAAAATGCTGGTCGAAAACCAGACCGACACCTGCCACCCGATGGTCGCGCATGAATCCTCGGCCGGGACAGCAGTGAAGATCTGGGAGAGCATGGACAAGCCCGAAGGCACCCCCACGCCCCCCGCCATGGAGATCATCGCACCCTTCATGTCGCCCTATGAATTCTTCGAGAACATGGGCATCCGCACATGGCCAAACGGCCACGGCCATACCGGCGTGCATCATTCGATCCATTCCGATTATTCCGCCATTACCGGCTACTATGAACAGATGGTCGAGGCCTATGGAGAGGAACGCGCACAGCAGATCCTGGGTGAGAACCGGCACAACACGGTCTATTTCCCCAACATCATGATCAAGGGGCCGATCCAGCAGTTGCGTAACTTCATCCCGCTGGCGCATGACCGCACGCTGGTGGAAAGCTGGATCTTCCGGCTGGTCGATGCGCCTGATGAACTGGTGGCACGCACCGCGATGTACAACCGGATGATCAACGCCCCAACCTCGATGGTCGGCCATGACGACCTGGAAATGTATGAGCGCGCGCAGGAGGGGCTGGCGGCGCAGGGGTCGGACTGGGTGAATGTGCAGCGCCTCTATGAAGAGGGCGAGGACTTTGAGGAAGAAGCGGTGCTGAACGGCACCACGGAACGCCAGATGCGCAACCAGTTCCACGCCTGGCTGAAGTTCATGTCACTGACCATGCCGGAAAGCGACGCGCAGGAGGCTGCGGAATGACGTGCATTCCTGCCCGAGCTGCCCGCGATGAAGGGCCTTCGAAGGCCCTTCCCCAAGCCGCTTGCAAGCGGCTTCATGACGCGGTTTGCAAACCGCGTGGGCAAGGCGCTTCGAAGCGCCTTGTCGTCCCAACCGGGATGGAGGTTCAGGCATGACCGTCCCCGATGTCACACCCGATCTGTTGATTGATTTCATCCATGCCGAGGCACGGATGCTGGACGAAGGCCGCTTTGACGAATGGCTGACGCTCTGGGCTGCTGACGGCATGTACTGGATGCCGCTGGACTGGAACCAGCAAGACCCAATCCACGAGACCTCGTTGCTATACGAGGATCAGTTCATGTTGCGGCTGCGCGTGGAGCGGCTGAACGGTGCGCGCACCTTCAGCCAGAAGCCGAAAAGCCGCTGCCTCCACGTCCTCAACCGCCCCGATGTCGACCTGATCGACAATGCCGCAGGGCGTTACACGGTCGTCACCCGTATGACCTATGTCGAAACCCGGCGGGATGAGCAGTTCCTGCTGGCCATCACTGCCACGCATGATCTGGTCTGGCAGGACGGCGCCCTGAAGATCCACCAGAAGCGTGTCGACATCCTGAATTGCGATGCTGCTTTCGGCAATATCCAGTTGCTTCCGTGATGATCGAGCGGCGCACCGTTTTTGATGCCTTCGCCGAAACCGCCCGGCAATTCCCCGGGCGACCGTTTCTCAACGTCCTGCCGGAAACCGCCGCAATCTATGGCATCGTGGCAGGAGAAACGGGTTATGGCGATGCGCTGGCAAATGTGGAACAGCGGCGCATTGCCCTTGCCGCTGCCGGTCTGACCTGCGGCCACCGTGTCATGTTGTTACTGGAGAACCGGCCCGATTTCTTTCTCTGGTGGCTGGCCGTCAATGCGCTGGGGGCATCGGTGGTGCCGGTCAACCCCGATCTGCGCGCAGCTGAACTGGAGTATATGGCGGGCCATGTCACACCCGCGCTGGCCGTCGCCATCTCCGCGCGCATCGCCGATCTGGAGGCAGCCGCGCAGGCTGCCGGGATCACCATGCCGGTGATCGCCCCCGAGGCAAAGCTGCCCCCCATCACCACTGCGCCGGTTTTCGACGGCGACGAGGCTGCGGTGCTGTACACTTCTGGCTCTACCGGGCGGCCCAAGGGTTGCGTGCTGGGCAATGACTATTTCCTCGGTGCAGGGCGCTGGTATGCCAACGAGGGCGGGCTTTGCGCGCTGCATGACGGCGACCGGATGATCACACCGCTGCCCATATTCCACATGAACGCCATGGCCTATTCCTTCATGGCCATGATCGCTGTCGGCGGTTGCCTGACCGCGCTGGACCGTTTCCATCCGCGCAGCTGGTGGCAATCGGTGCGCGACAGTGGTGCGACCTGCCTGCACTATCTGGGCGTCATGCCCTCGATGCTGATGGGCCTGCCCGCCAGCGCGGATGACCGCGCGCACAGGGTGCGTTTCGGCTTTGGCGCCGGGATCGACCCGAAGCTGCACGCCGGTTTCGAGGAACGCTTCGGATTCCCCCTGGTCGAGGCCTGGGCAATGACCGAAACCGGCGCGGGCGCGGTGATCGCCGCCAGCCAGACGCCGCGCCGGGTGGGCGAAAGCTGCCTGGGCCGCCCGGGGCCGGGGATGGAACTGCGCATTACCGGCGATGACGGGCAAGACGTTGCTCAGGGCCAGCCAGGTGAACTGCTGGTGCGCGCCGCCGGGCCGGACCCCCGCGCAGGCTTCTTTCGCAGGTATCACCGGGACGAAGCCGCCACCGCCGAGGCCTGGGAAGGCGGCTGGTTCCAAACCGGCGATATCGTCCGGCAGGAACCCTCGGGCGAGGTGTTCTTCGTCGATCGCAAGAAGAATGTGATCCGCCGCTCGGGCGAGAATATCGCGGCGATCGAGGTGGAATCAGTGCTGATGCGCCACCCCGCCGTGCGTGCCGCCGCCGTGGCAGCCGTGCCCGACAAGATGCGCGGCGACGAGGTGTTTGCCTGCATCGTCTCCGACAACCCCGCACCGGAACTGGCGCGTCAGATCGCTGAATGGGCCTTGGGCCAGATGGCCTACTACAAGGTGCCCGGCCATATCGCCTTTATCGATGCGCTGCCTCTGACCGCCACCAACAAGCTGCAACGCGCCGAATTGAAAGCACTGGCCCTGCGCTTGCTGGATGATCCGGCAACCGTGAATACCACCGCCCTCAAACGCCGACAGGTCGCCTGATGAACACCGCAACCGACTTCACCGCCGTCATTACCGGGGGCAACAAAGGCATTGGCGCCGATCTGGCGCAAGCAATGCTGGATCGTGGCTGGCGCGTGGTTTCCATCGCGCGCCACAAGAGCGAGGTAAGCCACCCTGCGCTGGAACATGTCGAAGCCGATCTGATGGACCCCGCCGCCGTTGCGCGCGCGGCCAGCGACATCGCCGCGCGTCATCAGGTCACGCATTTCATCCATAACGCGGGCATCATCCTGCCCAACCTGATCGAAGATGCGAAGCCCGAGGATATCGCCGCCCTTGCGCAACTGCACCTGGGCTCGGCACTGACGCTGGTGCAGGCCTTCCTGCCCGCGATGAAGGCGCGCGGTTTCGGGCGCATCCTTTTCAACGCCTCGCGCGCAGCGCTGGGGGCGAAGACGCGCACCGCCTATTCCGCGTCCAAGGCCGGGATGATCGGCATGGCGCGCACCTGGGCGCTGGAACTGGCAGAACACGGTATCACGGTGAACGTGGTCGCCCCCGGCCCCATCCTGACCGACAACTTCTGGGGTATTGTGCCCAAGGGCAGCGAACAGGAGGCCGATCTGGCCCGCCGCCTGCCGGTGGGCAGGCTGGGCACGCCCGGCGATGTCACCCGTGCCTTTCTTTTCTTCGCCGAACCCGAGAATGGCTTCATTACCGGGCAGACTTTGTATGTCTGTGGCGGTGCCAGCATCGGCGGTGTGCCGATCTGACGGAAAAGCATTTTGCGATAGGTTATTTCGAGCTTAAACTTTCCTCAAGCCACCCAACGAATCCGGCGCATGAAACCGGAACACCATTCAAAAGAACAGGGAGACTGAACGATGACCATCCACAAAAGCCTTCGCAGCCTCAGCGCCGGTTTCGCGCTTATTGCATTCGCCAGTGCAGCGCAGGCCGAAACGGTGCTGACCTTCAACTGGTGGATTCCGCCCACGCATCTGCAACGCACCGAGGTGATGAACCCCTGGGCCGAAGCCGTGGCCGAGGCCACCAATGGCGAGGTTCGCATCGAGTTCACCACCACCTCGCTTGCCCCGCCGCCGCGCCAGCCCGAGTTGGTAGCCGATGGTGTGGTCGATCTGGTGCTCGGCGTGCACGGCTACACCCCGGACCGTTTCGTCAACGCAGGCGTAATGGAACTGCCGTTCATGGCCACCACCGGCGAGCATGCCTCGATCGCCTACTGGCGCGCCTATGAGAAGTACTTCGCGGCGACGGGTGAGCATGAAGGAGTCCGGGTGCTGGCGCATTTCGTCCACAGCCCCGGCACTGTCATGGCGCGCGAGCGGGTGCTCGGCTCGATCGATGATTTCAGCGGCTTGCTGGTGCGCGCCGGCGGCGGCACGCAGGACCGCGTGGTCGATGCGCTGGGTGCCTCGGTTGTGTCATCGCCCGCACCGACAACGTACGAACTTCTGGCCAACGGCGTCGTCGATGCTACGCTGATGACGCCGGATGGCTATACCTCGTTCAATCTGGCCGATCATGTGCAGACCCAGCTTCTGATCCCCGGCGGGTTGTTCAACTCCAGCTTCTTTGTCTTGATGAACGAAGATGCCTATGCCCGCATCCCCGAGGAACACCGCGAGGCCTTCGATGCGCTGACCGGCGAGTATCTGTCGGCGCTGGGGGGCCGGGGTTTTGACACCGTGTCGGACGCCGCCCTGCAACAGATGATCGACGACGGGCGCACCGTGAACACCGCCGATGAGGCGCTGGTGGCCGCCATTCAGGAGCGCGTCGCCTTTCTGGAAGCAGAATGGATCGAACTGGCTGCTGCCGAGCGTGGGCTTGACGGGCGCGAAGTGATCGATTTCCTGCGCGCGCAGATGGCCGACCTGGCCGAAGAATGAAGCAAGGAGACACCAAAGCCCCCGGCAAATCGCCGGGGGCGCTTTCTGCCGCCGACCCGGAATCGGATGATTTCGGCGGCCCTGCCGGGCTGATCGGCCCGGCGCGATGGATGGTCTGGCTGGAGCGCGCGGCGGGCATCCTGCCCGCCGTGATCCTGCTGGCAATGATGGCGCTGACCTTCGTCAATGTCTTCATGCGCTATCTGTTCCGACAACCGATCTCGGGCGCGTTCGAACTCATGTCCTACATGCTGGGGCTGATGGTGTTTCTGTCGCTTGTACTTGTTGCCGCGCGATCCGAGCATGTGCGCATCAGCGTGCTTGACGGCTTCCTGCCCGACTGGTTTCGCCGCGCCCGTGCGGTCCTGGTGAATCTGATCCTGGCGGCAACCTCGGCCGGGCTGGGATACCGGCTGTGGCTATATGGCCAGCGACTGGAAAGCTGGGGCGAGAAAACGCAGATGTACGGGCTTCCAACCGGCCTGCTGGCCAAGATCATGGCGGTTTCGACGATGATATGCGCGGTACTTTTCGTGCTTCTGGCGCTCAAGGTGATGCTGGACCGTGGTGCGCTCAGCCGGGTAGAGAACTGATGTCAGCAGGTGCATTTGCCCTGTTGGGCCTTCTGGTGGTGCTGCTTGCGGGTCTGCCCATCGCCTTCGCGCTGGGGCTGTTTGGCTATTTCGGCATCTGGTCGCTGCGCAACATGGGTGCAGCCAATACAGTGACCGTGAACCAGATCTTTGATCTGGCGCAGACCCATACCTTCACCGTACTGCCGCTGTTCATCCTTATGGGCAACCTGATCGCGCGCGCACGGATCAGCCATGACCTGTATGCTGCGTCGAACGCGTTTCTGGGCCATTACCGGGGCGGGCTGGCGATGGCTACGATCGCGGCTTGCGGCGGGTTCTCGGCGGTGTCGGGCTCCAGCATGGCGACGGCCTCGACCATGTCGCGGGTTGCCATGCCGCCGATGCGCCGCCACGGCTATTCCGACGCGCTGGCAGCAGGGTCGATCACAGCGGGCGGAACACTGGGCATCCTGATCCCGCCTTCGGTGATCCTGCTTATCTACGGCATCCTGACCTCCACGAATATCGGCCATCTGTTCATTGCCGGAATCGTGCCGGGCGTTCTGGCAATCATCGGCTATATGGCAGCCATCGCCATTGTCACCCGGCTGGACCCCAAGGCAGGCCCGGCAGGCCCGCGTGTGCCATGGTCGGAACGGTTGCACCTTTTGCGCGCGGTCTGGCCCATCGTTGCGCTGTTCTTGCTGGTGCTTGGTGGGATCTATCTGGGTGTCTTCACACCGACCGAAGCCGCCGGCATCGGCGCCGCCGGGGCACTGGCCTTCGTCGTCATGCGCCGCCGCCTGACCTGGGCCTCGCTGCTCGATATTCTTGCGGAATCGGCGCGCACCTCGGCGATGATGATCGCGCTGTTGTTCGGGGCGACGCTGTTCAACAACTATCTCGACATGCTCGGATTCGCCCGCGGGCTGGCTGAATGGCTTGACGCGATGCAACTCACGCCGATGACCGCGCTTCTGGCGATGATGCTGGTCTATCTGGTGCTGGGACTGTTTCTGGAAAGCTTGTCGATGATGCTTCTGACCATCCCGATCTTCTTTCCGTTGGTGCAGGTTCTGGGGATTGATCCTGTCTGGTTCGGCATTCTCGTGGTCGTCGCCATCGAGATAAGCCTGATCACGCCACCGGTGGGGCTGAATGTTTTCATTCTGAAGATCATGGTCAAGAACATTACCCTGACCACGATCTTTCGCGGCATCGTGCCCTTCTTCATCGCCGATCTGGTGCGCCTTGCACTGCTCCTGGCGTTCCCCGCGCTGGTCTTGTTCCTGCCCCGAATGATGTAAGCGGTATTGATGATGCTTCCGCCCCGGCTGCATCAACGGTGGCGACGCAATTGCTGTGAAAAACTCCTGACGCCGTTCTCAGCGCATGTGAAGGTTCGGTTGCTGCAGGCATACATGCAGCGTTTCCGGCCGATGAAAGACGACCAGGTGCGTGGAGCCTGACACAGGTGCAGCGGTCGGCACCTGAGATTACTAAGCCGCCAATTGCTTCTGGCGACAATAGCACGATGCCTTCACCGGCACTTCTGCGCGCGCGGCGGCCTTGTCGAGTTGCAGCTTGATAAGCGCGATTTCGGAGGTTTCACCCCTGCGCGTCAGACATTCATGGAGACCGTGGAGGCTCCAGACGTTACCGGGGTGCTGACAGGCCCTGCTCAGGGTCGTATCAAGACCAAGATCAGCGCGATAGACGGCCTCTGCCTCGTCGACCCTGCCCTGCTCAAGCAAAAGCGCGCCAAGTGCGTGACGGGTTGGCTGCATCCAGCCCCAAGGTTCGTCATATGGCAGGTTGTCATCAATCTCGACTGATTGGCGCAAATGGGCAAAGGCCGTTTCGTGCTGTCCTGCGTGATAGGCCAACTCTCCGAGCATCATCTGTTCAGCAACCTTCAGTATGTCGTGGCAGGTGTTGTTGAAAAGCATACGGCTTTCGGGAACGCGGTGCAGGGCGTCATAGAAAGAGCGCTTCTCGGCCTCGGCCTCATCGATCCGGTGCAGGTTGGCCAGTGCGACCGTCCGTGCATAACGCATCATGGCGAGCGTTACGCGATAGAGGTCCGTGTCCTCCGGCAATGGTTGATCCAGGATTTCCTGCCAGCGCCCGAAGCGGATCAGGACATGCTGCTTCATTGGAATGAAGCCTTCGAACCAATCTGCCATGGGGCGCAGCGTTTCCGGGGGCAGAGTAGAGATGAGTTCTTCCGCAGCATCCAGCGCAATCGTGGGCTGCCCCAGGAACATCGCGCCGTAGATCTTGAAGTGATAGTTGTGACAGCGGTAGACGGAATAGAAATTGTCCGCGCCTTCGCGTTCAAGAAACTTGCGATCTGCAATGATTGCCGCGTCATTGCGCAAGACCACGTTCATGTAATCGCCGCACAACACATCGACATGGGTCGGCATGTGCAGAAGGTGGCCTGCGTCGGGCACAAGGGTGCTGAGCGCGTCACCATGGCGCAAGGCCCGTTCGGGATGAGGCGACATCTCCATTAGGTGGATATACATGTGCAGCAGCCCGGCATGCTGCCAGGCGCCCGGCAAGGTTTCGAACGCCTTTTCGAGGACGGCGATGGCTTCCAATGTGTCCGCACCGTCTGCCGGCAGGCCGCTTGGCAAATCCCAGAGCTGCCACGGCGTCCGGTTCATGATCGCTTCAGCAAAGAGCGCACAGACGTCCGGATCATCGCTGAATTCCTTGTACACCTTGCGCATCGCATCAGCGAAGGCATCGTTCCACGGGCTGAAGTCCTCGATATCCGAAGACGGGGGATAGCGCGCTGGAATTGCCTCGATCAGCGCGCGTTCGATCGGGGTCAGCTGATCCAGCAATGCCTGTGCCGCGCTGATCGAGGCTTGCGCCACCGCGATGCAATCGGGCTTTTCCTCTTCCTCGAAGGCCTCCCAAGGCTTGTTGTAGTTGGGTCCAATGCAGTAGGCGATGCCCCAATGGGCCATTGCACACTCCGCGTCAGCTTCAATCGCCCTGCGAAAGCATTTGATCGCTTCCTCGTGGTTATAGGCATAGGTCCAGATCAGGCCACGGTCGAACCATTGTTGTGCTTGCTCATCAGAGGTCGAAACCGGCCGGGAATAGCCCCCAAGATCATAGTAATCCATCGAAAGTGTTCCCCCAATCAACGCTTGCAGACTACCACATGAACGTCTTTCCTGATAGCCTTCCGAGGCTGTTTCGGGCTCCGAGCCGCCCTGTGACGATGCGGCACGGTGATCCTGTCGACGGCCCCCTGATGAAGGGAGAGGCGAGACATGATCGGCCCGAACCGGACCTCGGTGGCGGGGATCAAGCACGGGCATGGTTTTTCCGGGACCAGCCATTCGCCCATTGCACGCAGGCGTCAAGGAGCCGGTGATGATTGCTTCCGGCATTGTCTCCGGTCACGCGATTTCAGTTTCAGTTCGATGGACATGAGCGGTTGTTTGCGGTTCACTGATAAAGCAGGTTGCCGCGCTAGCGGCGACGCGATACCGCGGTGCGCCCGACAGCGAGATTACCATGAAACCCGATTCCGCCCCAACGGACCCGCTCGCCGACCCCACCGCGACTGCGGCACTGTATCCCGGCCTCCGGCACGCCCCTGCGACAGCGCGCAACCGCGAGCCGATCCGGCAGGCGCTTGCCGAACTGCTTCCCGCCCGGCCCTGCGCGGTTCTCGAAATCGCCTCTGGCTCAGGCGAGCATGCCCTGTGGATGGCGCGTTCCCTGCCGCAGGTAACCTGGACACCGAGCGAGTCAACGGCTGACGGCCTTGCCGCCATTGATGGTTGGCGTGCGCTCTGCCGGGACCTTGCCGATCGCGTCCTGCCGCCGGTGCTGATCGACGCCACCCGACCACCCTGGCCCGGCACCCCGGTGGACGCGGTGTTTGCCGCAAACCTGACCCACATCGCCCCGTGGGCCGCAACGCTTGGCCTTGTCGCGGGTGCGGCGGCGCGGCTCGTCGCAGGCGGCCTCTTGCTGATCTATGGTCCGTTCAACGAGGACGGCGACTTCACGGGGCCGGGCAACGCCGCCTTCGACGCCGATCTGCGTATGCGGAACCCGGAATGGGGCCTGCGCGATCGCGAGGCGGTGGACGCGGCGGCTTCGGCACAGGGCTTCGTCGTCGAACCGATCCGCGCTATGCCTGCAGACAATCGCCTGCTGGTCTATCGTCGCATCTAGACAAGATCCAACGCTTCTGGCGCGACAAAATCCCCGTTTTCTGCACACGGTCGTTTCCGAGCGAAACAGAAACGCCTGATCCAGATCACTTTCCTGCTCTCATTCGGGCCGACCTTCCTTTGCTTGCGCAAAATGATGGCATCATCCTGAACCCAATAAGCCGCGACACGCGCACCGGCGCAACGTCAATCACGTGAATCCGGCGCGTCTCAAGCCCTCAAGATACCGATCAAGTTGGCTTTGGGACTTCAGATAGAACAGGCGCGTGCGGGCGCGGTTCAGCGTGAAGTCGGGTTTGACACGTAGCAAGCCGGTCCGAGCGCTCTCTATCTGGGGCCGATCACCGAGATGACCGAGAGCAGCCAGCAGGTTTGCAAGTGCCGAGTAATGCGCATTCGGCACCTGTGTGGCACGCCGCGCTGCACGCACAGCCGCCTCGTCATCCTGTCCGAAAAGATGCGCGAGCGACTTGTAGGAGTGGAAGGCCCAGCGGAACGGGTCGTGCGGGCTCAGTTCGATCGCGCGCTCGAAATGCCGGACGGACTCGTCGATGCGCCCCTCATAGGCCAGCGAATCCCCGAGCCCGCAATGCGACAGGGCCAGGTAGGGATTGAGATCCAGCGCCTGTTCCAGCGCATCAATGGCAAGGTCGTATTCCTGGCGCGCAAGGCGCACCCGGCCGAGTGCAAAATGTCCCTGCGGGTCGCGATCATCAAGGGCAAGTCCCCGCAGGGCCAGATCAAGCGCGTCATCAAGGCGCGGCTGGCTCACCTCTCCCTCGAAATAGACCATGTTGAGCGTGATGGCATAGGCCAGCCGCGTGTAGGGGTCGGCAAATTCCGGGTCCGCGCGGATAGCCATACGCAAGAACTCCTGCGCGCGCCGGTTGCTTTCGACAGAGAACCTGTAAAACTCGGACATACCCAGATGGTAGAGTTCCCATGCACCACGATTGGCGCGCGGTAACCGCCGTGCCTTCTGCTGCTCTGACACACCCAGTTCCGTCGCCAGACGCGCGGCTATGGTCCCGCAAAGATCTTCCTGAATATCGAAGACCTGCGCGATGTCGAACCCGAAACTGTCCGACCAGATCTTCCGCTGCGACTGGACCTCTACGGCCTCGGCATAGATACGCATCCGCTCGCCCATCCGCTGCACGCTGCCGGTCACGACATAGCTCGCCCCAAGCTTCCCGGCGATGACATCAAGGCTTTCCTTCGAATTCCGGAAAGCGAAGGCCGGGTTGCGCGCGACGACCCCGATCCAGTGATGCTTGCTCAGCGCATTGAGAATGTCTTCGGTGATGCCATCGGCAAAGAACTTGCCGTTGTGTTCAGTCGAAAGATTCTCGAACGGCAAAACGGCGACCAGCGGACGGTCGAGCGCTTGTTGAGTTGCTCCGCGCTCGGCCGCTCGGGGGGCAGCGGTTTCGATCTGCGCGACATCGCGCAGAAACCGGAAGCCACGACCATGGGCGGTGCCGATCGTGTGCTGTGCGCCGCCGCTGTCACCCAACGCTTGCCGCAGCACCTTGATCTGGCTGCTCAGTGCCGTATCCGACACGATCCGCCTGCCCCAGAGGCTGGCGAAGATCTCGTCGCGCGATACCACCCGATGGCTGTTGTTCATCAGGAGCAGCAAAAGATCGAAGGTGAGCGGCTCAAGCGGCACTGGCGCTCCGTTGCGGCGCAACTCGCGCCTCATGGGATCGACCGTGAAGCGCCCGAAGCGGAGACAATTCTTCCGGGGCCGCATGGCCGCCTTGCGAGCGCGAAATGCCTCGATTGGAAACACCGCCGATGCCGTGTCGATTAAGCCCAGACAGTCGAAGGCCATGCCCGGTTCGGGCCGGATCGCCGCCCGGGCAGTTGCCGAGATGCGGATCTCACCGATATCGGCGCTGTGTGACAAGGCCTGCGCCACGGCTGCGGCCTCGTCCTGAGTGCCTGGATCGACCGGCACGTCAATACCCACCCGGATACCGTTTCGGCCGGGTGCATCAGGCGCCACCGATATAACGTCGAACGCGCAGCGGATCGCTTGCGCCCCGGTATCAAAGACGACGAGCGCGCCGCCTGTGCGCCAGACCATCCCTTCGGCGCCATGCCGCCGCACGATTTCTTCGAGGAACCGGCACGGAGCCGTGTTGCCACAAGAATGTGTTCTTCTTTCCGGGGAAGCACCGGAAAGTTCGATAAAAGCGATAGCTGTCGTCGTCTGCGGCATCTCTGATCCCACGACGGTGCTGTGCGGACCGGTTCTGGGTCTCGACAATCCGGATCGGACCCGGTGTCGGCCATCGGTCAGACCCTGAGTCGAATCTGGCCCGCCAGCCGACGTCGCCGACAGGATCGCCGAAAAACGTGAAACTTGCAAATCTCGCATATCAATTCCCCGGCTCCATCCCCCCATTGCAAGGGGGCGGTGCAAACGCCTGCCGCGCTGGACATGCCCAATGCCCTCTCGCGTCACTCAGCCGGTGGGGTTGCGCGCCGAGATCATCCATGAGGAGCTGTTCATCACGATGCCGTCCACATCGCGGTTCTGGCGGTCGATGGCATCAGACAGCGCGGCCTCGATCTGCGGCCGCTTGCGCTCGGCCTCGGCACCCGCCTCGCGGAAGACCTCGCCAGCCGGGCCGATCGACAGCTGGAAGCCGATTGCGTCCTTGATGTTACGCCCGATCAGAACCGGAGCATCAATACGTTCAAAGGTGATGTCCGCGTAACCGGCAATCTCCATCATCTTGCGCACTGTCGTCTCGTCCGCCATCGAAAACGGCCCCGGCCCGCAGGTGCGCGCATCCTCGCCAGGCGGCGGCAGGAAGCGCAACACGACCTCCTTGGCCATCGACAGCCAGGGGTTATCTTTCGGATCGCGCCAGACGATATGCACCATCTGTCCACCCGGCTTGAGCGCGCGGCGCATGTTGCGCAGCCCTGCGACGGGGTTGGCAAAGAACATTGTGCCGAAGCGTGCGAAAGCAACGTCGAATTCCGCCTCGGGCAGCGCCACCTCAGCATCGCCGCGCACAAAGGTGACGTTCTCGAGGTCAGTCTCTGCCAGTTCCTCGCGCGCGATATCCAGGAACATGTCGCAGCAGTCCACGCCCGTGACCGCACCATCGGGTCCGACCATGCGCCCCAGCTTCATCGCCGTATCGCCCCAGCCACAGCCGACATCAACCACGCGATCACCCTCGCACACCGGCAGTTTCGGAAACACCGCCTCGCTGTGATGGGTGAGCCCGCCAACCAGGATGTGGCGAAAGCGGTTGAATTTCGGGCCGAGAACCTCGTTCCAGAACTGGACGAACTCGGAATCTCCGCCGATCGGGGGCAGTTCGGTCTGTGCCTGTGCCATGTCATCACTCCTTTGCTGGTTCGCGGCTATATAACCTGACGCGGTCAGCGAAGCTTGAAGGGGACGTGTGGAAAACCTGAGGAAGGCCTGTGTTTTCGGCTCTCGATACCGGTTTGTCGATGATCGCGAGAGGTGCAGAGGTCCAAGGCCAATCCGTCGCAAAAGGAAGCAGGGGCACGAAAGAGGCAGTCGCGACGGATGGCAGCCTTAGCCGGGCATATGCGCCCACACTGCCCTCCGCATCCTACAAAGCACCCTCATGAAATGACCACGCCCTGCCCACACCCTCGTCAAGCATTGCCGCCGACGACGCGGCAAGATGGACAACACAATCGTTCAAGCTCAGGAGACGTCAACGATGACAGACAAACCACACCTGGTCGTGTTGATGACGCATGGCCCCGAGGACGAACGGGCCTCGGTCGCCTTCACCATTGCCAATGGCGGCATGACGGCAGGTCAGGAGGTATCGGTTTTCCTGACCAGTGCGGCTGTGGACATCGTCCGCCGCCAAGCTGCGGATCACGTCCATGTCAAGCCGTTGGAACCGCTGGCCGACCTGCTGCGGGATTTTCTGGCGCGTGGCGGCACGCTCTGGGCCTGCACGCCCTGTGTGAAGGCGCGCGGGTATAAGCAAGCCGACCTCCTCGACGGCGTGATCATAACCGGTGCCGCGCCAATGCACGAACGCATCATGTCCGGTGCCGCCACGCTGAGTTTCTGACCCGCCGCAACACCATGAGCGATGCAGTCAAAACGAAAGGAGAACCATCATGCAATTTTTCAGACCCATCGCCACCGCCGCCACTGCCGGTTTGCTGTTGGTCGGCACCGCAACGGCCCAGAACCTTGAACATTTCATCATCCACGAACTTGACTACCCGCCGGAAGAAGCGGCCGCCATGGTCCGCTACCATGCGGAGTCCGAAGACGACTGGCTGTTTCTCGCTGAATTTGGCTTGGCCAGGGGCAGCGTGACCGCACTGAAGATCTGCTATCCTGCGATCGGGCCCGATGTCGTTGCGGCAGGTTTGCAGACCATGGCGATGATGCCCTGTGGTCATCTGGCCTTTTACGAAGTTGAAGGGCAGTCGACGCTCTCGATGCTCGATATGTCCTTCATGACCACGCTCTATCCGCATCCCCGGCTGGAAGACGCTGCCGCCACCGCTCGACCAGCCTTTGCCGAGATGCTGTCCGAGGTTCTCGGTGTTGACTGACAGGCATCGGTCTGCGCTACGGAGGCGTGCCCGTGCTCAAGCTCCCCGATTTGCGGGCCAGCCACCGTGGCGCGGCGTCTGCTTGCACTGGAAAACAAGCTCGACCTGACACTGGTCAATAACGACCCGCAGATGCTGGCACAGTGTCGCGATCTGGACGTGACAAGAGTTCTTGGTTCACTTTCGTACCTGCCCGTTTCCGAGGGGTCGGTCGTCAATGCGCAGGGGGAGGAAATGCTGGTTCGAACCAATCGCGTCTCCTTCTCATCTCGATTCGCTTTGATACTGGACTATTGATGCATCATTTCCGGACGTATCAGCCTGCGGGGCGGGTTGTAGCTTGTGGGTATTCCAGAAAGACTTTGCTTTAACTGGGGTTAGAAGACCACGTATCGTTTCGATTCGCTGAATTGTCTGAGACCTCTGTTTGAACGCGTCGCTCCATGAGCGCTGGGAACGAGCAGATGTGTCGATGCCGATTGTTGCGAGGAGGTGCAGATGAATGGTCTTGAGCCACTGGTGACTGGCGCGGCCGAGGGCACGAGCTTGTGGCGTGCGCAGCAAGGTTTGACAGGCGCGTCCATCCCCTCAGGGTCGCTGGACGACAGCTTGGCGTTCTTCACTTTGCGCGATGAGGCAGCTTTCTAGGCGGGCGGGCGTGCCGTCGTGGATTCGCGCATGGGCAGGGCGTCTTCGGTGGCGCCACCAAATGCGCTGCCGACCAGATTGGTGCCGGTCATAGTGTCCACAGACATTGGCGCAATCTGTCCCTCGATCAGCGGGCTCCCCCCGAGGATACTTGTAAACAGATGAAGATCAGCGCTTGCGGATGGTGTCGCCCGGCTCCAACCGTGGTGAAAGCTCGATCCGCAAACCCCCGATCACACCATCGACACCCTTACCCGCGATGATATGCGCGGCCTTCTCGCCAATCTCGCGGCGGCAGGCATCAATCGTTGCGAGTTTCATTGGCAGCCCTTCAAGGAAATCAGTGCCGTTGAAGCCGGCAAGGCCCAGTTGCTCAGGAATATCATACCCTTTTTCAAGGCAGTAAAGCAACCCGCCTGCGCCAATCATATCGTTGGAATAATACAGAAAATCCAGATCTGGTGAGCGTTCGAGAATGGTTTGTGTCATCTCGCGGCCCTTCTTGAGCGCTGAGCCGCCCGAGTAGAACTCGGTATCGGCGACCTGAAGCCCATGCGCTGCCAGCCCCTCGGTGAGACCTTCAAGGCGTTTGCGCGCGCGGTGGTCATCGGCCATCTTGGTGCCGAGGAAGCCTATGCGACGATAGCCTGCGGCAACGATGGCCTCGGCCATCTGTCGACCGGCAGCGCGATGCGAAATTCCGACCACCGAATCGATCGCGGGGCCATCTATATCCATGATCTCGACGATGGGTATGCCTGCGTTCTCCAGCATGGCGCGCGCCGCAGGGGTGTGTTCGAGCCCTGCGAGGATCACCCCCGAGGGGCGCCAGGACAGCATCTCGTAGAGCACATTCTCCTCGCGCTCGGGCGAGTAGTTGGTCACGCCGAACACGGGTTGCAAACCGGTATCTTCAAGCGCTGCCGAGATGCCGCCCAGCACTTCGGGGAAGACCATGTTCGACAACGAGGGAACGATCACCGCTACCAGGTTGACCTGTTGAGATGCCAGTGCGCCCGCAATCTTGTTAGGCACATAGCCAAGCTCACGCGCGGCGGCCAGAACCTTTTCCCGGGTGGCTGGCGAGACATCATCACGGTTACGCAACACCCGGCTGACCGTCATCTCGCTGACGCCGCAGGCTTCGGAAACATCGCGCAGGGTCAGAGGGCGGCGCGGATCGGAGGGGCGGGGCTGCGTCATGGCGGGCGGATCGCTTCCTTGAGTTTGGTGCAGGGGCCGTTCCGGGCAGCATGGCGCGCGGGTCGGCTTCGGTTCGATGGGCCGGGCGATACATTCCGGGATAGTGGTTTGATCTTTTGTATCGCCATTCGACGGCTTGTCAAAGCCCGACTGAATTCCGGCATGACAGCGCTGAGGGCAAGGCACGAAATTTGGCCAGAGATCTTGCCTTCACCGCATTTTCTGGCCCATACAGAAAGCAACTGGCCCCGTGGCTCAACTGGATAGAGCAGCCCCCTCCTAAGGGGCAGGTTGCAGGTTCGAATCCTGCCGGGGTCACCAGAAAACCTAATTGTCAATGTCGCATAAGAGTGCACGATTTGGCACTTTTCCGTGCACCCCCCTGTCAAGTGGAAATCTTCGGAATGCGCCAGGCTCTGTCATAAGATACTGATTGGAATTACTTATTTGTTGATTTTCCAATCTTTCCTCGCACGCGCGCCCTTGTGGTTGAAAGCGCAGTAGCCTGCTTGCGGCAAGACCGGCTCCACCTCGGCGCGGAGCCAGAGATCCCCGAAATCCTGCCCATCCGGAGAGAATCGCCCAATTCCGGCCATGGTGAGAAGCTTGTCCAGCAAGACCCGCGTGTTCCGTGAGAGGCCGAACCGGGCCCTGAGCGTAAGGGGTGTGGCGAACGTGTCATGGAACGCTGCGATGTCCGATGCCCGCATGCGCCATTGCTGGCGGCGGGTCGTCGGATGGATCGTGTCAAGCGCGCTGACATGCCCGGCTTCGATCAGCGCCACAAACCGCGCCTTGTCCTTCATGCCGATGGAGATCCCGAACTGTGCCGCGGACATCTCTCCGGCCAGGGGGGCCGTCGGAGGCCTCGCAATGTGGCCGGATACGAGAAGCGCGTCAATCTTCGCGGAGCGAACCCGGAAGGCATGATACCCGGTCTCGCCGTCCTGCACCGCGATTTCGATCACCCCTGATCGGATCGCCGCGATCAGCTCTTTCCGCCGCACACCGCTGCGCCTGCTGGCCGACTGGATGCTCTCCCATCCCGCGTCTTCCTGGGCAATGGTGACAGCCTTGTCGTGCAAATTTGACAGCAGCGCCCTGGCCTCTTCCACTCGCCACTGCAGCTTCACGGAGGCGCTCTTGATCTGCGGGGTCAGGACACCGTCGCGCACCAAAGCCTCAAACTCGCCTTCGGTCGCCCCCAATGCTTGCCGCATTGCCTTGGGAGTCACCAAACCAGGCAGCTGCGCGATCAGGGCGCCGAACCGCCGGGCATCAAAGGTCTTTCGACTCATCGGGCCTTGGATCATCCGCTGCCAGGACGCCTGCTTCGATCAGTAGTCGCTCGATCGTTTCCGCTTGCTTGCCTGTTTCGGTCGATGCTGTGCGAAGCGAGTGCAGCAGACGCTCGGGCACCACTTCGCCGAGCAGAATCTCACCCTTGGCCACTGGCCACACGGACAAGATACAGTCTCGCAAAAGCCCTCGAAACAGGGCAAATGCCGGGTCCGCCACGCGCTCCTGGGCGAGACAGACATAGAGGCCACCGAACGCCTGCCGGGGTTCATGCTGGCTTCCCGGGTTCTGATTGGCAAGATCGTTCAGAACCACGCGGATCGCATCGGTTCCCTGGCTGACAACGGTAAACCCGGCACTGAGCGCGGCATGCCGGTTCGCATCGGAATCATTGATGTCTTTCGTCGTGAAACCCAAAAGCTGCCCGCCGAGGAGCCTGCTGAATGTGGTCACGGCATTGACCGCCTGATCCCCCAGCCAGCTCATATCTTCTTTCGTTTCCAGCCGGTTATCCAACCACAAATCAAAGGGCGTGGCGGGGAGCAGTGGGCGCTCGAACCCACCCTCTTCAAGTTTGGTCGCGATCTCGCCCAGGCGCCGGGAACAATCCGAGCGGGCCATCACCTTGGCCTGATGCCAAAGCGGCACGAGCGGATGGTGATGATGCAGGCAGAGCATCGCGTCACGGAACTGCCAGTGGCCGCGCATGATCGCGGCACCGGCCAGCGCGCCCTCGGCTTACTCGTCATCCGCGCGCAGACATACGGGACATCCGCGGACGACCGGGTTTCGAAGCGCTCTGGAAATATAAGGCTCACCACGAAACCGGATCCGCACGTCACCGATGCGCTCTCCGCTCCATGACTGAGTCGCTCCGGTTTCATCGGAGACCTATAGCTTCATTTCACGCGACCATATCGAGCACGTCGCGCTGTGCATAGAAGTTCTCTTCGGCCTCTGCTGGCGGGATGTTTCCGATGGGTCCAGGTCGGCGGCGGTTGTTGAACCAGTCGGCCCAGCCGAGGGTGGCCATTTCCAGATCCTGCATGTTGCGCCACGGGCCCTGGCGGTGAACCAGCTCGGTTTTGTAGAGACCGTTAATGGTTTCCGCGAGGGCGTTGTCATAGGAGTCACCGACACTGCCGACCGATGGCTCAATGCCAGCTTCGGCCAAACGCCCTGTGCATCGAATGGACAGATATTGCCCGCCGCGATCCGAGTGATGAACCAATCCGCTCTTCTGGACGGGCCGTCGATCGTGCAGGGCCTGTTCAAGAGCATCGAGAACAAAGTCAGTTTTGGCCGACCGCGACACCCGCCATCCGACGATGCGGTCAGCGAATGTATCGATGACGAAGGCGACGGAGATAAAGCCTTGCCAGGTTGACACATAGGTAAAATCACTGACCCAGAGCATGTTCGGTGCAGGTGCCCGGAACTGACGGTTCACCTTGTCACGCGGACAGGGTGCTGATGTGACTGGAACCGTTGTTTTGACCACCTTGCCGCGCACAGCGCCACGGATGCCGATCTGTTTCATAAGGCGTGCCACCGTGCAGCGCGCCACTTCAAAGCGCTCGCGCTTCATCTGGTGCATTCGCCATTGTTCTTGAACCAATGGCGCACAATGGCTCATCCTTGCGGATCCCATAGACCTGATGGTTTTCATCCCAGACCCTTTCGATCTCTGGCCGCAATTCCGCATCCCGCTGATGTCGTGCTGATGCTTTGGATGGATCAGCGCGACATGCGAGGCGGTGATACAATGTTGACGGCGCGATCGGCAGGACTCTGCAGATCGACACGACGCCATAAACAACGCGCTGATCCTCAATGAAGGAGATCAGCGCTTCAGTGGGCGGTCGAGTTCCGCCTGCGCAAAATAAGCTGACGCCTTGCGCAGGATCTCATGCGCCTGGCGTAACTCGCGCCCGCCTGCGTTTCATAGGAACCCTGATGCTCGAACACCATCCGGACCGCACGCGCGCGGACCTCAGGTGAGTAACGGTTTGCCATTTTGCTTTTCGTCATAACCATCATCCTTACTCAAGCTGATGGTCTCCGACAAACCCGGAGCGATTCATTGAACTCATTATCGAGGCGCTGACGATCTGCAAAGTGTCGGGCTCAGGCGAGTGCACAATCGACCATTTTTGCGCAGCCTTTACGCGCACTCATGGTTTGCGATCCGTGTTTTCGCCTTTCACCGTGACGGATTACCGTGACTGCTTCGGCCCGAACTCGTTGTTCGACCGGCTGCCCTGAGGACACGCCAACATCACGAACGAATTCAGCCGGCCATGCGCGGGCTTTTTCGTGTTCTGTTCCGCAATCTGGTCGGGTGTGCATGTTTTTGGTTCGAGTGTGCATTCTTATGGCAGACACCCGGAATTGAAGGCCGATAACCGTCGGTAAACGCATGTTTTTTCAGGCATCGGCATATAGTGAGATGATTCGGTGTGCACTCTTATGCGTCATTGGCATCGTCTGTGTAACTTCAGTTAAAGACGCGCCATCGCGATAGCTTTCTTCAATGATGCGGATCTTCTCGTCATCCGTCCACCGACGACGGCGGCCTGTGTCAGAAACCGATAAAACCTGCATGCGGGGGGTGTTCTCGTGTGCGTCCATAAGGACACACGATAGACGTTCACGAAGCCCATCAGCCCGCTGAAATCGGAACGCCACCCAACCCTTCAGCTTTGTGTGACAATCAGCGCCGCAAGACCACACGGATCAACTCATGCGAGGTCCGTTGGCGGAGTGGGACGCGGATTCGGTTACCAAACCGCACTGCTTCCGCGTTGTGAACGTCAGGAATCATTTGCCTCACGTTGAGCTCCCCGGATATTCGAAAACCCCAATAGTGTGAAAAGTCGAAGTTACGGATTTCGACATCATAAAAATCGTCTGTCGAATTGCGGGCATCGATGAAAAGCTCCATCCTGTTGCGATTGGCAAACGCAAAATGGGCGGGAAACTCTTCTGATGGTGTCTGGCTCAGGGCGACGAGGCGCATCCCTTCCGTGGCTCTGATCCATTTGAAAACTTCCCCGGAGATGTACGGTGCTTGATCCGGGTTTCGTCCCTCGTTTGGGAACATGCTGGTCATATTGTTCTGCTGGACTGCCCAGAATGCGGCTGAGTGAATATTGTAAGTCAACATCTGCGCAAAATGGGACACCATCGCCCCGCCCAGTCTGATGCCATAGGCGTTGTTGTAGAATGTCTCTTCCGAATCGCAATTCCCGCCTTCGAAACCAAACTCCGGGTTCCAGCAACTGATCTGATTCCATTCGGACATGAAAACCGGCTTGTTGCCGAGGTAACTGCGTGCGGTGTCGATATGGGGGAGGGTATAGATGAAATAGTTGGCCGGATAAGAGTGGAATGTCAGCAGGTCGTAGCTGCCGGGGTCCAGCAAACGACTCAGAGGTTCGGCCCAATCATCGATACGGCGTGTCGGTGACCCGGCGATGATTCCCGTCAGATCGTTGTAGCCACCATGAGATGGGCGAAGGTTGTTCAGAACTCCGCGCAGGATATTAAATTGCCGCGCGTAATGAACCGTACCCTCAGGTCCAAGATCCTTGCAGTAGCATTCATTTCCGAACTCCCAGATGATCTGTCTCCGACGATTGGCTAGTGTTCGTGTAACATTATGCACCAGTCGTCTACACGCCCGTCTGAAGACCGGATAAGATTCGATTGGGGAATCCGCGGGAATCACAATGGCCGGGGTAATATCGTGTCTCTCGCAATAGCGCAGGAAACCCCTCAGCTGTGTAACATAGTTCGTGTTCATACGCCCATTGGCTCTGAACAACCCGGTCGAGATCGACCCGCCTGGCCAGCGTAGCAAGGTTGGTCTGATTTGCTCTATCCGGTCTCCGTAGGTGCCGTATATATTATCCCGCGTTGCCAGGAGGTTCACGCCGAATGCAAGGCTGGGAACTTCTGCCAGGGTTTCGTTGGCATCGATTATTCGCGTGCCGATCTGACCGGAGGTCGTTTCGCCAAGTGCAGGAGGAAATCCGCCTTTAACGACATGGGCCGCGCCCAATGCAAACGCACTGCTGCCAATCAAGAACTGACGACGGTGAAGTTTAAAGTTCATCGATAATGTCCTCCCCAACTGATACTTTCAAATGACAAATTTTCAGACTGCCCTTTTTTTTGGATATTGTCTAAAAAAAATGTGCCTTTCAGTGACAAGTAGTCTGATGCTGCGATCAGTCGAGCGATTTTTTCCCGGAACGATGTTTGCCTGCACCGGATCGCCTGAAGCAGGCGGCTTGAAGCCACCTCTCGGGTCATCATTGCCCGAAGACGATGTTTGGCCAGCAGCCGGTTTCGGGGACGCAAAGACAAGACCGTGACCAAGGAACCGAAGGGCAGACATGACGAGACGGAAGCTCTGCCGCGATCTTAAAATGGGTCATGGGATGTTGAGCGCCTCTGGCGGGGTGAAAAGCCCCCGTCCCGACGTGGTGCTGATCATCGCGGCATGGGGGCGACACAATCCTTACCCCGTCGGATGGGCGACCTTTCAGATGCGATTGCAACGCCCCCTCCGTTTGAACGGGGCGCGACCGGGATTGCGCGACTACCCTGCGCGCGAACAACGACTTTTCAAGGGGGATCTGATGCGCGTCAGGTTGATCGCGGTTTTTCTTGCTGCAATCGCGGCTTTCGGTTCATTTGTCGGTGCCGCACCACCCGCACAGGCGCAGCGTGCCATCGAAGGCGCTTCGCCGCATCCGATGGTGCCGCTTCCGACGGGCGGATACATCACTCGCGACGAATTCACTGATTTTTCTGAAATTACCCTGCCGGCATCGCCGGGGGACCGTCGCAGCGGATTTGATGAGACCTTGAGTGTTGAGGGCGCGCATCATGCGCTGGAATATACGGTAGACGGGCTGGAACTGTCGCTATTGAGGCTTTACCGCAGCTATGTTCAGCATTTTGAAAACAATGGATTCGAGATCGTCTTTGCCGGTATTGGCGACGAGTTGAGCGGGCGCGCGGGGTTCAACTTCATCTCGTATGAAAG
Source organism: uncultured Rhodobacter sp. (assembly GCA_964496915.1). Lineage (GTDB taxonomy): Bacteria > Pseudomonadota > Alphaproteobacteria > Rhodobacterales > Rhodobacteraceae > Pararhodobacter. Next base: position 74,694 of record CAZCAX010000015.1, read on the forward strand.
TGGGTTCCTGTCCAGAACGCCCAGCACCGCGGCTGACAGCAACGCCTATATTCTGGTGCGCAGCCCGGATCAGGGAACTGTTGTCGCGGTGTCGTTCTTCAGTCGCCAGAACGCGCGGCGGATGATGGTCAATGCGGTTGAAATTGAAGAGATGGAACCGCTCGATCTGTTTGCGCCAGAGCTTGAGGCCCCTGAGCCCGAAGCCGTGGAAGAGCCGCCCGTCGAACTGGTCCAGCAGGATATGGTCGAGCTGGAAACCGGCCTGCTGACTGATGGCCGCGTGGTGGTCAATGCGATCCTGTTCGAATTTGATGAGGCCGCGATCCTGCCGGAATCGGCGCTGGCGCTGGCCACGGTGGCTGAACTGATGAACGAGCGGCCCAACCTCTCGCTTCTGGTGGTGGGCCATACCGACGGGGTGGGCAGCTTTGACTACAACCTGCGTCTGTCGGTAGAACGCGCGCGCGCTGTTGTTGCCTGGCTGTCTGATCGCCACCAGATCGCCGATGGCCGTCTGCGCCCTGCCGGAGCGGGGCCGATGTCGCCGGTTACGACCAACCGCACCGAAGCCGGACGCGCCCAGAACCGGCGGGTCGAACTGGTCGAGGTGATCGAATAGCGCGGCATTCCTGCAAGAGGTTTGACTGCAACGGCCCGGCTTGAAAAGGCCGGGTCTTTAGGCTTGGCGCGGGAAGGGCGGATCGCGCGCCGCGTCAGGGCGCGCAGGCTTCACATGTGAGGGCAAATCTGTTTCCTTGCCAGGGCACAGGCCCAACAGGCGATGAGGAGGCAAAGATGCGAGCCGTAAGTACATTGCTTGCAGCGGGGTTGATATCGCTGCTGGCGATGCCACTGATTGCAGAAACGCCCTTGCTGATGGTAACCGGGGAGATCGCACACCCCCCCGCGGCGCTGAGCCGCAGTGATCTTGAAGCCTTGCCTCAACACCGGTTGAGGACCACGACATCGGTCACTGATGGCGCTCCCGAGTTCGAGGGTTTTCTGATGCGCGATCTGCTTGAACAACTGGATGCCGAGGGGGCAGAGGTTATCGCAATCGCACTCAACGATTACCGCGTGAGCATCCCGCTGTCCGATTTTCACGACTATGATGTGATTGGCGCCCTGTCGATGGATGGTGAAACACTAAGCGCGCGCGACAAGGGGCCGATCTGGATTGTCTATCCGCGCGACGATCACCGCGCCCTGCAGGACATCCGGTATGATACGCGATGGGTCTGGCAGCTTCAGTCGCTGCATGTGCAATGAAAGTGCGTTCGGCCACCGCGCCTGCCATCGGGCGGCTTTCGCTCTATGCGCCGTTTCTGCCGCTGGTGCTGGTCTTTCTTGGCCCGCTGGCTTTCGTGTTGGCAAAGACATCGGCGTTGGAACGGGACATGCGTATCGCGGCGACCGAGAACATGCTTTGGGTGGTCACCCAAACCCAGATGGAGATTTTGGCGCTAACCCTTGCCACGGCCGGCGCCGAGCGCGATTCCGAGGCGATCGCGCAGCGCTATGATCTGACGCTGGCGCGGCTGAACCTGCTGCGCGAGGGGCCACAGGCGCGGTATCTGGAACGGTTGGGCCATGCAGCAGTGATAGAGGAGGGTCATCAGCGACTGCTGGCGCTGGATCCGCTGAGGCAAGGTCACGGGGCCGAACTGCATGATGCAGTGTTTCAGCTGGGATTGGTGCTGCATCCTCAGATCAACCGGATCGCCAATGACGTGATGATGCGCGAGTGGGATTTGTCTGCCGCCCGGTTGGACGAATACCGCGCCTCGCAACGGTTGATCATCGTGGCCGTCGCCTTCGCCTTTCTGGCGGCGCTGGCGATTTCCTGGCTGCTGCTGCGCAATCAGCTTCGGCTGAACCGCGCCGAGGTGCGGCGGCTGCGGACTGCCACGCTGCTCAAGCAGGAACGTGACACGTCGGCCATGTATCGCGACTTCGCCGCGATGGTCTCGCACCAGATGCGCACGCCGCTGACCCTGATCGACAGCGCGATGCACCGGCTGGCGCGCAAGGGCGACAGCGTCAGCGCGCGCGATGTGGCCGAGCGTCAGGAAACCGTGCGCGATGCTACAAGGCGGCTGACTCGGCTGGTGGATACGGTTCTGTTGCTGGGCAGGCTGGATAATGACCAGCTTCACGGCACCCTTGCACCCGCGCCACTGGATGCGCTTGCCGACACCGCCTTGTCCGAGGCGCGCACGCGGTTTCCGGATCGTCAGATCAAGCTTTTTCGAGCGCAAGGTGACCTTACTGCCCAGTGCGATCCGCATCTGGTGGCGCATATCCTTGAAAACCTCCTTTCGAACGCGCTTAAATACAGCCCCGCCGCACGCCCCGTCGAATGCCGGGTTTTCGCGCAGGGCGGGCAGGTTGCCTGCGCTATTACTGATCAGGGTCCCGGCATTCCGTCAGAGGATCAGCCTTATGTCTTTGATCGCTATTTCCGGGGCCAGGGGCAGGACGCCGGTCAGGGGCTCGGGCTTGGGCTGGCACTGGCGTGGGAACTGGCGCAGTTGCAGGGCGGGCGCGTGACGATGGAGACATGGCCCGGCAAGGGCTCGGTCTTCACACTATGGTTGCCGGGTGCGGAGGCAAGGGAATGAAGGAAGCCGAGGCCCCCCTTATCCTGTGTTGCGAGGACGAGCCGCAGCTTCTGCGCGATATCACCGATGAACTGCGCGAGGCCGGGTATCGTGTGGTGGGTGTTGCGGATGGTGCCGCGCTGCTGGCACAACTGGAGCGTTGCCTGCCGGATCTGCTGTTGTGCGACATCATGATGCCCGGGGTTGACGGCTATGCGGTTCTGGCCGGGTTTCGCCGCGATTATCCGCATCTGGCGCATGTGCCACTGATCTTCCTGTCGGCGCTGTCGATGACCGAAGCCGTGATCCGGGGCAAGCGTGCCGGTGCGGATGATTATCTGACCAAGCCGATCGATTATGACCTTCTCTTGTCCACCATCGAGGCCCGGCTGCGCCAATCCGCACAGGCCCGCCGTGCCATGACCCCCGTTGCCCGGATCGGCCAGCACCTGCTGGACACGCTGGCGGTGGGCGTGCTGGCCTTTGACGCGCAGGGCGCGCTGACACATGCCAACCCCGCCGCTTGTCGGATGCTTGGGATGCACGACCCCGCGCGCCGACGCACGGCCTTGGCGCTTCTGGCCGAACCGGTGCGCCGCATGGCCGAGCGTTCGCGTTCGGGGGAGGAGGACAGCATTGCCCTCATGCTGGAGGAGGGTCAGGCGCGGATGGCGCAGATCCATGCCTGCGCGCAGGATGAGGCGCTGGGCGCTGCGCCTGCGGTCATGGTCTATGTGACCGACCAAAGCAGCCGCGCGCCGCTGTCGGTGCAGACCCTTGGCGCGGTCTACGGGCTGACCCCGACCGAGGCGCAAGTGGCGCGGCTTCTGGCAAGCGGACAGCGGCCCGAAGAGATTGCTTCGACCATGGGTGTGGCCCCGACCACGATCGCCTTTCATCTGCGTAACACCTTCAGCAAGACCGCCACGCGTCGGCAGGCCGAACTGGTGGCGCTGGTGCTGGCTTTGCCCCTGCGCGAGACTGGCTGATTGCTGCTTCCCCATCGTTTGAACGGGGCGCATCGGTCCGATTGTCACTAGGCTGCGCCGGGTCAGACAGAGCAGGGAGAGGCAAATGTGGGATTTCTCGTTCACGCGCGGACTGGGGCTGATGGTTCAGACGCTGCCTTTTGTATTGCTGCGCATGGCTGTCTATTTCGGCGCGGCGCTGGCCTATGTGCTGATTACCGGCACCGGCGCCGGAATCGGCTGGGGCATCGGTTCGCTGGGCGATGACGGCTTTCGCGCCTCGGCCACATTCTTTGGCGGGCTGACCGGCTTTGGTATCGTCGCGATCGTGATGTATTGGCTGCGCGAATACATCCTCTACATGGTCAAGGCCGGGCATATCGCAGTGATGGTCGAACTGATCGACAACCGCCCCATGCCCGAAGGCCGCAGCCAGATTGGCCATGCGCAGGCCATGGTGCGTGAGCGCTTTGGCGAGGCCAGCCTGCTGTTCGCCGTGGATCAGCTTGTCAAAGGGGTGTTGCGGGCAGTTACCGGGTTGATCCGCGGGGTGTTTACCCTGCTGCCCATTCCGGGCGTGCGCCAGCTGGTGATGATCCTGCGCGCTTTCCTGCGCGTCGCGGTGGGCTTCATCGATGAGGTTATCCTGGCCTATGGCATGCGCACACGCGCCACCGATCCCTGGCAATCGGCGCGCACGGCGCTGGTGCTTTACACCCAGAACTACCGCCCGATGCTGAAGAATGCAGCCTGGATCACGCTGTTCGTCTATGGTCTGGCGGCGATCCTGTTCTTCATCATGCTGGCCCCGGCGGCGGCGATAAGCAACCTGTATCCGGGCGGCATGTCGGCGATGGGTGTGGTGATCGCCTTCATTCTGGCATGGTCGGTCAAACAGGCGGTGCTGGAGCCGCTGGCCGTGGCTTGCCTGCTGCAAGCCTATTTCCGCACCATCGAGGGGCAGGCACCAAACCCTGAATGGGAAGGGCGGCTTGAAGGCATGTCCAAGAAATTCCGCCAGCTAAAGGACAGGGCGATGCCGCAGGAAGCGGCCAGCGCCTGAGGCTTCTGCAAAGGGCAGCGCGGGGAGATACCCCGCGCTGCCTTTCTCTTTCGGGCCGCCTTAGCCCAACACCTCGCGCAGCGATTCTGCGGTGACTTCTGCGATGGTGTCGGCCTCGGCCTCGGTCAGGCAGAGCGGCGGGGCAAAGCCCAGGATATCACCCTGCGGCATGGCGCGCGCAATTACCCCGCGCTTGAGCATCGCCGCCACGACCTTGGCGCCGGTGCCTGCGGCAGGGTCAAAGAAGGTGCGGCTGTCGCGGTCCTTGACCAGCTCGACCGCGCAGAGCATCCCTTCGCCACGCACTTCACCCACATTGCGGTGGTCGCCCAGTGCCTTTGCCATCACCTTGTTCAGATAGGCCCCGGTGCGGCCGGCATTGCCCACCAGATCCAGGGTGTCGATCAGCTCAAGGTTGGCGATCCCCGCCGCCGCGCCGATGGGATGGGCTGAATAGGTCCAGCCGTGGCCCAGCACCCCGTTCTCATCGGTGCCGCGCGCCAGCACATCCCACATCCGCTGGCTGACGATGGAACCCGAAAGCGGCGCATAGGCCGAGGTGAGGCCCTTGGCGATGGTGATCAGATCAGGCTTGAGCGCGTAGTGGTGCGAGCCGAACATGCTGCCCAGACGGCCAAAGCCGGTGACAACCTCATCGGCGATCAGCAGAATGTCGTGCTTTTCCAGAACCTTCTGCACGCCTTCCCAATAGCCCGCAGGCGGCGGCACGATGCCGCCCGTGCCCAGAACCGGCTCGCCGATGAAAGCAGCGATGGTGTCGGCGCCCTCACGTTCGATCAGCGCTTCCAGTTCACCGACCAGATGCGCGGTGAAATCGGTTTCAGACATATCGGCGCGCGGGCGGCGGAAGTAATAGGGCGCGTCGGTATGGATTACCTGCGAAAGCGGCAGGTCGAACTTCTTGTGAAACAGCTCAAGCCCCGTCAGCGAACCGGTCATCAGGCCCGAGCCGTGATAGCCCCGCCAGCGCGAAATGATCTTTTTCTTCTGCGGGCGGCCAAGAATGTTGTTGTAATACCAGATCAGCTTGATGTTGGTCTCGTTCGCATCCGATCCGCCCAGCCCGAAATAGACGCGCGCCATGTGATCGGGCGCGCGGTCCATCACCATCTTAGCCAGCGTGATCGACGCCTCGGACCCATGCCCGGCATAGGCGTGGTAATAGGCCAGTTCATGCGCCTGCTTTGCAATCGCTTCGGAAATCTCAGTGCGGCCATAGCCGACATTGACGCAGTAAAGCCCGGCAAAGGCATCGAGCAGGCGATTGCCGTCACGGTCGGTGATATGGCAGCCCTCGCCGCCGGTGACGATGCGCTGCGCGCCCTCGCCCCGGGCGAACTGGCCCAGATGCGTGGAGGGGTGGAAGAAGTTGTCGCGGTCCCACTGGGCCAGCTGGTCATTGGTCAGCATAGGTTCTTTCCTTTTCTTCAATTCCGCATGGCTCAGCGCCAGTCACGGCAGACGTATTTGATATCGGTGAAGGCCTCCAAGCCCCAACGCGCACCCTCGCGGGCAAGGCCAGATTGTTTCATCCCGCCAAAGGGGATCGGTGCCCCGGTGACCTTGGTACGGTTGACGGCCACCATGCCGAATTGCAGCGCGCGCGTCACCCGGTAAATGCGGCGCGGGTCCAGCGTGTGCAGATAGGCGACCAGCCCGTATTCGGTGGCATTGGCGCGGGTGATCACTTCCTCTTCACTGTCAAAGGGGGCGACAGCGGCGACGGGGCCGAAGGTTTCCTCATGCATGATGGCGGCATCGTCGGGAACGTCCACCATCAGCGTGGGTTTGTAGAACAACGGCCCCTGCGCATCGCGCCCACCCCCGGCCAGACAGCGCGCGCCGCGTGCCAGGGCATCGGCGACATGCGATTCCTGCTTGGCGACCGCGTTCTCGTTCATCAGTGGCCCCAGGTCGCAATCCTCCATCCCCGGCCCGAGAGTCAGCGCTTGAATGCGATCCGCGAAGCGCATGCAGAACGCGTCATAGAGCGGGCGTTCAACGTAAAATCGGTTCGCGCCCAGACAATCCTGCCCCGTAGTGGCGAATTTGGCCTTGATCGCCTCATCCACCGCCTGCTCAAGATCGGCATCGGCAAAGACGATAAACGGCGCATGCCCGCCCAGTTCCAGCACCAACCGCTTCACGGTGTCGGCGGATTGGCGATAGAGCAGGCGGCCGATCTCGGTGGAGCCGGTGAAGGACAGTGCGCGCACGCGGGTATCCTTGGTCCATGCACCCACAATCTCGGGCGCATCACCCGGCACCACGTTGAAGACGCCGGGCGGAAAGCCCGCGCGCTGCGCCAGCTCGGCCAGCGCCAGTGCGGAAAGCGGGGTTTCGGCAGAGGGGTGGACAACGCAGGTACAGCCAGCGGCCAAGGCTGCGGCGGCCTTGCGGGTGATCATCGCGCAGGGGAAGTTCCAGGGCGTGACGAGTGCGGCCACGCCCACCGGCTCGCGCCAGACCTCGACCTCGGCATCGGGCAGGTGTGAGGTGACGCCCTCGATATCGGGGCGCTTGGCCTCTTCGGCGTAGAATTCGACGAAACTGGCGGCATAGTCGATCTCGCCCCGCGCCTCGGACAGGGGTTTACCCTGCTCGGCCACCATGATCAGCGCCAGATCTTCACGCGCTGCGGTGATCAGGTCGAACCAGCGGCGCAGGATATTGCCCCGTTCTTGCGGCAAGGCACCGGCCCAGGCGGGAAAGGCATCTTGCGCGGCATCGACGGCTTCACGCGCGATCTGCGCATCCATCCGGGCGACGGAAGCGACGGCTGCGCCGGTCGAAGGGTCGGTTACCGCGAAAGTGCCAGCGCCATCGCGCCAGCCGCCAATATGTCCGCGTGTCTGAAGCAAGCCGGGGTCGGAAAGCAGGCTTGCAATATCGGTTCTGGGGGTCTGTTGAGCTCGCCGGGTTGCGGGCATGAGGGCCTCCTGTCTGGTTGCCCGCAGTCTAGCCGCCCAGGGCCGGAAGATTCGTTCAGCCAAAGCCCGTCCGCGCAGGCGGATCGTTCAAAGAATGCCCGGTTTCACGATGATCCATCCAGCAGGATGGCCAGCGGCGGCGGGGCGGCCTTCACATTCTTGGTGACGATATAGCTGAAATAGCGCTTCACCCCGGCGCGGCTTTCCAGCAACGCGTCCATCAGCGCCTGGTAGGTGGCGACATCGCGGGTGATCACCTGCATCAGGTAGTCATAGCCGCCGCCCAGCGCCCAGCAGGCAGAGATTTCGTCGATACGTGCCACCGCGCGCTCGAATGCCTGGAAGCTTTCGGCTCGATGGCTTTCCAACTCGACGGTGACAAAGACCACGACATGCTGAGCCAGCCGTGCCAGCGCTACCTCGGCGCGGTAGCCGCAGATCAGGCCTGCCTCTTCCATCCGGTTCAGTCGTTGCCAGCAGGGCGTTGGCGACAGGTTCACGCGGCGTGCCAGATCGGCCTTCGATATCCGGCCCTCGCGGGTCAGAATCGACAGGATGGCGATATCGCGGTCATCGAGGGAAAGCGGGCGCATGGCGCTATCTTTCGCCGGATGCGCGGCTTGTCAATCCGCTGCGGCTTGGGGCTTGCGCGGCGAGGCAAACTTGTCATGATGCAAATCATGACAATGTGGTTGCCCGATCCCGCTTCACTCAGCCGTCCCGCCTATCGCTCGCTGGCCCGTGCGATCATCGCTGCCATTGACGAGGGCACGCTACGCCCCGGCGATCGGCTGCCCACGCATCGTGATCTTGCTTTCCGGCTGGGACTGTCGGTGCAAACCGTCAGCCGGGCTTATGAAACCCTGATCCGCGCCGACGTGATCACCGGCGAGGTGGGGCGCGGCACCTATGTCAAATCGGCCCCCGGGGACGGGCGTGGCCCGCCTTATCAGCGGCTGGAAACCGGGGAACGGGTGATCGATTGCTCGATGCTGACGCCGGTTCTGGCCCCGCTGCACAACACCGCGCTGGCAGAGGCCCTGACCGGGTTGGCCGGCGAGATCCCCTCAGAGGTGCTGGGCTCGTTCCGTCCGCGGCAGGCACTGCGGTCGCACGTGGAGCGTGCGCAGATCTGGCTAGCGCTTTGTGGTGTCGAGGCCCATGTCGATCGCATCCTGCCCACCAACGGCGCAACCCCGGCGATGACGGTTGCGTTGCTGACTGCCGGGGCGCCGGGTGATCTGGTTGTGACCGAGGAGTTGGGCCACCACACGTTGAAAAATCTGACACGGTTGCATGGGCTGAAGCTGGAGGGCCTGGCCTGCGATGAGCAGGGCATTATACCCGATGCGCTGAGCCAAGCGGCACGTCTGCGCAAGGCGCGGGTGCTGTATGTCATGCCGTCGGGCAACAATGCGCGGGCGCTGACAATGGGCGCGGCGCGGCGCGCCGAGATCATTGCGGTGGCGCGTCAGCATGACATGCTGATCGTCGAAAACGACGCCTGGGGCCCGCTGGAGCCACGTCGCCCGCCACCCCTTGCAATGCTTGCGCCAGAGCGTGTGTTTTATTTCACCGGCCTGTCGAAATGCCTGATTCCGGCGTTGCGATCAGGTTGGCTGATCGTGCCTGACAGCCATGTCACCGCCGCCTTCAGCCGTCATATGGTGACCAACTGGATGGCCAGCCCGCTGGTGGCTGAACTGGCCGCACGGCTGATCGATGATGGCACGGCCATGCAGCTTCTGCGTTGGCAGCGCCGGGCGCTGGCGCGCCGCAACGCCTTGGCACGGCAGTTGCTTGAAGGGTTGAACATGCATGGCGGTCGGCACGGGTTGCATGTCTGGCTGCCCATGCCAGAGGGGTGGGACGAGGCCGGTTTTGTGAACAGCGCCCGCCTGCGCGGCGTGGCGGTGGCACCCGGCAGCGCCTTTGAAACCGATCTGTCAGGCCGCCGAATTCAGGGGGTGCGCATCTGCCTCGGCGCACCGGAAGAGCCCGCGTTGCGCGAGGGGTTGAGCCTGATCGCAAGACTGGCGCGGAACATGCCCGAGCCTGATTTCCTGACCCTCTGAGCGCACCTCGGACGCGCCGCAGGAGGCGCATCGGGGCGCAGCGTTTGCACTCATTGTCATGATTCAATATACTGATTGACATGACACTTGCTCAGGTCTTCTTTGTGAGGGTCTGGAAGCGCGCACCGCAAGTTCACGACGGGCCTGCCACCGGAGGGCTGATAGCCTGGGGGCCGCTTCCACAGCCAGCCGACGGAACGGCCCCTTGCGAGGGGGCGATCAGAGCGCGCTTTGCGCCTTGTCGCCGCTGGATCGTTGAAAACGCGCCCTGGGGCGCAAGCCAATAGGAGATGGATGAAATGAATCTCAAGACCGTATTGATCGGGTGCGCAAGCGCGGCCGCATTGATGGCCACCAGCGCCTCGGCGCAAGACACCTGGCGCTACGCTTTCGAAGAGGCCATCGACGAGGTGCAGGGCGTTTTCGCGACGCAGTTCAAGGAGCATATCGAGGCCAATTCGGACCATACGGTGCAGCTGTTCCCGTTCGGCACGCTGGGCGAGTCCGATGACATCATGGAACAGACGCAGGCGGGCATCCTGCAGTTCGTCAACCAGTCGCCCGGCTTCACCGGCGCGCTGATCCCCGAGGCGCAGGTCTTCTTCGTGCCTTACCTGCTGCCACAGGACGGCGAGGCGCTCAACGAATTCTTCCGCACCTCGGTCGCCATCAACGAGATGTTCCCCGAGCTTTATGCCCAGCATGGGCTGGAACTGCTGACCATGTATCCCGAGGGCGAGGTGGTGATGACCACCAAGAACCCGGTGCGCAGCCCGGCGGACCTGAACGAGCAGAACGTGCGCGTGATGACCAACCCGCTGCTGGTGGAAAGCTATCGTGCCTTTGGTGCCGTTCCCACGCCGCTGCCCTGGGGTGAGGTGTACGGCGCGCTGCAGACGAACATGATTCAGGGTCAGGAAAACCCCATGTTCTTCGTCGAATCGACGCGCATGTATGAGGTGACCGACCATATCACCTTCACCGGCCACAACAACTTCACCACCGCGCTGATGGCGAACCAGGACTTCTTCAACGGCCTTTCCGAAGAAGACCAGCAGCTTGTGCGTGATGCCGTGGACGTGGCGTTCGACTATATCCTGGAATACCAGGAAGGGCTGACCGAGCGCGCGCTGGAAGCGATCTTGGAGGCCAAGCCTTCGATGACCGTCACAAGGCTGAGCGACGAAGAGCGCCAGGCGTTCATGGCTACCGCTTCTTCGGTCGAGGAAGAGTTCGTGCGCATGACCGGCGAAAGCGGTCAGGCCATTCTGGACCAGATGAAGGAAGATCTCGCTGCGGTCACCGACTGATCGCGGCGATCTGCCGGGGGCGGTTTGCCCGCCCCCGGCATTGCAGCCTGCCAGAACCATCTGAAAATGGTCGTTTGCAGGCCCCGTCCACAGCCAACTGAAGGGTTCGCAGCGTGACAGATCCTGACCGTCAGCCCCTTACCGACGCGCCCGATCCAGCGCCCGCTGGCGATGCAGATCTTCCCGCCTCGGCCTATCGCTCTGACTTGCCCGGCCCGCTTGGCTGGATCGACAACGTCATTGCCCGGATCGAGGCCATTCTGCTGGCTGCCGGCGTTTTGCTGATGGCCGCGAATACGGTGGCCAACGTGGTGGGGCGCTTCATTCTGGGCAGTTCCATCCAGTCCACCGAAGAGATCAACCGGATTCTGATCATCGTGATCACTTTTGCCGGGATCAGCTATGCCGCCCGGCACGGCCGTCATATCCGCATGACAGCCTTTTTTGATCTGATGCCAGCACGGGCGCGCAAGGTTCTGATGATCTTCATCGCGGCGACCACCGCTTTCGCCATGTTCGCGCTGGCCTGGTATTCCTGGGGATACCTGCAAACCACATTCTCGCGCGGCCGGGTGCTTCCGTCCTTGCAGATTCCGGTCTGGTGGACGCTGGTCTGGGTGCCGGTGGGTTTCTTCATGACCGGGCTGCAATACTTGCTGACGGCTATCAAGAACATCATCGAAAAAGACATCTACCTCTCGACCAATGTGCTTGAGGGATATGGCGATGAAGACGAACAGGAAGTCTGAGGAGAGCGGGATATGGCACTGACAATCCTGGGCGTCATGGTGGTTCTGCTGTGTCTGGGCTTTCCCATGATGATCCCGCTGATCGCGGCGGCGACACTGGGTTTCTACCTCAGCTTCGGTGGTTTCGGTCAAATTGAAACCATGGTGGCGCAGATGCTGGCGGGCATTCGCCCCGCCTCGTTGATCGCGGTGCCGATGTTCATCTTCGCCGCAGATATCATGACGCGCGGTCATTCCGCAGGGCGACTGATCGATCTGGTGATGGCCTTCGTGCGCCACCGGCGCGGCGGGCTGGCGATTTCCACGGCCGCGGCCTGCACCATGTTCGGCGCGGTCTCGGGATCGACGCAGGCCACCGTGGTTGCCATCGGCTCGCCCCTTCGCCCGCGCATGCTCAAGGCGGGCTACAAGGACAGTTTCACGCTGGCGCTGATCGTCAATTCCTCGGATATCGCCTTTCTGATCCCGCCCTCGATCGGCATGATCATCTATGGCGTGATCTCGAACACGTCGATCGCCGAGTTGTTCATCGCCGGTATCGGGCCGGGCCTGCTGATCCTGCTGTTGTTCTCGATCTATTGCTGGATCTATGCGGTGCGCAACAATGTGCCCTCGGAAGAACCGGCTTCCTGGTCCGAGCGCGCGGTCGCCGTGCAAAAGGCGCTCTGGCCGCTGGGCTTTCCGGCGATCATCATCGGCGGCATCTATGGCGGGATCTTCTCGCCCACCGAGGCAGCGGCGGCCTGTGTGCTGTATGCGTTGATCCTCGAGATGATTGTTTTCCGCACGCTTGACATCAAGGGCCTGATTGCCACCGCGCGTTCCACCGGGCTGATCACGGCGGTGGTGTTTATTCTGGTTGGCGCCGGTGCCGGCTTTTCCTGGATCATCTCGTTTGCACAGGTGCCGCAGGCGGTTCTGGGTGCCATCGGGATCGACCAGATGGGCCCCATTGGCGTGCTGTTCGTGATCTCGGTGGCGTTCTTCGTCGGCTGCATGTTTGTCGATCCGATCGTGGTGATCCTGGTCCTGGTGCCGATTTTCGCGCCGGTGGTGAATGCCGTGGGTCTTGACCCGGTGCATGTGGGGGCGATCATCGTGTTACAGGTGGCCATCGGCTCTGCCACGCCACCGTTCGGCTGTGACATCTTCACCGCCATCGCTGTGTTCAAACGGCCCTATTACGAGGTGATCCGGGGCACGCCGCCGTTCATCGTGATGCTGCTGACCGTGTCTGTCTTGCTGATCTTCTTCCCGCAGATCGCCCTGTTCCTGCGCGATCTTGCCTTTGCCCGATAGGAGGGGACGGATGTTTTCCAAGATACTTGTGCCCTTTGACGGCTCCACCAGCGCCGAAGAGGCGGTGCGCAAGGCTGTTGAACTCGCCAAGCTGACGGGGGGCGAGGTCGTTCTTTTGACGGTTTATCGGCATCATTCGATGCTGGAGGCCTCGTTTTCCATGGTTCGCCACAGCGATCCGGGCAACATGGACGAGATCTTGCGCAAACATGCTCAGGAAGTGGCCGAGCACGGCAAAGCCGTCGCGCGCGAGGCGGGGGCAGAGAAGGTGCGCGCCTTCATCAAGTCCGGCCCTCCAGCACGCACGATCGTTGCCTGGGCCAATGAGAAGGAGGTTGACCTGATCGTGCTTGGCAGCCGGGGTCTTGGCTCTGTCGAGGGCTATCTTCTGGGTTCGGTTTCGCACAAGGTAACGGGGCTGGCAAAATGTCCCGTTCTGGTCGTCTAGGATACTGCCATGTCTCTCTCTTCAACTCGCGCTTCGCTGTCCGGCATCGAGGTGCCCACTGAACCTGTGCGCTTGGGCCTTGTTGCACTGGCCACCGACATGACGCTGGAACATGATCTGCGCTGCCTGATGCCCGATACGATGCGCCTGCACGTGTCCCGGCTGGCCTTCGCCAACCCGACAACACCCGAGAACCTGCGCGCCATGGCTCCGGGCATTGCGGCGGCGGCGGATCTTCTGGTGCCCGGGGTTGATCTGGCAGCGATCGGCTTTGGCTGCACTTCGGGATCGGTGGTGATCGGGGACATCGCGGTCGGCGCGGCGATAAACTCCGTGCGCCCGGATGTGCCGGTATGTTTGCCCGCCGCGTCGGCAGTTGAGGGTTTTGCGCATCTGGGGGTCAAACGCATCGCGCTTCTGACGCCCTATGTCGAGGAAACTACCGGGCCGGTGGCCGATTACTTCCGTCAGGCCGGTATCGACGTGGTGAATGTCTACGGCCTGAATATGGAAGATGACCGCGATATCGCGCGCCTGACGCCTTCCAGCATCCGCGATGCCGCGCGCCGCGCCGATCATCCGCGCGCCGAAGCCATTTTCGTTTCGTGCACCTCGACCCCCGTCATGCCGCTCATTCCCGCGATGGAGGCTGAACTGGGCAAGCCGGTTCTCAGTTCCAATCAGGCGTTGGGCTGGGCCATGCTGGGTGCCGCCGGGGTTGCGGCGCGCGGGCCGGGGCGACTTTTTGCGCCTGTGGCCGGTGCGGCATGAGGCCCGGCACCGCCGATTTCCAGGCCGCCCGCCAGCGCCTTGCGGGCCACCTGCACGACACCCCCTGCACTGTTTCCACCGCCTTGTCGGATCGGATGGGCGTGCCGGTCTGGATGAAGCACGAACACCGCCAGAACACCGGCGCTTTCAAGCTGCGCGGGGCCACCAACGCGGTGCTGCAACTGCCCGAAGGGGTGACCGGTGTGACCACTGCGTCAACTGGCAACCATGGCCGGGCACTTGCCCATGCAGCACGCGCGCGTGGGCTGCGCGCCATTATCTGCATGTCGCGGCTGGTGCCTGAGAACAAGCGCGCCGCCGTCGCCGCGCTGGGGGCTGAGGCGCGTATTATTGGTGCCAGCCAGGACGAGGCTTTGTCCGAGGCTGAGCGGCTGGTGAGGGAAGAGGGTTTCGCGCTCATCCCGCCGTTCGACCACCCGGATGTGATTGCAGGCCAGGCCACGCTGGGGATGGAGATGGCCGAAGCGGTGCCCGATGCCACCTGCGTGCTGGTGCCGCTGTCGGGGGGCGGCCTGCTGGCTGGGGTTGCCGCGGCGATGAAGGCGCAGATCCCGTCCATCAAGGTGATCGGCGTGTCGATGGAACGTGGCGCGGCAATGGCCGAAAGCCTTGCCGCCGGGCACCCCATCGAGACCCCTGAGCGCGCCACGCTGGCAGATTCACTGGGCGGCGGGATCGGGCTGAGGAACCGGCTGACCTTCGCCATGGTCCGCGATCTGATGGATGACGTGATCTTGCTGAGCGAAGATGAGATTGCCGAGGGTGTCCGCCACCTTCACGCCGCTGAAGGTCAGGTCGTGGAAGGGGCGGGCGCGGTAGGCGTCGCAGCTCTTTTGGCCGGGAAGTACCGGCCCCAGGGCCCCGTCGTGTTGCCCCTTACCGGCGCCAATATCGACCCCGGCCTGCACGCCCGCATTATCGCCGGCGAAACCCCTGATCCGGAGGCCCTGTAATGCCGCGCATCCGCATTCTGACCGAATCCGACCTGCGCACCGTCATCGACCTGACGCCCGAGGTGGTTGATTGCGTCGCCGACGCCTTCCGCGCGCTGGCGGAGGGCAAGGTGGTCATGCCGCCGATCCTGTCGATGGCGATTGCCGAGCATAACGGCGAGGTGGATGTGAAAACCGCCTATGTGCCGGGGCTTGAAGGCTTCGCCATCAAGGTCAGCCCCGGTTTCTTTGACAACCCGAAGCTTGGCCTGCCCTCGACCTCAGGGTTGATGATGGTGTTTTCCACCCGCACCGGGCAGTTGGAGGCACTGCTTCTGGACAATGGCTATCTGACCGACCTTCGCACCGCCGCCGCTGGGGCGGTGGCGGCATCGGCGTTGGCGCGCGAGGATGCGACAAGCGCCTGCATCATCGGTGCGGGGCTTCAGGCGCGGATGCAGTTGCGCGCGCTCGCCCTCGTGCGACCGATTGCGCGCGCCACTGTCTGGGCGCGCGACAGCGCCAAGGCGCGGGCCATGGCCGAGGAGATGAGCGCGCAGTTGGGCTTTCCCGTCACCGCCACCACCGATCCCGAAAGCGCCGTGTCGGCGGCCGATATCATTGTCACCACCACCCCCGCCACTGTGCCCGTGGTGCAGGCGGGTTGGCTGCGGCCAGGGCAGCACATTACCGCGATGGGCTCTGACCAGCACGGCAAGAACGAGATCGACCCGGCAGTGTTCGCTTGCGCCCGCTATGTCCCTGATCGGATGTCACAAACCCGCGAACTGGGTGAGCTGCGTGTCGCGCTTGATGCAGGGATCGTCGCAGATGGAACAGAATACCCCGAACTGGGCGCGGTATTGGCGGGGTATGCCCCGGGCCGCCAGAGCGCAGACGAGATTACCCTCGCCGATCTGACCGGCACCGGCGTTCAGGACACCGCCATCGCCACGCTTGCGCTGCACAGGGCAGCGGGCGCGGGCGTCGCAATCGACAGCTGAGAAGCCGCCATGCCAAACCCGACCCCTCGTTTCAGTCGCGACGAATACACCGCGCGACTGACCCGGACCCGTGCGGCCATGCAGGCGCGTGGCATTGATATACTGATTGTCACCGATCCGTCGAACATGGCGTGGCTGACAGGCTATGACGGCTGGTCATTCTATGTGCATCAATGCGTGATCGTGGGCTTGCAGGGCGATCCGCTGTGGTTCGGGCGGGGACAGGATGTTGCCGGTGCGCTACGCACCGCGTGGCTGCCCGATTCTGCGCTGATCGGCTACCCTGACCATTATGTGCAGTCGGTCGAGCGCCACCCGATGGACTATCTCGCCGCCCGCCTCGCCGATCTGGGCTGGCACAGGGGCCGCATCGGGGTGGAGATGGACAATTACTGGTTCACCGCCGCCGCCTATCGTGCGCTGGCCACGCATCTGCCTGGCGAATTGGTGGATGCCACGGCGCTGGTGAACTGGCAGCGGCTGGTCAAATCACCCGCTGAGCTGGACAGCATGCGCCGCGCCGCGCGGATCGTGGAAAAGATGCATGCGCGGATTTTCGACAAGGTGGAACCCGGCCTGCGCAAATCCGATCTGGTGGCGGAAATCTATGATGCCGCGCTGCGATATGATCCTGAACTTGGCTACGGCGGCGATTATCCGGCGATCGTGCCCATGATGCCGTCGGGCAACGATGCCGCCGCGCCGCATCTGACATGGGATGACCGGCCCATGCAGTCCGGTGAAGGCACGTTCTTCGAGATTGCCGGTTGCTACCAGCGCTACCACTGCCCGCTGTCGCGCACCGTTTTCCTGGGCAAGCCCAGCCAGACATTCCTTGATGCCGAAGCCGCCACGCTGGAGGGGATGGAGGCCGGGCTTGAGGCCGCGCGCGCGGGCAATACCTGCGAAGATATCGCCAACGCGTTCTTCACGGTGCTCAGGAAACACGGCATCACCAAGGACAACCGCACCGGCTATCCCATCGGCCTCAGTTATCCGCCGGACTGGGGCGAGCGCACCTGTTCGCTGCGCCCCGGTGACCGCACTGAACTGCAGCCCGGCATGACCTTCCATTTCATGACCGGCCTGTGGATGGAGGACTGGGGCTTTGAGATCACCGAAAGCATCGTCATCACCGAGGGTGCGCCGGAATGTCTGGCATCGGTGCCGCGTCAACTTCTTGTCAAGTCGTGAGCCATGAACCCGAACCCCATCACCCCCACCATTCCCTTTGATGTTGACGGCAAGCACCACGGCTTCCTGCGCCTGCCCCATTCGCGCAATGAAAGCGCCTGGGGGGCGATCATGATCCCCATCACCGTGGTGCGTAATGGCGAGGGGCCCACGGCGCTGCTGACCGGCGCCAACCACGGCGATGAATACGAGGGGCCGATTGCCCTGCAGGCGCTGGCGCATGATCTGGAGCCCGAGCATATCAACGGCCGGGTGATCATCGTGCCCTACATGAACTACCCCGCCTTCCGCGCCGGGACACGGGTTTCTCCCATTGATACGGTCAACCTGAACCGCGCCTTCCCCGGGGCGCCTGATGGCACCGCCACGCAAAAGATCGCCAATTACTTCAACGATACGCTGGTGCCGATGGCCGATATCGTGCTCGACTACCACTCAGGTGGCAAGACGCTGGATTTCGTGCCCTTTGCCTGCGCGCATTACCTTGACTCGGTCAGTCAGCAGGAAGCCTGTGTAGCCGCCGTGCATGCGTTCAACGCGCCCTATACGTTGATGCTGCGCGAAATCGATAATGTCGGCATGTATGACACAGCCGTGGAGGGCCAGGGCAAGGTCTTCGTCACGACCGAGCTGGGCGGCGGCGGCTCGGCCACCGCGCGTTCGGCCCGGATCGCACGGCGCGGTGCGCGCAACGTGCTGATCCACGCGGGTATCCTTGAAGGTGCTATCCAGCCGGAACGCACCATCATGCTCGATATGCCGGATGAGGATTGCTACCATTTCGCAACCTCGGAAGGATTGATCGAGCCCCTGGTAGACCTTGGCGAGAAGGTGGAAAAGGGTGTGCCCATCGCACAGGTCTGGCCTGCCGACCGCACCGGCCTGCAACCGCTGAGCTATTTCGCGCAGCGCGCCGGTGTGCTGGTCGCGCGCCATTTTCCCGGCATGATTCAGACCGGCGATTGTCTGGCGGTGATTGCCACCGCGATGGAGGAATAGGCGGCGCGCCTCAGGTCACGATGGCGAATACAAAGCGCAGGCTGACCAGCGCCAGAAAGATGCCAAAGGCCATTTCCAGCGCGCGCCGTGAAAGGCTGTGCGCCAGCCGCACGCCCAGATTGGCGGTCAGCACTGTGGTGGGAACGAACAGCACCAGCCCCAGAAGCGAGACAAAGCCGATAGCATCTGCTGGCAAGTCTGTGCGCCCCCAGCCTGCGAAAACATAGCCCAATGCGCCGGGGATCGAGATCAGCACGCCGATACCGGCCGAGGTGGCGACGGCCTGATGGATGGATCGGCCATGCAGTGTCATGATGATATTGGCAATCTGCCCGCCACCAATTCCCATCAACGCAGACAGAAGCCCGATCAGCCAGCCATAGAACCGCAGCAGCCATCCCGTGGGCAGGTCGCTGGCGAAATCCCAGCGCCTGGTGCCGCTGATCAGCTTGACCGCATTCACACCGGCGACCACCACGAACACAAGCTGCATTATCACTGGCGAGGCGTAGCGCGCGATCAGTGCGCCGACCAGAACGCCTGCAATGATCGGCACGGCCCAGCGGCGCAACAGGTCGGTATCGACCGCGCCACGCGCCAGATGCCCCCTGAACGATCGCAACGAGGTCGGAATGATCACCGCCAGCGAGGTGCCCACGGCCAGCGGCATGCGCGCGGCCTCGGCCACGCCCAGAAAACCGAAGGTTTCGAACAGGACGGGAACCATCAGCGCACCGCCGCCGACCCCGAACAGCCCGGCCAGAACGCCGGTCAGTCCGCCCGCCAGCAAAAGAACGCCGGCAAGGATGAGCAGTTCCGAAGAAAATTCCATGTAAGGGCCGCCGCTGTTGTTTGGGTGACTGCGGGCACTGCCCGCTTGTTCAGGTCAGACGACCTTGGTCTGAAATGTGCCCACGCCATCGATATGGGCCTGCATTACATCGCCGCGCCGCACCGGCCCGACGCCTGCGGGCGTACCGGTCATGATCAGATCACCCGGCGCCAGTTCGAACAGCTTTGACAATTCGGCGATGATTTCGGCGGTTTTCCAGATCATCTGGTTCAGATCACCCGTCTGCCGCGTCTCGCCATTGACCTTCAGCCAGATAGCGCCCTGCACCGGATGACCGATCTTGGAGGCGGGCACAATCTCTGAACAGGGTGCCGAATGCTCGAATGCCTTTCCGGCTTCCCAGGGGCGGGCGGCCTTCTTGAGTGCTGCCTGTATGTCGCGGCGGGTCATGTCAAGGCCGACGGCATAGCCGTAAACCAGGTCCAGAGCCTGATCGGCGGAAATATCCTTACCGCCGCCGGACAGTGCCACCACCAACTCTATTTCATGGTGCAGATCGTTGGTCATTGGCGGGTAAGGGAAATCCTTGCCGTCCGAAAGCAGGTTGTCGGGGTTCTTCTGAAAGAAAAAGGGCGGCTCCTTGTCAGGGTCGTGACCCATCTCCACGGCATGCGCGGCATAGTTGCGGCCGACACAATAGACCCTGCGCAGAGGGAAGCGGGACGCGGTGCCATGCACCGGCAGACTTGGCTGCGGCGGTGCGGGAATAACCAGGGTGGCGGTCTGGGAAGCGCTTGTCATGAGTTTTTCTTCTTCCATTTCACACCCCTTTGCAAGGCGTGTTCAACTGCCACAAACCGGGCAGCGCAACTGAGCCGGCACGCCCGGATTTTTCCTCGTCTCAGGACGTTGGCTTCTCGTCGGTCGCCGGGTCAACATACAAAGCCTGCGCGCAGCGCTGAAGCGCCGGGCTGAGCGGGTGGGGGCGCCGGGTTTGACGGTCAACATATACATGCACGAAATTTCCCCGTGCCGCGCACAGAAGCATGTCGCGGGCGAAAAGGCCGAAACCCCAGGTCAGGCTGGTGCGACCGATCCCCTCGACACGCACTCCCACGCGAAGGCGCGAAGGGAAGGTGACTTCGGCGAAGTACTGCGCGCCGCTTTGCGCCACCAGCCCGATCAGCCCATTGCCGTCGGGCGTGACATCCAGTGCGCCATGTTCGACGAGCGCCATGTTCAACGCGGTATCGAAATAGGCAAGATAGGCCACATTGTTCAGATGCCCGTAAATATCTGAGTCGGCCCATTGCAGCTGGGTTTCGACAGCCCAGGGAAAGGCGTGCAACGGCAGCGCTTGCAATCGCTCACCCATGGATCGTTGCGCTGTTGACGTGGTTAACATGCTCTGGCCCGGCGTTGGCTTTTGGCGCGACGCTTTTTCCATAGGGCTCAACTGCTGGCCGGTCTGCCGGATATCGGGCCGACACACATGCATCAGTGGCGATCATGGACAAGCTCCTGCAGGTATTCGGACAAGCAACATATCCCCGAAGTTCGACACATCGGAGCGTGATTTGAGCGGATTTCGTATATCGGCCT
>CAZCAX010000016.1:0-94290 GCA_964496915.1 uncultured Rhodobacter sp.
GAACCCCTCTTTCCAGGTTGAAAACCTGGCGTCCTAACCGATAGACGAACGGGCCTTGCTTGGCGTGAGGCGGTGTTTAGGCCAGCGGCGCGGTGCGTGCAAGGGGGTTTTTTATGCCGATGTGACGATTTTTTTGCCCGCCCGGAAAAGTGCCCTCGCAAGTGATGCGGGGTCAGGCCGGGGCGGCGTCGTCAAGGCGCAACTGGACCTTGTTGCGTCCACCATAGCTGTTGATTTCCAGCCGACCGGCCAGATGGAAAAGCCCGCGTGTGGCCTGAGACAATGTCGGGCCCAGGGCCGTGTCGAATGCGCCGAAGGCTACGCCTTCCAGCTGCGGACCGCCCATGTCACCAAAACGCAGTCGCAGATGGTTGCTGCCGATTTGTCGCGCATCGCTGATCCGCATCGCCGGAAAGACGAATCGTGGGGCAGGGGCGCCCTGACCAAAGGGGCCGGCCTTTTCCAGCACCTCGATCAGCTCGGGCGTTGCGGCTCCGGGCATAAGCACGCCGTCAAGGCGCAGATCGGCCGCGCCGCCGATCCCCGCGCCCTGCCGTGCCAGCAACTCCGACAGGCGCCCCATGGCTGCCTCCAGTTGTGCGGTGGCCACTGTCAGGCCGGCCGCCATCCGGTGCCCGCCACCCTTGACCAACAGCCCTTCGGCCGCCAGCC
The DNA here is from genome assembly GCA_964496915.1 of uncultured Rhodobacter sp. GTDB lineage: Bacteria > Pseudomonadota > Alphaproteobacteria > Rhodobacterales > Rhodobacteraceae > Pararhodobacter. The sequence continues at coordinate 673 of CAZCAX010000016.1, forward strand.
GCTGCACCGCCGCCCCCAGATCGACACCGCCGACCGAGCGGCCAGACCCCTTGCCCTCGGCTCCGTCCAGCGCGATGACCACGGCGGGGCGGTTGGTGGCTTCTTTCAGCCGCGCGGCGACAATGCCGATTACGCCGGGGTGCCAGCCCTCGCCCGCTGCCCAGACCAGGGGGGCATCGGTGCCGCGCGCCTCGGCCTGGGCCAGCGCCTCTTCGCGCACTGCGGCCTCGACGGCGCGGCGTTCCTCGTTCAGCCGGTCCAGTTCCTGCGCGATGCGCTGTGCTTCGGCCATGTCCTGCGTCGATAAAAGCCGTGCGCCCAGATCCGCCGCGCCAATCCGGCCCCCGGCATTGACGCGCGGACCCAGCACGAAGCCAAGGTGGTAGGGGTTGGGCGCCTGATCGATGCGCGCCACGTCAGACAATGCGCGCAGACCGGGACGCTGGCGCGCGGCCATCACTTTCAGCCCCTGGCGCACGAAAGCACGGTTCACGCCGGTCAGCGGCGCCACATCGGCCACGGTGGCCAACGCGACAAGGTCCAGCATGCTCATCAGGTCCGGCCCCTGAACGCCCTGTGCACGCAGCCTCCGGTTAAGGTCGACCAGCAGCAGAAACACCACCCCGGCGGCGCAAAGATGACCCAGATCGCCCGATTCGTCCTGCCGGTTGGGGTTGACCACAGCCAGCGCGGGCGGCAACGTTTCCGCCCCCAGATGGTGGTCGATCACCACCACATCGGCCCCGCGCGCCGCAGCAATGGGGCCATGGCTGAGCGTGCCGCAATCGACACAGACGATCAGCCCGTGATCGACCGCCAGCGCGGACATGGCCGCATCGTTGGGGCCATAGCCTTCGTCGATGCGGTCGGGGATATAAAGCGTGGCGTCATGGCCCATGGCGCGCAGCCAGCACAACAGCAGCGCCGCCGAAGCGCCGCCATCGACATCATAATCGGCAAAGACCGCGATCTTTTCGCGCCGTTTCAATGCCGATAACAGCCGCTCGGCGGCGGGTTCCATGTCACGCAGCACCATCGGGTCGGGCAGGAGCGCGCGCAGCGATGGGGCGAGGTAGTTTTCGACCGCCTCCGGCGTCACCTTGCAGCGCGCCAGAACCGCACAAAGCGCGGGTGGCAGGCGCGTGGCCTGCGCCAGCGCCTCGGCCTGACGCTCGTGCTCAAGGCCCGGGCCCAGCCAGCGCCGCCCGGTAAGCGAACAGGCGACACCCAGATATCCGGTCCCGGTAATGCTGGCTGTATTGGTGCTCATTTCACGGGTGTGCGATAGGTCATCCGACGGACAGAACCGGTCTTGGAGCGCATCAGCAGCGTCTCGGTGGTCAACCAGCCCGGTTCGCGCTTCATGCCTTGCAGGATCGAGCCGTCGGTAACGCCGGTTGCGGCAAAGATCACATCGGCAGTCACCATTTCATCGCGTGTGTAGACGCGGTTCAGGTCGGTGATTCCCGCCTTGGCAGCGCGGGCACGCTCATCATCGTTGGAGAACTGCAACCGGCCATAAATCTGCCCGCCCATGCATTTCAGCGCCGCGGCGGCCAGCACCCCCTCGGGAGCGCCGCCCAGACCCATATACATGTCGATCCCGGTCAAATCCGCGTCGGCGCAATGGATCACGCCGGCCACATCACCATCGGTGATCAGCCGGATCGCCGCCCCCGTCGAGCGCACTTCGCGGATCAGATCTTCGTGGCGCGGGCGCTCCAGGACGCAGACGGTAATATCCTCGTCACGGCAACCCTTGACGCGGGCCAGAGCGCGGACCCGCTCGGCGGGCGGCATGTCGAGGGTTACCACATCGGGGGCAAAGCCCGGACCGATCGCCAGCTTGTCCATATAGACATCGGGCGCATGCAAAAGGGTGCCGCGCGGGGCCATGGCGATCACGGTCAGCGCGTTGGGCATGTCCTTGGCGGTCAATGTCGTGCCTTCCAGCGGATCGAGCGCGATATCCACGGCCGGGCCGTTGCCGTTGCCGACCTCTTCGCCGATGAACAGCATCGGTGCTTCGTCACGCTCGCCCTCGCCAATCACCACCACGCCCTTGATATCGAGCATGTTCAACTGCCTGCGCATCGCGTTGACGGCAGCCTGATCAGCGGCTTTCTCATCGCCGCGCCCGACAAAATCCGCCGAGGCCAGCGCCGCAGCCTCAGAGACGCGGGCCAGACCCAGCGAAAGCAACCGGTCGTGAAACTCCGGCATTTCCGACATCGGGCAATCCTTTCATATCAACGCTCGCCAACTTCTATCCAATCGGACCGGCCGCGCCAAGCATATCCGCCCCGCCCCCGTTGGGCGGGTGGCCTGCATTGTCGGTCTATCAAGATCCCCGGGGGAACCGGGGCATGCAGTCGACGCTCTGGCACGGGGCCAAAGGTGCTGCGCTCAGACCTCTTCGATGCGCAATGCCACGGGCTCGCCGACCAGAACGCCGGTCGCCTCGAAACGGGCCAGTGCGTGGCGGATGTCGTCGCTTGCGGCCTTGTGGGTGACAATCAGCACTGGTGCCAGTGCGTCATCATGCGAATACTGCCGCATCCGGTGGATAGAGATCCCGGCCTCGCCCAGAACGGTGGCGATTTTGGCCAGCGCGCCGGGTTTGTCCAGAAGCGTCATGCGCAGATACCAGGGCGCGGCGGCGGAGACCACGGCAGCGGGCCTGCGCACCAGCCCGGTTGCAGGCTCGCCAAAGGTGGGCAGGCGCAGGCCGCGGGCGATGTCGATCACGTCGCTCATTACCGCGCTGGCGGTCGGCCCCTCGCCGGCACCGGCGCCGCGCAGCACGATCTGCCCCACGCTGTCGCCCTCGATCACGACCATGTTCGTGCCACCGTCCAACTGGCCCAGCGGGTGGGTCTCGGGCACCAGGCAGGGGGTCATGCGCTGTTCCAGCCCCCGGCCGGTCATCTGCGCCACACCCAGAAGCTTGATGGCAAAGCCCATGTCGCGCGCCAGCCGGATATCATCGAGCGAAATGTCGGTAATCCCCTGCAACTCGACCGAGTGGAAATCGACCTGCGCGCCAAAGGCGATGGCCGACAACAGGCTCAGCTTGTGGCCCGCGTCGATGCCGCCGACATCGAGGTTCGGATCGGCCTCAAGATAGCCCAGCCGCGCGCATTCATCGAAAAGCACGTTATAGCCCTGGCCGGTGGCCTCCATCCTGGTGAGGATATAGTTGCAGGTGCCGTTCATCACCCCCATCACCCGGCCGATCCGGTTGCCCGCCAGCCCCTCGGTCAGCGCCTTGATCACCGGAATGCCGCCCGCCACTGCTGCCTCAAACCGCAGCACCTGGCCCGCCTCTTCGGCGGCCAGCGCCAGTGCGTGGCCATGGTGGGCCAGCAGCGCCTTGTTGGCGGTGACCACATCCTTGCCATTGGCCAGCGCGGTTTCCACCAACGCCTTGGCGGTGCCGTTCTCGCCGCCGATCAGCTCCAGCACCACATCGATATCATCGCGCCGGCCCAGCGCCACCGGGTCATCCTCCCAGCCATAGACCGAGATATCCGCGCTGCGCTTCTTGGTGCGCGAACTGGCCGACACCGCGACAATCTCGATCGGGCGGCCCGCACGGCGTGCCAGCATGTCGGCATGCATCTGCACGATTTTCACGACGCCGATACCGACGGTGCCCAGACCGGCGATGCCAAGGCGGAGGGGGGTATTCATCAGGGTTCTCCGGCTGCGACTGCGCGCGACGGGGCACAAAGGCCCTGCGCGCGTATTTGCCGCACAGTTAGCCTGTCAGCCGGACGGGTGCAATCCATGGCGGGCGTGGATTAGGGCGCGGTGGTCGCCAGTTCGCGCGCGCGGCGGCGCAACGCGTCGGTATCCTCGGCCGGGGTGACGGGATGGCTGCGCAACGCTGCGGCGCGCCCGCGCAATGCCGCGGCGCGGCCTTCGATATCGCTTGCGGCAGTGGGCCGGGCAATGCGCGCTTCCTCGATGCCGGCGCGCAGTTCCTGCGGCGTCAGCAGTCGCGGCGTGGGGTCGTCTGCTGCCGGGGAACAGGCGGTCAGCGCCAGCAGGGCCAGCGTGACGGCGAGGCCCGGCAACAGGGCGCCGATTGCGTTGATGGTCGAAGGGTTGGCAGGCATGGCAGCAATCCGGTGTCAGACGACGGCACCATAAGCCGCCCGCCAGGCCGAGGAAAGCAGTTTTGCCCGGGCCTGCATCTGCACCGCCTTCGGCGCGGTGCGGGGCCGAACGGGGCTTGAATTGAACGCTCGTTCACTCCATGGTGCGCCATGGCCCGCAAACCCGGTTCCCGCGCTGATGTTACCGGCCCGCGTCTGCGTGATGCGGCGCAAAGGCTGTTCGCACGCCATGGCTACGCCGCGGTCTCGATGCGCCAGATCGCCGCCGAGATCGGTGTGCAGGCCGGTGCATTATATCTTTACATTGATGACAAGCAGAGCCTTCTGTTCGACCTGATGCACAGCCATATGCAGGATCTGTTTCAGGCCTGGCAGGACAGTGTCGCCGGTGCCGGGCAATCCGGTGCAATGGCCCGGCTGGAGCATTTCGCGCGTTTCCACATCCGGTTCCACGCCGCACGCGCGGATGCGGTGTTCATCTCCTATATGGAGCTGCGCAATCTGACACCCGAGAACTTCGCGAAGATCGAGGCGCTGCGGCGGCGCTACGAGACCGAGCTGGAGGGTATTCTGCGCGCCGGTCAGGCCGAGGGCAGCATGGCGCTGCCTGATACCAAACTGGCCGCCATGGCAATCATCGCCATGCTCAACGGGGTGAATACCTGGTTTCGCGAGGGAGGACGGTTGAGCCGCGACACGGTCGAGGACATCCATGTCGACATGATCCGCAAGGCGGTCGCGCCCTGAACCGGCCTACCAGCCGCAGTCGACATAGCCATGCTGACAGGGCGTCAGCGCGATCTGGTCGCCGGAATTGGGCTGAAAGACAATCTGCGGCGCGAAACGGGGCCGGGTGACCACGAAATGCGAGAATGTCTGGTTGCCAAGCCCCTGCGAGATCGGCGGCGTGTAGTGCATCTTCGCTTCCGCAAGGATAACCGTGTCAGAGCGCGGAATGATCGGTAGCCGGTCAACCGACTGGTTCAACTCGGCATTGCCAAGCGGCGCACCGCCGCGTGTCGCATAAGACCAGACTACCTGGTATTCCGCGTCGATCACGTTCCAGTAGACGCTGGAGATCCTGAGGCTGGTAGGGTGATTGGATCGGCTGATATGATCATAGATATCATGCAGCCCTTCCAGAAAGGCCGGGGTAACCGGTGCCACCTGCCGCGAGATCAGGTCAGACAGCGTGTAGCTGGCCGAGACATTCACCTTCTGGGTGCGAAACGCGTCATAGAACACCAGAAGTGCCAGAAAGGCGACCAGCAGCATGGGCAGAACGATCACCGTTTCAACCGACAGCATGCCGCGCGTGTCATGCAGCCAGGCCCGCACCGCGCGGGCAGGGGCGTTTCGGTTTGCAGCGTTGTGAAACAGCTTCTTCATCGCCTGACCTATCGCGGTTCGTTGACATAGACCGAACTGGTCACCATCCGGAAGCCGCCGGACGCATCGCGGCTCAGACCCAGCCCCAGACCGGAGGTCGGAAAGATCGGATCGACGATCAGGCAGATGCGCACCAGCATGAGATCATGCTCCACGCCCGGCGTCAGGGTCACGGCGGGCTGGGTTTCCTCGTCGCGGTTGATGCAAGGCGCACTGCCAGAGGGCAGGGCGATGTTTTGCGGTTGCAGCCGCCGCAGCTCGACCAGCAGGTTGGCCTGACAGTCACGGATGATGACCGTATTGCGGCAGACGCTTTCGCGCAGCGTATCTAGCGTGACGGGCTGGACCCTGCCCAGCCGCAGCGCGCGCATGGTCTGTTCCATGCCCCGCTCCAGCATCGTCTGGCGCGCGGTCAGCACACCCACCTCGACCCCGGCTATCAGAACCGACAGAAACACCGGCACCAGAAGGGCGAACTCGATCGTTGCGGTTCCGTCCTCGCGCCGCCAGAAGCAGGCGCGCGCGGCGAGGCGGCGCAGGGGGGCGGCAACGCGGTTCATTCGGTCAGCCTCAACTGGCGGATATGCGTGGCGATCGCCCGGAACGCCTCGGCGATCTCGACACCCTCGACATCGAAGAAATGCGCAGGCGTCGTGGCGCATTGCCGCAAGCCGTTGATCCCGCCCCTATCAGCCTCGAAGGCGACCGAGAAAACGGTGATCCCGGCCTCGCGCGCGGCCTGACAGATCTGTTGCAGCCGCTGATCCTTGGTGTTGGTCGAAACGACATTCTGCCAGCTCAGGGTAAGGTTGCGTGCAAAAGTGTTCTGCTGGCTGTTGGTTCCGCCGTTTGCCGGGGCAAAGATCTGGCGCGCGGCCCAGTACATCTGGGTGCGGTGGAACAGCTCCGGCCAGTCCAGGCGGCGAGCGTCCCGGGTTGTCTGGGTGGTGCATACTGTTGACCAGTTGAGGCAAATACCCAGAAGCGAGCTCGTGCAGGTCCGCGTGCAGACCTCTTCCGTGCTGTTACCCCAAGGATCATTGTACCATCGCCCGTCGCGCCGATGCCAGTAGCGCCCGGTTGAGGGGTTGTGCAGAGAGTAGGTGTTCAGTGAATTATCCGTTGTGTTGATCCAGACCGGCGACGGGCCAGAGCGCACGGCATCGGTCAGCCGCCGCTCCTCGAAATTCTCGCCATCGGTCATCAGAACGACAATCTTCATGGTTTCGGGATCGCCATGTGGCACCGGCCGGTCGGACAGGCGCGCATCGATCTGCCCGGCATCGGCCATCGCTGCGACCATCGGCTGCACGCTGGGATCGACCAGCGCGACACCCCAACGCATACCGATATCGATCGACGTGGCCCCCAGCGCCTGCATGGCCCGCACCCGCGTGATCAGCGCGTTGGCGTCGGTGCTGAACGGCACGATCTCAAGCCCGGTATTGCCCGGCGCGACCGGGCAGTCATAAAACCCCGCGACCAGCGGGTTGCTGGCATTGTAGTAGGTCGAATATTCCCAGGGAAAGCCATGGCCCGCGCCGGTCAGGGTGCTGCCGGTGGGCAGCGCGGTTGTGTTGTAGTGCCAGGCGTCGAAATCGATGCAATGCGAATATTCCTGGCGATGCAGCACGTCGTAGTGATCCAGTATCGCCGCGCCGGCATTGACCTGCCCGGTATAGGGCACCAACGACATCGAGATGCTGCCATCTTCCGACGAGCCGAAGACTGTGTTGATGAATTCCTCCGCAGCATCCTGAAGATTGCCCAGCCGTCCGAAGCTGTTCATCGAGCCCGACAGATCCAGCACCAGCGAGATCTCCAGATTGGGCACCCGCTCTTCGGCGGCGGAAACCACCTGCATCTGCAATTCGCGGATGCCGACCAGATGCATCAGGATTGTCGGCACCGAAGCCCGCGTGGTGACCCGTGCCTCGCGGAAGTTCACACCCTGATCGGTTTCGATCGACTGGATCAGATGCGCCAGATTCTCGCGCTCCAGATAATCGCGGATCACCGTTTCCACATCCTGAGTCTGGCGCAATGAGGTGGCCGCCAGAACGGCGCGGTCGGTCGCCCCCTGAAGGCGCACGCGTTCCTGCTCATAGCGCATGATGTCGATGCCCACGCCCCCCATCAACAACAGCCCGACAAACAGGAACAACGAGAAAACAGCCAGCGAGCCATCGCTGCGTTGCAGGAAAACGCGCAACCTGCGCTGAAGGCGTGAAAGGGGCGCGTCAGAAGGGATACCGGCCATCAGATTCACCGCAGACTGGGACAATTAAAGCACAGCAACGCGCTTTTATTCACTGCATCTTAACGCCCGGCATGGTCGATTTAGGGCGCGATTGGTTCGAAACTGTGGCCAACACCGGCGATTGTCCCGGTTGCATGAAAGAAGAATGGGGAGTTGGTTTTGAATCTGCTCACTAATTGGGCTAGCCTCGGCCGACCGCAGGCAATAGGTCTGTCAGTCAGCAACCGTCCGATCATGCGCGCACGTCGCGAGCAAAGGTGAAACCATGCTTCAACACAATGAACCCAGTTTTCGCGAGAATGTCGATATCATGTTCAACAGGGCCATTGCCCTGATGGACCTTTCACCGGGGCTGGCTGAGAAGATTCGTGTCTGCAATGCGACCTATACGGTGCGCTTTGGCGTACGCCTGCGCGGTCGGATCGAAACCTTTGTCGGCTATCGATCGGTGCATTCCGAACATATGGAGCCGGTCAAGGGCGGTATCCGCTACGCCACCGAGGTCAATCAGGACGAGGTCGAGGCGCTGGCGGCGCTGATGACCTACAAATGCGCGCTGGTGGAAACCCCGTTCGGCGGGTCCAAGGGCGGGCTGTGTATCGACCCGCGTCAGTATGAGGAACATGAGCTGGAGCAGATCACCCGTCGCTTTGCCTATGAACTGGCAAAGCGCGACCTGATCAACCCGGCGCAGAACGTGCCCGCGCCCGACATGGGCACCGGCGAGCGCGAGATGGCCTGGATCGCCGATCAGTATGCACGGATGAACACCACCGATATCAACGCGCGCGCCTGCGTCACCGGCAAGCCGCTCAACGCGGGCGGCATCAAGGGCCGGGTCGAAGCCACCGGGCGTGGTGTGCAATATGCGCTGCGCGAATTCTTCCGCCACCCCGACGACGTGAAGACCGCAGGTCTATCAGGCAAGCTTGCAGGCAAGCGCGTGGTCATTCAGGGGCTGGGGAATGTGGGTTATCACGCGGCCAAATTCCTGTCCGAAGAGGATGATTGCGCGATCATCACGGTGATCGAGCGTGATGGCGCGGTGCGCAACCCCGAGGGGCTGGATATCGAAAGCCTGCGCGAGTGGATCGGCAAAACCGGCGGTGTTCGCGATTTTCCGGGCGGCAGTTTCGATGAAAACGGCGCCGAGGCCCTGGAGGATGAATGCGACATCCTGATCCCGGCGGCGCTGGAAGCGGTGATTCACATGGCCAATGCCGGACGGGTCCGTGCCCCCCTGATCATCGAGGCCGCGAATGGCCCCATCACCGCCGGTGCCGACGAGATCTTGCGCGGCAAGGGAACGGTGATCATTCCCGACATGTATGCCAACGCCGGCGGCGTGACAGTCAGCTATTTCGAATGGGTCAAGAACCTCAGCCATATCCGATTCGGCCGGATGCAGCGGCGCAACGAAGAGGCACATGCGCTTCTTCTGGTCGACGAACTCGAACGCCTTTCGTCGGACAGGCAGCTGGGCTGGGAGCTCTCACCCGATTTCAAGAGACGTTACCTGCAGGGCGCGGATGAGCTGACACTGGTTCGTTCGGGCCTCGATGACACGATGCGCACGGCCTATCAGGCCATGCGCGAGGTCTGGAGAACGCGTCAGGACGTCCCCGATCTGCGCACGGCGGCCTATATCGTCGCCATCGAACGTGTCGCCGCCAGCTACCGGGCGAAGGGTCTCTGACCGGCAGTGAACTGCGGCAGTTGGTGATGGTAAGCCGGGGGGCGTTGACGCCCCCCTTTAAACCAGATCTCGGCCTATGGGCCTTAAGGGCCCAGTAGTGGCGAGATTCGGCGGATCGCGACGCGCCGGTTGCGTTCTTCGGCTGCGGCGGTCGGGATGCGCAGGTAGCGCTCGCCGTATCCCTGGATGATCAGGTTCGCCGGCGGGATATCGAAATACTCGGTCAGCGCAAGGGCCACCGATTCTGCGCGCCGGTCTGACAGCGCCAGATTATACGCGGCCGGGCCGGTTGCGTCGGTATGCCCCTCGACGAGAAACAGCTCGCGCGGGTTCTCGACGATCAGGCGCTCCATAAGGCGGCCAACCTGCGCGAGTTTGCGCGCCTCTTCGGGCCGGACATTGGCGCGGTTGGTTTCAAAGGTTATCGGTTCGGGGCTGAGAACCGGCACCAGTTCGCGCACTTCGCGGATCTCGCGGATCTGACGCAGGGAGAAGGCGCGGTCCAGTCCGCGTGCGTCGGCCTCGGCTTCACGCAAGAGCGCGAGCGCCAGTTCCGGGTCGGTGCGTTGGGTGATGCGCAACTCGCGGCTGCGGGGGGGCGGCAGATCCGAAACACTGACAGGCGGAACGTCGCCCATGTCATCGACCAGCCTGATTGCAGTGCCATCGGCCAGAACCCGCTCGCGCATCAGCACGCGGCCCGTGGCATCGCGGATGGTGATGATCTGCGAGCCATCAGGCTGATCCCAGCGGGTGAGTGACGAGCCGTCGTCGTAACGCTCGATGCGGCGCTGTGTGCCTTCCTGACGCAGGATCACGTCATCATCGCGCCAGATCCGGTATTCGCCATCGTCACCGCGAACCACCACGCGCTCATCGGAACGCGCCACCACGCGGTTGCGATTTACCATCATGCCCACGGCAAGCGCCCCCAGCGCGACCAGGCCCGCGCGTTCCAGATCACGGCGGTCGTCACGGCGCGTCTGGCCCGCATCGAAATCAAGATCGAAGCCCGAACCGAAGTCATCCTGACTGGTGCGCACCGTTTCTGCGGTGAATGCATCCTCGATAACATCGTCGGCATCATGGGCTTCGTCATGTGCTGTGGCGTCGCGCTGAAACGCTGTGAGGGCAGCGGCAAGCCCGGTGCGGGGCTGATCCTCTGTTGCGTCGGCGCCAGCCTCGCCAAACAGGCTGCCCAGAACCGATACTGCGGCGCTGACCTCGGGGTCTTCCATCAGCTGATCAAGAGCACCTTGCTGCGTTGAATCAAGTTCGCGCGGTGCTTCTTCGGGGGCGATGAAGTCCTCTTCGGGGATCGCCTCGGAAACCAGTTCGGGTTCCTCTTCGGCGGCTGCCTCGGCCTCGGCGCGCAGGCGCTCACGCTCGTCAGCAAGCTCGGCGCGGCGATCTTCCCGGCGTTCCTCACGTCTTTCCTCTCGCCTTTCCTCTCGCCTTTCTTCTCGCCGGGCCTCAGCGCCCTGCGCCGCTTCATCGGTCGATGCCGCGGCATCGCCATCTTCGCCCCATGCTTCGGCAATTTCGTCGCCCCGCGGTTCTGGGGGCTGTTCGTCAGCTTCCAGCGCCTCGCGAAGTCGTGCCTCTGCTTCTGCTTCCGTTTCCGCCACCGACGCCACTTCGGCATCCAGCACGGCTTCTGCTTCGATGTCTGCCTCGGCGTCGGCAGTCTCGACCGGGGCAGAACCGGCGTCAGACGGGGCATCGCCAAAGCCGGATTGTTCAAGCGCAGCGCGGGTTCTCGACAGTATCCGCTGTGCGTCTTCGCGCTGTTCCGGGTCGGCCATAACCGTCTCGGGATCGGCGAACAACCGCGCGCAGGCGACGGGGTCAAGGTCTGTGGCGCAGTCGATCACCATGTCGCGGACCGGCTGACAATTCGCGTCATTCGGCGCCTCGACGCAAGCCCTTGCCTGAGGCGCGAACAGTGTCGCACCATTCGCTGAGGTCCAGGATTGTGCGGTTGCCGACAATGGCACCATCGCAAGACATAGCCCCAACGCGGAGGTTGCATGAAACTTTCTGCGCGGCATCGTGATCTCCTGTTGCTGTGCGTGGCCGAAAGGGGACGACAGACAACTGTTCAAGCTGAGAGTCCTCGGGCTTTGGCGCCGGGCGGCTGCCAAGGCCTTTCGGGCACGGGATACGGAATGAATGCGCAAACAGCCTTATTGTTCCTTGTGAACTCTGGCTTATGACACTTCAGCAATTTCCCGCCCGTCATCGAGCACCCAGGAGATGCGCGGCAGTGTCAAGTGGCCTTGCTGGAATCAAAGAGCGGCTCGAATCCGGCCCACATCATCCGCATGCCGTCAAAAGGCATCTTGGGCAGGTCCATATCACCCATTTCGGCCTCCATGGCCTTGGCGGCGGCGTCGCAGGTGGCGCGGTCAGGCCAGGCTGCCCAGCTGAAAACCACGACTTCCCCTTTTTCGGCCTTGGTCGCGCGGTAGAAATCGGTCTTCTTGCCGTGCGGAACGTCTTCGCCCCAGGTTTCGATCATGCCGATGGCACCGGTTTTCTTGAACATCTTCCAGCCCTCGTCAGCCATTGCGACATAGGCTGTCTTATTCTTTTCGGGCACCGCCAGCAGGAAGCCTTGATAATAGCCCGCGCCACTCACGTGCCCGGCTTCGTAAATCGTCGAGAACCCACCAAATATCATGCGGCTGCCATCAAAAGGCATAGGCGGTAACTGCGCCATCGCCGGGTCGTCCTGCATTTTCTGCCAGGAGGCATCCGCGGTCGCCTTGTCCGGCCATTCGATCCAGGCGAAGACAATGGCTTCATCATCCTTCGCTTCCACCGCGGCATGGAAATCGGTGACCTTGCCCTTGGGCACATCCGCCCCCCAGGTTTCGATCATGCGTGTGGCGCCGTAGGATCTGAATAGCGGCCACGCGGCGGATAGATGCTCGAAATAGGTGTCCTTGTTCGCGGTCGGAACAGCCCCGACCGAACCAGTGAAATACGCCATGACGCTTTTCCTTTCGGTCAAATACGTGCAAGCGATTCTGCTTGCACCGGGATGGTGCCAGCGTTAGTAGTAAAAAACAACTATAAGTATGAAAAAATGACTGAGCAGACGAGCAACCCACGTCTTCGATATGATGAAGGCTGCCTAGCGGCCCATGCGTTGAACCTGGTCGGTGATCGCTGGGCGCTTCTGGTGGTGCGCGAACTGATGTTCGCGCCAAAGCGGTTTCAGATGATCAGGGCAGGGCTTCCGGGCGTAAGCGCCAGTGTCCTGACGGGGCGGCTGGGGCAACTGGCGCAGGCCGGGGTTATCGATCATGATGAGCGGTTTGGCATCTATGCCTTGACGGATGCCGGGCGCGGCCTGTTGCCGGTGCTGGAGGCACTTTGTCGCTGGGCGCTTCTGGTGCCGGGCCATGACCCCACGCGCTTCATCAGCCCTTCGGCGCTGATGATCTCGATGGGTGTCAATCTGATCCCCGAAATGGCGCGGGGCTGCATGGCGCGGGCGGGGTTCGATTTCGGCGTCGAGGCGTTCGAGATGCGGCTGGCCGGGGGCAGGGTGCAGACGACACAGGTCGCTCGGCCCGATGCGCCTTTCGTGCTGTCGGGCGATGGCAACCAGCTGGCCGCTGCAGTCTATGGCGCACCCCCACTGCCGGCGCTTGTCAGCGCGGGTGTCGTGGGGGTGGCGGGCGACATGGCCGCTGCCGAGGCGTTTCTTGCATGCTTCCGGCTGGAGCGAAGGGAACAGGCATCGTCCTGCCGCGCATGAGTGCGGTGCCTTGGGGGCTTGCCAGCGTCCCGAACGCAGGCCACAGTCGGCCATGCCCGCTGCGAGGGCTGCGTTCAGCTTTTTCCGGGGGTTCTCATGGTGATACCCAACCCGACGGTCCATGCGGGCCCGGTGCGGTTTTCCAATAAGGCACCGGTGGCGTTCATTCTTGGCCCCTGCCAGATAGAAAGCCGCGATCATGCCTTGATGATGGCCCACGCCATCAGGGATATTGCAGAGCGGCTTGGTGTTCAGGCGGTTTTCAAGGCATCCTTCGACAAGGCCAACCGTACCAGCCTGACAGGGCGGCGCGGCATCGGGCTGAAGGCGGCGCTTGATGTCTTCGCCGAGGTCAAGGCCGCCACGGGGTTGCCGCTGCTGACCGATGTGCATGAGCCCGACCAATGCGCGCCGGTGGCCGAGGTGGTCGATATCCTGCAGATTCCGGCGTTTCTGTGCCGTCAGACAGATCTTCTGGTCGCCGCTGCGCGGACCGGAAGGGTGATCAACGTCAAGAAGGGGCAGTTCCTGGCGCCCTGGGACATGCGCCATGTGGTGGCCAAGATCACCGGCTCGGGTAATGCCGATGTGCTGGTGACCGAGCGCGGCACCAGTTTTGGCTATAATACCCTTGTCACCGATTTTCGCGGGCTTCCCGTCATGGCCGCCGAAGGGGTGCCGGTGATCTTCGACGCAACGCATTCGGTGCAGCAACCGGGTGGCCTGGACGGGGCATCGGGTGGCGAGCGCGCCTTCGTGCCGGTGCTTGCGCGCGCTGCCGTGGCCGTCGGGGTGGCGGGCGTCTTCATCGAGACGCATGACAACCCTGATACTGCGCCGTCGGACGGGCCGAACATGGTGCCCCTTGGCGGGCTGGAGGCGTTGCTGCGCGACCTGCAGACCCTTGATGCGGTCGCCAAGAAGATCCTGCGACAATCGCCGCAGGCATAGCGCCGGACGGTGTGAATTTGCACTTGCTGTTGACAGGTGTTGGGATAGCCTCGGGCGACATTACCGAGGAGAATCCAGAAAATGATCACGCTTTACGGATGCCTGCGTTCTCGTGCGTCACGGCCCTGGTGGCTTTTGACCGAAGCGGGGGTATCGTTCAGCCATGAACCGGTGATTCAGGCTTATCGTCTGGCCGATCCGGCGGCGGCGGATGCGCCGTTCAATACCGCTTCGCCCGGTTTTCTGGCGATCAATCCGCAGGGCCAGATTCCGGCATTGGTCGATGACGGTCTGGTGTTGACCGAATCCCTTGCGATGACGCTTTATCTGGCGCGGCGGTATGGTGGCGATCTGGGGCCGCGCGATCTGGCAGAGGAAGGGCAGATCCTGCAATGGGCTTTTCTGGCGGGCACGGCGGTCGAGGGGCCGGCGCTGGATATCCTGTTCACGCTCACCCGCGGCGAACCCGAAACCGAAACCGGGCAGGCGCGCATCACGGCCGCGACCGCGGCGCTGGCCCGGCCCTGCGCGCGGATCGAGTCCCATCTTGCCGGAAGCGGTGACTGGCTGGTCGGCGGGCGTTTCACGGTGGCCGATATCGCGCTTTCGGAATGCCTGCGCTATGCACAGCCCCATCCGCCTGCTCTGGCGGCCTTTCCCGCGCTGCGCGGCTGGCTGGCGCGTTGCCATGCGCGCCCGGCGTTTCAGGCAATGATGCAGGCGCGTGAAGCGGAACCGGTCTGAGCACTGCGCGCATCACGGATATTTTCACTGTATTGCGCCTTCACAGCCGCGCTGGAGCAGGCTATGGGAGTGCCATCCATTCAGTCAGGAGGCGCGCATGAAAGCGGCTGTCATCACCTTTCCCGGTTCCAATTGCGACCGCGATCTGGCCGTGGCCTTCGAAGCCGCGGGCGCACAGGTTACGCGGGTCTGGCACAAGGATGCCGACCTGCCCGCGGGCACGGATGTGGTCGGTCTGCCGGGCGGGTTTTCATTCGGTGATTACCTTCGCTGCGGGGCGATTGCCGCGCGCTCGCCGATCGCGAAGGCGGTGGTGCGCTTTGCCGAAGAGGGCGGTTATGTGCTGGGGGTCTGCAACGGCTTCCAGGTGCTGGTGGAAACTGGCCTGCTGCCTGGCGCGCTGATGCGCAATGGCGGGCTGAAATACATCTGCAAGCCGGTGGCGCTGCAAGTGGTCACTACCGACAGCGCCTTCACCAACCAGTACGCGCAGGGCCAGCAGATCACCGTTCCCATCGCCCATCATGACGGCAATTACCAGACCGATGCCGATACCCTGGCGCGACTGCAGGGCGAGGATCGTGTGGCATTCCGCTATGTCGACAATCCCAACGGATCGATGGATGACATTGCGGGCATCCTGTCGGCCAACCGCCGGGTGCTGGGGATGATGCCCCATCCCGAGCGGGCGATTACACCAGTCCATGGCGGCACCGATGGCAAGGCACTTTTTGCCGGTCTGATGAGCGCCATGGCGCTGACGTGATCACAGCGGGCGTCCGCGCCGCTTGAGCCGCAGGGCGCACGCGCGTAGATTGGGCGCATGAGCAACGACCTGTCCTCGACCTCGGGTGCTGAGCGCCCTGTGAACGGCCATGACGACGCCGGCGCGGGAGCGGCTTCTGTTGCGGCTGGCCGGACACCTTCGGATCGCCCTGCTGCCGGTTCCCCACCCGTTGACCCGTCGTCTGCCAGCCAGTCTGCCGGCAAGTCGGCTGATGGCCAGCCCGGCCTGCGTAGCGGCATGCCGCTCTGGGGCAAGCTGCTGGTCGCAGTTATGGCGGTGGTCGCGGCCGGATCGATCTGGGTGCTCAACGACTGGCTGACCGAAAACTTCACCGTGGACACGCGCAACCGCGCCGAACTGCGGTTGGTCTTGTATGCTGGAAACATTGAATCCGAGTTGCAGCGCACGCAGGTGGTGCCGATCCTCCTTGCACGGGATCCGGCCTTGCGTGAAGCGCTGCAAAGCTCGAACTATGCCTCGGTCTCGCAGGTGTTGATGGATGTGCAAAACGAGGTCGGCGCTGCCTCGATCGAGCTTCTGGATACGCAGGGCCGGGTTGTCGGCGCGACAGACCGCAACCGGCTGGGGGTGACGCGCGCGACCGAGCCCTATTTCGTCGATGCCCGGCGCACAAATGACACCATCTTCGGCGTGCATGAGCGCGACAGTGGCGGCTACGGGTTTGGCTTTGCGCGGGCTTTGCGGGTGGGAGGGTTGCTTCTCGGGGTTGTCACCGTCGAGGTCGATCTGGCCAAGTTCGAGCGCGCCTGGGCCGGCTTTGCCGACGCCGTGGCGCTCACTGACAGCGAGGGGCGGATCATCCTGGCGACGGAGCCGCGCTGGCGCGGGCGCACCGAGGAAGAGGCACTGGCGCTGCGCGACGCGCCCTCGGCCATCTTGCGGGCCCTGCGTGCCACCGCCGACTGGGCGGGAAGGGGACCGGATACCTTTGTCTCCAATGTCGGTGTTCTGCGCTCGGAAACGCGGGTGCGCCACCGGGGCTGGAAGCTGATTTCCTACACACGGTTTGACGGTGTGCGCGAGCAGGTGAACGGCGTTCTCGCGATTGTGATCATGGTTTATGCGCTGCTGCTGGCGCTGGTGTTTTATCTGTTCTCGCGGCGTGCGTGGTCGCAATCGGCACTGTTCGAGCAGGAGTCGGTGGAACTTCGAAAGCTCAATCTGCGTTTGCAACGCGAAATTGCGGCGCGGCAAAAGGCACAGGAGGAACTGACGGTGGCCGAGCAGACGCTGGCGCAATCGTCCAAACTGGCGGTGCTGGGCGAGATGTCCGCGGCTGTCAGCCATGAACTGAACCAGCCATTGGCGGCGATGAAGACCTATCTGGCGGGCGCGCGGCTGCTGTTGAACCGGCGACGCTCGGAAGAAGCGCTGGTGTCGTTCCAGCGCATCGATGACCTGATCGACCGGATGGGCGCGATTACCCGGCAACTCAAATCCTACGCGCGCAAGGGGGGCGATGCCTTTGCGCCGCTCGATCTGCGCGAATGCGTCGCCGAGGCGCTGGCGATGATGGAGCCGCGATTGCGCGAGCGCCGTGTGCTGGTGTTGCGCACGCTGCCCAACGAGCCTGTAATGGTGCGTGGAGACAGGCTGCGGCTGGAGCAGGTAATCATCAACCTGATGCGCAACGCCGTCGATGCCACAAACGAGGTCAATGCGCCGCAGATTGATCTGATCCTCACGCAGGGCGAGATGGTCAGCCTGTTGGTGCGCGACAACGGCCGCGGAATCGGAGATATCGAGCAGGTGTTCGAACCCTTTTATACGTCCAAGAAACAGGGCGAGGGAGTGGGGCTGGGCCTGGCGATTTCGTCGGGGATCGTGGCCGATCATGGCGGGCGGCTGACGGCACGAAACATGCCCGACGGCGGCGCTGCCTTCGAGATTGTGCTGCCACTTGCTCACGAGACAGAGGAAGAGGCAGCCTGACCGGGACCGGCAGGCGACCCGGTTGGCCGCCATGATATGACAGAGAACGGAAATGGACCGATGAACAACGCAGATGCCGAAGCGACGATGAGCGAAAGCGATGCCCGCCGCAGTGCCGCGCGGATCGTCGTGATCGACGACGAGCAGGATATGCGCCAGTCGATCAGCCAATGGCTGTCGCTCTCGGGGTTTCAGCCTGAAACCTTCGACAGCGCCGAGGCGGCGCTGCGCCAGATCAGCCCCGATTTTCCTGGCGCGGTGATTACCGATATCCGCATGCCGGGCATGGACGGCATGGCACTGTTGAAACGGTTGATGGGCATGGATGCCAGCCTGCCGGTAATCCTGATCACCGGTCATGGCGATGTGCCGATGGCTGTCGAGGCGATGCGACTGGGAGCGTTTGACTTCCTTGAGAAGCCCTTCGACCCTGAAAAGATGACCGAACTTGCGCGCCGCGCCATCAAGGCCCGCTCGCTGGCATTGGAGAACCGCGCGCTGCGCCACGAACTGGCCGACGGCAAGACGCTGATGCGCCGTCTGGTCGGCAACGCCCCCGAGATGGTGCGCCTGCGCGAGGATATCCTGGATTACGGCCAGTCCGACGGTCATGTGCTGATTGATGGTGAAACCGGCACCGGCAAGACGCTGGTGGCGCATGCCTTGCACGCCGTGGGGCCGCGGGCGGGCAAGCGGTTTGTCACGGTCTCGTGCCTGGGCGAAGATGATGACCAGTTGGCCGCGCGCCTCTTCGGCCCGGTCGAGGCCGGAGGGCTGCCGCTGGTCGAAGAGGCGCGCGGCGGCACGCTGTGCCTTGAGGATGTCGAGGCGCTGAGCCCGGTGATGCAGGGCCGCCTTCTGGCATTCATCAACGAGCAGGGCACGCCTGCCGCCACCCGCATCGTGGCCATCTGCAACGAGCACGCGCTGGGGCGCACGCTGGAAGACGCGCTGCGCCCTGATCTATACTACCGCCTGGCAGCGATGAAGATCACCCTGCCGCCGCTGCGTATGCGCGGCGAGGATATTCTGGCGCTGTTCAAATCCTATGCTGCGGATTTCGCAGAGGAATACGGCTGTCCCGCGCCCGAGCTTTCGGCGCAGGATGCCGCGCATCTGTTGCAGGCGCCCTGGCCAGGCAATGTACGCCAGTTGATCGCGATTGCCGAACAGGCCGTGTTACAGAACCGCCGTGACACGGGGTCGGTGGTGTCGCTGGTGATGGCCGACAATGAAACCGCGGGCGGCGCGCTGACCACCGAGGGAAAGCCGCTGAAGGAATATGTCGAAGCGTTCGAGCGCACCTTGATCGACAACACCATGCGCCGCCACAAGGGCTCGATCGCAGCGGTAATGGAAGAATTGTGTCTGCCGCGTCGCACGCTGAATGAGAAGATGGCGAAATACGGCCTTAGCCGGGGTGACTACGTCTGACGGCAGAAGGCTGACGTTTTTTTCTTTACTTTTCTGGGTGCTTCCGGCACCCGGGCCTTCGTTCCGGCGCCTGTTTTCCCGCGTTGATCCGGGTCCGCGCATTTTTCCCATTGCAGTTGATGTAACAAAACCCCTATGCTTTGAAGGACGGATGCTGCCTTTCGGGACGCGCCGCTACGAATTCACAGCCCGCACCGCCATTGGCTGGGTGCAGGGCGGGATAGGCCCGGTTTCGGGCCACAGAATAGCCCGGTTCAGGTTCTTGCCGGACGGGCCATGAATGGGTGCCTTCGGGCATCGGAGCAACAACTGCGATGCCAGGCTGCGCATCACATCGGCATGGAGTATCAGCGCTTTTTCCGGCGCTGCGCGGGGTGCGACAACGCCCCACCCGGTCGATTGCGCGCCTTGGTCAAGCAATCAACACAGATCCTGCACCGCGACCACCCGGGCCGATGCCCGGTTGCGGCCGCATTGCAGGTCTAGCGAGACACAATGGGAAAGAAACTTCTTATCGATGCCACACACGCGGAAGAAACCCGCGTGGTTGTGGTCGACGGCAACAAGGTTGAGGAATTTGATTTCGAGACCATCCACAAGCGCCAGCTTGCGGGCAACATCTATCTGGCCAAGGTAACGCGGGTCGAACCGTCGTTGCAGGCGGCGTTTGTCGATTATGGCGGCAACCGTCACGGTTTTCTGGCGTTTGCCGAAATTCACCCTGATTATTACCAGATTCCGGTTGCCGACCGTAAGGCGCTTCTGGAAGAAGAGCGCGCTTTTGCCCAGGATCAGGAAGACGAAGGCGGACGCAGCCGTCGGGGCCGCAACGGGAACCGGAGCGAAGGGCGCAGCGAGGCCCGCAAGGATGCCGCCGAGCCCGCGTCGGACGATAATGCGAACACCACGCAAAGCGACGCGCAAGGTAACATTGATGAGCCGCGCACCCTCGCGGCACCCGTCGACAGCCCCGATGCCGTGACCACCCGCGAGGTTGCGGGAATGGATATTGTCGATCTGGACGACGATGGCACGGAGATCGCCGCCGAACCCGCCGCTGAAGTCGCTGCCCCGGCACCGCGCAGCCGTGGGCGTCGTCGTGGACGTGGCCGCAATGCCGCGCAGGACGATTCCACGCCGGATGAGGATACTGCCGAGAATGGCGATATCGCCAATGGCGACAACAATGACGAGGTCGAGCCCTATCGCGCCGCCGATCACGCTACCGAACTGGACGATCAGATCGAGTCGGTCGCCGATGAGGATGTCTCGGACGAAGTGCGCCCTCCGCGCCGCCCCCGCGCGCGCCGCTACAAGATCCAGGAAGTGATCAAGGTCCGGCAGATCATGCTGGTCCAGGTGGTCAAGGAAGAGCGCGGCAACAAGGGCGCGGCGCTGACCACCTATTTGTCGCTTGCCGGCCGCTACTGCGTGCTCATGCCCAACACCGCGCGCGGTGGCGGCATCAGCCGCAAGATCACCCAGGCCGCGGACCGCAAGAAGCTAAAGGAGATCGCGCAGGAGATCGAGTTGCCCGAGGGCGCTGGTCTGATCATCCGCACCGCCGGTGCCAATCGCACCAAGGCCGAGATCCGGCGCGACTATGAATACCTGTCTCGGCTGTGGGAACAGATCCGCGAACTGACGCTGAAATCCGTCGCCCCGGCCCCGATCTATGAAGAGGGTGATCTGATCAAGCGTTCGATCCGCGATCTCTATTCGCGCGAGATCGACGAGGTTCTGGTCGAAGGCGAGAATGGCTACCGCGTGGCCAAGGACTTCATGAAGATGATCATGCCGTCCCACGCCCGCAACGTGAAGCAGTACATAGACCAGATGCCTCTTTTCGCCCGTTTCCAGGTGGAAAGCTATCTGGGCGCCATGTTCAACCCCACGGTGCAGCTGAAATCGGGCGGTTATATCGTCATCGGCATCACCGAGGCGCTGGTGGCGATCGACATCAACTCGGGCAAATCGACCCGCGAGGGATCGATCGAGGAAACCGCGCTCAAGACCAATCTGGAAGCGGCGGAAGAGATTGCGCGCCAGCTCAGGCTGCGTGACCTTGCGGGCCTGATCGTGATCGATTTTATCGACATGGAAGAGCGCAAGAACAACACCGCCGTTGAGAAGCGCCTGAAGGACAAGCTGAAGAATGATCGCGCCCGCATTCAGGTGGGCCGCATTTCGGGCTTTGGGTTGCTGGAAATGTCGCGCCAGCGTCTCCGCCCCGGCATGCTGGAGGCCACGACCCAGCCTTGCCCGCATTGCCATGGCACCGGGCTGATCCGTTCCGACAACTCGCTGGCGCTGACCATCCTGCGCGCGCTTGAGGAAGAGGGCACGCGCAACCGTTCGCGTGAAGTGCTGGTCAAGGCGCCCATCGGCATCGTGAACTACCTGTTCAACGCCAAGCGTGAGCATCTGGCGCAGATCGAGGCGCGCTACGGCATGGCGATCCGGCTTGAGGCTGATCCGACGCTGGTCAGCCCCGATTACACGATCGAAAAGTTCAAGACCGCCACGCGGATCGTGACACCGGCGCCTGTCGCCGTGGTCTCGTATGATGCGCAGACGATGTCCGATCTCGATAATGAACTGGCTGAAGTCGTCGTTGAGGAAGAGGTGGCCGAGGCCGAGGTCATACCGTCGGGCAACGAAGCGGACGCCGAGGGCGCGGAGGAGGCTGAAGGCGGTCGCAAGAAGCGCCGCCGCCGCCGCCGCCGTCGGAGCGCTGCCGATGGTCCGGGCGACAGTGGCAACGAGGATCACGGCGCGGAAAAGGAAGCCGTAGCAACGTCGACCGGTGCCGAAACCGCCTCCGCTGCGCCTGAGGGCGAGCAGGAAGCGCCTGCCGATGAAAGCGTTTCGGAGCCAGCCAGCGAAACGGCTTCTGACACTGTTGAAGCCGCTTCCGTAAGCGCTGCTGGCGAACCCGATGAGGCAAAACCCGTCCGCAAGCGCCGCACTCGTCGCAAACCTGCCAAGGCCGAAGGGGAGGCGGACACAACCGCTGAAGCCGCGGCAACGGCTGGCGAAGGCGAAAGCGCCGCAGTTCCAGCCGAGGAAGCAGCAGAAGCCGCCCCGGCTCCGAAACGGCGTCGCAGCCGCAAGGCCGTAACACCCGCACCGGAGCCCGAAACGGCCACTTCCGCCGGGACCGGCGCCCCTGAAGCGACAGCGGCGCAACCGACAGAAGCGCCGGCGCCTGCAGCCGAAACGCCGGCAGCGCAAGTGGTCGAGGCAGCAGAACCGGTCGCCGCGCCGGAATCCCAAGCAGCAGAGCAAGAGCCAGCGCCGCATCCCCTCGCCGCCGAGAAGCCCGAAGCGGTACCCGAACCGGCGGAACCGGTTGACACTCCCAAGGGCGAAGCCGAGGCGCAGACCGAAGCCGAAACCCTGGCAGTGGAAGAGAGCAGCGCCAGTTCCGAACCCGCCGAGGCCGAAACCGCAGCCGACGCAGAGCCACAAGCGGACAAACCGCGCCGCCGCGGCTGGTGGACATTGTCACGCTGACCCGTCCTTCAAGGCCCCGCTCCGGCGGGGCCTTCGCCTTTCCGGCTGATCCCGGGATAGCGGGGTTGTGACAATGCGCGCGCGTGACCTTTGCCGTCCGCGCAGCTATCAGTGGAAAAAAGAGGCGGAGTTCAGCCATGTTCGGGATCGACCTTTTCGACGCAGCCTTGCTGCCGGCCCTTGGTGTGGCGCTACTGGCGGGCGTGCTGTCGTTTCTGAGCCCCTGCGTCTTGCCCATCGTGCCGCCTTATCTGGCGTATATGTCCGGCATCTCCATGCGCGAGCTGACGACACCGGGCCAGGGCGCGCGCAGGGCAACGCTGCCCGCGCTCTTTTTCGTCATGGGGCTCAGCACGGTCTTCCTGTTCCTGGGCTTCACGGCCTCCAGCCTGGGGCGGCTGTTTCTGGAGTATCGCGAGTTGTTCGCGCAGATCGCCGGTGTGGTTGTGATCGTCTTCGGTCTGCATTTCCTCGGGCTGTTCCGGATACCGCTTCTGATGCGCGAAGCGCGGATCGACGCGGGCGACAGGGGCGGCTCGGCTTTCGGGGCCTATGTGCTGGGGCTGGCCTTTGCCTTTGGCTGGACGCCCTGCATCGGGCCGATCCTGGGGATGATCATCACGCTCGCGGCTACCGAGGATACGGTGGCGCGCGGCACCGGGCTGATGGCAGTCTATGCGCTGGGGCTGGGGCTGCCGTTCCTTCTGGCCGCTATGTTCATCAGTCGATCGATGGCGCTCATGGCGCGGCTGAAACCCTGGCTGGGCACGATCGAAAAAGCCATGGGTGTGCTGCTGGTGGTGGTTGGCGTTGCCCTTATTACCGGGGCAATGGCCAGTTTCTCGTTCTGGCTGCTGGAAACATTCCCCATGTTCGAACGCCTGGGCTGAAGTCTCGCGCCATCGCGCCCCCATCTTCCCGGCGAATGGTCGCAACCGCCGCAACGGGTGTTTCCTTGCGCCCGTATCCGCCCTAAGCTGATGGCACATAAGGGTGATTGGCAATGACATCGGAACGGGCAGGGCGGGTTCGGCGGCGGCGGGTGTTCTACCTTCCGGGGTTTGATCCGTTTCCCCCGCGCCGCTACCGCGAGCTTTATCGCCGTGAGGGGATGAAGCAGGCCGAAATCTCGGGCTATGCGCTGAAGCTGGCACCGCTATCGAACGCGGCGGGCTATGGCTGGCGGGTCGATACAAGGATTGGTAGCGAAGAAACCCATGCGCAGGTGACGGTTCTGGTCTGGGCCGATCTGGTGCAGGAAAGCATGCGCGGAGGCGTGCTGGCGGCCTATTGGCTGATGCTGCGCACGCTGTGGATATTCGCCCAAACCGGCGCGCTGGTGGCGATGGTAAGGCTCAGACCGGGGCCGATGCTGTCGGGGCTGTATCCGGTGGCGGTGCTGTTGGCGCAGGCCCTGCTGGCGGTGCTGGTGGGTTGGGCCGCGGGCCGGGGGGTAGAGGTGCTGACCGGCAACCTTGCGCTGGCGCTCGGTGCCGGGCTGGTTGCTGCCTATGCCGTGCTGGTGCTTGCGCAGAAGTTTGATAGCAAGCTCTATGCCTATTACCTGCTCTATGATTTTGGCCATACCGCGCGCCATTATGGCGCCAATCCGCCGGAACTGGAGGATCGACTGGCGGCTTTTGTGGCCCAGGTCCGCGAGGCATTGACGCAGGACTGGGACGAGGTGCTGATCGTCGGTCATTCCTCGGGCGCGGCGCTGGCGGTTTCGGCCACCGCCGATGTGCTGCGCGCGGGCCTGCCCCCCGGCGCGCCGCCGCTGGCGCTGCTGACGCTGGGGCAGGCGATTCCCATGCAAAGTTTTCTGCCGCGCGCCCATCGCCTGCGCTGCGATCTGCGAGAACTCGCGGCGCGTGACGATCTTTTCTGGCTTGATGTCTCGGCCCCCGGGGATGGCGCCTGTTTCGGCCTGTCCGACCCGGTCGCCGTGAGCGGGGTTGCGCCCGAAGGTCAGCGCTGGCCGCGAGTGATCTCGGCGGCCTTCAGCCAGAGCCTCAAGCCCGAGACATGGAAGCGCCTGCGCCGCCGCTTCATCCGGCTGCATATCCAGTATCTCTCGGCTTTCGACGCGCCGCGCGATTACGATTATTTCCAGATCACCGCGGGCCCCCGGACGCTGGCCGACCGTTACCATGGCCGCAAACCCTCACCCAGCCGCGATGCCCGTCCGCTGTCGCCGCATATCGCGTTGACGCCACAATGAGCACCCGGATCGTGCCGCCAAAACCGCCCGCACGCGCCGAGAATGTGTCGATCTGGGGCTATGTCAAGCTGTTCCGGCGCGATGTTCTGTCGGCCAATCCGGCCCGTCTTTACCGCGCTAAGATGGCCGAGTTCCGCACCCCCTTCTTCACCTCCTATCTGGTCAATGAACCCGCCCTGTGGAAGCTTGTGATCAACGAGCGCCCGCAGGACTTTCCGAAATCCCAGCGGATGCGCGCAGGGCTTGAGCCGGTGATGGGAAATTCGGTGTTTCAGACCAATGGTGCCGAATGGGAACGCCAGCGCCGCATCATTGACCCGGCGTTCGAGGGGGGACGCCTGCGTGACAGTTTCCCGGCCATGCTGGGCGCGGCACAGGCGGCGGTGGCGCGGTTGGGGCAGGGCGGGCGCATTGAGGTCGAGGAACGGATGAGCCATGCCGCCGCCGATGTGATCTTTCGCGCGCTGTTTTCGGTGCCGATCGGTGATACCGAGGCCAGTGCCGTCTTTCACGCCTTTCGCGCGCATCAGGCCACCCAGCCCTTGTTGAACCTTGCCGGTTTCCTGCCGCTGCCGCGCTGGTTTCCGCGCTTTCATCGCCGCGCCACGTTGAAAACCGCTAAGCGCATCCGCGCGCTGATCACCACCATGTGCGAGCGCCGCGCCGCCGAGATCGCGGCAGGCACCGCGCCCGATGATCTTGCAACCAAGATCATGACCACCGCCGACCCGCAGACCGGCCAGCGCTTCAG
Source organism: uncultured Rhodobacter sp. (assembly GCA_964496915.1). Classification (GTDB taxonomy): domain Bacteria; phylum Pseudomonadota; class Alphaproteobacteria; order Rhodobacterales; family Rhodobacteraceae; genus Pararhodobacter. The sequence continues at coordinate 26,265 of CAZCAX010000016.1, forward strand.
CACGCCCGAGATGGTCGATCAGGTCGCCACCTTCTTTCTGGCGGGTCATGAGACCAGCGCCTCGGCCCTTGCCTGGACGCTCTATCTGATCGCGCTGGACCCCGTTCTGCAAACCCGTCTTGCCGACGAGGCCGATGCCGTGCTGGGCGACAGCCCTGCTTTCAGCGCTGTCAGCCGGTTGAAACTGGCGCGCGACGTGTTCCGCGAAGCGCTCAGGCTTTACCCGCCGCTGCCGATGCTGGTGCGCCAGACCGCACGGCCCGAATGCTTCAGGGGCCGCGATGTCAAACCCGGTGCGCAGGTGGTTGTCAGCCCCTGGTATCTGGGCCGCCATGAAAACCTGTGGGATGACCCCGACGCCTTTTGCCCTGCCCGCTGGCAAACGCCCGAGGGCCGGGCGAGTGCGCGCCAGGGGTTCATACCGTTCTCTGCGGGGCCGCGCGCCTGTTCCGGCGCAGGGTTTGCCATGGTCGAGGGGCCGCTGATGCTGGCCATGCTGGCGCAGCGCTTCACTTTCAAGCCGGTGGCAGGCCACGATCCTGTGCCGGTCGCATTTCTGACAGTGCGCGCACGTGACGGTATCTGGCTGGATGTCGCACCCCGCGCCTGATCGGGATTTTTCATTTGACGCGACTCAGCAAGGCCGGTAGTTATTTGAACGGGTGTTCAATTACCGGAGGAGAGCCCGATGTTCACCGCTTCCATGCGTTTCGATCTGGGCGAGGATATCAACGCGCTGCGCGACATGGTGCACCGCTGGGCGCAGGAGCGGATAAAACCGCAGGCCGCCGAGATCGACAGCACCAATGTTTTCCCGCATGCGCTGTGGCGCGAGATGGGCGATCTGGGCCTTTTGGGAATGACCGTCGAAGAGGAATACGGCGGCACGGCCATGGGCTATCTGGCGCATACGATCGCCGTGGAGGAAATCGCCCGTGCCTCGGCTTCGGTCAGCCTGTCCTATGGCGCGCATTCCAACCTCTGCGTTAACCAGATTCGGCTTAACGGCAACCCGGCCCAGAAAGAGCAGTATCTGCCAAAGCTGGTATCGGGTGAGCATGTCGGCGCTCTGGCCATGTCCGAGGCCGGGGCGGGGTCTGACGTGGTCAGCATGTCGCTGCGCGCCGAGAAGAAGAATGACCGCTACATCCTGAACGGCACCAAATACTGGATCACCAATGGCCCCGATGCCGATGTGCTGGTGGTCTATGCCAAGACTGACCCCGAGGCGGGTTCAAAGGGCATCACGGCGTTCCTGATCGAGAAAAGCATGGCGGGTTTTTCCACCAGCGCGCATTTCGACAAGCTGGGCATGCGCGGTTCCAACACGGCTGAACTGGTGTTCGACAATGTCGAGGTGCCGTTCGACAATGTGCTTGGCGAAGAGGGGCGCGGGGTGCGCGTGCTTATGTCAGGTCTGGATTACGAGCGCGTGGTGCTGTCCGGCATCGGCACCGGCATCATGGCTGCCTGCCTCGATGAGGTGATGCCCTATCTTGCCGAGCGAAAGCAGTTCGGCCAGCCGATTGGCAACTTCCAGCTCATGCAGGGCAAGATTGCCGATATGTATACGGCGATGAACTCGGCGCGGGCCTATATCTACGAGGTTGCCAAAGCCTGCGACCGGGGTGAGGTGACGCGCCAGGACGCCGCCGCCTGCGTGCTCTATGCGTCCGAGGAGGCGATGAAGCAGGCCCATCAGGCAGTTCAGGCGCTTGGCGGGGCGGGCTACATGAATGACAGCGCCGTCAGCCGCCTGTTCCGCGATGCCAAGCTGATGGAAATCGGCGCCGGCACCAGCGAGATCCGGCGCATGCTGGTGGGGCGTGAACTGATGGCGTCGATGGGGTAGAACGGAACGCGCTCATGTTCGAGACACATCGCGCCATCGTAATTGGCGATCATCTGCCTGGCCTTGCCGAATGGCTGGGATGGGCGGTGATGGTGATCGAACTGTTTGCGGTCGTGATCCTTTTTGTCGGCCTTGCGCGCTTTGCCTGGGGTTACCTGCAAAGCGAACTCGCAGGGTCCGACATGGTTGCGCGCACAACGCGCGCCAATCTGGGGCGGATCGTGCTTGCACGCTATATCCTGATGGCGCTGGAAGTTTTCATTGTTGCCGACATCCTGATGACCCTTCTTTCGGCCTCGCTCCAGAGCCTGCTTTTCCTGGCGCTTCTTGTGCTCGTCCGTTCGGTGATCAGCTATTTTCTGGAGCAAGAAATCCAGCATATCCGGGCAGAGGACAACAGCAAGTGACAGAGATTATCGTAACATTGCGGTTCGGCTCGGTTGTTACGGCGCCACCAGCCTGCCTCGTGAAGGTTTCAACCCAGATACAGGATGATAAGGCATGAAACTCACATCCTCCATCCTCACCGGCTCGGACACCTTCCGCGCCAATCGTGAAGCGCATCTCGCGGCTCTTGCCCAGGTGGCCGAGGCCGCCACCCTGTCCGCTGGCGGCGGCGGCGAGAAGGCCCGCGCCCGTCATCTGGCACGCGGCAAGATGCTTCCGCGCGACCGGGTGGCGAACCTGCTCGATCCCGGCTCGCCCTTTCTGGAGATCGGCGCGACAGCCGCGCATGACATGTATGACGGCGCGGCGCCGGGCGCGGGTGTGATCGCGGGTATCGGCCGGGTGCAGGGCCATGAGGTGATGGTGGTCTGCAACGACGCCACCGTGAAGGGTGGCACCTATTATCCGATGACGGTGAAAAAGCACCTGCGCGCGCAGGAGATTGCCGCCGAGAACCATCTCCCCTGCATCTATCTGGTCGACAGTGGCGGCGCCAACCTGCCCCAGCAGGACGAGGTGTTTCCGGACCGCGACCATTTCGGGCGCATCTTCTACAATCAGGCGCAGATGAGCGCTAAGGGCATCCCGCAGATCGCGGTGGTGATGGGTTCGTGCACGGCGGGCGGGGCCTATGTGCCCGCGATGTCGGATGTGACGATCATCGTGCGCAATCAGGGCACGATCTTTCTGGCCGGGCCGCCGTTGGTCAAGGCCGCCACCGGCGAAGTTGTCACGGCTGAAGACCTTGGCGGCGGCGATGTGCATACGCGCCTTTCCGGCGTAGCCGATTATCTGGCCGAGGATGACGCCCATGCGCTCGCGCTGGCGCGACGCGCGGTCAGCCACCTGAACCGGCACAAGCCCGACACGGTGCAATGGCAATCGCCCGAAGATCCGGCCTATGACCCCGATGAAATACTCGGTGCCGTGCCCGCCGATCTGCGCACGCCCTATGACATCCGCGAGGTGATCGCCCGCGTGGTCGATGGCTCGCGCTTTGACGAGTTCAAACCGCGCTTCGGCGAAACGCTGGTGACCGGATTCGCGCATGTCACTGGCTGCCCGGTGGGGATCGTCGCCAACAACGGCGTGCTGTTCTCCGAGGCGGCGGTGAAGGGGGCGCATTTCATCGAACTGTGTAGCCAGCGCCGCATCCCGCTGGTTTTCCTGCAAAACATCACCGGCTTCATGGTCGGGCGAAAGTATGAGAACGAAGGCATCGCGCGCCACGGGGCCAAGATGGTGACGGCGGTCGCCACCACTTCGGTGCCCAAGATCACCATGCTGGTAGGCGGTAGCTTCGGCGCGGGGAATTATGGCATGGCTGGGCGCGCCTATCAGCCGCGCTTCCTCTGGACATGGCCCAACGCCCGCATCTCGGTGATGGGTGGCGAACAGGCGGCGGGGGTTCTTGCTACCGTCAAACGCGACGGGATCGAACGCGCGGGCGGGCAATGGTCGGCCGAGGACGAGGCCGCGTTCAAACGCCCCACGATCGAGATGTTCGAGCGCCAGTCGCATCCGCTCTATGCCGCCGCCCGGTTGTGGGATGACGGTATCATCGACCCCCGCCGCGCGCGCGAGGTTCTGGCGCTCTCGCTCAGTGCCGCACTCAACGCCCCCATCGAGGAAACTCGCTTCGGCGTCTTCCGGATGTGACCATGACGCGGTCCGCGCCCTTTCATCTTGCCAGAAATACGCCGGGGGGTCCGGGGGGCTGGCCCCCCGGCATCAGTCCCGCCAAGGAGCGACGCCAATGTTCCACACAATCCTGATCGCCAATCGCGGCGAAATTGCCTGCCGCGTGATCCGCACCGCGCGCGCCCTGGGTATCCGTACCGTGGCCGTCTATTCCGATGCCGATGCCAGCGCGCTGCATGTCGAACTGGCGGATCTGGCGGTGCATATCGGTGGCCCGGCGCCCCGTGACAGCTATCTGCGGGGCGATGCGATCATTCAGGCAGCGATCGACACCGGCGCGCAGGCGATCCATCCAGGTTATGGCTTTCTCAGCGAGAACCCTGATTTTGTAGAGGCGGTCGAGGCTGCGGGTCTTGTCTTTGTCGGTCCCTCGGCGCAGGCGATCCGCGCGATGGGTCTGAAGGATGCCGCCAAGGCGCTGATGACTGAGGCCGGCGTGCCCGTTGTGCCGGGCTATCACGGCACCAATCAGGATCCCGAGCATTTGGCCGGGGCTGCCGATACCATCGGCTATCCTGTCTTGATCAAGGCAGTGGCGGGTGGCGGCGGCAAGGGTATGCGCCGGGTTGATCGGCCTCAGGACTTTGGCGATGCGCTGGAAAGTGCCAAGGGCGAGGCGGCGACCGCCTTCGGCAACGATGCCGTGCTGGTCGAAAAATATATCGAGAAGCCGCGCCATATCGAGATCCAGGTGTTCGGTGACGGAACGCGCGCCGTGCATCTGTTCGAGCGCGATTGTTCGCTGCAACGTCGCCATCAGAAGGTGATCGAGGAGGCGCCCGCACCCGGCATGACCGAGGCGATGCGCGCGGCCATGGGCCAGGCCGCCGTGCGCGCGGCCGAGGCGATCGGCTACAAGGGCGCCGGGACGGTGGAGTTCATTGTCGACGGCGCCCGCGGGCTGCGCCCCGATGGCTTCTGGTTCATGGAAATGAACACCCGCCTGCAGGTCGAGCACCCGGTGACCGAGGCGATCACCGGTATCGATCTGGTGGAATGGCAGTTGCGCGTGGCTGCGGGCGAGGCACTTCCCGCCCGGCAGGAGGATCTTGCAATCACCGGCCATGCCTTTGAAGCGCGCCTTTACGCCGAGGATGTGCCCGCAGGATTCCTGCCGGCGACCGGCAGGTTGGAGCATCTGGCCTTTCCGCCCGGTGTGCGCATCGACAGCGGGGTGCGGGCGGGTGACGTAATCAGCCCCTGGTATGACCCGATGATCGCCAAGCTGGTCACCCATGGCCCCACGCGTGCGGTAGCCTTGGCGCGACTGCGCGCAGCGCTGGAAGGCGCGCAGATTGCAGGCTCCGTCACCAACCGCGATTTTCTGGCGGCGCTGACGCGGCACGAAGGCTTTGCGGGGGGCGATGTCGATACGGGGCTGATCGGCCGCGATATCGGCGCGCTGACCGAGGTGGCGCAGACACCGCTGCAATCGGTAGCGCTGGCCGCATTGGCCACCCGCGGCGATCCCCGCGCCCCGCTGACAGGTTTTGCCCTGTGGCAGCCCCTCTGGCAGCGGGTGGTGTTGGCGGAGGGCGAGGTGATGCACGAATGCGCGGTGGCGCGGCTGGATCACGAAGCCTGGGGCATCCGCATCGGTGAGCGCGAGATGCGTGCCGAATGGCGCGGCGGGAACTGGTGGATCGACAGCGGCAGATGCGCGGCCGAGGCACGCCTTTCAGGCGGCAATGTATCGGTCTTTGGGGCGCAGACGGTGCATTTTACCCTCGTCGATCCGCTGGCGGTGGAGGCCGATTCCGGGGCGGCGGCAGGCGTGGTGCTGGCGCCGATGCCAGGGTTGGTCAAGGCGGTGTTCGTCACGCCGGGCGATTCGGTCGAGAAGGGGGCGCGCCTGGCGGTGCTGGAAGCGATGAAGATGGAACACACGCTGGCGGCCGGTCGCGATGGTGTGGTGGCCGAGGTATTGGTCGCACCAGGCGCGCAGGTCGAGGCCGGGGCGGCGCTGATCGCACTGGAGGACGCCGGGGACTGAGGCCGCATGTGGCGGCCGGGCAGGGGGGCGCTGCCCCCCTCTGGCCTGCGGCCATTCACCCCCCGGCGTATTTCCGGCATGATGAAGGGCCGGGCTGTCAGCTTGCACCCTGAGCCGGAGCGGGGTATCAGACCGGCGAGAGCCGAGCGAGATTTTCACGGACAGGATCCTACCCATGCGCGCAGAAACCCAGGCCACGATTGACGCGATTCGCAAGTCGCTGGCGCTGTTGGGGCGGCGGATGGATCGCGAGACGGCGACCTATCGGTTGGAAGAATTCGATGCGATGATCGAGGATCCGAACCTGTGGAACGATCCCGAGCGCGCGCAAAAGCTGATGCGTGAGCGGCAGATGTTGATCGATGCGCTGGGAACCTTCGACGGCATCACCCGTGAGTTGCAGGACCATATCGATCTGATCGAGCTGGGCGAGGCGGAGGGCGACAAGGATATCGTCGCCGAGGCTGAGGAGGCGCTGAAGGCGCTGGCAGAGAAGGCCGCTGAAAAAGAGCTGGAGGCGCTGCTGGATGGCGAGGCCGATGGCAACGACACCTATCTGGAGATCAACGCGGGCGCGGGGGGAACGGAGAGCTGCGACTGGGCTTCGATGCTGGCGCGGATGTATGTGCGTTGGGCCGAGAAGAAGGGCTACAAGGTTGAGCTGATGAGTGAAAGCGCGGGCGAGGAGGCGGGTATCCGCTCGGCCACTTACAAGATCAGCGGCCCGAATGCCTATGGTTGGCTGAAGTCGGAATCCGGCGTGCACCGGCTGGTGCGGATCTCGCCCTATGACAGCGCGGCGCGGCGGCATACCTCGTTCAGTTCGGTCTGGGTCTATCCGGTGATCGATGACCGTATCGAGATCACGGTGCCCGACAACGAGATCCGCATCGACACCTATCGTTCCTCGGGGGCGGGCGGGCAGCATGTGAACACCACCGATTCGGCGGTGCGGATCACGCACCTGCCCACCGGCATCGTTGTCACGAGTTCCGAGAAATCGCAGCACCAGAACCGGGCGATTGCCATGGAGGCGCTGAAATCGCGGCTGTATGAGCTGGAGTTGCGCAAGCGCACCGAGGCGATCGAAGCCCAGCACGAGGCCAAGGGCGATGCCGGCTGGGGCAACCAGATCCGCAGCTATGTGTTGCAGCCCTATCAGATGGTCAAGGATCTGCGCACCGGCCATGAGACATCGGATACCCAGGGCGTGCTGGACGGCGCGTTGGACGGGTTCATGGCGGCGACGCTGGCGATGAAGGTCTCTGGCAAAAGCCGTTCGGAGGCGCAGGCAGAAAGTTGACGCCGCTACGCCTCTCAAAAGCTGACTTCCGGCGAAATCTTATTGCCCGAATCTCTGCCCCTCACTAGCCTTTCAAGGCGCGCGAGTGAGGGAGGAAAAATGTCAGACACATCGCCGGTTCACGCCCCGCCATCCACCATCCCCGACCCGGTCTCGATCAGCCTTGCCGACCTGCGTGCGGTTCTGGTGCTGGGGTGGCGTGATTTTACCCGCGCACCGTTGTTCGGGGTGCTGTTCAGCGCCGTCTATGTCATCGGCGGGCTTATCCTGTACGCGATCTTTGCAGCGACGGCGGCGGAATGGTGGTTCATCCCCATCGCCGTAGGGTTCCCGATTCTGGCACCCTTTGCCGCCACCGGCCTTTACGAGGTCAGCCGCCGCCTGGAAACGGGCGAGCCATTGAGCCTGGGCGCGGTTCTGGGCTGTGTATTCGCGCAAAAGGACCGGCAGGTGCCGTCCATGGCGATGGTGGTGCTGCTGGTCTTCATGTTCTGGGTGTTCATCGCCCACACCATCTTTGCGCTGTTCTTCGGGCTGCAACCGATCACCGGCTCAACCTGGACGATGCTGTTTTCTTCCAGCGGGTTGATGATGCTGGCGGTAGGTTCGGTCATTGGCGGGGTCATGGCAGCGGTGTTTTATGCGCTGACGGTGATCAGCCTGCCGTTGCTTCTGGATCGAGAGGTTGATTTCATTACCGCCATGATCACTTCTTTCGGGAGCGTGACGGCCAATCCGGCGGTGATGGCCATCTGGGCAGCGATAATCGCGGGGGCGCTTTTTCTTGGGATGCTGCCTGCATTTCTGGGGCTGTTCGTGGTTTTGCCGGTCTTTGGCCATGCCAGCTGGCACCTGTACCGGCGGCTGTTGCCCGAGGGTGAAGCAGACTGAGCCGCGGCATACTGGGCCGCTCACGTCATCAGCGCGACACGCAAAAGGGGGCGCTCTGCGCCCCCTGTCTGTTCCTGTGCCAATCGTCGTAGCGTTACTTGGCCGGTTTGGCCTCGGCCGGGGCTTTGGGCGCGCTGCTGGTTTGCGACTGCGTCGAAGGTTGCGGAGGCTGCGACATGGCGGGGCGTGGCGCCTGCTGGATCGATTGCTGCGCCGCATGCGCGCCTTTGGCAGGCTGCGCGGTGCTCAGCGGGTCGTCCTGTCTCTGGACCGAGCCCTCGAAATGCGCACCGGATTCGATGGCGATGGTCTTGTGAATGATGTCGCCCTCAACACGCGCAGTCGAGGTCAGGCGGACCTTCAGCCCGCGCACCCGACCGATCACACGGCCATTGATCACGATGTCATCGGCGACGATCTCGCCACGGATCGTGGCGGTTTCGCCGACCGTAAGCAGATGCGCGCGGATATCGCCGTCAACGATGCCTTCAATCACGACATCGCCCGTTGTCCGCAGGTTGCCGGTTACTGTCAGGTCCGATGACAGCACCGAGGCAGTGGGTTTGGGCTTTGCGGCTGCCGCACCGCTATCGAACGAGGGGCGCGAGGCGGGTGCGGATGCGGGCTCGGGCATCCGTGCTGCTTCGGCCTTTGGTCCCTGTTCGTTGATTCGGCTCTTAGAAAACATTTTGCGCGGCCCTTATGTAGGTCATGGGATTGATAGGTCTGCCGCCCACGCGAATCTCGTAGTGCAGATGCACGCCGGTTGACCGTCCGGTTGTGCCCATACCACCGATCCGATCCCCGCGCGAGACCCTTTGGCCCACGTTCACGTTAATGGTATGCAAATGGGCGTAGTAGGTTTCGATTCCGAAGTCGTGACGCACGATCACCAGATTGCCATAGCCACCCTGACGGCCTGCATGGGTGACGGTTCCGGCCCCGGTGGACAGGATCGGCGTGCCCTGCGGCCCGGCCCAGTCGACACCGTTATGCATGCGACGACCACCAGTGCGCGGGTCGCGGCGTGTGCCAAAGCCCGAAGTCTGGCGCACGCCGGATCGCACCGGCATGGCAAAGGGCGTGCGCTGCGCGGCGAGGCGGTAGAGGTTGATCTCTTCAAGCGCGGCAATCACGCCATTGGCGCGTGCTTCGTCACCATTCGGATCAAGAGTGCCCGAGGTGGAGATCGAGATCGGCATCAGAGACGCGGTGCGATCCTGATAGCCTGATCGCACCTGCTGGAGCAGTTGTTCGGGTTGAATTCCCGCGGCGCTGAACATGCGTTCCAGTGGCAGCATCGAAACCTCGACAGCCTGTTCCAGCTGGCTGAAGATCCGGTGATTGCGATCCTGGATCAGCCGGTTCTCGAGTGCCAGATGTTCCACCTGCTGGCTGGCGCTTTCCGCCAGGGCGACAATGGTCTCACGCTCCTGCGCGGTGTCGCCCAGCGCTGTTGCCAGGAAATCGAGCGTCTGTTCAACCTCGGCCAGTCGCGCCGCGGTTTGCATCATCCCGTCACTGGTATTGGTGCTTTCAATCTCAGCCAGGCGGGCGCGGGCAATGTCGCGCTCGCGGATCCGGTCGCGCAGGCTGCTCTGCAAGGTGTCGATGCCTGATTCCATTTCGGCGCGGCGCTGTTCGCTGGCCAGAAGTGCGCCCTGCATCGCGGCGACCCGGTTCATCGCTTCGCTGTAACGGTCATGCGCGGCCTGCGCCTCGGCCGCGGAACGGTCACGTTCGGCCGCAAGCTCGGTCAGGCGGCGCTCGAAATAGACCTGTTCGCGGCGTGTCTGCTCACGCAGATCGGTTGATCCGATGGCCTCCATGAACACGATTGACGACGCGATGATGGTCCAGACCACGAAAGCCCCGGTTCCGGCGACGATCACGGCCTGGTGCAATGCCCGCAGCCGGACAAATCGGGTCGTGTCCTCTGACCGCAGAAAAAGGCGCTTTTCGGGAAGATAACGCTCAAGAGTGGCGTTGATACGGTCTGTCCAGTGCCTCAAGGGAACATCCAGCGTTATTGTCGTTGCGGTACCAAAGCGGCCCGACATCGCGGGCACCGTTGCTCCTGCGCAACTGTTAACGAGGGGTTTGCCTGGCTGCAACTCTTTTGAAAGCTGTTGCAGTCCTGCATCGGCGGCCCGCCGCCCGATAAGCGAAAAACCGCCGATTGATCAGGATTCACCGTAAGTTAACTGGCCTTCGGGGCCGTCACAGCCTGTCCGCGGGCCGTGCGGTCAGGCGTTTCATTGGCGAGTGGCCAGTAGAAATCAGGCGGCAATCCGGCCTCGGCGCGCTTCTCCTCGTTGAACGGCGGTTTCAGCGCGCCGTGAAAATAGCGCCGCACGAGGGCGTGGAAAACCTCTTTCGGGTCGACATTCTCGCGCCCGCAAAGGAAGTGAAACCACTTTGCCCCATAGGCGACATGGCCCACCTCCTCGGCATAGATCACCTCAAGGGCATCAACCGCGCCCTGAAGTCCGGCCTTGCGGAAAATGTCGATCATGCCGGGCGTCACGTCCAGCCCGCGCGCCTCAAGCACCATCGGCACAACGGCCAGCCGGCCCATGAAATCATCCGCCGTGTCCGATGCCGCGCGCCACATCCCGGCATGCGCGGCCAACGCGCCATAATGGCTGCCCAACCCCTCCAGCAGATCCGCGACCAGGTTGAAATGCTTCGCTTCCTCATCCGCCGCCTTGACCCAATCGTCATAGAAACCGGCAGGCATGGGAATATGCGCAAAGCGGGCGATGATGTCCCAATGAAGATCGACGGCGTTCAACTCGATATGCGCCACCGCATGCAGCAGCGCGATTCGCCCTTCCGGGCTGCCTGGGCGCCTTCGGGGCACTTCGCGCGGGTCTTTCAGCGCCGGTTCGTCGGGGCGGGCGGGGAAGTCGGGCGGTGTGGCTTGGCCAATCGGCAGCATTGTTCCGGCCTCGCGCGCGGCAAACCAGTGCGCGGCGTAGCGGCGCGCGCGTGCTGTCTTGTCGCGCGGATCGGCGCAGCGCAGCACATCGTTGGCCATTTCGGCAAGTGTTTGCGGCTCGGGGGCGGTGTCGGGCATTGTTTCCTCCGTTTGTCCGCAGATATCGCCCGCAGGTCGGGTAAAGGGCAACCACTGCCGCTTCATCTGTTCAAAAATATCCTGGGGGTGAATTGGCGCAGCCAAGAGGGGGCAAAGCCCCCTTCTCCAGTCGGCTCACATCGCCTTCACGGCCTCCAGCACCTCGGCCACATGGCCCGGCACCTTCACCTTGCTCCAGACCCGCACGATCATCCCGGCGCCGTCGATCAGCACGGTGGTGCGTTCGATGCCCATGTATTTCCTGCCATACATGCTTTTCTCTACCCATGTGCCGTAGCGCTCGCAGATATCGCTTTGCGCATCCGAGACCAGCGCGATTCCCAGGCTGTGCTTGGCGATGAACTTGTCATGTGCCTTGACCGGGTCTTTCGACACACCGACCACGACCGCGCCCGCGGCTTCGAAGGCATCAGCATGTTCGGTGAAGTCAATCGCTTCGCGCGTGCAACCCGAGGTGTCGTCCTTCGGGTAGAAATACAGAACCACTGCTTTCGGGCGCAGGTCAGACAGCGTTAGGGTTCCGCCGCCGTCGCGCGGGGCAGTGAAATCGGGGGCGGGCTGGCCGGGTTGCATCGGTTGTTCCTCTCTGTTCGTGGCGTTCAGCCTTGTTGTAGTCGTTGCGCGGCGGGGATAAAGGGCTTGGCGGCGGAAAAGACGGATAACGGGCATGGGCGTGCAATGAAACTGGCTGATTTCGATTTCGATCTGCCCGAAGAGCTGATCGCCACGCGGCCGGTGCGCCCGCGCCCGGCAGCACGGCTGTTGCATGCCGAAGGCGGCGTCTTTCATGACCGCCATGTGCGCGATCTGCCCGATATCCTGCGCCCAGGTGACCGGTTGGTGATCAACAACACCCGCGTGATACCTGCCCGGCTGAATGGTCAGCGCCTGCGCGATACGCGCGATGGCAGCGGTGTTGCGCGCATCGAGGTGACGCTGATCGCCCCCGAGGGTGGCACGCGCTGGCGGGTTCTTGCGAAACCGCTGCGCAAGCTGGCGCCCGGTGACCGGCTGGTGTTCGGTGACGGGCTTGAGGCCGCGGTGGCCGCGCGCGGGGCCGAGGATGCGCTTTTGGAATTCACCGCGACGGGTGCAGACTTCGACGCCGCCCTGGCGCGCGCCGGGCAGATGCCGCTGCCGCCCTATATTGCCGCGCGCCGCCCCGCCGATGCACGCGACAAGGAAGACTACCAGACCGTTTTCGCCCGGCACTCAGGCGCCGTTGCAGCTCCCACCGCCAGCCTGCATTTCGACGAAGCGCTGATGGCCGCTCTGCGTGCCAGGGGCGTGGCATTCAGCGAGGTGACGCTGCATGTCGGCGCGGGCACGTTCCTGCCGGTGAAGGTGGAAGACGTGACCACGCATCGCATGCATGCCGAGTGGGGTGAGGTCAGCGCAAAGGCCGCTGACGAGATCAACGCAACCCGCGCGGCGGGCGGGCGCATCATCCCGGTCGGCACCACCGCGCTCAGGCTGATTGAAAGCGCCGCGGGGCAGGCCGATGACGCAGCGGGCGTTCAGCCCTGGCGTGGCGAGACCGACATCTTCATCTATCCCGGTTTCCGGTTCCGGGTGACTGACGGGTTGATGACCAACTTCCACCTTCCCAGATCAACGCTGATGATGTTGGTTTCCGCCTTGATGGGCACCGAGGAGATCCGCCGCCTTTATGCACACGCCATCAGAGAGCGGTATCGTTTCTTTTCTTACGGCGATGCGTCGCTTCTGTTTCCTCAGCGGGACTGATCACAGGCCCGCGCCCAGTGCTGGCGGCGCAGACCGAACCAGAGCCAGTCGCCAAAGCCGCGCCCGGCGGGCGGCGCGATGGGCGCAAAGCCTGCGCTTTCCAGGATCCGGCGCGACGCGGTGTTTTCAGGCCGGACCTTGGCCACCAGCCGCAACAGCCCCGGCGCGTTGGTGAAAGCGCGGGTCACCGCACCCGTTACCATTGCCCGGCCCAGCCCCTTGCCCCAATGCGACCGGCCCAGCCAGTAGCTGATCTCGGCTTCCGGGCGCTCGGGCGGCAGCGGGGCAACTGAACCATGGTGCAGCCCGTAATCCAGCCGGATCTGGCCAACTGGCTGTCCGGCCAGCACCACGGCGCGCACCTGATGGTGATCGGCCAGATTGGCAGCGGTGATCATCTGGCGCACCTCCGTTTCGCCAAGCGGATCGGGGAAGTCCTCTGGCAGATGAACCCAGACAGCCGGGTCATTCAGAAGGGCGCGCAACTGGGCAATGTCCGACGGGTACCAGGGGCGCAGCGCGATGTTCCAGTCGGTCAGGCTGTCCGTGGCGGCGGTCAGCGGATCGGCATTGTCGGGGTCGAGGTCATCACGCATGGTGCTGTCCAGCCAGCCGATCTGCACCGGGTCGAACAGGCGCAACGCGCCTGGTGCCACGGATGCGAGTGGCCCGCGTGAGCGTAGCGCCGGGCCAGAGCGCTGGTTACTGCCACGCGGGATGATGGCGAGGGGGGCGCGATACATGCGAAGGGCCTCCTGTCAACGGCATGAATGTATAATTTTCCAACGAAAGGCTGACCAATGCAACGAAAACCGGTGCGGTGCGTTGTTCACTTTCCGGCCAGAACCGGTCGGAAACGGACTGCCCTTCGGAATGTGCCGTGATAGGTTGTTCCGCAATCCGCATGGTCGCATATGCGCCAGCTTGAAAAGATAAACTGACAAGGGGCTCCATGCTCAAAGTTCTTGCCACCAGCTGGGCGCTTTTGCTGGGACTGATGCTTCTGATGCTCGGCAACGGTATACAGGGCACGCTGCTGGGTATCCGTGGCGGAATCGAAGGTTTTGCCACATGGCAGATGTCGGTGGTCATGTCGGCCTACTTCCTGGGGTTTCTGGCCGGTTCGCAGATGGCGCCGCTGATGATCCAGCGGGTCGGGCATGTGCGGGTTTTCGCGGCTCTCGGCTCGTTGATCTCGGCGGTGCTGGTGCTCTATGCGGCGGCCCCGGACTGGGTCGCCTGGGCGGCACTGCGGGTGATCATCGGTTTCAGCTTTGCCGGCGTCTATGTGACCGCCGAAAGCTGGCTCAACAATACCGCAACGAACGAGACCCGCGGCCAGACCCTGTCGCTTTACATGATCGTGCAGATGGTGGGAATCATCACCGCACAGGGGCTTTTGAACCTTGCCGATCCTGGCGGCTACGCGCTTTTCGTCATTGCCTCGGTGCTGGTGTCGCTGTCTTTCACGCCGATCCTATTGTCAATCAGCCCCGCGCCAAGCTTTGCCAGCGCCAAATCCATGAGCTTTCGCAAGCTCTTCGTGATTTCGCCGCTGGGCTGCGTGGGGATCTTCCTGATGGGCGGTGTCTATTCGGCGCTGTTTGGCATGGCGGCTGTCTGGGGCGGGCTGGTCGGGCTGAGCGTGCTGGAGATCTCGATCTTTGTCGCGGCCATCTATATTGGCGGGCTGATGCTGCAATATCCGATCGGCTGGATGTCTGATGCGATGGACCGCCGCCAGCTGATCTTTGGCGTGACGCTGCTTTGCGCATTGGTGGCGTTTGGCGCGGCGATTGTGTCGCTGCCCTTCTTGCTTCTGATCGTGGTGGCGCTTCTGATCGGCGGGTTGGCGAACCCGCTTTACTCGCTGCTTCTGGCCCATACCAATGACTTCCTGCAGGTTGATGACATGGCCGGCGCATCGGGCGGGTTGCTGTTCATCAACGGCGTGGGGGCGATCGCCGGGCCGCTGATGATCGGCTGGTTGATGGGGCAGGTGGGCCCGCGCGGCTTTTTCCTGTTCATCGGGATTCTTAACGGGTTGCTTGGCGCCTATACCCTTTGGCGCATGACACGCCGCTCCGCGCCCGAGCCGGCCGATCAGGGCGGCTACACGCCCTTGACCCCGGCAGCGTCCGCGGTGACACTTGAAGCGGCTTTCGAAGCGGCAACACCGGAACAGGGAGAGGCAGACAATGCCAACAGCCAGAGCGCTTGAGATCATCGATTTCTGGGAAGAGGTGGGCCCGAAAGGCTGGTATGTCAGCACGCCTGAACTGGACGCGACGATTACGCGGCGGTTCCTGCCAGACTGGGAAGCTGCCGCTGCCGGCGGGCTGTGCGAGTGGCTGGGCGCACCCCAGGGCGCGCTGGCCTATCTGCTCGTCACCGACCAGTTCGGGCGCAACATGTTTCGTGGCGATGCCCGCGCCTTCGCCACCGATGCGCGTGCGCGCAAGGCGGCAACCACCGCGATCCATCACAGGATGGACCTGAAACTGCCAGAGCCGATCCGCCAGTTCTTCTATCTTCCGTTCATGCATGGCGAGACCACTTTTGACCAGGACCGCTGCATCCGCCTGATGATCGCCCGCATGCCTGAAACCGGCGCCGATAACCTGCGTCACGCCCGCGCCCACCGCGAGATCATCCGCCGCTTTGGCCGCTTCCCCTATCGCAACGCCGCACTGGGCCGGCAGAACACCCCCGCCGAAGAGGCATTTCTTGCCGAAGGGGGCTATATGGCAGTGCTCAACGCATTGGCCTGAGCGAGAGTCGCAAAGTGCCGTTGCGCTGTCGCAAGAAGTAGTTTAATGCTGAACTATATCTTGGCGAGGGGGTTTCATGGCACAGCAGGCCTATGATGTTATCGTTGTCGGTGCCGGGCCCGGAGGCTATGTTGCCGCCATCCGCGCAAGCCAGCTGGGCCTCAAGGTCGCGGTGATCGAGCGCGAGAATCTGGGTGGCATCTGCCTGAACTGGGGCTGCATTCCCACCAAGGCGCTGCTGCGCTCGGCCGAAGTGTTTCACCTCATGCACCGCGCCAGGGATTTTGGCCTCAAGGCCGATGGCATCGGCTTTGATCTGGACGCGGTGGTGAAACGTTCGCGAGGGGTGGCGGGGCAGCTTTCCTCGGGCATCGGCCATCTGCTGAAGAAGAACAAGGTTACGGTTGTCATGGGCACCGCCACCCTGACCGCGCCCGGCAAGGTTTGCGTCAAGACCGACAAGGGTGCGCTGGATCTGACAGCACCGCATATCATCCTCGCGACCGGCGCGCGGGCGCGTGAACTGCCGGGGCTTGAAGCCGATGGCGAACGTGTCTGGTCCTACCGGCACGCGCTGGCACCCAAGCGGATGCCGAAGAACCTTCTGGTCATCGGCTCAGGCGCGATCGGCATCGAATTTGCCAGCTTCTTCAATACGCTGGGGGCGAAAACCACGGTCGTCGAGGTGATGGACCGCATCCTGCCTGTCGAAGATGCCGAGATCGGTGCTTTCGCGAAGAAGCAGTTCGTCAAACAGGGCATGACGATCCATGAAAAGACCACGGTCACGAAGCTTGAGCGTGGCAAGGAAAAGGTTACGGCCCATCTGGAAACGGGAGGCAAGACCTCGACCGCTGAATTCGACACCGTCATCTCTGCTGTTGGCATTGTCGGCAATACCGAAGGTCTCGGGCTGGAAAAGCTGGGCGTCACGGTCGATCGCACCCATGTCGTAACCGATGAATATTGCCGGACCGGGGTAGATGGCCTTTATGCCATCGGCGATCTGGCGGGCGCGCCCTGGCTGGCGCACAAGGCAAGCCATGAAGGGGTGATGGTGGCCGAGATGATCGCCGGTCATAAGGTCCACCCCATCAAGCCCGGCTCCATTCCCGGTTGCACCTATTGCCACCCCCAGATTGCCTCGGTCGGCCTGACCGAGGCAAAGGCGAAAGAGGCCGGGCATGAGGTCAGGGTCGGGCGCTTTCCGTTCATCGGCAATGGCAAGGCCATCGCGCTGGGAGAGCCGGAAGGCATGGTGAAAACCGTCTTTGATGCGAAGACCGGCGAGTTGCTGGGCGCGCATATGGTGGGGGCCGAGGTAACCGAACTGATCCAGGGCTATACCATCGCTCGCACGCTGGAGACGACCGAGGCCGAACTGATGCACACCGTCTTCCCGCATCCCACCCTGAGCGAAATGATGCACGAATCGGTGCTCGATGCCTATGGCCGTGCCCTCCATTTCTGACCAACAGTTAACAGCAGATTAACCGCGCCTTTCATCTGTTCAAAAATATCCTCGGGGGGTGAATTCGGCGCAGCCGAAGAGGGGGGGCGGAAAGCCCCCCTTTTCCTTAGCGCTGAATCGTGCCGCCGCCTGCCATCCAGTCGCGCAGGCTGCCAAGGTTGTGAACGTCGGTAAAACCCTTGGCGCGCAGCATATCCGCGGCCCGTCCGGACCGCGCGCCGGATGCGCAATACAGGATCAGCGGCTTTCCACCATCCAGCGCGGCCTGAAGCTTGCGCTCGAAATGGCCTGATTTCGGGTCGCTGGTGCGGGCGAGCGTGCTCAGCGGCAGGTGCAGCGCGCCCTTGGCCTTGCCGCTTGCGCGCAGCTCATCCGCCTCGCGCACATCGGCCAGAATGGCCTCGCCGCTTGTGACCAGTCGCACGGCATCGGTGGGGTCCAGGCGCGGGGCACTGGAGAACAGGGGCTTGAGAAAGGAGAGCATCGACAGGTTCCTTGTGAAATCGCGCCGGGGTCGGCGTGTTGGCGGGAAGATAGTCCACATCCAAATAATATTCAAGATAAGGAATATATAAGACTCGTATTCCGCGATACGCCGCACAATGTGAACCTGCTTGCCGGGAAAATCGAATCCGTTTACTTTTCGTTCTCATTTTCGGATTGGAGACTCATCCGCCAAAGGCTATCTATGCCCGGTGGCGCAGGTGGTGCCCGGGAGTATGGCAATGGCCGAACAGAAGTTCATCGAGATCCGCGGCGCGCGCGAGCACAATCTCAAAGGGGTTGATGTCGATATCCCCCGCGATCAGTTGGTGGTGATCACCGGGCTTTCGGGTTCCGGCAAGTCATCGCTGGCGTTCGATACAATCTATGCCGAGGGGCAGCGGCGCTATGTCGAAAGCCTGTCTGCCTATGCGCGTCAGTTTCTGGACATGATGCAGAAACCCGATGTTGACCATATCTCGGGCCTCAGCCCGGCCATTTCCATCGAGCAGAAAACCACCTCGAAGAACCCGCGCTCGACCGTCGGCACGGTGACCGAGATCCACGACTATCTGCGCTTGCTGTTTGCCCGCGCCGGCACGCCCTTCAGCCCCGCCACCGGCCTGCCGATCGAGGCGCAGCAGGTGCAGGATATGGTTGACCGGGTGATGGCGCTGGAAGAGGGGACGCGCGCCTATCTGCTGGCTCCCATCGTGCGTGACCGCAAGGGAGAGTACCGCAAGGAATTTCTGGAACTGCGCAAACAGGGCTTCCAGCGCGTCAAGGTCGATGGCACCTTCCATGAACTGGACACCCCGCCCGAACTGGACAAGAAATTCCGCCATGACATTGACGTGGTGGTTGACCGGATTGTGGTGCGGGCGGGTTCGGAAACACGGCTGGCTGACAGCTTCCGTACCGCGCTGGACCTGGCGCAGGGCATCGCGGTGCTGGAAATGGCGCAGGCGCCCGAGGGCGAGGAGCCTGAGCGCATCACCTTCAGCGAGAATTTCGCCTGTCCGGTTTCGGGCTTCACCATCCCCGAGATTGAGCCGCGTTTGTTCAGCTTCAACGCCCCCTTTGGAGCCTGCCCGGCCTGTGACGGCCTGGGGGTAGAGCTGTTCTTCGACGAGCGGCTGGTGGTGCCCGATGCCATGCTGCGGCTGGAGGACGGGGCCATCGCGCCGTGGCGCAAGGGCAAGTCGCCCTATTTCCTGCAAACCATCGAGGCGATGGCTAAACACTACCAGTTTGACGCTCGCGCGCCCTGGCGTGACC
This sequence comes from uncultured Rhodobacter sp., assembly GCA_964496915.1. Classification (GTDB taxonomy): domain Bacteria; phylum Pseudomonadota; class Alphaproteobacteria; order Rhodobacterales; family Rhodobacteraceae; genus Pararhodobacter. The sequence continues at coordinate 45,301 of CAZCAX010000016.1, forward strand.
TGTCGGAGAAGGTGAAGCAGGTGCTTTTGTACGGTTCGGAAGGCGAGGAGATTCCGTTTCGCTATGATGAGGGCGGGCGGGTTTATAACGTCACCCGTGCCTTTGAAGGGGTCATCCCTAATATGGTGCGGCGCTACAAGGAAACCGACAGCGCCTGGGTGCGCGAGGAATTCGAGCGTTATCAGAACAACCGACCCTGTTCGACCTGCGGCGGTGCGCGCCTCAAGCCCGAGGCGCTGGCAGTCAAGATTGGCGGGTTGCACATCAGTCAGGTCTCAGAGATGTCGATCAAGGAGGCGCTGGCCTGGATCGAAACCGTGCCCGAGCACCTGACGAAGCAAAAGGGCCAGATCGCCACGGCGATTGTGAAGGAAATCCGTGAACGCCTTGGATTCCTTGTAAATGTCGGGCTTGACTATCTGACGTTGTCGCGTGCAGCGGGCACGCTTTCGGGCGGGGAAAGCCAGCGCATCCGGCTGGCCAGCCAGATCGGATCGGGGTTGACCGGGGTGCTGTATGTGCTTGATGAGCCTTCGATCGGGCTGCACCAGCGCGACAATGACCGGCTGCTGACGACGCTGCGCAATCTGCGCGATCAGGGTAATACCGTGCTGGTGGTCGAACATGACGAAGACGCGATCCGCAGCGCTGATTGGGTGCTGGATATCGGCCCCGGTGCCGGGGTGCATGGCGGAAGGGTGATTGCGCAGGGCACTCCGGAGGAGATTGCCGCCGATCCGGCCAGCCTGACCGGGCAGTATCTTTCCGGCGCGCGTGAGATTGCGGTGCCCGCTACCCGCAGGCCCGGCAACGGCAAGAAGGTGACGGTCGTCAAGGCCACGGGCAACAACCTGCGCGACGTGACGGTGGACTTTCCGCTGGGCATGTTTGTCTGCGTGGCCGGGGTGTCTGGCGGCGGGAAATCGACGCTGACGATTGAAACGCTGTTCAAGACGGCCTCGATGCGGCTGAACGGTGCCCGCCAGACGCCCGCGCCCTGCGAAACGGTGCAGGGATTGCAGCATCTGGACAAGGTGATCGACATTGACCAGCGGCCCATCGGGCGCACCCCGCGCTCGAACCCGGCGACATATACCGGGGCCTTCGGGCCGATCCGCGACTGGTTTGCGGGCCTGCCGGAAGCCAAGGCGCGCGGCTACAAGCCGGGGCGGTTCTCGTTCAACGTCAAGGGTGGGCGCTGCGAGGCCTGTCAGGGCGATGGTGTGCTGAAGATCGAGATGAATTTTCTGCCCGATGTCTATGTCACCTGCGAGACCTGCAAGGGCAAGCGCTACAACCGTGAAACGCTGGAAGTTCTGTTCAAGGGCAAGAGCATAGCAGACGTTCTTGAGATGACGGTTGAAGAGGCGCAGGGCTTCTTTCAAGCCGTTCCCTCGATCCGCGAGAAGATGGATGCGCTGATGCGCGTGGGGCTTGGCTATATCAAGGTGGGCCAGCAGGCGACAACGCTTTCGGGCGGCGAGGCACAGCGGGTGAAACTGTCCAAGGAACTGTCGCGCCGCTCGACCGGCCGCACGCTCTATATTCTGGACGAGCCCACCACGGGGCTACATTTCGAGGATGTTCGCAAGCTTCTGGAAGTGCTGCACGAACTGGTCGAGCAGGGCAACTCGGTGGTGGTGATCGAGCACAACCTGGATGTGATCAAGACCGCCGACTGGATCATCGATATCGGCCCCGAAGGCGGCGATGGCGGCGGGATGATTGTGGGCGAAGGCACGCCCGAGGATATTGTCGCGATACCGGGCAGCCATACCGGCCACTATCTGGCGCCGCTTCTGCGCAGGCGACGGGCTGCCGCTGAATAGGCGTCTGCAAGAGGGGGGCGCCGCGCGCCGGGGCATCGAACCCCGGCGCGCGGCGTTGCCACGGACGGGTGCTGCCGGTCACGGCATATTGGCGATCAGGCGGGCTGGAGCCGTGCGCGCAGGGCTTCGGCAAGGGTGGGCACATCGGGGACGGTGGTAAAAAGCCCGCGCAAGCTTGCATCGGCAAAGCCCTGTTCAATCACATGCTCGATCAGCGCCAGTAGCGGCTGCCAGAACCCCTGGGCATCAAGCAGCACCACCGGCTTGCCGTGCAGCCCGATCTGCGCCCAGGTCAGCACTTCGAAGAACTCGTCCAGCGTTCCGGCACCGCCCGGAAGAACGACGATAGCGTCGGAATTGGTGAACATGACCTTCTTGCGCTCGTGCATGGTTTCGGTCACCACAAGCGTTGACAGGTCGCGCCGGGCAACTTCGCGGCGCATCAGATGTTGGGGGATCACGCCAAGCGCCTGTCCGCCCGCCGCCTGCGTGGCCTGCGCAACCGCGCCCATCAGGCCGATATCGCCCGCGCCATAGACCAGCCGCCAGTTTTCCCGCGCCAGCATTGCGCCGGTTTCCTGCGCGATAGCAGCCAGTTGTGGGTTCAGCCCTGCACGCGATCCGCAGAACAGGCAGATTGAGGCTGAGAATCTGGGCATGGCTGATCCTTTCGCAAGACCTAGCGGCGCGGATTTCTTTTGCCCATAGATACGGGTGTTGCTAGAAAGGGGCAAGTCCAGGCGAAGAGGCGCGCAATGGTTTCGTTTTCGCAGACAAAGGCGTGGCTCCTTGCAGGCGCGATACTGGTCGTCGGGCTGGGGCTTGCGGCTGTGTTATACACCGACCAGCGCGGGCCTGAGCCTGCGTCAGATACGCTTCCGACGCCCTCGGCAACAGCGCCTGCCCCGGCGGCCCAACCTGCGCCCGCGCCAGAGCCCGCTCCGCAGGTCCGGATGCCTGCGGCACCGGCCTTCGACGTGGTGCGCGTTGCCGAGGACGGTGGCGCGCTGGTGGCCGGTTCGGCATTGCCGGGATCTGCGGTAATCTTGCGTGTTGACGGCACCCCGGTGGCCGAGACATCTGCTGATAATGCCGGGCAATTTGTGTCGCTTTTCACGCTTGCGCCCAATGAGGCGGTGCAGATCATGACGCTGGAGATGGTTCTGGCGGATGGGCGCGTGGTGGCGTCTGATGACCGGGTGGTTCTGACGCCTCGGCCCGACGTGGTGGCCGCGCTGGCTGAAGCCGCGCCCGAAACTGTCGCCCTTGCTGCCCTGCAGCCGGAGCCGACAAGTCTGCCCGGAGATGTCACGTCGCAGTTGGAGAACGCCGCAGCTCCCGTTGCGCAACCGCGGGGGCACGAGGCTGCGTCCACGGCATTGGAGCGAACAGAGTTGCTCGCCGATGGCAGGGACGAAATGCCCGTCGTCGGACAGGAGCCGCCACCCGCTCCGACGCAGACAAGACCAACCACAGAGCTGCGCGTCGAGGCCGGGGCGGACAGCGACAGGTCCAACGCAACAGCGGTTGAGACAAGCACCCGGGAAACCTTGGAAATAGCGACCGGCACAGCAGCCGGAGAGACGGTCACGGATACCACTGAACCGGAAGCGCAAGCTCTGGCCGGGACAATGCCCGAAGCCGTGCAAACCCTGGTAGACATGCCAAGCCAGACGTCTGAGACCCTCGAAGCGACAACCGGGCCGACGGAAAACCTTGTCCCGCGTGTTTTCGTGCTGCGCGGTTCGGGCGAGGTGGAATTGATGGATCGCGCACAACAGGTGATCGGAAATGTCATCATCGACGTGATCAGCTATTCCGATCTGGGCGATGTGCAGATCTCGGGGCGCGCGGCCTCGGCGGATGCCGGAACGCGGATGCAGATCTATCTCGATAACCGGCCGATCGCCACAGCGCTTGCAGAGAACGGTGGCTGGTCGTCGGATCTGCCGGCGGTCGATCCCGGGGTCTATATCCTGCGTGTCGATCAACTGGACATGGACGACCGGGTGGTTTCCAGATTCGAGACGCCTTTTCAGCGCGAGGACCCCGCGCTTGTCAGGTCGGCGCGGTCACAGCCCGTCCCGCGTGATGGCGGCGCGCTTGCGGGCGAGGAGGCGGCAGATACAGGAACGGAAGCCGGGCGGCAGACGGCGACGCAACAAGCCGGTAGCCACGACTCTGAAACCGGCGCAAGCGTCCGGCCCGAAACCGAAACACAGAGCGAAGCCGGGGTTGACGCCGCCGCAACTGCACCGACCGGGACGACGCAGCCCGCCGGACAGCAAGCGGTTGCGCTGATCACGGTGCAGCCGGGCCATTCGCTGTGGCGGATCTCGGAAGGGCATTACGGGGCGGGCGAAAGATATGTTGTGATCTACAATGCCAACCGTGGCCAGATACGCGACCCCAACCTGATTTACCCAGGGCAGATTTTCACTCTGCCGGAGTGATCCAGGCGCGTGCGCGCCGGCGCGTCGGGCCACTGGTATTCGTTCGGAACAAGGATTAGGTCAGGGCGACACATTTCCGGAAAGCCCGCCATGACCACTTCGGCCGACGCCACGCCCGCCACCCCGCAAAATGATCTACAGCCGCGCACTGTCGCGCCCGCTGCTGCCTCGGGTTGGTCGACGATCCGACGGGTCGGACCCTATCTGTGGCCCGAGGGGGAGAATGGGATCAAGTTCAGGGTGGTCGCGGCGCTGGCGATGCTGCTGATTGCCAAGATCATCGCGGTGGGCACGCCGCTTTTGTACAAGGCGGCGGTTGATGCGCTGGCCCCCAGCGACGCCGGGGCAGGGTGGCTGGTTGGCTTCGGCGCCATCGGGCTGACTGTGGCTTACGGTATGGCCCGGTTGATGAACGTGGGCTTCCAGCAGTTGCGTGACGCGATCTTTGCCGTCGTCGGTCAACGGGCGCTGCGCAAGTTGGCGCTGGAAACCTTCACGCATATTCATCAACTTAGCCTGTCCTATCACCTGACGCGCAAGACCGGGGGCCTGAGCCGGATAATCGAGCGGGGTGTGAAGGGGGTCGATTTTCTGCTGCGGTTCCTGTTGTTCTCGATCGGGCCTCTGGTGCTGGAACTGCTGATGATCGCGGCGATCATGGTGGTGCTGTTCGATGCCCGCTATCTGGCCGCCATCGTGATCACCATTGCGCTTTATGTCTGGTTCACCTTCAAGATCACCGAGTGGCGGGTGAAGATCCGGCGTGAGATGAATGAACAGGATACCGATGCCAACCAGAAAGCCATCGACAGCCTGCTGAACTTTGAGACCGTCAAGTACTTCAACGCCGAAGCACGGGAAGCGAGGCGCTATGACGGGGCAATGGCGCGTTATGAACGCGCCGCGCTGAAAACCGCCTATACGCTGTCTTTTCTCAATTTCGGGCAATCGGCGATCATCACGACCGGGCTGGTGATTGTGATGGTGCTGGCCGCCGTGGGGGTGGAGCAAGGGCATCTGAGCGTGGGCGACTTCGTTATGGTAAACGCCTATATGATCCAGATTACCATGCCGCTGAACTTCCTCGGCACGGTTTACCGCGAGATCCGTCAATCGCTGGTCGATATGGGCGAGATGTTTGGCCTGCTGGGTCAGAAGCCGGATGTCGTGGAGGCGCCGGATGCGAAGCCGCTGGCGCTGCGCGGGGGCGCGGTGCGGTTGGAGGGTGTGCGCTTTGCCTATGATCCGGCGCGGCCAATCCTGAAAGGCATCACGCTGGACGTGGCTCCGGGGCAGAAGGTGGCGCTGGTGGGGCATTCGGGTTCCGGAAAATCGACCATCGGGCGGCTGTTGTTCCGGTTCTATGATGTGACGAGCGGACGGCTGTTGATCGACGGTCAGGACATCCGCGATGTGACGCTGAACAGTCTGCATGCGGCAATCGGCGTGGTGCCGCAGGATACGGTGCTGTTCAACGATACGATCTATTACAATATCGCCTATGGCAAGGATGATGCCACGCGCGCCGAAGTGGAGGCGGCGGCCAAGGCCGCGCGGATCCATGATTTCATCCTCACGCTGCCCGAAGGCTATGACACCCAGGTGGGAGAGCGTGGCTTGAAACTGTCGGGCGGCGAGAAGCAACGGGTTGGAATTGCGCGTACCCTGCTGAAAGACCCGGCGATTCTGCTTCTGGACGAGGCTACCTCGGCGCTCGACACCCAGACCGAGCGCGATATCCAGGAGTCGTTGCGGGCGATGGGTGAGGGGCGCACGGTCGTGACCATCGCACACCGTCTGTCGACGGTGGTCGATGCCGACCGGATCGTGGTGATGGAAGCGGGCGAAATTGTCGAGGAAGGCACGCATGAAGCGCTGCTGGCGCTTGGCGGGCGCTACAGTGCGATGTGGGCAAGGCAGGCGAGCGATCAGCCGGCGTAACCCCCTATGATCGGGGGACGCCGCGTTCAGCCCCCCGCAAGGGGAGCCTTCACGCGGCGTGTCCGGGGGCTTGCACCCCCGGACGGGCCTAGTTGCGGCGCGTCTGGCAGGTTGAGATGCCGAGGATGCTGTAGAGCGGGCAGGTGCTGAACAGCCCCGTTACCAGCGGGATGATTCCGATCAGGTAGAGCCAGCGGAGGCTGGCCTCGGGATTGAGGAAGAACCCTGCCAGAAGGGCGAGGCCTACGACGATGCGGATGATCCGGTCAATCGTTCCGACGTTTTGCGCGAACATGGAGGTCTCCTGCGAAGCAGTTGCCGTGTCACGCAGTAAAACATATTGACATGTGAATGTCTATCTTCGCGTCACGACTCCCGCCCGCGCTTCTCGAACCGGGGCAGCATCGCGGAGAAATCCTTTCCCTTGCCATCTTCCTCTTCGACGAACCGGGCATAGAGCGCGGCGGCAAGCTGGCCCATCGGCGTGTCGGCATCGCCTGATTCGGCGGCCTGTTGCGCCAGTCGCAGATCCTTGAGCATCAGTTCCGCCGCGAAGCCGGGCTTGTAGCCATTGTCGGCAGGCGATTGCGGACCCACGCCGGGCGCCGGGCAATAGGCGTTCATCGACCAGGAATAGCCCGACGAGGTGCTGACCACATCGAACATCTTGGCGCGGTCCAGCCCCAGCTTGTCAGCCAGCGCGAAGGCCTCGCAGGTGGCGATCATCGTCACGCCGAGGATCATGTTGTTGCAGATCTTGGCCGCCTGACCCGCGCCCGGCCCGCCGCAATGCACAGCCTTCTGGCCCATCACCGCGAACAGCGGTTGCACGGTGGCGAAGGCTGCATCGGAACCGCCGACCATGAAGGTCAGCGTTCCCGCTGCCGCTCCGCCAACGCCGCCCGAAACCGGCGCGTCCAGCGCGCCTATCCCTGCCGCCGCCGCCTTGTCCGCCACTGCGCGGGTGCTGTCCACGTCGACGGTGGAGCAGTCACAAAGCACCGCGCCTGCCGCCATCGCCGGGATCACCTGATCGGCCACCGCCCGCAGGATCGCGCCATTCGGCAGCATGGTAATGACAACCTCTGCCCCTGTTGCCGCCTCGGCAGCTGATGCGGCTGCGCTCACGCCCTCGGGCATCGGTGCGGCCAGGTCAAAGCCCGTAACCGAATGTCCGGCGGCCACCAGATTGGCGGCCATCGGCCCGCCCATATTCCCGAGCCCGATAAATCCGATCTTCATGCCTCGTTCTCCTCGAATATCAGTTCATCCGCGCCAAGCGGTGCCAGCATCGCCTCGACCTCGATCAATGTCAGATCGTCAATACCGCCGTGCCGCCAGCGCGGGTTGCGGTCCTTGTCGATGATCTGAGCACGCACCCCTTCCAGGAAATCGCCCCGGTCCATGCTGCGCCAGGTCCAGCGGAACTCCTGGCGCAGTGCGGCGTGCAATCCTCCCTCAGGGCCAAGCTTGCGCAGCATCGCGGCGGTCGAGGCCATGCTGAGCGGGCTGTTGCGCGCAATCGCCCTGACGGCGGCCTGCGCCCAGCCGCTTTCCAGCGCCTGAAGTTGCCGCGCTACCAGTGCCACATAGGCCACGCCATTGTCGCGCGCAGCGCCGCTGTCGTTATAGGCGGTGTCGATTTCGGGGCGCAGGGCGGCCAGCGGGGCCTCGGGCACCGGACGCGCGGTGGCGGCTACAAGCCCGTCATCGCCGGTTCGGACCAGATCGGCGATCAGCGCGGGCCAGTCCTCCTCCGGGATGTAATGATCGGCAAATCCCGCATGTATTGCATCGCCCGCACCGAGCCGCGCACCGGTCAGGCCCAGATGCATCCCCAGCCAGCCGGGCGCGCGCGCCAGAAGATGTGTCCCACCCACATCCGGGATCAGGCCGATCCCGCATTCCGGCATTGCCATCTGCGTGCTGTCACCCACCACCCGGTGGCTGACATGGCAACCATAGCCGACACCGCCGCCCATGACGAAACCCTGCATCAGGCTGATGATCGGCTTTCCATATCCTGCCAGACGTGCGTTCATGACGTATTCATCGCGCCAGAAATCGCGCCCGAGTGCGAAGTTGCCCTCTCGCCCGGCATGATAGACCTGTGCGATATCGCCGCCCGCGCAAAACGCCTTTTCACCGACGGCATCGATGACCAGCACCCTGACCTCGGGGTCATTTGCCCAGGCATCGAGCACGGCCAGCGTTTCCAGACAGATCCCATGCGTCAACGCGTTGAGCGCCCTGGGGCGGTTCAGCGTGATCCGCCCGGCCGCCCCCTCCTTGCGAATGATAACCTCTGCTTCCATCAGCCCCGCTCCGCCAGCAATGCCCGCGCCGTGATCAGGCGCATGATCTCGTTGGTGCCTTCCAGGATCTGATGCACCCTAAGGTCGCGCACGATCTTCTCGATCCCGTAATCGGCCAGATAGCCGTAGCCGCCATGCAACTGCAGGCATTGGTCCGCCACCCGGCTACCTGCTTCAGTGACGAACTTTTTGGCCATGGCACAGAATTTTGTCGCATCGGGCGCGCCCCGGTCCAGCTTCCAGGCAGCCTGGCGCAGGAAGGTGCGCGCGGCCTGCAGTTCGATTTCCAGATCGGCAAGGCGGAACTGGAGCGCCTGAAACTGGTCGATCGGCTGACCGAAAGCCTTGCGCTCGCCCATATAGGCCAGCGTCTTGTCCAGTGCGGCCTGCGCTCCGCCCAGTGAACAGGCCGATATGTTCAGACGCCCGCCATCCAGCCCGTTCATCGCATAGCGAAAGCCCTTGCCTTCCTCGCCGACCAGTGCGTCGGCGGGAACCAGGCAATCGTCGAACTGAACCTGCCGTGTAGGCTGCGCGCGCCAGCCCATCTTGTCTTCCAGCCCGCCATAGCTCAGGCCCGGCGTGCCGTTTTCCACTACCAGCGTGGAAATACCGCGCGCACCCTCATCGCCGGTCCGGCACATCACCACATAGGCGTCGGAATAGCCGCCGCCTGAGATGAAGGCCTTTGTGCCGTTCAGCACATAGCCCTCATTGGTGCGCTGAGCGCGGGTTTTCAGTGCCGCGGCGTCCGATCCGGCGCCGGGTTCGGTCAGGCAGTAGCTGAGAACCTTCTCCAGGCCGATCGCGGGGGTAAGGTAGCGCGCCTTCACGTCGTCATTGCCGAACTTGTCCAGCATCGCCGCACACATGTTGTGGATCGACAGGAAGGAAGCAACCGAGGGGCAGGCCATGCTCAGCGCCTCGAAAACCAAGGTTGCGTCCAGCCTTGAGAGTCCCGCGCCGCCGGCCTCTTCGCTGACATAGAGGCCGCCGAACCCCAGTTCGGCCAGCTTGACCCACAGATCACGCGGGATTGTGCCCTCGGCCTCCCAATCGCGGGCGAAAGGCGCGATATGCTCCTGCCCGAAAGCATGGGCCATGTCGAAAATGGCCGTCTGTTCCTCGCTCAGCGCGAAATCCATGGTCCCCTCCCGGTTCGCGGTGTCTCGAATTGAACGTATGTTTAAATCCCGAGTCTTGCAGTAATGTTGCAAAACCCGGCCCCCTCATCTTGCCAGAAATACGCTGGGGGGTGAATTCGGCGCAGCCGAAGAGGGGGGCAACGCCCCCCTCCTGCCGTTTCAGATCAGTCCATTGCCTTGAAGTTCAGCGCCACGCCTTCCTTCATCCCGCTGGGCCAGCGTGCGGTCACGGTCTTGGTGCGGGTGTAGAAGCGGAACGCATCCGGACCGTGCTGGTTCAGGTCGCCAAAACCTGATTTCTTCCAGCCGCCGAAGGTGTGATAGGCCAGCGGCACCGGGATCGGCACGTTGATACCGACCATGCCGATGTTGATGCGGTTGGCGAAATCGCGTGCGGTGTCGCCATCGCGCGTGAAGATCGCGGTGCCATTGCCGTATTCGTGGTCGATCGCAAGGTTGATCGCCTCTTCATAGGTCTTGGCGCGGACCATTGACAGGACGGGGCCGAAGATCTCGGTTTTGTAGATATCCATATCGGGGGTCACGTGATCGAACAGATGCGCACCGACGAAAAAGCCGTTCTCATAGCCCTGCAGGCTGAAGTTGCGGCCATCGACCACCAGTTCCGCACCCTGATCGACGCCGGTTTCGACCAGACGCAGGATGTTCTCCTTTGCCGCAGCCGTCACGACCGGCCCGAAATCGACATCGTTGCCCGCCGTCCAGGGGCCGACTTTCAGCTTTTCGATCTTCGGGATCAGCCGCTCGCGCAGCGCCTCGGCGGTGCCTTCGCCGACCGGCACCGCGACCGAGATCGCCATGCAGCGTTCGCCCGCCGCACCGAAACCGGCACCAACCAGTGCGTCGGCGGCCTGGTCCATATCAGCGTCGGGCATGATGATCATGTGGTTCTTGGCGCCGCCGAAGCACTGGCTGCGCTTGCCGTTCGCGGTGGCACGGCTGTAGATATACTGCGCAATTGGCGTGGAGCCGACAAAGCCCACCGCCTGCACGGTCTCGTTGTCAAGGATCGCATCCACAGCTTCCTTGTCGCCGTTGATCACCTGCAGCACGCCGTCAGGCAGCCCGGCTTCCTGGCACAGTTGCGCCAGCATCAGGGGCACCGTCGGCGCGCGCTCTGATGGCTTGAGGATGAACGCGTTGCCCGAGGCAAGCGCCGGACCCATCTTCCAGAGTGGGATCATGGCCGGGAAATTGAACGGCGTAATGCCAGCTGCCACGCCCAGGGGCTGACGCAGCGAATACATGTCGATACCCGGCCCGGCGGAATCGGTGAACTCGCCCTTCAGCAGATGCGGTGCGCCGATACAGAATTCGATCACCTCCAGCCCGCGCTGGATATCGCCCTTGGCGTCGGGGAAGGTCTTGCCATGCTCGCTTGACAGGGCCTCGGCCAGCTTATCCATGTCGCGGTTGATCAGGCCGACCAGCGCCATCATCACCCGCGCGCGTTTTTGCGGATTGGTCGCGCCCCATGCCCGCTGCGCTTTCGCGGCCGACACAACGGCAGCGTCCAGCTCACCGGTCGAGGCCAGCGCCACGCGCGCCTGCACTTCACCGGTGGCGGGATTGTAGACATCGGCGAAGCGGCCCGAGGTGCCCGCGACCAGCTTGCCGTCGATCCAGTGACCGATTTCCTTCATGATATCCTCCTGAACAATCTGATCACACAATAGCCTTGCAAAATTGTCCTGAACAGGGGCAGTTTCCCAAAAGGGGTTTTGCAATTCTGCAAAAGGGCGGGAAATGGCTGACTGGGATGATCTGCGCGTTTTTCTGGCTGTGGCGCGGGGCCAGAGCCTCAGCCAGGCGGGGCGGATGCTCAAGCTGGATCCGGCCACGGTAGGGCGGCGCGTGGCAAGGCTCGAAGATGCGCTGGGGGTACGGTTGTTCACCAAGTCTCCCCAGGGGTATGCCCTTACCGACGAGGGCGCGCGACTGCTGGCGCATGCGCAAAGTATAGAAACCACGATGGAAACGGCGCGAGAAGCGGTGGCCGGCGCCAATGCGGGAATCACCGGGCAGATCCGCATCGGCGCGCCGGATGGCTGTGCGAATTACCTGCTGCCACAGGTCGTTGCGGCGATTTGCGCGCGCAATCCGGGGCTTGAGGTGCAGATCGTCGCGTTGCCACGGGTCTTCAGCCTGAACCGGCGCGAGGCAGATATGGTCGTGGCCGTCAGCATGCCGGACTCGGGCAGGGTAATCGTGCAGAAAATCACCGACTACCGGCTGCATCTGGCAGCCGCCGAACCCTATCTTGCCAGCGCACCACCGCTTGCCGGGCTGGCGGATCTGAGGGCGCATCGGTTGATCGGTTACATCCCCGACATGATCTTTGACCGCGAACTGGATTATCTGGCCGATCTGGGAGTGGATTCGCCACCTCTGGCGTCAAATTCGGTGTCGGTGCAACTGAACCTGATCCGGCAGGGAGCGGGGCTGGGGGTAGTGCATGACTTCGCGCTTCCCTTTGCGCCGGGCGTTCGCCGGGTGCTGGACGCAGAATTCGGCCTGACCCGGGCCTTTCACCTGATCCGGCATGCCGATGATCGCCGCGTGCCCCGGCTGGAACGCTTTGCCCGCGCGCTTGTAGCCGGGCTGAAGCGCGAGGTGGCGCGACTGGAGCGCGCGGTGGATAAGTCGCCTTGACCGCCGGCTATCCGCACGGGGCGCGAGCTGTCCGATTTCAGGGGCGCGGGTTCCCTTCGGTCGAAGCGGGCATTCCTCTGGCGTGGCAAGGTTCTTGACAGATGCACGGCGCTGACCGACCCTTGAGAGGTGACAGCGGCGGGAGGCCATCATGTTGGTAAACCAGATCCTCAAGGCAAAAGCGGGCGGCGTGGTGACCATTTCACCGGGCGCCACGGTGCGCGACGCGGTCGAGTTACTGTCAGCGCGGCGCATCGGTGCATTGGTGGTGTCGGATGACGGCGCTTCGGTAAAGGGTATGCTGTCGGAGCGCGACATCGTACGCGAGTTGGGCAAGCGCGGCACCGGCTGTCTGGATGACAAGGTCGAGGCGATGATGACCCGTGCCATCTATGGATGTGCGCCGGGCGACAGTGCCGATCAGGTTCTGGAAACCATGACCACGCGGCGGTTTCGCCACATGCCGGTGATCGAGGACAAGAAGATGATCGGCCTGATCTCGATCGGAGATGTGGTCGCTGCGCGGCTGAGCGAGTTGCAGCTTGAGAAAGACGCCCTTACCGGGATGATCATGGGGCATTAGCCCGGATCGTTCCTGCGCCCGTCGGTCGGCCGGGCAGGGGGATGGCAAGCCTGCTCTGACCTTCTCGACCCTTTCTGCCGAAGATTTCTGTTGGCAATGAATGGTGCAGGTTCGCGCCATGCAGAAATTCTTCTCTTGCATCCCGGTGGGTAATATTGTTGCGTGGCGCCGGCTGGAAAGGCCGCCATGACCACCAAGGAGATGACCATGCGCATCGGACTTTACCCTGGAACCTTTGATCCGCTGACGCTGGGGCATATGGATATCATCAGTCGCGCCTGCGTTCTGGTGGACCGGCTGGTGATCGGGGTGGCGATCAACCGCGACAAGGGGCCGCTTTACTCGCTGGAAGAACGGGTCGCGATGATCGAGGCGGAATGTGAGGCGCTGAGTCTGCGCACCGGCACCGAGATCGTGGTGCATCCGTTCGAGAACCTGCTGATCGATTGCGCCCAAGATGTCGGCGCGGCGGTGATCATTCGGGGGCTGCGCGCGGTGGCTGACTTCGAGTATGAGTACCAGATGGTCGGCATGAACCGTGCACTCGATTCCTCGATCGAGACGGTGTTCCTGATGGCCGAAGCACGCCATCAGGCAATTGCCTCGCGGTTGGTGAAGGAAATTGCGCGGCTGGGTGGCGATGTCAGCAAGTTTGTGCCGCCGCGCATCAACGCCTTGCTGCGCGAAAAGTTCGGACCGGTGACTGTCGGCCTCTGATCGGCTACGCGCCTCAAGCGTCCATGATATCTGACAGTTCGATCTGGACGCCGCGCTTTTCAGCGCTTTCCAGAACTGCCTTTCGCAGGGAAGCGTTGCGCCTCAGAAGCGCCAGAAAGCGCGATTCATCGAGCGTCAGCAGGGTGCAATGGGTGATCGCACTGACCTGGCCGTGTCGCTTTCCGCGGCGCAACAGAGCCAGATGACCAAACATCTCGCCGCGTCCCAGGCGCACAACCTGATTGGCGCGCGTCAGTTCCACCGCGCCCGAGGCAATGAACCAGACCCGGCGCGGCGAATCACCACGGCGCATCAGCACCTCTCCCGGCGCGGCATAGACGGTGCGCAACTGAGCCGCCAGCCGCTTGCTCTGCCCCTCGGACATATCCGAGAACAGTGGAAACTGGCGGACCAGTTCGGTTTTTTGCACTGCCAGATCCAGTGTCGGCCGGTCGGCAAGGCGGGTGTGGCGCGCGGCGATATCGCTCATTAGCACTTGCCGCAGTTCCGGTCCGATCAGCCCGTCATCGACCAGCGCAGCGTATTCGCGTTCCTCCTGCGCGAGAACGACCTGCCGGATCAACCGGCGTTCAAGCTGCTCGGCATAGCCGGGGAACTGAAGGCGCAGGCCGTCCAGCGCCTTTTCGGTTTCTTCAAGGCGGCGTTCCATCAGATCGTGCAGCAAATCGGCTACCCGCTTGCCATGAATGCGCCGGATGCGGGTGTCGATGAAGCCATGAAGCTCCTTGAGGATCAGCACCTGCCGCACGAGCAGTTCAAACCGCTCGGCGGTGAGGTTCGACAGCAGCCCCGACAGTCGCAGACGATTGTGCAGGAACTCGGCAATTCGCAGTCCACGCACCTTGCGCAACCGCCGACGCGCGGTGTTGAGATAGCCAAGCCGCCCGCCGTTGCGCGTGCCTTCAATGAGCCGGTCGGCATCAATCAGCATCCGGTCGGCCAGTCGCGCGGGAATCGTCCGTTCGTGAAACCCCTCAAGGATCAGATCGCGTTCGCGCCCGGCCAGCGCCACCAGCCCCAGCGTGATGCGGTCCCGGTCCTGGATAGTGCCCGCATCGGCGGCCTTGACCGCGCGATCCACCCGTTCGCCAAAGCGCTTCGCCTCGTCGCGCACGGTGTCGCGCGACAGGCCCAGATCGCGCGCCGCCGAAGTGGCCGTTTCACGCACCGATTGCAGCGCCACCGCAACCACCTGTGCCGAGAGTGCCGCGTCGATCGGCGACAGCTTGTCCAGCCCCAGACGGGATATCATCAGTCGCAGCGTGGTGCCCTGAACCATCAGCGTGAACAGCGTGAAGCCAGTAGCGATGATGCCGACCTCCCGCTTGATTTCCGGCGAGACGCGGAAGCTTTCGGTCACCGCCAGCGCCAGGGCCAGCGTTACCGCCCCGCGCAGCCCGCCCCACATGATTGCCAACCGGTAGGGTGCCTCGACCTTGGGCGAAGCGCGCATCCGGGTCAGCACCGGAAAGACAACAAACAGGATCAGCGCCCGCGCAGCCAGTGCGGCCAGCACTGTCACCGCGATCAACACCAGGTCAAAGGGCCGGGCATTGGCAAGAAGCCGCGGAATCAGAAGGGCGGCCAGAACAAAGATCATGCCACTGGCCCAGTAGCCCAACAGATCCCAGGTATCGCGCAGCTTCTTCAGCGAGGCCGGCGACAGCTTGCCCGGCGCAATGTAGTTCAGCGTCAACCCGGCAGCCACAACCGCGATGACACCCGAGACACTGAGCACCGCCTCCGCCAGCACATAAACCAGATAGGGCAGCGCCACCGAAACCGACACCTGCCCCAGCGGATGATCGCCCAACCGCGCCAACCCCGTCAACGCGAGCCGTGCGGCCGCCCATCCGGTAAAGGCACCGCCCAAAACCAGCCAGGGAAAATGGAACATCAGGTCGGTCGGGTGAGGGGCGGGGATGCCAAAGGCGACATAGGCGAAGAACAGGCCAAAGAGCGCGATCGCGGCGGCATCATTAAGCAGGCTTTCGCCTTCGACGATCCGCGCCAGGCGCTGGGGTGCGGGGGTGGCGCGGAAAATGCCCACCACGGCGGACGGATCGGTGGTGGAAACGATCGCCCCGATCAGAAAACAGGCCATCAACGACAGCCCGGTCAGCGGATAGAGGGCATAGCCCACCACCAGCGTTGCCACGACCACTGCAACCACCGAGAGCACCAGAATCGGCACCCAGTCATCCAGCATCCGGCGGAAATCGATCGAAAGGGCGACCTGAAAGATCAGTGTTGGCAGGAAAACGTAAAGAAACAGGTTCGAACGGATCGGCAGCGCCAGAATTGCCTGCGCCACCGGGTTGAAAGCATCGGTCAGCGTGGTGTGCAAAAGCAGCGTCGCGCCGGTGGCGATGGCGATGCCCATCATGGCCAGGATCACCGTCGCAGGTAGCCGTAACCTGTCGGCGACGGGCTCCGACAGGCCGATCACGGCAAACAACGCCGCCACAAGAGCTACCATCACGACAAGGTCCATGCCCGATCAATAGCTTGGCCAGCAGGCGGGGCAAAGTAGGCACATGCCGATTTTCGTGTGGGTGACGAAACAATGATCGCGAAATATGCGACAAGATTGTGCATGTGCCGCGCGCGGCGCGTTTGCACCAATCATGTGCAATGGCCGGGCCGTGTCCCTGGCAAAGGGTTCGGCCCGAACGGGTTTCTCAATCTTTGTGCTGGTCTGGTATGTTCAGCGCAGACCGGCGCCGCCGATGCCCAGTTGTTCGGAAAGCGTTTTCGTCAGTTGCTGTGGGCTGAGTTGCAGGTAATTGGCGGTTTCCTCGCGGGTGACAGTGTCACGCAGCGGACCGGGAAGCATCTTGCGCAGCTCGCCCAGAACCTGCGGCTCGGCATAGACTGCAAGTTCCTTGAAATCGCCCTTGCGAAGGTGATGTTCCAGCGCCGTGATGATCTCGCGGATCATGCCGCGGGTCTCTTCGGCCAGCGGGTCGCTGCCATACTCCATCGCCGAACGCCGCCCACCGCCGAACGAGGCAAAGCTGCGTCCCGGCTTGTCGGACATCACATCGCTCAACGAGCGGTTTTCAGTAGCAAATTCCAGCTCGGCCGGGGAATCGGCGGGTTCGGTCGGATCGTGTTGCCAACCAAGGTTGCGCACAATCCGCGCATGGGCTGCATTCATAACCAGCGCCCAGATCTTACGTTTCTGCAACGGCATCGGGTCCTCCGTTCGGATTGTTTTGCGCCCGCATTCAGCCCGACCGGCTTATGCCAGACGAGTAATGGTTCCGGCGGTGTCGAGCATGCGCAGCGCATAGGCCCATTCATTATCATACCAGGCCAGCACGCGCACCAACCGATCTTCCATCACGCGCGTCTGATCGAGGTGAAAAACAGCCGAATGGGGATCGTGGTTGAAATCGATGCTGACATTGCGCTGGTCGGTCGTGGCCAGAATGCCCTTCAGCCGCCCCTCGGCCGCCGCGATGATGGCGGCGTTGATCTCGTCGGTCGAAGTGGCGCGCGCGGCGTCAAAGGTCAGGTCTACCGCCGATACGTTGGGCGTGGGCACCCTGAGCGCCACGCCATCCAGCTTGCCCTCCAGTTCCGGCAGCACCAGCCCCAGCGACTTCGCCGCCCCGGTGCTGGTGGGGATCATGCTGAGCGCGGCAGCGCGGGCGCGGTAGAGGTCGGAATGATTACGGTCCAGCGTGGGTTGATCGCCGGTATAGGCATGCACCGTTGTCATGAAGCCACGCTGGATGCCCACCGCCTGATGCAACACCTGCGCCACCGGCGCCAGACAATTGGTGGTGCAGCTGGCGTTCGAGATGATGGTGTCCTGCGCGCGCAGGCTGTCATGGTTGACGCCGTAAACCACTGTCCGGTCGGCACCCTTGGCCGGTGCCGAGATCAGCACCCGCCGCGCCCCGCGTTCAAGGTGAATACGCGCTTTCGCGGCATCCTTGTACAGGCCAGTGCAATCGAGCACCAGATCGATATCGGACCAGTTCAGCCTGGCCGCGTCCCGCTCTGCGGTGACGCGGATCGGCCCGCGGCCCGCATCCATCGTGTTGCCATCGGTGGTAATGGTGCCGGGAAAGCGGCCATGGACGGAATCGAAGCGCAACAGATGGGCGTTGTGATCCACAGGGCCCAGATCATTGATGGCGACGATCTCAAGATCTCGACGATCCTCTTCGATCAGCGCGCGCAGGATCAATCGACCAATGCGCCCGAAACCGTTGATGGCAATGCGATGGGTCATGGGAACTCCGTTCGGTTACTCCCATCAGATATAACAGCAGTTATCGCTAACAACACCCCGCCGATGCTCGTTTTCAAACCGGATCGGCGGATTGGCGCGTGAACTGTCGCTGTTTCAGCAGATCGTGCACCCGGCCTCGCGCCGCGGCGGGGTCGGTGTGTAACCTTGCGACAGCAGCCGCAACATGCCACCTTCAATGTCAATCACAGGCACAGGTAACGCCCCGGCGATCAGTTGCGCGGCGCGGTTGGTGCGGTTGCCCGAGCGACAGATCAATGCGACTGGCCTGCCGGGCTGCATATGTGGCTCGATCGCGCGCAGGAAGCTTTCCGGGTCGTTGAAGGAGATCAGAAGCGCATTGGGCAGAACGCCGGTTTGCACCCATTCCTGCGGCTGACGGATATCGATCAGCGTGACCGGGGCGGCTTCCAGCGCCTGCGCCGACGGCGCGGCGCTGAGGATCTGCTGCGCTGCCAGCGGCAGCGGCAGGAGGGTTGCGAGAAGCGCGATGACGAGACGCATTGGCAGGGCCTTTTTCTGACGGGGCGCCAACATCTCTGACAGCCCGGCCCGGCAGGCGCAAAGCGGTGCGTTGCCGCAGGGCGCAATACAGGAAAGGCTCATGAACGGGTCTTGGCCCGGGCCCACTCCGGGCGCCGGGGCCGTCGCTTCGTTCAGATCAGTTCAGCCGGCCCATGGCAACGGCGACATCGGCCATGCGGCAGGAAAAGCCCCATTCGTTGTCATACCAGGCCAGCACCCGCACCATGCGGTTTCCGACAACCTTGGTCTGATCCGGCGCAAAGATCGATGAATGCGTTGTATGATTGAAATCGATCGAGACCTTGGGCTCGGGGTCATAGGCGAGAACCGCGCCCATCGGCCCGGCCGCCGCGGTGCGCACCACCTCGTTGACGTCGTCGGCGGTGACATCCTTGCTTGCGAAAAAGGTCAGGTCCACTGCCGAGACATTGGGTGTGGGCACCCGCATCGCCGTTCCGTCCAGCTTGCCCGACAGTTCCGGCAACACCTCACCCAGCGCCTTGGCGGCCCCCGTCGAGGTGGGGATCATCGCCATGGCTGCGGCGCGGGCGCGGTAAAGATCCTTGTGGCGGCGGTCCAGCGTGGGCTGATCACCGGTATAGGAGTGGATCGTGGTCATGATGCCCGATTCGATGCCGATCGTATCGTTGAGCACCTTGGCCAGCGGCGCCAGACAGTTCGTGGTGCACGAGCCGTTTGACACAACCAGATGCTCAGGCAGCAGCGCGCGGTGATTCACGCCATAGACGATGGTCTTGTCGGCATTCTTTGCCGGAGCAGAAACCAGAACGCGTTTGGCGCCGCGTGTCAGGTGCACGGCGGCCTTGTCACGGTCATTGAACTTGCCGGTGCATTCCAGCACGACATCAACGCCGGTCCAGTCCAGTTCTTCGGGGTTGTAGGTGGAGAACACCTTGATCGGTCCACGGCCCAGATCCAGCGTATCGCCGTCAACCCGGATCTGACCGGGGAAGCGGCCATGCACGCTGTCATATTTCAGAAGATGCGCGTTGGTTTCGATGGGGCCGGTGGCGTTGATGGCGACAACCTCGACATCGTTGCGTGCGCTCTCGGCGATATGCGCGAGCGTGCAGCGGCCGATCCGTCCGAATCCGTTGATGCCGATGGTGATGGTCATGATCCAGGCTCCGCATTTCGTGATGAGTCAACCGCCGGGCGGCCAAAAGGCACACGCGGCACTATCAAAGCGTATAGCCCCGGCAACATGTCTAAGAAAGGGTGAAAAAGGCGATTTTGCAAGGCGTTAGCGCAAACCTGCGCCTGCTCTGGGCTGTTCGCGCTAACGCCGGGCCGCATGATGCCCGGATTACAACTAACCATTGCCAAGCCGCGCATTGTCATTAGACCGGCAGGGAAATAAATGTGAATCATCCAAACGAGATTCTTCGCGTGCTCTTCAACATCGGCCTTCTGCTCTATCTTGTCGTTGCCAACGGGTTGGCCTGGTGGGCCTTCGTCCATGACAAGCGCGCAGCAATAGCCGGGCGACGGCGCATCTCCGAGGACCGGCTTCTGGCGATCGCCTTTCTGGGGGGCGGGCTGGGGGCCAAGCTTGGGCAATTATTACTGCGACACAAGATCAGAACAGAGCCGTTTCGCCAGCAACTGAACGGCATTATCGCGGTGCAACTGCTGGCGCTGGCGGTGATCTGGGCGATCCAGATGGTTCAGCGTGACATGATCTGGCTTCTGAGCGGGCAGTAGAGCGCGGGCTATTGCGGGGCAATCAGCGCCAGGAAGGCATCGACCTGTTCTTCCGTCGTCGACCACGAAGCCACCAGCCGGGCGCTCAGCGCCTCGGCATTGTCTCCCTCCAGGCTGTGATCGCCGGGCCAGAAGTAATATGCGGCCCCTTGCGCGCGCGCCCGACGATGGGCGGCGCGCGGGAAGGACGGGAACAGCATGTTGCCGCCGCGCGGGTGCAGAAGCGTGGTGTCCGGCAGCGCCTTCAGCCCGGTTTCCAGCCGCGCGGCCATGGCATTGGCGTGGCGGGCCAGCGAGAGCCACAGATCGCCTTCCAGCCAGGCCTCCATCTGCGCCGACAGGAATCGGTGCTTGGAGAACAGATGCCCGCCGCGCTTGCGCCGCAATTCGAACTCCCAAGCCTTCGCCGGATCGAAGATCACCACCGCCTCAACCCCCATCAGCCCGTTCTTGGTGCCGCCGAAGCTGAGCACATCAATCCCGGCTTTCCAGGTCATCTCGGCAGGCGTGCAGCCCTCGGCCACCAGCGCATTGGTGAACCGCGCCCCGTCCAGATGTACGGGCAGGTTGTGGGCCTTGGCAATAGCGGCCAGCGCCCGGATCTCGGATACCGAATAGCGGCTGCCGCATTCCGTCAGGTTGGTGATGCTCAGCATGCCCTTCTGGACATTGTGAACCCCCACTCGCGAGGCGCTTTGCAGTGTTCTTTCAAGCGCTAGCGGGTCTATCTTGCCGTGTTTGCCGTCCAGAAGAACCAGCTTCGAGCCGCCGGTGTAAAACTCCGGTGCGCCGCATTCGTCCTCTTCAATATGAGCAACGCGATGGCAATAGACGGCGCCCCAAGGTGGGCAAAAGGTCGCCAGAGAGAGGGCATTGGCAGCGGTGCCGGTGGCGACCAGATGGACCGCAGCCTCGGGTGCCTCGAAGATATCGCGGACACGCGCGCGGACCCGCTCCATGATCGCATCCGCCCCGTAGCCGGGCGCGAAACCCTCATTGGCGCGTGCCAGCGCCTCCAGAATTGCGGCGGGCACGCCCGAGCTGTTGTCCGAGGCAAAGAACATCAGATATCCTCTTCGATGATATGGTCTTCCCAGTCTTCTTCCGGGATTTCGTATTCCGGCAGAGTGCGCCCCTGAACCGATATTCCCGCACTGTGGACCGTCGCCGGATCGCCCGAGATAAGCGGATGCCAGTCAGCGAGCTTGCGGCCCTCATGCAGGCGCCGATAGGCGCAGGTTTTCGGCAACCAATAGGCGACATCCTTCAGGGTGCCGGGGGTCAGCACCACGCATTCGGGCACCAGGCTTCTGCGGATAGCGTAATTGCCGCATCGGCAGGTGGAATCGTCAAGCAGCCGACAGGCAATGTTGGTGAAGAACACCTCGCCGGTATCGGCATCTTCCAGCTTGTTCAGACAGCATTTGCCGCAACCGTCGCACAGCGCCTCCCATTCCGTAGCGGTCATGCGGTCCAGCGGCACGGTTTCCCAGAAGTGCGGGCGCATCAGAGGCCCGCCAGAATGGCGCGCGCACGCGCGCTGTCGGCATCCATCTGGGTGATCAAAGCCTCAAGGCTGTCGAAATTTTCCTCGTCGCGCAGATAATCAACCAGCGCGACGGACAGGTGGATGCCGTAAAGATCGGCATTGAAATCGAAAAGGTGCACTTCAAGGTTTGGCTTGTTTACGCCAAACATCGGTCGCACACCCAGCGAGGCCACGCCGTCGTATTCCCCCGCATGTTCCCCTGACATCACCTGCACCTTGACCGCATAAACCCCGAAACGTGGCAGATGCAGACCGTCAAGCGCCATGTTCGCTGTCGGATAGCCGAGTTCGCGCCCGCGTTTCTCGCCGTGCTGAACCTCGCCATCGATCCGGTGACGGTGCCCCAGCATCTGCGCGGCCTGATCAGGGCGGCCATCGCTGAGCGCCTGGCGGATCGCGGTAGAGGAAAACGCACCCTCCGTGCCACCGATCAGTGGCACGAGCGTCACCTCAAAGCCGAAGCGCGTGCCAAGCTCGCGCAGCATGGCGGCGGTGCCGGCCCTGCGCTTGCCGAAACAGAAATCCTCGCCCACCACCACATGCCGCAGGCCCAGCCCCTCGGCCAGCACGTCACGCGCGAACTCTTCCGGTGTCAGACCCGACAATTCGCCATCGAACGGCAGTTGAAACAGGCAGTCCACGCCCAGCCGTTCCAGCCGGTTACGGCGGCTTTCAGCGTTCATCAGGCGGAAGGGCGGGGCATCCGGGGCGAAGAATTCGCGCGGGTGGGGCTCGAACGTGACAACCCCCAGCGGCAGGCCGGGGCGGCGGGCGTATTCGAGCACCGCTTGGTGACCACGGTGAATTCCGTCGAAATTGCCCATCGCAGCCGATGCCCCGCGGCATCCTGCTTGCGTGTTCTTCCAGTGCGTAATGATCTGCATCCTTGCCCCGTCCGGCCCTTCCTGTCGGGGCGGGATGGGGCCCGCCTCAGTCGAACTTGCGGCTGGGCGCCAGAACCAGCGCCTCGCCTTTCAGGACCGTGATATCGCCCACCGAACAGCGACAATCAAGGGTCACCCGGCGCTTGGCGTAATCGATCTCGCGCACAGAGACCTCGGCCAGCACGGTGTCGCCGGGGCGAACGGGTGCCAGAAATTTCAGCGACTGACCCATATAGATCGTGCCATGGCCCGGCAACTGCTCGCCGATCACCGCCGAAATCAGCCCGGCGGTCAGCATTCCATGGGCGATGCGGCCCTCAAAGATGGTGTCCTGCGCATAGGCTTCATCCAGATGCACCGGGTTGTGATCGGTCGAGACCTCGGCGAACAATTCGATATCGCGGTCGGTTACAGTTTTGCGGAGATAACGCGCCATGCCGACTTCCAGATCTTCGATACAGATCGTGCCACGGGGCAGATTATCATTAAGGTGTGAGTCGAGCATGGCGGGCGCTCCGGTCCTGGTGGGGGTCATCGGCTGGTCCGGTGGTTGTTCCGGCGGATACTGCGGCGCAGCATAGCTGTGCTGCGCCCGGGATGCAAGGCGTCCGGCAATGAACGTGCAAAAATCTTCTTTCTGAGGTAATTTTATTGCGGCGCCGCTTAGCGTAGTCGCCCGATCGCATAGCGTGGCGCGCGGCTCTGCTCGGCCAGCCAGTCCCGTAGAGGCGCTGCCTGCGGCATAAGGGCGTCCGGGCCGAACCGGCTGGCCTCCAGCCCGCCCGTGACGAACAGCGCGTCGATCCCTTCGGCCTGCGCGCCGGCGATATCGGTCAGGATGCCGTCACCCACGGCCAACACCTGATCGCTGTCATGGTTCAGCCCCATCGCCGCCAGACGCCGCCGCGCCAGATCATAGATCGGCGGATGCGGTTTACCAAAGGCCAGAACCTCGCCGCCTATCTCAGTATAAAGCTGCGCCAGCGCGCCGCCGCAATAGATCCGCGTTTCACCGACATCGACCACGATATCAGGGTTGGCACTGAGCATCTTCAGCCCGCGCACCTTGGCCGACAGGAAGCGGCCGCGATAATCCTCGGGCTTGTCGTTGTAATCATCGAAGGGGCCGGTGCAGATGATGCCTTCGGCCTCTTCCAGCGACACGCGGGCAATGGGGGGCTGATCGGCCAGCGCCTCGGGGATCTCGGTGAACAGGTCGTCGTCCTTTTCCGGCCCCAGATGCCACAGCTTGCGGCCCGCCGCACCCAGCAACATGGCCTCCTGCGTGGCATCGCCGGACGAGACGATGACATCCCAGGCGTTGCGCGGCAGGCCCATCCGCTCCAGCCGCCGCGCGACGGCATGGCGGGTGCGCGGCGCATTGGTCATCAGAACGACCGCGCCGCCGCGCTGCCGGAAAGCCTGCAACGCGGACACCGCTGCCGGATACAGGGTGCGACCGTCGTGCAGGCAGCCCCAGAGATCGCAATAAAGCACGTCATATTGCGCGCCGATATCGGCGAGGGAATCGATGATCTCGGTCATGTTCCGGGGCTTTCAGGGACAGACGGGCTTTATGCGCTCAAAGAGTCAGCGCGGGGATGATCTGCTTCTTGCGGCTCATCACACCCGGCAGAACCACGGTGTCGCCTGTGACCGTGGCGCCAAAGCTTTTCTCGGCGATGGTTTTCACCAGATCGTTGGGAACCAGCAGCGTTGCCTCCTCGCGCAGGATGTCGATGACGAAGAGCAGCACCTGGTCGGCACCGTCTTCCTTTGCCACCCCGTCCATCGCCGCCATCAGGCTTGCCTTGCGGTCCAGCAGCACTTTGGGAGCGGTTGTCTCCAGCACCGAAACCCGCAGCTCCTTGCCTTCGACGGTATACTCCTTGCTGTCCATCCGCAGCAGCTCTGCATCCGAGAATGCCGAGACGTCAGATTTCGCGGCGAACAACTCTTCGGCGTAATCCGGGATGGAAATCCCCAGTTCCTGCGCCAGTTTCTCGGCTATCGCGCGGTCGTGGCCGGTGGTGGTGGGCGAGCGGAATTCCAGCGTATCCGACAGGATGCACGACAGCATCAGGCACTTGATCTCGTCGGGCATCCTTGCGGCATCATCACCCATCAGGTCATGCATCACGGTCGCGGTGCAGGCCAGCGGGCGGATGACAACGTCAATCGGACCCTTGGTTTCCAGCCCGCCGGCCAGCTTGTGATGGTCGATGATCGCCTGGATATCGGCCTTGCCGATTGACGGCGGCAACTCGGCGGGGTTGTTGGTGTCAACGATCACCACAGCCTGACCGGGTTCCACATCGGCGATGATCTCGGGCGTTTCGAAACCCCAGCGTTTCAGCACGAAGGTTGCCTCGGTGTTGGGCTCACCCAGCAGCACGGCACGGGCGGGGATGCCCTTGACCTCATTCATATACCAGGCCCAGATCAGGGGCGAGCCGGTGGAATCGGTATCGGGGGACTTGTGGCCGAAAACGAGCGTGGTCATGGGTGATCCTGAGGCAAAGTTGAACAATCGCGCGCCTTATAGGTGCTCGGGGCGTGGATGTCACGTCCGCAAGCCGTTCAGAAACAGCCGGCGAACCGGGGCAGGTTTCGGCGGGTGCTTCCCCTTGCCGGGGCGATGCTCTATCGAGGATCGCATGAATACCCAGCCCCCCTTCGAGATCTTTCTGGCGGCCCCTCCGGGGCTGGAACCGACGCTGTGCGACGAGGCGCGCGAAAAGGGTTTCGCCGATCCCGCGGCAGTGCCCGGTGGCGTGGTCTTGCAGGGCGGTTGGCCCGAGGTCTGGCGCGCCAATCTGGTGTTGCGCGGCGCGGGGCGGGTTCTGGTGCGGATCGGCGGTTTCCGGGCGCTGCATCTGGCCCAGCTTGACAAGCGTGCGCGCCGTTTTCCCTGGGCCGAGACCCTGCGCGCGGATGTGCCCTTGCGGGTCGAAGCTACCTGCCGGGCGTCGCGCATCTATCACGCGGGTGCGGCGACGCAGCGCATTGAAACCGCGCTGCGCGAGGAACTGGGCGCGACGATCAGCCCCGAGGCCGCGCTGCGGCTGATGGTGCGGATCGAGGATGATCTGTGCACCTTCAGTCTGGATACATCAGGCGCGCCTTTGCACAAGCGTGGGCATAAGCAGGCGGTCAACAAGGCCCCTCTGCGCGAGACGCTGGCTGCGCTTTTCCTGCGTGAATGCGGCTTTGACGGGTCAGAGCCGGTCATGGACCCGATGTGCGGTTCGGGCACGCTGGTGATCGAGGCCGCCGAGATTGCCGCCGGGCTTTACCCCGGCCGCGACCGCAGCTTTGCGTTCGAGCAACTGGCAAGCTTCGATCCTGCCGCCTGGCACGCGATGCGCGCAACCGCGCGCCCCGTCAGCCCCGGGCTGCGCTTCTTTGGCCGCGACCGCGATACCGGCGCCATTGCCATGAGCCGCGCCAATGCCGCGCGCGCCGGGGTTGATGCCTTCACAGATTTCCGCCCCGGCCCGATCAGCGATCTGACCCCGCCCGAGGGGCCGCCCGGCCTGATCATCGTCAATCCGCCATACGGCGGACGGGTGGGCAACAAGAAACTTCTGTTCGGTCTTTACGGCGCGTTGGGCAAGGTGCTGGCCGAGCGTTTCAAGGGCTGGCGTGTGGGGCTGATCACTAGCGAGCCGTCTTTGGCACGCGCCACGGGCCTGCCGTTTGTGCCCAACAACCCGGCGGTCTCGCATGGCGGGATAAAGATTTCGCTTTACCGGACAGGCTCTTTGGGTGTGCCGAAGGGCCGCTGAAGGGTCAGGCGGGACCGATCTCAAGCGTGGTGATCAGCCGGGCGTGTTTGTCAGCCAGATCCGAGGCAAAGAGCGCCAGCGTCTGTTCGGTGTCCAGCGGATCCCAGAACGGTCTGGGCGTGAAGGGCTGGGCCAGGCCGGTCAACGGAAACAGGACAGCCAGATAGCCGGGCAGGAAGATGAGAATCGGCGCGTCGCCCCCCAGCGCCAGAATGCGCGCGCGCATCGGTGCGTCCAGCCAGCGGGGCAAGGCATCCGGTGCGCTGGACCACACGATGAAGCGCGCGTCAAAGCTGTCATCGCCGGTGGTTGTCTCGGACAGGCCATGCTGGGCGCCCGGCGCGATGCGCAATTTGCGCTCGGCCTTGCGCGGCACGATCACGCTGACCCCTTCGGCCCCCGGCCCGGTTTCCACTTCGGTGCAGATCGCGCTGACCGATAGATCATGCTTGCTCTTGCCGCCGGTGCGGCCATAGACCACGGTCAACCGCGACAGCGCCACCTCGCGGCCCATTCTCTGGCCGGTCATGCGATCTTCAACGGTGATCCTGTCGAGTTTGGGAAAGAGCCGCCAACTCTTGATTCGCGCGGCATCGGGCTCGGGGCGCGCGGTATAGCTGAAGCCTGACAGATGTTCGGCCACGGCGCTGCCGAAAGCCTGTTTGACGGCCAACCGGTAGCGTTCAGCCGGGTCGTTCTGGACGAAAATGAAGGTGCCCAATCCAGCGAAAAAGGCGACCGCAAGCGCCGCGACAATCCCGCCGCCCGCGCCGAAGATCAGTGCAAGCGCAACCACCGTGACCCCGGTTACCCATCGGCGCGCCTTGGCGTCGACCTCATCCACCGTGGCCAGGCGCTGTGCCTCCAGTTCTGCACTCAGCGGCTCCAGCCTGGCGCGCAAGACCTCCTGCTCGGCTTCGGGCAGCGGCGTGCGCACGGCTGGAAGCTTGCCACCGAAAGAGGTGAAGACACCTTCGAACCAGTGGCTGAAACGCGCCCATTGCGCGGTGTAGGAAAAGTTTTGCAAATCCAATGTTCTCACCTCACTCCTTGAGCGCTTAGCCTAATCACGTTCTTGCGATGTGGAAAGGCGCGGTTTGCGCCACTCATGACTGGCCCTGTTTTCAGCGCGCTGGCCGTGCTCTGGTGCATTCCAGGGTGATTGGTGCGCATGTTTCGCCCCCTCGTGTCCAGCGTGGAACTGCGTTAAGCACTGTGAAAAGCCGATCCGCCAGTACGAAAGCGCCCAGCCGTTTTGCCAGCCATGTTCAAAGAGACCGATACCGTTCTGACGTCACTGACCCTTCTTGGTATGGCTGCGGCGTTGCTGGGCTGGCTTGCCGGGCTTCCCGCGATCGAGGTGCCGGGGCTGGTGATGGTTTTTCTGGCTGGCGGATTGCCCGCCGCGGCGCGGGCTCTGTCCAGTCTCTGGCGCGAGCGGGTGCTGGATATCGACCTGCTGATGGTATTGGCCGCCATTGCCGCAGCGGCGGTTGGCGCACCGATGGAAGGGGCGGTGCTGCTGACGCTATTCAGCCTGTCGACCACGCTGGAAAACCGCGCCATGGGTCGCGCCCGCCGCGCTGTCGAGGCGCTGATGGCGCTGCGCCCCGATACCGCCTTGCGCCGCGAGGGGACGGGCCTGGCCGAGGTTCCGGCGCAAAGCCTGGAGCCGGGTGATATCGTGGTGCTGCGCCCCGGCGCGCGGGTGCCGGTGGACGGGGTGATTACCGCGGGCGAGGGTGCGATTGACGAGGCGACGATCACCGGCGAATCCATGCCGGTTCACAAGGGGCCCGGCGCGAAGGTGCATGAGGCGACGGTCAATCTGAACGGTGTGCTGGATATGCGCGTCACGCGCACCACCGCACAAAGCACGGTTGCGCGGATGATCGCCCTGGTAACCGAGGCGCAGGCCGCCCGTGCCCCGTCCGAGCGGTTCAGCGCCTGGTTCGGGCAACGCTATACGGTGGCGGTGCTGGCAGGGGCGGTGCTGGCCTTCGCGGTTTTCTACTGGCTGGGGCGCAGCCCGCAGGAGGCGCTGTACCGTGCCGCGACGATTCTGGTGGCGGCCAGCCCCTGTGCCATCGTCATTTCGGTTCCGGCCGCTATCCTGTCGGCGCTGTCAGTCGCGGCGCGCGGGGGGGTGTTGTTCAAGGGCGGGGCGGCATTGGAATCACTCGCGGCGGTGCGCAGGTTTGCCTTTGACAAGACCGGCACCCTGACCACTGGCCGCGCCGGGGTGCTCAGGATCGTGACGTTGGAGGGCGACGAGGATGCCTTCCTTGCCCGCCTTGCCGGGTTACAGGCGCAATCCGAACACCCGATCGCCGCCGCCATCCGCCGGGAAGCCGAAAGCAGGGGGATTGTCGCGGGTGATCTGAGCAATGTCACCGCTTTTCCAAGCGAGGGGATCGTGGCCGAGGATGGGGCTGAGCCGCTTTGGGCCGGAAACCCGCGGATGGCACAGCGGATGGGGGCATCGATCGATCTGCCGGCGCTCGACGATCTGACGGATGAGGCACAGACCCTCGTCTATCTCGGGCAGGGAGGCCGGGTGCTGGGCGCGCTGACCCTGGCCGACCAGCCGCGTGATACTGCATTGCCGGGGCTGGCGGCGCTGCGGGCAGGCGGGGTGGAGCAGATTGTCATAATGACCGGCGACCGCAGGCCTGTGGCCGAGCGGGTCGGGGCGGAACTGGGGCTGGAACGCGCGGAGATTCATGCCGACCTACTGGCCGCCGACAAGGTGGCGCTGGTGGCGCGGATGGCCGCGGAACTGGCCGGGCAGGGCGGCAAGGTAGCCTTTGTCGGTGATGGAGTGAACGATGCCGCGGCGCTGGCGCGCGCTGATATCGGCATCGCCATGGGCGCGGCGGGCAGCGAGGTGGCACTACAGGCCGCCGATGTCGCGCTCTTGTCAGACGACCTGACGCGCCTGGCCGAGGCCCATCGGCTGGCCCGACGCACCGCCCGGATCATCCGCCAGAACCTGGCCTTTGCCATGGGCGCAATGGTTCTGCTGGTAACGGGTGCCTTGTTCTTCGAACTGCCGTTGCCGGTGGCGGTGATCGGTCATGAAGGGGGTACGGTGCTGGTGGTGCTGAACGGTTTGCGGTTGTTGGGGGACCGTATCCGGACGGATCGTCCGGGCCGGGTTGAGACCGGTGAAAGGGTGCCCGCGCGCCCTTGAGAGGGGGCGTTGCCCCCTCTTTGCCTGCGGTCAATTCACTCCCCTACGATATCTTCAGACAGACAATTGGGGTGGTTCCGGTTGTTCAGGTAAAGGAGCGAATTGTCTGGATCGCGCCTTCAAGTGCCTTGCCCTCTTCGTCCTGTAGTGCGGCTTCGCGCAGGCGGCGGGTCCAGTCGGCGGCATCCTCGCGCCCGGCCACGAGCGCCGCGCCTTCCATGGCGCGGTCGAACTTTGACAGGCCGCGCGCATGGGTGTCGGAATAGCCCTTGATCAGGCGGCGCAGGCGCAGGATTTCGACGGCATGGTTGTAATCATGCGGGGCGCGCTCGAACGCGGTTGCAAGCCAGCGTTCAAGATGTTCCACTTCGACCGCGTGGCGCAGCGAGCGCAGGCGCCAGCCCTTCAGCCCGCCCAGGAAATAGAGTTGCAGGAAGTGGCGCAGGCTGTCGGAACGCAGGCGCCGCCCCTTGTTCACCCGCCGGTCGATCCAGGCCATCAGGCGGGGCCGGGCCTCAACCCAGCGGCCGAGCCCGGCGGGGAACAGCGACACCACCTCGACGGCGCGGGGGTGGGTGTATTCGGTCAGATGAAGGATGCGGGATTCATCCACCCCCATCTCGGCGCGGATACGCTGGAAGCGGGCGGGGCGTGTCTTGCGGTCTGCAACGCGGATGATGTCGTCATAGGCCATCGCGTTGGCGATGTATTTCGCGGCCTCAAGGGTCAGTTCATAGCCTTTCTCGGCGCTGTCCAGCGTCAGCACTTTTTCCAGCCGGTCCAGATAGGCGCGGCCATAGGCAAGATCCTGAAAATCGACGACCTTGCGCAGCCCGGCCTGTGCCATGGCATTCGCGGGTTCCGGCAAGGCGGCAGCGCGTGCATCGAGGGATTCCCAGTCGCGCGACAGGTTTTCGGGGCCGAGGGGCACGGGCAGGGGTGCTGCGGCGGGGGCGGCGGCGGTCTGGGGCGCGGGCACGGAGCCGCGCGCGGCCTCAAAGCCGAGCGCGAAGGCCCGAAGCGAGGCTTCCACCCCACGGCCCGAGGCACGGATCGCCTCCTCGAAGCTTTCGCGCGGGAAGGGCAGCGCCCCCGATCCCGCCAGCGCGCCAAAGAGCGAGGACGAGATGACCGAGCCTGCGCCCACCGCCATCGCTTCAAGATCGTGCATGATCAGCTGTTGCGCCGCCACTTCGGCGGCGCGCTCGACCTCGTCGGCATTGGCGATCCCGTCGCCCGGCACCATCTTCTCGCTCACCGCCAGCGAGCGGTGGGTAGAGGCAATGAGCGTCGTACGGTCGGGTGTGACGAAGCCACGCAGGATGGCGCGCCCGGCCTCCATCATTTCGGCGGCGATCAGGATATCCACATCGCCCGCAGCGGGTGCCAGCGAGAAGATCGGCACGCCGCCATCCATCGGCGCCATTTCCAGATAATAGATCGTGGCCCCGGTGCGTTGCGCCACGCCCGCGACCGAGGTTGCCTGCACGGCATAACCATTCGCGCGCGCAACCGCCTCGATCCAGCCCGACAGCACGCCGCCGCCCTGGCCGCCCACGGCCATCACTGCCAGCTTGATGATCGTGTCCATGCGCGCATCGCGCTTGCGGGGTTCAAGCCCCTGAACTTGCTGGTTCATTCTGCTGCCACCCCTTGAATTGCGTCAAACGACAAGCGTTTGCGGTCGCGCCGCACTTGCAGCCAGTTGATGATGCCTTGCCGCCAGCGGTTCATCCGCTGCTCAAAGGCCGAAGGATTGTGCACCACCCGCGCCTCATAGAACGAGGGACACAGCACCGCTGCATCGGCAACCTCGCCGCAGTTTCCACAGCCCACGCAGGTCTGGTCGATCGAAGCGATCGGATCGTCGCGCAGCGGGTCGTCAAGCTTCTTGAGGCTCAGCGATGGACAACCCGACAGCCGGATGCAGGCGTGGTCGCCGGTGCAGATGTCTTCGTCCACGCCGAAACGCGGCTTTTCCACCCGGCGACCTTCCTTGATGGCCTTGGCCACCAACGGCTTTTCACGGCGCTGACGGTTGAGCATGCATTCCGACGAGGCCACGATCACCTTGGGGCCCTTGAAATCGGTGGTCAGGGCCTCGTGCAAGGTTTCGCGCATGCGCTTGACGTCATAGGTGCGGTCGATCTGGCGGACCCATTCGACGCCGACACCCTTGAGCGCCTTCTCAATCGGGTTGCCCGTGGACTTGGTGTCATTCTGAGCACGCGATGACAGAATGTCTTGCCCGCCGGTCGCCGCCGAATAGTAGTTGTCGACGATGACCACCACGCCGTCGGACTTGTTGAACACCATGTTGCCGATCGAGGACGACAGGCCGTTGTGCCAGAACCCGCCATCGCCGATCACCGCGATCGGCCGCCGCTCGCCGCCACCGTCGAACGCCCCGTTCGAGGCCGGGCCAAGGCCGTAGCCCATCGTCGCGCCGCCGATGTTGAAGGGCGGGAGTGAGGCAAAGAGGTGGCAGCCGATATCGGCCGAGATCTGATGCTCGCCCAGTTCCTCTTGCACGAGCTTCATCGCAGCGAAGATCGGGCGCTCGGGGCAGCCGGTGCAGAAACCGGGCGGCCGGATCGGCACGGTCTTCGACAGGTCAGGGATAGCGGGGGCGGGCGCGTTCGGCGCGCGGACCTGCGCGGGCAGGTATTGCGGGGCGGCCTTGCGCAGGAAACCCTCTATCCCGTCTAGCATGATCTGGCCGGTGTATTCGCCCGCCATGGGGAACACATCCTTGCCGTGCAGCTTGGTGGTGGTGCCGGCGCGGAACATCAGGCTGCCGAGTTGCTGCTCGATGAACTCGGGCTGCCCCTCTTCCACCACCAGAACCGCATCCTTGCCCGCGCAGAAATCCGAAAATTCACTGCTGACAATGGGATAGGTGACATTCAGGCAATAGATCGGCACCTCGGTCTTGCCGTGGATATCGGCCAGCCCCAGCCGCTGAAGGGCGCGGATCACGCCGTTATACATGCCACCCTGACAGATGATGCCGATGGGGGCCTTTTCAGGACCGAAGATCTCGTTCAACCCGTGTTCGCGGATGTATTTCTGCGCGGCGGGCCAGCGGTTGTTGATCTTGTCCTGCTCCTGCAAATAGCTCATCGGCGGCAGGACAATGCGCGAGACATCGCGGCGCGGGTTCGACAGCGCGTCGCGCACCGTCAGGGGCGGGCGCTTGTTGGCGCGGGTTTCAAACTGGCCTGTGACATGGCAGGAGCGGATGCGCACCATCAGCATCACCGGCGTGTTCGAGGCTTCCGACAGCTCGAACCCTTGTTCAACCGCCTTGACGATGCAGGGCAGGTTGGGGCGCGGGTCCATGAGCCAGAATTGCGACTTCATCGCGAATGCATGGCTGCGTTCCTGCATGATCGACGAGCCTTCGCCATAATCCTCGCCCACGATCACCAGCGCGCCGCCGGTCACGCCGGAGGACGCGAGGTTCGCAAGCGCATCCGACGCCACGTTGACGCCGACCGAGCCCTTGAACGTCACCGCGCCGCGAATGGGATAATGCACCGAGGCCGCCAGCATCGCCGCCGCCGCGGCCTCGGAGGCGTTCGCTTCGAACCGCACGCCCAGTTCGCCCAGAATTTCCTCGGCATCGGCCAGCACATCCATCAGATGGCTGATCGGCGCGCCCTGATAGCCACCGACATAGCCCACACCGCATTCCAGCAGCGCCTTGGTGATGGCCAGAATGCCCTCGCCGGTAAAGGTTTCCCCGTCGCCGAGCTTCAGGTGCTCGACTTCCTTCTTGAAGGATCTTTCGGCCATGGTTCTTTCCGTTTCTCAGAAATCGTGTTTGCGGATGTTGCCGAGGATGGTTTGCAGCGTGCGCACGAAGGCGCGCTTTTCCTCGTCATCGATCCCCTGGAACATCTGCGCATAGGTTTCCGCCATGCGCGGCCAGAGGCGCTCGAACGCGGCGCGGCCTGCGGCGGTGATGTGGATATGTGTCGCGCGGCTGTCGTTCGGGTCTGGGGTGCGGCTGATCAGCCCGTCGCTGGCCAGCGCGTCCAGCGCGCGGCTGAGCGTGGATTGTTCGGTCACCGCATAGACCGCCAGTTGCCGGATCTGGATGCCGTCGATTACAGACAGCACTGCAAGCGCGCGCATCTTCGGCGTCGTCAGGCCCAGTTCGGCCATCTCGGCGCGCAAGCTCAGGTTGTAGCGCCCCATGATGCGGTTCATCAAATAGGGCGCGAAGTTGTTGAGGCCGATCTCCCCCAGACGGGGCGGCGGCTCGGTGGTCGGTGGGGACAACTCGTTCATGCGCCCAGCCCCTTGGCGGCGAGATAGCCCGAACCGCCACCAAGGCCGGGGCCGGGATGGGTGGAGGCGCCGATATGGGTGAGGCCGCGCACCTTCAGGTCGCCCTTGCCCGACTGCGGGAAAGGGCGCCAGATGAAGAACTGATCGATCGAACAGGCGCCGCCATAGGGGTCGCCGCCCACAAGGTTCATGTTCATCGCCGCCAGATCGGCGGGCGAATAGGCGCGCCGCGCCAGTTTGAGGGCGTCGAAATCCTTGATATGGCGGGCAAGAATGGCCTCGATCCGGTCGGCGAAGGCTTCGCGCGTGGCCTCGTCCCATTCGCGGCCCGAAATTTCGCCCGCTGCATCGCCCTTGATGACGCGCGGTGCGTCCGGGATCTGCAACCACAGCACCGCCTTGCCTTCGGGCGCGCGCGTCGGGTCCAGCCGGTGGGGCTGGCCAACGCAGATGGTTGGAGTTTCAGGAAACAGGCCGCGCTCGGCCTCGTTGGCCGATTTCGACACGGAATCGATGCCATCAGCCAGATGGATCAGCGCCACTTCATCCAGACCGGGTGTCAGCCATTCGGGGTGCCGGTCCAGCGCGAAATGCAGCTGGAAATTGCCGCGCCCGTGACGGAAGGACTGCGCGGCGGCTTTGTCTTCGGGCAGGTGCAGATGGTCCAGCAGGCGGCCATACAACTGCCCCGGCGCAACCGAGGCCAGAACCGAACCCGCCATGATTTCTTCACCCGATGTCAGGCGAACGCCAGTGACCTTGCCGTCCGTGACCAGAATACGCTCGACATCCGCCTTCGTGCGGATCTCGCCGCCCTTCTCGGTGATCAGCGAGGCAAAAGCCCCCACCGCCGCGGCCGATCCGCCCTTGACCACGGGCGCGCCCGCAGCCTCCAGCGCGAAAGCGATGACCTTGCCCATCTGGCCGCCATAGGTGCTTTCCGGCGTCAGGCCGGTATGCAGCACCCAAGGAGCCCAGAGCGCTTGAACGAGAGGCGACTGATAGGTCGTCTCCAGCCAGCCGCGCGCGGGGGTCAGGGCTGATCCGAACCACGCCGCCAACCCCTGAAGGCCGCGCTTGCGCGCCTGGCCGATCACCATCTTCAGCGTGGGCCAGGACCAGAGCTTGCCGCCCAGCAGGCCAAAGAGAAACGGCGCGTCGGCCTCGATCGCACCGACATCGCTGGCGTGGCGATCACCGTCACCGGGGGCCAGCGCATTGAACGCGGCGACATTTGCCGCGCGGTCGGTTTCCAGCACCAGCGCCGAGCCGTCAGGCCGCAGCACGGCGGTGGGGTGCTTGGTATGGCAGAACTCCAGCCCATGCCGCGCCAGGTCGGCGCCGAGTTCCGCATGGGCTGGCGATGTCAGGAACAGAACGAAAGTGGCGGCCATCACATCATGGCGAAAGCCGGGCAGGGTGCATTCTTCGGTCCGCATGCAGCCGCCCGCGACCGATTCGCGTTCCAGCACCAGCACCCGTTTGCCCTTGCGCGACAGCATGGCCGCCGCGACAAGCGCGTTGATGCCCGAGCCGATGATGATGTGATCGACCGCCATGTCGCTTAGCCCTTCGGAACCAGCGCCAGCGCCCGGATGGGCGAGCCGGTGCCGTTCTCGATCTTCAGCGGTGCCGCGATCAGGATTGCGCCCTTTGCGGGCAGCTTGTCCAGATTGGCGAGCGAGGCGAGGCCAAAGCAGTTGTCGCGGTGCAGGAAGTTATGCGCCGGGTAGGGCGGGTTCATGCCACCGGCCGCGCCAGCATCGGTGCCGATGCACTGCGTGCCCCAGCCGACGATGCCCTTGGACAGCAGGTATTCCACCGCTTCGGGCGTCGGTCCGGGCGAATGGGGGCCGTTCTCATCGGCATTGAGGAAGGTGTCCTGATCATGGGCGCGCTTGTCCCAGTCGGTGCGCATCACCACCCATTCGCCCTTCCTGATCTCGCCATGCTCGGCCTCCCAGGCCTTGATGTGCTCGGGCGTCAGCAGGAAATCGGCATCCGCCGCGGCCTCTTTCGAGCAGTCGATCACGTTGACCGGGGCCACGACGCGCTGGATGTTCAGCTTGTCGGTGTAGCCGTCGGCGTGGTCCTTGCCGGTGATCCAGTGGTGCGGGGCGTCGAAATGGGTGCCGGTATGCTCGCCCAGAACCATCCAGTTCCATGCAAAGAACGGGCCGTCCTGATCGTATTCCGAGATCTTGTGGATCTCGACCTTTGGGGTGTTCTTGGCGAAATCGGGCGGCAGTTGCAGGATCGGCGTGTTCGGGCCGAGGGTGCCGGAGCAATCCACCACTTCGACATTGCCGGACAGGAGTGCCGCGCCGAGGGACTGAAGGGTTTGGGCTGAAGTCATCACAAGTCTCCCTTGAAGTTTATGCCGCGCCGGGCAGAACCGGCGAACATTTTGAGCCTGAAATTATGCTGGACAGATTTGAATGTATATGCAAGTAATTTTTTCAACGGGGAGACGCAACAATGAAACAAGGCGTCGATGCAATAATCATCGGGGCGGGGCATAACAGCCTTGCTTGCGCAATGCATCTGGCAGCAAAGGGCTGGTCGGTTGCCGTCTTCGAACAGGCGACAGAAGCGGGCGGGGCGGTGCGCAGCGGCGCATACACGCAGCCCGGTTTTCGCCATGACTGGGCAGCAATGAACCTGTCGCTTTTCGCCGGATCAGCGTTTTTCAGGGCATACGGCGATTCGCTGACAGCGCGCGGGCTTGAGTTTGTCCCGGTTTCAAAACCCTTCGCCAGCGCATTTCCCGATGGAAAATGGCTGGGCGTCTGTGCCGATTCTGACGCTACCGCAGCGCGCATCCGTTCCTTTTCGGTCGCGGACGCTGAAACCTGGAAGCGGCTGCTGGCGGGCTTTCCTGCCGAGGCCGAGCAGATCTTTGCGCTGCTGGGCAGTCCCATGCGAAATCATGCATTGGCCGGTTTTCTGTTCCGCCTCTGGCGCAAGCGGGGTGTCGGTGGCGCATTGGATCTGGGGCGCTTTTTGCTTCAATCGCCGCGCGCCTGGCTGGGGCAGTCCTTCGAATCCGAGCACCTGCAAGCCATGCTTGGTGCCTGGGGCCTGCATCTGGATTTCGCCCCCGATGTCGCGGGCGGTGCGCTGTTTCCCTATCTTGAGGCGATGGCCGGGCAGAGTTTCGGCATGGTCATCGGCAAGGGCGGTGCAGACACGATCATCCGCGCCATGCAGGCCGAGATCGAGGCGCGCGGCGGCACGGTGGAATGCAACGCTCCGGTTGCGCGCATTGTGCATTCGGGCGGGCAGGCCACCGGGGTTGAACTGGCGGATGGTCGCCAGATCACCGCGCGCCGCGCCGTAATCGCCAATGTAGCGCCCGCAGCACTGGTGCGGCTGACCGGCGGCACCGGCAACACCGGGTTTGACAGCGCCATGACCGGGTTTGACCATGCGCCCGGCACCATGATGATCCACCTCGCGCTCGACAGCTTGCCTGACTGGGCCGCGGGTGCGGAACTCAAGACCTTCGCCTATGTCCATCTCGCCCCGTCGCTGGACCAGATGGCGCGTACCTATGCGCAGGCGAAAGCCGGGCTGTTGCCCGATGAGCCGGTGATCGTGGCGGGGCAGCCCACCGTGTTCGACCCGTCGCGCGCGCCGGAGGGCAAACACGTGCTGTGGTTGCAGGTCCGCATGGTGCCGGGCACCATCAAGGGCGATGCGGGCGGCACGATCACGGCGACCGACTGGGCCGATGCCAGCGCCCCCATGGCCGAACGCGCGCTGGATATCGTTGAAGGCTACGCGCCCGGAACACGGGCGAAGATCCTTGGCCAGCGCATCGTCCCGCCGACCGAGCTGGAAGCGCAAAACCCCAACCTTATCGGCGGCGATCAGGTCTGTGGTAGCCATCACTTGGCGCAGAATTTCCTGTTCCGCCCCGCGCGCGGCCATGCCGATGGCTCTACCCCGATTGCCAAACTCCACCTGACAGGGGCCGCCGTCTGGCCCGGCGCGGGCACCGGGGCAGGGGCCGGATACCTATTGGCCCGCAAGCTGGCGGGCAACTGAAAACCAACAACCAACCGGGAGAATCCAATGAAACTTTCACGCAGAAGCATTCTGAAGATGTCGGCGGCCTCGGTCGCGTTGACATTTGCCAAGCCGGTGCTGGCGCAGGCCATCGATGAACTGGTGATCGCCTATAACGTCAACCTGCCCAGCTGGGATCCGACGGTTGGCCCTTCGGCCGTCAACCCCACCATTCAGGGGCTTTACCAGTCGGTGTTCGACCAGTTCATCCTGCAACAGCCAGACCTGTCGCCCGCACCGGGCCTTCTGACCGACTGGGGCTGGAACGAGGACCGCACGCAGGTCTGGATGGAGGTGCGCGAGGGCGTCAAATGGCATGACGGTTCGGATTTCACCGCCGAGGATGTGCGCTGGTCGCTGGAGCGCGTCTCGCGTGAGGAAACCGGCAGCCCCATCCAGTTTGTCTGGGGCACACTGACCAATCATCGGGTCGAGGGCAACCGCGTGATCGCCGATGTCGCGCAGTTCGATCCCACGATCTTCAAGTGGATGTATTTCCTGACCGGCTACGTGTTGCCAAAGGAGTATTACGAACGTGTCGGCGCCGAAGGGTTCGAGGCAGCACCGATCGGCACAGGCCCCTATATGGTCGAACAGTACGAGCGCAATGCGTTTGTCCGGCTGAAAGCCAATCCGCATTACTGGAACGGGGTGCCCGAGTTCGAGAACGTGACCATCCGTTTCGTCACTGACGCCGCAAGCCGCGTGGCCGAGGTGGAATCGGGCAACAGCCATGTCACGCTTGAAGTGCCGTATGAGGAATACGACCGCCTGCGCGCCCGCCCGGGGCTGGCTGGCACACATGCGCCGATTTCCGATATCGCGATGATCTTCTTCAACGATATCGATGTGATGCTGGATGAGAACGTGCGCAAAGCCGCCGTACATGCGGTGGACAAGCAACTGATCATCGACCGGCTGCTTTCGGGCTATGGCGTGGCGCTGCATACGCTGGAGACGCCGGAATACCTGGCCTTCGATCCGTCGATCGAGGTGGCTTATGACCCGGATCTCGCGCGCGAACTGCTGGCGGAATCGGGTTATTCCACGGACAACCCGGTGCGCTTCACCATCCAGACCACGCGCGGCTACAAGCCCAAGGACTACGAGATGATCCAGGCGATTGTCGGCATGTGGCGGCGCGTGGGGATCGAGGCCGAGATTGAGGTCTATGAGGTCGCGCGCCACTTCGAGTTGCGCGCAGCCGATGCGCTGGCGCCGGCGGCCTTCTACAACTGGGGCAATTCGGTGGGCGATCCCACCACGTCCACGGGCTTTGCCATGTTCGGCCCCTCGCCCCATGCCGTCTGGGACAGCCCCGACCTGATCGAGAAGATCGCGCCATTGTGGGGTGAGGCCGATGAGGAGGCGCGCATTCAGGGCTGGAAAGACGTAAGCCGCTATATCGCCGAGAACGCTTATGTGTTGCCGCTTCTCCAGTATGTGCAGCCCATCGTGCACGCCGCGGGGGTGGTCGTCACGCCGCATGCCTCGGGGTCACTGCTGCCGCATCTGATGACCCGCGCCTGACGCGGACAGCCCCGGCCCGATACGTTCGGGCCGGGGCGGAACCAGACCATGATCCTGCAAAGAATCCTCACCCGGCTTGTAACCACGCTGATCACGCTTCTGGGCGTGTCGGTGGTGGTGTTCGTCACCATCCGCGTGGTGCCCGGCAACCCTATCGCCATGATGCTTCCCCCTGGCGCGACCGAGGCCGATATCGAGCGGCTGCGCGCGCTTTACGGTTTGGACAAGTCGATCCTGCAACAATACTTCATCTGGCTTTCAGGTGTCGTGCAGGGCGATTTCGGCACCTCCATCCAGACCCGGCAGCCGGTGCTGCGGCTGGTTCTCAGCCGCCTGCCTGCCACGCTGGAACTGTCGATCATGGCGCTGGTGATCGCAACCGCGCTTGGCGGGCTGATGGCGCTGACCGGCACGCGGCTGCGCGGCACCCGCACCGAAGGGGCGATTGATGTCACCAACGGCATGGCGCTGTCGGTGCCTGATTTCCTGTGGGGGCTGGTGCTGATCCTGCTGTTCGGGGTGCTGTGGCCGGTGTTCCACATCTCAGGCCGGATCACACCGCAACTGACATCCGAGTTCACGACCAGCTTCTACCTGTTCGAGAGCGTTCTGCGGCTGCGCTTTGACCTGTGGCGTGATCTGGTGAGCCATATGTTCATGCCCGCCCTGGCGCTGGCGATCCCGCTGGCGGCGATCATCGGGCAACTTCTGAAGCAGAGCCTCAAGGAAACCATGCATCTGGATTATGTGACCCTCTCGCGCACCAAGGGCTATGGCGAGAACCATGTGATATTGCGTGAGGCGCTGCCGAATGCCGTTCTGCCGACGCTGACGCTGATCGGCGTGCAGTTCACCTTTCTGATCGGTGGCACGGTGATCATCGAGCGGCTGTTTTCCTATGAGGGGCTGGGCAATATGGCGATTGATGCGGTGATCAACCGCGATCTGCCGCTCATTCAGGGCATCGTGATCCTGTTTGCGCTCTTGTTCACTGTCGTCAATCTGGTGGTGGACATGCTCTATGCGCTCCTGAACCCGAGGTTGCGCCATGCTTGATGCACGCGGGATGATCAAGCGCCGCCTGGGCCTACGGCTGTGGCTGTCGGGCGGTTGGCTGCTTCTTCTGGTCGTGGCCGCGTTGGGGGCCCCGTGGCTGGCGCCACATAACCCGCTGGAACAAGACCTTTTCACCTCACGCCTGCCGCCCTTCTGGATGGCGGGGGCCGAGCCGGGCTATTGGCTGGGCACCGACAGTCTGGGCCGCGATGTGCTCAGCCGGATCATGCATGGCGCGCGTGTGGCGCTGATCGTGGCGCTGATCGCGGGCACGGCGACGGCGCTGGTCGGGGCCACGTTGGGGCTGATCGCCGGCTATTATCGCGGCTGGGCCGATCTGGTGATCTCGCGGCTTGTCGATATCTGGATGGCCTTCCCGCCGGTTCTGTTCGCGATCCTGCTGATCGCGGTCATGGGGCCGGGGCTGGTGTCAGTGGTGGTGGCGATCATTGTCATTGACTGGACACGCTTTGCTCGTGTGGTGCGCGCCGAAGCCATGGCGCAGGGGGCGATGGACTATGTGGCTTCGGCCCGCGTGGCCGGCCAGAAACGCTTTGGCACCATGCTGACAGAGATATTGCCGAATGTCCTGCCGACCATCGTGGTGCTCCTGACGCTGGAGATGGGCATCGCCGTGATTGTCGAGGCGATCCTGAGCTTCGTGAACCTGTCGATATCGACCGATTCACCCACCTGGGGCGGCATGATCGCCGAAGGGCGTTTGTCGATCTATCAATCCTGGTGGGTGCTGGTTTTTCCTCTGGCAACCCTTTTCCTGACCGTCCTTTCCTTCAGCCAGTTGGGCGAAGGGCTGAAGGACCGCTTCGATCCGGTGCTGAGATGAGTGCGTTTCTGTCTGTCCGCAACCTGTCTGTCACGCTCAAGGGCGGGCCGCGGTTGCTGCGCTCGGTCTCGCTGGATGTGGCGGCGGGTGAGGTGCGCGGGCTGGTGGGCGAATCCGGCGCGGGCAAGTCGATGATCGGCAAGGCAGTGCTGGGGATTTTGCCGCGCTCGGTCGAGGTGGTCGAGGGTGAGATCTGGCTGGATGGCGTGGATCTTCTGGCGCTCAAACCCGCCGAGCGCCGCCGCCGGATCGGTGCCAGTGCGGCCCTGATCCCGCAAGACCCGCTCACCGCCTTGAACCCCTCGCGACGGGTGGGGCCGCAGATCACCGACCGGCTGGTCGATATCCTCGGCTGGAAGCGCGCGGATGCGCAGGCCCGCGCGCTGGAACTGCTGAGCGAGGTGCATATTCCTGATCCCGCCCGCGTCATGCATTCTTATCCGCATGAGCTGTCTGGAGGGATGCGTCAGCGGGTGCTCATCGCCTCGGCCTTCGCCGCCGAACCAAAGTTGATCGTCGCCGATGAGCCGACAACGGCGCTGGATGTGACGGTGCAAAAACAGATCCTGCACCTGATCGCCCGGATGCAGGCGCGTCACGGCACCGCGCTGTTGTTCGTTACCCATGATCTGGGCGTCGTTTCCAAGGTCTGCGGCTCGCTGGCGGTGCTCTATGGCGGGCTGGTGGTGGAACAAAGCCCGGTGCGCGATTTCTTCCGCCAGCCGCAACACGCCTATTCCCGCGCACTTCTGGCCGCGACACCGAAATACACTGACCCCGAGGCCGGGCTGAACCCCGTCCCCGAGGCGGTGATCACCGCCGTGCAGGACGAGGTTGCACAAGCAGACGAGAGCTGGCGCCATGGATGATCTTTACACCGTCACCGATATGCATTTGTCGCTGGCCGATATGGTCAACAAGCCGCTGTTCGGTGCGGCGCCGCGTATCGATATCCTGCACGGGCTATCGTTTTCCATCAAGCGCGGCGAGGTGCTGGGGATTGTCGGTGGCTCAGGCTCTGGCAAGTCCACGCTGGGGCGGGTGCTGGTGCGGCTGCTGGAACCTTCACGCGGGCAGGTTCTGTTCGACGGTCAGGATGTCACCCATCTGGGTGAGGACGCGTTGCGCCCGCTGCGCCGCCGCTTCCAGATGATCTTTCAAGACCCGATGTCATCGC
The DNA here is from genome assembly GCA_964496915.1 of uncultured Rhodobacter sp. Taxonomy (GTDB): domain Bacteria; phylum Pseudomonadota; class Alphaproteobacteria; order Rhodobacterales; family Rhodobacteraceae; genus Pararhodobacter. The sequence goes on from CAZCAX010000016.1 coordinate 87,880, forward strand.
TCAACCCGCGCCGTACGGTCGGTGGCATCATTGCCGCACCACTGCACCTGCACGGGTTTGACGGCGTGTCAGCGCGCGTCGATCAGGCGCTTGATCACGTCGGTCTTCCGCGCGCCTTTCGCAGCCGTTACCCGCATGAATTGTCGGGCGGACAACGGCAGCGGGTGGGTATCGCGCGTGCCATCGCCATTGAGCCCGAGTTCATTCTGGCCGATGAGATCGTTTCCGGGCTGGATGTGTCCAGCCAGGCGCAGGTGCTGAAACTGCTGGCCGATCTGGTGCGTGATCTGGGCCTGACGCTCGCCTTCATCAGCCACGATCTGAGCGTGATCCGGCGGCTCTGCAGCCAGATCATGGTGCTGCATCAGGGCCGGATCGTTGAACATCGCGCGACCGACGCTTTGTTTGCCGCGCCCGAGGCGGCCTATACGCGCGAGTTGCTGGATTCCATTCCGCTGCCGGACCCCGACCAGCCCTGGGGGGCATTGGCAAGCTGAACCCCTCTTGCCCTTGTCTGCGGGAATCGTTATCTGGGGGGCACTGGGCGGGTATGGTGTAATGGTAGCGCCTCAGCCTTCCAAGCTGATGGTGCGGGTTCGATTCCCGCTACCCGCTCCAGCCTTCATCCCTTTTGCGTAGCTCTCGTTGAATATGCCAGTGCAGCACAGTTTGCGCACGGGCAGGGGGGCCAGCCCCCCCGGCCTTCGGCCTCACCCCCGGGATATTTTTAAACAGATGAAGAGGGCAATCAGTGTCCCTCGCCACCCTGCTGCCAAGGTTGCACCAGATTGCCGAACCGGGTGAAGCGGCCCTCGAAGCTCAGTTCGATGGTGCCGATGGGTCCGTGGCGCTGTTTGCCGATGATGACCTCGGCCTTGCCGTGAACCTTCTCCATGATCTCCTGCCATTTCGCCATGGCCTCCAGGTCATGATCGCCCGGCTTCTCGCGCTCACGGTAGTATTCGTCGCGGTAGACGAACATCACCACATCGGCATCCTGCTCAATCGAGCCCGATTCGCGCAGGTCGCTGAGCTGCGGGCGCTTGTCGTCGCGGCTTTCAACCTGGCGGGACAGCTGCGAAAGCGCGATCACGGGGATGTTCAGTTCCTTGGCGATAGCCTTCAGCCCCTGGGTGATCTCGCTGACTTCCTGCACCCTGCTTTCCTTGCTGGAACCCTTCAACAGTTGCAGGTAGTCGACCATCAGCACGTCCAGCCCATGCGTGCGCTTGAGCCGCCGCGCGCGCGCGGCGACCTGGCTGATCGGGAGCGCAGGTGTGTCATCAATATAGAGCGGGCAGGCCTCGAGCGCCTTTGCGGCCTCGACGAAGCGGCGGAACTCGGCCTCGGTCATGTCGCCACGGCGAATCTGTTCGGATGGTACTTCGGATGCTTCCGACAGAATCCGCGCGGCCAGCTGCTCTGCCGACATCTCCAGCGAATAGAACCCCACCACGCCGCCGTTCACGGTGCCTTCGGTGCCGTCGGGGCGTTGGCCGTGCTTCCAGGCTTTGGCGATGTTGAAGGCGATATTGGTTGCCAGCGAGGTCTTGCCCATCGACGGGCGCCCGGCAAGGATGATCAGGTCCGACGGATGCAGCCCGCCCAGCTTCTTGTCCAGATCGACGAGCCCGGTTGAAATGCCCGCCAGCCCGCCATCGCGCTGATAGGCGGCATTGGCGACATTCACCGCTTCGGTCACGGCCTTGAGGAACGACTGGAAGCCACGTTCGGCCACGCCCTGTTCGCCCAGCTTGTAAAGCTTCTGCTCGGCGTCGGTGATCTGCTCCTTCGGTTCGCTGTCCACATCCACCTGGGCGGCGCGCGCGGAAATGTCGCGGCCCAGCTGGATCAGGTCACGCCGCACCGCCAGATCATAGATCATCTGCGCATAATCGCGCGCCGCATAGGCCGAGATCGCCGCCCCTGCGATCCGCGCCAGATAGGCCGGGCCGCCCAGTTCCCTGAGGCCCGCATCGTCCTCCATGAAGGCCTTGAGTGTCACCGGCGAGGCCAGCGCATTCTTCTGAATTCGCGCGGCGGCAATCTCGAAGATGCGCTGATGGACCGGGTCAAAGAAATGCTCAGCCCGTATCAGCGACGAGATGCGGTCGTAGACATCGTTATTGGTCAGAATTGCGCCAAGCAACTGCTGCTCGGCCTCGACGTTGTTTGGCAGGGCATCGATTTCTGCCTGGGGGGTGGCGGTGGCTCGAAGTGCCGTGATTTCCGTCATTTACGCTTCGATCCTCTGATTGGTCGTCTTACATGCGCTGATTGATGTCTGACATTCATCCGCGCCGCGCGCCTGGCGCGACTGACCGGAACCCTGCGTCCGATCCGCGCGTACCAAACCCACTTTATGTCAAATTCAGATGCGCCGCGCAATCTGGGTAACCCTGTGGATAAGCCCGGGATAACAAGCTGAAAACAAGATATCGCGGATCGAGCGGGAAATCTTCCCTATATTTTGCTATGGAAGCAGTGCCATGCCCGCACCGCAATAGTCAGACATTCAGTGGGCGGAAGGTTGCCAATCCTGTGGCGCCTTCAAGAACGCCTCGACAGCATCCAGCGTGCCTGCATCAAAGTCGCCCGTCCGGCGCGCTTCGGCCAGAACATCCCACCAGGTGCACAGATAGTGCAACCGCACACCATGTTCGGCAAGGCGGGGCTCGGTCTGCGGGAAAATGCCGTAGTAGAAGATCACGGCGGTATGGGCGCATGACGCGCCGGTCTCGCGGATCGCATCGACAAAACTCAGCTTCGATCCGCCATCGGTCGTCAGATCCTCGACCAGCAGAACCCGCTCGCCCTCGGCCATTGCCCCCTCTATTCGCGCATTGCGCCCGTAGCCCTTGGGCTTCTTGCGCACATAGCTCATGGGCAGTGCCATCCGCTCGGCTACCAGCGCGGCGAAGGGAATGCCCGCCGTCTCGCCCCCGGCGATATTGTCGAAGGCTTCAAACCCCGCATCTTCCAGAACACGGCAGGTCAGGAAATCCATCAGCGTGGACCGGATGCGCGGAAAGCTGATCAATTTGCGGCAATCGATATAGGTCGGCGCCTTCATCCCCGAGGCAAAGGTGAACGGCTCATGCGCGTTGAAATGCACGGCCTTGATGTCCAGCAGCATGCGGGCGGTCAGGCGGGCGACAGTGGCGCGGTCAGGATAGCTGGCGGGGATCATGGGGAGGGCTCCGGTTCGGTGAGGGGCGCGCGCGACTTACCGCCTTTCGCCTGGCCTTGCAATCGCTCCCAGGCGCTTTCATCTTGCCGGAAATACGCTGGGGGTGAATTGGCCGACAGGCCAAGAGGGGGCGAAGCCCCCCACGCACTCAGCCTGTCTTGACGCCGTCCGCCCGGCGAAGCATCCGGGGCCGGTCTTCCGGCCAGCCTCGTTCACTGCCCGGCCGCCTGACTTCTACCAGTGCCCGGTATTGCCCATCGAGGCCCAGGGCTCGGCCGGGGCCAGCGCCTCACCTTTCTGCAGCAGCTCCACCGAGATATTGTCGGGTGAGCGTACAAAGGCCATGCGCCCGTCGCGCGGCGGGCGGTTGATCACCACGCCGTTGTCCATCAGATGCTGGCAGGTGGCATAGATATCCTCCACCTCATAGGCCAGATGCCCGAAATGGCGGCTGTCCGAGGGCAGTCCCGCGTCGCCATCCCAGTTATGCGTCAGCTCCACCGGGCATTCCGGCTGTCCCGGCGGTGCCATGAAGATCAGGCTGAAGCGGCCTTGCTCGCTGTCATATCGTCTGATCTCTTCCAGCCCCAGCAGCCGGTAGAAGGCCATGGATTTTTCCAGATCCTTCACCCGAACCATCGTATGCAGATATCGCATCTTGCGTCTCCCTTGCTATAGACCCCAAAATAGCGCCAAAGCCAAAGCCCGCAACCCGCCTCAAGGACACGCCATGCCCCTTACTCCTGAACAGCAAGCCGAAATCGACCACCTGCGCGCCCGCGCCCGGCCCACGTTGCGCGCGGTTTCCGAAGGGATGGAGAAGCACCTCTACCGCGCCCATCCGGTGCTGGACCACGGCTTCGTGCGCGCCATCGACTATATGGGCGATGACAGCGCCATCGTGCAGGCCGCGCGCGTCAGCTACGGGGCGGGCACCAAGCATGTGCAGAACGACGAGGGGCTGATCCGCTACCTGATGCGCCACTGGCACTCCACGCCCTTCGAGATGTGCGAGATCAAGCTGCATGTGAAGCTGCCGGTCTTTGTGGCCCGCCAGTGGATCCGGCACCGCACCGCCAACGTCAACGAATACTCCGCCCGCTATTCAATCCTTGACCGTGAGTTCTACATCCCCGCGCCGGAACATCTGGCCGCGCAATCCTCGGTCAACAACCAGGGCCGCGGCGAGGTGCTGGAGGGCGACGAGGCCGTGCGCGTGCTGCACATGCTCAAGGATGACGCCGCGCGCAGCTATGACAGCTACGAGGCGATGCTGTCACAGGAGGGCCAGAAGGGGCTGGCGCGCGAACTGGCGCGGATGAACCTGCCGATGAACATCTATACCCAGTGGTACTGGAAGACTGACCTGCACAACCTGTTCCACTTCCTGCGGCTCCGGGCGGATGCCCACGCGCAATACGAAATCCGCGTCTATGCCGAGGCGATTGCCGAAATGGTCGCCGACTGGGTGCCGCTGGCCTATGCCGCGTTCGAGGATTACCGGATGGGCGGGGTGAACCTCTCGGCCAAGGGGATTGAGTGTGTGCGCCGGATGCTGAAAGGTGAGGAGGTGACGCAGGAAACCTCGGGGATGTCCAAGGGGGAATGGCGGGAGTTTATGGGGGTGATTGGGTGAGGGGTGAGAGTATTGGGTAGTCTTACAATAGGCATTGCGACTGGCTTCTGGGTCTTTGTAGGTGTTGTTGCTGGTGCTTTGATCCAATATCTGTTTTTTCGTTTGACGCTGCATTTTCAAAGGAGAAATGCACGCGAGGTCCTCTTGGCGGAAATTGAAATTAACAAAGATGAACTAAATAATGTTTTAAGGCAAATAGCCAGGAAAAAAGAACGATTCGTATCAGGGCAGCAGAAAGACCATGACTTAAAATTTGACTTTTCTGGATTCAATTATCGAATGGTCGATCCGCTAATAAACTCGGGCCACTTTCATTCGATACTTGGTCCAGAGGGCGTAAAGCGTTATTTTCGTTTCATGAGTGATTTAAATTACCAATCCGCAGAAAATTACTCAAACTATCTTGAGGCAGAGCACAAGAACGGTCGATCTATCGACATGCTTGACCACCTGCTTGAGCATAAAGCACTTGAGTGGCGCGATACCCTTGCCGCTGCAGAAAAGTCAGCAAGGACATAAAGTATAGTCGCGGCACCGTTGGTTTTTCGAGATGCGCCGTGATATTGATGTCGAGTTGCGCGATCTTAGAACTGACTGTTTTGCCCGGGCCCCTTGGCCCGGGCAGCGCCCGACCCGCCCCCCAGGGGCGGGCGCTTCTCGCCCTCCCCTCGGGCCGGGCGCTGCCCTCTGTTCCGCAGTGATCCACACGCGCGGCCCTTGGCGGTCAGGCAGAGGCGCGATCACTCAATCCCTCACCGACAGAAGCGCCTTCGAAGGCGCTTCAACGCGATTACTTAATCGCGTTCCCCCTCACCAACACGCGAATTGCCTCCCCTCCCACAATCCGCCATAACCTCCCCATGATCGACGTTCTCAAATCCCTCTTCCGCCCCCGTCCCACGGCCCCTGACCGCGACATCGCGCCGGATCTTGCCGTGGCTGTCCTTCTGGTCGAGGCCGCCAAGGCCGATGGTCATTACAACGACGATGACCGCCACGCCGTCACCGCCCTTCTGGACGAGATGTTCGATCTGGACCAGCCGAACGGCGCCGACACCCTGCGCACCCGCGCCGAAGCCGCGCAGGCTGAGGCGCCGGACCTTGTGCGCTTCACCCGTGTCGTCAAATCGGCCATGGAGCATGACGAACGCATCACCCTGATGGAGGCTTTGTGGCAGGTCGTGCTGGTCGATCACCACCGCGACCCGCATGAGGATGCGCTGCTGCGCCACCTCGCCCCCCTGATCGCCGTCGATGACCGCGACAGCGCCGTGGCCCGCCAGCGCGTTCTGGCGCGTGCGGGGCAGGGCGGGTAAGCGCGGCTTGCCCCACCACCTTGCCCCATCACCTTGCTCCGGGGCGCGAAACCTGCTCCATTCCGCGCAACGCCGTGGAGGAGCAGATGCGCGACAAACCCGACCCGAAACCCGGTATGGACTGGGACGCCTTCGCCCATTGGGGCAAGCAGATCGCCGATTGGGGTGCCGATTATCACCGCACGCTACGCGACCGCCCGGTCCGCGCGCCGCTGACCCCCGGCACAACCCGCGCGCAGCTTCCCCAGATCCTGCCTGAAACCGGCACG
>CAZCAX010000017.1:0-88810 GCA_964496915.1 uncultured Rhodobacter sp.
CCGTCCGATCCGTCCGAACCCGTTGATTGCAAGCTTGATTGACATTGTTCTTCCTCCTGATGTTCGGTGAAGGCCGATATGGTAGCGCTATCATTTTCGCAAGAGAAATCTTGTCCGGCCGCACAGCCGGCTCAGGTCAGTGATCAGGTTTTTCTGCCGGTCAGACCGGGCCCGAAGGTCTAACCATCAAAGGATGAACCAGCCAGCCCGAGCGCCTTTAGCCAACCTCAAGCCGGCTCGACCGGTTTCGCCACGGCACCTGATGTTCTGTCTGGTGCCCGAACTGGCAAATTGTCGATCAGGCGCACGCCATTCAACCAGGCTGCAACGAACAGACGCCCCGGCCCGTCGGCGCTGGTCATCGGTATGAGATCTGGTTCGCTGCGCAATTCAAGATAGTCGATTTCACCAAGCCCTGCCTCGATCAGGATCTGACGCGCGTTGCGCAGCGCATCCGTAACAGCGCCACCAGTTTCAATGGCATGCGCAGCCTGGGTAAGCGCACGTCTGATTGCCGGGGCTGTGGCGCGGTCCTCGGCCTCGAGCCGCAGGTTGCGAGATGACAGGGCCAACCCGTCCCCTTCGCGAATAGTCGGGCAGGCCACGATTTCGGTCTTGAGATCGAGATCGGCAACCAGACGTCGCACGACCTGAAGCTGCTGATAGTCCTTCTCACCGAAGAAGCTGAAGTCGGCATCGGTCTGAAGCAGCAGCTTGGTTACCACGGTCGCCACCCCATCGAAATGTCCTGGCCGGGTGCCCCCGCAAAGGCCCTGGCTGACCCCGGCGACCGAGATGGTTGTGGCGAAACCCTCGGGGTAGATCTCTTCAGGGTCAGGCACATAAAGCACGTCGATGGACAGCGGAGCGAGCTTCTGCGCGTCGCTCTCTTCCGTCCGGGGATACTTGGTCAGATCCTCGGGATTATTGAACTGACGCGGATTCACGAAGATCGTGACAATGACGCGATCGGCCCGGTCCTTGGCGGATTGGACCAGGCTCAGATGCCCTGCATGCAATGCGCCCATGGTCAGGACCACGCCGATGGTCTCACCGTTTCGGCGCCAGGATTGCGTTAAGTCGCGCAGGTCGGATTTGCGGCGGATGATCTTCACTGGCCGGCTCCTTCGTCGGTGAACATGTGTTCGGGCGCAGGAAATGCCCGTGCGCGGACCTCTTTGGCATAGGCTTCTATGGCAAGAGACGCGTCCGCGGCGAGATGACCGTAACGCTTCACGAACTTCGGCTTGAAAGCGTCAAAGAGGCCCAGCATGTCGTCGATGACAAGGATCTGGCCATCGCAATTGACCGAGGCACCTATGCCGATCGTAGGAATGCAGATCTCTGCGGTGATCGAGTCGGCGAGGGCGGCGGGGACTTTCTCAAGCACGACGGCAAAGGCTCCGGCATTGGCGACAGCGCGTGCGTCCTCCCGGATCCGGTCACCATCCGCGCCGCGCCCCTGCACCATGTAGCCGCCCAACGCATTAACGGCCTGAGGGGTGAGGCCAATATGTGCCATCACGGGGATCCCACGCGCGACAATGAAGCGGATCGTGTCGGCCATATGTTGACCGCCTTCCAGTTTGACCGCGCCGGCCCCGGTTTCTGCCATGAGCCGAGCGGCATTGCGAAACGCCTGTTCGGGGCTTTCCTCGTAGCTGCCGAAGGGCATATCGACGACCATCAGCGCCTTCTGGAGCCCGCGAGCCGCCGCCTGACCATGCATGATCATCATTTCCATCGTCACACTCAGCGTCGATGGCAGACCGTGCAGGACCATGCCGACGCTGTCGCCTACCAGAACGAGATCACAATGGTCGTCTGCAAGCCTGGCAACGGGCGTTGTATAAGCGGTCAGGCAGACCAGTGGCTCAGTGCCTTTCCTGGCGCGGATGGCTGCGGCGGTCAGGCCTTTGACCGGGGCGGATTGACTCATTTCGATCCTCGCGGTTGACGTCACGGCAACTTGCTAAGCGATCTATCCGCCCTTCGCAAGCGCAGCGTAATTTTATTTCGTGGCGGGATGCGAGGTCTGCGGATCATGTGCGAGGCGCGCGCCTTGCCGGCATCATCTGGCGCGACGGCGCGACGGTTGACGACCGTGTCGCTGGAATTCAGCCCGGGCAGTCGGCGGATGCGCGCGCGGCTGACAGCGGGCCCGGCCCGTCCATGTGGCGCAGCTTGGCCTCCATGACGCCGGGTGAATTGCGCTCCAGGTAATAGGCGATAGTCTCGACACGGATCTTCACGGAGCCCGCCGGCTTGGTTGAATCCAGATCCTGAAATGAGAAGAAGAGGGTGCCGGAGCGTTCGACGATCTGCTGTACGGGGGTGAAGGTCGGCTGGTCCATGCCGCATTCGTAGCTTCCAAGGCGGATCGCGCAGGTGATCCAGGGCACCCGCGCCGCCACCTTCGCGCCCCACAGGATCTCGTTGGTGTTGGCGCTGTAGGAAGACGGCCAGACGTCACCGATGTCGAACGGATGCTTGATCAACCCCTCGGCCAGATCGGCGCGGAAGATCCAATTGAGAAGGTCCGGATCGGTCGGGAAATATTGCGACCAGAGGATCGGGTAGCCACAGGCCTGCAGGTCGGCCTCGATCTCGTGGCCGATGCCGGAATCCATGTGATAGGGTCGGGCGAGGACCATGACGCAGGGACGCCCCTCACGCGCGCACCATTCGAGGATGTCGCGGCTGCGCGTGCGCAGGTCGTTGGTGAAGGCCGCGAGCGTGGCGTAACCCTCCTCGACCGCGCGCGCGGTCTCCTCGATGCCCAGCCCTGGCACGACGCCGTGCAGCGCGTCGAAAAGCTGGTGCGGCACAAGCTTCGGCTCGGCCAGCGTCACCAGCGGCGCAATATGGGCGATGCGGTTCTCGGCGAAAACGTCGCGCTCGCGCAGGAAGCCCGCCTTGATGTTCTCGGGCGCGGCCATGACCCGCGGGCAGGCGAGCGAGTCCGACACGTGTCCGTCGAGGAAGGAGGCGAGAGAGTAGATCATCGGCGAGAACAGGATGTCGATCTTGCGCTTCTGGCCGAAGATCAACTCGCCATAGTGGCCCGAGACGCATTTGACCGGGTAGCAGCAATCGACCGTGCCGCGCCCGCTGCCGTATTCTCGCATCTGCTCGTCGGACGTGTCCGACGAGAACACCACGTTGCGCGGCGAGAGCCCCAGCGACTCGAAGAAGCCGAGCCAGAACTGGTGCGTGGTCCAGACGTTGAGGGCCTTGGGAATGCCGACCCTGAGCTTTGCCCGCGCGGCGCGGTCAGCCTCGGACAACGGCGCGACGGAAGGCCGTTTCGCGAACAACCTCGCCAAGGTTGGGATAGGCACGGCGCTGTTCCTCCATCTCTTCCTTGACGACGCGCATCTCATTGGCGTCCTCAACCAGCCCCTTGGGGCAGGAATTGCCGCTGATCACGCGCTCCCAGCCAGGCTCGAGCGGAACCTTGCTCCAGGCGCGCCCCTCCGCACCCACCACCTCGACATCGATGAAGGCGCGCTTGCAGTTGACCGCGCACCAGGTGCAGACGGTGTCAGCGCTGGTCGTCGAGCGGTATTTGAGCGCGTCGATCCGCGCGAAACCGGCAAAGCGGCTGGGACGGTCGGGATCCCAGGCTTCGCGGGCGCAGAGCGCGGCGCCGATGGCGCCCGCCTCGCCGGAATGCGGATGGACGATCACCTCGGCCTCGGGCACCTTGGCCTTGATAAAATCGACCTGCGCCTTGACCACCGCCATGTTGCGATGCGTCCCGCCCTGCAGTACGAACCGCCGCCCGGCTGCGCGCAGGTTCTGAAGTTGCCCGGCATAAATCCACACATTCATCGGCAGGACCGCGGCGAGCGAGGCCATGATCTCCTCGGCCGACCAGCCCTTGCGCTGCTGGTTGACAATGTCGGACTGCAGGAAGACGCCACAGCCCATGGCGAGGCTGGGCATCGACTTCGCCTCGAAGGCCTTCGAGGCATAGTCCTCAAGTTCGATCCCGTAGCGTTCGGCCACGCCCTGCAGAAAGGCGCCGTTGCCCGACGAGCATTGCGAGTTGAGGCGGAAATCGGCGACGGTGCCCTGACGCAGGATCATGATTTTCACGTCGGTACCGCCGACATCGCAGATCACGTCGGCCTCGGGGAAGATGTCGAGCGCGGACTTGGCGTGCGCCACGGTCTCGACCACGCCGACATCGGCGCCGAGGATGTCCTTCAGCAGATCCTTGCCGTAGCCGGTCAGCGCCAGCCCCGCCACTTCCTCGACGCCACTTGCGCGGATGTCGCGGAAGAGCGATTTCGCGTCCTCGATCGGGTTGCCGCGCGACTGGACATAGGTGGTGAAGCGCAGATCGCCGCTGGCCGACAGCACCACCGCCTTGGCTGTGGTCGAGCCGAAGTCGCAGCCGATGAAAAGCGGCTCGGGTTCGCGCGCGGCCACCGGCGCCGGTTTCGCCGTAGCCGGGGCGGCGGCGCCCGCTCTGCGGTATTCCTCCTCAAAGCGGCGGATATCGTCGGCGCCCCTGGCCAGCGCCTTGCCGCCTTCCTTCGCCTTCGCCTCGTGCTGGCCCTCCTCGATCCACCAGCGCAGCTTCTCGGTGCCGGTATAGCGGCCGATCCCCTCAGCCTCGCCGCGCCCGATCTCGACGCAGCCGAGCGCGGCGTAGTAGAGCGCGTCCTCGGGCACGCGGATCACGTCGGCGACAGTCAGCCCCTCGGGCAGCGTCACGCCGCGTTCTTCCCAGAGATTCGCCAAGTGGTGGCGCCAGGCCTGCTGCAGCCCCCGGAAGAAGAGGTTGGGACCGCCCAGCAGCAGCACCTCGGGCAGTGGCGTGTTGCCCTTGGTGAGCGTGGCCAGGTTCTGGTAGACCACCGCCTCGAAGAGGCTCGCGATGATCTCGCCCACCGGTACGCCACCTTTCAGAAGCGTGTTGGCGTCGGTCTCCGCGAAGATGCCGCATTTCGAGCTGACCTTGTGCAGGCTCATCCCCTCGTAGGGCATGTCGGCCAGCGCTTCGGCCGGAATCCGCAACTTGCGTGCCGTCTTCTCGATGAAGGTGCCGGTGCCGCCCGAGCAGGCCGACTGCATGTAGACCTGCTTCGTCTTGTCCTCGCCCAACTCGCTGAAGAAGATGGTCTTCATGTCCTCGCCGCCAATCTCGGAGACAAAGCGGACATCCGGGTGCAGCTTCTCGACAGCGGCGGCCACCGCAACCACCTCCTGGATCAGCTTGCCGCCCAGCATCGGCGCTATCAGTCCGGCGCCGGAGCCGGTCAGGAAGACCAGATCCTCGCCCGGATTCAGCCCGCAATCGGCTTCCATCCGGTCGAGGAATTCGCGCACCTTCTCGGCCTGCCTTGTGTTGTGGCGCTGGTAGTCACGCCAGTGCACCTCGCCCTCCTGTGTCACCACCGCCTTGACAGTGGTTGAGCCGACATCGATCCCGACGATCTTCATGCCGCCTGCCTTGCCGAGCGACCGCCGGCCAGATGAAGCAGGGCGTTGGCCGCCATGCCGGCGGCGATGCCGGTCTGCGGGATGCGATAGGTCGCGCGGTTCATCCGTGGTCTTGCGTCGAGAAGCGGCTTCGCCTCCTCTGGCGTCAGGCCGGTCTGTTTCATGACCTGGACGAATTCGCGGATCGCGCGTTTCTTGGCCTCGGTCAGGATCATCTGGCAGCGCGACAGCGCATGGACCTCGGCGTCGCCCTTGACCTCGATCGGCGCATAGAGCAGGTCAGGATACTTGCCGGTGACGCCGGCCATCGCGCCGATCGACATCGTGTTGGGCATGCAGGCATAGGGCGAGAGCTCGCAGATCATATGGGCCTTCTTCTTCTGGTGCGCCCACAAGGCCTTGCCAACCAGCATATCGCCCTCGCCACCCGAGAGCCGGTGGTGGAAATAGGGCGCGGCCAGGCGGCGCAGTTCGTTCTGGTCGGGCATCTCGAAGGGGATGTTGCCGAGCGCGGCGCGCATCCGGTCGAAACTCCAGCGGAACAGCCGCTGGACGCTGCGCAAGGCCACCAGTCGGGCGCGCGCGCCCTTCTCGACGCCGACATAGGGTTCGAGCTTCTGGACCTGGAAACGGATCAGATAGTCGAGCCAGACGGCGATTGCCGCCGGGTAAACCTCGGCGCCCTCGGATTCCAGCCAGCGGTGGATGTTGTAGTTCGGATCGCCCTCCACGGTCTGAAGGTAGAACTCGCCGGTGATTTTGACGATCGGCTTGACCCGCATCCGGTCGACCTCGATCGCCTCGAACCTCCTGAAAACCTCGCGCAGGCCCTTGATGAAGTAACCGGTCGACATGTGCCAGGCGACGGCGCCCCATTTCCTGCCACGGTATGGGCGCTTGCGGAACACCTCGGCCAGATGCTCGACGCATTCGGCCACCACCGCGTCGGTCTGACCGGGGTTCACCTCGTAGGGACGCGTCCGGTATTCGAGACCCTGAAGCACGTCGGTGCAGAGGATTCCCCAGACCGCGCCGATGGTCAGAGGTATGTTGATGTCGAACCCGCCACCGGCAGAGGCACCCTGTTCAGGCTCCTTCTGATCGATCAGAATAATCCGGAACGAATCCAGACCGATATTGCGCAGGGCAAGCTCATAACTCTGGTGGTACTGGCCGAACCGGCAGGCTCCGCAGGACCCGGCAGTGACATAGATATAGCGGTCCGAGACTTCGCCGGCGCCCATTCTGCCCGCTTCGGCCTGCAGGAAATTTGCCAGATTTCCAGTGGTGAAGCTGGTCGGACAACATTGCCCGATATCGGCCAGTTCGCGGCCTCTCAGAAGGTCGTCCCTGGTTGCGGCGGGAAGCGGGCGCGCCTTGTACCCCACATTTTCGAAAACCGCTTGCAACACGCGCTCGGCGCGCCAGTGCAGGCCGCCAAAAAGGATTTCGACTTGTTCAATCTGCTCTTTGGTGATAGGCGCTGGAACGTAGGCGCGGAAATGGTGCTTCGTGGAAATGTTCACGTCCTGCCCCCTCTCAATCGCATTCCTAAAGCAAAAAGATACATTAAAGACCCCGATTCTGGCAATGAGCATTGCGGACAGCACCAGCGGCGTTGCGCCATGCCTCGGGTTCGGTACTCACGCGGGGACGGCTATCCCGGGCTGGCCCTGACGCTGCGGGATGCGCCACTCAAAGGGCCGCAGCCAGCAAACCCCTGCGCTCATGTGACGACACGATGAGCAGCGGGGCCGGGCTGTGGGCGGCCGAGACAGGATGTAACGCTTTCCTGCGACGGGCCGGGCACATGCGGGCATCGAACGCATCCGTTCATTCGCAGGATCGGAACCACCTTATCCAGCGCCCTGGTCGTCAAGCAGGAAGCTGATCTTGGCATTCACCCGGTAGCTGCTGATCCTGCCGTTTTCGACGGAAGCATTCATTTCCTTGATATAGATCGACTTGACGTTGCGAACCGATTTCGAGGCTTGCGTAACCGCGTTTTGCGCCGCGTCCTCAAAGCTCTTGCCGGATTCAGCGAGGACTTCGATCACCTTGAGCATGGACATCGTATTTCTCCTTCCGGTTTCATTTTCCGTAACGGGCGAAGCCTGTGCGGGCTTTTCCAAGCATGGCCGGATGCAGGGCGCACGGCATTGACCATGGTCAACAGCCGCGGCTGATCCCGGCAGACCGTGAAGCGCCCGTCGCATCGGGCTGTCTCTACACAGCAGTCCGAAAGAGCGAATGCGCGTCAACATTGTGTAGCGAAGCTATCAGTGTACCTTTCCCGCCATTTGATGCGGATCGGCGCCGGTGAGATTTCCTGGCAACTGTGTCTGTTCACCGGACTGAATCTGCCAAGGGACGCCGGTATGTCGAGAGGCTTGATCGTCGTCATTGCGCAGCCACGACGCAGCAGCGATCATGATATTTTACCGAAGGAGGAGGAGATGATGGAACGCGGTGTTCACGCCTTCGACGGCGCCCTGATGGACGCCAATATCTGGCTCAATCCGCCTCACCATTGGCGACCGCTGACAGCACGCCGCCATTGCCGCGCCCGGCGATAGCGCCATTGGCCGCGAGCGTCTCATGGTATTCCCAGCCGAAGCCGGTGGTATTGGCGATGGTGCCGACATGAATCATCGCCGCGCCGGAATAGAGCGGGCTTGCCATGGTCAGGCGGCTGGCGATCGCCGGATCGGTCAGTGCGGCCCAGCTTGTGACAGGCGCGGGCACGTTTTCGGGGTTATACGCAAAGCCCGTCGTGATCAGCTTGGTCGAGAAATAAAAGCCCTCGGCATCATGCAGCGCGGGGTCTGTGTCGGTGGTGTCGGCATCCGCGAAGGCCAGCAGGCGATCTTCGGCCTTCAACCCCTCCATCACAACGGTATCAGCAATCAGCAACACATCCGGCTGCGGGCTGCCGGCGGCGAATTCGGCCGCAAGCCGGTTCATTACCTCGGTCGTGCCCGAGCGAAATATTCGACCTGAGTGTCAGGGTAGCTGTCGTTGAACCGCGCGACAAGCTGGTCCATCTGGTCGGTGGGCGTGGAGGTGTAGATCACCAGCGGGCCGGACTGGGCGAGGGCGCCCGTGGCGAAGGTGCTGGCGACAACGGCGGCAAGGGCAGTTTTGAAGGTGGTGCGCACAGGCATCTCCCGGTGGTAGGTTCGTCGGCGATCAATAGCTGCGGGTGACAGGCTAATGACACTGGCGAAACCTGCATGGGCCGGACAGCACCGACACAGGTTTAATACAGACCCGTCATCATGATGTTGCGTTTGCCGTGCAACGCAGGGGCATCCTTAGATGAGGCTCGCTGCCCATGCCCTCTGACCGCATCTGTTTCGACCCCTTGGCACCCGGCCGAACGCTGTTTCTGTCTGACCTCCATCTGGGAGCGCTGGGATCACGCAGTGACCTGGTGCTGGACTTCCTGCAACGTCACCCGGCAAGAACCTATGTGATGGTGGGCGATATACTGGACCTGTGGCAACCGCTGCTGCCCCACTGGACGCCCGCAGATCAGGCCGTGATCGACCATCTGAACCACCGTCGGCGCAGTGGCGCGCGGCTCGTCTATATCCGCGGCAACCACGACCCTGACCCGAACAGCGCGCCACCCCATGCCCGTATCGATGCGACGCCGGTCCGCTCTTATATTCACCGGGCGGGCGATGGGCGGCGTTATCTTGTTGTTCATGGCGACGAGGCCGACAGCCGGATGATCCGCACCCATCTGATGACCCGGCTGGGAAGCCGGATCGATCATGCGCTGCGCCGCCTGGACCAGCGCCTGCGCAGATTCGGACGCAACCATGACGCCTCGCGCAGCACTGTTGAGTGGCTGATCATGGCGGCCAACGCTGCTGCCTATGCGGGCCGCGCTCATGAGCGGCGTATGGTCGCGATGGCGCGCGTCGCGGGAGTGGACGGGGTCATCTGCGGACATTTCCACATCGCCGGGCTGCATGATCGTTTCGGCCTGACCTATGCCAACAGTGGCGACTGGGTCGACAGCATGACCGCGCTGGAGGAATGCGGCGACGGTGTCTTGCGGCTGTTGGGCGGGCGGCGCACGGTACTTGAACGCGCCGCGCAACCTGTCGGGGTGGCGCTGTCATGAGCGCCTTCTTGCTTGTGCTGTCGGCGGTGTTGCTGATCGCGCATCTGGCCAGTGTCTGGCTGGCACTTCCGCGTCCGATGCCGCGGCATAACATTATCGGTCGCACGCCTGTCACATTGATACGTCCGGTCTGCGGCAGCGATCCGTTCGATGCGCTGACGCTTGGCGCCTCTTTCCGGCAGGATCATCCCGACTACCGGGTGATCTTCTGCGCTCCCGGCGCCGATGACCCCGCCTGCGATCTGGTTCGCCGGTTGATGGCTGAGCATCCGCATGTCCCCGCGCGCCTGCTGATCGGCGAGGCTTCCGGACTGCGCAACCCCAAGCTGCGCAATCTCTGGAAGGGCTGGCACGAGGTCAAGGACGATTGGATCTGCGTCACCGACAGCAACCTGCTGATACCCGACAGCTACTTGTCCGACCTTTGCGCCGTCTGGGGCCCCACGACGGGAATGGTTTCAGGCCCTCCCGCCGGGATCTGTCCCGAGGGGCCCGGCGGACATCTGGAATGTTCCTTTCTGAACGCGAACCAGGCGCGGCTGCAACTTGCGGTGGCACGGCTGGGTAAAGCCTTTGCGCAGGGCAAGACTCTGTTCTTCAACCGTCCGCTTATCGAGGCCGCCGGTGGGCTTGGGATGCTTGACAAATATCTGGCCGAGGATGTCGCCGCGACCCGGCTGATCTGGAGCGTGGGGCGCGAGGTGACCCAGACCCCGACACTCTATGCCCAGCCGATCGGTCGGCGCAGCCTGCGGCAGGTTTGGGACCGGCAGGTGCGATGGGCGCAGATCCGGCGCGAGGGGTTCTTGCCGCTGTTCTTGCTGGAACCGCTGAACGGATCGCTGGCGGCGCTGGGGTTGTGGGCCTTGGGCATGAGCGGCGCGGGGCTGCCCGGCTGGACGCTGCCGGTTCTGGCGCTGATCTGGTACGGGGCCGAGTTCGCGCTGCTGCACCGCCGGGGCTGGCCCGCCGCATGGCGCGACCTTGTGGCGCTGCCGGCGCGCGACCTGATGATGCCGGTAATCTGGTTCGCAGCGCTGACCCGGCGGAGCTTTGTCTGGCGCGGAAACCAGGTGCGCGATGTGGTGCAAGACCCCCGCTAGCGGTCTGATGCGTGTCGTCTATGCTGGCCAAGGCGCTGTTTCATTTGGCCCTTCAAGGGGCCAGCACAGACGACCTGCATCAGAGACTGGAGGCAAGGGCGGCGAGGGCCAGAACCGCCGCCCGCCGTGCGGCAGATGCACACCGGCCAACTGAAACCCCGAGTGCGGCCAGCCTTGCGGGAGCGGCACCAGAACACCCTGCGCGTACCGAACCCGACCTCGAGAATGCCGCGAATCTGTCCGTTGGCGCGCGAATCGTCAGCTACAGGCAACAGCTTTCAGTGCACCTGGAATCTGTTCCGATATGCCCGGTCGAACCAGATTTCCTCAGCCGCCGCTGGTGTCGCCCCCGGCGCTTGGGAGCGGGACGTCGATCCCCGCTTCACCGAGTAACGCATAGAGCTCGGCGAAGGACTGATCCGCCGGCATCCGGTTGTGCTTGCGCTGGGTCAAAAATGCCTCGACAGGTGCAGAAAACCGGATCGCGGCGTCAATGTCCGGATCTGCCCCCGGTTTGTAAGCACCCATGCGGATCAACTCTTCCATATCGGCGTATTTCGCGAGTATGCGCCGCGCCGCGTCAAGCACCGCGTATTCCGCTGGCGCGTGACAGTCAGGCAGCATGCGGGACACGCTTCTGAGCAGGTTGATCGCGGGAAAGCGGCCACGTTCCGCTATCTGACGGTCAAGTACGACATGCCCGTCAAGAATCCCGCGCACCGTGTCGGCGATCGGATCGCTCATGTCGTCGCCATCGACGAGAACGGTGTAGATGCCGGTGATGTCGCCCGCCTTCGTGGTACCCGGCCCTGCACGTTCCAACAACTGTGGCAGTTCGGCAAAGACCGTTGGCGGATACCCTTTCGCCGTCGGTGGTTCCCCTGCGGCCAGACCGATTTCGCGCTGCGCCATGGCAAATCGCGTCACGCTGTCGATCAGCAGCAGCACTTGCAGGCCGGCATCGCGGAAGTGTTCGGCAATGGCGGTCGCGGTCCAGGCCGCCTGGCGGCGCATCAATGGCGGCTCGTTTCCTGTAGAGACGACGAGAACGCAGCGCGCCATTGCCTCTGGCCCAAGATCACCCTCGATGAAATCCTGCACTTCGCGACCGCGCTCGCCCACCAGCCCCACCACGATCACATCCGCCTCGGCACCCTGCGCCAGCATTGCCATGAGAGTTGATTTCCCGACACCCGATCCGGCAAAGACCCCCAACCGCTGACCGCGGCAAAGGGGCGTGAATATATCGACAGCTTTTATCCCCGTATCAAGACGCGCGCCAACGCGGCGTCGGTCGAAGGGGGGCGGCGGGTCGGACTTGATCGGGCGGGCGACAGTGCCGTCGTGTATAGGTCCGCGACCGTCAATCGGAGATCCCAGGGCATCCACGACACGGCCGATCCATCCGCCGTCAGGCCGTATCGCATCGTTGTGCGAACTGCTTTCGACAAGATCGCCGACCACGACACCGTCCCACGTTCCAAAGGGCAACACATGAATGCCTTGCGCACTGATCGCGACCACTTCACCCAGCACAGGGCCGCGCGCCCCGTGAACGTTGCAGCGAGCGCCGATGCCAAGTGCGCGCTCCACCCCCTCGGCGATGAGCGTGAGGCCAAGCACCGCGCTGACCCTGCCTGCGATCCGCGAGCCTTCGATCTGCCGTGCGGCTCCGGAAAGGCGAGAAAAAGCGGTTTGCATGTATTAATCCACTAGCCAGCAAGAATTGTTCATGTTATTTCATGAATAGATTGCGAAAGGAACCGAAATGAATCTGGATTCCATGTCTTTTTTCCAGCTCGCATCCCAGCGGATGCAATGGCTGGGTGCGGGGCAACAGGTCGTTGCGGAAAACATCGCCAATGCCGACACTCCCGGCTTCAAGGCGCGGAGCATCAGCCCCTTTGCAGAACTCGTCGATGGCGCCCGAACAAGTGGCGTCAGAACCACACATGCCAACCATATCTCAAGCGGCGGGCCCGCGGGGGGCGTGCGTGTCACCCCTGACGAAGCGGCGTGGGAAACCAGCATCGATGGCAACTCGGTCGTGCTGGAGCAGCAGACGCTGAGGTCAAGCGAAATAAGCGAGGATTACCAGCTTGCCACGCTGCTCTATGCCAAGGGCCATCAGTTGCTGACACTCGCCGTTGTCGGTCAGCGTTAAGGGAGGCAGGGAATGGACCCGTTGCAATCCATAGGCGCGGTCGCGGCAAGCGGGATGCGGGCGCAGGGTGAACGGCTCAAGGTCGTGGCCGAGAACGTTGCGAACGCGGGCTCGACCGGTGCCACGCCGGGGGCGGACCCCTACCAGCGCAAGACGCTCGCCTTCGAGGAAATGATCGACCGCAACACCGGCGCATCCATGGTAAGGATCTCAGCCCTCGGACGTGATCGGGCGCCGTTCGGGCGCGAATACGATCCAGCGCATCCTGCCGCCGATGCCGAAGGCTATGTGAGGACCGCCAACGTCAATCCACTGCTTGAGATGAGCAATATGCGCGAGGCGTCGCGCAGCTATGAAGCGAATCTGAACATGTTCGAGGCCGGCCGCCGGATGCGCGGCCAGATCCTCGATCTGCTGCGATAGGGTCTGAATATGATTGAAACCTCGTCAATGTCATTTGTGGCAAATGGCATACGCGGTGCCTATCGCAATGCCCAGGGTCTTAGCGGTCAGGCGCTTCCGCCAGCGGCCAGGACCGAAGGCCCCAGCTTTGCCGACATGGTTCGCAACGCCGCGCAGGACGCGGTCACGACGATCCGCGAAGGCGACATGGAAGCGCAACGCGGGCTGAACGGCGAGATCGGGCGTCAGCAGGTGGTAGAAGCGACGCTGGCGCTTGAATCCACCGTCAAGACCGTGGTCGCGATGCGCGACAAGTTCGTCGAGGCATATCAGGAAGTCCTGCGGATGCCGATCTGACCGTAGCAGCAGCCAAGCCGCGCCGAACCGGGCCGCATATGACCCTGCAAAGGCCGGGTTTCGGGCATGTCGTCTGCGCCGCAACATCGGGAAAGATGGCAAGACCACGCGCCAGGGCATGAACAAAAGGGATCGCGCGGGATGAGTGCGACAGATACCTACGCCATCCTGTCCGAGATGTTCATCACGGTCCTGCTGGGCTCGGGCCCCATTCTTGCGCTTGCGCTTGCCGTCGGGCTTGTGATCGCGTTTTTTCAGGCGTTGACCCAGATCCAGGAAATGACGCTGACCTTTGTGCCGAAGATCGTCATGATCTTTCTTGGCCTTCTCGCGTCCAGCCCGTTCATCTATGCCACACTTCGCAAGCTTTCTGACCGGGTGTTCGACCTGATCGCAAGCGGGGCCGTGTGATGCGCCAGTCGCTTTCGTTTGTCGTGATACTGGCGCTTTGCAGTAGTGTCGCGGCGCCAGCCGCCCGCGCGGATTGGGGTGGTTTTTACCGCAGCTCGACGCCCGGCACCCCCCGAACGCAGGAAGCGGCGGTTAGCGACCGGACCGGAATGCACCCCCCGGCCCGCAGACAGACCCGGTTGCGCATGGCCCCACCGGAACCGGCAGTCGTGCCGCGGGCGCCAAGCGCCCATGCCGCGACGACGGGGGATTCTTTCGCTCACTGCGTCATCGAAATCCTGCACGCACAGGAGCGCTACAACATCCCCGGCAACATCCTTCTGGGAATTGGCCTGCAAGAAGCGGGCGTGTCACGCGGCGGGCGCCTGACTGTCTGGCCATGGGCCGTGAACGCCGCCGGAGAGGGGCGGTTGTTTGACAGCAGGGCAGCGGCAATGGGTTGGGTGCGCGAGCGGCATGCGAGCGGCGTGCAGTCCATTGATGTCGGCTGCATGCAGATCAACCTGCGCTGGCATCCGAACGCTTTCAACACCCTCGAAGAAGGCTTTGATCCGTTTATCAACGTTGACTACGCGGCGCGCTTCCTGCGCGGCCTTTATGCAGAAACCGGCGACTGGATGCGCGCGGCCGGGGCATATCATTCCCGCACGCCAGACCACGCCGAGGTTTATCTTGCGTCGCTCAGGCGCAACGTGGCGGTTGCCAACGACAGGATTGATGCGTTTCTCGATATCGCAAACGCCGCTCCGTCGGGGACCATCCGCCCCGTGACGGTGCAGGCAGCCCTCTCTGACACCGTGCCGCCTGCCGCCCGCGCCCCCGCGACGCCTTGGGACCACGGTTTCTGGTCAACGCATAGTGACGATCCCGGCGGCGTTTACGGTCTTTACAGCCGTGATCGGTTGCAGCCCGTCCTGCCTCAATTCCAGCAATTCTTCTGACGGAGCGCATTATGGCAGTCTCACCTTCTCGGCAGATGCGCAACGACCGCATGGTGGCCTTCGGCTTCGCCAATCGTGACATTGCCTTCGCCATCGGCGTGACGCTGGTGCTGGGGATGCTGTTCGTGCCGCTGCCGCCCATGATCCTTGATTTCGGGCTTGCCGTGTCGCTGTCGCTGTCTGTGTTGATCCTGATGGTCGCGCTCTGGATCCCGAGGCCGCTTGAGTTCAACAGCTTTCCCACGCTGCTGCTGGTCGTGACGATGCTGCGCCTGTCGCTCAACGTCGCATCGACCCGCCTGATCCTGAGCGAGGGACACACAGGGCCCAGTGCCGCGGGGGGCGTGATTGAAGGGTTTTCGCGCTTCATTGTCTCGGGCAGCTTCGTCATCGGGCTTGTAGTCTTTGCGATTCTTGTCGTGATCAATTTCGTCGTCATCACCAAGGGTTCGACCCGCATCGCCGAGGTGTCTGCGCGCTTTTCGCTGGACGCGATGCCGGGCAAGCAGATGGCGGTCGATGCCGACCTTGGCGCGGGCCTTATCGACGAGGCCGAGGCCCGCCGCCGCCGCAAGGAGCTTGAGGACGAAAGCGGCTTCTTCGGCGCGATGGACGGCGCGTCCAAGTTCGTGCGGGGCGATGCGGTCGCCGGTATCATCATCACGCTGATCAACGTGATCGGCGGCATCCTGATCGGCGTCGTGCAACATGGGATGGGAGTGGGCGACGCTGCCAATGTCTATACTGTGCTGACCATCGGTGACGGGCTGGTGACACAGATACCCGCGCTGATCGTGTCGCTGGCGGCAGGTCTGATCGTCACCAAGGGCGGCACCGTTGGTGCTGCCAACGAGGCGGTTCTGCAACAGCTTGGCCGCTTTCCCAAGGCGCTTTACATGGCTGCCGGACTTTTGCTGGGCATAGGTTTTCTTCCCGGATTCCCGTTTGGCGTGTTCGGGGCCATGGCGGTGATGCTTGCCGGGCTGGGCCTGTTCATGCAGCGGCAGGGCGCCGCGGCAGTCCGCGCCGAAGACCATGCGAAATCCGAGGCGGAAGCCGCCAGCGCTGAAAACACCCGCGACGATATATTCGAGACACTGCGGCTTGACGATCTGCGGCTGGAACTGGGGTCGGCGCTGGTGCCCCTGATCAGCAGCCCCGAGGCCGCCTTGCCCGGCAAGATCAAGAGCCTGCGGCAGCTTTTTGCCCGCGACTTCGGCTTCGTGATGCCAGCCGTGCGGATCAAGGACGAACCATCATTGCCCGCCAACGGCTACGCAATTCTGGTTCAGGGCGTACATGCGGCAGGGGGCGAAGTGCGCCCGCACGCGTTGATGGTGCTGAACCCGGGTGAAGCGTTGCTCGACCTCCCCGGCGAACGCACGAAAGATCCGACCTTTGGCCTTGATGCCGTCTGGGTTGATGCCGAACGCGCTGCCGAGGCCGAAACACTTGGCTACACTGTAGTCGATCCGGAAAGCGTCGTGACGACACATCTCACCGAGGTCATCAAGCAGCACATGCCCGAGTTGCTGACCTATGGGGCGACGCAGACGCTGATAGAGGGGCTTACGCGCGAGTATCAGAAGCTGGTTGGCGACATTTCGGCCAGTGCGCCTGCGATCCTTGTCCAGCATGTCTTGCAAGCGCTGCTGACTGAGCGCGTATCGATCCGCAACCTGCCACTGATCATCGAGTCGATTGCCGAGGCCAGCCGCAACAGCGCGAACGTGACCACGATTACCGAGCATGTGCGCCGGCGCCTTTCCAACCAGATCTGTCAGTCGATGGCCGATCCGACAGGGTTCGTGTCGGTGATTACCATGTCGGCAGAGTGGGAATCGGAGTTCAACGCCGCGGTGCGCGTAAGCGGCGACGAGCGCAATTTCCTGATGTCGCCCCAAAGGGTGCAGGAATTCGTTCTGGAGGCGCGCAAGGAGATCCAGAAGTTCGCACAGAATGACGAATGGCCCGCGCTGATGGTCAGCCCCGAGGTGCGCAGTTTTGTCCGCTCGATGCTTGAACGCGTCAGCCCGATGACACAGGTCATTTCGCACAACGAGGTCCATCGAAAAGCGTCACTGCGCACCGTCGCCACGATCGGCGGCTAGAGGATGGACCTTGATACCTTTCTCACATCGCAGTTTCTGGCCGTGGCGCTGGTCTTTGCGCGCATGGGCAGCGCGCTGGTATTCATGCCCGGTTTCGGTGAACGCATGATTGCGCTGCGCTTCCGCCTGCTGCTGGCGCTCGTGCTGTCGGCGGCACTTGCCCCCGCGACCCCCGTGAATGCGCTATTGCTTGATGGGCCGCTTATGCTGCTGCCGCTCCTTGCGATCGAGATCACGCTCGGCGTCTGGATCGGCGTAACCGCGCGCATCGTGATGTCAGCCTTGCAGTTCGCAGGCTATCAGATCGGGCTGGTTTCCGGCCTTGCCAATGCTTTCGCACCTGACACCGGGGCGTTCCAGGGTTCGACCATGATTGCGGACGCGCTGATGATGGCCGGCGTCGCGCTTATCTTCGCGACCGATCTGCACCATCTGATGATCGACGCCATCCTGATGAGCTATGACATGTTCCCCCCGGGGCAGATCATGATGTCTGATCTGGCCGAACAATCGGTCAAGGCCGTTGCCGCCAGCTTCTACATCGGTTTTGCCCTTGCGGTGCCGTTTCATGTGATGGGCCTCATCCTCAACCTCGGCATGGGCCTGACGAACCGGATGATGCCAGCACTGCCGGTCTTCTTTGTTGCAACCCCGGTATTGATCGGCGCGGGGCTGTTCGTGCTGGTTGTCGCGGCCCCGGCAATGCTTGACGGGTTCATCCAGCGGTTCGCCGGCTGGCTTGGCACGCTGACATTCTAGGCGGATCGGATGAGCGAGGAAGATCAGAGCAGCAAGACCGAAGAACCGACCGAGCGCAAGCTGCGCAAGGCGCGCGACAAGGGCGATGTGCCTGCATCGCGGGAAACAGGCAACCTCATGTCTGTCTTCTCGCTGTTGGTTATCACGGTTTTTCTGTTGCCGCAGGCACTGCCAGACCTTGCCGGGGTGTTGCGCGGGCTGCTCCAGATGGCGGGTCAGATCGATATTGGTGAAGACACAACCGGGCTTGCCGACCTTGGTGAGGTGTCGGGGCGGCTTTCACGCGGGCTTGCGGCGGCACTTGGGCCGATCATCCTGGTGATGGTTCTTGCGGCGATCTTCGGCGTGTTGATCCAGGGCGAAACGGTTGTCGCGCTTGAGCGGATCAAGCCGAAGGCATCGAAGATCTCGCCAATCGCCGGGATCAAACGGCTTTTCTCGGCGAATACCTTGGTGGAATTTCTCAAGAATGTCGCCAAGGTTCTTGTGGTCGGCGCAATCGCGATCTTTGTCGCATATGGGGCGGTGACGGCGATCTGGGAGACGCCGGACGCAATCCCCGAGAGCTTCTTTCCCTATGTCCAGCAGGCCGTGATACGCTTGCTGATCGCAACCACGTTGTTTCTTGTGGTGATCACAGTGATCGACATCCTGTGGAAACGCGCCCAATGGATCAGGAAGCAGAAGATGAGCTTGCGAGAGTTGCGCGACGAACACAAGGACAGCGATGGCGACCCCCATATCAAGGCCAAGCGCGGCGAGATCCGGCGCAAGCGGGCCCGGCAGCGCCTTTCGGTAGCTGTGCCGACGGCGACACTTGTGCTGACCAATCCGACCCAATACGCGGTCGCACTCAAATATGTGCCTGGCATCGATCAGGTGCCGGTTTGCGTTGCCAAGGGAACCGGGCAGATGGCTGCACAGATCCGCGCTATCGCCCGCGAGAACGATGTGGCCATTGTCGAAAACCGCCCGCTCGCCCGGACGCTGCATGCGCTGGTCGAAGTCGACAGCGCGATCCCGGTAGAGCATTGGCGGGCCGTGGCGGAAATCATCGGCTATATCATGGACCTGCGCCGGAACATCCGCCGCAAACCGCCCGCCGGCTCGCAGCTTCGCGACAGGGACTGACACTGCGGCCCATCGCCGCGCGCCGATTCAGTCCAGCCGGATGTGATTGAGCCGCCGGTCGCCGGGGAACTTCGCGCGTTCATGCAGGATTAGCGAGAGCGCCCGCGCACGGGCCGGGTTGAGCGCTGCAAGAATCGGCGCGGCGTTGCGTTCGGCCATCGTGCCCAGCACAGTGACCATGACCTCAAGATCGAGATCGTTGATGATCGCCGCTGCATCCCGTGGTCTCATGTTGGCGTAAAGCGCTACGAGCCGGTCAACA
Source organism: uncultured Rhodobacter sp. (assembly GCA_964496915.1). GTDB lineage: Bacteria > Pseudomonadota > Alphaproteobacteria > Rhodobacterales > Rhodobacteraceae > Pararhodobacter. The sequence continues at coordinate 19,231 of CAZCAX010000017.1, forward strand.
TCGGCGTCATGCTCTACGTTTGCACGCGCAAGCAGCGTTTCCACCTCTTGCTTGAGTTCTTCGAGCTGGGCTGTTTCGAGTGCAAGCATCTCGTTCGCAAGGTCGATCTCGGCGGCGCGCTGCGCCAACGACGCGCGTTGCGCGTCCAGCAGCGCACGCTCGGCGGTGATCGCGTCAAGCATCTCTTCCGGGGTATCTCCCCCGAGCATTGTACAGCCGGGTGGATGGCCCTGTGCCGCGTCCGCGGTCGTGTTCGCTGTCGTTTCCGTGTCGGCCGATGCCGCCGTCACGAAAAGCGAAGAGGCGCCCTCTCTCCCGGCTGTGGTCAGACTTGGCTGGAAGTGGTCAACCGTCGCCAGTGCCAGCTTGGTGATGCCCGCAAGAACCAGCATGCCAAGCATGAAGCGCAAGGGGCGCGGCGCGGTCATGCCCCGCCGCTCCGCACCGTTTCAAAGAAGCCCCGCACAAGGTCGGCCTTGCCGGTTACACGCGTCATGCCGGGCGGCAATTGTGAGGCGGCAGGTTCCCCGCTAGGGGCTGAATCAAGTTTATGGGCGGGGGCGACATCGCCCTGTGGTGCCCGTCCTGCCGGATGGGATGCGCCCGATTTCCTGCGCGTGAGCCGTGGCTCGTCGGCCCGTTCCGGCGCCGACCGGGCTGCGCCGTTGCCGCGCAGGGATTTGACCGTGCTCTCGGTACGATCCACAGCGGCAGAAAACTCACCGACCATCGGCCCGAGTGATCGCAGCGCCGCCATCAACGCGCGAACCCTGCGGTCCACGAGAAACGCGTAGCCCAGCGTGCCAGCCAGCAGCAGCAGGATGATCATGTCAATCAGAAGTGCCATCTGCGCTCTCTCCCTCCATTCCGTCAAGTTCGGTCGTCAGGCGCAGCGCAACCGACCCATTCTTGCGTCGTCCGATGGCCGCGCGGAACATTTCCTTGCCGCTACAGGTCACCGTCACTTCTTCCGTGACGTCGATGCCGAGGTTCAGCAACTGCCCCGGTTGCCAGCCCAGCACATCGGCAAGTGGCAATTCCTTTTCATGCAGCACCGCTGTCAGTGTCACAGGCGTGTCGTTCAGCGACTGCGCCAGGAGTTCTTTCCAGCTCTGATCTTCGCCAAGCTGGCCCGCTGCGCGGGGTTGCGCCAGCATCGGGCGGACCGCGCCCAGTGTCCGATGCGGCACAATCAGACCAAGACTGCCGCCGCGCCCCTTCAATGTGACCCGAATATTCACGCGCACACAGCCGGCTGAGGCCGGTGCAAGCAGCACGTCACGCGGCCCGCTCTCGACGGTGCCGGCATCGAAGACAACCGAGCCGAGTGGCGCGAAAGCGGTAGCGACCTCGCGCAGCACCAGCCCCACGAGCGTTCCGCCGATGCGCTTTTCGATGGTTGTGAAGGCGCGCGGCTGCCAGACGGCCTGAGCAGGGCCGGGCGGCGTGTCTGCATGGGTGTCGGTGGCCTCGGGTGCACCCAGCATGATCTCCAGGGCCGCGAACAAAAGCTCAGGATCTATAGTTACGGCAAGCGACCCGTCCCAAGGCGTGGCACTGGCCAGCGCGATAAGCCCGGGATCAGGGGCCAAAGCAAGCGCATCGTCGCAAGCCATGTAATCGATGGCCTGCATCGCCACTTCGGCTTGCACATGCATGGACGCCCGCAGCGCAGGGCCAAGTGCCTGCACAGCGCGGTCCATGACCACTTCGAAAAGCGGCAGCCGTTCGTAGCTGTGCTGCGCGGTGTGGATGATTTCCTCTTGCACGTCGGCGGTCATACCACCCGACCTTGCTGATACTTGCACCTGCATCATTGCACCAAGAGTTCCAGAACCAGCACCTCGTGCGGCGCATTGCTTCCCGCTATTGCGCGCGCACGGCGCAACAGCTCTGACTTCACGGTAACGAGGCCGAGCGTGCCTTCAATATCGCGATCGGTCAGGTGCCGAAGATAGTCCTGAAAAGCGTCACGCATATAGATGTGGCGGGTTTCGACAAGTCCGGCTGTGTCCATTGTCTGGTCATACACCAAAGCCAGACCCAGCCTCATGAACCGGCTCGCCTGCCTCCCCGGTTCGGCTGTGGCGGCGATGTTTACGATCATTTCCTCAAACGGCATCACGACGAGATCGACATTTCGCGGACCGGTTTCCGCGCCTTCCGACGTTGTTGCAGGGATGGCACTGTCCGGTCCGTCGCTGGCCAGCATGCTGCGCAGGCCCGAGCTGCCGATGACCGCAACGAGCCCACCGACAAGCACCACCACCGCCAGCGCCGCCGCCCCAAGGATCACGACGATCCTGCGGCGGGACGGGGCATCACCCACATCGGGCGAAGTTTTCTTCTTGAACATAGGCCGCTCCGGCTGCTCTTCGGAAAGATAATTATTCATGATCAATATGAAATAGCGAACTGTGAAAGGCAATATCTAAAAAACTATACTTGCTATTCTTGCTGCCCAGCGTTTAAGCTTGGTTTGAACCAAATGAACCGGACTCCGACAGTGCAGCCGATTATCAACAACCTCATGGCGCTTGGTCGGACGCGACTCATTGCGTTGGGCGCGACCGGCATCGGCCTTGTTCTCGCGCTGTTTCTTGGGCTGGCGGCGGTGATGAAGCCTACATATGCACCGCTTTACAGCGATCTCTCGCTTGCAGGGGCAAGCCGCGTGGTGGCTGCGCTGGAGCAGGCCGGGTTCTCTGTTCAGCTTGGCGGCGGAGGCACGGTCGTGGCGGTCCCGCAAGAGGATGTGGCGCGTGCGCGTATGGCGCTGGCCGAACAGGGCCTGCCGGACGAGGGCGCGCCGGGTTGGGAAATCTTTGACAATGCCAGCGGACTTGGCATGAACAGCTTCATGCAGCAGGTCAGCCGGTTGCGCGCGCTCGAAGGTGAACTTGCACGCTCCATCCAGACAATCGACGGCATTGACGCCGCCCGCGTTCACCTCGTGTTGCCGGAACGCGAAGCATTCTCGCGCACCCGGCCCGAACCCAGCGCATCTGTTATCGTGCGCGGCCGGGCAACCCAGGTGATCGGGCGCAGACAGGCGCTGGCGATCAGGGCGCTCGTCGCGTCTGCGGTGCCCGATCTGTCCCCGGCGCGCGTCACCGTGCTGACCGCGAGCGGTGAGACGATCCTCTCCGAGGATGGCCCCGGCGATGTCACGATTGGCGCCGCAGGATCGGCCATTCAGGAGCAGATGGCGCGTAGCATCACCGAGATTCTCACGGCGCGGGTGGGCGCTGGCAATGCGCGCGTACAGGTCAATGTCGATCTGAACAGTGAACGCCAGGTCATCCGCAGCCAGACATTCGACCCTCAGCAACAGGTCGTGCGTTCGACAGAAACCCGCGAGGAAAACCGCGAGGAGCGCAATCCAACCGGCGATGACGTCGGGGTCGCGAACAATCTTCCCGCCGAACTGGCCGATGCCGGAAATGGCGCGCTTTCGACAAACAGCAGCACGCGCACCGATGAAATCGTGAACTACGAGATCGGCACGACCCAGAGCGAGACCATCCGCGAACCCGGTGACGTGGCACGGCTTTCGGTCGCGGTCATGGTCAACGGTATCTACGAAGTTGCCGATGACGGCAGTGTCACCTATGCGGAACGCCCGGCGGAAGAGCTTGAAAGGCTCGCGCAACTTGTGCGTGCTGCGGTCGGTTTCGACGCCGCGCGCGGCGATACCGTGACCGTCGACAGCCTGCGGTTCATCGACTACTCGCTAGACGTGGGTGCCCCCATGGGGATGTCGGTCATGCAGGTGATCGCGGCAAACCTGATGACGATACTGCGCAGTCTGTTCGCGCTTGCTGTTGTCGCACTGGTGCTGATTTTCGGACTTGCGCCCGTTCTTCGGAAGATATGGCCAGAGGAGGGGGCGCTCGCGTTGACCGGTGGGGAAATGCCGGGTTCTCTCGCGCTTGCTCGGGGTGACGAGACGGTGCCGCAGATCGGGTCTGGCCAGAATTCCGTGGCGCTGGCAGGACCAGCGCGCGCACCGTCAGTCCAAAGGATGTCCGTCTTGGATCACGGCGACTCTCAGGATGATTTCGTGACCCTCGTATCGGTGTCGGGCGGGGTGCGGTCCGGTCGGATCAAGGCGATCGGCCAACTTGTCGAGAACGAACCGGCCGAGGCGCTTCGGGTCATGCAAAGCTGGCTGGCAGAGGAGGCATGAAGCCATGACAGTGATCTTCGATCGTGATTTCGACCTGGAACTGGCACACGAAGACCGGCAGGCCCGCCGCGCGGCACGCGCCCGCCACACGCCCGAGGAACTGGCCGAGGCGGTCGAGGCCGCGCGCGCCGCAGGGTTCATGGAGGGTAAGTGCGCCGGCCATGCCGAGGGCTTGGCAGAAGCCGCGGTCGCTGATGGCGCGCGCCGTGCGGCAGCGCTGGAAGCGCTTGGCCAGCAGCTCCCGGCCATGGTTCGGGAGAATGACCGCCACCGCGCCGCGCTTGAGGCGCAGGTGCTTGATTTTGCGATTACTGTTTGCGAACAGGTTTTCCCCGAATTGCTGCGCCGCCGCGCGCATGATCGCGCCCTTGCACAAGTGCGCCGCGCCCTGACTGTCGGGCTGGGCAGCATGTCGCTGCGTGTATCTCTGTCGTCTGACGCGCTGCAATTGCTGCACGATGATCTGGACGCCGCGATCACCCAGAATGGCTTGCAGGGTCGCGTCGAATTGCGCACCGATCCCGCACTTGCCGATGGCGACGCGCGCGTCGACTGGGACAACGGCTTTCTCGAATACAGTTTCTCATCCATCTGCGACCGTATCCTGTTCGCCCTGCGCGAGGCGCGGTCCGCAGCCCCCATCCCCCTTTCGGAGCGCTGAGCATGGCCGGACCCAATGACACCACGTCAGACCCCATAACCGAGGACGCAGTCGCGGCGCAGGCCGGGACAGCCTCGCCAGCGCGGCCAGCCGATCTGTCCGAGGCCTTCCCCGAACTTGAAGCGGCTGAAGCCGAAACCACCGACGCAGTTGCGGCGTCATCGCCTGCGTCACAATCGGCCGGGCGCAACATCGACGCGATGTTCAACGTGGATCTGCGCGTGCAGGTGATCCTGGGTCACGCGCGGATGCCGATATCGCAGTTGTTGAAGCTGTCGCGCGGGTCAGTGATCGAACTGGACCGCAAAATCGGTGAGCCGGTCGATGTGGTCATCAACGACAGGCTGGTGGCGCGGGGCGATCTGGTCAAGCTCAGCGGCGACCGGATCGGAGTGACCCTCACCGAGATCATCAAAGACTACGTGCTGGACAACTGACGACGCATGTCTCGGCTTCCAACCCTTACGCCGCTCGGTGCAATTGCAGTCGGCCTGCTGCTTTCATGCGCAGCGGCGCTCCCGGCGCTGGCGCAGGACGCGGGCGGTTTGCTGGAGTCGCTTTCGGGGGTGCTGAGCGATGCGCCACCCGGATCGGACGAACGCGCAACCCTGAGCGGGCGCATCCTGCAACTCATCGCCCTGATGACGGTGCTGAGCGTCGCGCCCGGTCTTCTCATGATCATGACATGCTTCACGCGCTTTGTGATCGTGTTCTCGATGCTGCGATCGGCGCTTGGCCTGAACCAGACACCGCCGAACATTGTGCTGACGAGCATGGCGCTGTTCATGACATTCTTCGTGATGCAGCCGGTGATCGAGGATGCCTGGGAAGGTGGGCTGCGCCCGCTCCTGAACAATTCCATCACCGAAGAGCAGGCGATCGAGCGGGTGGGTGCGCCTTTCAAGGCTTTCATGTTTGCCAATACCCGGCCCAAGGATCTTGCGCTGTTTCGCGATCTTGCCGCACGCGCTGGCGGCAGCAACACCGCCACCACGCCGGACCCGCAGACGGCCGAAGAGGCGGGCTGGCGCGAACTGGTGCCCGCTTTCATGATATCGGAGCTGCGCCGCGCTTTCACCATCGGCTTTCTGGTTTATCTGCCATTCATCGCGATTGACCTTATCGTGGCGTCGATCCTGATGAGCGCAGGGATGATGATGCTGCCCCCTGTCCTGATCTCGCTGCCGTTCAAGGTCATCTTCTTCGTTCTGATAGACGGCTGGTACATGCTCGCCGGAAGCCTGATGGAAAGCTACTTGCCGCTAAGCGGGTGAAGCCCGCCCGCCGCCTGCCCCAGCCGCCTGCCCCCCCGTGTCCCGAAAGGAACATCGCCATGTCATCGACAACCATCGAAACCACCAGCATCAACCCATCGCTTCGCGGCGGGCGCAGGCTCCGTGGCCCGGAGAAGGCCGCTATCCTTTTCCTCTGTCTTGGCGAAAAGCGTGGTTCAGAGCTGATGAAGATGCTCGATGACGCCGATATTCAGAGAATTACCCGCGCCGTATCGGGCCTGGGCGTGGTCCCTGCCCCATTGGTCGAAGAGGTCATGACCGAATTTACAGAAACGGTCACCAATGGCGGCGGCGTCACAGGCTCCCTTGCCATTGCCGAGAACATGCTGCGCAGCTTCCTGCCACCTGATCAGGTCGCCTCGATCCTCAAGGAGATCCGCGGCCCATTGCAGGAACGTGATCTCTGGACGCGGCTTGGTGCAGTGAACGAGAAGGTGATCGCAGAATATCTCGACAGCGAGCACGAACAGACGGCTGCCGTGATTCTTGCGAAACTGCCAACCGGGGTCGCGTCGCAGGCACTGGCGCGGATGCGTCCGGAACGCCTGCAGGCCGTGGTCGAACGGATGATCAGGATGAAGGCGGTACCGGCCGAAACCATGCGGCACATCGAAGAGTCCCTTCAAAGGGATCTGATGGCAGTCGCCGCGCATCCCGGCGCCGCCGAGATGCACCAGCACATGGCAGACCTTTTCAACAAACTCGACAGCGACACATTTGCGGCGCTGTCAGAAAAACTTGAACAACGCATGCCTGAGGATTTCGGCACGATCCGCCAGAAGATGTTTACCTTCGACGATCTCATGAGGCTCGATCTGCAAAGCCTGGCGCGCGTGATGCGGGGCGTAGAGGGCAAAACGCTGCCTTTGGCGCTGCGCGGCGCATCGGCAGAGATGCGCGAACAGTTCCTTTCGGCCCTGCCCGTGCGGTCACGCGACATGCTGCTGGACGAGATGAACACGATGGGCGCGGTGCGGGGGCGCGACGTGCGTGCGGCACAGACGGCGATCGTGGATTGCGCGCGCGAACTCGCCGCGCAGGATATCATCCGGTTGCCCAGCGTAGAGGATGAGGATGAAATGATTGAATAATCCGCGCGGTCAGCGATACGGTTGCCGCGGAAGGCTGCCGATTGCGGCGATATCCAGTGTGATCGGCACGAAACGGCCCCCGTCCGCCCCTGCACTGACCGCCCCCGACATGATCTGCACAGCCGCGTTTTGGGCGATGCGGGATGTGTCGCGCGCGTCTGAAATGATCGCATAGAGCCTTTCCAGCCGCTTGCGCTCGTCCGGATCCTGAAGCTTTTCGATATCGAATTTCTTGGCGAAAAGCGCCGCCTGCCGATCCACATCGAGGCGGACAGACACCTCCGGCAGGCCAAGTGCCGTGCGCATGAACTGGCTCATCATCGGGTCTTTCAACACGTCAAACCAGGTTTTCGCGTTCGGGGCTTTCTGCCGGAACTCAAGCACGTTGCCCACCGTCTCGCTTTTTCCGGCTTGTCCGTCGATGAATTGCCGCTCGACATAGCGCGCGACAATCCCTTCCTGCCATGCCGGATCAAGCACAGAGCTGTTGCCCTCACCGCCGGGGCCAAAGCCAAGGGCTTTGTGCATTTCCATGAAGCGGGGATCGGTCAGCCTGCGCACAAGCGCATCGGGCTTTGACGGATCGCTTTCCAGCACCTTGCGGATCATCGCCTTGCCAAAGATCTGATCTTCAAGATCAAAAGCCTTCATGACAAAGACATACAGCTCACGATCGGCCAAGAGATCATCGACATTGCGCACATCGGCGATGCGTTCGCGAAAGGCCGCAATCGCGCGACTGTGCTCAGCGCTGTCCCGAATTGCCGTGACCTGCGCTTCACGGGTGGCATCCGCGATGCGCAAGCCAAGCTGGGTAGAGACGCCGATTGCGCCCGTCATGACCGCGCGACCATGGGCATCACGTCTGATGCCTGCGCTTCCGGGCCATCTTGCGGCGCTGCGCGCGAGCGGGCCATGATCTCTTCCTCGTGGCGCATCACCGGACGCAGCGCGCTCAGCGCCTTGTAGAAATCTCCGATGCTCACGAAATTCGCCGCCTCGAAGATCTGTCCGACGTTGCTGCCGCCAAACACAGTGGCAAGAACGGCAAGCTGTTTCTGGATCGGGGCCAGCAAGTCGGCGCGCAGGTCGGCGCGGGTCAACGCGGTCTGGATCAGGAAGTAGACACGCCGGACGGGTGTCACGATACCCTCGGGGTCCAGCAGGTCATGCCCGCGGATCACATCGGCCTGGCTTTCAATGGTCAGCACGTGGCGGCGTCCCGAATTGCGCATCGCGCAGCCGTTGACGATGATCCGCTCGTCGGGTTTCAGGGTCAGCTTGAGCGCCATCGCATCACCTGCCCTGCTGGACGGCCTGAACGGAGCGCGCGGCATCCGCAACAACAGGCGATGGGGCCACGGGCGTGGCGGGAAGCCCCGTGATGGCAGAAAGCCCTATGATGATCGTGCGGTTTATGTCGGCCAGCGCACGCACGCTGCCCTGACCACCCATGATGGCGCTCGTCTGCCGGTCGATCCAGAGCGCGATCGACAGAAGCCCTGCGCGCAGTTCCGGTGACAGCGCGTTTCCGGGCTGCGCGAGGTCATACTTCAGCTCATTCCAGAATTTCTGGTTTTCAGCGAGCGCTTCGCGCAACCCGCTGGACAGGATATCCAGCCGCTCGACTGTGCCTGCCGTGTCATAGGCGGCGTGTGCCTCAAGTGCGCCGGTCAGGCGTGACAGGATGCGGCGCTCGATCTGGCGGGGCGACTCGCTTTGGCGGATGGTGGATTTGTAGGCGGCAATGCTCATGCGTTCTGCTTTCCTGCTGCCCCGGCCTTCTGACCGGGCGTTTTCATGTTGGAAATGCCCTGTGAGTCTGGAGGCCCGGCACTCTGGCAAGGGCCTTTGGTATGGCGAGGGGCCTATTGTGAAAGCCCCTCGCCTTTGCCTGCATGTCTGCTCTGTGTCAGATCAGCACCGTCAGCGGAAAAGGCTGAGAATGCTCTGTGGGCCCTGGTTGGCGATAGACAGCGCCTGCGTGGCAAGCTGCTGCTGCACCTGCAGCGCCTGAAGGCGTGCGGCCTCTTCTTCCATGTCCGCGTCGATCATGCCGCCAATGCCGCTGTCGAGACGGTCGGTCAGTGTGTTCAGGAACGTCTGCTGGCTCTCGATTGCCTTTTCAGCGATACCAAGCGAGGTGGCGTAGTCGATCATCAAACCCAACTGGGTTCTTGAAGTGGTAACGCCGGCCGCATCGAAATCGCCATCGAGGGCACCTACCAGAGCCGTAACGTCAACCGTGGTCAGCGTGACATTGCTGGCTGATACGCCTGCACCATCCCTATACAGGCCGGTGACCACTTCCTTCGTCGCAGCCGCACCTGCCGTCACCAGATCTTCGCCATTGAAGTTGGCCTGCGACAGGATGTTGTTCATCTGCTCTACCAGAGCGGTCAGTTCATCGGTGACCGCTTGCTGGTCGTCGGCCGGAAGGTTCTGCGCAAAGGATTGGCGATCAACATACTGTTTTGCAAGTTCCACCACCGCTTCGACACCAAGCCGCGCCGTAGCAATCGAGTTCTTGGCGATTGTCATGCTTTCGCCAACCGACTTGTTCGCCGAGCTGTCCGAGTTCATGGTCTGAGAAATCGAAAAATAGGCGGCGTTGTCCTTGCCGGACGCGACCTTGAGGCCGCTGCTGATGCGGTCTTGCGTGGTGCCCAGGTTCTGGTTGATGTTGCGAAGCGCCGACAGCGCATTCATCGCAGAGGTGTTGGTGAGGATCGAAGTCATGTCATTCCCCTTTCTAGGGTCTTGATAATGATGATCGTCTTTCTGACGAAAACTGGCTTTTTGGCCTGCTTCGGCCGGGGCCGTAGTAAGAGATTGGCGGCGCGGGTTAACGCGCAGTTAACAACTCACACAGAACGGTCGAACCGCTGCACCGGGACAGGCTCACTGGCGCGCTGCGTCCCTTTCGCGCCATAAATGCCGCGCAGGCCGTGGCGGTCGCGGATGCGTGCCACTTCGCCTACCATGCTGCCTGTCGCCTGTGACATGCGTTCCAGCAGGGTTCCGTTCGTATCGATCAGGTCACGCAGCGTCGCGATCCGGGCGACCAGGCTTGCGTCCGGCGGCTCGGCGGCAAGCGCCTCGGCGATGGCCGGAGCCGCCGCCTCGACCGCCGCGCCGAGTTCGGCCTTGCGCGTAACATGCGCGCCGACCTGCGCCAGCTCGCCCCGCCGGATCGCTGCGATCTCGTCGCGCAGAAGACACGTCAGTGCGGCGATCGCCGCTTTATCACCTTCGGTCATTCGCCCACCTCGCGAGTGCCGTAAGCCGCGATGCCAGCCTCTATGCTGCGCGCAATGCCGACACTGCCGTAGCGCGCGATCTCTTCTGCGAATGCACGGGCGAGAAAGCTGCGCCATATCTCTTCACCATGGCCACCGCCGAACTCCCCCGCTGTTGCGCCCCGCATCATTTCCTCGACTGCCTGCGACAGGAACACCACTTCAAATTCATGGGCCGCGTTGGCGGCGCTGGTCGCGTTGCTGCGGGTGGTTGCAATACTTGTCATTTGCGCCATGCGAGGCACCGAGGGCGGCGTTATCTCCATCAGATGATCTCCAGATCAGCATAGAGTGCGCCCGCAGCCTTGATTGCCTGCAGAATCGAGATCGTCTGCGATGCACCAAGCCCGATGGCATTCAGCCCGTCGACCAGACGTTGCAGGCTCACGTCGCCTTCCAGCACGGTGAACTGTGTCTCGCGCTCCTGAACCGCCACGGTGGTCTGCGGCACAATGACCGTCTCGCCGATCGAGAATGGCTGCGGCTGACTGACCTCGATATCCTCGCGCACCATGACCGTGAGCCCACCCTGGCTGACAGCGACCCGGCCGATCCGGACATTCGAGCCGATCACGATAGTGCCTGAACGCGCGTCGATCACGACCCTTGCGATGCTGTCAGGTTGCACGCGCAGCCCCTCGATCTCTGACATCAGACCAAAGATATCGTTTTTGTCGTTGAGACTTACCTCGATCGTGCCGGGATCGAGAGCGGTTGCGGTGCCCGGCCCGATAGCGTTGTTGATGACCTCTTCAACACGGGCGGCAGTGGTAAAATCAGGCGTGCGCAGAGCGATGCGCACGCTGTCCAACGTGCTGAAGGCCAGCCCGACTTCGTTTTCCACGGTGGCGCCGTTCTCAATCCGCGCAACGGTCGGCACCCCTTCAACAATGCTCGCATTCGTTCCCTGCGCGGCGTAACCTGCTACGGCGATCGGCCCCTGCGCCACCGCATAAACCGCGCCATCGGCCCCGGAAAGCGGCGTCACGATCAACGTGCCGCCGCGCAGCGATCCGGCATCGCCCAGCGACGACACCACGACATCGATGGTCGATCCCCGGCGCGCGAAGGGCGGCAGATTTGCAGTGACGATCACAGCGGCGGTGTTTTCGGTGCGCATCGTCTCATTCGACAGGTTTCCGACGCCCAGACGCTCCAGCATCCCCTCAAGCGAGCGCTGTGTGAACGGGCTGTTGCGCAGCCGGTCACCTGTTCCGTCAAGCCCGACGACAAGACCGTATCCGACAAGCTGGTTCTCGCGCACCCCCTCGAATGTGGCGATATCCTTGATCCGCACATCCGCGACAGCAGTCGTAGCGCCCCCTGCGAACATGACAAGGAAGGCCACGATTGTAGCATTCAAACAGATTAAGAAGCGCGATCTGCAACGCATGGCGATCCCCGTGCTGCGGCTGTCAACGTTACGATCAAACGGCGGAATGAAGAAAATTTCAAGTATATAATCACACTATACTTGATTTTTTCAAGTATAGTTATTTAAATTATGCAAAAGACCCGCCAAACCGGACTCTATTCATGATTTGGCGCGAACCGGCAGCGAAAGGTTTTCTGGATGCACGTCTACCTTCACGAGCCGCGCGAGGACCGTGCGCGCGGAATATCGATTGAATTGCGGGCCGCGCGCATTGTTCCCGTCCGCATTACTGACACCTTCTTTGACGGCGATCTCGGATTGCTGAACCGCGAAGGGCACGCGATCAGGCCGCTCCTTCTGGCCGACAGCGCGTCGGTATTGAAGCAGATCTGCAAATTGCGTGACGCAGGGTGCCACAATCCGATTGTGGTCTTGCGAGACTTTCGCAATGCGCGCGCTGCGGCGCAGACGCTTGATCACGGGGCAGACGATGACCTCGTGATCCCGCTCAAAGGGATCGAGCTGCGGTCGCGGATCAATGCGATCACGCGCCGCGTTCATGGCCATGCCGCACAAAGCGTCAGTATAGGCGAGGTGACGGCCTACTTTGACGGGCGCGATCCAGAGGTGGCGGGGCAAAGGGTTTTTCTGTCTGGTCGTGAACATGCGATATTTCATCACCTTGCGCTGAATGCCCGCAAGGTGATGTCCAAGGCCGCGCTTTATGATGCGGTTTACGGGCTGGCCGAGGAGCAACCCTTTGACAAGGTGATCGACGTCTATATCTGCAAGATCCGCAAGAAGATTGACGCGGCTGCGAGGTCCGGGCATCGCTACATCGAAACGGTGCATGGCCGCGGCTACAAGATGTCTCCGCCGGAACAAGCCAAGACCCGAAACAGGCGTGAACAGGATGTGGGGTTGCACACCGCCTTGTCTGCGTCAGGCGACACCGACGCGCCGGCGCTTACATGAAGTTCAGAAACGAAAGCCGGGACAGCCTGGCAGTGACGGCATAGGTTGCCTCAAGTTGCGTCTGCAATTGGTTCAGGCGCGTCGCGGCCTCGTAGGGATCCACACCTTCCAGGGCCATGACCTGACTGTTGAACAAGGTGTGGCGGTCGCGCTGCATCTCCAGTGTCTGGGCGACTGTCTGTTGCTGACTGCCAAGGCGTGACTCGGCTTCGATCAGACCTGACACACCGGCCGACACAGCATTGACCGCTTCGCCGACCCAGGCCCTGTAAGCTTCGGGGTCGGCGATATTGGTCGCATCGGTTGCCGCAAGCATCGAAAGCCCGCGCAACAAGTCGGTAAAGGCTGGATCGTTCGCTTGCACACCATGCTCAAGCACCATCGACTCGTCGATCCGGGCTGTGACGCGGGGCGCGGCCGTGCCGTCAGCGGCAAGACGCGGCGTGCCGTTGAAGAAGGTGCTCTCGAAGCGCTCTTCCTCTGGCAGGACCGTGGCGGCGCTGGCAAAAATATCGGCAATCCGCGCGGCCTTCGTCGCCGCGTCGCCAGCATCTCCGATACCCGCGCCGATCGTGTTGACCAGAACATCGCGCGGAGAAAGCCCGGTCACAGGATGCGCCGCATCCCAGTGTTGCAAAGGTGGCTGGGCGCTGTCCGTTCCGGCAAAAAGCGGCACGCCGCGAAACGTCGTGTTGATCTGCCCGGTCAGGCGATCCAGCGCCATCTGCGCCGCGCGCTGCAATTCGACGGCGGTTTGCGTCGGCTCGGAAACGTTGCTGATGGCGAGGTTCAGAAAATCCTGCGCCGTTTCGCGTGTCTGTCGCAAGGTCAGCGCGGTCAGGTCCATTCGGTTCGACAGCATCTCGTTGGAGGCAATGAATGTTTCGTTCCGCGCCATGCCCGCGCGCAGCGCCAGCGCCTCGGACGCGCGCAAGCCAAGTGCGCGAAAGACATCGGTCTTCATACCCGTCGAAGCCTCTGTGGCCGCCGCCGAAAGCCGCTGGGTAAGGTCGGCAGCGACCCTGCGCTGGGTTACAAGCGTGTCCAGTGTCGACATCGTTCGAACGGCTCCGATCATCGTTTTTCCCTTTCCGGTCAGACTGCTGCGAGCAGCGTATCCAGCATTTCGCCCAAGGTGCGCATCATGATCGCATTCGCGGCATAGCTTTGTTCGATCGCGGCAAGCTGCTGCAACTCGTCGTCGATATTGACGCCCTGAACACCAAGGCGCGCGGTTTCAAGCGCCTGCGCCCCGGCACGTAGCGCGTCTGCATTGCCTTGCGCCGAACTGCGGGCGACCTGCTGGTCGGCGATCATGGCGGGAATATAGTCGGTCAGCCGCGCTTCGGCGCCCAGTCCCGTTCCCGGCGACAGCGTCTGAACGACATCAAAGGCGGCGATCATGCTTTCAATTCGCGTGCTGTCACTTTCCGGGCCGGGTTCCGTAGCCGAAACGCCGTCCCGCATCCGCCAGAGCGTATCGCCGCCCGGCCCGCGCACCGCTTCATTGATCGTGATGCGCGCCGCAAGACCGGTCAGTTTCAGCGGATCAAAGGCCGCGCCATCATCCGTGAAAAGCCCCGCTTCGCCCGGCGCAAGCGAGGTGTCGGCATTGGTGAAAGACACCACCAGCATCCGCGCAGCTTCGTCCAGTTGCAGCTGCATGCGCGGCAGCGTCTCGTTCAGCAATGCAATCCGTCCGGCAAGCCGCCCCTCTTGAAAGCCGCGCGCGCCCGAAACGCCTGGGGTGATTTCGGCAGTACCGGCGAAAAGTTTGCCCTCGGATTCGGAGAACGTGACGGTATGGACGGTGCGGCCTTCGACAAGCGGAGCGCCCCCTGCGGTATAGATACTGATGCCGCCGCCCGGATCGCGCTGAACCCGCATATCGACGAGTTCCGACATCTCATCCAACCGCATGGACAGCGTATCTTCGAGCATCGCATTATCGCGCGACCCAGCTTCTCCAAGCGAAATCTTGCGGTTAAGCTCAGCGGTTTCCGAAAGCAGCCGGTTCAGCGTCGCCACGTCGCCCCGAACGCCGGTGCGGGTATTTGCGGCCGTTTCCGACAATGTGGCAGAGGTTGCATTCAGCCCCGACACAACCGCCGCCGCCGCATCCAGCGATGCCCTTTGCAATGCCGGTTGCGCGGGGTCATTTGACAGTTCATCCAGCCGGGACTGCAACGCCGTGATCCGACCCGGTATCGACAGCGGATCTCCTGGCGCACCCAGAAGCGCTGCGTGCACCTTGAGCCCTTCCGCGATGGCATCCTGCGTCGCGGTGCGCGACATTTCCTGCCGGTGCATCCGGTCAAGCGCACCGTCCACATCGCGCCGCAGCCCGGCAACCAGAACGCCACCGCCGTTGGGCCCGCTGGTCAGCAAGACCCCCCGCCGGGCATAGCCTGCGCGATCGGCGTTGGCGATGTTGTTCGCCACGACCTCGGACCACGCGGCTGTCGCGGCGAGCCCGCTGCGGCTGCTGACAAAGGCATTCGTTATGCTCATGGCGTTGGCCCCTTATGCCCGTCAGCGCTTGATCCGCACCGTCTCGTCCAGCATCTCATCCACGGTGGTGACGATCTTTGCGTTTGACGAATAGGCACGCTGAGCCTGGATCAGGTCGGTCAGTTCCTGCGCCACCTCGACATTCGAGCTTTCGAGCGCCCCTGCCGTGATCGATCCCGCCGAGCCCTCGTTTGCGCCGCTCAGCCGGACGGCACCCGAAGTCCGTGATACCAGAAAGGCGTTGCCATCGGTTGTCGTCAGCCCGTCCGGGTTCGGCACTTCGGCAAGCGGGATATTGTACAGTGCCTTGCGCTTGCCGTTGTCGAACACGCCGTAAACATCACCGCGCTCGTCGATTTCGGTGCGGACCAGCATGCCGGTTCCCGACCCGTCCGCCCCGAACCTAAGCGGCGCGTAATCTCCGGCGAATTGCGTCATGCCGGTGAACGTGTCCGGTGCGCCGAAATCAAGCGTGATCTCCTGCGCATCCGGGCCGACTTCGATCGTCACTCGCCCGGTGGCAGGGTCGAAGCCGGGGAAATTTGCGTTGTCGTAACTCTGCGGCGATCCAGCGTTCGGCCCTGTTGCATTGAAGGCCACTCTCACCGTGCCAAGCGCCACGCCATCGGGGTCGTTGACGGTCACATCCCAGGTGTTCGCAATATCAGTGGGCTGCCACGAGAACTGAAGCCGCGCCGCCACGCCGAGAGGCGAAAAGAATTCTGCCGAGGACAGGAAAGGGTCGCCCGGCGTGGCGAGGCCCGTCTGTTGCGCAGGCACGTTGCCGCCAATCGTTATCGCAGTGGTCGCCGCGCCGACCATCTGCACATCGCCGATCTTCACGGTCTCAAGATCGCCGAAACGGTTGCGATCCACCGCGCCAAGCGTGCCGTCTTCGCCATAGGGAAACCCTGAAAGATAGTATCCGGCGGCATTGCGCAGATATCCATTCTCGTCTGGCAGGAAGGACCCGGCGCGCGTCATCCGGTAGTTTGATTCAACAAGCTCGTTCGGATTGCGCGACACGACAAAGAACCCCGATCCCCCGATTGCAAGATCAGTCGGTCGTCCGGTCGGTCGCAATGCACCGTCAAGCGAAACGTTCGTCCCCTGCACGGCCCGGACGCCCGCCGGCGCTAGATTGAGGCCGCTGCCGGTCGTGGTGGTCGTCACCATCTGCGCAAAACTGCGGCGATAGCCATCGGTGTTGGCATTTGCGATATTTCCCGAGATACGGCCGACAGCGGTGGAAATGGCGCGCAAGCCGCTGACACCGGTCTGCAATGCGTTGGTAATACTCATGATAAAGTGTCCTTTTGCTTCCTGCCGCCGGTTGTGATTGAGAGCGGGACCGATCAGATATAGGCGCCAGAGTTTTACGTGCGGTTAAGGTTTCGGTAATGCTTGGCAAGATTAAGTCAGGGGATGCCGACCCTTCCCGCCGCATGAAGCTGGCGTAGCGCGCTGTCGGCATTCTCGACACGCTGCTGTGCGGTATTGTTTCGCAGCGGCAGCACATCCGGCGTATCTGAGGTCAGCCGTGCCGCGAATGCCGCCCAGTGTTCATCCAGATCGGGAAAGCTGAGGATCAGTTCGCGGACGCGGCCAGGATCCCCGGCGCGATGCGCGGCAAGTATCAGGTTGATCTGATCGCGCGCCTCCATACCGGGGCCAATCCGCTGCAAGAGCGTCTCATATGAGCCACGCGCTTCAGCCCAGGCGCCCAGTTCGAACGCAGCCTCGGCACGCAACCTGACATAATCATCGCTTGGCGCGACCATCCGGGTGCCAAGCACATCCGAGGGTCTGCCAGTGGCGGCAAAAAGCTGCGCGCGCATCAGGTTGTGCCGGTCGTGCAGCGGGCTGTCAGCCGTGGCGATGGCGATGGTGAGCAGCGTCTCGGCCTCTGCCAGCCGCCCGCCCTGCATTAGGGCCGCCGCGTGTTTCAGGCGCAGCCGGTCCCGCGTCAGACGCAATTCGGCGATCATTTCGGGGTCTGTGGGCGGATCATTCATCACACGCTCCGCGCGCGCGTTGATCCGCGCCCGGATTGCGCCATATTCAGCGGCGGCGAGTCCGCTTGCGCCGCTCGCGGCCAGATAGTCGGCAAAAGGTTCCGCAAAGGCATCAAAAATAGCACTCAGGCCATAGTTGCGCTCAATGGCGCGGTGTGCAGCGATCAGATCGGCAAGCGGCATTTCGTTCGCAAGGCCGCGGGTGTAGATGGCTTCAATCAACTCATCCGCCTGCCCTGCTGCCATTTCGGCCTCGGGCGTATCCGGGTGACGCCGTGCAATATCGCCCAGCACCTCAAGCGCCGGGAGGTCGCGCTGTTCGGCCATTTCCAGCGCCGCAAGCCGTTGCAGCGTTGCCAGCCCAAGCGCGCCGCCGGACCACAGCGCGCGCGTCTGCACAAGCAGCTGCCGCGCGCTCTCTGGCGAAAGCGCATCCGTCGCGCGCGCCAGGTCGATCAGTGCCAGCCGCGCACGCTGCGCCCATTCATCGCTTCCTGCCGCTGCTACAGCATAGTTGTCGAATGCTGCCATGATGTCGCCGCCCACCTCTGCGGCACGGCCCAGAAGATAGCGGTAGCCTGCCCTGTGCCCGGTGTCATTCACTCGCTCCAGCCGCGCGGCAAGGGAACGCGCCACGTTCCAGCTGCGGCTCTCGATCGCTGACCAAAAAAGCGGCAGCATGGCCGGCTCGCTCAGTGCGGGCGGATAGCCGTCAAGGATCGCTTTCGCGCTGGCCAGCAACGGTCGCGCTGCCTCATGCTCGCCACGCGCAATGTGGTGCAACGCGTCAAAAAGGGACGCATCCGACCAGCCACCGGGTGCGGTTGTCGCTGCACTGCCAAATCCAAGCAACGCCGCACTCAGCGCAATACGCCGCCCTCTGCGTTCGGACGAACTGTTCGCGTGACCGACGCCTGCGGGCACCGCGGCGAGAAAAGATTGCGCCTCGGGCAGCATCCGCTGGGCGATGTGCAGCGCTGCAAGGTCGAGCAGCAGATCAGTCTCTTCCGGCGAGGGGCGCATCGCCCTGACCTGCCCATTCCGCTCATTGTCGAGTTCCTCCATCAGCCGGCGCCGGTCTTCGACGAAAAGACGCGAATCGAATCGCTCAAGCTCAGGCCCCAGAGGAGGGAGATGCGACAATCCACTTTGTGCCTGCCGTGGGGCGGATGACGAAAGCGCACTCCGGGGCGAGTGGTCCGTTCCCGCCTGATGCGGCGATGCGCCGACAGGCACTGACAAGCAGACAACAAGCACCAGCGCGCGGCCAAGAGCCAGCGATACAAGGCCAGAACCAGATCCGCCGCAGACTTTTCTGCGAGTGGCGCGGCACGCATGACGGCGAAAAGGGGGATTCACGATCATCTCCACCACTGTTTTTCACATAATCATGTATAGATGAAAAATAATCAACAACAGTATTTGATTTATTCTTGTTTTGCTTGTATTACAGCTTGAACACATCGATAGGGTCACGCTGTGGACAATGCCAACTACATCTCACTGTCGCTCGCGACCGCGCTTCAGCGCAATCTGGACGTGACCGCTAACAACATGGCGAATGCCAATACTGCTGGCTTCAAGGGCGAACGGGTGGTTTTCTCGTCGTATCTCCATCGCGACGATACGGCCGCGACGGGCAACACCAGCTTCCTGATCGACAGAGGATCTTATGTCGACACACAGCAGGGCGCGGTTTCCTACACGGGAAACCCGCTTGATGTGGCCCTGCAAGGCACCGGCTGGTTTGCCTATGAAACCCCACAGGGCCAAAGAGCCTACGGGCGTGATGGCCATTTCGCGACCGATGCACAGGGCAGATTGGTGACGATGTCAGGGGCGCGTGTTCTTGATATCGCGGGCAATCAGATCGCACTGCCGCCCGATGCGGGCGCCGATCTGTCAATCTCGCGAACCGGCATGATCTCCAGCCTCGCCAACGGACCGATCGCCCAGATCGGTGTTTTCGAGGTTCCCGATCTCCAGACCTATGAGCGGATCGGCAACGGCTTGTTCGTGCAGCCCGATATCGAAGGCATCCGCCCGCCTGTTCCTGATGAAGTGAGCGAAGTCGTGCAGGGCGCGGTAGAGGGCAGCAACGTCCAGCCGGTTATCGAGATGACGCGCATGATGTCGATCCAGAAAGCCTATGAGCGCGCCGTCCAGTTGATGAACGGCGAAGATGAACTGCGCCGCGACGTGCTGCGCAGGATCGGCCGCCCGGTCAGTTGATGAAATCCGCAGCAATCATACGGGCAGCGATGCCAGAAACAGCCCACTCGTCGGAATTATGGAGTGACCGGACATGAACGCACTTGGAATCGCCGCAACAGGGATGCTGGCACAGCAAACCAACGTCGCCGTCATCTCGAACAACATTGCCAACGCCAACACAACCGGCTTCAAGAGCAGCCGCGCCGCGTTCCAGGATCTGATCTATGAAACGCAGCGACGGGAGGGTTCGCAGACCACGGAGGCGGGCACGTTGCGCCCTACGGGCGTTGATGTGGGCCTTGGTGTGCAGACGGCGGGCACGATACGGCTCAACACCCAAGGGGGCCTGATGGCGACCGAGAACCAGCTCGACCTCGCAATCGACGGGCGTGGCTTCTTCACGGTGAACCTGCCCGACGGCGGCCAGGCCTTCACGCGTGACGGCGCGTTCCAGCTTTCGCCGGAGGGCCAGATCGTCACGCTTCAGGGCTATGAACTGGACCCCGGAATTGTGCTTCCGGAAAACACGGTCAATGTCGCGATCGGCGAAACCGGCACAATCATGGCCTATGTCGAGAACGATCCCGTCCCGGTTGATCTGGGACGGATCACGATGGCCACTTTCGTGAACGAGGCGGGAATGCGCGCGCTTGGCAACAACCTCTTGCAAGCGACGGCTGCATCCGGCGATCCGCTTCAGGCCAACCCTGGCGATCCGGGGGTGGGGATTGTCCGGCAGGGCTATCTTGAGAACTCGAACGTCAACATCATTCAGCAGATCACCGATCTCATTTCGGCACAGCGGGCTTATGAAATGAATTCGAAGGCGATTTCGACCGCGGACCAGATGATGTCCTCCACCAATCAGATCCGCTGACGTGATGCCGCGCGCCGTCCCGTTCTTCACCTTCACGCGAAACACATTCTGCGCTGGAAACGCCATTGTGCGAGCAGGCTGTGCAGGTGTTGCCTTTGTGCTTCTTGTCCTGAGCGCAACTCTGGCCGCTGCGGAACCGCTGGAAGTGCTGATAGAGGAAAAGGCGCGCGAAAGTGCCGGACCGGCGATGCCGTCGCGTGGCAGGTTCGACATCACGATACACCCCGGCGCGCCCGACACGGCAGTCCTGATTTCGGCGTGGTGGATCGACCCTTCAACCGGGCGCTTCATCGCCAATGTCGTAACCGACAGGGGCGATGTACGCCGCGTCAATGGAATGGCCATGCTGATCGTTCCGGTCCCCGTCCCGCTGCGCCGCCTGATGCCCGGCGATATCGTTGGTGATGCCGATCTGGGCATGATCGACCTTCCCGCCGCCCGTATCGGGGCCTTTACGGTCACTGACCCTGCCGAACTGGTGGGGATGCAGGTGCGCAGCCTTCTGACCGAGGGCCGGCCGGTGATGGTGCAATCGGTGATGCTGCCGGTCGTTGTCGGACGCGGCGATCTTGTCACCATCCGTTATCTGGATGGCGGGCTCGAACTCAGCGCGCCGGGCCGTGCACTTGGCGATGCGCACCGCGATCAGGACGTGCGGATCGTCAATCTGGTAAGCAACGCCACTGTGACAGCCATTGCCCGCGCGAACGGCACAGTCGAGGTAAGCCGATGATCCGCCAATCAACCTACACCCGCTGCAGGCCGCTGCAGGTCCCGTTCGGCTGCGTCCTTGTCGCATCGGTCATGCTGTCTGCCTGTGGCAGTGCGCGCGATGCGTTCAACCGCGACCCGCAGGTCTCGGGCATGTCGTTCGATGCCGGGACCATGGCCGAGGCGAGTTTCGTGCAGGTGCCGATGCCGCCGCCCGAACCGCCGCGCACCTATCACCGGGCCGAAGCCGCGTCGCTTTGGGAGCGCGGATCGAGCGGGTTCTTTTCCGATCAGCGCGCCGCGCGCGTCGGCGATATCCTGACGATCGACATTCGCATCGACGACCGGGCGCAAATGCGCAACGCCAGCCAGCGCGAAAGATCTGGTTCAGGCAGCGTGGGCTTTCCAAGCCTGCTGGGCCTTAACAACCTTCCGACAGGCGACATTGTCGATCTCGGTTCCGGCTTCGAGGCGTCAGGCTCGGGCTCGATCAACCGTCGAGAGGCGATTGATCTGAAAGTTGCGGCTTTGGTGGTGCAGCTTCTGCCGAACGGCAACCTGGTTGTGGCAGGGCGCCAGGAAGTGAAGGTGAACGAGGAACTGCGCGAGTTGCGCGTCGCTGGCATCATCCGGCCACAGGATATCCGCATGGATAACACCATCCCTTACGAAAGGGTGGCGGAAGCGCGGATCACCTATGGCGGACGCGGTCAGTTGTCGCGGCAACAACAACGTGGTTACGGGGAAGATGTGATGGATATCATCTTGCCATACTGAGCTTCGCGGCCGCAAACGCCGGGCCACCCGAAGGCAGAGCTTTTCGGCTTCTGCTCCGCCCCCGTCATCACGGTAGCCCGGTTTCGTTTCACCTAGCGCACGCTTGTCACGCTTCCCGGATAGGCATCACCGCCATTGCGCAAGATCAACAGGGCCTGCCCGCCCCGGAATGACAGTTCCTCGACGCGGGTGATCGCGGTCGTCTCGTATGCGACCGCCCTGCCCTGTGCGTCCACGGCTTCGACCACCACTTCAAAGACACCATCGGGGACAGGAAGCCCCTCGGAATCAAGACCGTCCCAGGTCACTGCATGGGCTGTGCGGGGCGAACCCGGTTGGCCTGTCAGTTCATAAAGAACCGTACCATCCGCGGCCCTGATCGACACGGTTACACTTTCGGCCTCGTTCGAAAGGTAATACGTGGCTGATGCCACACCGTCGCGCAATTCTATACGGTCCGTCGGAACCGTCACCTCGCGTCCAATCAGTTGAACGTCGGAAAGTGACTCGACATATCTCAGCCGACTATCGATTCTTTCAAGATTTGAGTTCGTCACGACGGATTGCTCAACCTGGGTCAACTGCGCGAGTTGAGATACGAAAGCTGTCGAATCCATCGGCTCCAGCGGATCCTGGTTCGATACCTGCGCGATAAGGAGCGTGAGAAAACTGTGGAGGTCGGCGCCGAGCTGGCTCGCCGCGCCGCCAGAGACGCTCGCCGTTGCGTGATTGATCGCGCTGGTGGTGTGTGAAATGTCCATGATTTGTCCTTCAGGTCAACATGTCGAGCGTGCCGGTCCCGGTGGGCCGGCCTGGTGGTGCAGCGATCAAGGTGGTGTCATCCGGGTCGGCATCCGTCTTGCGCCCGGGTGTTGCGTCAGCAAATTCGGGATCACGCTGTTGCCTGCGGCTGAAATCCTCGAACTCCAGCTCGGCATCCTCAGCGCCCGCGCCGCCATCGGCCAGCGCCAGAAGCAGGCCATCGCGATCTCCGCGCAGGGCCTGCAACACAGCCGGGTTCTCGGCCCGCAGGACGACCCGCAATTTGCCGGCTTCGTCGGCACGCATATCGATCTCGATCTCGCCCAGCCCGCGCGGCGCCAGCGCGATCCGCGTGTGACCATCAACGAAACTTGCGCCCCGTATCTGCTGCACGACGTTGCGCGCGAATCCGGATGTGGGCCGCGGCCCGGGTTCTGCCGGGCGCGCAATGTCCGGCATGCTGGCCGCAACAGAGCGCGCGTCAGCGGATGTCGCGAACAGTGGAACCGCGTCACCCTCGGCACCGGTTGCGGCGCTGGCAATCGCTCCTGCGACAAGCGCGCGCGTGTTGAAATGAGGGTCGCCTGGGCTGGCGGGTAATTTTTGCATGGAAAAGACGTCAGGAACGGAGACGGCCCACGGCGCGCCGCCCCTGCTTGATGGCGCACCTGCGCCGTCTTTCAACACCGTCGGGGTGAACAAGGGATCGGATGACGCGGCCTTGCCCTGCACCGGGTTTTCCTGCGGAACCTGCGACGATGAAACAAGGCCCCTGTGGTTTGCGACGCTGGAAATACCAGCGAGTTCCGCAAGCGCAGCAAACAACGACGCCGGATCCGCTGCGGCTGCGTCGAGCCCCGCAAGCCCCTCGGCGTCAAACCCCGCCAGGTTTGCGGCCAGCACCTCTGTCGCATTGCCCCCGGTTGCGACATCGAATTGCTGCAAGACGTCGACAAATTGCGCCACGGCCTCGGACAAGCTGATCGTGCCGGGCGATGCTATCAAACCGGCCATGAGGTCATCTGCCAATCCGGCAAGGGCAACCTCGCGCGACAAGGCGTCATCGCCGGGCAGCCCGGTCTGCGCCAGGTCCGGGGTTGACTGCGCCGCCCGGGGCATTGACGCGGCAAGAAGCGTGGAAAACAGCAGAACCGGTTGCTGCTCGGCCCCCTGCCCACCCGGCACGCTCGCCCGCATTTCCGCCAGCACGCCCCCTGTCGTGCCCGCCCCACCCCGGGATTGCACAAGCGCAGCGAGAGATGTCGATCCAGCAGACGGCAGTATCATCATGTCCGACCTCTCAATGCAGCAGAGCGCGGCTGAACCCCCGCGCCAGAAGACTGTGCCGCAAACGATTCAGCGCGCGTGTCTCGGTTTGCTTCAGCCTTTGCACCGACATCCCCAGATCCGCGGCAACTGCCTCGACGCATTCCGGATCTGCGGCGAGCCGGCGGCGCTGGATAATCGCCTGATCAGTCGGATCCAGTGTCGCAAGGGCCTCGGTCAGAAAACGGCAGAGAAGCGCCTGCGCCGAACGGATCTCGGCATCTTCGGCAGGTGTGGTGCCGGAACACGCCAGCCGGTCAGACAGTGACTGCCCCTCGCCTCCTGCATCGAGGGGCAGTGCACCTTGCGTCGCAAGGAGCGTCAGGCCCGTATCATCGCCACTCAGCCTCCCCATTCGGGCGTCAAGGTAGGTGCGGACCGGCATGTCGATCACGGTGCCGATCCGTGACAACGCTGCAAAGACCCCATTCATGACCCAGAAGGCGGCATAAGTTGAAAACCGCAGTCCCAGTTTGCGATCGAAATTGTCTGCCGCGCGTATCAGGCCAATCATGCCTTCTGCAACAAGGTCATCAAGATCAACAGGATTATCCGCATAACGAAGTGCCTGCGACCAGGCTTGCCTGGCGTGGCTGCGCAACAGAAGTTCCAGCGCCCGCCGATCACCTTCGTCTTGCCAGCGCCGGATTGCATCGCGTTCCGAATCAGCCGTCAGCAGTGGTTCTCTCAAAGCGGTCTGAAGAGTGCTTGCCATAATGAACGCCCGATTTGACTGCAAGCTTAGTCATACATATTTTTCGACGCTCTTAAAGAAATACATGGTTAAAGCACGCTTAATTCTTCCTTGATGCCTGGACGGGCTCTTCTTTCTTCTTTCCACAATCGCAGATGCGCATTGTATGCGCATCGAGCTTTGCAGAGACGGCATTCCAAACCTTGAACAGCCATGCACCGTAGGTGCAAGGTCCGCCAGAGAACATCATCAGCCCGGCCGGAATACGGTTGGGCGCGGTAAAGTTGCTGTCAAGCTGCCGCAGGTAGGAAAGCAATCGCGGGCAAGTCAGGAAATCGGGCTGAAGGGACAGGTCGCTCGTGTCATCGAGCACCGTCCGCGCGCCGGCCCAATAGGCGCAAAGCCCGGCGGCGAGCCCGGCGCGAAACTGACCCGGCACCAGCCCCAGGTGAATGAAGCCAGACCTCTCGATCAGGCCGTAATAGGAACTGGCCATTGCATAGAGCGCGTTGGTTTCCCGGGCGAGCGGGAATACTCCGCTGCGGATAACACCCAGAAGCGCCTCTGCAACCAGCATGCCCAGCTCGTAAGAAAACGCGTCGTCCGGTGTATGCTCGGACAGCAGATCCGCATTGCCGATCACCACAAGCGATCCGGCAGGCATGTCAATCGACAGTTCTTCCGCCAGCACATCACTCAGCGGCAGTTCCGGAAGCAGTTCTGTCTCATCGGAGAGAACCAGACTGCGGTCAATGCCGTATCCAGCAACCAGGGAAACTGTATGCAATGGCAGAAGGGCCCCCAGCGCACGTTGGATGCGGCGCGCGCCCGGTCCGGTGGCAGGCCGGATATCACCCTGCCAGATCAGTTCAAGAACTCGGCGATGTGTCATGCAATCTCCTGCCATGCAGATGGTCTGATCAGAATTACCAGCGCTTGTTGATGGTCTCGACAGAACTTGAACAGGTTCAACTTGTGATAACGCCACAGCTTTTGGTTGTGCCTGCAATTCATGTAACCGATCAGCGGTTTAACGCCTATTGCCCTGATGGGCTGGCCGAATGGCCAGGTTGCGCTATCGCACTTTCTTCGATCACCGCGCTTATAGGCAGGTGATTCCAAGCAAATTCATCCGCCACTGACCCATGACAAGGCAAACACTCAAGTCTGGTCGGGCTGAGTACGCTTTGTCAGGTCGGATCTGAGACGAGACAGCGCGATTGCCGCGCGTTTTACCTCACGCCGGACGGCCGCCAGCTCCTGAAAATAGCAGTTGCCGCTCAAGATCGCATGGTCCAGATCCGCGCAGCAACGCGCGAGATCCAGAAAACCCGGAGTTCCGGCAAGAGGAACCATCGCATGGGCGGTCTTGCGCAGAGCACCCGCTTCCTGCTCATCATCGACGAACGCCGACGCAAGCTGGTTGTCCAGATGCTCCATCCACTTCGCAGCCTGCGCGGTGCCCAGAAGACCAATGAATTCTTCGTGGCACTCAGGCCGGAAACCTGATTCGTCCGTCCCACTTGTGGCCGGAGGTACATTTTCCGACCCCTCGGCGTGATCCTTTCCGGCAGGAAAGCCTATGCGGTCGATCAATTTCTACTCCTGCAGGTTGTTCAACGGCAACGTCATCCGAATTGAAAGGCGAAGCCCGGGAAACAGCATTAACACCTGTGTCGGACTGCCTGAATCGACAACAAAATGCCATACTCTTGATCAACTGTGCAAACCGCCAACACGAGAAGGTTTTGAATACTCGAATGAATCGCCCGGGAACCGCAGCATTGATCGCAGATGATGATGATTTCTTTCGCCTTGCGCTACGAGGAATCCTGATCGATCATCTGAAAATCACCGAAGTAGTGGAAACGGAAACGCTTGATGAGGCCACACAGACCATGGCTTCACATGGCGCAGTGAAGTTTGCGTTCTTCGACCTCAACATGCCCGGTCTGGACACCTTTACCGGTATCCGGGCAACAAGAGAGGCATTTCCGGACGTCAGGGTGGCGGTGGTTTCGGCGTCGTGCAACCGATACGACGTTCTGCGCGCGCTGGAAGCCGGTGCCCATGGCTTCGTGCCAAAAGGTGAAGGCGTCAAGCAACTGGGCGCCGCGATCAAGATGATCGGCGACGGTGAAATCTATATACCCTCCTTTCTCACCGACATCCGGAATTCACAGTGCGAGCCATACGATCTCTATTCCGATAGATCTGCCGAGCCGTCAGCGGAATTGGACGATATCACACCTCGTCAACAGGACGTCCTGGGCCATCTCGTAAACGGGATGTCAAACAAGGAGATCGCAAGGGCGCTGGACGTAAGCGAAAGCACTGTGAAATTCCATATTGCTTCGCTCTGTAGGCGATTTGGCGTCAAGAACCGTACCGAGGTCGCGGTGCGCGCTTCGAGGTTGCTGCCCAAGTCGAACGGCCTGACCGCCTCTGATGAAAGAAACACACCGTCAACATCTCGTCGCGCTTCATGGCGAACGCGGGCATCGGCAGAAACGGTTATTGCATCGTTTTGCGTCGAAGCGGCACGCGCAGCCCCGCGGGTGACATAGCAGACGAAAACGCGAAGAACCTGCCAACGTCGGCGCCGGCAAGTTCTGGTGCCTAATGCAGGACATCAGGATAGGTGCCCGTATGCGGTTCACCTTCTACTGTCTGATCCGGGTAGAACAGAAGCATCGTGAGGCGCCGGTTCTCGGGGGCGGTCGGCACATCCTTGTTGAGCGGCATCGTGTCTGCAACCCCTGAAACCCGCGCAATTCGTGCGGCCGAGACCCCTGCGGAAACAAGGGCGCGCCTTGCCGAGTTCGCCCTATCTGCCGAAAGCTCCCAGTTTCCGTAGTCAGTGCGCGTGGCAAACGGCACCGCATCTGTATGACCGGTAATCACGAGCGGATAGGGTAGATCGGCTACGGTCTGACCGATGACATGCAACAGATCCCGCATTGCGCCGTCAATGCGCGCGCTTCCCGAGGCGAACATAGGGCGCCCCTCTCGATCCAGGATCTGGACCAGCAGCCCGTCCGGCGTCCTGTCAATCCGCAGATCGAAGTCATGCTCAACCAATGCGGCGTTCGCTGCTACGGCGACGGCGATGGCCTCCTCGACCGCATCAAGCTTATCTGTGCGGTCTGCTGGCATTGCAGGCGAAGCGGGATCCGTGTCACCTTCTTCCTCGCTCATGGAAGCGGCTGCCATAGCACCATCCCCCTCCCCGGTTTCGGACAACGCGATCTGCGTGTATTCGAGAACCTGCTGCATATCCTGCACGCGGTCATCGGGCAGCGATACCGGGGCTTCGCTACCGAATGTGGGCGGGTGGATCTGGAAATTGTCACCATCGACGCCGCTGAACACGCCCTCGGGGCCAAATACCTGGCCGTCAAGAAAGCCCTCGCCCCCCAAGATCTTGCTTGTCTCGGTCGGGGTAAAAAACTCGGCCAAACCCTCCAGCTTTTCCTGGTCTGTCGTCGAGATAATCCAGAGCAGGAGAAAGAACGCCATCATGGCGGTCATAAAGTCGGCATACGCGACCTTCCACCCGGTGCTGTGATGGTGGAGATCTTCGTGATCGTCACTCTTCCTGACGATGAGCTGCTGCTTTTCCATTCTGCTGCGCCCTTGCGATTCAAGACGGTGCGCTCATCAAGCCGCGCCATGCGGCCTGATGCGGCGCGATCACTTGTTCAGGAAGTTTTCAGCCCTTCCTCAACATCCGACCTGTCCGGGCGCGCTTCACGACGATCGTATTTGCCGAAGCCAACCTTGCGGGCGTAGCTGGCCTTGCGGTCTGAATAGCTGGGGGCAACCAGCGGGAAATCCTCGGACAGTCCGAACATCGCACGATAGGCAGTTTCGCTTAGCCCATGTTCGGCACCGAGATGCCGCTTGAGCATCTTGAAGCCCTTGCCGCAGCACAGGCAGTAGACCTTGTCATGCGTCACGGCCTTTTCAACCGGGATTGCGGGCTTGGCACGCTCTGATCCGGGTGCTTGTGGTTGTTCCGCCATCGCAACTTCTGTGGCGTTGCCAAATTCTTTGCGTAGCTTGGTCACGAGCGTGACAATGTCATCGGCTGACACATCGGAACGTGCCGCATAGGCAGCGACCACGGCTGCAAGAATCTCTGTCGCGGAATCGGGTTTGTTCATGGGGATGCCCTCTACTGTAAGAATACCTTCCGAAAACAACCTCCGCCGCCCGCCTCATGTTGCGGTCGCAGGCTTGCATCAACGGAACATCGAGTTCTTCGATAAACGGCATGTATAGTCTTGCACATATTGGTCGTGCTTGCAACTGCTCATAAACAAGGGACAAAAATTCAAAAGAATTTCCCGCCTGATCAAGAGCGTTGATGTGCTTATTGGGCCTGCTTTACTTGTCAGCATGGACAAAAGTGATCAGCAGGTTTCAGCAATGTTTCGCTGAGGCCGTCACGGGCGGGGCACCGGCACCCAGCTTACCGCATCTGCCAGCGCCATCGCGGCAATGAGATCGAGCGCCGCATCCGCTCCGCTGTTCGGCGTATATCCTGCCGCGCTGTGCTGCGGAACGCTGTCGTGCGCGGTTGCGAAATGGCCCGAAACCAACATCAACGCCGCCACCACCGCGACAGCCACATGCACCGATGTGAAAAACCGCCGCAGCCTGCCTTCGTGTTGACGCCGATCCCCGACAAAGGCGCCTTCGGGACGGTTTTCTGGCACCTGGCGGGCACATCCCAAGGATGAAGCAAGAGAGGGTTCATGGCCTGGACGATGCGCCTTGGCCGAAGGTCGCCGCGCTTCGGACGCATCCTCAATCGTATCGGCATCCAGGCCCTGTTCCCCTGCGTGCCGAAAGTTGGCCGCATAGCCGGACGCCATCTCGGCCAGATGCGGGTTATCCGCGATCAGGGACAACAGTTGCTGCTCCTGCGAGAATAGAACCTTGCGCGTCTTGTGGCCTTCGATCTGTGGCACCACACACAGATCCTGCCGACAGCGGGTATGGAGTGCCGCAATGCGGTCCAGCACGCGCGCAACCTCATCCCGATGGTGAACAGCCAGATCGCACCCTCCCCCGGCAGTAAGGTAAACGGCAACCTGCATTTCCGCGGGCCAGTCCGGCAACAGAGCGGATACCGTATCCTCTTCCAGGAAATAGACCAGTGAATCCTCACCATGCATGAGTGTGCCCTTTTACGCAAAACTACATGACTATTCTTGTTTATTCTTGCATTAATGTCAATTATGCTAAACAAAGAACCCCATGACGCAGGCGGGCCGGTCCTGCAGAACGTATGACGGGTGCGAGATGACGATTTTCCTTGGGCTTGCTATGGTCTTCGTATTGGTGTTCGGCGGCTTCATGTGGTCGGGCGGCAAGATGGACATCGTTCTGTATGCCCTGCCATTTGAAGGCATGATAATTGGTGGCGGTTCAATCGGGGCGTTCATCATCGCCAATTCGACAACCGTTTTGCGCTCATCGCTGCGCGGTCTCGTGAAGGTTGTGAAAGGCCCGAAGTTCAAGGCCGTCCATTACGAAGAACTGCTGAACCTGATGTATGAGCTGGCGCGGCTCTACAAGACCAAGGGAATAATCGCGCTGGATGAGCATGTTGAAAAGCCCGAGGAAAGCAGCATCTTCCAGCGGTATCCGGCGATCCTGAATGACCCTTTTGCGGCCGAACTCATCACTGACAGCTTTCGAATGCTGTCGATGCAGTTTGACGACAAATACCAGACCGAGGACGTAATCAACCGCAAGATCAAGAAACATCACCGCGAGACACTCGCCGCGGCCGCGGCAATCCAGACGATGGCGGACGGGCTCCCGGCGATAGGCATCGTCGCGGCGGTTCTGGGCGTGATCAAGACGATGTCATCCATCGATCAACCGCCAGAGGTGTTGGGCGCGATGATTGGCGGCGCTCTTATCGGCACCTTTCTTGGTGTGTTCCTGGCCTATTGCATGGTGCAGCCGATCTCGGGACGGCTGAAGCAGATCGAAGAGGAAGACAGCGCATTCTATGTCACCATCCGCGATATCTTTGTCGCGTTGGTGGCCAATCACCCGCCCAATATCTGCGTTGAGATCGGGCGCGGCAACATTCCGAGCACCAAGCAGCCTGATTTCTATATGGTTGAGGCGGCACAAAAAGAGCTTCCCGCGATATGACGCGCAGAAGAACCTCAGCCATCGGGTCAGCCCTGCTGATCGCTGCTCTGGCCGTCGCCTGGTTTTGGCCTCGGCTGACCGCAACCAGTGCCCCCACCATCGAAACCGCGGCAACAAGAACCATTCCGCTGGCGCCGCCACGCGCATCTGTCCCAACCAGCCCCCCCGCGAGCTACCACGCTTTCCCCGCAGACATTCTCACACAGACGCGGGCAGCGATGATTGCGCATGCGGACAAACCTCTGTCGCGTTCCGCCGTTTATCCGGGCACGAATGACTGACCGCATCCGTATGCTTGCCATCCTTGAACGGCTGCGACGACATGAGATGGAGAGCGAGGCGCGCGAACTGGCGGCACTGCGGTCGCATGTCGTGGCGTTGCAACACAATCGCGCCGAGCTTCTTGACCGGCTGAGACGTGAGGCCCGGATCATCACGCTTGAGGCTGCGCCCTACGTCGGATCCTATATCCGCGCAGTCCGGAACGAGATCGCACATATAGACCGGGCCTTGGCGAAAGCCAGGCCACACCTCGACGCGCTCGAAGCTGCGATGGCGGAAAGATTTCGTGAGAAGGAGACAATTACACTGGCCCTCAATCGGGCCCGGGAACACGCGAAACAGGCACGCGACCGGCGCGAAGCCGCCGAAAACGATGCGCTGACCCTGATGCGACTGGTCCGACACCCGCTGGCATCCTAGAATCCTGATGCGGCGGTGGATCCTGTTATCGAGGCGACCCGGGGAGACGTTGCCGCCGACATTCAGCACGATCCGCTCTGGCGTGAACAGGTCAGCGTTCGGACCGCGACGTTGAAGCGCATCGCACCGCTCGGTGCGCGTGCGACATCACGAAAGAGGTTCGTCCCCATGCCGCCAGACGGCTATTGTCACCTCTGCCCGGGCTGGCGGGTGCCGCCTGCCCTTCCCTTCCCGTTTCGCAACATCCGCCACAGCGGCAGCAGAAGCAGCACCGCGGTTGCGATGACGAAACCTGCCGCGATGGGGCGCTCAAGAAACACCATCGGGTCGCCGCGGGATATGAGAAGGGCGCGGCGCAGGTTGGTTTCGATCAGCGGGCCAAGCACGAAACCCAGCAAAAGCAACGCCGGGCTGAACTTGGCAAGGGCGAGCAGGTAGCCGGCAAGCCCGATCAGCGCAACTGCATAGATGTCAAAGCCAAGCCCCCTGACCGAATAAACCCCCAGACACAGGAAAACCAGGATCGCGGGATACAGATAGTTGAAGGGAATCCGCAACATAGCGACCCAGAGGCCGATCAGCGGCAGGTTCAGGACAAGCAGCAGCAGGTTTCCGATCCCGAAGCTGGCGACGAGGCCCCAGAACATCTCGGGGCGTGCTTCCAGCATCATCGGGCCGGGCTGGATACCGTGGATCACCAACGCGCCCAGCATCAGCGCCATGATCGGATCGCCCGGTATGCCAAGCGTAAGCGTCGGCGCGAAAGCGGTGATGGCGGCGGCATTATTCGCGCTCTCGGGGCCGGCGACACCTTCGACCGCGCCGTTTCCGAACCGCTCGGGTTGGCGCGCGATGCGCCGTTCCATCGAATAACTGAGAAAGGACGATAGCGTTGATCCCGTGCCGGGGAGCGCGCCGAAGAAGCTGCCAAGCCCGCCACCGCGCAGGATCGGCCCGCCCATGCGCCGCAGATCGTCGCGCCGGGGCATCAGTTGCCGCAGCCCGATCCGTTCCGCCACGCCCTTGCGATCCGGGTCACGGACATTGGCGATGACTTCCGCCACGCCGAACAGGCCCATGGCCAGGGCGACAAGGTTGATCCCGTCCAGAAGCTCGGTCTGCCCAAAGGTGAACCGCTGAGCGCCAGAGTTCACGTCGGTGCCGACGCAGCCCAGCAACAGCCCCAGTGTGACCATGGCAAACCCTTTGGCGGGCCGGGTTGTGCCGATGGTGGATGCCGCGACCAGCCCCAGGATCATCATCGCGGCATAATCCGCCGCACCAAAGGCCGTCGCCGCCCGTGACAGCCAGCCCGCCAGCATGACAAGCACCACAATGCCGATCACCGAACCGGCAAAGGACGAGGCCATCGCCGTGAACAGCGCAACACCCGCCCGCCCGTCGCGCGCCATCGGATAGCCATCCAGCGTGGTGACGGCCGATTGCGGCGTGCCGGGCAGCCGCAGCAGGATCGACGCAACCGCCCCGCCATATTGCGCGCCATAATAGACCCCGGCCAGCATGATCAGCGCCGCTTCGGGCGTGATGTAGAATGTCACCGGCAAAAGCAGCGAAATGGCGGCCATGGCGCCGATACCGGGCAGCACACCGACGAATGTTCCCAGCACCACCCCCAGCAGGCAGTAAACCAGCACCGCGGGTTGCAGCACGAAGCCGATACCGAACAGAAGACCTTCCCAGCCGGTCATGACAGGCGCGGCCAAAGCGGCAGCGTCATCCGCAAGCCGATGCTGAAAACCGTCACCGTCAGCACGGTGATGACCCCTGCCAGAACCAGCCGCCAGACCCAGCCCTTGCGTGGTGCCGGGATGCTGGCAACCAGCACGGCGGCCAGCGTCGCGCCCACCAGCCCCAGCCTGTAGAGGCCCAGGCCAAAGACCAGGATCGCCCCGAGCACAGCCAGGGCCGAGGCGGGCTCAACCTTCGGGGCGTCGGCTGTCCGCCTGAGCGCGGGCAGCGCCACGATCAGACCCAGCACGAACAGCGCAAACCCCAGCGCCGCCGGAAAGAACCCCGGCCCCATCTGGCGCAGGCTGCCAAGGCTGTAATGAGCGACGGCCCAGCCGGCAGCCCCGATGCCGAGTGCTGCCAAAGCCAGGCCGCCCAGAAGGTCAGGCCAGTCGCGTTGCATGTCGCTTATTGCTGCGCCTCGACCCGGTCGATCACCGCGCCCCACATTTCGGTATCGTAAGCGATGCGGGCGCGCAGTTCCCCGGCTGTGCCCGGCACGGCCTGCCAGCCCATCGACAAAAGCTGCTCCTGCACGGCCGGATCACTGAGGATCTCGTTTATCTCGGTATTCAGCCGTTCAATGACCGCCGGATCGGTGCCCGCAGGCGCAATGAAGGCGTTCCAAAGCTCGGCGCGGAAACTGTCCGGCAAACCGGCGTTTCCGGCAATGACGGGCACATCCGGCGCTTGTGCGAAAGGCTCGGCCGAGGTGATCCCCAGCATCCGCATCGTACCCGCTTCGACGAAGGGCAAAGCGGCCGATGGCGCCATGAAGCCCGCGTCGATCTCGCCACCCAGGATCGAGGTGGTGACCTCGGCATAGCTGGCAAAGGGCACGTGAAGCATGCTGACCCCCGCTTCGGCCGCGAACAGCTCCGCCGTCAGATGCGCGCCGGACCCCTGCCCTACCGAGCCATACAGGATGCCTTCAGCCTCAGCCCCCGCAGCCGCCACGAAGCTTTCCAGATCCTCGATGCCCGAGGCCGTGGAAACCGCCAGCACCAGCGGCGATGTCGCAATCAGCGTCACCGGAGCGATATCCGTTTCCACGTCGAAACCGGTGCTGTCCATCATCCGGTGCGCGGTGGTCAGCGGCCCGTTGATTGTCGTGCCGAACGTGTGGCCTCCGCGCGCCGAGGCGAGCATCTGCTGCACGCCGATCACGCCGCCGGCGCCGGGGCGGTTTTCGATTACGACGGGCTGGCCCAGCCGAGGCGCCAGACGGTCGGTTATCGTGCGCGTAAGGACATCAGGCGATGAGCCGGCGGGGAAACCGACAAAGACGTGGACTGGTGCGGTCGGCCATGTTTCCTGTGCGAGTGCGGGCGCAGTAGCAAGTACGAAGGCGCATGCAATCGCCACTCGGCGGGTCATCTGAACTGTCACTGGTCTGTCCTCCAAATTTTTCCACTAGAGATACCATTTGCGCGGTGATTGCAACGCATCTGAGCCTCTGGTGGTCAGCCCCCTGCCCCGATTGCCGGTTGACAGCTGTCAACTTTCCGGGCTGGTTTGAGGGTGCAAGGATCAAACGAGAGCCCTTCGGAATGTCATGTTTCGGGGCTTTTGCTTTTTGTGCCGTTCTTTTGCCTCCTGTCGTTGGTGTTTCTGGGTCAGTCGGTCGTCAGTCCTTCATGCGCGTGGCGTGCCAGTCGCGGTGAAGTTCCTGCATGCGGTCCAGCAGCCAGTCGGCAAAGGCCGCGTTTTCCTGGGATAGTTCAATGGATACCGTCTTGCGCCCGCGCTTCACCTGACCAAGTGCCGCGCCATCGCTGCCGGTAACGGGTGCTGTCTGCGGGACAGGGGAGGCGGCGGGCTGTCCGGCAGCGGCAAAAACCGCCTGAAAGCGCGCGTCGGGGGCCGCGCCGATGGCGTGGATCAGTTTTGCCGGCACAGCCTGCGCAACCTGCAACATGCGTGACACAACGGTCTTGTCGACATGCAACGCGTCGCAGATCGTCTTGCGGTCAAAACCCTGCTCTTCCATGGTCTGCGCAAACAAAGCTTTCTCGATGAAGCTCAGATCCTTGCGCGCGGCATTTTCCTGCCCCTGGGCCAGAATCAGATCGCGGTCATCGAGGTTGCGGATCATGGCGCGGACGGGCTGGCCAAGCAGCTTGAGCGCGGCCACCCGGCGGCGGCCACAGATCACATCATAGCGGCCCTCATGGTTGGGCGACTGACGCAGCATGACCGGCACCTGCTGGCCATACTGACGGATCGATTCGGCAAGCGCGGCGATGCCCTCGGCATCGTCATCCAGCCGGTCAGAAACGCCTGCCATGTGCCTCAATCGCCTGCTCAGGCCCGCTCTGTTACGCTTTGCGTCGTGTTTTTTGTTTCCTGGCGTAAATAAACGCTTCGGCTTCCCGAGTCGCGCAAGCTTTTTTCATGATCTTGTGCCAAGGGGCCGGGCGCACACAAGCGGCGCGGTTATCCGTTGCGCAGCGCGTCAACAGCGGCGGCCAGCGGCATCGCCCGAAGGCCGTCACCGACGGGAATGTCGCGCTCGCCGGCATAGACCAGCAGTTTGCGGGTCGCGCCGATATCCGTGACGGACAGATGGAATCCGCGCGATACTTTCGGCGCGGTGGTGCGCTTGATCTCGATTGCCCAGATCCCGCCACCGGGAAGGCGCAGGACAAGGTCAACTTCGGCCCCTGCCGATGTCCGGTAGAAACAGGGCTCGGTTCCCTGTGGCGCGGCGGCGATGAGTGTTTCCACGCAAAAGCCTTCCCAGCTTCCCCCCACAACCGGATGCCCCAGCAGCCCCTCCAACGTGCCCAGACCGAGCAGGGCATGCACAAGCCCGCTGTCGCGCACATAAACCTTGGGCGACTTGACCAGCCGCTTGCCGACGTTTTCGTGCCAGGGTTGCAGGCGGCGCACCAGCATCAGATCGACAAGCAGATCAAGGTAGCGCCCGACCGTCTGACCAGAGACACCCAGCCCCTCGGCCAGTGCGGCAGCGTTCAGCAATCCGCCCTGCGCATGCGCCAGCATGGTCCAGAAGCGGCGCAAGGTGGTTGCCGGAATGCGTGGCCCAAGGGCCGGAATGTCCCGCTCCAGATAGGTGCGCAGGAAATCCTCGCGCCAGTTCATGCTGTCGGCGTCACTGGCGGCCTGAAAGCTGTCGGGGAAGCCGCCGCGAAGCCACAGCGCATTCAGCCGGTCCGCACCAACCTCATCAAGCAGAAGCGGGGGCATTTCGATATAGCGGACGCGCCCGGCCAGCGATTCGGCGGACTGATGCAGCAGCACATTCGACGCAGACCCCAAAAGCAGGAACTGCCCCGTGCGAAACCCCCTGCGCCGGCGCGTGTCGATCTGCCCGCGAAGGCTCCGGAACAGGCCCGGCATCTGCTGGACCTCGTCAAGGATCACGAGCTGGCCGACCTGTTCGTCCAGATAAAGATCAGGTTCCGCAAGGATCTGCTGATCAGCGGCGCGTTCCAGATCAAGATAGACGGAAGGACGAAGCGAGGCTATTTCCATCGCCAGGGTGGTCTTGCCAACCTGACGTGGCCCCAAAAGAACAACGGCTGCCTGACTGTCGAGGGCGGATAACACGGTCTGATGGGTGCGGCGCTGATACATACCTTGCAATTACTCCACATGATGGAAGATTTGCAAGGATAATCCACCCAATTGCACAACCCCAGCCTTTCCACCCGCTCCAGAGGCATTTTTCCCGATGAGGGTTGCCATCTCAAACGCCCGCGCGGGGTTCGTTCGCGCATCGCCTCAAGCCGATCGCAGATAGCCTGTTGCGGATTTCGGCAATCCCGGACAGCCGTTTCAGTAAGTTCCGGACAGTTGGGCGGCGGCTGGTCCTTGCGCTGCTGTTAGTCTTCGTTGGTGATGATTTCCGGGTTTTCGCCCTGGGTCAATCCGGGCGTTGCGCTTTTTCTGCGCATGCTGTCTCCTTTCAGCTCGATACGATGGGCGTTGTGTATGATGCGGTCGAGGATGGCGTCGGCGATGGTGGGTTCGCCGATCATCTGATGCCAGCCAGAGACTGGCAGCTGGGCGGTAATGATGGTGGACCGGCGCTGGTATCTTTCCTCAAAGAGCTCCAGCAGATCGAGGCGCTGCTGGTCGGTCAGGCTGTGGGTTCCCCAGTCGTCAAGAACGAGGAGCTGGACACGGGCGAGCTTGTCGATCAGCCGCGGAAACCGCCCATCGAGGCGGGCGGTGGCCATATCCTCGAAGAGGCGTGGCATTCGGGCGTAGGCGACAGACTGGTCCATGCGTGCAGCCTGATGGGCGAAAGCACAGGCCAGCCAGGTCTTCCCTGTGCCAGTCTGGCCGGTGAGGATGATCTGCTCATGTGCCTTGAGCCAGCCGCCCTGGCCGAGCGAGAGAACCTGCCGGCGATCGAGGCCACGGGGTGCTGCGAAGTTGATGTCTTCGATACCGGCGTTGGGGAAGCGCATCTTCGCGTTCCTCAGTCTGTTGGCAAAGCGCTTGTCGGCACGATAGGCCGCCTCCCGGTCGAGCATCAGGCCCAGCCATTCATTGCGATCCAGGGCCTCGCCCGGATCCTGTTCGGTCAGAGCGCGCCAGGCGGCGGCCATGCCGTTCAGGCCGAGGTTGGCCATTTGGTCCAGCGTGGGATGTGTCAGCATCGTTTCGTCCTTTGTGCTGTTATTGGTAGTAGGCGGCGCCACGGATCTTGTCGTGACGCGGGGTGGGTTGAATGGGCTCCGGTTCCGCGACGGCCTTGTCGAGGCCAGTCGCCAGAATGGACTGCACCGAGGCGTAGCTGACGGTGTTGCAAGTGAGTGCCCGATTGCAGGCGGCCGCGAGCCGGTCACGGCCAAACCGGCGCTCGAAGCTCAGCACCCCCAGGGCAGACCGGTAGCCCTGCTCGGAGTGCGGCCTGTCGCGCATCAGGCGTTCGACAAGGACAGCGACGTGATAGCCTAGGCGGCCTGCCCGGATGATCAGATACTCCGGTGTCATACCGCCGTGCCGCTGGTGCGCCTTGGGCATATGCTCCTTCACGGTGGAATGTCCGCCGCGCGTGCCCCTCGATCCAGTCAAGCAGCGTCTGGGTCAGGCTGGCCCAGGCAAAGGTGTAACTGGAGGCCCCCCAGCACAGCGACAAATATCTGTGCTTGCCGCACCGCGCCGGTGGCCGGATCGGTGATCGGGATCGTGTGGCCCGCATAATCGGTTTGCATGACCGCGCCGGCCTCATGCCGATTGCGAAAGCTGGGGCTGGTTCGGTTCTCGAAAGCCCGGAATTGCTCGCAGAACCAGGTGTAGCCGTAACCCTCGGGATGCGCGGCACGATATTCCTGCCACAAGAGCACCAGCGTCACGCCCTTGCGCTTCAGCTCGGTGCCAACCTTGGCCCAGTCAGGCTCATCAAGATCCTGCGGCGGGCGGCCCATCCGCTGGAAAGGCGATGCCTCCAGCGTGGCGCCATCGTCACGACCCGGCGGCAGCGGCCAGCAGTTCAGACCCGCCTCGCGCGCACGCAGAAGATAGGTCGCCACAGTGGTTTTGCTCAACTTCAGCCGAAACCCGATCTCCCGCACCGAAAGACCCTGCTCATGCGTCAGCCGCAAAATGGTTCGTATGTCCTTCACGGTCATTCGCCTCGATTGCTTGCGTCGCGGCATGCTCCCCCCCGATCCCTTTCAAGATCGACAGAGTGCCGCGACATCGCAGCCAATGACCAACCGTCACCGCACCCGGATCTGTCCGGGACTTCGCGAAACCCGCACTGTTGGTGACCCAGTCATGGCTGAGGAAGGAATCGCTCATGATCAATCCGCCCTGATCACGGCCTCACCGGCCAGGCTGCGCGCCGTGCGCCCGTCGGGAGCGGTAATTTCGGCGCTCAACGCCACGCGCAGATGCGCGACGCCATCAACCTCGAAGCGCTCGCTTACGGTACCCCGACAGACCAGCTGCGCACCCACCAGGGTAATCGCCATGAACCGGTTTGACAGGCTGACAAGGCGCTCGATCCCCGCCCAGTCGGTAACGACCCGCGCCAGAACCCCCATCGACAGCATGCCATGAACGAAAACATCATCCAGCCCTGCCCCGCGAGCAAAATCGAGGTCGATATGCACCGGGTTATGGTCGCCCGAGGCCCCGGCATAAAGCGCCAGCATCTTGCGGGTGATCGGACCGAAGGTGACGTCCGGCAGCGTGTCGCCCGGCGCGGCATCGGCAAATGTCGGATTGCTCATCGGTCCCCTCCCTTAATCCAGCCGGTGCACGACACTGCGCGTGATGGTCACCAGAACACCCCGTTCGAGGTGGCTAATGCCTGCGTGCAGATGCGCCAGCTCCAGCGCGCTGCCTTTCTTGTCCTCGAATCCGGCAAGCTCGGTTTCGATGCTCAGACGGTCGCCGGCATAGATCAGACCCGAATAGTCGTAGCGCTCCTCGCCATGCAGCAGCCGCGTCAAGTCACAGCCGATCGGCGTGAGAAGCGATTTGTGGCCCTGCCGATCCAGGGTGCGGCCCACCTCCAGATCGACGACCATGGCGAATGTCGGCGGCGCGACAACATCGGGATGCCCCGCCGCGCGCGCCGCAGCACGGTCATGATGGATTGCCCCGGTCTCGCCCAGAACCTCGGCGAAGAAGGAAATGCGCCCCGCCTCGACCTCGAACACCACGGGTTGGGTTTTCTTCCCCACGGTCGAGCGATCAAAAAGCCCGCGCGGATTGAGCGCAATGCCGGACATCACGGTTTCTCCCTTGTTGAATGGTTCAGCCGGCCTCGTAAAGCGTCACCACGCAGGCGCCGCCAAGCCCCAGATTGTGTTGCAACGCCCGCCGCGCCCCCTCCACCTGCCGGGCATCGGCGGTGCCGCGCAGCTGGTGCGTCAGCTCATAGCACTGCGCCAGACCGGTCGCCCCCAGCGGATGGCGGCGAAATCTTCCAGCCGGGTGCCGTACTTCTTCATGCGCTCCAGCCCCGCGCCGCCGAAATAGCGCAGTGCCAGCGGAACCTGTGCATTGCCGACCAGCGCCTCGCATTCGGCATCGAAAGCATCGAACGGGCTTGGCCGGTCCTCGAAGACCGAGCCAAGCGCGCCGGGACGCATCTGCTCGAAACCCAGCGCCAGAACGCAATCTGCCGCGCCGCTTTCAATCGCCTGCCGCGCCAGAAACAGCGCGCTGGAGCCGGTGAAGCAGTTGTTGTTGACATTCACAACCGGAATCCCGGTCATTCCGACGCGGTAGAGCGCCTTCTGCCCACAGGTAGAATCACCTTAGACATAACCGACATAGGCTTGCGCGATATCGGCGCAATCCAGCGCCGCATCCTCAAGCGCAAGCCGCAAGGCCCGCGCGCCCATCATGTCATAGCTGTCCGACGCGCCCGGTTTCGCAAACGGGATCATGCCAACCCCCGCGACGACGACGCGATTCTTCGATGCCTTGGACATTGGTCCCTCCGCTCGGAATGAGTCTTCCCTTCAAATTCCTCGCATTGCGCCTGACATAAATCCAATGCACTAATGTCCACCAATATTCCTTGATCGAATGCCTCGTGAACCTTGTGAAGTTGCGCCATGTGGGTCAATGTCGATCAGTATGGTTCGATCACGCAGGCCGCGCGGTTGATGAATGTCACTCAGTCGGCGGTGACCAAAAGCGTTGCCGATGTCGAGCGCGAGATCGGCTATCCGCTGTTTGACCGCCGGGCACGCGGCGTGGCGACCACCGATGCCGGACGCGTCTTCATCGTCCGCGCCCGGCGGATCACGGCCGACATCGAACAGTTGATCGAGGATTCGCGCGCCCAGCGAACAGCGCGCGAGATGGCGCTGCGGCTGATCATCTGCCCCTCGTCGCTGGAAGGGCTTTTGAACCGCGCGGTGCGCAGCTTCATCACCACAAGCCCGGGATGCCGCGTGCATTTGTTCGCTTCGACCATCGAAAGGGGGATCGAACAGTTGCGCCAGGGCGATGTCGACATCTGTCTTGGCGCACGCGACAGGCTGGAAGCCATTGCCGCCGATCCGATCATCGTGCCGGACCTTCAGGGCCCCTGTATCGAGCGCATTCTGGGGCTGGTAAACCCGCTCAGCGTCTCATCGATGCGCCAGCTTCATATCCTTGAGAATTTTCCGATGGTGGCCGAGATCGTCAGCGCGCCCGATGCGATCGGCATTGTCAGCAATGGCTATTCCACTACCGTGGCCTTCCGTCAACGATTCAGGGTCCTGCCCTTCGGCCTGGGCGCGCCGATGCCCCTTGCCGCTGCGACGCGCGCACGCTGGCCCGCGACCCGCCAGATGACGCTGTTCATGTCCGCGCTTGAAAAACACCCCCTGACCGGGCTGCCCCGTTAACGGCCTCCATCGTAGGGGGCCGGGGACGCTCAGGGGTTCTGCCTCAATCTGTGTGGCGGAGAGGCAGCATTCGGGCTTCCGTAACAGAGCGTCTGTGGTCAAGAGGATTTTTCAAAACGAAGCCAATGGCCAGACAGCTTGATTGGCCAGCACGGTCTGCGTCGTTGGTGTTCTAAATTACGAAAAAAGGCGTTGCCGATTGCTTTGGCGACCGATTGTGGTCCCGCACCGGGGTGATGCTTCCGTCCGTGGTCGACGCATCGGCCGCCACATTATGCCGAATCCAGAAACGGTTCCCGTGTGCCTATCTCTGAGACGCACTCAGAAAATTTGTCTGGCAGCTAGCCCGTTTGCCGGCATCATCGGGGACCGCGTCCCGGTTTGGGACTTCGGTGAGCCAGCGCCGTCAGGCGCTGCCCGCTCTCTCCTTTTGCTTCAAATCTCTGGTGTGCATGGGTGTTATGGAGACGCGTAGCCTATGCGGCGGCTGTTGCGGCCGCGGTGTCAGCACGGGTGAAACGAAATTCCGCGCTGTCCCGCCACATACGGTGCAGAACCACCCCGATCCGACGCGCCAGCGCAACCGTTGTGCACTTTTTGCCGCGCCGCTTGGCGACATTCCAAGCCCAGGCACTCAGCCAATTGGGGCGACCGCTATGCAACATCACCGTTGCCGCTTGATAAAGCGCCGTGTGCAAACCCACGTCGCCGGCCCGGGAGATTTCGCCAATGATGTCGCGTTCTCCAGATTGCTCGCGCCGCAGGGTCAGACCAACCCAAGGGCCAACGCCCCTGGAGGATGAGAAGCGACCAGGATCATCGATCGCAGCCTTGTAGGTCAAAGCGGCAAAGGCGCCGACCCCTGGCATGGTCATCAGTTGACGGCAGACGGGATCAGATTTGGCATGATCACGCAGCAGCTTCTCTATCCCTGCCAGCTCCTGACGCAGAGCACGGCGCGCGCTCAGGATCGGGTTCGCTGCTGCTTCTAGCTTTCCTCTGAAATCAGCTTCCGAACGACGCTGACTGGCAAGAACATCCTCAGCGGGTTCGATACGAGCGACTGGAATCCATAGCTTTCATATAGCGCCTTGCGGCGAGCGACGCGGTCGGGTGCACCGCAATCGAGAACGTCAAGCATGACCACAGCAACGCCGATGGCATCTGCAGCAACTGCAATTCGGCGGAGGGCGTCGACAAGCAGATCGCCGCCATAGCCGCCCCCACGGACCTTTTGATCACGCCCGATCATCGAGATGTATGCGGCGGGGATACTCCCATGCGAGGGCCGGGTCCGCGCGAACTTTGCAGGTAGATCCGTAAAGTGAACGGCATGCGCGTTCAGGGCGTAGAACCCGATTACCGTGCCGGCGGGATCGACCATCACATAGAGCCGGACGTTGTCCGCCTTGGCGAGCTTGTTGACCGTTTTCTGGAAGTAATTGTCTACCTGTTCGACGCCGCAAGAAAAAGCCGCCCGATCATGTCTCTCTGGATCGAACGGCTCAATGGTGCAGGTCGTCCGTTGTGATGCCGCCATTTACTGCGACACAACCGTTTTGCTGTGCCGACGGAAAGCCGCGCGCAGGGCGTCAGTCGGCGCGGCCGGGGTATCGAGTGCCGCGAAAAACGCTTCGTGATCAACCGGCTGCAGCTCTGTGCGTTCATGCGCTGCGATCGTTGCCAGCGCTGCCTGGTAGGCGGCATTCATCGTGAAGACAGAATCGTCCACGCCAGAGAGCGCCGCCGCCTGCT
Source organism: uncultured Rhodobacter sp. (assembly GCA_964496915.1). Taxonomy (GTDB): domain Bacteria; phylum Pseudomonadota; class Alphaproteobacteria; order Rhodobacterales; family Rhodobacteraceae; genus Pararhodobacter. The sequence continues at coordinate 62,719 of CAZCAX010000017.1, forward strand.
GAATCGCTGTCTTGATGCGCGGTTTGGTCCGGAAATTCATCCGGGCCTCGTTGCGCTCATCGATTGCGCGGGTGGTATCGTGGAAACCAAGCATGGCCGCCTCCTGTTTTGCTATCTCCATGTACGCCTCTGTGACGTACATTTCAAGCGCTCGGTTTGGAAAGTTCTTCGAAAGCATCGTGCGCACCCGAACCTTCGCCAAAAATTGGCCCTCTGCGCCAGCGGATGATCGAAGACATGCACATCCGTGGAATGGGTGACAAACACCAAAAGCCTCATATCCGGGCGATCAAGGATTTCGCCGCTTTCCTCGGACGATCACCCGACACGGCGGATGTCGCGTTGCCCTTGAATCGGTTCTGCCTCAATATGTGTGGCGTAACTGTCCTGAGACTGGAAAATTCAGGAGGGATAATCGTGATTTCGAACAGGCACTGGTCACCCGGGAGCGACGTTTCGGTTCAAAGCGTTGAGCGTAGCGATGCAGGCGGGTGGCTTGTATCCGGCACTCTGGTACCTCAAGGCATTTGTGCCCAGACTGTGGTTTGCATGCGCGACGACGTCACGGATGGCGGCATCGGCGGCTGCAGGATTTTCCCGCACATGGAGGCGGGGTCACAGTGAAACTCCGGGTTTGCCGCTGGCGATGTTTGGCTTCTGCTTGCCCGCGCCGGACGTTTTCAGGCCATACCCACCGCATCCGTTCATTCGCAGGATCGGAACCACCTTATCCAGCGCCCTGGTCGTCAAGCAGGAAGCTGATCTTGGCATTCACCCGGTAGCTGCTGATCCTGCCGTTTTCGACGGAAGCATTCATTTCCTTGATATAGATCGACTTGACGTTGCGAACCGATTTCGAGGCTTGCGTAACCGCGTTTTGCGCCGCGTCCTCAAAGCTCTTGCCGGATTCAGCGAGGACTTCGATCACCTTGAGCATGGACATCGTATTTCTCCTTCCGGTTTCATTTTCCGTAACGGGCGAAGCCTGTGCGGGCTTTTCCAAGCATGGCCGGATGCAGGGCGCACGGCATTGACCATGGTCAACAGCCGCGGCTGATCCCGGCAGACCGTGAAGCGCCCGTCGCATCGGGCTGTCTCTACACAGCAGTCCGAAAGAGCGAATGCGCGTCAACATTGTGTAGCGAAGCTATCAGTGTACCTTTCCCGCCATTTGATGCGGATCGGCGCCGGTGAGATTTCCTGGCAACTGTGTCTGTTCACCGGACTGAATCTGCCAAGGGACGCCGGTATGTCGAGAGGCTTGATCGTCGTCATTGCGCAGCCACGACGCAGCAGCGATCATGATATTTTACCGAAGGAGGAGGAGATGATGGAACGCGGTGTTCACGCCTTCGACGGCGCCCTGATGGACGCCAATATCTGGCTCAAGACGATCATGAATCGGCTGGGAACGGAGGATACGCATATCGGCATGATGGCGCTCCGTGGCACGTTGCATGCCCTTCGCGATCGCATTGGACCCGACAACGCGACCCATCTCGGGGCGCAGCTGCCGACCCTGGTGCGCGGGATTTATTACGAGGCGTGGCAGCCGCGGCGGTCACCAACCAAGGAGCGGCACGAGGAGGCCTTTCTGCAGCATGTGGCCAAGCATGCCCCACCGGGTATGGCCTTCGACGCCGAGGCGGCGGCCCGCGCCGTCTTCGAGGTAATGTGGGAGCGGGTCGACCCAGGCGAGGTCAGCAAGCTCATCCGCATGTTCCCGCCCAAGCTGCGCGAATTCTGGCCGGCCATCGCCCGCGTCGAAGCGGAGCAAGAAACGAGGCAGCCCGGCGAGGGTTGATCAGGCACCGGCGGCGGCGGAACCTCTCCCATGGTGAAAACAGCGAGCGGGTGGTGAGCGACCCGATCAGCACAATGATCGGCATGACGCCGACGACCTGGTCCATCGCGTGCAGCTCCCAGGCATGAATCGGCGGGATCGTCCGCGTGCCGTGGTCGGTGGCGATGAATACGGACCAGAGTGCGCATCGCCGAAGCCATGCTGACGCGCAAGACGCCGATGCTGGTGCGGGTGCCGGCGTTGACGCTGATCATCGAGCGGGCGGTACTGGCGATATAGTTTGAGTAATGTGAAAAGGAGGATTGGCATGCCCGTTTTCATCATGTTGACGCGCCTTGGAACCGAGGCCGTGAGGTCGCCGGCGGCGCTTGAGGAGCTTGAGCGGCAAGCCGTGGCGCGGATCGAGAAAGAGTGCCCGGAGGCCAATTGGCTGGCAAGCTACGCCGTGCTCGGTCCCTGCGATTATCTCGATGTATTCGAGGCGCCCGGGGTCGAGGTTGCGACCAAGGTGTCGACCCTGATCCGGACCTTCGGGCACGCCCAGACCGAGGTCTGGGCAGCAACCGAGTGGGCGCGCTTCAAGGAGATCGTGCGCGGCCTTGAGCCGGGACCGGAGGCTGCGCACGCACCCAGCGAAAAGCCCCTGCAAGGCCACGCTCCATGACCGGCGATCTGCTGGAACGCGCGCGCGCGGCGTTGCAGAGCGAGCCGCGGGTCAGGCTGCACGAGCATCCCGTGCACTTGCAGTTTGCCGACGGAGTGATGACGGTCGAGGGCGAGGTGCCGTCGGTCGCCGCCAAGAAGCTCGCGCTGGAGGGCCTCGCCGCGCTGCCGGAGGTAAGCGCGATCATCGACCGGCTGCACGTTGCGCCGGCGGAGCGCATGGGCGATGGCCAGATCCGCGACCTTGTGCGCGACGCGCTGCTGCAGGAGTCAGCTTTCGACGAGATGAGCATCCTGGAGGAACACCAGGGAGAGATCCGGCCGATCCGCCTCCCGCCGACGGGAAGCCGGGGCGAGGTGCGGTACATGGTGGCGGACGGGATCGTCACGCTGAGCGGCGAAATGCCGGGGCTTGGTCGGAAGCGGCTCGCGGGCGTGCTCGCGTGGTGGGTGCCGGGCAGTCGCGACGTCGTCAACGGCATCGCGGTGTCGCCGCCCGAGGAGGATTCCGACGAAGAGATGACCGACGCCGTCCGCATCGCCCTGGAGAAGGATCCGTTCGTGGAGGCCACGCAGATCCGAGTGGCCACGCGCAACCGGACGGTGACGCTCACGGGCCTCGTGCGCAATGAGAACGAACGGCATATGGCCGAGTTCGACGCGTGGTGCGTCTTCGGCGTCGACCGCGTGGAAAACGAGATCGAGGTCTGACCGTAGCCGGAACTCCGGGAGGGGAAGCGACATGACAAGGATCGGGCGAGGCGCCACCACCCATCCGCACGACCGACATCCACATGCCGCGCCGGATCGGCGAGGCGGTGGCGCGCGCAAATGCGAGCGTTGCATGATACCGGACCGCCAGGGCTGCTGAAACCGGCCTCGCCGGGGGCAGTCGCCAAGTCTAGAGGGAGCGGGCAATGAGGCTCTTTCTCTGCGGCGACGTAATGACCGGGCGGGGGATCGACCAGATCCTCCCCTGCCCGGGCGACCCGAGACTGCACGAAGGTTACGTCTCGTCCGCCATCGACTATGTGCAACTCGCCGAGCGCGTCTCCGGACCGATAGAGCGGCCTGTTCCGGTCGACTACATCTGGGGCGACCTGCTCGGCGAATTCGACCGTCGAACGCCCGATCTGCGCATCGTGAACCTCGAAACCAGCATCACCGCCGGCGGCATGGCCGAGGCGAAGGGCATCAATTACCGGATGCATCCCGGCAATGCCGGCTGCCTGACCGCAGCACGGCTCGACGCGTGCGTTCTCGCCAACAATCACGTGCTGGACTGGGGGGCGGAGGGGCTGCTCGACACCCTCGATGCGCTCGATGCGGTGCGGATCTCCTTCGTCGGGGCGGGTCGGGAGGCGGCAGAGTCGGCCCGGCCCGCCATGCTCCGGGCGCCGGACGGGACGCGCCTCGTCGTCATCGCCTATGCCTGCGGCTCTAGCGGGGTGCCGCCCCACTGGCAAGCCGCGCACGATCGGCCGGGGGTGAACCTGCTCGGCGACCTCGGGGAGAGGTCCATCGCCCGCGTGGCCGCCGACGTCTCCACCTGGTCGAAGCCCGGCGACCTGGTCATGGTCTCGCTGCACTGGGGACCGAACTGGGGGTGGAACATCCCGCAGGAGCACCGCGCCTTCGCCCATGCCCTGATCGAGGAGGCCGGCGTCGACATCATTCACGGCCATTCCTCGCACCATCCGATGGCGATCGAGATCCATCGCGGTCGGCCGATCCTCTATGGCTGCGGCGACCTGATCAACGATTACGAGGGCATCGGCGGCCATGAGAACTTTCGACCGAACCTCGGCATCGCTTTTTTCGTCGACATCGCGGTACAATACGGATTGCGCCAGTTCGAGCTGGTGCCGTTCCGGCGGTACAAGTTCCAGCTCCGCCGCGCCCAGTCGGCGGACACGCACTGGCTGTACGAAACCCTGAACCGCGAGTGCCGGGCGCTCGGCATTGCCCTGCGCGAGGCGCAAGGAGCGCTTGTTATCGCCCAGGGCTGAGAGCAACGGCTTGCTTCAAATCAATGCGGAATCACCGGCAAGCCTGTAAAGAAACCGACTGTGTGGAGGGGGAAGCGAGGCGATGGAGAAAGATCTGGCCCGGGACGCAGGGAAGGCAGGAAAGACACCGCCGAAGACCCAGCTTCAGGATCGATCCCCCGCGCGGCCTGAAGCCGCTGAAGTACATGCGGGAGGGGGAGCGAACGGGGCTAATTCAGCACTCGCCGCGAGGCTGCGCGAATATGCCGACCTTTTGGAACAGCAGGATGCCGATGGCTTCCGCATCGCGGCCTACCGCCGTGCCGCCGAGACCCTCGATGCGCTCGATCAGCCGGCGATCGAGGTATTCGCCGCGCAGGGGAGAGCGGGCCTCGATGCGCTCCCGGCGATCGGGCCGTCGATTGCCACGGCGCTGGCAGAGATGCTGACGACCGGCCGCTGGTCGCAGCTTGAACGTCTGCGCGGGGCGCTCGACCCCGAGCGGTTGTTCCGGACCATTCCCGGCGTCGGTCCGGAGCTTGCCGCGCGGCTGCACGAGACGCTGGAGGCCGAGTCCCTGGAGGCGCTCGAAATCGCCGCTCATGATGGCCGGCTTGAGAAGGTGCCGGGCATCGGCCGCAGGCGCGCCGAACTGATCCGGTCGCTTCTGGCAGAGCGGCTGGGCCGTCGTCGGCTACGGCGGGTGACGGCGCCGCAGGCTCGCCCTCCGATCGACCTTATCCTGGACATCGACCGCGTCTACCGCGAAAAGGCGGCCGCAGGCGCGCTTCGGCGGATCGCGCCGAAGCGGTTCAACCCAAGCGGCGAGGCTTGGCTGCCGGTGCTGCACGAGCGCCGCGACGGCTGGGACTTTACGGCGCTCTTCTCCAACACGAGCCTTGCGCATCAGCTCCGTCGTACCGGCGACTGGGTGGTGATCTACCATCATTCCGACACCGTTCCCGAGGGCCAGTGCACCGTGGTGACCGAAACCCGGCACGGCCCGCTTCTTGACCGGCGCGTCGTGCGCGGGCGCGAGGAGGAATGCCGCCAGCATTACGGAAACAGCCACGGAACATGAGCAGATCCGATTCCGGTCGGCGCGGCCGCCCTGGCGACGACGCATTCCCTTCAAGCCTAAGCGCGCCAATGCGCGCCCTGTGTCGCTACACGGTCACGCCCGACCATAATGGCCGAGAAACTCGGCCGCGGCGAGTTCGAGCGGCCGCGCCAGCCGCGCGATCTCGGCGCAAGTCGCAGCGGCCTCCGCCTCGATACGGCCGCTGAGTGCGCTCAGACGGAAAAAGTAGCGGTGCGGGCGGTCGCCGCGCGGCGGGCATGGGCCGCCGTAGCCGGGCTTGCCAAAGTCGTTGACCGCCTGCTGAAAGCCCTGCGCGCGATTGCCGGTGCCGTAGCCGGGCGCGAGCCCCTCCCAGTCCGGCGGGATGTTGAAGGCCGCCCAGTGGTGAAAGGTGCCGCGCGGCGCGTCCGGATCGTCGCAAACGAGAAGGAGGCTCTGCGTTCCCTCCGGCACGCCTGACCAGGCGAAGGCGGGCGAGCGGTTGGCGCCGTCGCAGGTGTGCTCCCTGGGGATCGTCTCGGTGTGGCGAAAGTCGGTGCTGGTCAGAGTCAGGGGCATCGGCGCCGGCTCCCTGTCAACGCGGCGAATCAACGAAGCGGGCTGGCGAGATCGGGCGCACGGTGCTGGCGTGTGGCCCGTGCGGGCTGTCACCCTCGGCCACGGCGAGCTCAACCGTGTCGCCTTCGGCGAGCGCGTCGAAATCCCCATCGACGACACTGTGACGGTGGAAATAGACAAGCTGGCCATCGGTCAGTACGATCTGGCCGAAGTCGCGATCGGGGTGGAGTTCGGCGATCCTGCCCTGTAGCGGCACGACGCGCGGCTCGGGGCGGCCGGTGTGGGTGTCGGCCCAGGACTTGATCTTGCGATCCATGGCGTCGAAGGCATCGCGCACCGCAACGAGGATATCCTGATGTGCGTTATTGTCGCCGGGTTCGCGGTCGATGACCAGAATACCCGTCGGCACATGCGCCTCCAGTCGCACCGCATAGTGGATACCCTTGCGATGGTGGCGGTGTGGCGCATCGATGGTGGCGCGAAAGCTTGTCAGCCGACCGAAGCGACGTTCGAGCCGGTCGATCCGCTCGCGGACCTTCGCCTCGACGGCCGGCGAACGGTCCATGTTGTGAAAGATGATTTCGATCCCGGTTTGCATGGCATTCCTCGCGATATAATTTTTAAAAAATACTACGACTCATGAAGCGCGCGCCATGATCGGCATCAATCCGCAGCTCGCTTAAACGATTCTCCTCCTTGCTGGTGTTGTGGGAGACATCGTAGAGCAGCTCGGCGCGAAGCCCAGTTCGCGGTCTGGCAGCATAATCCCTTGGGCGGATGGGCCGGCCGCGCACACGCAGTTTGGCCCAGAGCACCCCGATCTGCGTCCGGTTGACCGACAGGTCCGAGGGTTCGGGGATCACGCAAGGATCGGCGCGGTCGCCGCGCTGAAGGGTCAAGAGCGCGCCAAGGCCGGTCGATTCCTCTTCGATCACCGACTGGAAATGGACCCGCGCCGCGCCCATACATCCAGCCATCACGGACCAAGGGCTCAAACGGTGGGCGGCACTGGATGCGTTGTGGCGTTTCTCATTGCTCCGCTCCGTGCCGGGCAAGGCTGGAGCCGATGAATTCCACGATCAGATCCCGAACCTGCGCATCGAAAGACAGCCAATGGCGATCATGCAGATAGTGCGGCGCGCGAAAGACCAAGGACTGGCCCCGTTGATGGTCCGACATGACGGTGCCGCAGTCGCCGTGCAGCACGGGCAACCGGAACCACGGATCATTCTCGCCGACAAGCGCAAGGACGGGTTCTTCGAGCGGCGCGTTCAGACCCCGGTATTCCGGCCAGCCCGCGTGACAGGTCCAGCCTTCGATGATGCGGGCCGCGACAGGGGGCGCCGCCAGTGTGGCGACCGTGATCGCGCCTTCGGAATGACCCATCAGTATGACCGGCAGATCGCTCAATGCTGCGATGTGGCCGACTGCTTCCAGCGCACGGGAAATTTCGGCATGGCGCCATGACAGCACGCCCCGGTGCAGACTGCCCCGACGTTGAGCGGGAATGCAACTGACCGGTTTGTTCAGGCGCGCAAAACTGTCCGGCGCGATAACGGCAAAGCCTGCGCGTGCCAGAAAGCGCCCGGTTTCGTCGGTGATACGGCTCAAGCCGTCGCAGCCATGCGCATAGATCACCACCGCACGTACCCCGGTGGCCATCTCCAGGGCCTGCACGCCGGTGGTGCTGTTCGGATCCTGCGGCAACCAGACACGCGCACCGGCCCAGGTGCGCGCAAGCTCGACCGGGTCCCGGGCGGTGCCGGCCAGCGCGGGCGCGTTGAACAGGCCGGGCAGCAGCGCCACGAGGGTGGCCAGAGACCTCAGGAAAGACGACATGACGCCTCCAACTACGCCTCCAGAAGCGCGCGGCTGTAGGGGTGTTCCGGGGTGCCATAGAAGCGTTCGGCTGGCCCGTCCTCGACAATCTCGCCGCGCAGCATCACGGCAATGCGGTGGCTGACATAGCGGGTTGCGGCAAGGTCATGCGAGATGAACAGGGCCCCGAAACCATGACGTTCCTGCAGGTCGCGGATCAGGTTCAGAACCTGCGCCTGCACGGACACGTCAAGCGCGCTCACCGCCTCGTCGAAAACGATGAAACGCGGATTGGTGATCAGCGCCCGGGCGATGGCAATGCGCTGGCGCTGGCCACCGGACAACTGGCCGGGCAGGCGGGCGGCAAAACTGGGGGCAAGGCCCACCTGTTCCAGGATCTCGGCGACCCGCTCGCGCCGTGCCGCAGCACGCATGCCGGTCAGCACCAGCGGCTCCTCGACCGAGGTGCCGCAGCGCAGGCGGGGGTTGAGCGCCCATTCGGGGTGTTGCAGCACGACCGACAACTGCCCCCGCCGCTGCCGCAGCTTTCCAAAGGGCGCGCCGCCGAACCGCATCTCACCCCGCGTGGGTGGCAGAAGGCCCAGACAGACGCGGCCCAGCGTCGTCTTGCCGGACCCGGACTCGCCCACCAGCCCCACCGTTTCACCGGCGCCGACCCTCAGGCTGACACCGCGCAAGGCATCAAAGCCCGTGCCACCCAGAAAGCCGCTGCGATAGGTGACGGTGATATCGTCCAGCGTAATGACGTCCGGTTGCATCAGCGGACCTCCTTGCGTTGCCTTGCACCCGTGATGATCACCTCGTCGGCGCGATGGCAGACCACCGTGCGCCCTGCCCCTTCGCTTTCGCTCAGCAAACGGGCCTCGGGGCGCTCGGAGTCGCAGCGTGCAATGCGAAAGTTGCAGCGCGGGGCATAGGCACAGGCTTCGCACCGACCGGACAGGATGGGCGGGGTGCCGGGGATCGGCTGGAGCCGGTCGCCGGGCCGCTCGTTGCCCGCCGCCGCCGCCAGGAGCGCGCGGGTGTAGGGATGGGCGGGTTCCTGCATGATCTGCGCAACCGGCCCCAGCTCCACGATCCGCCCGCCATACATCACCGCCACCCGGTCGGCATGGCGGGCGATCAGGCGCAGGTCATGCGACAGGATCACCAGACTGGCCCCGCTCTCCGCTCGCAGGCGGACAAGCGTTGCCATGACCTTCTCGCGGATCGAGGCATCGAGCGAGGCCGTGGGTTCATCCGCGATCAGAAGATACGGGGCGCGCGCGATGGCCATGGCGATCACCACCCGCTGCGCCATCCCGCCCGACAGTTCATGCGGGAAGGCCCGCAAGACGCGCGCAGGATCGCCCAGTTCGGCACGCGCCAGTAGCGCCGCGATCTCATCGGGCCGGGGCCGCCCGCCCATCGCCAGTGCAACTTGCTGGCCGATGCGCATGGTTGGGTCCAGCGCCGTTGACGGGTTTTGAAACACAAAACCCAGCTTTTCACGCCGCAACCGGCGCAGGGCCGCATCATCGGCATTCGTGACGTCAACGCCAGCCACGGTGATGGCACCATCGAGCAATTGCGCCTCGGGCGGCAGCAGGCGGCCGGCGGCCATGCCCAGCGTGGTCTTGCCCGAGCCGCTTTCGCCGACAATCGCCAGTGTCTCGTTCTCGTGCACCTGAAGGCTGGCGCTGTCGAGGGCGCGGATCTGCCGGGCACCGGCGTCATAGCCGATGACCAGGTCGGCGATATCAACCAAAGGGGCGCTCATGTCAGGGGCCGTCCTTTCAGGGGTTCAAGCGCATCGCGCACCGCGTCACCCACCAGATTGACCGACATGATCGCCAGCGACAGCACCACGCCCGACGACAAAACCATCCAGGGCGCGATGGTCAGATACCCGCTGCCTTGCCGCAAAAGCGAGCCAAGCGAGGCATCGGGCGGCTGCACGCCAAGGCCAAGGAAACTGAGCGCGCTTTCAATGATCATGCCGATCGACAGCGCGTAGGTCAGCTGCACCATCACCGCGCCCATGACATTGGGCAACAGATGCACCAGCATCACCCGCAGGGTCGATGCCCCGGCAACCTCGGCCGCTGTGACAAAGCCGCGCCCGGCAACCCCCAGCGTGACCGAACGCACCACGCGGATGAACAGCGGCAGCGTGGCAATGCTGATGACCGTGATCGCCGAGGCCTGACCGGGCCCGATCACCGCCGCCACCAGCAGACCGGCCACCAGCGCGGGAAAAGCAAACAGGATATCCGCCCCACGCGCGATGGCCTGATCGGCATACCGGCCCAGATAGCCCGCCGCCAGGCCCAGAAGCGTGCCGATCACTGCCGTGATCGCCACCGCAATCGCCGACAACAGGAAGGTCGAGCGGATACCCTGCACCACGCGCGGCAGAAAATCGCGGCCCAACTCGTCAGTGCCGAACCAGAACCGCGCGCTCGGTGCACCCAGACGGGGCCCGGCGGCAATGCGCGACGGGTCTCCCAGCGGCAGATAGGGGCCGAAGAGGCCCAGAAACAGCAACACCAGCAGCGTGATCAGGCCCAGAAGGGTCAGCGCATCGGCGCGCGGCAAGCGCTTGGCAAAACCGGAAAACCCGCTCATCGGGATGCTCCTACTCGCGGGTCGATCAGGGCGTAAAGCACATCGGCCAGCATGTTGATGGTGATGAACACCACCGCCGCCAGCAGCACCCCGGCCTGAACGATTGCAAAGTCGCGGTTGAGCAGGCCATTGAAGATGTAAAGGCCCACGCCCGGCACTGAAAACAGCACCTCGACAATGACCGCGCCGCCCAGCAGGAAGCCGAAATAGGTTGCAACAACGGTCACCACGGGAATGGCCGCGTTGCGCAGGATGTGACGGCGGATGATCAGGCGTGGCGGATCACCGCGCGCAACGGCTGCGGTGATATGCCCTTCCGTCATCACCCGCAGCACTGCATCGCGTGTGGTGCGCAGGATCAGCGCCATGCCGAAGACCGACAGCGTCAGGCCCGGCAGCAGCATGGTGCGCAGGTTGCCCACCGGATCGACCGACAGCGGAACATACCCGCCGACCCGGAACCACAAAGACCAGACCGAAAAGACAAAGATCAGTACGCTTCCCAGCACGAAATCAGGCACACTGGCCCCCATCGCACCGACGACGCGGCCGAAATCGCGCCCCTTGCGCCGGTTTGCCGCCCGCGTGCCGGAAAGCACGCCCAGCGGGTAGCCCACCACCAGCGCCAGCCCCAGTGCGATCAGCGCCAGTTGCAGTGTCACCGGCGCGCGGCGCAAAAGCTCGTCGATGACCGGGCGCTGGGTAACCATCGAAATCCCGAAATCGCCGCCCAGCATCGCCCAGACCCAGCGCAGGTATTGCAACGCAAGCGGCTGATCCAGCCCGTAGCGTTGGGCGATCATGGCGCGTGCTTCGGGGGTGACAAAGGGGCCAAGAAGGATATCGGCATAGCCGCCCGGCAACAGTCTGAGCGACAGGAACACCAGAATGGACACACCCAAAAGCGTGACCAAAGCGGCGAAGATGCGGGGAAGCAGATAGACGACGAGGCGCAAGAGAGGGGCTTTCCGTCAGAAGAAGAACCGCGCCGGGGCTTGTGGGCCCCGGCGTCAGACGATCAGTCGGCGGGCGCAAACTCGGCGATATACTGCCAGGTGCTGGCCGAGCCGGTGCGATCCGCCAGCCGCACCTCGACCTGATCCGAGCGGTAGACCACGTAATCAACCTTGCTGACCAGCGCGAGCAGGTTGGCACCTTCGTCGATCATGGCACAGATGTCGCGCAGTGCCTGATCACGCTCGGGGCTGGCCGGGATGGACCGGATAGCCGCCAGCGCTTCGCTCAGTTCCGGAACCTCTTCCTGGAAGGCCAGGTTCCAGACAGCGAAATTGGGGTTCCACCACTGGATCACCATGCTGGGATCGGTATAGCCCGCCAGCCAGGAGGCCGAGAAATCGAAATCACCATCGGTGAACACACGCTGAAGGTATTCCGCCGTGGGGACCGAAGCGATGGTGACATTGAAACCGGCCTCTGCCAGGCTTTGCTGCGCAACCTGCGCGATCCGGCCAAGCACTTCATTCGCGCTCGATGCCATCAGTTCGACCCTTGGCGCTGGCTGACCGGCATCGGCGAGCAATGCCCGCGCCCGCTCCAGCCGCTCATCGCGCGGCAGGGCGTAGGTGTCCAGATCATGACAGGCATCGGTGCCGAAGGCCGCGGGCACCGGATAGTCCACCGCCGAGGTTCCGTTGAACACAAGCATGTTGATCGCATCACGATCGAGCGCCAGATTCATCGCCTGTCGCACGCGGCGGTCATGAAAGGCAGACTCCTCGCTGAGCGCGTTGACGTCCAGACGATAGTAGTTGGTGGTCTGGATCGGGTGATAGGCGATGCTGGCGGTGGAGCCCAGCATCTGCGGCGCATCGGGGTTTTCAAAGGTGGTGAAATCGATCCGCCCGTCCCGCAGCGCGGCGATGCGCGCGGATTCGTCGGGGATGATGGCCACATCCATACGATCCGCACGCGGATATCCGTCACGCCCGTAATGCAGGTTGCGCACCAGTGTCCAGCTTTCGTCCTGATTATGCGCCTCCACCATGAACGGGCCCGAGCCGATCATTTCGCGCGTCGGATCAAAGCTGCCGTCGCGGTATTCCTGAACCGGAATGATGGCGGCCGTGATATGCGCCAGCGCGGGCAGGAAGGTGGCATGGGGGCGTGCCAGCTCGATGGCGACGCGGCGGTTGTCCAGCGCCTCCATCGCAGTGATTTCGCCCAGCTGGTGCGCCCAGTAGGACGCCGTTTCAGGGTTCTGGATCCGCTCGATCGAGCCGATGATATCCTGCGCATCGACCGCCCGGCCATTGGAAAAGGCGGCACGTTCGCGCAGGGTGAAGATGAAGCGGGTAGGCGAGACTTCTTCCCAGCTTTCGGCGAGGCCCGGTTGCAGGCTCAGGTTGTCGTCGGTGGTCAGAAGGGTCTCGTAGACCATCTGGTACATTTCCCACGACGCCACGGTGCCGGCCACATGAACGTCAAAGCCGGTGATTTCGGCGGGTTTTCCCCAGGTGATGACGTTTTGCGCCTGTGCCGGAAGGGCCAGGCCAAGCCCGGCCATGACAGCCAGGACAGACAGGACAGACAGGGATGTGCTGGGCTTGCGAAACATGAAGGGTTCCTCTCTGTGGGTTGGGGCGGGTTTTTGCAGCCTTCTTGACGAAGCTCTTGACGAGTATGTTAGTGTCGTAACATGATGTCAATCTCTGATATGTTACTAACTTCGACATTCGCAGAGCTGCCTTCGAACAGCTCCCGGGCGCCGGACTCTCAGGAGGCTCTTTCATGTTCTCGACCTATGCCGATCACGATGCCACGGCGCTGGCAGACCTTGTCCGACGCGGCGACGTGTCGGCGCTGGAATTGCTGGAAACGGCCATTGCACTGGCCGAGGCGGCCAATCCATCGCTGAATTTCATGTCTCAGCGGCTCTATGATTTTGGACGCGCGGCGATATCGCAGGGATTGCCGGAAGGGCCTTTCAAGGGCGTGCCGTTCCTTCTCAAGGATGCGTCGGCCGAATTGGCGGGCACGCCCACGATGAATGGCGCGCGTCTTCTGCGCCACCACCGCGCCACAGCCGATTCGACACTGGTTTCCCGCTATCGCGCCGCCGGGCTGGTGATTTTCGGCAAGACCACCGCGCCGGAATTCTCGCTCGCGGCTTCGACGGAAAGCAGCCTGCACGGCCGGACCGGCAACCCATGGGCCCCCGACCGCAGTGCGGGCGGCTCCTCGGGCGGATCGGCGGCGGCGGTGGCGGCGCGCGTGGTGCCGGCGGCGCATGCGTCGGACGGTGGCGGGTCCATCCGGATTCCGGCTTCGTGCTGTGGACTGTTCGGACTGAAGCCCACCCGCGCACGCACCCCCCACGGCCCCCCTGCCGGCGAGGGTTGGGGAAGCCTGTCATGCACGCATGTCCTGACCCGCTCGGTCCGGGACAGTGCCGCATTTCTGGACGTAACACAGGGCGCTGCACCGGGCGATCCCTATGCGGCCCCTGCCCCGGCGCGGCCCTATGTGGAAGAGCTTGGCCGCGATCCGGGCGTGCTGCGCATCGCCTTGCAGCCGCGCCCGCTTTCGGGTGTCGCGGTGGACCCTGCTTGCCAGCAGGCCACCACCGAAGCCGCCCGCCTGCTGGAAGCGCTTGGTCATCATGTCGAAGTGGCCATGCCGCCCGGCGATGCAGAAGAGCTTGGCCGCGCCTTGTGGGTGCTGGTCGCAAGCAATGTCTCGCGCAGCCTGAATGCCATCGGCGCGGCGCGCGGGCGGCCCGTCACACGCAATGAGGTTGATGCCACCAGTTGGAATGCCGTGGACTTCGCGCGCAGCCTGCACGTCGAAGACTACCCCGAGGCCTTGCTGGCCATCCACACCCAGGGCCGGCGCATGGCGGAATTTCATGAGCGCTTTGATCTGTTGCTCAGCCCGACACTGGCGAAACCGCCCGTCCTGCTGGGTGAAATGCGCACCGATACCGATGATATCGAGGCCTATGGCAAGGCCCTTGCAAGCTTCTCGCCCTTCACGCAGTTTGCGAACATGACCGGACAACCCAGCATGAGCATCCCGTTTCAACGCAGCGCGGCGGGCCTGCCGATCGGCATCATGTTCACAGCACCTTTTGGGCGCGAAGACATGTTGTTCCGGCTCGCATCCCGGTTGGAAACCGCGCGGCCATGGGCCGGCAGCACGCCCGGGAGGTATCAATGAGCGAGACCCTGATGGATCGGTTGAAGCGCGAATACCCGGGCTTCACGCGGGCCGAGAAAAGCATCGCCAACTACATGCTGGCCCATCACGAGCGCCTGCCCTTCGATACCGCTGCGTCAATCGCCGAAGCCGCCGGGGTCAGTCAGATGACGGTCAGCCGGTTCCTTCGGACCATCGGCTATTCCGATTCCAGCACTTTCAAGGCTGCCGTGCGCGCCGAACTGGATACCGGGCCGCTGCTGATTTCCGATCGCATCAACCGGATCCGGCGCGCGGGCGATGACAGCCAGCGTATCGCCGAAAACCTGGAACTGGAGACTCGCGCCCTGCTCAGCGCATACGAGCAGCGCACCACCCCGCAATGGCATGAGGCGGTGGCGGCCATCGCCACGGCCGACCATGTCAGGGTCAGCGGGTTCCAGACGATCTACGGAATCGCTTCGGATTTTTCCAGCCGGCTGTCCTATCTTCGCCCCGATGTCCGGTTTGTGGACGGCAGCGATGGCACGTTCGCCGAGGTCATTGGCCCCGGAATGGGCAGCACGTGTCTGGTGGTGTTCGAAATGCGGCGCTACACCCGGCTGAGTCTGGCGCTTGCGCGCGCAGCGTCGCGGCGAAATGTGCCGCTAGTAATCATTTGCGACACACATTGTCACTGGGCGCGGGATTACACCGATATCGTCTTGCCCGTCCGCACCGAGTCGACCCTTTTCTGGGATACGCAGACGCCTTTCGTCAGCCTTTCTGGTCTGCTGCTTGACGATGTCATCGCGCAACTTGGCGATCGCGTTTCAAGCAGGGTCGATGAACTTCGTGCCCTGCAAGATGAGTTCGAAGCATTCGATGGTTAGATGCCTTGGTCGCGGTGGCACTCAGCACTGGGCTGGAAAAGCCCGGCCGCGTTTGAACGGAAGATGGATTAAACGAACACCTGGAGCGGCACAAATACGCGACAGGTCCAGAGCGGGTCGTGGTCGTTGACGAGCACGAACGTCTTGCCCGGGGCGAGGTCGCCGAAAACCGCCATGATCTTCGAATGGCGATTTACGCGTGGGATGCTTCTCACGTCGAGTTCGAGACCGGAAGAGGTTGTTGTGCTCTTGCTTGTTCTCCTCGATTTGGTTTTGTCCACTCGTTAGCGTAAATTCGAGCGAGCCTTGTTGCGCTGGCGCAAGGAAGCCGCGATCTTTCACGGGCTGTGCCGACGATGCGGGGCAGCCGTCAGGAATGGGCGCGGGTGACCTTCCGTCAGACCGAAGCTGAATGACGCGCCGTGCTGTTGGGCAGATACGCATCAAACGCTGCCGCCGCGATGCGCACCAGAGGGCGCCCTTTTTGTGTCATGCGTACCTGCCCATCCTTCAGGGTCAGAAGCCCATCGGCCTGCATCTCTGCAAGCGTGCTGTCAGCATCATGCCACCAGCCCGACGGTGCGCCATACTTCGTACCAAGAGCATCCACATCGACACGACCGTCGCACATCAGCCGCTCGATCACTTCGCCGCGAAGACGATCATCGCCCTTGAAGGGCCTCCCCTTTGCGACCGGCAGATGCCCTGCGGTCACAGCCCGCGACCATGCCCCTGTTTCCGCGATGTTCTGAAGATAACCTGACGGCGTGCGGCCGATGGATGTAACCCCCATCCCGATCAGGGTTTCGGCCTGATCCGTGGTGTAGCCCTGAAAATTGCGCCTCAGGCACCCGTCGCGCGCGGCCACTGCCAGTGCATCACCGGGAAAGGCGAAGTGATCCAGACCGATCGCGATATAGCCCTCGGCCTTGAGCGCTTCGGCGGCGGCGCTGGCCTGAGCGGCGCGCGCCTCAGCCCCCGGAAGTACCGCATCTTCAATCATGCGCTGGTTTTTCGCCATCCACGGCACATGCGCATAGCCGAACAACGCCACCCGGTCAGGCCGCATCGCTGCGCTCAGCTTCACGGTGTTCACCAGGCTTTCGACGGTCTGATGGGGCAGACCATAGATCAGATCGAAATTGATCCCGCAAACACCGGCGGCGCGCAACTGCGTGACCGTCTTGCGCACCATCGCGGGCGGTTGAATGCGGTTGATCGCCTTTTGCACGCGTATGTCGAATTCCTGAACCCCGAAGCTTGCGCGGGTGAAGCCAAGCGCGCCGATACGCGCGGCCATCCCGGCGGTCAGGGTGCGCGGATCGCACTCGATAGCGATTTCAGCATCATCGGTGAAATCCCAGCGTGCCCGGACCTCTGCCATCAGGGTTTCCAGATCGTCGGGTGACAGGGCGGTGGGCGTGCCGCCGCCCCAATGCAGGTGTGACACGCGCATGCGCCCGGGCAAGGCATCGGCTGTCAGCGCGATTTCCTTGCGCAGCGTGCGCGCATATTCCGCCACCGGCTCATAACGCGAGGCGAGTTTCATGTTGCAGCCGCAATACCAGCACATCTGACGGCAGAACGGCACATGCAGATAAAGCGAAACCGGGTCGGACAGCTCCAGTTGTGCCAGCCAGGCCCGATACCGCGCTTCATCCACGTCCTTGCCGAACTGCGGCGCGGTCGGGTAGCTGGTGTAGCGTGGGGTCGCGCGGCGCGCGTAGCGGTCGATGACAGGGTCCATGCTGTGGCCTTTCAGGGCATATGCAGGCGGGTTAGAGGTTAAGCCGTCAGCTTTCTTTGACATGCCTCAAGGCCCGGACAGCGATTTGCCAGTGCCGGTCCGAGACCAGCCGCAACCCCAGATGTGCCGGGGGCGCACCCGCCGCGCAGCCGCCGCGTGCGGGATAGCGTTCCAGGTAGAACATGGCGCTTTCGTGTTCGCCGCCGACGATGAAGGCCGGACAACGCGCCTGATCGGTTTCATAAGTGAAGCAGTCTTGCGTCCATTCCCAGACGCTGCCATCCAGATCGGCAATGCCTTCCGGCGTGGTCGAGAAGCTGCCCTGCGGCATCAGCGCGCGCGGCGGCAGGTCTTGCGCCAGATAGGCCATTGCCCATCGCAACGACGGATCGGTGAACAGCGGGTCGGGTGTTTCGGGCAGGACGGAAGCTGCCATATGCGCCCATTCGGCGGCACTCGGCAGGCGGAAGGGGTGGCCGGTGGTGGCCGTGATCCAGCGCAGATAATCCTGCGCATCGATCTGGTTCACGCCGGTCGCGGGTGTGGTGGCGGGGTCGAAACCGGGGCGGGCGCGCAGTTCGATAGCGCAGGCCCCGGCGTCGAAACAGGCGTTCCATTCCGTGATCGTCACCTCGAACCGCTGAACATGCAACGCGCGGCCATCGGGCATCAGGACGGGTCTGGCGGCCATCTCGGGCAGATAGGCCGGGTCGCCGGATGGGGCGCGCCATGACAGCGCGCCCGCAATGAGGGCCAGAGCAGCGGCGGCGGCCATGGCAAGCCGGAAACCGGGTCTTGCAGGAAGGCGCGCTGTTCTGGTCATGGGTTTGCCTTTCGCGTGTCAGGTAACGATGGGCCGCGGGGCGACGACCTGTTCCATCAGGTCATTGTTCCATTCGCCGCCGACAATGAAATGGGCGGTCGCCCCCAGAAGCGTGGCCTCGATCAGGTTGTGATTGACATAGGCGTAAACGCCCGGCTGCTCGAACGTGTACATGGCCGCCATCGCAGTGCCGCCGCGCACGAACCAGGTTTCGACATCGGTTAGCGGCGGGGACGTGAACGAGGTTTCCCAGACATAATCGCCATGCCCGCCGATAAGGTGCGGGCGGGTGTCGCGGTTGGCCTGATTGTGGATCATCAGGACCGTCTCACCCACGTTGAAATGCAGGGCACCCGCGCCGGTCAGCGCACCGACAGCGCCGTTGAACACCGAATGCGTGGGCGTCAGCGTGCGCATCGCCTCAAGGCTGTCGGCGTAGTCGTCGCCGGGGGCCTCATAGGTCTTGAAATGGCCGTCCTCATCCATCGGCAGGTAGTAATCCTGCTCGCCGATATAGGCGATGCTGTCGTAGCGCAGCGGGTTGCCCTCGGCATCTCTCAGCCCGTCGCGCGGCAGCACCATAACCGTGCCGTTCATGCCGTGGCAGACGTGATAGGGGATCATCGCGCCGCCGGGCGCACAGTGGTAGGTGAAGCATCCGGCCTTGGTCGCCTTCCAGCGCAACACGCATTCCTCGCCGGGGAAGACATGGGTCAGCCCGCCGCCGCCAAGCGCCCCGGTCGCGGCGTGGAAGTCGATGTTGTGCTCCATCATGCTGTCATGGGGGTTGCGCAGGGTCACTTCCACCATGTCGCCTTCGTGGCAGATGATCAGCGGGCCGGGGACGGAACCGTTGTAGGTCAGTGCCCAGATCGACGCGCCGGTGTCTTCATCCACGACCATCAGGCGCTCGGGCGTTTCCAGCGTAACCTCGATGATCTTCGGCCCGCCGGTTGCGACCTGCTCATGCACGGGCGCAAAGGGGGGCGCGACCAGTTCCTGCTTGACGCGGGTATAGCCGGACAGATCGGCGGGCGCGACCGTGCTGGCAGCAGGGGTCTCGGCCGACGCCCTGTAAAGCTGCGCGGATTTCGCATCCGCCGCGTGCGGGATCGCGTGCGCGCCAGGCCGGGCGCGCGGCGCGGCCAGGGCAGCAGCGCCGCCGAATGCGGCCGCGCCCGCCAGAACGGAGCCGCGCAGAACATTGCGGCGGCTGGTCATGTGCAGTCCGGGGTTGATGAGTTTTGTCATGGTCGCCTCCTCAGGCGAAATGGGGGTGCGCTGGCGATCAGCCCGCGCCCAATGGGGTCAGAGATTTTCAAGCTGCGCTTCAAACCGGGTGAGGGCCTGACGCGGGATACGGCCCTCAAGGAAACCCTCAGGCACCTCGGCATCGCCCACCGCGACGATCATCACCATGCCCATCGCATAATGCGGCTTGCAGATGATGGCGTAGACGCCGTCCTCGGTCAGGGTGATTTCGATTTCCTCGTTGATCCTGCCCATGAACCCTTCGGCACCCGCGGGAATCATCGCATCGATCGTTTCAGCATTGTGGCCACGGTCCGTGGCCAGAAACCTGATGGTGTCGCCCGGCGCGATGTGAACGAAATCAGGCTCGAACACCATGCGCGCACCGTCACTTCCGACGTTGAGCATGGAGATGTCGATCACCTCGGCGTAGCTGGCCGTGCCCAGCAGCGTTGCAACGGCCAGTCCCAGTGTAAACTTGCGGATCATGTCGGAGCCCTTTCCTTTGTGCTCTGTTTTGTTCAATTATAGGCTTTGCCGCAGTGCGGAATTTGTGCTGGCACAACCTTCTCGCCGAAACCGGACGCCCGAAGCCGGATTTTGACCGCCCGGTGCGCGTCCCATCTGGTCTGGCGCGGGGATTCGTGGCAGGAATTGGATATGTTACAGACCCAGGCACGACGAACCCTGCCGCGGCTTGATGAAAGCCTGCTGATGCATCTGGCGCCGTTCTCGCAGCTGACGCAGGCGCAGCTGCATACGATTCTGGATCAGTCCAGTGTGCAGCGCTACGATGAGGGCACCTGCATTTTCCATGAGGGCGATCCGGCCGAGCGGTTCTTCATGCTGCTGGATGGCTGTGTGCGGGTGGTGCGGCTGACCCCGGCAGGAGAACAGGTTGCAACCCTGCACATCCCGGCGGGCCAGTTGTTTGGCATCGCCCGTGCACTGGGGCGCGTCACCTATCCCGCCACGGCTGTCGCGGCCGCGCAATCGCTGGCCCTGAGCTGGCCCATGCGGCTTTGGGACAGCTACAGCGCCGAGTATGACGGATTCGCCACCAACACCTACAAGGTCGTGGGCGCACGGATCGAGGAAATGAACCAGCGCATGCTGGAAATGGCGACGCAACAGGTGGAACAGCGCGTCGCCAATGCCGTTTTGCGGCTGGTCAACCTGGCCGGACGCAAGGTGGAGGGCGGGATCGAGATTGATTTCCCGATCACCCGGCAGGATCTGTCTGAACTGACCGCCACGACCTTGCACACGGTCAGCCGGTTGCTCAGCGCGTGGGAAAGACAGGGTCTGATTGAGAGCAGACGCAAGCGCGTCAAGGTCTGCGATCCGCATGGTCTGGTGATGATCGCGCAGGGCTGATCACGAACCCCCCGCAATGGCCACGCGCAATTCGGCCATGAAGGTCTCTTCCTCAAGGCCGTACTCGGCGCAGACATCCGCAACCGTGTGGAACGGGCTGATCAGGCAACCCACGCAAAACGTGCGATGCCGCAAAAACACCGACACGGTCTGAGGCCAGCGTGCCATCAAAGCGGCAAGTGGCAAATCCGGATCGTCAAGGCGGGTCTGGGGCATCGCGGTGTCCTCCTTCACCCAGTTTAGCCCCAAAACTGCACCGAACGTTGTGCTGGCGCAAACTTCGCATGCGGCGCGCGCGCTATGGCAGGCCATCCGCAGATCGCAGGAGGCCGGGAATGGCTGAATTCTTAACCAAATCGAGAGCACGCAATATCTTTTACGGCGGGTCGATTTTCTTCGTCGTCGTCTTTGTCGTGCTCGTTACGCACAGCCACAGATATGTGGTGAATACGTCAACAGCCTCAATGCCGCTGAGTGAAATGGTGATCCAGGGCAAGCATGTCTGGGAACGCCATTCATGCATCAACTGCCACACGCTTCATGGCGAGGGCGCGTATTTCGCCCCGGAGGTCGGCAATGTCATGTCCCGCTGGGGCGTGCTTGATGACTCTGAGGCCGCTTTCGACATTCTGGATGGATGGATGCAGGCACAGCCCAGCGGGATCGCGGGGCGTCGGCAGATGCCGCATTTCGACCTGACCGAAGAAGAAACACGCGCCCTTTCGGAGTTTCTCCGCTGGGCAGATCACACCGACCGCCTGGGCTGGCCGCCCAATGATGCCGGTTAAGGAGGCCTGAAATGAGATACAAGTCACAATCCGTCGCGCTGTGGTATATCTATGCAGCGCTCGCCCTTTTCGCCGTTCAGGTCAGCATGGGCCTTCTGATCGGGTGGGTTTATGTCAGCCCCAATTTCCTGGCCGACATCGTGCCCTTCCATATCCTGCGCATGATCCACACCAATTCGCTTATCGTCTGGCTTCTGCTTGGCTTCTTTGCCGCCGCCTATTTCCTGATCCCCGAGGAAAGCGAACGAGAACTCTATTCACCGACCCTTGCCTATATCCAGCTTGGTATCCTGCTGGTGGGAACACTGGGGGCGGTTGGCAGCTATCTTTTGGGCATCCATGGCGGGCGCGAATTTCTGGAACAGCCGCTTTGGGTCAAGTTCGGCATCCTCGTTGCGGCGCTGATCTTCCTGTTCAACATTTCCATGACGGTTCTGGCGGGCCGCAAGACCGCAATCACCTCGGTCCTGTTACTGGGCTTGTGGTTGCTGTCACTCTTGTGGATCTTCGCATTCATCAACCCTGACAACCTGTCGCTGGACAAGATGTACTGGTGGTTTGTCGTCCACCTCTGGGTCGAAGCGACGTGGATGCTGGTTCTGGCTGCGATCCTCGCCTATCTCCTGCTCAAATTGACCGGCGTGGACCGCGAGGTGGTCGAGAAATGGCTTTATGTCATTGCCGGGCTGGCGCTGGTTTCGGGCATTCTGGGAACCGGGCACCATTTCTACTATATCGGGCTTCCCAGCTACTGGCTGTGGATCGGGTCGATATTTTCGACACTGGAAGTCGCGCCGCTTTTCGCGATGGTGTGTTTTGCCTTCGTCATGGTGTGGAAGGGCAAGCGCAAGCACCCCAATAACGCCGCGCTGCTCTGGACGCTTGGGTCTGCGGTTCTGGCCTTTTTTGGCGCTGGTGTCTGGGGGTTCCTGCACACGCTTCATGGCGTCAACTTCTATACCCACGGCACGCAGATCACCGCCGCGCACGGGCACCTTGCCTTTTACGGCGCGTATGTCGCGATCAATCTGGCAATATTCACCTATATCATGCCGATGCTCCGCAACCGCGCGCCCTATAACCAGGTTCTGAACATGGCCAGCTTCTGGCTGATGTCCGGCGGCATGGTGTTCATGACGGTCACACTGACCTTTGCCGGGGCCATTCAGGTTCATATGCAACGGGTGCTGGGTGAATACTTCATGCAGGTGCAGGACGATCTGGCGATCTTCTACATCATGCGCTTCGGGGCGGGGGTTGCCGTGGTGACCGGCGCGCTTCTGATGATCTACGCCCTGGTGGTTCCGAAACGCGAAGTTGTCAAACCCGGCCCCAACGTCACCGAGCAGTTGAGCGAAGGACAGGCATGATGCAACAGGTTCATGATTTCACCATGCCATACTACAAGCCCGTCAAGGACGAGTGCGCCCTTTTCCAGACAGCTTGCGACAATGGTCTGCCCCTTCTTCTGAAGGGGCCGACCGGCTGCGGCAAGACCCGCTTTGTCGAGCATATGGCCGCCCGTCTGGGCCGCAAGCTCTATACCGTCGCCTGCCATGACGATCTCTCGGCGGCGGACCTGATCGGCCGGTATCTGCTGCGGGGCGGCGAGACAGAGTGGGTGGATGGCCCGTTGACGCGCGCGGTGCGCGAAGGCGCGATCTGCTATCTTGATGAAGTGGTCGAGGCGCGCAAGGATGTGACAGTGGTGCTGCACCCGCTCACGGACTCGCGGCGCAGCCTGCTAATCGACCGCACCGGCGAGGAACTTCACGCCCCGCCCGATTTCATGCTGGTGGCAAGCTATAACCCCGGCTACCAGAGCGTGCTCAAACGCCTCAAACCCTCAACCCGGCAGCGTTTCCTTTCGATCAGCTTCGATTTTCCTGACCCGGAAACCGAAGTCGCGGTTGTTGCGGCTGAAAGCGGTCTGGAGGCCGCGCGCGTCAAGCCTCTGGTGCGGCTGGCGGGGCAGATCCGCAGGCTCTCCGGCATGGACCTTGAAGAAGGTGTCTCCACCCGGCTGCTGATCTATGCGGCGCGGTTCATTGCCAGCGGAATGGATGTGGACAGCGCGCTTGACGTGGCCGTTATCCAACCGCTCACCGACGAGCGTGATGTGCAGGATGCGCTGCGCGATCTCGTTGCCACGGTTTACGGGTAAGCCGATGATTCATCTGCTCGATCTGATGGAGCCGGAAGAAACGGTTGGCAATATCTGGCACAGTGTCGCCAGCCGCATCGACGCGCCGCAGCACTTCCCCGATGCCGCCGTGACCTTCGCCGAGATGCGGACCAGCCTTGTGGTGCTGTTCCGTGCGCTTGGCGGGGCTGCGTCGGTGGAGATCGGCGAGGCGCCGGCGGTGCGCTCTGGCCATCGTCTTGGTGTGCTGCGGCGGATCGGCACCGAGGCCGAGATGCTGCCTTTGCCGCGTTTCGACGGGGCGCGGCTGGGGCTTTGGCCGGTCGTCGATGTCTTTCCAACCCGCGCGCTGAACCGCGCCTGCTACCGCTGGCTGGTCGCGCTTGCAGCCCTTGTCCGCGTGCCCGCGGCCGGCGCTGACCCGCTGGCGGCCGATCTGGCGGCGATTTCGGCACTTTCCGAGGCTGCGGGCCGGGCCGCGACCCTGTGCCCCGGCCTGACCCGCGATTATCGTGAACTGGCCGTCTGGATACTGTCGCGGCGCCCCAAGGTCTCGTCCCTTCCCGGGTCTGAGGCGGTGATCGAGCAACGCATTCAGGACGCGCTGGTCGGCACGCTGCCCCCCGCCGATCAGGTGTCCATGCCCGCGCTGACACGCGGTTACCGGACCTATGCGCCCGTGCCGATCTGGCCCCTCTTCACCATCCCCCCGGCGCAAGAGGCGCTTTGCGCGCCTGATGAAACTTCGGACGCACCGCCGCCCGGTGCGGCGACCACCCGGCGCAAGCTGGGCTTGCGCCGCGACCAGAAGGAAACCAACCGTGGTGATCCGTTCATCATGTACCGGCTTGAAGCGATCCTGAGCTGGATCGAAAGCATGAACCTGAACCGCATGACGGATGATGACGACGACGAGAACGCGCAAAAGGCCGCCGACGATCAGGACAACATCACCTTGTCGAAACATGACCGCAAGACCGCCACGCGCCTGCGGTTGCATCTGGACCTGTCGCCAGCAGAAGCCGATCACGAAAGACTGGCCGAGGGGGTGCTCTACCCCGAATGGAACCACAGCGCGCGCAGCTACCTGCCCGATCATTGCCGCGTGCTGGAAGCCGAGGCCCGGCCAGACCCGAAGCACGGTTTCGTGCCCGACGCGAACCGCATGGCCCGTGTGCGTCGCCAGTTCGAGGCGCTGCGCCCCCGGCGCATTCTGCACAAGGCGCAACTGGAGGGGCCTGATCTGGATATCGATGCCCTTGTGGCGGCACGGGTTGAGATCATGACCTCGGGCCGCGCGTCCGACCGGATCTATCAGGATCTCAGAACGACCGAGCGCGACCTGTCGGTGGCCTTCCTGCTGGACGTCTCGCGTTCGACCGAGGCCGCGATTGGCGAAACCTGCGCGATCGACGTTGCGCGCGAGGCGCTTTCGGCTTTGGCAGGCGGGATTGATGCGGCGGGCGACCGGCTGGGCATCTGGGCGTTTTCGTCGCTGCGCCGCGACCGTATCTTTGTTAGCCGCTGCAAAGGCTTCGACGAGCCGATGTCACCGAACATCACCGACCGTATCTGCGGCCTGAAGCCCGGTCACTACACGCGCCTTGGCGCGGCGATCCGCCATGTCAGCGCCCGGCTGGCCGACGAAAACGCAACGCGCAAGCTGCTGATCGTGATCACGGATGGCAAGCCGAATGACCTTGATCACTATGAGGGAATGCACGGCATCGAAGACAGCCACATGGCCGTGCGCGAGGCGCGCCGTCAGGGTCAGGCGGTCTACGGCGTCGTGATCGACGAGGATGGGCAGGACTGGTTCGCGCGCATCTTCGGACGGGGCGGTTTTACCCTCATGCCCAACCCCGAGCGCCTGCTCAGGGCCCTGCCTGAAATCTATCGCACACTCATCAAGGAGAGCTGACATGTTCCGGTTTCTGACCATCCTCGCCTGCCTCAGCCCTGCGGCCCTGCTCGCACAAACGCCCGAACTGCCGCAGCACACCAGCATTTTTGCCATCGCCGAGTTCTGGCTGGCCATCGCGACAGTTGCCATGGTGATCACGCTCTATGCCGTGCATCGGATTGTGTCGCGCAGATGAGCGGCCTGTGGTCGTTGCTCAAGCTCGCGCTTGCGCTCTATCCCTTCATGGTGGGGGCCATGGCGATCAACCTGTTCATGCTGTCGCTCTTGTGGGCATGGGTGGGTTTCCCGGTGCTGAACCCCGTCCGGGCCACTACCGGCGGCTGTATCATCGCCATTCCCGTCAGCTACGTTTTTGCACGTCGGGTCCGCGACCTGATTGCACAAGCCAATCGGCCCCTTTGAAAGGCAGGGGAATGAGCAAAACTTGGTGGTCAAGCGGCCCGCTTTGAGACGCCTAGCCTTCCGTCAAGGA
>CAZCAX010000018.1:0-86740 GCA_964496915.1 uncultured Rhodobacter sp.
CGTAACCGCACAGGAAATGATCACTTTCGACATGAGAGGCTCCTTTCAGCGGGCGGTTGCCGGCAGTGCAGTGCAATCACGCGGTCGCAACAGCAGGGCCACCTCGTCCCCTTCGGCAAAGGGTCTTTCATCGATCATGTTGATCGCCTGAACGGTGTGTTCGCCCATGCGCAGGAAATAGCGCGCAGCCTGTCCCTGATAATCCACCGCCTCGACTCTGGCGGGCAGCGACAGCGCGCCGTCGCGCGTGGCGCCCGCCGGTGCCAGCACCAGTTTTTCGGCCCGGATCACCAGACTGGCCGGGCCAGCCCCCGTCAGCTTCGGCGCGCGCGCGCGTGGCAGGGCCAGCGGCGGCAGGCCCGGCACCTCCAGCCCGATCTCGTCACCCTGCACACCCAGCGATTGCGCGGGCAGGATATTGGCAGCCCCCAGAAACCGCGCGACAAATTCGCTGGCCGGTGTGTTGTAAACCTCTTCGGGCGGGCCGACCTGCTCGATCCGGCCATCCGACATGACGATGATCCGGTCGGACATCGCGAGCGCTTCGGACTGGTCATGCGTGACGAAAACCGAGGTCACGCCGATGCGCTTCTGGATATTCTTCAGCTCGACGCGCATATCCTCGCGCAGATTGGCATCAAGCGCCGATAACGGCTCGTCCAGCAGCAGCACATCGGGTTCGATCACCACCGCACGCGCCAGCGCGATGCGTTGTTGCTGCCCGCCCGACAACGCGGCAGGGTAGCGATGCGCCAGATGCGGCAGTTGCACCAGCTCCAGCGCCTCGCGCACGCGGCGCTCGATCTCGGGTTTTGACACCTTGCGATACCGCAGGCCGAAGCCCACGTTCTCGGCTACCGTCTTGTGCGGAAACAGCGCATAGTTCTGGAACACCAGCCCCAGATTGCGCTTGTGGATCGGCACATCGTTGATGCGCCGGTCCTTGATGGTGATCTCGCCCTCGGTGGGGTCCAGCAAGCCCGCGATCATCCGCAAGGTCGTGGTCTTGCCGCAGCCCGAGGGACCCAGCAGGGTGACGAAACTGCCCTCGGGGATATCAAGCGACATCCGGTGCACGGCGGTAAAACTGCCGAAACGCTTGACGATATCGGTGAGGCGAACCTCGGCCATGGGGTGCTCCGTTGATGGCTTCCACCCGGACAGGCCGGGCGGAAGCAATACCATGTGGCGCTCAGAAGCCGCGCTGGACGCGGGCGAAGGTTTCCGACCATTCGGCCTCGTTCCCGTTCCAGTAGCCCGGATCGGCGAAGGTCAGGGATGCCAGCGTGCCGGTGGGATCATAGGCGGGCAGCGTGGGAATCTTCTCGCCCAGATCCACCTTGGTGCCATCCAGCGCGGGCGGATAGTTCTGCCCCTCGGCCACCGCGATCGAGGTTTCGGGCGCGAGCATGAAGTTGATCAGCTCTTCGCAGGCCTCGACCGGAGAGCCCTTGATCACGAACAGGCATTCCTGCCAGCCAAAGCCGTTCGGCGGGTCGTAATAGCCGATATCATGGCCTTGCTCCTGAAGGGCGGCGATCCGGCCTGACCAGCCTTCGGTGACATAGATTTCCTCTTCGGCAAGCAGGCTCATCAGCTCGGCCCCCGAGCCCCAGTATTTCAGCGCCAGATCGCGGTGTTCGCGGATCGCGTTCCAGACGGCTTCCATATCCTCGATGGCGTTGGGATCCTGCCCGGTCTGCAGTGCGCCGTACCAGATCCGGGTGCGCCAGTCATGCCAGCCGCCGATGCGGTTTTCATACTGCGGGTCGATCAGGATGCTGGCGCCCTTCTCGCGCATTTCCTCGTCCGAGATGAACTTGCGGTTATAGGCCAGTCCGGTTGTGCCGTAGTTATAGGGCACCGCTGACAGATAATCGGGCGTTACGCGGCGATAGGCATTGGTGAGCGCGTCCATCACCAGTTCCATGTTGGGGATATTGGCGAGGTTGAGCTCAACCGTCAGCCCCATGTTCACATAGCGCACATAGTCGAACACGCCTGACAGATGGGCGATGTTGTATTCCCCCTCGCGCGAGGCGCGGACCTGGGCCAGAAACTCGTCACCGCCGGCGAATGTGCCGTCGACAACATTGATGCCGGTGGCGGCGGTGTAGGGGTCAAAGGCGTGCTGGCGGAAGGCTTCCGATACCACGCCGCCCCAGCCGTCGAAGCGCACCTGCGCCACATCCTGCGCCCGCGCCATCCCGGCAAACGGGGTCTGCAACCCATAGGCCGCGCCGGCAGCACCGATCAGGCCCAGAAAGGTCCGGCGGTTGAGATCGCCGTTGCGATACCGCTCCAGCAGGCGTTCATAGCGTCTTGTATTGTCCATACTTGAGACTCCTTGTCGGTTGTTGGCTCAGGGTTCACCCTGATGGTTGGGGCGGTTCCTTGCTGCCGCCTTTCATCGCCAGCCGCCGGGCCAGCCCCGCTGCAAGCAGTGGCAGCCCCACGGTCAGCAAGATCATCACCGTGCCGAGCGCGTTGATCTCGGGGCTGATCGAATGGCGCAGCATGGCGAAAATCTGGGTTGGCACGGTTTCAACACCGCCGGGTTTCCAGAACAGCGTGCCCGTGATGTCATCAAACGAGATGGTGAAGGCAAACAGCCCGCCTGCCGCCACCGCCGGCATCAGAAGCGGCAGTGTGACGGACAGGAATGTCTGCACCGGCGAAGCCCCGAGGCTGAGCGCCGCTTCCTCGACATCGCGGCGGATGCCGACCAGCCGCGCCTGCACCACCAGAAACACGAAGGGCAGCGTGAAGATCACATGGCCGAACAGCAGCAGCGTAAAGCTTTTGCCGATGCCGATGAAGTTGAGGAAAAGCAAAAGCGCCACCGCCAGCACCACTTCCGGCACCAGGATCGGCGCAATCAGCACCGTGCTGATCAGGTTCTGCCCCGGCACCCGGTAACGCACCAGCGCCAATGCCGCCAGCACCCCCAGCGTGGTTGATATCAGTGCCGTCAGCGTGCCCAGCAGAAGCGAGGTGCGAAACGCCCGCATCACTGCCTCGTTGTGCCAAAGGGCCTCGAACCAGCGCAGCGAAAATCCGGTCATCGGGAAGGCGCCGAACTGGTTGGCGTTGAAACTGAGCAGCACCACCACCACGACCGGCAGGAACATGAACAGATAGACCAGCACCGCATAAAGCGTGATCAGATGCCATCCCCAGCCGCGCCGCATCAGCCCAGCCCCCTTGCAAGCTGCGACATCCCCAGGAAGCGGTTGTAGACCGCCACCAGCAGACCCAGCACCAACAGAAGCAGCAGCGACAGCGCCGACCCCATGGGCCAGTTGAGCTGCGTGATGATCGCCTCATAGACCAGGTTGGCAAACATCGCGTCACGCGGCCCGCCCAGCACCAGCGGCGTGATATAGGTGCCTGCACCAAGGACGAAACACAGCAAGCCCCCCGCCGCCAGCCCCGGCAGCGACAGGGGCAGCACCACCTGCAAAAACGCCTGCCAGCGGTTCGCACCCAATGATGTTGCGGCATCTTCAAGATTGAGGTCGATCCCGTCGAGGCTGACATAGACATTCAGCACCATGAACGGCAGCAGGAAATGCACCAGACCGAGGATCACCGTGGCCTCGTTGTAGAGCATGCGCAACGGCTCCGAGATGACGCCAAGGCTCATCAACAGCGTGTTGAGCGCGCCGGACGTGCCCAGAATGTTGATCCAGCTCATCGTGCGGATGATGTAGCTGATCCAGAAGGGCAAGAGCAGAAGCAGAAGCAACATCAGTTTGTTACTGCGTGATCGTGCAATGAAGTAAGCCGCCGGATACCCCAGCGCCGCACAGATCAGCGTGGTGATCGCCGCGATCTTGAGGGTGTTGAACAGGATGTAGCGATAGAACGGATCGGTCAGCGCGCGCTGCCAGTTGTCAAGGTGAAAGCCCGGTGTGTCCGGCCCTATCGCGCTGCGCAGCCAGAACGAATAGACCACGATGAAGAGAAGCGGCACCAGCAAGAGTAATGCCACCGCCGTCAGCGCGGGTGTCAGCAGTATCCAGGGTTGCCGTGCCTCTCGGGCCTCGATGCTCAAGGGTCGCGCTCCGACGATTGGGATGTTGCAATCAACCTCTATGACCCGCACTCATTGCACAAAGAGATAATGGTGATAGTCTGTATTGATGCAATCAATGCCTCCCAGCACCCCCATTGATGCCGAGCGCCTTGCGCGCGAGCTGGACTGGAACCTTCTGCGCACCTTTCTGACCCTGGTCGAGGCCGGGTCGGTGACCCGCGCGGCCGAGCGTCTGGGCCTGCAACAGCCCTCGGTGTCGAGCGCGCTGAAGCGGCTGGAAGAGCGGGTGGGACGGCAACTGATCGACCGCAGGCCGGGACATTTTGCACTGACCGAGGCCGGGCGGCTGCTGTGTGACGAGGCGGTGGATATCAACGGCGCGATCCTGCGCATCGGCACGCTCTTGCGTGAGATCGGCGAAGAGGTGCGTGGCCATGTCAAGATCGCCATCGCAAGCCACGTCTATTGCCCGCTGTTCGATCAGGTGCTGGGCGACTTCCATCGTCGCTATCCGGGCGCGAGCTTTTCCTTTGACGTCAGCGCCAGCCGTCAGGCGGTGGCGGCGGTGCTGGCGCGGCGGGTGTCCTTCGCCGTCTGCCTGCTGCGCGAGCATAACCCCAAGCTGGAAAGCCGCCGGATGTTTCGTGAATACTTCGGCCTGTTCTGTGGCCCCGATCACCTGCTGTTCGGGCGGCGCGGGCTGAACCTTGCCGATCTGGCCGGTCAGCCCTCGGTCAGTTTCGTGACCGACCAGATGGATGACGCGCTGCGCCCGGTAACCCTGATGCGCGCCAAGGCGGGGCTGGACGTGAAGGTTGTCGGATCATCGGCCAATCTGGAAGAGGTGCGGCGCATGATCGTTGCCGGTCTGGGAGTGGGGCCGCTGCCGATCCATGTCTGCCGCGAGGATGTCGAACGCGGCAGGCTGTGGCGGTTGCCACCCTATGACAACCCGCCGCCGATCGATGTGCATCTGGTCTGGAACCCGCAGGCACGGCTCAACCGGGCCGAGACAATCCTGCGCGATGCCCTGATCGCCCGTATCGAGGCCACGCCGATCGCTGAACGCACCTATGGCTGACAGCGGCGGCATCAGATCAGCGCCACGATCATGATGATCGACACCGCCAGCAACGCCATACCAGCCACCTCGGCCAACCGAACCCTTTCACGAAAGAACACCACCGAGGCGAGGATGGAAAAGATCAGCTCGATCTGGCCCAGACTGCGCACATAGGCCGCGTTTTGCAGGGCAAAGGCGATGAACCAGCCCGCGCTGCCCAGAACGCCCGTCACTCCCACCGGCAGCACTGCCCGCCACCGCGCCGCCACACGCGCCAGTTCGCCCGGTTCTCGCCAGCGTAGCCAAAGTGCCATCGCCAGCGTCTGAAAACTGGTGGCTGCCACAAGCGCCACCAGCGCGCGCGCAAGTGCCAGCGGATGATCCACCTCCAGCGTCGCCGCGCGGTAGCCAATAGCTGACAGGCCAAAGAACCCGCCCGCCAGCGAGCCCAGCACCAGTGCGCGGTGGTTTGCTTCCTGCCCCGTCCAGCCGCCGGACGGGCGTGACAGGAACAACACGCCCAACGTGCCGGTCAGAATCGCCACCAGCCCGAGCGCTGACACGGGTTCGGCCAGCAGGAGCGCTGAAAAACCTGCAACCAGAATGGTCTCGGTCTTGGTGAACGCGATCCCCACGGCAAAAGACCGCTCGGAGAACAGCGCGACGGTGCAGAAGGTGGCGATGATCTGCGCGGCACCTCCCGCCATCGCCCAGAGCCAGAAGGCCGGAGGCAGCGCGGGCAGGCTGTCGCCGCGCGCCCCCATCAGCGCCACCAGCGCGGCCCCGGCGAGGGGTGCGGCAAAGACAAAGCGCGAAAAGGTCGCCCCGCCGGTGGACAGGCCCAGCCCCTTGAGCCGCTTTTGCAGCATGAAGCGCAGGGTCTGCACCGCCGCCGCCGCGATTGTCACCCCTACCCAGATTTCCATCACGCTACCTCGAAGTGCCCCGGATCATGGCTCAGACCTCCAGCGCCTTGCCCAGACGCGGCAGCCCGGCCTTTTTCAGCGCATTGCGCAAGGCGCGTCCTTCCAGGGCAGGCCAGAGCGCGGCCACCTCGCCCTCGACCACGGCGGGGGCGGACAGCCACATATCCATGGCGAAATCATCCGGGGATCGGGCGCGCAACCCGTAGGGGCCAAGCGCACGGGGCGGAAAATCGCGAAGATTGGCGGTCAGGATGAGATCGGCGTGCCCGGCGATGGCGGCAGCCAGAATGTGACGATCGCCGCTGTCCGGCAAGTCCAGAAGCGCCGGATCGCCCGGCGCAACCTTGCCGTTTGGCCAGCGCGCTTCCATCCGCGCAAGGAGCGCAGGCACACCCACAGCCCCGTCACGCGAAGAAAGATGCAGCCATTCCGCAGCGATCCCATCCGACCAGAGCGGCTCGAACAGCCCGCGCGCCGCCAAAGCCAGCAGGAAATCACGCAGGATCGGCGGATAGAGAACGCAGGTATCCAGCAAGACGCGCACGGCCTGGGTCAATCCAGCCGGAAGAACAGCGCCTTGAGATAGCCGCTTTCGGCCAGTTGCGGCAGCTGCGGATGGTCTGGCCCGGCAAAACCCGTGTGCAACAGTTGCGCGCGCCGCCCGCCACGCCCGATCCCGCGCCCGCAGGCATTGCGGAATGACGCCAGATCAGCGGCATGAGAGCACGAGCACAGCGCCAGAAACCCGCCCGGCGCCACCAGCGGCGCGGCCAGCCGCGCGACGCGTTCATAGGCGCGAAGCCCGGCATCGAGCGCCTGTTTGTTGGGGGCGAAGGCGGGCGGGTCGCAGACCACCAGATCAAAGCTCTCGCCCTCGGTTGCCAAGGCCTCCAGCGTGGTGAAGGCCTCGCCCTTGCGCGTGGCAAAGCGACCCTCAAAGCCCGACACCTTTGCACCGCCCTCGGCCAGCGCCAGTGCGGGGGCCGAACTGTCAACGCACAGTGCCTCGGTCGCCCCGCCCGCCAGCGCCGCCAGACCGAAGCCGCCGACATGACTGAACACATCCAGCACCCGCGCGCCCTTGGCCAGCCCGGCAGCAAAGGCATGGTTCGGCCGCTGATCATAGAACAGGCCGGTCTTCTGCCCGCCGGTCAGATCGGCCAGATAGGTCGCGCCGTTCATCGGCACCGGCAGCGGGCCATCGATCTTGCCCTGCAAGACCACCATCTCCTCGGCCAGCCCCTCCAGCGTGCGGGCGCGGCCGGTGCCGTTCTTGATGATGGTTTTCACGCCGGTCACGCTGACCAGCGCCGCCGCCAACGCCTCGATATGCGCCTCGGCCCAGGCAGCGTTGGGTTGGATCACGGCGGCATCGCCAAAGCGGTCGATCACGACGCCGGGCAGGCCATCGGCCTCGGCATGGACCAGCCGGTAAAACGGCGCATCATAGATCCGGGCGCGCAGGTCCAGCGCGCGTTGCAGCCGCGCAGCCAACCAGCCGGTGTCGATCTCGGCCTGCGGATCGCGGTCAAGCATGCGCGCGATGATCTTGGAGTTCGGGTTGACGGTGACCAACCCCAGCGGCCTGCGCTCGGAATCCTCCAGCACAGCCAGCGTGCCCGCTGTCAGCCCCCTTGTGCGCCGGTCCATCACCAGCTCATCGGCATAAACCCAGGGGAACCCATGCCGGATCGCGCGGGCTTCCGTTTTCGGGCGCATCCGCACAACGGGTTGGGCGGGCTGGGTTTCAAGCGGCTGATCGGTCATCTGGAAGCCTTTTTTCGTGCAGTTCTTCCCTTAGCGCCCCGCCCGCTCCGGGGAAAGCCATTTCGAACAAGCGAACGCCCCGTCCGGCAAGCCGGAACGGGGCGTCAACTCATCGCGCCTGACGACGAGGGAGCGTTCAGGCGGTCTGACCGTTGGGCGCGCGACGCAGGCGGGCAACAACCCAGATCCGGGCGGCGCGCAGGGCGTCTGCGACAGCACGGGCACGCAAGGCGCGCGCCTGCCGTTCGATTTCGATTACATCCATGAACTGCAGA
Source organism: uncultured Rhodobacter sp. (assembly GCA_964496915.1). GTDB lineage: Bacteria > Pseudomonadota > Alphaproteobacteria > Rhodobacterales > Rhodobacteraceae > Pararhodobacter. The sequence continues at coordinate 8,071 of CAZCAX010000018.1, forward strand.
TCGGCGTGCAACTCGTTGCGGTAGTTGTCATGAAGGCTCATCTTTTTCTCCTTGCCCCGTTCCGGGGCGCATTGAATTTCTTGAACCCCATATAACGCCGCAGCGCAGCATCAACCAGAGTGCAGCGCAGCAACCCCGCCTTGCACTGGGCGCAAGGCTCAGCGTTGCGGGAGTCTGTGGTCGGGGCAATGCTTGCAGCGTTAGCGCTATCTCAGTATACAGGGTATGACCCCTCCCAGCCGGTGCGAAGCCCCATGCCAACTGATCCCCGCATCCTAGCCGTGACCGACCGCATCCGTGCCCGCTCCCGCGACAGCCGCCGCGCCTATCTGGACAAGATGGCCCGTGCCGCTGATGAGGGGCCGGCGCGTGCGCATCTGTCATGCTCGAACCTCGCGCATGCCTATGCGGCAACCGGGCCGGACAAGGCCGTGCTGGCGGCAGAAAATGCACCCAATCTGGGCATCATCACCGCCTATAATGACATGCTGTCCGCCCATCAGCCGTTCGAGGATTATCCGGCGCTGATCCGGCAGGCCGCACGTGCAGCGGGGGCGACGGCGCAGGTGGCTGGTGGCGTTCCGGCCATGTGCGACGGGGTCACGCAGGGGCGCGCGGGTATGGAGCTGTCGCTTTTCTCGCGCGATGTCATCGCGCTGGCGGCGGGTGTAGGGCTGTCGCACAACTGCTTTGACGCGGCGCTTTATCTGGGCGTGTGCGACAAGATCGTGCCGGGGCTGGTGATCGCGGCGGCCACCTTCGGCCATCTTCCGGCGGTTTTCGTGCCTGCGGGGCCGATGGTTTCGGGCCTGCCCAATGACGAGAAGGCGCAGGTGCGTCAGGCGTTTGCCACCGGCAAGGCCAGCCGCGCCGATCTGATGGCGGCCGAAATGGCCAGCTATCACGGGCCGGGCACCTGCACCTTCTACGGCACCGCCAATACCAACCAGATGCTGATGGAATTCATGGGGCTGCATCTGCCGGGCGCCAGCTTCGTCAACCCCGGAACGCCCTTGCGCGCGGCGCTGACCGGAGCGGCCGTGGCGCGCGCGGCGGCGATCACGGCACGCGGCGATGATTACCGGCCGGTGGGCCGCATTCTGGACGAGCGCGCCTTTGTCAATGGCATGGTCGGATTGATGGCCACCGGCGGTTCGACCAATCTGGTGCTGCACCTCCCCGCCATGGCCCATGCCGCCGGAATCGACCTGCGGCTCGAAGATTTCCAGGCCGTGGCCGAGGCCGTGCCGCTGATCGCCAAGATCTATCCCAACGGATTGGCCGATGTGAACCATTTCCACGCCGCCGGGGGGCTGGGCTTCATGATCGGCGAATTGCTGGAAGCCGGGCTTCTGCACCCTGACACCGAAACCGTCGCCGGAACGGGCCTTGCACGCTATACGCAAGAGCCCAAACTGATCGGCGACCGGCTGGAATGGCAACAGGGCACTGCTGAAAGCCTGAACACCCGCATCCTGCGCCCGGTGGCCGCCCCGTTCCAGCCTACCGGCGGGCTGAAACAACTGACCGGCTCGCTGGGCGAAGCGGTGATCAAGGTCTCGGCTGTCGACCCCGCGCGCCACGTGATCGAAGCCCCGGCGCGGGTGTTCGAGGGGCAGGCGGCGGTGCAGGCCGCGTTCAAGGCCGGGGAATTCACTTCCGATACGGTGGTCGTGGTCCGCTTCCAGGGGCCGCGCGCCAATGGCATGCCCGAGCTTCACAGCCTGACACCGATGCTGGCGGTGCTGCAGGATCGCGGGCTGAAAGTTGCGCTGGTGACGGACGGGCGGATGTCGGGCGCCTCGGGCAAGGTGCCCGCCGCAATCCACCTTGCCCCCGAAGCGGCGGCGGGCGGCCCGCTGGCGATGCTGCGCGATGGTGACCGCGTTCGGCTGGACGCATTGGCGGGCACGCTGGATGTGCTCGAACCCGATTTCGCCAACCGCACCCCCGTCACCCCGGACCTGAGCGCCAATGCCGAGGGGACAGGCCGCGAACTTTTCGCAAGACTGCGCGCGGGCGCGGGTCCGGCCTCGGGGGGGGCATCGATTCTCTGGTAAAGGGCAACCGGATCCCTTCATCTTGCCGGAAATACGCTGGGGGTGAATGGGCCGCAGGCCCAGAGGGGGCAAAGCCCCCTTCCCTGTTTACATCACCATTCCACGGTTGTAGCGCCGCTCCAGCAGCTTGAACGCCAGCGCGATCAGCCCGGCGATTACCATATAGACCAGCGCCAACAGCAACAGCGGCTCGTAGATGATGAAGGTGTCCTGCCGTACCCGGCTGGCGACCGAATAGATGTCGATCACCGTGATCGTCGCCACCAGCGGCGTGGCCTTCATCTGCAACACCGTCTCGCCGCCCAGCGTCGGCAGCGCGCGTTGCAGCGCCTGCGGCAACCAGATCCGGCGCAGGATGGCAAAGCGCGACATGCCCATCGAGCGCGCGGCCTCCAGTTGTCCGCCGGGAACCGAGCGGAACGCGCCCCGCATCACCTCACCCTCATAGCCCGCAAAGCTTAAAGAAAGCGTCAACAGCGCATAGGGCCATGCCTGGCGCAGATAGGGCCAAAGCTCGCTTTCGCGTATCCACGGGAATTGCGGAAACAGGCTGCCAAGGCCGAAATAGATCAGCCACAGTTGCAGCAGCAACGGCGTGCCCCGGATCACCGTGCAAAAGGCACGCGCCGGCACCGCCAGAATGCGCGGCCCGGCGGCCTGCGCCAGCCCCAGCGGCACCGCCAGCGCGAAACCGATCAGACAACTCAACGCCAGCAGCCAGAGCGTGCGCCAGATCCCTTGCAGCGCCAGATCGCTGTAGCGCGGTATCCAGTGCCAGCGCATCGACAGCGCCGCCCAGACCACGATGCCCACGGCCACAGCGATCATCACCAGCCGGTGCGGCACGAACAGTTCTTCAGCCAGACGGTTGAGCCTGCGGTTCACTGCGCCACCTGCCCGCGCCGGTAGCGCGCCTCGATCCATCCGAATACCCGGCCCGATACCAGCGTCATCACCAGATACAGCGCGCCCGCCGCCAGAAAGAAAGTGAAATACGCCCGCGTCGCGCCCGCCGCCTGCCGGGTTTCCAGCGTCAGTTCCGAGAACCCGACGATGGCCAGCAGCGCCGTATCCTTGGTCGCAATCAGCCAGAGGTTCGACAGGCCCGGCAGCGCCAGCGGCAGCATCGCCGGAAACGTCACCCGCCGGAAGGTCAATACCGGCCCCATACCAAAGGCGCGCGCCGCTTCCAGTTGCCCGCGCGGCACCGACTGGATCGCGCCGCGCAAGACCTCGGTCGCATAGGCGCCCTGCACCACGCCCAGCACGGCAATGCCAGCCACCACGCCCGAAATCTCAACCGGCCGCTGGCCCATCGCCCGCAGCGCCTGATTGAGCAGGTCGGTGCCCGCGTAATACAGGATCAGGATCAGGATCAGCTCAGGCACCGCGCGCACCACGGTGGTATAGACCGCCAGCAGATCGCGCGTGGCCGGGCCGCCATAGATCTTGCCAAGGGCGCCGAACGTGCCGATCAGCAGCCCCAGCCCGAAGGCCCCGGCAGCAATCTGCAGGCTGGCCCAGGCCCCGCGCAACAAATTGCCCCCCCAGCCCGGCGGCTGGAGGGACAGAAGATTGACCGAAGTTTCCAACCCCGGCCAGAGGGCATAAAGCCAGTCGAACACGCTTTGGTCAGCCGGGCTCAGTTGCCATAGATCGAGGTGGCGAAGTACCGCGACGTGATCTCGTCATAGGTGCCGTTTTCAAGGATTGCCGCGATGCCGCCGTTGATGGCCTCGCGCAATGCGTCATCGCCCTTGCGCACGCCCGCGCCGACACCGGCACCCAGAATGGCTTCGTCATGCGCCACCGCGCCTTTCAGCTCGCAGCATTGGCCCGCGTCGGTGGTCAGGAAATCATCCAGTGCCAGGCTGTCGGCCTGCGTGGCGTCGATACGCCCGGCGGCAAGGTCCTGGTTGGCCTCATCCTGCGTCTGATAGGTGCGCAACTCGGTCGCGCCCTCGAAATAGGTCTGCGCATAGGTTTGGTGGATGGTCGAAACCTGCACCCCCAGCACCAACCCCGCCAGCCCCTCGGGCGTGGCATCCATTTCCATGTTGCGCTGGCCGACGATCACGGTGGGGGTGTTGTAATAAGGGTCCGAGAAATCGATGGTTTGCAGCCGGTCGGCTGTGATCGACATCGAGTTCATGATCGCATCGATCCGCCCCGACACCAGTGCCGGAATGATCCCGTCCCAGGCCGTTGGGGTAATCACGCAGTCCAGATCGGCGGCGGTGCAGATGGCGTCGATGATCTCGATCTCCCAGCCTTCCCAGTTGCCTGCGGAATCGGGCGATGAGAAGGGCGGATACGGCTCGGCCGCGATACCGATACGCACCGGATCAGCCTGTGCCATGCCTGCGGCAGCGATGAAAGCAGCGGTGGCCAGAAGGGCAAATTTTCTCATGGTCGTCTCCTCTGTTGAGCATTCGGGCGCGGCATGCGCCTCTTGATCGTTACGCATCGCCTGATCCGGCAACGCGACAGATTTGCCATTGTATTTGGGCAAAGAACTGGCAATTATGCAAGCGTATAATTTAAGCAGACCGGAAACCCCATGCTTTACGGCGCCGAAGACCGCTCAAAACCTCTCACCCGCGTAATCATGCGCCGCCCCGGCCCCGCCATGGCCGCGGCCAATCCCGCCGACTGGCATTACGGCCCCGGCTTTGACCCGGCACAAGCCGAGGTGCAGCATGCCGAACTGGCGCGGATCGTCGCCGCCAGCGGGGCTGAAATCCACTGGCTACCCTCGGACGATGACGGTCTGTCGGACGCGGTTTTCGTGCAGGACCCGTCCTTTGTGACCCGCCATGGCGCGGTGGTGCTGAACATGGGAAAGCCCCTGCGCAAGCCGGAACCCGCGCTTCATGCGGCTTTCTATGAATCCATCGGTGTGCCGGTGGTCGGGCAACTGTCAGGCGAAGCCACGGTCGAATCGGGTGATTGCTTCTGGCTTGACCGCGATACCCTGGCAGTGGGGCGCGGCGCGCGCACCAACCAAGCCGGGATCGATATGCTGGCCGGCATCCTTCGTCCCCACGGGATGCGCGTGCAGGCCTATGATCTGCCCTGGTGGACGGGGCCTGACGCCTGCCTGCACCTGATGTCGCTGGTCTCGCCGCTTGGCCCCGATATCGCGCTGATCCATGCGCCGCTGCTGCCCTATGCGCTCTGGGCGGAAATGAAGGCGCGCGGTTGGGAATTGCTGCACGCACCGGAGGATGAATTCATGGGATCCAACGGCCTCAGCCTGAATGTGCTGGCACTTGCACCGCGCGATCTGGTGATGGTCGATGGCTTCCCCAAGACCCGCGCCCTGATGGAGGATGCAGGCTGCCGGGTGCAGGTGTTCAGGGGCGATGCGCTGTGCATCGCCTGCGAGGGTGGCCCCACCTGCCTGACCCGCCCGGTGCTGCGCCGATGAACGCGCGCCGCCCCTACCGGCGCGAGGGCGAAGAAGCCCGCCGCGCCGCGCTGATCCGGGCGACGCTTGATTGCATCGCCGAAGGGGGGCCGCAGGCTGCCACGGTGCGCGCGATCGCGTTGAAGGCGGGTGTCACGCAGGGGCTGATCCGGCATTACTTCGCCACCAAGGAAGAGCTGATCGCCGCCGCGCATGAGACACTGATGACCGGCCTGACGGAGGCCAGTGTCGCGCGGCTTGACGAACTGCCCGAAAACCCGCTGGCGCGGCTTGCCGGTTTCGTCGCCAATGCCGTGTCGCCGCCAGTGGTGGACCCGCGCGCCATGGCGCTCTGGGCCGCCTCGATGCAACTGGTGCCGCGAGACAAGGCAATGCGCGCAGTACATGAGGGCACCTATCTCGCGTTCCGCGACCGGCTGGAGGGGATGATCCGCGAAGCGTTGCAGGCCGCCGGAAAATCGCCCGCGCCCGGCGAGACACGCGCACTGGCGATCGCTGGAAACGCGCTGCTCGACGGGCTCTGGATCGAGGCTTCGCTGTTGCCCGAACACTTCGCCACTGATGAGATGAAATCCATTGCGATCAAGGCGTTCGAACGCCTTCTTGATCTGAATTTTCCGGAGTGATCCATGCAATACGCCGCTATTACCACACGCCTTGCGGGGCTGGGTTCTGATAAATGGGTTCTCAGTGCCGCTGCCGCACAGCGGCGTCTGGCCGGGCAGGAAGTGATCAATCTCACCATCGGGGAACCCGATGTTCCCACGCCCGACAGCCTGATCCAGACTGCCAGTCGTGCCATGGCGGCCGGTCGCACGGGCTATTCGAACGGTCGCGGCGAACCTATCCTTTTAAAAGCCTTATCAGAGCGTTATAGTGCGATGCTGAAACGTGAGGTGACGACCGACAGGTTCCTCTGCCTGCCCGGCACGCAAACCGCGCTCTATCTGGTATTTGCAGCGCTTTGCGATGAGGGGTCCGAAGTGATCCTTGGCGATCCGATGTATGCCACCTATGAGGGGTTGATCCGTGCCTCAGGTGCGACACCGGTGCCGGTGAAGTTGAAGCCAAAACATAACTTCCGCCTTCAAGCAGATGATATTGCTCGTGTAATTACTGGAAGAACACGCGCTATCTTCATCAATACACCGCATAACCCAACAGGCGCGGTTCTTGCCCCCGCCGATCTGGACGCGATCTGTGCCCTTGCCGAAGAACATGACCTTTGGGTGGTATCCGACGAGGTCTATGGCGATCTGACCCATAACGACGTGGTTTTCACCTCCGCCCTGAGCAACCCCGCCCATGAAAACCGGGTAATCGCCAGTGCATCGATCTCGAAGTCGCATGCGGCACCCGGTTTCCGCTCCGGTTGGCTGTGCGCTCCGGCAGAATTCTGCGCCCGCGCGTTGCCGCTGTCTGAAACCATGCTCTTCGGCTCACAGCCCTTCATCGCCGACATGACCGCCGAAGCCATCAGCAGCCCCCCCACACTGGCACGGGCTATGGCCGCCCGCATGGCCAACCGCGCCACCATCATCCACCAGGCGCTTGATGGCGTGGCCGGCATGCGCGTGCACCGGCCGGAAGCTGGGATGTTCGCGTTGGTCGATATCCGCGCCCTCACCACCGACTCCCAGGCTTTCGCGCTTTCTCTGCTCGATGCGACCGGGGTTGCTGTCATGCCCGGCGCGTCGTTCGGCGCCGCGCTGGAGGGGTGGCTGCGGCTGGCCCTGAACGCCAGCGATACCAACACAGCCGAGGCCTGCCGTCGCATCATCCGGTTCGCCAACGGAGATCCGATATGAAGACCGTTGCGCAAACCCTTGTAGAATGGCTGAAATTCCTTGGCGTCGACACCCTGTTCGGCATTCCCGGCGTGCATACGATCGAACTCTATCGCGCGCTTCCCGGTGCCGGTATCCGTCACGTCACCCCCCGCAATGAGGCCGGGGCCGGCTTCATGGCCGATGGCTATGCGCGGGTTTCAGGTCGGTTCGGTGTGGCTCTGGTCATCACCGGACCGGGCCTGACCAATATCCTGACCCCGATGGCCCAGGCGCGCGCCGATTCCGTGCCCATCCTTGTGATCTCCGGCGTAAACCGGCGCGAAACGCTGGGCAAGGGGCTGGGGCATCTGCATGAACTCCCCGATCAACTGGCACTCAGCGCGGCAATCGGGCCTGCCTTCCACCTCGACACGCCAGAAGCACTGCCTGAAATACTGGCAACAATCGCGGAAGCCTTGACCACCGGGCGCGGCCAACCGGTGCATCTGCAGATCCCGATCGATTTGATGAATGCCCCGGCACCCGCGACAGGCCGCCTTCCCGAGAACCCGAAGAAAGTTCCTGAAGGCATTGAAAAAGCAAATGAAATGCTTTCCGATTCGCTTTCTCCACTGATCATCGCCGGTGGCGGTTGCCGCCAGGTTCCGACGGAACTGCAGGCCTTGTCCGAACGTCTGGGCGCGCCAGTCATCCTGACCACCAACGCGCGCGGGCTGATGCATGGTCACCCGCTTTCGATCGCGGCCTCACCCAGCCTGCCGGCGGTGCGTGAGCTGATCCGCAGCGCTGACCGGCTGCTGGTTCTCGGCTCAGAACTGGGGCCAACCGATTGCGACATGTATGCTGACGGCGCGTTTCCCGACACCTCGGCAATGATCCGCGTGGACATCGATTTCGCGCAACTGGCCCGCCACCCCGCCGCCCTGACGCTGCAAGGGGATGCGGCGGACATCCTTCCCCGGCTGACGCGTCACACCCCCGCCAACAGCGGTCCCGAACGTGCCGCCCAGACGCGCAAGGCCGCGCGGGCCTCCCTGCCGCCCGGCTATGAAGCCGAAACCGCCCTGCTGAAAATCCTCCGCACCGCCTTCCCCGGCGCGATCATGGTCGGTGATTCCACGCAGATCGTCTACGCTGGAAACCTGTACCATGATCACGACCGCCCCGGTGGCTGGTTCAACGCTGCCACCGGCTATGGCGCCCTCGGCTATGCCACCGGCGCGGCTGTCGGAGCGGCGCTGGCCGCACCCGATGCGCGCGTGGTCTGCCTGATTGGCGATGGCGGGTTGATGTTCGCGCCGGGCGAAGTGCTGACGGCGGTGCAGGAAAAGCTCGATATCACCTTCATCGTCTTCAACAACCGTGGCTTTGGCGAAATCGCCGTGGCGATGCGCGCAGCCGGCGCAGAGGTTCTGGGTTGCTCACCCGCCCCGCCTGACCTCGAGTCCTTCGCACGCGCCTGTGGCCTGCCGTTCCACCACTGCACCCCCAAGACGCTCGACACAATGTTCCCCGTCCCGCCCGGCCCCCGGTTGATCGAAGTGACACTGCCTGCGGTACACTGACCCCTTCATCTGTTCAAAAATATCCTGGGGGGTGAATTGGCCGCAGGCCAAGAGGGGGGCAAAGCCCCCCTCGCCGGTCCGACGAAAAACCCCGCCGGACAAGGGCGGGGTTTCCAGGGGATATCCGGCACGCAGCGCGCTCAGCCCGCCGAAGAAGCCGTCTCGCGCTTGGTTTCCGAATAGATCATCAGAGGCCGGGCCTCGGACGACACCGCTTCCTCGTTAACCACCACCTCGTCGACATTGTTCATGCCCGGCAATTCGAACATGGTATCGAGCAGGATGTCCTCCATGATCGAGCGCAGACCGCGCGCCCCGGTCTTGCGGGCAATGGCGCGTTTGGCGATCGCGCGCAGCGCGTCCGGGGTGAAGGTCAGTACCACGCCCTCGATCTCGAACAGGCGCTGATACTGTTTCACCAGCGCGTTCTTCGGCTCGGTCAGGATGGTGACGAGCGCGTCCTCGTCAAGATCGGTGAGCGTGGCGATCACCGGCAGGCGGCCCACAAACTCGGGGATCAGCCCGAATTTCAGAAGGTCCTCGGGCTCAAGCTGCTTGAGGGTTTCGCCCACCAGCGTCTTGCTTTCATCCTTGACCTCGGCGCCAAAGCCGATCGCCGTGCCCTTGCCGCGCTGCGAGATGATCCGCTCCAGCCCGGCGAAAGCGCCGCCGCAGATGAACAGGATATTCGTCGTGTCCACCTGCAGGAATTCCTGCTGCGGATGTTTGCGCCCGCCCTGCGGCGGAACCGAGGCCACCGTACCCTCCATCAGCTTCAACAGCGCCTGCTGCACCCCCTCGCCCGATACGTCGCGGGTGATCGAAGGGTTGTCGGACTTGCGGGTGATCTTGTCGACCTCGTCGATATAGACGATGCCGCGCTGCGCACGTTCGACATTGTATTCGGACGCCTGCAACAGCTTGAGGATGATGTTTTCCACATCCTCTCCCACGTAGCCCGCCTCGGTCAGCGTGGTGGCATCGGCCATGGTGAAAGGCACATCAAGGATGCGTGCAAGTGTCTGCGCCAGCAAAGTCTTGCCGCAGCCCGTGGGGCCGATCAGCAGGATGTTCGATTTCGACAGCTCTACCTCACCGGCCTTGCCGGAATGGTTGAGGCGTTTGTAATGGTTATGCACCGCCACTGACAGCACGCGCTTGGCATGCATCTGGCCGATCACATAGTCATCCAGCACCTTGCAGATCTCGCTTGGTGTGGGCACGCCATCGGCTAATTTCAGCCCGGAGCCCTTGGTCTCTTCGCGGATGATATCCATGCACAATTCGACGCATTCATCACAGATGAATACCGTCGGACCCGCGATAAGCTTGCGGACCTCGTGCTGGCTTTTGCCGCAGAAAGAGCAATACAGCGTGTTCTTGCTGTCACTGCCGGAGGAATGAGCCATTCGATACCTCGTGCTCGTGTTCGGTTCTGGCCTTCTTGCCGGGCCTGGATGGATAAGGTTAGGCCAGTGTGACGGCAGGGACAATGTAAAATATGCACCTGCCGCCCATTCGTTGACGCTGTCGTTACTTCTTGTCGGGTTCGGCCTTGCCGCGGTTCTCGACGATTTCGTCGATCAAGCCCCAGTCCTTGGCCATTTCCGGGGTCATGAAGTTGTCGCGTTCCAGCCCGGCCTCGACCTTTTTCAGCGTCTGCCCGGTATGTTTGACATAGATCTGGTTAAGACGTTCTTTAAGCTCCAGAATCTCGCGCGCATGGATCGAGATATCCGTCGCCTGCCCCTGGAAACCGCCCGAGGGCTGGTGCACCATGATGCGCGAATTGGGCAGCGAGAAGCGCATCCCCTTTTCGCCCGCACAGAGCAGAAGCGACCCCATCGAGGCCGCCTGACCCACCACCAACGTGCTGATTTTCGGGCGGATATACTGCATCGTGTCATAGATTGACAGGCCCGATGTCACCACCCCGCCCGGCGAATTGATATACATCGAGATTTCCTTTGACGGATTCTCGGCCTCAAGGTGCAGAAGCTGGGCCACGATCAGGCTGGCCATGCCGTCATGTACGGGGCCGGTGACAAAAATGATCCGCTCCTTCAGCAGGCGCGAGAAAATGTCATAGGCGCGTTCGCCCCGGCTGGTCTGTTCAACGACCATCGGAACGAGGTTCATGTAGGTTTCGATCGGATCACGCATGTTCTCGGGCCTTCGCATATCTGGGTGGTCTGACCTTAGGGGCCAAACCTTGACCAAGACTTAGCCCGCCGACCACCCCCCCGCAAGAGGTGGGGAGGCGACGAATTCAGCCTTCTGGGAAATCGGGCGACACGAGATGATGGCGTCACGTATTGCTGAACCTGTCTTTCACGGCATACCGACCCGGAAAATCACCATTGAAACATGCGAATTTTCGCATGGACAAACGCCCCTTCCGCGTGTTGGATGAGGAAAGCCCCTTTCAGAAGGGCAACGGGAGAGGTCTGAATGTCACGCCAGCCCGCGCTTGATCTGTCGCCCGCGGTGTCCGACGAGTTGCGCAAGACAACCTGCTACATGTGCGCCTGCCGCTGCGGCATCAACGTGCATCTGAAGGGCGGCAAGGTCGCCTATATCGAGGGAAACCGCGATCATCCGGTCAATCGCGGCGTGTTATGCGCCAAGGGTTCTGCCGGAATCATGCAGCATCTGTCGCCTGCCCGACTTCGCGCGCCGCTCAAGCGGGTGGGGCCGCGCGGCTCGGGCGAATTCGCGGAGATAAGCTGGGACGAGGCACTGGATCTGGCGGCCTCCTGGCTGGCACCGATCCGCGAGAAAGCACCCGAGAAGCTGGCATTCTTTACCGGGCGTGACCAGTCGCAAAGCTTCACCGGCTGGTGGGCACAGGCTTTCGGCACACCAAATTACGCCGCTCACGGCGGGTTTTGCAGCGTCAACATGGCGGCGGCGGGCATCTACACCATGGGCGGTGCCTTCTGGGAATTCGGCCAGCCGGACTGGGAGCGCACCAAGTTGTTCATGATCTTTGGCGTCGCCGAAGACCATGATTCGAATCCGATCAAAATGGGTCTGGGCAAGCTGAAGGAGCGCGGCGCGCGGGTGATTGCCGTCAATCCGGTGCGCACCGGCTATAACGCCATCGCCGATGACTGGCTGGCCATCACACCCGGCACCGACGGTCTGTTCATCCTCGCGCTGGTGCATGAGCTGTTGCGCACGGGCCGGATCGATCTGGATTATCTGATCCGCTACACCAACGCGCCGTTCCTCGTGAACGGGGCCGAGGGGGAAACCAAGGGCCTGTTCCTGCGCAATGACGATGGCAAGCCGCAGGTGATCGACCGACGCACCGGCCAGCCCGCTGCATGGGATACGCCGGGCGTGCAGCCTGATCCGGGCGCGACATGGCAGGGCCATCACACCGTTTTGCACATGATGGCCGCGCGCTACCTGTCGCCTGACCATGCGCCTGAAGCGGTCGCAGAGCGCTGCGGCATCCCCGCCCCCCGCATTCGCGCGGTGGCTGCGGAATTGGCGCGCGTGGCCTTCGAGGAAGAAATCACCCTCAACCAGCCCTGGACCGATTTTCGCGGCCAGAAGCACGATAAAATGATCGGCCGCCCCGTCAGCTTCCATGCCATGCGCGGGATCAGCGCACATTCCAACGGTTTCCAGACGGCGCGCGCCCTGCATATGCTGCAAATCCTGCTCGGCTCGGTCGAGGTTCCCGGCGGCTTCCGCTTCAAGCCGCCCTACCCCAAACCGCCCGAAGCCCACCCCCGCCCGCATGCCCGCGTCACCCCCGGTGCGCCGCTCGACGGCCCGCATCTGGGCTACCCGCTGGGGCCCGAACACCTGCTGGTTGATGACAGTGGCAAGGCCCTGCGCATCGACAAGGCGTTCACCTGGGAAAACCCGATGTCGGCCCATGGGCTGATGCATATGGTGATCTCGAACGCCCATGCCGGCGATCCCTACAGGATCGACACGCTGTTTCTTTACATGGCGAACATGGCGTGGAACTCGTCGATGAACACCTCTGCGGTGATGAAGATGCTCACCGATACCGACGCCGATGGCAACTACATCATCCCCCACATCCTCTATTCCGACAGCTATTCGTCCGAGATGGTGGCCTTCGCCGATCTGATCCTGCCCGACACCACCTATCTTGAGCGCCACGACTGCATCAGCCTTCTGGACCGCCCGATCTGCGAGGCCGAGGCAATGGCCGATTCGATCCGTTGGCCCGTGGTGGAGCCTGAGCGTGATGTACGCGGCTTTCAGTCGGTTTTGCTGGATCTGGGCGTGCGCCTGGGCCTTCCGGGCATGGCCATGCCCGATGGCAGCGCCAGGTTCCGCGATTATGCCGATTACATCGTCAATCACGAGCGCCGCCCCGGCGTGGGCCCACTCACCGGCTGGCGTGGCGAGAACGGCGATCAGATCGGACGCGGCGCCCCCAACCCCGCGCAACTCCAGCGCTATATCGATAACGGCGGCTTCCATATCGACCATATCCCTGATGAGGCGCTGTTCTATAAACCCTGGAACGCCGCCTATCAGGACTGGGCGGTGGATCGCGGCCTCTATGACACGCCCGCGCCCTATCTTTTCAACCTCTATTCCGAGCCGATGCGCAAGTTCCAGCTTGCCGCCGAAGGGCACGGCCACCGCCAGCCGCCGGACCATCTGCGCGCCCGCATCCGTGAAACGCTTGATCCGCTGCCCATGTGGTATCCGCCGTTCGAGGAGACGCGCACCGACCCCACGCAATTCCCCCTGCATGCCCTCACCCAGCGCCCGGCAGCGATGTATCACTCCTGGGGGACGCAAAACGCATGGCTGCGCCAGATCCACGGTGTGAACCCGCTCTTTGTCTCGCGCCGCATATGGGAGGAACATCGCTTTTCCGAGGGCGACTGGGCCTTCCTCACTTCGGCCCATGGCCGCATCAAGGTGCCGGTGGCGCGGATGGATGCGCTCAATGACCACACGGTCTGGACATGGAACGCCATTGGCAAACGGCGCGGTGCCTGGGCATTGGCCAAAGATGCGCCCGAGGCCGAGAAAGGCTTTTTGCTCAACCATCTGATCCACGAACTTTTGCCCCCCAAAGGTGACGGGCTGCGCTGGAACAATTCCGATCCGGTCACAGGACAGGCTGCCTGGTTCGACCTTCGGGTGAAGATCGAGAAGGCCCCCCCCGGCGGCCCCTCGCAGCCCGCCCATCCGGCACAGATCAGCCCGGTCGGACAAGGCCCGGCCGTTGTCGCGCGCCACAGCGGAGACAAACCATGACCCGCCCCTTCATCTGTTCGGAAATATCCCGGGGGGGGCCGAAGGCGGGGGGCAGCGCCCCCCTCCGCCACCGCCATTTGCCGGGACAGCGCCCATGACCGCCCTGCCCGCCACCACCGACCGCAAGCTCGGCCTCGTGATCGACCTTGACACCTGCGTTGGCTGTCATGCCTGCGTCATTGCCTGCAAGGGCTGGAACACGGAAAACTACGGCGCGCCCCTCTCGGACAATGATGCCTATGGTGCCGAGCCCGAGGGCAGCTTCCTCAACCGCGTTCACAGTTACGAGGTGATGCCCGAAAGCGGCGCGCCGATTGTGGTGCATTTCCCCAAATCCTGCCTGCATTGCGAGGATGCGCCCTGCGTCACCGTCTGCCCCACCGGGGCCAGCTACAAACGCACCGAGGATGGCATCGTGCTGGTGAACGAGGCCGATTGCATCGGTTGCGGCCTCTGCGCCTGGGCCTGCCCTTATGGCGCACGCGAGATGGATGCGCAGGCGGGGGTGATGAAGAAATGCACGCTTTGCGTCGACCGCATCTATAACGAAAACCTGCCCGAGATTGACCGCGAGCCTGCCTGCGTGCGCACCTGTCCGGCGGGCGCGCGCCATTTTGGTGATCTGGGCGATCCTGACAGCGCCGTGTCGCAACTGGTTGCTACGCGCGGCGGGTTCGATTTGATGCCGGAACAGGGCACAAAACCCGTTAACAAATACCTGCCCCCGCGCCTGCGCGACCAGTTGATGGAGCCGCCCGCGCAGTTGGCCACGCTCTGCATCCCCTCGACCGAAGGGTTGACCGGCTTTCTGGGCTGGATTGACCGCACGCTTGGAAAGCTCTGATGCATCCTGCCCCCTCGATCATCCTGTTCACCGTTCTGTCCGGCCTTGGCCTGGGCCTTCTCAGCTTTCTGGGGCTGGGGCTGGTGCAGGCCACGGGCTGGGTGGCCTTCTGGTGGTTCGGCTTTGGCTACGGGCTGACACTGGCGGGGCTGTCCCTGTCGGCCTTTCACCTGGGGCACCCCGAGCGGGCGCTCAAGGCCTTCAGCCAGTGGCGCACAAGCTGGCTGTCGCGCGAGGCGGTTCTGGCCGCTGCGGCGCTTTTGTTCATGGCGCCGCATGCGGCGGGTCTGGTGTTCTTTGCCACACCCCTGAAGGGCTTCGGCATTCTGGGCGCGTTTTTGTGCCTCCAGACGGTGCTGGCCACGGCGATGATCTATGCGCAACTGAAAACCGTGCCGCGCTGGAACCATTGGCTGACGCCGCTCTTGTTCCTGACCGCCTCGCTGACCGGCGGCGCAACTCTGATCGGCGCTCCACGGCTGGCGCAGGTGTTGCTTGCCGGGCTGGCGCTGGTGATGGTGGCCTATTGGCTGATCGGTGATACGCGGTTGCGGGCCTCTGGCAGCACGATCAGCAGTGCCACCGGCCTTGGCACGCGCGGCAGCGTCCGCCAGTTGGAGCCGCCCCATACCGGCCCCAACTACCTGCTGCGCGAGATGGTGTATGTCGTGGGCCGGAAGCACGCGCTGAAGCTGCGGGGCATTGCGCTTTTGCTGGCGGTGGTGATGCCCTCGCTGATCCTCTGGGCGGCGCCTGATGCGCTGACAGCAAAGGGGCTGGCCGCACTCTCGCATCTTGCGGGGATGCTGGCCGCGCGCTGGCTGTTCTTTGCCGAGGCCGAGCATGTGGTGGGCCTTTACTACGGCAAGCGCGCGGCCTGAAACACCGCTCAGAAACTGCCGAACACACTGCCCAGCGTCACCAGCACCACCAGCGCGAGTATCGGGATGAGCACAGCGACCACCGCGATATCCTTGTAGGCCTCCTTGTGGGTCAGCCCGCAGATCGTCAGAAGCGTGATCACTGCGCCATTGTGCGGCAAGGCATCCAGCCCGCCCGTGGCCACCGCCGTTACCCGGTGCAACAGGTCGGGCGCGATGCCGGCGGCCTGGCCCATCGCCAGATAGGTCTCGCCCAAGGTGGACAGCGCAATCGACATCCCGCCCGAGGCCGAGCCGGTCATCCCCGCCAGCAAACTTGTGCCTATGGCCAGCGATATCAACGGGTTGTCCCCGCCGACCGTCACCACCCAGTCACGGATCAGCCCGAAGGCCGACAGCGAAGCGATGACCGCGCCGAATCCGACAAGGCTGGCTGTGTTGAAAATGGGTTTCAGTGAATCCTTCGCGCCTTCATCCAACGTCACGCCAAGCCCCTCGGCCAGCCGCACGCGGTTGAGCACCACCAGCACCACGGATGCGATGGTCAATGCCGCGATGATCGACCAGACACCGCGCAATGCGCCGACATCGGTCGCGCCGAACTCGGGAAGCGCCAGATAGCCGGTGTCCATCTGCGGAATCAGCGCGAAGGTGAACAACAGGTTCAGCGCAAGCACCAGCACCAGCGGCGCCCCGGCCACCAAAACCGAGGGCGCGTCTCCACTGCGCACCCTGGCTGCCCCGGCCTCGGCTTCGGCCTCGCCATAGCCCGGCCCCAGCGCCCGCGCACGCCGCTCCAGCCATGCCCAGCCCAGCCCCAGCATGATGAGCGCCGTGATCAGCCCCAGTCCGGGCGCGGCAAAGGGGGTGGTGCCGAAATAGGGCATCGGGATGGCGTTCTGTATGGCGGGCGTACCGGGCAGCGCCGTCATGGTGAAGGTGAACGCCCCCAGCGCGATGGTCGCCGGGATCAGCCGCTTGGGCAGATCAGCCTCCTGAAACAACGCCGAGGCGATAGGCCAGACGGCAAACGCCACCACGAACAGCGACACGCCGCCATAGGTCATCACCGCGCAAGACAGGATCACTGCCAATATGGCCCGCTGTGGCCCCAGCCGTCGGATGATCGCATCGGCCAGCACCCGCGCCGCGCCCGATGCCTCCATCAGCTTGCCGAATACCGCGCCCAGCAGGAACAGCGGAAAGTACTGGATGATGAACCCGCCGGTGGCCTGCATGAAGATCTGCGTATAGCTGGCCAGCACCGGCCCGCCCTGCGCCAGCAAAACCGCCAGCACGGCCAGCACGGGCGTCAGCAACAACAGGCTGAGCCCGCGATAGGCCAGATACATCAGCGCGATCAAAGCCGCCAGAATGACAAGGATGCCGCTCATGGCCTTACCCCTTTGCCGCGCTCAGTGCCGGATCGTCAAAAAACGCCTCCAGATCGAAGGACGATCCTTTGCCGATCTGGTCGAAATGAGCGTCAAGCCACGCATCGGCCCAGCTTCGCCCGCGCTCATACAGCTTTCTCAGATAGGCCCATTCGGCATTGAGCTTGCTGGAGGCCGCCAGATCCTGCACCTCGGCATCGGCATGGATCAGATGCATGTAGGTCTGGCCCTGCGCGCCCAGGTCGATCCCCCTGGCAGCAACAAAGCGCTGCATCATGGCGATGGCGCGCAGTTCCTTGATCAGGGCGGTGTTGAAACTGATCTCGTTGACACGGTTGATGATCTCGCGCGCGGTCGTCGGCGTCTCGTGGCGCACGATCGGGTTGATCTGGACAATGACGATATCAGGGCTCGCCTTGCTGGCGATCAGTGGCATCAGGGCCGGATTGGCGCTGAACCCGCCGTCCCAATAGGCTTCGCCATCAATCTCGACGGCGGGGAACAACTGCGGCAGGCAGGCCGAGGCCATGACCGCATCCAGCGTCACCTCGCCACGCGAGAAGATCCGCGCGCGCCCGGTTTTCACATGCGTGGCGGTGACATGCACCGCAATCTCGCGACAGCAGTTTACGTAGTCGAAATCAACCTGCGCATCCAGCACTTCCCGTAGCGGATTGATACCCAGAGGGTTCAGCTGATAAGGCGAAAAGATCCGGCTGAGGCTTTCGGCAAACAGATAGGCGGGCGAATGATCAAGGCTGTAGCGGCCCATCGCCCGGTCCAGCGGGTTGCGCTGCATCGGCGAGAAAAGCGCCTTGGCACTGACCGCGCGCCAGAAGGATTCCAGCGCCGCGCGCGCGCCATCACGACCACCGCGCTCAAAACCATCGGCCAGAACCACGGCATTCATCGCGCCTGCGCTGGTGCCGCTGATCTCGGCGATGCTCAGGCGCTCGTCCTCCAGCAGGCGGTCAAGCACTCCCCATGTCAGCGCCCCGTGCGACCCGCCGCCCTGAAGCGCGAGGTTGACGGTCTTGGTTGTGGATGACGGCATAATGCAAAGCCTTTTTGCTGCGATGCAGCAAATGTAGGCCGTCACACGTCAGTGCGCAACCGGCGCGCGTGACGCTCCGGCTTCAAAGCGGCCAGACGACCAGCAGTAGCGGAACCGAAACGGCAACCACCAACACTTCCAGCGGCAGGCCAAGCCGCCAGTAGTCACCAAAACGAAACCCCCCCGGCCCAAGGATCAGCGTGTTGTTCTGGTGCCCGATCGGAGTCAGGAAAGCGCAGGAGGCCCCGATCGCCACCGCCATCAGAAAGCTGTCCGGGCTGACACCCAGCGCCGCGGCAATCCCCAGCGCGATCGGGCACATCACGGCGGCGGTGGCGGCGTTGTTCATCACATCGGACAGGAACATCGTGGTGACCATGATCACCACCAGCGCCGCCACGGCATTGCCTTGCGCCACGGTGCCGACCAGAAACCGCGCCAGAAGCCCCGCCGCACCGGTATCCTGCATCACGCCCGCCACCGGGATCAACGCCGCCAGAAGCACAACCACCGGCCAGTCAATGGCGGTATAGACCTTGCGCGGCGGCACGGTGCGCAGCAGCATCGAGGCCAGAACACCCAGCGCAAAGGCAGCCGCCGCAGGCAAAAGCCCCAGCGTCACAATGGCAACGGCGGCCACCATGATCCCGGTTGCAAACCAGGCCATGCGCGCGTCCGGCAGGCGCAGATCGCGCTCGCTCAGCGGGACGCAGCCCGTGTCATTGGCAAATTCGGCCAACGCATCGGAGGGGCCCTGCATCATCAGCAAATCACCGGGTTGCAGCGTGACCGTGCGCAGCCGCGATCGGGGCTGACGCCCTGCGCGCGACACCGCCAGCAGGTTCAGCCCGTAGCGGGTGCGCAACAGCATGTCGCTGGCCGACCGTCCGACAATGGCTGCCCCGGGCAGCACCGCCAGTTCGCGCAACACGATGTCACCATCGTGGTGGTTGTCGCTGTCCTTGCGGGTTTTCTTCTCGTTCTTTACTTCCTCAGCATCACTGGAGGTCTCGGCATCCAGGTCAATATCCTCCTCGGCATCGTCATCCGCTTCTGCGGTGGCATCCGGGCCGGGGGCTTCGGGCTTGACCTGCTCTTCCAGCTTGATGCCATAGGCCGATAATGTCTCGGCCAGCCCCTCGACATCGGCTTCCAGCACCAGAATATCATCAGCGCGCACCCGCCGCGCACCATGCGGCGCGTTCATCCGCACTTCGTTGCGCACCAGCCCGACAATCTGCGCCGGTGCGCCCTCAAGCTCGGTTTCGAACTGCCGCAGGGTCATGCCGACGGCCTTGCTTTTCTCGGGCACCCGCACCTCGGTCAGATAGGTGCCGGTCTCGAACCCCTCGCCGGTTGAGGATTTTCGCGCCGGAACCAGCCGCCAACCGACCAGCACGACAAAGGCCACGCCCGCCAAGGCCACGGCCAGTCCGATCGGGGTGAAGTCAAACATGCCGAAATGGCCCAGGCCGCTATCGGCCCGGAACCCGGAAACGATCAGGTTGGGCGGCGTGCCCACCAACGTCGTCATCCCGCCCAGAATGGTGCCGAAAGCCAGCGGCATCAGCACCTGCCCCTGCGTCAGGTTCAGCCGGCGCGACAATTGCACCGCAATGGGCATCAGGAGCGCCAGCGCACCGACGTTGTTCATGAAACCAGACAGAAGCGCCCCCAACCCCATCAGCGCCGCCATCGAAGTCAGGCGCCCGGCCTCGCGCGGCAAGACGGCGCGGGCCAGCACATCCACCGCGCCTGAGCTTTGCAATCCCGCGCTCAGTACCAGCACGCAGGCCACAGTGATAACCGCAGGATGTCCGAACCCCGCAAACGCCTCGGCAGGGGGTACAAGGCCGGTCACCACGCAAGCCATCAGCGCACTCAGGGCCACTACATCATGGCGCAACCTGCCCCACAGAAAAAGCGCCAGTGTCATCACCAGAATGGCCAGGATCATGATCTGCGGAAGGGTCATCAAGGGGCTTTCAGTAACGCTACGTCAATAATAGCGACCGCAATTCGGCGGTTCCACAGACACAACCATGCCAACATGGCGGAAAGCACGCCTGCGGTAAAGCCCGGCACAAGGGCTTTGCTGCGGGGCGGTTCTCACTGCCGTCGAATCGCGCTATAGCCGCCGCAGATGTCCCTCAGGAAGGCAGCTTGCATGCAGGCCGATCAGACGCCCCTTTCCAGCGTGCAGGAAACGCCCGCCACCAGAACCGACCGCCGCAAGGACCGGATGCTGGCGGGATGGCTCTGGCGCGGCTATGTGCGGCGCTATCTGCCCCTCCTGCTGCTGGCAATGATGCTGATGGCGGTTGACGGGGCGATGATGGGCGCGCTCAGCCTGCTCATTCAGCCAATGTTCGATGACGTGATGGTGCAGGGACGCGCCGACATGCTTGGCTGGGTCGCGCTGTCGGTTGCCGGTGTGTTCCTGATCCGCGGCGCTACCGCGCTGGTTCACAAGCCGCTGATGACCTACCTGTCTGAAAGCGTGATCGGCCGGATGCAGGAAAGGCTGCTTGGCCATCTGATGCGCCTTGATCAGGCGTTTTTCCACCGCCATCCGCCGGGCGTTCTGATTGACCGGGTGCGCGGCGACAGCCAGGGGCTGGGCGTGATCTTTACCGAGCTTCTGCCAGCTTTGGCGCGCGATCTGATCTCGGTCATCGCGCTGTTGAGCGTGGCACTGTGGATTGACTGGCAATGGACACTGATTGCGGTGATCGGCACACCGCTTCTGGTGCTGCCGATCCTGATGTTGCAGCGCGTGGTGCGCCGCGTCGGCACCCGCGCGCGCGTTGCCTCGGCCGAGGCGTCGAACCGCCTCGACGAGATCTTTCACGGCGTCTACACGATCCAGCGCAACGGGCTTGAAGACCGCGAATCCAGTCGCTTTCATGACACGGTCAAGCGTTTCATCGCGGCAAGCGTGCGGACCCGGCTGGGACAATCGGGGATGAACTCGCTGGCCGATGTCGTGGCGGCCGTCGGGGTTTCGCTGGTGCTGATCTATGGCGGCGGTCAGATCATCTCGGGCGCACGCACGGTGGGCGAATTCATGAGCTTTTTCACGGCCTTCGGCCTGATGTTCGAGCCCCTGCGCCGGCTCAGCGGGCTGACCGGCACCTGGCAGGCAGCACTCGCCAGTCTGGAACGCGTGCACGCCCTGCTGCAAACCCCGGCCACGATCACCCAGCCACGCCCCCCGCTTGCCCCCCTGCCCGACCCCCAGCAGGCTGATATCCGGATGGAGAACGTGCAGTTCGCCTATGAGCAGGATCCGGTGCTGCGCGATTTCTCGTTCACCGCGCTCGCGGGCCAGACCACGGCGCTTGTCGGCCCCTCGGGTGCCGGAAAATCGACCGTTTTCACGCTGCTTACTCGTCTGGCCGACCCACAATCCGGGCGGGTGACGCTGGGCGGGCACGATATCCGGCAGATGGATCTTGCCGGTTTGCGAAGCCTGTTCTCGGTTGTGGCGCAGGACAGTGCGCTGTTTGATGAAACCCTGCGCGACAATATCCTGCTGGGCGCGCAGGATGTCAGCGAAGCACGGTTGCGGCAGGCGCTGGAGGCCGCGCATGTCGATGAGTTCCTGCCGCTTCTGCCACAAGGGCTGAACACGCGCGTCGGCCCGCGCGGCTCGGCCTTGTCGGGCGGGCAGCGTCAGCGTGTGGCGATCGCCCGTGCGCTGTTGCGCGATGCGCCGATCCTTCTTCTGGACGAGGCCACCTCGGCGCTGGATGCGCGCTCGGAGGCGCTGGTGCAGGCCGCGCTTGACCGGCTCAGCACCGGGCGCACCACGCTGGTGATTGCGCATCGCCTGTCAACGGTGCGCCGGGCAGACAAGATCGTGGTGATGGACAAGGGCCAGTTGGTCGAAGAAGGGGATCACACAGCCCTGATGGCGCGCGGCGGGGTTTATGCGCAGTTGCACGGGCTTCAGTTCCAGGGCAGCCAGCCCGGCTGACCCCACGGCGGAATCACCCCCCATTATTCGGCAGCGTCCTGTGGCCGGTTCACCCGTTTACCCCGCATCGGTCCGGTCGCGGGCTTTTGCACCGGCGCGCGGTTGAACACCGCCGGAAAGGTAACCCGAAACGCCGCGCCGCCCTGCCCCGGCACATAGGCGATGTCGCCGCCAAGGTTGTGCATGATCTCGCGGCAGATCGCCAGACCCAGCCCGGCGCCACCTGCCTGATGGGTATCGGTCAGCCGCGCGAACTTCTCGAAAATCAACGCCTGGCTCTTTTTCGGTATCCCCGCACCATTATCCACGAAATCGACCACCACCTTGTCGGCGCGGCGGCGCACGCTGATGCGCATCACCGGCTCGGACGCGGTGCAGTACTTGCGCGAATTCGACACGACATTGATGAACACCTGTGTCAGCCGTCCGATATCGGTGCTCAGCGCGATCTGCTCGTCCGCGGGCTGGCGCAGGAAGGCAAAATTCCGCTCAGGCTGAACCGAATTGGAAGCAATCAGCGCCCGGTCCAGCAGTTCCGACAGGTTACCGGGCTGAATGTCCAGATTGACCTGTCCGTTTTCCAGCACACTCAGATCCAGAAGATCGTCCAGAAGCCGGGTCAGCCGGATGCTTTCGTCATGGATGATCCCGGCGTATTTCACCTGCTCCTCGCGGTTCACCCCGTCCTCGTCCATCAGGATCTCGGAGAACGCCCGGATCGAGGTCATGGGCGTGCGCAATTCATGGCTGATCTGGCTGAGGAAGCTGTCCTTCTGCACGCTCAGTTTCTGCAACATCTCGTTGGCTTCGCGCAACTGGCGGGCGGTGCGGGCCAGTTCTTCTGATTTGGCCTCAAGCTGGGCGGAATGCTCCATGATCTGCGCCGCCTCCGACGCCACCGCCATAAGATCCTCGACCGAGACATGGCTGGAACCCGATATCTGCACGATCATCGCGTGCGCCGTAGCGGTGCCCACCGACCCGGCAAGTTCGCGCTCCAGCCGGTCCAGAAAATCGGGCGTGGCATCAGGCAGGTAGCCGCCCTTGCCCTGTGCCAGCGCCTCGGCCTTGAAGAACGCCTGCGCCTCGGTCGCGCCCATCAGCCGTTGCGCGCTGATCAGCAGATCCTCGACCTCGCTCTCGGAATTGGCACCCGCGCGCACCCAGCCCGGCGCCATCACCCCGTCGCCGCGCCCGCTGATCTCGAACACATTGACAAACTGCGCCGCCTGCACGCGCTCCACCGGGTTGGGAAAGCTGAACAGAGAGACCAGAATGAAACCCGTGGTATTGAGCGCCAGCGACCAGAACAACGCATGCAACAGCGGGTCCATCCCCTGAACCCCCAAAAGACCATAGGGCACGAGCCAGGAGATGCCGAAGGGTCCATGTTCGAGCAAGGCGGCACTGAACACCACATCCGGCCCGAACGAAGGCAGAAAGAGGGCGTAAAGCCAGACCGCACTGCCCAACAGCAGCCCTGTTGCCGCCCCCGTCCGGCTGGCGCCGCGCCAATACAGCGCACCGATCAACGCTGGCAACACCTGCGCCATGCCGACAAAGGCAATCAGGCCGATCGCGGCAAGCGCGCGCCCGCCACCGCTGACCGCGAAATAGATATAGCCCAACCCCAGGATGACAGCGATCGACAACCGCCTTGCGTTCAGGACCAGAGCGCGCATGTCCCCCGCCCCCTGCCCCTGACTGCCCCGCGATGCGAGCCATAGCGGCATCACGATATGGTTTGACACCATGGTCGACAAAGCAATCGAGGCGATGATCACCATCGACGTTGCCGCCGAAAACCCGCCCAGGAAGGCCAGCATTGCCAGTCCCTCCTGCCCCAGCGCCTTGGGCAGGGTGAGAACGAACAGGTCGGGGTTGGTGCCGGCCGGCAGAATCGTAAGCCCCATAACCGCGATCGGCAGCACGAAAAGGCTCATCAGCATCATGTACAAAGGAAACGCCCAGGACGCGGTTGCCAGATGCGTCTCGTCCGAGTTCTCGACAACCAGCACCTGGAACATGCGCGGCAGAGTGACAATGGCAATCGCCGACAGGAGCGTCAGCCCCACCCAGCGGTTTGGCTGGATCTCCCATTCCGGGCGCGCGGCGGCCGAGATACGGGCGATGATATCAGCCGGGCCATCGGCCAGACCCCAGACCACGAACACCCCCACTGCCACCAGTGCGACCAGTTTCACCACCGCTTCGACGGCGATGGCCGTCACAACCCCGTGATGCTGCTCGTTTGCATCAAGATTCCGGGTGCCGAACAGGATGGTGAACAGCGCCAGCCCCGCCGCCACGTAAAGCGCCAGTTGTCGGGGTGCAACCGGCTGGTCTTCGGTGAATGCGTTGAACGAAAGCGATATGGATTGCAGTTGCAGCGCGATATAGGGCGTCGCGGCGGCCAAGGCCAGAAGCGTGACAATCACCCCCACGGCGTTCGACTTGCCATAGCGCGAGGCGATCAGGTCGGCGATCGAGGTGGCGCGCTGTGCCTTACCCACCCGCACCAGCTTGCGCAACAGCCACCACCAGCCGACGAAAACCAGCGTCGGTCCCAGGTAGATGGTCATGAACTCCAGCCCCGACCGCGCCGCATAGCCCACCGCGCCATAAAAGGTCCAGGCGGTGCAATACACCGAAAGCGACAGGGTATAGACCAGCGGCGAGCGCAGAAAATGCGGTCTGTGCCCGGCTTCGCGCAACGCCTCGCCACGGCGTTCGGCGAAGAAGGCGATAGCGAAGAGAAAGACCACATAGGAAAGCGAGGCGAAGATGAGCAGGTTGAACATTATCGGCCCGGCTCCGGACGGTTCTCGCCACGCGTCTTGTCTGGAGAGATGGGCGGGCGCTCACGCTTCAGCCCGGCACGCAAGGGCCGCGACAGGATCGCGGCGACCAGGATTAACGCGGTCCACAGCGCGAACAGATACACGGCCTCGGCGGCGATATTTGCGCCGGATCTGAACGACCAGAGCACCGGCAACAGGATCAGGACGAAACCCGCCACCGGCAGAATTCGCGCGCCATCCATGATCCGGCGGAAGCGATACGAGTCGCGCTCAACAAACACGGTGCCACGCGGGGAGGTCATGCGCCTGCAAGCTGGCGCACCGCTGCCAGCAGTTCGGCATTGGAAAAGGGTTTGGCCATGAAAAGCGAGGCCCCGGCCCGCATCGCCAGATCGCGATCGGCGGTCTGGCCCTTGGCGGTCAGCATCAGAACCGGAACCGCGCGCAGCGCGGCGTGGCCACGCATCGCCTGTAGGATGTCGAAACCGCTGCGACCAGGCAACATGACGTCAAGGATCACCAGATCGGGCTTCGCCGCCTCGATCCGTTGCAATGCATCCAGCCCGTCGGCATGCGTCTGCACCGCCCAGCCATCGCGGCGCAGGATGAAGCGGATTGCCTCGGAAATGTTGGGCTCATCCTCGATCACCAGCACCACGCGGCCCGCGCCATGACCCTTGGTGGCATCCTGCGCCATACCCTCGGTCGCCCGAAGCTGCACGCCGGGCACCCCTCCTTTGTCGTGATGCATGCGATCGCCCTCCCCCGGCGAAGCTCGCGATGATCCTGCGTGCGACTATCGCGGCAATTGTCCGCGCTGTCAAAGCCCGTCTGGGCAGGAGGCTGGTGCACCGGCCGTCAACCGGAAACAATCGACGGTTCGCGCCGGGCGAGGCAATCCGGCCGCAAGCAGACCCGGCAGCTTGAACCGACACCAAGCGGCACACCCAGATCCCCTCCGCATTCACCCAGGGTATGCGGGCTGGCGGGGGTCAGAAGCATGCTGGCTTCCCAGGCAAAGGGCGGTTCGAAGCGGGCCTCGCCAACCGACTCGGCCACCGCATGGGCAAGAAAACGATGCATCGGGCGGCTGGCGGTCTCGACCAAAGCGCGGACCGGGCGGCCGGGCTGCATCAGCGCCTGAAACAGCGGCCATACGGGGCAGGCACCGCCGAAGCGCGGCAGGGCGAACCCCTCTATCGGGCGCCGGAAGATCAGTGTGCCCGATCCGTCGCAAACAACCAGCCCGAAAGGCGGCACGCCGGGCAACGCGGGCAGGCTGGCAAGGCGACGAAACAGGCGCGGCAGGCCGACGCCAAAACCGTTCGCCAACTCTTCCGGTCGCAGACCCGCGCCGCGCGCGAACATGTCAGCCAGCGCCGGGGCAAGAGCATCCAGCGGCAGGGCAGCGGCATCGGCGCGTGCACGCTCCAGCCAGGCACCCGCCATCGCCCGCGCCGCCTGGCTGGCCAGTTCGGGCTGATCCTCGGTCAGGCGGGTCAGGGTGTCCGTCGGTGTGTCCCCGTCGCCCTCGATGGCCGGGATATGAAATGCCTGTCGCGCCAGCCAGCTTTCGAGTTCCTCCTGCGGCGCGGCAAGGCCCGTTTCCTCGGTCGAGACATCGAGATAGGCGACCAGTGCCTCGGCAGCGGTCGCCAGGCGGACGGAATCGCTGTGGATGCTCTGATGAAAACGATCGCGCCAGACGGGTTCCAGATCGGCGGTTTCGGCCAGGATAGCGGCAGTCGATTGCACCGCCGTCACCGCCGAGACGATCTCGTGCAGCGCCTCGGACAGGTTGGGATCATGCGTCATCCGGTCGCTCAGCCGCTCGATGATGCGGTCTTGCGCTTCAGCACGCGCCTGCAACGCGGCCAGATGCGCCGCCCAGCCCGGAAACCGGCCCGCGAATTCCTCCGCGCGATCCAGTTCAGCCGGAGGGTCGGCGGTGGTCATGGCCGCGGCGGTACGCAACGCTTCCAGAAGCGCATCGCCGGTGGCATCGCTCAGCGCTTCGGAGGTGATGCCCAGAGCCGCGGAAAGTTCATCAAGCAGCGTGGTGGCAACCCGGCGGCGGTTGTGCTCGATCAGATTGAGATAGGAGGGCGAAACGCCTGCCCTCCGCGCCAGTTCGGCCTGCGTCATGCCGCGCGCCAGCCGAAATGCCCGGATGCGCGTGCCGATCAGCGTGGTCTTCGGCATCAATCCCTCCTCGCGCCATCGTGTCATCACAAGCCAAGCGCGCAGACATGTCCAGCCCTCGCGCAGGAGAATTGACGCTTTTCAGCCCGGACATGCTGACGTATAACCCCACGAACAAAAAACGGCCCCCCTGGACGCGGGCCAACCCAATCGAGGACGGCAATGACCAAAGATCACGCGGCGGCCGATGTGGCCTTCATCAAGGCCCTCGCCGAACTTCTCAATGCAAATGACCTGACCGAGATCGCGGTCGAGCGCGAGTATGGCGAGAATGACATGCTGAGCGTGCGGGTCGCCAAGCAGGCCGCCCCCTCGGCAAGCGTGCAATACGCCCCCGCACCCCTCCATGCACCGGCACCCGCCGCGCAGGCGGCGACCAGCCCCGCCCCGGCCGCCAGCACCGACCCCGCTGAACACCCCGGCGCGGTGACCTCGCCGATGGTGGGCACCGCCTATCTGGCCCCCGAACCCGGCGCAGATCCGTTCGTCACCGTCGGCACCCAGGTGAGCGCCGGTCAGACCCTGATGATCATCGAGGCGATGAAGACCATGAACCACATTCCCGCGCCGCAATCGGGGGTGGTCAAGCGCATTCTGGTCACCGATGGCTCGGCGGTGGAATACGGCGCGCCCCTGATGATCATTGAATAAGGCGAGGCGCATGTTCAAGAAGATCCTCATCGCCAACCGGGGCGAAATCGCCCTGCGTGTGATCCGCGCCTGCCGCGAGATGGATATCGCCTCGGTCGCGGTGCATTCGACCGCCGACAGCGACGCGATGCATGTGCGCATGGCCGACGAGGCTATCTGCATCGGCCCGGCGCCCTCGGTGGAAAGCTATCTCAGCGTGCCCGCGATCATCTCTGCTTGCGAGATTTCGGGCGCCGAGGCGATCCACCCGGGCTATGGTTTTCTGTCGGAGAACGCGAATTTCGTCCAGATCGTCGAAGACCATGACCTGACCTTCATTGGTCCGTCGGCCGCGCATATCCGCATGATGGGCGACAAGATCACCGCCAAGGAGACCGCGAAAAAGCTGGGGATTCCGGTGGTGCCGGGGTCCGACGGCGGCGTGGCCGATTTCGAAACCGCCAGGACGGTTGCCGGCGACATGGGGTATCCCGTGATCATCAAGGCCACTGCCGGGGGCGGCGGGCGCGGCATGAAGGTGGCGAAATCCGAGGCCGAACTGGAAGTAGCCTTCCGCACCGCGCGGGCCGAATCCAAATCGGCCTTTGGCAATGATGAGGTCTATATCGAGAAATACCTCCAGCGCCCGCGCCATATCGAGATTCAGGTGTTTGGCGATGGCAAGGGCAATGCCGTGCATCTGGGCGAACGCGACTGTTCGCTTCAGCGCCGCCACCAGAAAGTGCTGGAAGAAGCGCCGGGCCCCTCGATCAGCCAGGAAGAGCGCGATTACATCGGCGGTATCTGCGCGCGCGCCGTGGCCGAGATGGGCTATTCCGGTGCCGGCACGATCGAGTTTCTCTATGAGGACGGGAACTTCTATTTCATCGAGATGAACACCCGCCTGCAGGTCGAACATCCGGTGACAGAGGCCATCTTCGGCGTCGATCTGGTGCGCGAACAGATTCGAATCGCCGCCGGGCTGCCGCTGTCGTTCACGCAAGACGATCTGCGCATCAACGGCCATGCCATCGAAGTGCGCATCAACGCTGAAAAGCTGCCGAACTTCGCGCCTTGCCCCGGTCAGGTAAAGACCTTTCACGCACCCGGCGGGCTGGGTGTTCGGATGGATTCCGCACTTTATGGCGGCTATCGCATCCCACCCTATTACGACAGCCTGGTCGCCAAGCTGATCGTTCATGGCCGCGACAGGCCCGAGGCGCTGGCGCGTCTGCGCCGCGCGCTTGGTGAACTGATCATCGACGGCATTGACACCACTGTGCCGCTGTTCTTCACCCTCTTCGAAGAGGAGGCCATCCGCCAGGGCGATTACAATATTCACTGGCTGGAGAAGTTCCTGGCCGAGAAGCTGGCCTGAAGCGGCCTGTCCGGGGGCGGCCATGGAACTGACCCCATCGCTGATCATCCGGGCCTATGCATCGGGGCTGTTTCCGATGGCCGAATCGGCGCATGCACGCGAACTGCACTGGTTTGACCCCGCATGGCGCGGCGTGTTGCCACTGGACGGGTTCCACGCCGCGCGCTCGCTCCGGCGCAGCCTGCGGCGCGGCGACTGGCGGTTCAGTTGCGACAGTGATTTCGCCGGTGTTCTGGCGGCCTGCGCAGACCGCGAAGAAACCTGGATAAACCCGGAAATTGCCCGCGTTTTCCTGGAATTGCACGCGCTCGGCGTGGCCCGTTCCATCGAAGTGCGGCTGGTTGACGGCACATTGGTGGGCGGGCTTTACGGGCTGGCACTGCGCGGGGCATTCTTTGCCGAAAGCATGTTTTCGCGGCGCACCGATGCGTCAAAGCTCGCACTGGCCGAACTGGTGGCGCGGCTGCGGCGCGGTGGGTTCACCTTGCTGGACACGCAATATCTGACGCCGCATCTGGCCAGTCTGGGCGGCATCGAGATCAGCCGGGATGCCTATCACGCAAGGCTTGATGAAGCCTTGAACACCATGGCCGACCACGCCGCCGCCTTTGCACCCGTCAACCCGGACGCGGCCAATGGCGCTTACTGGCAGCCGATCACCCAGACGTCATAACGCGCATGATCCAGCGCGTTCAGCGCCGGGCTGGTGGCGATCATCCAGCCATAGAACAGCCGCTCGCCGTTCACTTCACTGGTGATCTCCAGAAAGGCATAGGCCTCGGACGAAGGGTCATCGACCGGATAACGGCAGGCGACCAGCGAAATCTCCATCCGCCCGAAGCTGACACTGTCACCCACGACGACCGCCAGATCAGTTGTTTCGCCCGATACCTTGTCAAGCCCGCGCAGATAGACCCCATCGCTGGAAGCCACGGACATATCCTGCGCCATTGCAGGCGGGGCCATCGGCGTAGCGGACAGCAGGGCTATCGCCAGAAGGACCGACAAAAAGGAGGCGCGCGCGCTCATTCCTCGCCCGATCCCGTCACGAAGCGCAGCATGAGCTGCACCAGACTGACGGCGCTTTGCGTATCCTGAAACATCTGACCCGGCTCCAGGTCAAAGGGTGAACCACCTGGAAGGATCTCGACAAAAGTGCCGCCCAGAAGCCCTTCGGAAGCGACCTGGATCGTGCTGTCATCGGGCAGGCTGAGGCCCTGATCAATCAGCACCGAGACCTGTGCGCGAAAGCTTTCGGGGTCCAGCGCCATACGGCTTACGGTGCCCACGCGCACCCCGCCGATGCGCACCTCGGTGCCCGGTCGCACCCCTTCGGCAGACCGGAAGGAGGCGTTCAGCTCATAGCTTGGCGTGCCCGACAAACGGGTGCCGGTGCTTTGCACGGCAAAGGTCGCAAAAGCTATTGCCACCAGCAGCACTGCCGCGCCAAGAGCGACCTCCCAGCTTCTGTAGGCCATTGCTCAGAGCCTCCGGTTCTTGCAGGGCATGGCGACGTATCTCATTCGGGCTGCCATGCCTCGTAGTCGCGGCGTTCGGTCGGGCGGATATGGCGCAATGAACCAGCGGGCGCGTAAGCCTGCGCTGTGCCGGTGTGGTTTTCCTCATGGGGCTTTTGCCAGGTGCGGTGCGTCAGTGGCTTGACGCTGGGCGGCTCGTTCCAGGTGTGATGCAGCCAGCCGTGCCAGTCAGGACTGATGCGGCTTGCTTCCATCTCGCCGTTGAAGATCACCCAGCGGCGCTTGCCATCGCGGCTCTGGAAATAGGTGTTGCCCTGATCGTCCTCGCCCACCCGGACCCCCTTGCGCCAGGTATAAAGCTGGGTGCCAAAGGTCTGGCTGTTCCACCAGGTGAGAAAGCGAAGAAGGAATTTCATGGCCAGTGTCCTTGTTCCGGAGTGGCTTTCATATGGCGCAGATCAGCGCGGAAATAAAGCCCTGTCAACCTGCCCCCGGCGCAGCATCGCGTCACACCGGGGGCAGGTTCGTTCAGCGGTACACGCGCACGCTTTCCATGCGGTCGGGCGTGCCGACAACGGCCCCGTTCGGGCCGCGACCACGCTTGATGGCGTCCAGAACGTCCAGCCCCTCGGTGATCTGACCCACAACAGTATACTGCCCGTTCAGATGTGGCGCGGGGGCGAACATCAGGAAGAACTGGCTGTTCGCACTGTCAGGGTGCTGCGAACGCGCCATACCCATCACGCCGCGCGCAAAGGGTTCGGCGGTGAACTCGGCACGCAGGTTGGGCAGTTCCGAGCCGCCCATGCCGGCGCGTGCCGTGTCGCCGCCTGCGCGGCCGAACTGCACATCACCCGTCTGCGCCATGAAGCCCTCGATGACGCGGTGAAACACCACGCCGTCATAAGCGCCCTCTTCGGCCAGGGTAATCACCCGTTCGACATGGCCGGGTGCCAGGTCCGGGCGCAGAGCGACGCGAATCACGCCGCTGCCCTCACCGGCGACGGTGATTTCCAGCACCGGCGCGTCGGCAGGAGCCTCGGTCTGGGCAAGGGCCGCCGCGCCAAGCGCCGTCAGACCCAGCGCAAGGCTGGCGCCGAGAAACGAGCGCTTAAACATCGGCGGCCACCTTGACCGAGATCATCCGGTCCGGGTTCGCGGGTGGCTCGCCCCGCAGGATCTGGTCGACATGTTCCATCCCGGCGATCACCCGGCCATAGACCGTGTACTGACGGTTGAGGAAATGGTTGTCGGAAAAGTTGATGAAGAACTGGCTGTTGGCCGAGTTCGGGTTCTGCGAGCGCGCCGCGCCCAGGGTGCCGCGGTCATGCGGAACGCCCGAAAACTCGGCGGGCAGGTCAGGCATGTCCGAACCACCCGTGCCTGCGCGCCGCAGGTCGAAATCCTTCTCGGCATTGCCATTGGCAACGTCACCGGTCTGCGCCATGAAACCGTCGATCACCCGGTGAAAGACCACGTTGTCATAGGCGCCGGCGCGCGCCAGCGCTTTCATGCGTTCGCAGTGTTTCGGCGCCACATCGGGCAACAGCTCGATCGTGACGGTGCCGTTCTTCAGCTCCATCAGGATGGTGTTCTCGGGGTCCTTGATCTCGGCCATGGTGGCTCCTCTGGTCTGTTTTCGGGCGCGACCGTAGCCCGCCTGCCCGCCAAGGAAAAGACCCACCGCACCCGGATCGCGGCAAGTTCATGCGCATGCCGGGCCGTACGAGGTGTTGACCCGCGCGCCACCTGCGGGCATCACCCTTGTCAGAACGGGAAAATGGAGAGCTTTCGATGAGCTGGCAATCGCTCGACGCGATGGATTTCGCAGGCAAGACAGCGCTGGTGCGGGTGGATATCAACGTGCCTGTCGCGGAAGGCAGGGTCACCGATGCCACACGGATCAACGCCGTTTTGCCAACCATCCGCCATATATCGGCGGCGGGGGGAAAGGTAGTCTTGCTGGCGCATTTCGACCGACCCAAGGGCAAGGTTGTGCCGGAAATGTCGCTGGCGCAGGTACGCCCGGCACTGGAAGCGGCACTGGGCAGCCCCGTGGGCTTTGCCGAAGATTGCATCGGATTGCCCGCCAAACAGGCGATTGGCGCAATGGCGCCGGGCGATGTCGTGCTTCTGGAAAACACCCGCTTCCACCCCGGCGAGGAAAAGAACGACGCCGAACTGGCCGCCGCGATGGCCGCTTTGGGCGATATCTATGTCAACGATGCCTTTTCCGCCGCCCACCGCGCCCACGCCTCGACCGAAGCGATCGCGCACCTGCTGCCGTCCTGCGCGGGCCGGCTGATGGAAGCCGAGCTGAAAGCGCTGGAGGCCGCCCTTGGCAAACCCGAACGCCCGGTGGTGGCTGTCGTCGGCGGGGCCAAGGTATCGACCAAGCTGGACTTGCTGGGCAATCTGGTTGGCCGGGTGGATCACCTGGTGATCGGCGGTGGTATGGCCAACACATTCCTGGCCGCACGGGGAGCGGCTGTCGGCAACTCCCTGTGCGAGCACGATCTGGCGGACACCGCCCGTGCCATTCTTGAGCGCGCGCAGGAAACCGGCTGCCAGATCCACCTGCCCACCGATCTGGTGGTGGCGCGCGAATTCCGCGAGGGCGCGCCGCATGAGGTGGTTACCACCTGCCCTGACGACGCCATGATCCTCGATGCCGGGCCAGACAGCACCGCTGCCATCTGCGCAGTTTTCGATACCGCGCGCACGCTGATCTGGAACGGACCGCTGGGTGCCTTCGAGATCGAACCTTTCGATACCGCCACCAACGCCGCCGCACGCCATGCCGCCGCGCTCAGCCGTGCAGGCAATTTGATATCGGTCGCAGGTGGTGGCGATACCGTGGCGGCGCTGAACAAGGCTGGCGCGGCGGATGATTTCACCTATATTTCCACGGCGGGCGGCGCCTTTCTGGAATGGATGGAGGGCAAGGTTCTGCCCGGCGTCGCCGCGCTGGAAGCCTGAAACCTTACAGGAGCGCGTCCCGGATGCCACAGACCGACCGCCGTGACCCGGACGACCCCAAGGGCCTGATCCGCGAGAGTTTTCGCATCGATCCAATCAGCGATGCCGAATGCCGTTCGATCCTGACGGACTGGGCGCTGAGCCTTGACACCGCGCTTGACCCCGTCGCGGCGCTGAGGCGGCTTCATGACCGCCATGCCGAGTCAGCGCCGGGCCATCCGATGACCCTTCTGTTGCATGAAGCCGTCAACGCCCCGCCCGCCCAGGCACGCAGGCGCGGCGGGCGGGCCGGACGGATGACCGGACGGCGCTGACCGGCACGCAAGCTTTCCGGCGTGCCCGCTTTGAAAGCAATGAATGCCTGCCCATATCTCTGACACTTCTGATCGTGGCGCTGCTGGCGTTGCGGGGCCTCCTGCCGGTGCAACCTATCCCTGCGAGGGGAATCTCGGGTTTGTGGTATCGCTTCAACGAGGGGCCGTTCGGGCACCCGCGAGGCGGCTGCGTTCGAGCGCCAGTGCCTGAAGGGACGGCGCAAGGCGGCGTCAGGGAAGCGTTCGCGCCGCAAATGCAGCCGGGTCATGCGGCGCTCACCCTTCAGGTCGAATTGGTTCATGGCAATGCCGATACGATCATGGGCCTTGAGATCCACCGCGCGCGGCAGGCAGCCGATACGCGCGCCGCGCGCTCACCGGCTCAACCGTTGCCCGCCCCGCCAGACACCGGCCAGCGCCAGCCCCGCATCCAGATGCACGAAATCGGCCGCGGCCCCTTCGATCAGCCGCCCTGTACGCGCGCCGATCAGCCCGGCAGGCAGGCCGGTCGCCATGGCCAGTGCGCGCTCCAGCCCGCAGCCCGCCGCCACCAGATGCGCCACGGCTTGCGGAAGGTTGACATCCGCCCCCGCCAGCGTACCGTCACCCAGTTGCAGCCGCCCGCTGCGCCGCAAGATCCGCCGCCCGCCCAGCCTGAATTCCGTCAGATCCGTTCCGGCAACGGCCATCGAATCGCTCACCAGGAACAGCCGCTCGCTTGCGCTGAGCGCCAGCCGCAGCGCCGGGTCGGCCACATGCACCCCGTCGGCGATAAGACCTGCCGCCACATCGCTGTCCAGCGCCGCCCCCACCAGCCCCGGTGCGCGGTGGCTCAGGGGGCTCATGGCGTTGAAAAGATGGGTCACGCAGCGCGCCCCGGCGGCAATGGCGGTTTGCGCCGCCTCATAGCTGCAATCGCTGTGACCCAGGCTGACAACCACCCCGGCATCCGCCAGGGCAGCAATCTGCGCGGGGCTTGCGGACTCGGGGGCAAGGGTGATCATCAACGCAGGCAGTGCGCCCGCCGCCCGGATATAAAGCGCCAGATCCTGTGCCGTCATCGGCCTGATCAGCGCCGGGTCATGCGCACCGTGGCGCTTGGGGTCCAGATGCGGGCCTTCCAGATGCAGCCCGGCAAACCCCGGCTGGCCCGCCTGATGCGCATCGATGGCCGCCGCGATCACGGCTTCGGTCACGGCGGTTGTGTCGGTAATCAGCGTCGGCAGGATCATCGTGGCGCCAAGCCCCGCATGCGCCTCGACAATCCGCGCGATCATCGCTTCATCCGCGCCCGCGCCCAGCATCACCCCGCCGCCGCCATTGACCTGGAGATCCACCATTCCCGGCGCGACCCCGCCCGCGCCAAGATCGTGCACCGCCGCCCCCTCGGGCAGTGGCGCCCCGGCCGGCAGCACCGCTGCCACGCGCCCGCCACGCAGCCAAAGCGCAGCACCGGGATGCAGCCGCGCCCCGTCATGCAGCCATTCCGCGCGATAGATCACTGACGCATCCTTCATCCGCATCCCCTGTCCTTCGCCCTCAGCCATAGCGCAACCGGCGTTCAGCGCAAAGCGGTGGCATTCGCGGATATCAGGCGCTATCGGTGAAACAACGGGAGCATGGGCATGGATTATCTCGGCATCGACATGGGCGGAACGGCCAGCCGCTGGGTGTTGCTGGACGCCAGCGGCGCGGAACGCGCACGCGGCACCGCGCCGGGCGGCACCGGGCTGATCGGTGATCCGGGCCACCGCGCCGCCTTTGTCGCGGCGCTGGAAGCCCTGCGCGCCGCCCTGCCCTGCGCGCCCGCCCGCGCGCATCTTGGCCTGACCGGCGTGGGGTTTTCGCGTGATGCGGCGGTGGATGCGCTTTGTGCGCAGGCGCTGGGGCTGACAGCGGCGCAGGTGAGCCATGAGAACGATATGGAACTGGCGCATCGCGCGGCCTTTGGTGCGGCGCGCGGGCATCTGGTGCTGGCGGGCACCGGCTCGGTCGCGATGACGCGGCGGGAGGATGGCGCGGCGCTGATCATCGGCGGGCACGGCGCGCTGATCGACGATGGCGGCTCGGCCAGCTGGATCGCGCTGCGGGCGCTGCGTCAGGTGTTGCGCGCGCGCGACGCGGGGCAAGCGGATGGCGTGCTGGCGCAGCACCTGTTCGCGGCGATTGGCGGCACCGGCTGGGAGGATGTGCGCCGCCATGTCTATGCAGGCGACCGCGGGCGCATCGGCCTTCTGGCGCGCGCCGTGGCCGGGGCTGCGGCGGCGGGTGACGCGCAGGCGCTTGCGCTGATGCATGCGGCGGCGGATGAACTGGAACGGCTGGCCCGCATCCTGATTGACCGCACAGGCCCCGCGCCGCTGGTCTTTTCCGGCGGGGTGCTGGCTCTGGGCCCCGATATCCGCGACAGGCTGGCCGCCCGGCTGATCGCGCAGACCCCGCAGTTCCGCCCCCTTGACGCCGCCCTGGCCGCCGCCCGAACCGCACTGGAGAGCGCATGAGCACCACAGAATCCGCCGCCACCCGTTTTGCCGGTGTTGAAACCTGGCCGACCGCTGACATGGTGGCCGCGATGACCGAAGGGCAGATGGCCGCCGTCGCCACGCTGCAAGCCATCGGGCCGCAACTGGCCGCCGCCATTGACGCGATGGTGCCGCGTTTGCAGGCGGGCGGGCGGCTGATCTATCTGGGCGCGGGCACCTCGGGGCGGATCGCGGTGCAGGACGCGGCGGAATTGTTGCCCACCTTCGGCTGGCCGGCTGAGCGCGCGCTGGCGCTGATGGCGGGCGGCGACGGGGCGCTGTTGCGCGCGGTTGAGGGGGCCGAGGATGACGGCCCCGCCGCCATCGCCGCGCTGGATGCCGCAGGGCTGACACCGCGCGATGTGGTGATCGGCATCGCGGCCTCGGGGCGCACACCGTTTACCGTGGCGGGGGTGGCGCATGCCCGCGCGCTGGGGGCGCTGACGATCGGTGTGTTCAACAACCCCGGCGGCGCGCTGGGTCGGGCCTGCGACCATCCGCTTCTGGTGGCGACGGGGGCCGAGATCGTGGCCGGGTCCACCCGGATGAAGGCGGGCACGGCGCAGAAGGCGGTGCTGAACATCCTGTCGACAGGGGTATTCTTGCGGCTGGGCCATGTCTGGCGAGGGCGGATGGTGGAGATGGCGCCGACCAACGCCAAGCTGCGCGGGCGGGCGGTGGAGATGGTGGCGGAACTGGCCGACGTGCCGTTTGCTGAGGCCAAACGCGCGCTGGCCGAGGGCGGGTCGATCAAACTCGCCGTGGTCATGCTGGCGCGCGGCGTGACGGCGGAGGAGGCCGGGCGGTTGCTGGAGGGGAGCGGGGGGCGGTTGGATGTGGCGTTTTTGGGGGGAGTGGGTTGAGGTTTTGGCGATATCCGCTATGAAATTTTGTTCATTTTTTTTGTTCTCTCATTTTCCACTACTGCTATATAAGCAAGTGTTTGCGGCATTCAGAGTGGTGCATGTTGAGGACTTTTGATGAGTGGGAAGAAAACTGAAATCTTAACGGATGTCAGCGATGCGGCTACGAACTTGCCTGATCCGGTTCGGAAAGGCTTAGCCATTGCTATTGGCAAGATGCTTGGTGGGCTGGCTGAGTACTCCTCAGCATGGATGCAACGGGCCATTCGTTCTATCGAAGATACCACAACGGGACGGTCTACTGTAGCTGACATTCTAGCCAAGGGTGTGGCAGAAGAAGCCCTTAAAGATCCGGCGATTATGCAAGCAGCCGCAGAGATTTACCTGCCATCGACTGTGCGGAAAGTTATAAACAAGGCGCAGGTTGCGCGTCTAGCAATTGATCGAGCCTCGGAAACCTCAACGGATGGAGCCAAAGCTGCTGCACCGGATGATGACTGGATGAACGCCTTTATGCGGTTTGCAGAAGACGCTTCTTCCGACCGACTTCAAGATTTGCTTGGGCGCATTCTAGCTGGCGAGGTGGTGCGGCCAGGGTCTTTTTCTTTATCAACCGTTCGCACTATTGGGGAGTTAGATCAGTCTATCGCAAAAGATTTTAGCCTTGTCTGGGCCAAAAGCGTTGGCGTTGCGGTGGACTACAGTCCTGAGTTCCGACGAGGAGATTGGTTCGCGAGATGGAAACGACTGGCGGAGGCCGGTTTGATGGCTGTTTCCGACACCGTCCAGTTTTTGCCAGATTTCAAGCCCACCGTTAATGGGAATGCCCTTTGGACACCCATGAGCAGTGAGGAAGTTTTTCTAACCGTCTATTTCAATCAGAAGTGCGACGCCCAGTGGAGGCACATCGATTTCACCCGTATCGGACGTGAGATAGGGAGCATCCTAGCTCCTCCCGATTATCGGGCGAACATCCGAGAGGCCGGGCGAAAGTTTTCAGGCAAAGGAGTGACACGTGTTGAATTGCACTCCACTGGAGCACCCTTTGAACTACTATACCGAGCACCTGCTTGAAACTGATCAAACAAAGGGCAGCGTCAGGCTTCTCGTGCGGGCGCCGAAAAGCAAACTAACGTAGAAGCCCCCTACCCCTTCGGATACCGCGCCTCACAGGTCCACCGTCCCGAAGCGCGGCTCCAGTATTCGGCAGCCACTTCCGCCTGCGTCAGCGCCCGCCACTGGGCGCGGGCGGCCTCGACGGCCTGAGGGTCCAGCCCGTCGAAGACGATGCACAGCCGTTCCAGCGCAAGGGCCTCGTCGGGGGTGACGGGGCTGGCATCGAGTGTGATCAGGCAGCCGGGGCGGTTGGGCAGGTCGGGGGCGGGCACCCCGTCCCAGCACAGCAAAGCGGGCTGCTCGGCGTCATGCGGGCCACCAGCCAGCCCATGCGGCAAGAACCCGTCGCCGCGCCAAAGCTGCCGGTCCAGCGCCTCCATCCGCGCGCGGTCGGTGCCGCGCAGCGCCACGCGCAACCCGCCCTCCAGCGCCTTGCCGATCAGCACCGGCAACAGCGCTTCCAGCGGGTCTTGCGTCAGGTGGTAGAAGCGCGCGACGGCCATGCCCGCTCAGCCGCCGAAGCGGGTGCGGATCAGCGTATCAAGGGCGCGCACCCCCCAGCCGGTGGCACCCTTGGGCGCAAAGGCGGTCTCCTTGGACACCAGCGCCACCCCGGCGATATCGAGGTGGATCCACGGCATACCGGGCTTGACGAAGCGTTGCAAAAACTGCGCCGCCGTAACCGAGCCCGCAGGCCGCCCGCCGACATTCTTCATATCGGCCACGCGCGACTTGATCTGCTCGTCATAGGCGGGGTCCAGCGGCAGGCGCCAGGCGCCCTCGCCCGCATCGGCAGCGGCTTTCAGGAAATCGGCGCAAAGCGCATCGTCATTGGCAAACACACCGGCCATCTCATGGCCCAGCCCGATGATCACGGCGCCGGTCAGCGTGGCGAGGTCGATCATCGCGCATGGCTCGAACCGCTCTTGCGCGTACCACATCACATCGGCCAGCAACAAACGCCCCTCGGCATCGGTGTTGATCACCTCGATCGTATCGCCTTTCATCGAGGTGACGACATCGCCCGGCCGCTGCGCACGCCCGTCGGGCATGTTCTCGACCAGCCCGATCAGGCCAACCACATTCGCCTTGGACTTGCGCGCGGCCAATGTCCGCATGACCCCGGCGACGACGCCCGCGCCGCCCATGTCCATCACCATGTCTTCCATCCCGGCGCCGGGCTTGATGGAGATGCCGCCGGTGTCGAACACCACACCCTTGCCCACCAGCGCCAGCGGTTTTGCGTCGCCGCCGCCGCGCCACTGCATCACAACCACGCTGGTCGGACTTTCCGAACCCTGACCGACAGCAAGCAACGCGCGCATGCCCAGCTTTTCCAGATCGGCTTCATCCAGCACTTCCACCTCAAGCCCGAGCGCACGCATTTCCACCAGACGGTCGGCAAATTCGGTCGTGGTCAGGATATTGGCGGGCTCGTTCACCAGGTCACGGGTGAAATGCACGGCCTCGGCGCGGGCCAGCAGGGCAGAGGCAGCCTTCCGGCTGGCATCGGGATCGGCGCAGAACAGCGTCACGGTGCCGGGAGCCTTGGGAGCCTCGGCGCGGCGGGCGAAGGAATAGGCGCGCAGGGCCAGCCCCTCGGCCAGATGTTCGATCTTCTTCACGGCGGCCCCTGCCACCAGCGCCCCCTGCGTGCCCAGCCCCTTGCCGATCGTGACACCCCCCTTGCGCAACTGCGCCGGGGTGGCGTTTTTCGGCAGGCGGACCAGTTGCACTGCCTGCGCCGCCATCCCGGCGGGAAAGGCCAGCTCCAGACCCTCGCCGGGTTTCAACTTTTCCCAGCCCTCACTGGCGATGGCACGCTTGAGCGCGCCGCGCGTCAGCCGGTCTATGCGCCGCGCCCATGCGTCAAGCTCGGTATCGGCAAAGCCGATGACCCGTCCTTCATGGCTGGCAAGCGCGGACGCGTCGGCTGCGGCAAAATCGATGGCTACAAGGCTCATGTCAGTCTCCAGTTCCGTCTTGCGGCGCGTGCTTGCACCGCGAATTGCCGCGAAGTTAGCCCGCACCCGGGGCTTTGGCCAGTGCCCCTGGCTGCACTCGGCGGCACCCCGAATTCAGGACCGGGCGTAACCGCACTGTTTTGGCGGTTTTCCTGCCAGACAAAAGCGTCTAGGGTGCCGATCGGGGATGTTTGCATGTGAGGGTGTCGCGTGGCGCGGCTGGATCGATATATTCTGTCGCAGCTCTTGCGCGTATTTGCCTTCTTCTCGCTCGTCCTGGTCTCGGTCTACTGGGTCAACCGGGCGGCGCGGCTGTTTGACCAGTTGATCAGCGACGGACAGCCGCTTCTGGTGTTTCTCGAACTCACCGCGTTGAGCCTGCCGATGCTGATCCGAACGGTATTGCCGGTCGCGGCTTTTGTCGCCACGGTCTATGTCACCCAGAACATGCTACGCTCGAACGAAATCACGGTGCTGCAGGCGGCAGGAATGTCACCCTACCGCCTGGCGCGCCCGGTGATGCATTTCGGGCTGATCGTGGCCGGGTTCCTGCTGGTTCTGATGCATTTTCTGATCCCTACCGCCTACAGCCAGCTTTCGCAGCGGCAAAACGAGATCGCGCAGAACATCACGGCGGGGCTGTTGCAGCAGGGTGTGTTCCAGCATCCGGGACAGGGCATTACCTTCTTCATCGCCGATATCACCCCCGATGGCGTGCTGAGCGGCATCTTCCTGTCCGATACGCGGTCATTCTCGCAGCGGATCGATTACACTGCCCGCACCGCATTGATCGTGCCCGAGGTCAACGGGCCGAAGCTGGTGATGATCGACGGTTTCGCCCAGATCCATGATGCCCGCACCGGACGGCTGTCGACCACCACCTTCAGCGATTTCACCTATGATCTGGGCGCGCTGATCGGTCCGCTGGGACGCGGGCGGACGGTGCCCGAGATGTCGACATGGGAGTTGCTTTTTCCTGACCCCGCCCTTGTCGAAGAGGCACGGACCAGCACCGCCGAACTGCGCTTCGAACTTGTCTCGCGCTTTGTCGATGCCTTTGCGGCGGTAGCTACGGCACTGATCGGATTCGCGGCACTGTTGGCGGGTGGGTTCAGCCGGCTTGGCTTCTGGCGGCAGGTTGTGCTGGCGGTGGTGCTGCTGGCGTTGATGCAGACCTTCGCCAACATGCTGGCCGGTCCGGCCATGCGCTCGGCCGCACTGGCCTGGCTGGGGGTGGTGCCGCTGGTCGGGGCGGTCGTCGTTGCGCTGCTGCTTCTGCACCGCGCCGCCCGCCTGCGCCGTCCGCTGCGCCGCGCCCCGGCTGGAGGCGTGTCATGATCCTGGGGCTTTACGTGGTGCGCAGGTTGGCCGCCACATTTCTGATGATCGCGGCGGTCTTCTTCGGCATGTTGTTCATGTTCGAAGTGTTCGAGGTGGTTCGCCGTTTCGGCGACGAGGCCGCGCTTTCGACCCTGATGATGCTATCGGCGCTGCGGGTGCCGCGCACCTTCTACCAGATCATGCCGCTTTTGATGATCCTGTCATCGATGGCGCTGTTTCTGTCCATGGCGCGTTCATCCGAACTGGTGGTGATCCGGGCCGCGGGTCGATCGGCCAAAAGGATGCTCGCCGAACCGCTGCTGGCGGCGCTGGTATTCGGCGCGCTGCTGGTGGCGCTGCTCAACCCCATCTCGGCGGCTTCGACCCGGATCTATCAGTCGCAGCTGCAAGCGCTGCAGAACCCGGAAATGGTGGCGCAGATTTCGATCAGCGAGTCAGCACTTTGGCTGCGTCAGGGTGACAGCCTGGGCCAGACCGTGATCCGCGCCGAAGGGGTCGAGGCTGACGGGCTGACCTTCACCTCGGTCAGCTTTCTGGTGTTCGACCGTGTATCGGGCGCGCCGGTGATGCGAATCGAGGCAGACAGCGGGCGGCTGGAGCCGGGAAGCTGGCATCTGCGAAATGCCAAGCAGTGGAACCTTGACGACCTGAACCCCGAGCGAACCGCCCGGCGGCATGAGGAGGTCGCGCTGCCCACCGACCTCACGCCCGAGCGTATCCGCGACAGTCTGGCGCGCAGCGGCACCATCTCGATCTGGGCGATGCCTGCCTTCATCCGCGCGATGGACCGGGCGGGGTTGTCCACGCGCGATCACCGCGCGCAGTTTCAGGCCGAGCTGGCGCTGCCGCTGCTGATGGCGGCGATGATGCTGATCGGTGCCGTGCTAAGCCTGCAACACAGCCGCACCGGCGGCGCCTCTCAGCGGATCCTGATCACCGTATTGGCCGGATTCGCTCTGTTCTTTTTGCGTAACTTCGCGCAAGTTCTCGGAGAGAACGGCCAGATTCCCCTAGTTCTGGCAATCTGGACCCCGCCTGTTGCTTCCATGCTGCTGGCGTTCGGGGTATTGCTGCATCTGGAGGATGGCTGAGTGCGACTGCACAAGATGATGAGATTCGGGGCAAGGAGGGCTGCGCTTGCGGCCTGTCTCGGCCTGCTTGTCATCACCGCCGCGCCCGCCTTGGCACAGGGCCGGGGCCAAGCTACGTTGACGGCAGATCAGGTCTATGTCGATGCCGCCCGACGCCTTGTCGCCAGCGGCGCGGTCGAGGTCTGGTATGGCTCGGTGCGGATGACGGCATCGCGCGTTACCTTTGATCAGGCACGCAACCATCTGACGATCGAGGGGCCGATCGTGCTGCATGACGGGCCGGACCGGGTGTTTCTGGCCGATTCCGCCGAACTGTCGGATGACATGCGCGCGGGGTTGATTCGCTCGGCCCGGCTGGTGCTGGACCAGCAGATGCAGATCGCCGCCGCCTCGGTCGAGCGCGCGGATGGCAATATCACCCGGATGGATGCTGTGGTTGCGTCAAGCTGTCCGGTCTGCGCCAACAACCCCACGCCATTGTGGGAAATCCGCGCCGCGCGGGTGACACATGACCAGCAAGCGCAGCAGCTTTATTTCGACAATGCCCAGTTTCGCATTGCCGGTGTGCCCGTAGCCTATTTCCCGCATCTGCGCCTGCCCGACCCCACCTTGCGGCGTGCGCGCGGGTTTCTGACACCCCGCGCGGTCGTGCGCAGCGGTCTGGGCGCGGGGGTCATGCTGCCCTATTTCATCCCGCTCGCTCCGGCACGCGACCTGACCATCACGCCCGGCGTCTATACCGGCGAAGCGGCCTCGCTGGCGCTGCGGTATCGCGCGGCATTCGCCAATGGCGGGCTGGAGCTGGGCGGCCAGATCGCGCGTGACAGGCTGGTCCCGAACCGCGCACGCGGCCATGCCTATCTGCGTGCGCTGTTTTACCTGCGCGATGATTTCCGCCTGACCACTGATCTGATTGCGCCCAGCGACCGGCGTTACCTTGACCAGTACGGCATCACCTCGGACACCCGCATCAGAAGCCATGTCACGCTGGACCGCTACCGCCGTGATCAGGCATTGCGCGCGCGGATCGTGCATTTCTACACGCTGGATGCGGGTGTGGACAATCGCCAGCTTCCCAACCTGCTGGCCCAGGCCGAGTGGGAGCAGCGCATCGGTCTGGCCGCCACCCCGGCAGGCGGCGAATTGC
This sequence comes from uncultured Rhodobacter sp., assembly GCA_964496915.1. Taxonomy (GTDB): domain Bacteria; phylum Pseudomonadota; class Alphaproteobacteria; order Rhodobacterales; family Rhodobacteraceae; genus Pararhodobacter. The sequence continues at coordinate 52,159 of CAZCAX010000018.1, forward strand.
GGCTCCGCTTCGGCGCGCAGGCGATCCAGCGCCGGGCGCGGATCGACGGGCCGCAGGGCCGCGATCTGGCACAGTTCAACCTGGCTGCGCAATGGCGCCGCCAGGCAATCCTGCCGGCGGGTCTGGTCGCCACCGGGGCCTTGCAGGCGCGCATGGATCATGTGCGTATCGGTGATGACAGCGCCTATCCGGACCCTGTGACACGCCGCGCCTTCGAAGGAATGATCGACCTGCGCTGGCCCTGGGCCGCGACCAGCGACAGCGGCACTTCCTATGTGATCGAGCCGATCGCGCAGGTAATCGCCAGCCATCGCAACCGCGTCGATCTGCCCAACGAGGACCATGTCATGCCGGAACTGGACCCCGGCAACCTGTTTTCGATGACCCGTTATTCCGGCCATGACGCGCCCGACAACGGATCGCGCGCCAATCTGGGGCTGCGTTGGGCAAGACTGGACAGCGAGGGGCTGTCGGCCGAGGCGCTGGTCGGCCGTATCTGGCGGCGCGAGGGTTACGACGGATTCGACCCGGTCAACCCGCAACCGCTAGGCCAGCGCCGCTCGAACTGGTTGCTGGCAGGGCGCCTTTGGGGGCCGCGGGGGCTGTCGGTGGGCCTGCGCCTGCTGCTCGATGATGCGCGCAGCCCCAGCCGAGGCGAGGCCAGCCTCAACTGGAACGGCCGCGCGACCGGGCTTTCGACCGTTTATGTCTATCTGCCCGCAAACACCTTCGAGGGCCGCAACGAAAACCGGGCTGAATGGTATATGAATGTCAGCCATCAGTTCACCAACGGTGTCTCGGCGCGCTTCGGATGGGAATATGACGCCACCCAGCGGGAATTCCGCACCGCTCGGACCGGGCTGGGTTATCGGGGCGATTGCGTGTCCGTCGATCTTTCCCTCTCGCATCGCTTCGCAACCTCTACTAATGTGACCCGGTCAACATCGTTTGGCCTGCAGGTCGAACTGCTCGGCATCGGCGGAGCACGCGCCACCCCGATGGGGCGCTCCTGCCGGAGCTGAGCAACCGCGAGAACGCCCCGGGTGCGCAACCGGCCCGGAGTGAACCGAACCCAGAAGAACGGAACGTCCTGAATGCTGCCGATTTTTAACCGCCCTTCCCCCGAAACGGCCTGCAAGACACAGGCCCGTCCCCTGATGGACCGGCTGAACCTCCGGTTGTGCCGGCCGGGGCGCTCTGCGGCGCGGATTGCGGCGGTGCTGGCGCTGGCGCTGGCCGGGCTGAACGCACCACTTCCCGCGGCCGCGCAATCGCCCTTTGCTGCGGCGCTATATGTCAACGACGAGGCCATCACCAACTATGAGATCGACCAGTATGCCCGGTTTCTGGAGTTTCTGGGCGTCGGCGGCAGTGACCCCCGCGCCGAAGCCCGCGAAAGGCTGATCGAGGACCGGCTGCGCCTGCAAGAAGCCCGCCGCCTTGGGCTGCGCATTACCCCCACCGAGATCCTGGCGGGCATGGCCGAATTCGCCGCGCGCGCCGAACTGACCCCGAACGAGATGGTGGAACGGCTGGCGCAGGTCGGTGTCGACCGCGAAACCTTTGAAAATTTCATCCGCGCCGGTGTTCTGTGGCGCGATCTGGTCAACCAGCGCCACGGCGGCGACGTGCGCGTGACGGGTGCGCAGGTGGATCAGGCGCTGTCAGTCGCGGCCGTCCGCCCGGTGACCGAGGTGTTGTTGTCTGAAATCTTCCTGCCGTCCGACCCTCAATTTGCTGAACCGGTCGCACAACTGATCCCGCAGATCCTGGCCATCACGTCGATCGAGGAGTTCGGCAATGCTGCGCGCCAGGTGTCGGCGGCACCCACAGCAGAGCAAGGCGGCCGGATCGATCGCTGGATAGAGCTGCAATCGCTTCCCGAACCGATATCGATCCCCGCCGCGACAGCACCGGTCGGTGCCATTGTCGGCCCGATCGAGGTGCCCGGCGCCTATGCCATCTTCATGGTGCGCGGGCGGCGCGATACGCGTGACGTGCCCGCAGGTGATATCGAGGTCGAATACCGTCGCGTCGGCCTGCCCGGCGGTCGCTCCGAGGCGAATGTGCAGCGCGCCGCGCAGATCCGCGCCATGACCGATGGCTGCGCCGATCTGGGCCGTGTTGTCGGCCTGACCGCGCCAGAACTCCCCGAGGGCGCCGTGACGACGCTGACCGCACGGCAGAATGAGCTGTCCACCGGCATTGCCACTGAACTGGCGCGCCTCAACCCGGGCCAGATAACCACCAACCTGTCGGAAAGCGGTGAGCTGGTGGTGTTGATGCTCTGCCATCGTAACGTGGTGCCTGACCCGCGCCCGTCGCGTGCTGATATCGAGATGTCGCTGTACAACCGCGGGCTGGAGGGGATCGCCGAAATCTACCTGCAAACCCTGCGCGCCGAAGCCGAAATCCGTTCCCAGTGAGCGCGATGAACGGCCCGACGCCTTCACGATCAACGCGGGGCTGAGCCCATGGCAATCGGCCCTGCCCCGCTGGTTGTCAGCTGCGGCGATCCGTCCGGTATCGGCCCCGAGATCGTCGCGGCGCTGGTGGGGACGGATCTGCCGCGCTTTGTCTGGCTGGGCGATCCCGCGCATCTGCCGCCCGGCACCGATTGGGCGGCGGTCGAGGCCCCCGGCGCGGCCCTTGCGCTGCCCGCCGACGTGCTTGCGGTGCTGCCCATCCCATTCGTTGCCTCCGCCCTTCCCGGTCAGCCGGACCCTGCCAATGCTCCAGGCATCATCGCCGCCATCGAGCGCGGAGTGGCGCTGGTGCAGGCGGGGCAGGCCGCGGGGCTGGTCACCTGCCCGATCAACAAGAAGGCGCTCAAGGATGGCGCGGCTTTTGCCTTTCCCGGCCATACCGAGTTTCTGGCGCATCTGGCGGGCGGCTGTGACGTGGTGATGATGCTGGCCTGCGACGCGCTGCGCGTGGTGCCCGCAACCATCCACATTCCGCTGTCCGAGGTGCCGCAGGCGCTGACCGCCGAGGGGCTGGAACGCGTGATCCGCATCACCCATGCCGGGCTGATGCGTGATTTCGCACTGCCCGCGCCGCGCATTGCGGTCGCCGGGTTGAACCCGCATGCGGGCGAAGGCGGCGCGATGGGGCACGAGGAGATCACCCTGATCGCTCCGCTTCTGGATCGCCTGCGCGCCGAGGGGTTCGCGCTGACTGGCCCCCTGCCCGCCGATACCATGTTTCACCCCGCCGCCCGCGCACGCTATGACGCGGCGATCTGCATGTATCACGATCAGGCGCTGATTCCGATCAAGACGCTGGATTTCGCAAGCGGCGTCAATGTCACGCTGGGCCTGCCCTTCATCCGCACCTCGCCCGATCACGGCACCGCCTATGACATCGCGGGCAAGGGGCTGGCTGATCCGTCCAGCCTGCGTGCGGCGGTGGTGATGGCTGATCAGATGGCAAGGCAGCGCAGAGGATGATCGACAGCCTGCCGCCCCTGCGCGATGTCATCGCCCGCCACGACCTGCGCGCGCGCAAGTCGCTGGGGCAGAATTTCCTGCTGGATCTGAACCTGACCGCCCGCATTGCCCGTGCGGCGGGCGATCTGGCCGGCGCCGATGTGCTGGAGGTCGGCCCAGGCCCCGGCGGCCTGACGCGCGGGCTTCTGGCCGAAGGCGCGCGCAAGGTGCTCGCCATCGAAAAGGACGCGCGCTGCCTGCCCGCGCTGGACGAGATCGCGCAGGCCCATCCTGGCCGGTTGCAGGTGATCCATGGCGACGCGCTCGATATCGACCCGCTGGCGCATCTGACCCCGCCGATCAAGGTGGTGGCCAACCTGCCTTACAACGTCGGCACCGAGCTTCTGGTTCGCTGGCTGACGCCCGCGCAATGGCCACCCTTCTGGGACAGTCTGACGCTGATGTTCCAGCGCGAAGTGGCCGAGCGGATTGTGGCGAAACCCGGCTCCAAGGCCTATGGCCGCCTTGCGCTGCTGGCACAATGGCGCTGCGACGCGCGCATCGTGCTGACCCTCCCGCCCGAGGCATTCACGCCCGCGCCCAAGGTCAGCTCTGCCGTCGTGCATCTGACGCGGTTGACCGAGCCACGCTTTCCCGCCGATGGCAAGATGCTGGAACGCGTGGTTGCCGCGGCGTTCAACCAGCGCCGCAAGATGCTGCGCGCCAGCCTGCGCGGGCTGGACCCGCAGATTGAACCGCGGCTTGAGCGGCTGGGCATTGCGCCCACCGCGCGGGCTGAAGAGATCGGGCTGGAGGCGTTTTGTGCGCTGGCTCGCGACCTGAAACAGGGCTGACCGGCCCCGCAGGAAAACGAGGGGAAGAATGGGGAAACTGGCCTTGCTTGCGATGATGGCGCTGACCCGCGCCCCCGAGCCGGTGGCCGCGCTCTGGTTTGCCGGACGGCGCCGGGTGGTGGACGGGCGGCGCATCGACGCCAAGGCCCAGGCACTGGGAGAGTTGTTCAACACCGTCCGGGTGCCGGGCGTCACGCCGACGCTGGAAGAAAGCCGCCGCTCGTTGCAGATCCTGGCCGAGAAATTCGATCTGCCCTGCCCGGTGCAGGTGAACCGGCGCGATATCACCTTGCCCGGCGCCGAGGGGCCGCGCCCGGCCCGGATCTATGACACGCAGCCCGAGGCCACGGGCCGCCCGACGTTGCTCTATCTGCATGGCGGCGGCTGGGTTCAGGGCGGGATCGATACGCATGACGGGCTCTGCGGCCAGATCGCGCTGGAAGCCGGTATCCGCGTCATCTCGCTGGACTACCGGCTGGCACCCGAACACCCCTTTCCTGCCGCCCCTGATGACGTGCTGACCGCCTGGCGCGCGCTGGCAGCCCGCCCCGCTGACTGGGGGATTGACCCGGCACGCATGGCCGTGGGCGGCGACAGCGCGGGCGGCAATCTGGCGGCGGTGCTGATGCATGACATCGCGCATGCGGGCCTGCCGATGCCCAAGGCGCAGGCGCTGATCTATCCCGCTGTGGATGCCAGCATGTCCAGCCGTTCCATGCAGGCGCTGCGCGATGCCTATATCCTGCCCGCCGAACGCATCGAATGGTATCTGCAGCAATACCTGCCCGAGGGGCAGGACCGCGACGATCCGCGTGTCGCGCCGGTCAATTCCGACCGGCTGAGCGATCAGCCGCAGGCATTGATCATCCATGCCGGCCATGACCCGCTGTGGGACGATGGCACGCTGCAGGCCCGCGCGCTGGAAGACGCGGGCATTGCGGTCACGCTGCTGCCCTATCCCGGCCAGGTGCATGCATTCATGTCGCTGCGCCGGGCGATGCCGCAGGCGCGCGAAGCCACCAGCGCGCTCAGCGACTGGCTGCGCGAAAGGCTCTGACGGAATGGCGTGTTCATCTGTCGCAATACGTGTTTGGGTGGCGCGCAGTTTCCGCCATACGCAAGGGGATGAAAGCCAATGACCAGTGCTGCACAGGTGATCGAGCGTTTCGGCCTTGCGCCGCATCCCGAGGGCGGCTGGTTTCGACAGACATGGCTGGCCCCCGCGGCCGAGGGCGTGCGTCCGGCCGGCAGTTGCATCCTGTTCCTGCTCAAGGCCGGCGAGCGCAGCCACTGGCATCGCATCGATGTGGACGAGATCTGGCTGTTCAACGCCGGTGCGCCGCTGACACTGTCCATCGCCGCCACCAGTGACGGCCCGCTGCGCGATTGGCGGCTGGGCACTGACCTGACGGCAGGTGATCATCCGCAGGTAATCGTGCCCGCGCGGCATTGGCAGGCGGCGCGCAGTGAGGGCGACTGGACGCTGGCAAGCTGCCTTGTCTCGCCCGCCTTCCGTTTCGAGCATTTCGAGCTGGCACCACCGGAGTTCGACATACCGAAGGGCTGAGCGGCGCGCAGCGCTTGCACAGGGGGGGCGGGCGGTCTATCAGGCGCCAACCCTGCCAACCCGAGGTTTTCGCCATGATCCCCCGTTATTCCCGCCCCGAAATGGTCGCCATCTGGTCGCCCGAAACCAAGTTCCGCATCTGGTTCGAGATCGAGGCGCATGCCTGCGATGCGATGGCCGATCTGGGCGTGATCCCGCGTGAAAATGCGCGGGCGGTCTGGAAGGCGAAGGATGTGCAGTTCGACGTGGCCCGGATCGACGAGATCGAAGCCGTGACCAAGCATGATGTCATCGCCTTTCTGACCCACCTGGCCGAGATCATCGGCAATGACGCGGCGCGGTTCGTGCATCAGGGCATGACTTCGTCTGATGTGCTGGACACCACGCTGAACGTGCAACTGGTGCGCGCGGCGGATCTGTTGCTGGCGGGAATGGACCGGGTGCTGGCCGCGCTGAAGGCACGCGCATTCGAGCACAAGGATACGGTGCGCATTGGCCGCAGCCACGGCATCCACGCCGAACCAACCACCATGGGCCTGACCTTCGCGCGCTTTTATGCCGAAATGGCGCGGGGTCGTGCGCGGCTGGAAGTGGCGCGGGCCGAGGTGGCGACCGGGGCGATATCCGGTGCCGTGGGAACATTCGCCAATATCGACCCGCGGGTGGAAGAGCATGTCTGCGCGCAGCTTGGGCTGGTGCCGGAACCGATCAGCACCCAGGTCATCCCGCGCGACCGGCATGCGATGTTCTTTGCCACGCTCGGGGTGATCGCCTCGTCGATCGAGAATATCGCCATCGAGATCCGGCACATGCAGCGCACCGAGGTGCTGGAGGCCGAAGAGTTCTTCAGCGCCGGGCAAAAGGGCTCGTCCGCCATGCCGCACAAGCGCAACCCGGTGCTGACCGAGAACCTGACCGGGCTGGCGCGACTGGTGCGCATGGCGGTAGTCCCGGCGATGGAGAATGTGGCGCTCTGGCATGAACGCGATATCTCGCACAGTTCGGTCGAGCGGATGATTGGCCCGGATGCCACCGTGACGCTGGATTTCGCGCTGCACCGCCTTGCCGGCGTGATCGAAAAACTGGTGGTTTACCCCGATAACATGCTGGCCAACATGAACAAGTTCCGCGGGTTGGTGATGAGCCAGCGGGTGCTTCTGGCACTGACCCAGGCAGGTGTCACGCGCGAGGATGCCTACCGGCTTGTGCAGCGCAACGCGATGAAGGTCTGGGAAGAGGGGAAGGATTTCAAGACAGAGCTTTTAACGGATGCCGAGGTGACGGCAGCGCTGTCACCCGCCGAGATCGAGGAAAAATTCGATCTGGGCTACCATACCAAGCATGTGGATACGATCTTCGCCCGCGTATTTGGCGAGACCTGAGTCGTGGAGGCTGGAGAACGCGATTGAGTAATCGCGTTCCAAGCGCCTTCGAAGGCGCTTTTCGCCCGGTGGAACCGGTAGGTCCTTTGCCGCTGGAGAAGGCCCGTTGCGGTCGATCCGTAGCAAGGATTGCCGCGCCGGTGAACCTGCCAGACGCTTCAAGGAACGGAAGGAACGCGATTACTCAATCGCGTTGAAGCGCCTTCGAAGGCGCTTGGCCCGGTGGCGCTCGGCGTGTTCAGTCCGCCAGCCGCGCGATGGTGTCGATCAGTTGACGGGTCGAGCCGTCACGCCCTTCGGGACTTTGCTGCCCTTCGATCATCGGCAGCAGTTCGCGCGCCAGTTCCTTGCCCAGTTCAACACCCCATTGATCGAAGGAATTGATGCCCAGCACCACCCCCTCGACGAACACCCGGTGTTCATAAAGCGCCAGGATCGCGCCAAGCGTGGCCGGGGTCAGGCGCGGATAGAGCAGCATCATCGAGGGCCGGTTGCCCGGAAATACCCGGTGACGCGCCTGGCGTTCCAGTTCCTTGCCCGATAACCCCTGCGCCTTCATCATCGCGCGCGCCTCTTTCAGCGAGCGACCCCGCATCAGCGCCTCGGCCTGGGCGAGGCAGTTCGCCACCAGCATCCGGTGCTGATGGCCCAGATTGGGTTCATGCCCGCAGGCCGCCAGCAGGAATTCGCACGGCACCGGGCTGGTGCCCTGATGGATCATCTGGAAGAATGCGTGCTGGCCATTGGTGCCCGGCTCTCCCCAGACCACCGGCGACGAGGGCCGCTTCAGATCGCTGCCGTCCATCGCAACGCTTTTGCCGTTCGATTCCATTTCAAGCTGTTGCAGATAGGCCGGAAGCTGGGCCAACCGCTGGTCATAGGGAATCACCGCGCGCGTGGGATAGCCGCAGATCTGGTTGTGCCAGATCCCGGTCAAGGCCAGCATCACCGGCATGTTCTGCCTTGCGGGCGCGGTGCGGAAATGGTTGTCCATCGCCGCAGCACCGGCAAGAAAGGCACGGAAATTCTCAGGCCCGATGGCGATCATCAGGCTCAGTCCGATCGGCCCCCAGACCGAATAGCGCCCGCCAACCCAATCCTCGAAGCCGAACACACGCGCCGGATCGATGCCGAAGGCCGTGGTCCGGTCCTGCGCCGTCGAAAGCGCGACGAACTGGCGCGTCGGATCGCTGAGGCCGCGTGCCATCCAGTCGCGCGCGGTCTGGGCATTGGTCATCGTCTCTTGCGTGGTGAAGGTCTTCGACGCGACGATGATCAGCGTGGTTTCTGGGTTCAGCGGCTCCAGCACATCATGGATATGCGCGCCGTCCACATTCGAGACGAAATGACAGCGCGGCCCGTCATGATAGGGCTTCAGCGCCTCGACAGCCATCGCCGGACCCAGGTCAGAACCGCCGATGCCGATGTTGACGACATCGACGATCCGCCCGCCGACCCCCCGGATACGCCCGTCGCGCAGGTCACGCGCGAAGGCTTCCATCCGCGCCAGCGTGGCGCGGACGCCCGGCATGATATCCACGCCCTCAACCTCAAGCGCGTCATCGAGATTGCGCAGTGCCGTATGGAGCACCGCGCGGTTCTCGGTCTCGTTGATGCGTTCGCCGGTGAACATGGCCTCGCGCCGCGCATCAAGCCCGGATTCTTCGGTCAGCGCGACCAGAAGATCGCGGGTTTCAGTGTCGATCCAGGTCTTGGAATAGTCGAACAATATCTCGCCAAACGGCTCGGCGCCGAGTTTCACGCTGAAAGCGCCCGCCCGTGCGGGATCGTCGAAAAGGGAGGCGATTGGCCGGTCAGAGACCGTTTCAAACCGCGCTGAAAGCGCCGTCCAGCTGTCCATGGCGAGCCTTGAAAATCTTTCTTCCTTTCTTCATGCCAGCAAGAACCCCGGATGCCCAGAGCAAAACGTCCCGGTCGTAACCGCAGGCCGGGGTTTCGCCCGGAGTGCCGTTCTTAAGCAACACCTCCCCCTTGTGAAGCCCCGGCAAAACGGTGCAGCATGCGCGCATGGAAATCGGACGCATATTGAACAGCGAAGACTGCATGAGCGAGGGCGCCCACTGGCTTGCCCGGCACGAGCCGCGCTTTGCCGAGGCGCTTGCGCTGTGCGGACCGCCTCCGCTGCGCCGCCGCGACGATGGCTTCGCGGCGCTTATGGGGGCGATTGTCAGCCAGCAGGTTTCGGTTGCCTCTGCACGCGCCATACTGGCGCGGCTGGAGGGGGCCGGGCTGACCACGCCCGAGGCCATTGCCAGCGCCGGAGATGAGGCGCTGCGCGCAGGCGGGCTGTCGCGCCAGAAGATCCGCTATCTTCGCGCGCTGGCCGAGGCCGGGATTGACTATGATGCCCTGCGCAGCACCACCGATGCACAGGTCGTGGAGCAACTGATCATCGTTCCCGGCATTGGCCGCTGGACCGCTGAAATATACGCCATGTTCAGCCTCGGCCGCGCCGATGTCTTCGCACCCAACGACCTGGCGCTGCAGGAAGCCGCGCGTGTCCTGTTCGATTTGCCCGAGCGCCCGCGCGAGGCCGCGCTCAGACGCATGGCCGAAGCCTGGTCGCCCTGGCGCACGGTTGCGGCGGGGCTTTTGTGGGCCTATTACCACGTGGCAAAGCAGCGCGAAGGTGTCGTCTGAAGGGGAAAATATGGTCCGCACACTCAAATCTGCCCGCAAGGGCGTGGAAAAGGGCAAGGCCCGCTCGGCGGTGATCTTTCTGCATGGCTACGGCGCCGATGGTGCCGACCTGCTGGGGCTGGCCGATCCGCTGGCACCGCATCTGCCCGGCACCGCCTTTCACGCACCCAACGCACCCGAGCGCTGCACCAACAATCCATTCGGATATCAGTGGTTTCCGATCCCGTGGCTGGACGGGTCCAGCCAGGAAGATGCCGAAAAGGGCATGCTTGCCGCCATCGACGACCTGAACGCCTATATCGACCAGGTACTTACCGATGAGGGGCTGGAACCCGAGGCGCTGGCACTGGTCGGCTTCTCGCAGGGCACGATGATGAGCCTGCAAGTCGCCCCACGCCGCGCCCAGCCACTTGCGGCAGTGGTGGGGTTCTCTGGCCGGTTGTTGAACCCCGAGGCGCTGGCCGACGAGGTTGTCAGCCGGTTTCCCGTCTTGCTGATCCATGGCGACGCTGACGAAATGGTGCCGGTTGGCGCGCTGTCCGAAGCTGGCGACGCGCTGGTCGCGGCAGGGTTCGAAACCTATGCCCATGTCTCCAAGGGGATGGCCCATGGCATCGCGCCGGACGGGTTGTCGCTGGCGCTGTCGTTCCTGCATGACAAACTGCCGAAATGACGCGCCAGCCTGCGGCTGTCGCGCAACTGTTACCATGCAGCGTTATACCCCTACATCAAGAGGCTTGTCAGGACGCGAACGCTGGATATAGTCTGTTCGCAGAAGGCCCGGCACTGTTTCGCAAACAGGGGAGCGACGGCGGATGGACGGCGATTTCAGGCAGGAGTTCGTTCACGAACCGGCAGCACTGAAAAGGTTTCCGGCACTGGTTCTCAATGCCGATTATCGGCCGCTGTCCTATTTCCCGCTCTCGCTCTGGCCCTGGCAGGAAGCGATCAAGGCCGCTTGGCTGGACCGGGTTGATATCGTTGCCGAATATGACACCACCGTGCGCAGTCAGCGCATGGAGATCCGAATACCCTCGGTCGTGGTGCTGAAGGATTTCGTCAAACCCAGGAAGCGCGTGGCATTCACGCGCTTCAATCTTTTTCTGCGGGACGAATTTGCTTGCCAGTATTGCGGCACACGCCATGACCTGACCTTTGACCACGTCATCCCCCGCGCGCTGGGAGGCGTGACAAGCTGGGAAAACGTGGTTGCGGCTTGCGCACCGTGCAACCTCAGGAAAGGGTCGAAAACGCTGCGGCAGTCCGGCCTGACCCTGCGCCGCCCGGCCCGGCGCCCCTCGGCGCAGGAACTTATCGACATCGGCCGCCGCTTCCCGCCCAATCACCTGCACGAAAGCTGGATCGACTTCCTTTACTGGGACGCCGAGCTGGAAGCCTGAGTGACGCCCGTGCGGCAGACGCCAAACCGGGGGCTGCATTTTTCTTTTCCACGGCACAGCCGGTTTCCGCTGGCCGGAGGCTTGCTGAAAACGATGACATCCATGTCACGGGCAACAACCGCAGGACATTGCGGGTTTTCACGGCGGTGTATCAATGTCATAATTGTAAAGCACTGAAAAAAAACAGAACATGCTGGAACAATGCTTAAATCCATCCTCGCAGCCACCGATCTCTCATCGCGCTCGAAACCCGCTGTGCGTCGGGCTGTGCAACTTGCCGGGCGCTCCGGGGCCAGCCTCGCCGTCCTCCATGTGGTTGAGGACGATCTGCTTGGGGCGAGCATGTATGCCGAAATCGGCAAGGTCGAGGAATACCTGACACGGCAATTGCAAGACCTGCACGCATCCGCCGGTTACGAGGTCGCAGTGGCCTCTGGTCATGCCTTTCACGTCATCGTCGAAGAGGCGCGGGCGCGCGAGGCTGACCTGATCGTGATGGGCGCGCATCGGCGCCAGTTCCTACGTGACGTGTTGATTGGCACGACGATCGAGCGCGTTACCCGCACGGCAGGGCGCCCGGTCCTGATGGCCAATTCCGGGACCGCTAAGCGCTGGCGCAAGATCTTCATCGCAACCGACCTGTCCGAGACATCGTCCCATGCCGCCCGCACGGCGCATGAGCTCGGCCTGCTGGGCGACGCGGATGTTACCTTCATCCACGGCTACGCGCCGATCACCCGCCAGATGATGACCCATGCCGGCATCCCTGCCGACCGGGTCCATGAGGAATCCGAGCGCGAATTCCAGTCGATACGGCGGGAACTGGCGCGGTTCGTTCAAAGGCTCGGACTTGACGGCATAAGCCATGACGCACGCATCATCGAGGGCGTTGGCGCGGAGGCCATCGCGGGCCTTGTGGAACAGGCGAAGCCGGACCTGCTGGTGATCGGCACGCGCGGGCTTTCAGGGGTGAAGCGGCTGTTTCTCGGCAGCGTGGCGCAAGAGCTGATGGGCAGTGTCGAAATCGACATTCTGGCCGTGCCGCCGCAGGCATGAGGGTTCGCCCCCGCCAAAGCCACACCGCCGCCGTGCCGCTGCGCGAGGTCTAGCGCATGTCCCCGCTCGCGATGGTTCTGGCCTTGTTGGCGATTGCGGTCGTCATGTTCGCGGTTAACCGCCCACGGATGGATGTGGTCGCTGTGATCATGATGGTCGCCCTGCCAATGACCGGCGTAATCAGCATGTCCGAGGCGCTGGTGGGGCTGTCAGACCCCAATATCGTGCTGATCGCGGCCCTTTTCGTGATTGGCGAGGCGCTGGTGCGCACCGGGGTTGCGCAGCGGCTGGGCGACTGGTTGACCGCGCGCGCCGGTGCCAGCGAGGCAAAGCTGATCTTTCTGCTGATGGTGATCGTGGCCGGCGTCGGGTCGTTCATGTCCTCGACCGGGGTGGTGGCGATCTTCATTCCGATCGTGTTGCGCATTGCCCGGAAGGCGCAGATCCCCGCAGGGCGGCTGATGATGCCGCTGTCGATGGCCGCACTGATCAGCGGGATGATGACGCTGGTGGCCACCGCGCCCAATCTGGTTGTCCATTCCGAACTGATGCGGCAAGGGCATGATGGCTTCGGCTTCTTCGCCTTCACCCCCTTCGGCGTGCCGATCCTGGTGCTGGCGATCCTCTATATGCTGGTCGCGCGGCGTTTTCTGGCGCCCGGCCCCGCACCCCAGTTGCCCGAACGCGCCGCGCTGGCCAACTGGGTCGAGGATTATCATCTCGCCAACCGGGAACACAGGCTGCGCTTGCGTCCCGGATCGGCATTGGCGGGCAAGCGGCTGGATGCGCTGGACCTGCGCGCCAGTGCGGGCATCAACATCATCGCCATCGAGCGCGGTAACCGGTTTCGCCGCAAGCTGATCCACCCGCGCGCCGAAACGGTGCTGGAGGGGGGGGATATTCTGCTGCTGGATCAGCGCGCAGGTGATGACGCCTCCCGCTTCGATCTGGACGCATTCGCGCGGGCCCACGACCTGATCGCGCTGCCGGTTTCGGGCCATTGGTTCACCGACACGGCGCAGGAGATCGGCATGGCGCAGATCATCGTGCCGCCGACCTCGCGGCTGCTTGGGAAAACCGTGACCGAGGCGCGGTTCCGCAGCATCTATGATCTGTCGGTGATCGGTATGAAGCATGGCACCCGTCCGGTGCCCGAAGGGGTGATCGACGAGCCCCTGTGCGCGGGCGACACGCTGCTGACTGTCGGCCCCTGGCGCGCGATCCGCAAGCTGATGGAAGAGCGGCGCGATCTGATCCTGCTGGATCTGCCCGCCGAGTCTGACGAGGCCGTGCCCGCCCGCCACCGCGCACCGCTGGCCGTGGGGGTGCTGGCGCTGGTGGTGGTGCTGATGGTCTGGGGTATCGTGCCGAATGTGCAGGCGGCGCTGTTCGGATGCCTGCTGCTGGGGCTTTTCCGCTGCATCGACATGGCCGGGGCCTATCGCTCAATCCATTGGCAAAGCCTGATCCTGATTGTCGGCATGCTGCCCTTTTCGCTGGCGCTACAACGCACCGGCGGGATCGAGATCGCGGCGCAGGCACTGCTGGACATGCTGGACGGTGCCTCGCCCCGCATGGTCCTGGCGGCCATCTTCGCGGTCACGGCAGGGCTGAGCCTGTTCATTTCGAACACCGCCACGGCTGTCCTGATGGCGCCGGTCGCTTTGGCAATCGCCAGCGCGCTTGGTGCGTCACCCTACCCTTTCGCGATGATCGTTGCGCTCGCGGCTTCGGCGGCTTTCATGACGCCCGTCTCGTCGCCCGTGAATACGCTGGTCGTCGGGCCGGGCAACTACCGTTTTGTCGATTTTCTGCGCATCGGGGTTCCCTTCGCGCTGCTTGCCATGGTGGCCTGCGTGATCATCGTGCCGATCCTGCTGCCCTTCTGAACAGCTTGCGGCAAGCACATGATCCAACGAGAGTTACCTCCGTCCGGCATCGGCGCCAACTGTCGCAGAAATTCACCGGGGCGGCGCTGACCACGATACAACCCGGTCTCGGTCAGACGAAGCCGGGATCTGCGCGTGATTTCGACCACATAGCCCAGCAGGGGCACGTGATCACTTGTGGCCTCTCGCAGGCCACGGTGCGCAGGAGTTCTGCGAGGTGATCTCGCCTGATATACTCAACTCCAGATCCGTCTCGGTGCCGCGCAACCCGCCCGCATGGAACCTGGCATCGGCTGCTTTCAAGGCGGTTGAAATTTTATCGGTGCTCAGGTCAGGCGCTGCGGTGCGTTCCGGGTTCGGAGTGACCAGCATTTCCACGGCGCTTACTCCTGGGTGTCACTGTAAAGACACGCCAGAACAAGCTGTCCGGGGGCCAGATCGGGCGCAATATCGAGCAGCACCAGAACCGGTTGCCCGGACGCCACTGCCTGCCATAAATGGCGTGGCAAGCAGTGGCTTCCAATCACCGGGAAGCAGGTTTCTGAATAAGACAAGCCTGCCATGCGATTCTTGAGCAACCGGTGACGTCGTCCCGATGATACATTACCCGCTCATTGGCGCGTTTCCCGTTGAACGCACCATTCATATGTAACGCTTTCGCGGCCGACCGGTGTATGACCTTCTGGAAAAATCGCAAGGTGCGATCATAGACCGGGAAGCCGTTCGACAGTGGGAAAGCCGGTTTGGCACCCTTTTTGCTGACAGCTTCCGGAAGCATCGGTCGATACCCGCAGACAGGTGGCATTATTTCCACTCAAGGCTTTGCGACCGTGAACCAGAGATTGGCAAGCGGCAGCAGTGCCGGTGCGCGCGATGTAGAAGCGGGACGGTGCGCGGCTTCCCCGTATTGCGTTCACGATCCGCCGCAACCCGCGCCGCCGCCGATATGTCGAACATAGCCCCTACCGGCAGCGTCGCGACAAGGAAGCGCTTCTGGCAACCCTTGCCGCACGCCGTTTTGGACGCCCTACAGTCGCAATACCTGCCCCGGTACCGCCGGGGACGACCTGGCAACGGGAACGACAAGGGCATGGTCAAGGAGAGCGTCGCGCACCCGGTTGGCGTCAAACGCACTGACACCGAGGAACTGGCCACATGTTCGGTTCAGGCACCCGAGAAGTAACGTATGTATCGGATCACAACCGGACCGAGGGTGATCATCAGAAGTGCGGGCAAAAGCAACATCGCCATGACACCCGACATTTGCACCGGAAGTTTGTTTGCCTTTTCCTGTGCACGCATCTCGCGTTCGAGGCGCATCTCGTCAGAGTAAACTTGCAACGCGTCGGAGATGCTTGAACCGAACTGGATCGACTGCATCACGACATTGACAAAGGAATTGACCTCGTCAATTCCCATGTTCCGCGCCATGCTCAGCATCGCGCTGTCGCGATCACGTCCGGCAAGAAGCTCACTCTCCAGTGTTCGGAAGGCTTCGGTGATTTCCGGCGAGATTTCAGCCATTTCGACCGCAACACGCTGAATCGCCGCGTCGATCCCCATCCCGGCCTCGACGGCGACGCGCAGCAGGTCGAGCGCCTTGGGGAATTCTTGCTGAATGCGCAGCTTGCGCGCCGCGGCTCGGTTCGAAACAAAGGCCATCGGCCCGTAGAATCCCAGCGCAAGCGTTACAGCCACGATCTGCAACATTTGCATCTGGCTCAGCGCGGCGATGCGCTGATCGATCACGGGCGGCAGGTTCAACTGATCGCCCCACAGGAACAACCCGGCGAATGCCAGCGGAAGCAACACGCCGAAGATCAGGCGGATCAGGTAATAGTTGCGCACCGCGTTGGGGCCCTTGAACCCGGCGCGATTGAGATCAAGCCGGATCCGGGTGCGTTCGGCATCGTTTTCCGGCACGAAGGTTTTGGCCAGCCCCCTCGGTGCGCTTTCGATCTGGCGCAGCAGATTTGGTGCATCGCTACTCCCCACGGACAGACGCCGCCCGGCACGCAACCGTGCGATGGCCGGATCTTGCCGGGCCCGCAACCCGAACAGGCTGTAGATGACCACAAAGCTGCCGATACCGACGCCGGCGAGCGTCAGGGAACTGGTCGATATGCCCAGAAATGCGGCCATGGCGTGGATATGTTCGAACATGGCACCCTCTCACACCTTGAAGTTCACAAGCTTGCGCAAGATCACGAAATTGGCCACCATCAGCATTGCCACGATCACCGCGACCGGCATGAAGAGCGGGTCATCGCGCACCGCGCCGTAATAACTTGGCGATGTAAAGGACGTGGCGCCAAAAATCACCAGCGGCAACATCGACAGGATCAGCGCCGAAAGCCGTCCCTCGGAAGAAATGGCAACCACCTTGCGCCGAAGTCCGGCCCGGTCACGGATGACCTTGGACATCGTGCGCAGCACCCTCCCAAGGTTGCCGCCCGAACCTGACTGGATGGCGATTGCGGCCGACAGGAAATGAAAATCTTCCTGGTCAATGCGTGCGGCCATGTCATGAAAGGCGTTCGGCAGATAGTCACCATATGAAATCTGCGCCGCGACATGAGAAAACTCTGCTGCTATCGGTTGTGGCATGTCCCGCGCGACATTGGCGACAGTGGTGTTGAGCGGATGCCCCACCCGCAGCCCGCGTGCCATCAGATCCAGCGCATCGGGCAGTTGGGACACCAGCTTGTCCATGCGGCGTTTGCGCATCTGTTCCACCACGGCCAGCGGCACCAGAAACGCCAGGGCCACTGTTGCCGCAGCAGCCATCGCCAACGGCAGGAATTGCTGTGCGACAACGAACCCGATTCCCGCCAGCGCAAGGACGGTAAGCAATGCGACGAGGGGATTGATCTCGATCCCGGCCTGACGCAAGCGGGCTGGAAGCGCGCCGATGAGCGGGACGCGCTGCCAGGAAGAGCGCCGCGTGCGCAGTGACAAAAGCACTTCCTCGGGCGAGGCGTCATGGCGGATGCTGCGCAGGCGTCGACTGCGCGTGCGCTCATGGCGGTTGCCCCAGAGCATTTCACGCACACCCTCGAACGCAATCAGCACCCCCACAAAGACGCCAAGATAGATCAGCGCACTCATGTCCAGGTTTTGCAGGGCGTTCATGGCGTTGATCCGTTATCAAGGAACAGGTCCGATGGCACCTCGATGCCTGCCGCGGAGATCTGGCTTGTGCATATCGGCCGGATGCCGGTGGGTACGAATTCGCCCATTATCTCGCCCGAGGTGGACCGCCCGTTTTTCCGAAACACGAAGATGTCCTGCATGGTAATCACGTCACCTTCCATGCCCGACACTTCCGATATGCTCATGACCCGGCGCCGGCCATCACTGAGGCGGCTGAGCTGGATCACGATCTGGATGCCGGCGGCGATCTGTTGACGAATGGCGCGCAACGGGAAGTCGAAGCCGACCATGCTGACCATCTGTTCCAACCGGCCGATGGCATCTCGCGCCGAATTGGCGTGGATCGTCGTCATCGAGCCGTCATGTCCGGTGTTCATGGCCTGAAGCATGTCGAAGGCCTCGGCACCACGCACCTCGCCCACGATGATCCGGTCAGGGCGCATCCGCAGCGCGTTCTTGACCAGATCGCGTTGCGATACCACGCCACCGCCTTCAGCATTGGAGGGCCGGGTTTCCAGCCGGACAACGTGATCCTGCATCAGTTGCAGTTCTGCCGCGTCCTCGATGGTGACAATTCGCTGGCGTGGATCGATGAAGGCCGACATTGCGTTGAGCATCGTTGTCTTGCCAGAGCCGGTCCCACCCGAGATCAGCACATTCATGCGCGCTTCGACAAAGGCTTGCAGCAGGAACGCCGCGCGGCCCGTGACTGCCCCACCATCAACGAGGCGCTGCAACGTCAGCGGATTGCGGGAAAACTTGCGGATCGACAGTGACGGACCGTCGATCGCGCAGGGGCGGATGATAGCATTGACGCGGCTACCATCTTCCAGGCGGGCATCGACCCAGGGTTGCGATTCATCAACCCGCCGCCCCACCCGCGAAACGATCTTGTCGATGATACGCAAGAGGTGTTTTTCGTCACGAAAACGCACTTCGGCCTTTTCCAGCACCCCGTGCCGCTCGACATAAACATTGCGATAGGAGTTCACGAGAATATCGTTGACTGTCGGATCGGCCAGAAGTGGCTCCAGCGGGCCAAGGCCAGTCAGTTCATTCAGCAGTTCATCCACCAGTTCCGAAATTGCCTCGGAGCGCATGGCGATATTCTTTTCGCGCAGATACTCCATCACCAGATTGGCGACCTCACGGCGCAGTTCGGGCACACGAACCTTGTCGATCACCGCAAGGTTCATCTCGTCCAGCAATCGAGCGTGCAGGCTGCGCTTGAGCTCAAGCCTGCTGTTCAACTCGGTGCCGTCGCCATATGGGGCCGGAATTTCAGCAGACGCGGCACGAGGCACGGCACGCGCCAACACGTCTACCTGCCCGCCGGATTTGCCGTTTAATCCCTTGAAATCCTTGAACATAGACGTTTCCCCTTTCAGGCTTTCCCGCTGGTTTTTTCATTGAGCAGTTTCTGCAAGCCTTGCGCCGTCGCGCGATAGGCTGCAGCAAGTTTCGATCGTTTCGAGAGCGTAACCAGTGGCACCCCTCGATCGGCTGAAAGGCGCATTGCGCGATCGTCGCGCGGAAGCCAGTGGTTCAGCGGGCGCTCAAGCAAGATCGCTGCTTCCTTGTGGTGCGACGAGCGGATAAGTGGCCGAGACTCGCCGTTCACGACGATGTCGATGTTCAGGCCAATGTTGTCTTCGCGGTATATGTCCATCAGCCGCCGACACTGACGGATCGACGGAACCGAGGTATCCGTGACCATCAGAACCCGGTCCGTTCGGCTCAGCAAGGGTTCAAGCCAGATCACCAATGCGCGCGGCAGATCGATAACCACATAGTCGTAATCCTGGCGCAGAACCTCAACCAGAGCCGAGATCTGATCGCCGCGCAAAGCCTCCAGCGGCACGGCCTCGGCGGGGGCGGGTACTACATCAAGACCCGACGGATGGTGCGCCACGATTGTGCGGATCATGACCGAGTCAGGGATCACGCCGCTGCGGATGATCTGCATCATCGCCCCGTTGTCCTCGACATCGAGCATGGAGCCGAGGGTGCCGAATTGCAGGTCCAGATCGACGATTACCACTTTCTTGCCGGGCGCAGGCCGGAACAGACCCTGTCGGTTAAGAAGCAACGCCGCCAGATTGACGGCCACCGAACTTGCCCCGGCACCACCGCGTGCCGCCGAAACGGCAATCACCGATCCGCGTTTGCCCGCTGTGCGCTGTTGCGCGGCACCGAGCAACAGGCGCTCGGTCCGGGCGAACAACCGCTGTTGCACCGCATCGCGCAGTTCGTCGTCACTGTAGCCGCTGGGCAGCACCTCATCGATACCGGCTTGGATCAATTCGCGCGCGCGCACCAGGGGCAACTCGGCGCTGGCAATCGCCAGATACCGGATATCGCTGACTTGCCGGTCTGCCAGCAACCCCTTGGTCTGCGCCATTTCTGCCACGTCGTCAGGGTTTACGTCCAGGATCACCAGATCATGGCCGAAGACCCGGCGGCGAAGGGTTTGAACGTCGGCGCCGCGCGCGCTGGCATCAATCGTCGTATTGACGCAATCCAGCGGCTTGAGGGCATCCTTGACCCCGGCGCAAAGGCCAGGATCGGCGCTGAGGACAAGAACGCTTTTCGGGGCGCTTCTCGGCTTGATCGGACCTGCCGTTTCCTTTTCCATTGTGCTGACCGGTTGGTTCATCGCTATCCTCCTTGTGCCAGATCCTCGGCGGGCAGGGTTGCGCGCATCGAGGGAAAGGGCAGGCTCTGTCTCAGTTCCTGGGCGTTGGCTGCACCTGCAAGCCGCGCCAGCCCGGCAAGGGGCGTGACGAAATTGAAATCGAGATCAACCAGTTCGACCGTGACCAGTGGCACAAATGGCCCTCCCAGGAAGCCCAGGTTCGGGTCACTTTCGTAGCGCAGGCGCACATGGCTGCGTTCGGCATTGTTGGGCAGCAGGCCGTTTATGCTGTTCCAGATCTCGTTCGAACTGGCGCTGGGCTCGGTCAATGTGCACACGAAAGGCCCCGGTGAGGCACAGGGCGCGCTGGCATCGCGGCAGAGCGTGCCGTAGCGTGCGCCCGCCCCCGACCGGGCCTGAGTCACCAGCGGGACACCCGGGCAGACCGGCGGGCGGACGACAGCGATGCGCACGGCGTTATGGGTGGCCTTGCGCGCCATCACGGCCTCGAACCCGAGCCGCGCAAAATCGATGATGGCGAAGAACAAAAGCAGGAATACCGCCAGAACGATGGCGAATTCGACCAGTGTCGCGCCGCTGTCGTCGCCCCTTGTCCAAGCCCGGAGCCGGGCGGTTATCCGCGCTCTCTGGCTCATTGGCTGTAAACCCTTGTGCTGTTCGATACGGTGGTCGTGACCGCGCCCAGATCGGTGCCCGCCAACCGGAATATCCCGGCAAAGGGCATCGCGATGGTGATCGTCGCGGTGACGGTGGCGACCGGCATCAACTCGGTGCGCAGACCGGCGATAGCCGGGCAATCGGCCCAGGCTTCGACAGTGTCGACCGTCACCGCGCCCGGCATGATACTTTCGTTGACGATGTCTGCCACGCGCGGAGTGACCGCGTTCAACGGCCCGCAGGTATCGGTGCCCGCCGCACGCGCGGCATAGCGCGTTGCGTCGCGCACGGCGCTGATCACCGACTGGTAGGCCCAGAAAGTGCGGCTGCCCTCGATGATCACCGCAAAAACCAGCAGGATAAGAGGAAGAGTGACGGCGAGTTCGACCAGCGCCACCCCGTCCTCGCGCCGGGCGAAGCGCCGGAAGGTCTTGCGGAGGATGGGGCGCATCACCATGGCATCACCGATAAAGCTGGACGACGTTGCGAACGATGCCACGCGAGAAACCTTCGCCGTCAACACTGGCCGAGCCGATAATCTCCAGCCAGATTTCCTGATCCTGGGCCGGTTCGGTCATGAACACGCGATAGAAATCCTGCACCGGGACAACACTGTTCCCGGTGGGAGGGTTGTTCGCGCAATCAACGCCGGCCATGACCAGAACACGGCGCTCTACATCCGAGGATTGGGCCGGAGCACACTGATCTCCACGTCCTGATTCCGCGATAGTGCTAGGCAGAATCCTGTTGTTACTCGTCAGCACATCGGACGCTTCGATCTCGGCCAGATAAACCTCGTAGCGGGTTTGCGGATTGGCTGGCGCCCATGCCGGAACACCACCGTAATTGCGCTCGTAATAGAGCTGGAGCCCTGCCACAAAGTCGGCGTTGCCGAACCGCCTGCCGCCATCGACACTGCAGCTGTTGGTATAAAAGCAGGAATCGCGCGGCAGCCGCCGGTCTGGCGTTTCCGGGACGGCATTGTTGGCGACGCAGCCATTGTTGCCGCGTGGCCAGCCGGAAATGGTGTTCGGCGCGGGAGCGTAGTGCGGGTTGTTGCGCTGATTGTTCATCGTGCCGCGCCAGACGTCGAAGCGGGTATTGAGCGCCGCTTCGGTAATGCCGAAGGAGCGCCCGGTATCAAGTTGGACACCGCGCTGTGCAAAGCAGGTCGTGACCGAGGTTTGCGCTGCCAGAAGGCAACGATCAACTTGCCCGGGCGGCTCGCTTCCACAGGGGCCGCTTTGATTGACGGTGAAGCCACTTCCGCTGGGGCTGAGCCACCCCCAGTTGCCCGGTCCCCATGCCTGGTTGCCACCCTGCCCCTGCGCCTGGATCATCGTGCCCGGCGTCAGCAACGCCGGGTTTTCGGCTGGCGGCACGCAGAACATGAGCGGTGTGATGTCACAGGCATAGGTTGTGAACCCCGCCACGGCCGTCGCGGCCACCTGTGCCTCGTTCGGGCCTGCGCGGCCGGTGAGAGCGTTGAAGGCGCGGGCGAAGGTGTAGTTTACGGTCTGTGGTTCGATTGTGGCGCGAACGTAGCGGGCGTTCGCGGGATCGTTGGTGACCGAAGCCATCGGCTGCGTATCGAGCGCCGGCAGCGCGGAATGGAATGTCAGCGTGTAATCGGCCACGGCCAGCTGTTGCTCGCCTGTGCCGAAGGTCTGGAAGAAGCCCGGCCAGCCGCCAGAGCGATCGTCGATCAGCTCGGCGGCCGCCCTTTCGGCACGATCTATTGCGCTTGCGTTGCCATCCAGCTCGCCCGCCGCGGCAAGGGCCACGTGATCGGCGAAACTTTGCAGTTCCGATTGCGTGGCGGCGGTGCGGCCCAGGTCGAACGACAGTGCCACCAGCCCCAGAAAGACCGCCAATGACACGCCCACGATGGGCAACACCGCGCCGTCTTCCGATTGGCAATAGGGTGCATGTCTGGTCCGCGCCAGCATGGTCGCCTCTCCTTCGTCTGTAATGATCCGCGCCTCAGCGCAGGGTCACGTCCTCCACCGCCGCGCTACCCCGGCGGATCCGAATGCGCGTCGGGGAATCGCTGGCGATGTCTTCGGTCACACGCCCGCCTTGCAGGTCATGCACCGTGGTCATCTGGGTAAGAAAAAGGTTGTCTTCTGCGTCCTCAAGCGTGCGCAGTGACAGGCTGAGCCGGCCCACCCGCTGCGCAAGCGCCAGGCGCTGGCCCTCTTCGGGGCTGACATCGACGGTCACGGTGCGGGCTACCCGCGCGGTGTCGCGGCTTTCATCGGCATCCTGATCGGTGCCGATCACCCGCACGTCGTGCAAAAGCGTGGTGGTGTTCATGTCCTCGCCCGACCCTTGGGTCAGCAGGATGTCCACCCGGTCGCCCGGCGTGACAAACCCCGCGACCGAGGTCACCGCATCAACCTGGATGGAAATGGCACGCCGGTTCGGCCCCAGCGTCTGCACGATGGTCACGCGCTCGCCGAAATCGGAGACCTTGGAAAACAGGATCGGTTCGCCCGCGCTGATATGCCGCCGGGCGCGGCGGGGCTCGTTCGGGTTATCACCGACCACCCGCTGGATGGAGGTGAACATGTTGCCCGGCACGAATTCGGCGGGCCAGCGCTGGGTGGTCAGCATGGTCGGATCAATGGCGCGGCCAAAGGGCACGTCAATGCGCGCGACGATCACATTGACCATTTCCATCTGCGTGGCATTGGCCTGCATGCCGGCGTTCTGGCTATCGAGCATTTCGCGCGTCAGATAGACCGACCCGCCAGCGACGGCCACGCCGATCAGCGTGAACACTACGGACTTCAGGGCCATGACAGCTTCCCCTTTCGGGACTGGTACTCAGGTTACAAGGTAAAGGGGTCCACGCCGGCCAAGAGGGGGCCAGCGTGAAATCTTTAAGGGAAATCAGACACCAATACCTGTCGGAAAACGGTAACTAGTGTCGCTACCGTCAGGGTAGACGGCAATTGGTGTCAGTACCGTCAAGACATTCGGTAGCCGAGTCCATATTGTCGCTGATCGCTCCGGCGAGACTCACCAAGGCGCCTGTGCCAACAACAACCGCCAGCAAGATCGCAATCCCATATTCCACCAGTGTCGCGCCGCTCTCGCTGTCGCGGAACTTCACAAGCGCCTTCTTAACCAGATTAATCATTACTCCACTCCACTCACTGATTGTTCCAACCAGCGAGCTGCCCACTCGTACACATCACAAAAGAAAGCGATTGGCAGCTCGCTGATGAACCCGGACCCCCCCGGGCACAACCCAAGTGTAGCGGAGCAGATGTGTTGAAAGTATCGTCCACCACTGCGAGAATTTCGCGGCCCGGCTGACTTGATGACAGCGCAACACAATCTCAAGATGTATTTCGCATTGTTTCCGCGACATCACCTTGCAAACAAGGGCGCGTGATTCGTCGACAAGTACGCATCAATCCTCATAGAAATTTGAAATTGTGCAAAAATTGTGGCACGACTGTGACTGGCGCAGAGGATGCACGTATCGATTTTCGTGCCTTTTCTCACCTTTGTGCAATTTCGTGCGAGAAATGTGGCAGAATTTTGTTACTATAAAGGCAGTGCAGTTGTAACTTTTTTCATGAGTGCCGCCGTGACCCTTCCATTTTGCAATGCCGCCAATTGCTCGGCTCCACCTGACGTCCCCCTTCCCCAGGCTGTGATCAAGGCCCTGATAGACTGGACGCGCGCGTTGCGTGACATCTCGCTCCTGCCTGAGGCGCTGGAACAGGCGATGTCGCTGAGCCGCGCCGAGGCTGTGGTGCTTGCGCGCCATGACAACCGGTCCAACATTGCCCAGACTGCGGCGACCTGCGACCGCTCCGGCCTGAAGCGCGATCTGCCCCGGCTCGCCCGATCCTGCGCACCAGATTTTCTTGGGAAGCACATCAACGCTGCGCGCCCCGGCTCTTTGTGGCTTTTGTCGCAACTCGACAGGCAGCCTGGTGCAGGTCATTGGATATCAGCCTGGTGCCGTGACCGGCAGGTAACCGAGATTGCGGTGATGGTGCTCGCCAGTGATGATCGGCAAAGCGACTTTCTTGAAATGCATTTCCGCACCCCGTTGACCGCCGTTTCAGCTGAAACCCTGCGCGTGCTCGCCCAGGCGATGGCCTATGCATGGATGCAGCGAAACGAGGCCTACGTCATGCAGCTTGTCCTGAAAGCAAGGAACCACGAAACGGTCCCTCGCCAGGAAACGTCGCGCACGATTCTCGATACCTCGAACCCTTTCCGCCTGAGCCGCGCGGAATTCCGCATATGCATGCTTGCAGGGCGTGGAATGCACGCCAAGCAAATCGCGCAGAACCTGAGCTTGCAGGAATCTACGGTTCGCTGTCATTTGCGCAGCATCTACAAAAAGACCGGTGCAACCAGTCAGATCAATCTGATGTATCGGCTCCACGGCGCCCCCACATCGCCCGACGGTGCCCGACAAACAGCACAGGGCTACTGAAACTCTTGCGCTGCTCTCCAACCCCGGACGGCTCATCGCCGGGCAAGGACATTGATGGCTCTCGGGCATGACGTGCGACAGATCGCGGCAACCAGCAAACGGTCGCGGTTCTCGGCACGCCTGCAAAAAATGCCGGTAACTGGCCCCATCACTTGACTGGCCTTGGCGGCTTTCGCACCACCGATGGAGACGTTCCGGCAGGCGCGCGATTTCTCGGCCTGGCTGGGCCTTGTGCCCCGGCAGCATTCGTGCGGTGGCAAGCCGGGGATCGGACGGACGAGAAAATCAGGGCAGCGAGATATCCGGCGTTTGCTGATAATCGGCGCAATGGCGGCGATTTCCGGCGGCAAGGTTCGACCTCCGGCGGAGAACTCCGGGCATGCACGAATCCTCGCCCGGAAACCGGGGTGGTGTTCAGAATCTTTCGCACATTTCTTCAGGCGACGGCTCTGCGGCTTGAGGTTTGTTCCGCGTTGAGCGGAGCCATGTTCATGTACTTCCGGGTTGACCACTGCCCGCCCGCGATATGGCGAAGCCCCGCCGCAGCCGGATTCAGGCAGCTCTGTCCATCGGGGAATGCCCCCACCACGCGCATCCGTCGGCAGTAATCGAGTCACCGGAGCAGACGTTAGCGAACACGCAGCGCCGGCAGCCCTACGCCCACAGCTTCAAATCCGCCATCCACGGCGATCACCTGCCCGGTCACATAGCTTGCGCGTTCCGAGCAGAGAAAGACAATCGTCTCGGCAATCTCGCGCTCGTTGCCATAGCGGTTGAGCGGGATCGCATCATGATAGGCTGCGCGGATCTCCGGCGAATGCACCGCCAGCGCCAGTTTGGTATCCACCGGTCCGGGCGCCACGCAATTGGCGCGCACGCCCCATTCGCCCAGTTCTGCCGCCTGTTGGCGCGTCAGGTGAATCACAGCGGCTTTCGAAGTGCCATAAGCGACGCGCAGCGTACTGGCCCGCAGCCCCGAGATGGATGCGATATTGACGATGGCCCCGCGCGTCGCCTTCAGATGCGGCGCTACGGCCTGACTGGTCAGAAACACACCGTCCAGATTGGTCGCCATGACCTCGCGCCAGGTAGCGAAATCGGTCTCCTCCAGGGGCCGGAAATCGGCCACGCCGGCGTTGTTGACCAGCGCGTCGATTCGCCCGCAACGCGCGGCAACATTGGCGGCCATGGCGTTGACCTGATCGGGGACAGAGACATCGCAGACAACGGGGAAACCGTGCCCCAGCCCTTCGGCTGCCGCCGTCAGGGCCTCGGCGTCACGGTCTATCATCGCAACCTGCCACCCCTCGCCCAGGAAAAGCTGCGTGGTCGCCAGCCCGATGCCCCGCGCGGCCCCGGTCACAATGGCGGTTTTCATGTCCATTCAAAGCCCTTTCCGCTGCTCATCGCAGCCATGCCACCAGCAACAGCGACATCTGCGGAACCGCCGCAACCACAACAATTCCGACAAGACTGGCCAGAAGAAACGGCATCGTGCCACGCGCGACGCGTTCGATGCTCAGCCTGGTGACATTGGCCGCGACATAAAGGTTGATCCCCACTGGCGGGGTAATCAGGCCGATGGCCAGATTGACCATTACCAGCACCCCGAACCAAACCGGATCCCAGCCCATTTCCCTTACGACAGGCAAGAAGATCGGCAGGGCGATGAACATGACGGTGACCGGGTCCATGAACATCCCTGCGACCAGCAGGATCACCATGATCACAAGCAAGATGACCCAGCCATTATCGCTCAGTCCCAGCAGCGCACCGGAATAGCTGCCCACCAGATCATCGACCGTGACCACCCAGCCAAAGAGGCTTGCATAGGCCACGATCAGCATCACCACTGCCGATGACGCCGCTGCCGTGCCAAGCGCATCGTAGAGGCGCTGAAAGGTCAGCGTGCGATAGGCAAACGCCCCCACCAGCAACGCATAGACCGTGGCCACAATCGCGGCCTCGGTCGGGGTGAAAACGCCTGAATAGATACCGCCCAGAATGACGACAGGCGTCATCAGCCCCCAGAAACTGTCGCGGAAAGATTGCCACAATGCACGGCGCCGAGAAACGGCGATGTATGGTTCAGGGCTCAGGGCCTGAAGGCTGGCACTGCTGGCAGGCACGCTGTGGCGGCGCGCAAAGGGCAAAACGGCAACCATCGTCAGGGCCATGAAGATGCCGGGAAGGATAGCGGCAATGAACAACCGCGAGATGGAGGTTTCAGCGATCACCCCATAGATCACCAGCCCGATAGACGGCGGAATGACAATGGAAAACGCAGCCCCCGTCACCACCAGACCGGCGGCGAAGGCGCGGTCATAGCCGTCTTCCTCCATCCCCTTGATGATCATCGGGCCAATGGCGGCGACCGAGGCCGGACCAGAGCCACTGACAGCGCCCCAGAACAGGCAGACGATCGTGCCCACCATCCCCATCCCCCCCGGCAGGCCACCCACAGCCACGCGAAAGAAGCGGATCATCCGCTCGGCGATGCCGAGGCTGCCCATCAGTGTGCCCGCCAGAATGAAGAACGGAATCGCCAGAAGCGAGAATTTTGTGATGCCGGTGGCAATCAGATCGCCCGCCAGTTCCAGCCCGAAGCCGATCTTCCACATGGCATAAAGCGCCGAGAGCCCCAGCGCGAAGGCCACCGGCACCCGAACCGCCATCAGCAGGAAGAACAGGACGATCATCTGCGTTCCGGCCGATGTGATGCCGATCAGCTCAAACATGGTCTACCCCTGTATCCGGACCGGAACGCAGCACGCTCCAGGCGTGTTGCAGATAGCGCAGGATGATCAGCGCAAAACCGAGTGGCAGCGCGGCCTGATAATACCAGGCGGGCAACCCCAGACCGTAAGATCGCATCCCGACGCGCCGGATATTCATCATCGCTTCCCAGGAGAACCAGGCCGACAGGGACAAAAGCGCCACCGAAAGCAGGACAGACAGCAGCAGTATCGGTGCCCACAGCGCCCGCGGCAGCACCTCGTGCACCATTGTAACCGCCAGATGCTCGCCACGCCGCGCCGCGATGGCTGCGCCAAAGACCGTCAGCAGCAGGAAACCGTTGACCAGCAACTCCTCGCTGGCAGCGAACGAGTAATTGGTACCATAGCGGATGACGACATTGACAAAGCCAAGCGCCGTCATGGCCAGAAACAGGATCGCGCAGACGATCTTTTCAAAATCGCGCAACAGAAGGCGTATCATCGGCAAGGCCCCTGACAGAACAACGCCCATGGCCCCGGTGAAAGGCCATGGGCTGTCGGATCACGCCTCAGTCGACGGCGGCGATTGCTTCCTGGAAGGCGCCGACAATCTCGGCGCCTACCCGCTCGGCCCACTGATCGAATGCAGGCTGCGTGGCTTCGCGGAAGGCGGCAAGCTCTTCGTCGGTGGGTTCATACACCTCCATGCCCTGCGCGCGCAGGAATTCGATACCCTGCGCCGTGCCCTCGCGCGTGATCTCGCGCTGGTAAGCCATGGCGTCTTGCGCGGCTTCGCGAATTACGGCCTGCATGTCGGCATCATAGCTGTCCCACTTTGCCTGCGAGATACCCAGGAAGATCGGATCATAGGAATAGTGCCATGCCGTCAGATAGCGCTGCACCTCATAGACCTGTTGCGGAATGATCACCGCACCGATGGGGTTTTCCTGCCCATCGACGACACCCTGCTGCAGCGCCGACATGGTTTCACCCCACTGCATCTGCTGCGGATTCGCGCCAAGCGCGTTCATGACGTCGATATACATCGGCCCGGCAACGCGCATGTTCAGCCCGCGCATATCCTCGGGGCTGCGGATCGGCCGGGTGTTGTTGGTCACCTCACGAAAGCCGTTCTCGCCCCATGCCAGAACAACGATACCCTTCTCCAGCAGGATATCGGACAGCATCTGACCCGGCGCGCCCTGCGTGGTGGCATCGACCTGCTCATAGCTGGAATAGAGATAGGGCAGCGAGAACACGGCCATTTCCGGCACCAGAGGTGTCACGTTGATGGCCGATGTCACAACCAGATCCAGTGCCCCCCGGCCCACCATTTCGGCCTGGCGCATCTGATCGCCGCCCGACAGTTGCGCATTGGGGAATACGCGCACGCTCAGCGCGCCATCCGTGCGTTCCGCCAGCAGTTCGGCGAAGCGCTCGGCGCCCTGATGCCAGGTGGTGGTGTCGCCGGTATTGTGCGACAGGCGCAGGGTTTCGGCCGATGCTGCGGAAAAGCTCAGTGCGGCCGCAAGGCTTGCTGCCAGCGCGGCGCCCGTAAGACGTGAAAAACTCATTCTTTCCTCCCATTGAAAAACTGCTGATGGCCCGTGTGGTCACTTGCCTCTGCTTTTTTGCAAATAGTGGACCTTACTTTCCTCAGATTGCAAGAAGAACTTGCAAGCTGCCTAAAACAAAATCAGAATGCACCTGTTAATTGACAAAACAGCACGATTGCACGCGGAGTATCGGTTCATATTATGAAGCATGAGGGGCCAGAATCGGCGACCGGCGGGACGCAAAGCGTCGATCGTGCTCTGGCACTGTTGTCGTTGATCGGGCGACACACGGCTACAGGGATGCCGCTTTCCGCCATTGTCACCGAAACCGGCCTGAACAAGGCCACCGTTCGACGCCTGTTGCTGGCGCTGATGCGTGGCGGATTGGTCGAACAGGCCGACGAAAAGCGAACCTATCACCTGGGCGAGGAAGCCTATCTTCTGGGGTTGCTGGCGCAGGGACGTCACGGGCTTTTGTCACAGGCAATGGAATCCCTTCAGCGCCTTGCGCGCGAAACGGGGGATGCCGCCTTCGTGTCGGTGCGCCGGGGGCATTACGCGGTCTGCCTGCATCGCGAAGATGGCCCGCACCCGATCCGCACCTACGCGCTGATGCCCGGCGCGCACCACCCGCTGGGTGTTGGCGCGGGGTCTTTGGCGATGCTGGCCGCGCTGCCTCGGGCCGAGGCAGAGGCAGCGATCGCGGCGAACCGCGCTGAACTGGAAAACAACTATCCGCGCTTGCAGCCGGACATCCTGCGCGCGCAGCTTGAAAAGGCGCGCGAAACCGGCGTCGCGCTTAACCCGGGCCTGATCTTCGAGGATTCCTGGGGGCTGGGCGTGGCGCTGCGCGGCCCGGATGGGCAGATGGTGGGGGCTGTATCGCTGGCCGCCGTCGAGAGCCGCATGAAAGAGCCGCGCCGAAGCGATCTTGTGCAGA
The DNA here is from genome assembly GCA_964496915.1 of uncultured Rhodobacter sp. Taxonomy (GTDB): domain Bacteria; phylum Pseudomonadota; class Alphaproteobacteria; order Rhodobacterales; family Rhodobacteraceae; genus Pararhodobacter. The sequence continues at coordinate 82,540 of CAZCAX010000018.1, forward strand.
AACTGCAGGCCGAGGCACGCCTGATCGAAACACGCCTTGCAAAGGGCACCCCGCCCGGCAGGCCGAAGGAAGGAAGCGAATGATGACAAACGCGCAGATTATCGGTTGGGGCCACACGGCGTTTGGCAAATCCGACCATCCCGACACGGAAAGCCTGATGGCCGAAGCGGTGGCGCGCGCACTGGATCATGCGCAGATCGGGGCAGAGGATGTCGATGGCATTTTCGTCGGTGTCTTCAATAACGGCTTCTCAAGGCAGGATTTTCAAGGTGCCCTGGTTGCCATGGGCAATGAGCGTTTTGCCCATACCCCTGCCACGCGGTTTGAAAACGCCTGCGCCACCGGATCGGCCGCGCTGCACGGTGCGATGGATTTCATCGAGGCGGGCCGCGGGCGCATCGCCCTTGTCGTCGGTGCCGAGAAGATGACCGCCACCCCCACGGCGGAAGTGGGTGATATCCTGCTTGGCGCCAGCTACCGCAGCGAGGAAGCCGGGGTCGAGGGCGGGTTTGCTGGCCTTTTCGGGCAGATCGCGCAAAGCTATTTCCAGCGTTACGGCGACCGCTCGGAAGAACTGGCGATGATCGCCGTGAAGAACCACGCCAATGGCATGGCCAACCCCTATGCCCATATGCGCAAGGATTTCGGCGTCGATTTCTGCAACACGGTGTCCGAGAAGAACCCCCGCGTGGCGGGCCCGCTGCGGCGCACAGATTGCTCGCTGGTATCTGACGGGGCGGCAGTGCTGGTGCTGGCGGATGCCGAAACAGCGGCGGGCATGCAGCGCGCCATCGGCTTTCGTGCGCGGGCACAGGTCAATGACATCATGGCGCTGTCGCGCCGCGACGTGCTTGAGTTTCGGGGCGCGCGCATGGCCTGGGCACGTGCGCTGGAAAGCGCCGGTGTCTCGCTTGACGATCTGAATCTTGTCGAAACACATGATTGTTTCACCATCGCCGAGATGCTCGAATACGAAGCAATGGGGCTGGCGGAGGCCGGACAGGGGCATCGGGTAATCCGCGAGGGCATCACGCAAAAGGACGGGCGGCTGCCGGTCAACCCCTCGGGCGGGCTGAAGGCCAAGGGCCATCCGATCGGCGCCACGGGCGTGTCAATGCATGTCATGGCCGCAATGCAACTGGATGGTCAGGCCGAAGGCATGCAGATTCCCGGCGCCAGCCTGGCGGGCGTGTTCAACATGGGTGGTGCTGCGGTGGCGAATTACGTCTCGATTCTGGAACGTGTGAAATGAGGCAGGATCTGTCGCAAGGAGTCGCGCCGTTCTCGACCCGGGTGATGAACCTGTCACATCTGCTGACGGAAAGCGCGCGGCGGCTGGGTGATGCGGTCGGGTTTGCCTGGGGCAGTGACCGTTGGAGCTGGGCCGAGATGGAGGCCCGCGCCGCGGCATTCGCGACGGCATTGGTGCAGGACTATGGCATTACCAAGGGTGACCGGGTGCTGGTGCAATCGGCCAACAGCAACCAGATGTTCGAGGCGATGTTCGCCTGCTGGCGCGTCGGCGCGGTCTGGGTTCCAGCGAATTTCCGCCTCTCGCCCGAGGATCTTGCCTGGCTGGCCGGGTCATCCGGCGCGCGGCTGTTGCTGTGTGGCGCACAGTTCCCCGACCATGCAGGCGCCTGCGCGCCGCATGTCGAGGCGATCATTACCCTTGGATCTGACTATGAAACCCTTGTTGCCCGACACCTCGGCGCCGCACCTGCTCCCGTGGCGGTGCAGCGCGATGATCCGGCGTGGTTCTTCTTCACTTCGGGGACGACCGGCAAGCCCAAGGCGGCGGTGCTGACGCACGGACAGCTTGCCTTTGTCGTCACCAACCACCTGTGCGACCTGATGCCCGCAACCGGGCCCGAGGATGCCTCGCTTGTCGTCGCGCCCCTGTCGCATGGCGCTGGTATTCACCAGCTTGCGCAGGTCGCGCATGGGGTAAAGACCATCCTGCCCGCGCGCGAAAAATTCGACCCCGCCGAGATCTGGGAACTGGTCGCGCGCTGGCGCGTCAGCAACATGTTCACCGTGCCGACCATCGTCAAGCTTCTGGTAGAACACCCCAGCGTCGACCAGCTTGACCATTCCAGCCTGCGCTATGTCATCTATGCCGGTGCGCCGATGTATCGCACCGATCAGCGTTTGGCGCTGGAAAAGCTGGGTCCGGTGCTGGTGCAGTATTTCGGTCTTGGTGAAGTGACCGGCAATATCACCGTTCTGCCGCCCGCCCACCACCACCTCGATGACGAGAAGATGCGTATCGGTTCTTGCGGATTTGCGCGCACCGGGATGCAAGTTCAGATCCAGAACGATCAGGGCGCGGAAGTGGCTTTTGGCGAAACCGGCGAGATTGCGGTGATCGGTCCGGCGGTTTTTGCGGGCTATTTCAACAATCCCGAGGCCAATAAGAAAAGCTTTCGCAATGGCTGGTTCCTGACCGGCGATCTGGGCCATATGGATGCGCAGGGCTTTGTGTATCTGACCGGGCGGGCGTCCGACATGTATATCTCGGGTGGCTCGAACATCTATCCGCGCGAGATCGAGGAAAAGCTGTTGCTCCACCCAGAACTGTCCGAAGTCGCGGTTCTGGGCGTGCCGGACCCGGTCTGGGGCGAGGTGGGCATGGCCGTTTGCGTGCCGCGCGCGGGGGCGCAGCCCCAAGCCGAAACCCTCCTGGATTGGCTCGCCCCGCAGCTTGCGCGCTACAAGTTGCCGCGCCATGCTGTTTTGTGGGAAGCCTTGCCCAAGTCCGCCTATGGCAAGATCACAAAGAAGATGATCCGAGACGAGTTGGAAGCGCGGGGTCAATTGCCGGGCAAGGGCGCATGACGGTGCGATTGCGCACGATACGTCATCCCGGTCCGCCGGCCGATGAACGGATCTGCGCCCTGCCCTGCCGGGCCGTGCCGCTGCGCCTGACGCTGCGCGCCGGTCAGAGCCTTGCTGGCGCGGTGACAGAGGCCTTTGCGCAGGCGGGATATGACTTTGGCTATCTGCGGCTGGATGGCGCCAGCTTTGCTCCGCTGAACCTCGTCACCCCTGCCCCCGCGCCAGGCGATGGGCATGCGGCATGGTATAGCGCCACGCATTACATCGCGGGACCGGCACGCGCCAGGCATGCGGGGATGCATCTGGGCAGGCGCGACGGAGCGCCCTTCGTGCACTGCCATGGTGCGTGGGGCGGGCCGGATGCGCCGCCCGATACGGGCCATCTGCTCTGCGATCAAAGCACGCTGGCGCTGGACTGCACGGTCATCGCCTGGGGCCTTTGCGGCGCGGGCCTTGTGTCGCACCATGACACCGAGACGGACTTTACCCTGTTCCGGCCAGAGAAGACGGGTGAGGCATCGGAACCGAATGCGTTCCTGATCACGCTGAAGCCCAATCAGGATATCAGCGCGGCGCTGCTCGCCTTCGCACGCCGTCACGGCATCGGCGCGGCACGGTTCGAGGGGATCGGCAGCCTTGTCGGCACCGCTTTTGACGACGGTCGGGCCATCGAGAGCTATGCAACTGAAATCCTCATCCAGCAGGGACGATTACAGGAAGGCAGGATTTCGCTTCAGGTCGCCTCGGTCGGTTTTGACGGGCGCGGCGCTTCCGGTAATCTGACGCATGAGGCCAATGCCGTCTGCGTGACTGCCGAAATCCTGTTGTTGCGCGAAAGCTGTTTAACACCCGGCTGATAGGCTCCCGGTGCGAAGTGGAAAACAGCAGCCTGTTCCGTGAGGATTGAGAAAAATGGTGGGCGATAACGGATTTGAACCGCTGACATCTTCGATGTGAACGAAGCGCTCTACCGCTGAGCTAATCGCCCCACGCGCCGTTCTTTAGCGCTACCCGGCGAACTGCGCAAGAGGGGGCGCAACAGAAATCGCCGCCCGGAAAAACGTGGTTCTGTGGATTGCGACGGTCGGCTTGAACTAACTCTCAATGCCGGTGCGCAATAACTCAATAGCACTGCTGCTTCGCAATCCGCGGTCATGACAAGGGTAGAGACAATGCCAACCGTTTTTTCGCGCGCTTTCCTGCTGGTCGGATCGTTCCAGCTTCTTATCGGCGGTGTTTATTGGCATGGATATTCGCTGTAACGCTGACGATACGCTGAGTGTATGCGGACAACTGTTTGCCGGTCTATCCGAAGTTCGACACATCGGAGCGTGATTTGAGCGGATTTCGTATATCGGCCTTC
>CAZCAX010000019.1:0-73979 GCA_964496915.1 uncultured Rhodobacter sp.
AGATCTTCGAGCCCTTCACCCGCATCATCCGCAACGACGGCTGAGAAGCACGGCATCGTCGGCAGAACAAGATAAAGGGGGCTTTGCCACCTCTGGCCTGTAGCCCACACACTCCCGGTATATTTTCTAGACACAAAATGGGACGGGGACAAAGCCCCCAGCCCTTTTTGAATGCCTGTCTGCCGCACCGAAGCGGCAAGCGGGATTACACGTCGAAACGCACCCCTTGCGCCAGCGGCAGCGCATCGGAATAGTTTACCGTGTTCGTCGCGCGGCGCATGTAGCCTTTCCACGCGTCCGAGCCGCTTTCGCGCCCGCCGCCGGTTTCTTTCTCACCACCGAACGCCCCACCGATTTCGGCACCAGACGGGCCGATATTGACATTGGCGATCCCGCAATCCGATTCCTGCAAAAAGGCCTCGGCCTCGCGCAGGTTCAGCGTGAAGATGCACGATGACAGGCCCTGCGGCACGTCGTTTTGCAGCGACAGCGCCTCATTAAACGCGCTGTAGCGCATCACATAGAGGATCGGCGCGAAAGTCTCCTCGCGTACCACGCCGGTCTGGCCTGGCATCTCGACCAGCGCCGGCGCAACATAGGCGCCGCCCTCCGGCCCGGCATCGGAAACCGCGCCGCCATGCACCGTGCCGCCCTCGGCACGGGCACGCTCCAGCGCCGCCTGCATCCGCTCCAGTGATCCGGCATCGATCAGCGGCCCCACCAGCGTTCCCGGCGCGCGCGGGTCGCCCACGGGCAGGCTGGCATAGGCCTTGACCAGTTTCGCCACCAGGTCATCGGCGATGCTTTCGTGCACGATCAGCCGGCGCAGCGAGGTGCAGCGCTGCCCCGCCGTGCCCACCGCCGAAAACACGATCCCGCGCACCGCCATGTCAATATCGGCCGAGGGCGCAACGATCATCGCGTTATTGCCGCCCAGTTCCAGGATCGAGCGGCCAAACCGCTCGGCCACCTTCGGCCCCACGATCCGCCCCATGCGCGTGGAGCCTGTCGCTGATACAAGCGGGATGTCGGTTGCTTCGACCAGCGCCGCGCCCTGCTCGGCCTGACCGATCACCAGTTGCACCAACCCCTCGGGGGCATCCGCACCGAACCGATCGAGCGCGCGCTCGAATATCTTCATGCATGCCATCGCTGTCAGCGGTGTCTTGTCCGAGGGCTTCCAGATCACCGGATCACCGCATACGAGCGCCAGCGCCGTATTCCATGACCAGACGGCCACCGGAAAATTGAAGGCCGTGATCACCGCGCAGGGGCCAAGAGGGTGCCAGGTTTCGCGCATCACATGGCCTGGTCGCTCCGATGCAATGGTCAAGCCGTAAAGCTGGCGCGACAGTCCGACGGCAAAATCGCAGATGTCGATCATCTCCTGCACTTCGCCAAGACCTTCAGAGGTGATCTTGCCCGCCTCCAGCGTCACCAGCGCACCCAGCGCCTCCTTTGCAGCGCGCAGTTCTTCGCCCAGAAGCCGGACCAGCTCGCCCCGGCGCGGCGCGGGGACCTTGCGCCAGACCTCGAACGCGGCGACCGAGCGCGCGCGGATTGCAGGGATATCCTTTACCGGAGTTGGTTCCAGCGCGGCGATCCGGGCGCCGTCGATGGGCGAATGCACTGCCAGACTGCCGCCGGACAGGGCGGCGGGTTCCAGCCCGCAGGCACTCAGGATCTCGGCGGCGGTGGGAAGCGTAGTCATGTATCTCTCCTGTCGACAGTCGTGCGCGACGATAAGCCGGGAAGGCGGAGAAAGGGAAGGGGTCGCGCCGAAAAAGGGGCGAGGTTCCAGATGTCCTGCCGCCCCGGAGCAAGCAACAATCCTCTTCCCACCCATTGCAACCAATGCTACCGCATATCTCCTTCAACCCTCTCATATACGGAGATTTTCCATGAGAACCCTCGCACTGCGCGCAGCTGCCGTGACGGCGGCGGCCTGGGCATTCACGGCCCCTGCCCTCGCGCAGGACATGATGTTCACCCTGATCAACCGAACCGGCGTTACGCTGATCGAATTCTATGCCTCTCCCATCACCGCTGGTGACTGGGAAGAAGATATTCTCGGCGCTGATGTGCTGGAATCAGGCAGTTCGGCACAGGTGCTCATCGCCGATGGCCGCGCCAACTGCGACTATGACTTCCTGATGGTTTTCGCGGATGGCGACGAAATCGAGGATCAGGTGAATATCTGCGAACTGGGCAGCTACACGTTGGAATGAACCAGGCGAGAACCGCACCCGCAAAGCCCCCGTTTCCGGGGGCTTTTTTCCTGCGCCGTTGCGGCATCATTTCGAACCGGCAGGCTCAGGCGTTCAGCCGGTTGTGCTTGCGCGCCACGAATTGCTTTGCCGTCTCGACCGCCACGGCGGCATCACGGCAATAGGCATCGGCGCCGATGGCGCGGCCGAACTCCTCGTTCAGGGGCGCGCCCCCAACCAACACGATATAGTCCTCGCGCATGCCCTTCTCCTTCATCGTATCGATCACGACCTTCATATACGGCATGGTCGTGGTCAGCAGGGCCGACATGCCGAGGATATCCGCGCGCTCGGCCTCCAGCGCCTCGATATACTTCTCGACCGCGTTGTTGATACCCAGATCGACCACCTCGAACCCGGCGCCTTCCATCATCATGCCGACCAGGTTCTTGCCTATGTCGTGGATATCGCCCTTCACGGTGCCGATCACCATCTTGCCCATTCGCGGCGCGCCGGTTTCCACCAGAAGCGGCTTGAGAATGAACATGCCGGCTTTCATCGCATTCGCCGCCAGCAACACTTCGGGCACGAAAAGGATGCCATCGCGGAAGTCATGACCAACGATCGTCATGCCCGCAACCAAAGCCTTGGTCAGGACGTCATAGGGCGTCCAGCCGCGTTCAAGCAGGATCTGAACGCCCTCTTCGATCTCTTCCTTGAGACCGTCATACAGGTCATCCATCATCTGTTGCACCAGTTCGTCGTCAGCAAGCTCCGACAGGATGATCTCGTCGTCTTCGGCCATGGCGCGCTCCACAGGTTTCCATATCGCTCAATGCGCCAGTTTGACCGGGGCCACTTTCCGAATTCCGACATGCGCGGACTGAAAGGCGACAGCGCAGGCGTAAGGGATATGTCGCGCTGTATCGGGGATTGCAGAATGTTCATCTTTCGTTCATCATGCCTCCATGACCCGATCATCCGCCTCCCCTCTTTCTGCTGCTCTGCCCGCTTGCGACCCGGCTTTGCGTGCACCCGCACGCGGCACAAAGGCGCAGCCGCCAGCACGGTTCGAGCGGATGCATCGAGAATGGGAGCATGACGGCTGGGACATCCCCGAAGATGAACGCAGCCAGATCCGTGAAGTCGCACTGGAACGCCCGCGCGGCGTGATCGCGTGGAACAAATCGCCCGATCTGGGGTTTGACCGTGCGGTCAACCCCTATCGCGGTTGCGAACATGGCTGCATCTATTGCTACGCACGGCCGACCCACAGCTATCTGGGCCTCTCACCGGGGCTTGATTTCGAAACACGGCTGGTAGCGCGGCCTGACGCACCACATGTGCTGAAACGCGAACTGGCCCGCAAGGGCTATCGCGTGGCGCCACTGGCGCTTGGGTCCAACACCGATCCGTGGCAACCGATCGAGGCTCAGCACCGGATCACCCGCGCCCTGCTGGAAGTGCTGTGCGAATGCCGCCACCCGGTGACGATCACCACACGCGGGGCGCTGATTGCACGCGATACCGATATCCTTGCCGAGATGGCGGCGCTCAACCTTGTCGAGGTGGGCGTATCCATCACCACGCTCGATGCCGGGCTTGCCCGCGCGATGGAACCGCGCGCGCCAAGCCCGGCCCGGCGTCTGCAAACCATCACCACGCTGCGTAAAGCGGGGGTACCGGTTCGGCTGATGCTGGCGCCAGTCGTCCCCGGCCTGACGGATCACGAGATCGAATCGATCCTGCAAGCCGCGAAGAATGCCGGCGCACAAACCGCCTGGTGGAGCCTGTTGCGCCTGCCGCATGAGGTCCATGCACTGTTCGAAGACTGGCTCGCCCGACACCGGCCACACCATGCCACCCGCATCATGCGCCAACTGACAGAGATGCGCGGCGGCCGCGTCAATGATCCCCGTTTTGGCGCCCGGTTTCGTGGATCGGGACCGATGGCGGCGCTGCTGTCCCAGCGCTTCAAACTCGCCCGCCGGCGGCTGGGCTTTGCCGACAGTCTGCCCACGCTCGACTGCACCCGGTTCGCCCCGCCCCCACGCGAGTGCAATCTCATCAAACCCGCCGATAACGCCCAGCTTTCCCTGTTCTGAACGCACCCATCAAAAAAGGGCCCGGCCAAAGCCGCGCCCCTTCATCTTGCCGACAATACGCGCGGGGGTGAATGGCCGCAGGCCAGAGGGGGCGGCAGCCCCCTGCCCCGGCCGGTGCCCCCCGACCCGCCTTAGCGGCAGCGCGCCACCCGGTAAGTGCCATCACCGCGCGCATAGGCGCATTCGTTGGTGGCCGTATTACGCGCAACCAAGGCACCCGCCGCGGCGCCACCGAGTACCGCCAGAATCGTCCAGTTGCTGTTGGCCCGCAACAGGTCAGCTGTGATCAGGCCCGCAGCTGCACCACCCAGACCGCCCAGTACCATCCGCTCGTTCGTGCTCATCGTACAGGCCGACAGCGCCAGACCGGCGGTGATGGCGACGACAGCAGTTATCTTCTTCATGACACTCTCCTTCGTTGCACCCGAACAGGCGGGCATTGGCGGCAGCTTAGGCTATCCATGCGCCTGAAAGAAGCCCCCACAGGGTGATTGCGCGCCATTGTGACACTGCGAAAGCGCCGGTCCGCCGATAACCGACCGGCGGGCGTCAATCCTCGAACAACTCGCTCTGCCCGCGTGCGGGCGCCCCATCGTCATCCCCGTCAGAGGGGGCAGCACCGGGCATCGGGCGGCTGTCCAGCAATCCTGCGGCGCGCAATTCCTTCAGCCCCGGCAGATCGCGTGCGCTTTCCAGCCCGAAATGGTCCAGAAAACCTTCGGTCACAACAAAGGTGACTGGTCGTCCCGGCGTCATCCGCCGCCGCCCCAGCCTGATCCACTCCAGTTCAAGCAACTGATCGATCGTACCCCGTGACAGCGCCACGCCGCGAATTTCCTCGATCTCGGCGCGGGTAACGGGCTGGTGGTAGGCAATGATCGCCAGTGTCTCGATGGCGGCGCGGCTCAAACGGCGGGTTTCCACCTGTTCGCGGTGCATCAGCCAGCCCAGATCGGGCGCGGTGCGCATCGCCCAGCCATCGCCCACCCTCACCAGATGCACGCCGCGCCCACTGTATCGCGAGCGCAGATGCTGCAAGGCCTCGGGCACATCGCATCCCTGTGGCAGGCGCGCCTCCAGCTCGGCCGGGGTGACCGGCTCGGCGCTGGCGAAAAGAACCGCCTCGATCATCCGTTCAACTTCGGCCATTGGCGGGGCGGGAAACAGGCTGGGCATGTCGGTTGCCGGCTCGTCCTCTGGCCGGTCGTTGCGGTGGGCGTCGTCCTCGCTCATGGCCTGCCCTCCTTTCGCTGGCGCAGCATGATCGGCGCGAATGTTTCAGACTGTCGCAACTCGGCCTGGCCTTGCTTGACCAGTTCCAGCGAGGCCGCGAAGGTCGAGGCGAGGGCCGAGCGCCGCCGCGCCCCCGCCGCGCGCCATCCCGGCGGCAGAAACCCCGCGAGATCGGCCCAGTCGCCACCATGTCCGATCATCCCTCGCAGCCGCTCAAGTGCCGTCTCCAGCGGAAAGACATCTGTGCGGTCAAAGGCATAGGGGCGAAACTCATCGCGGGTGCGCAACCTGGCATAGGCTTGCATCAGTTCAAGCAGCGTGGCGGTAAAATGGGTCTGGCGACGGGTCGATATGGTTTCCGGCGCGCCTCGCGCAAAGAAATCGCGCCCCAGCCGATCACGCCCCATCAACCGCCCGGCCGCCTCGCGCATGGCATTGAGCCGTTCGAGCTGAAACGCCAGATGCGCGGCCAGTTCCTCGCCCGAGGGGCCCTCTTCGCCGGGTTCTGGCGGCAGCAAAAGGCGCGATTTCAGATAGGCAAGCCAGGCCGCCATCACCAGATAATCGGCGGCCAGTTCAATACGCAAAGCGCGTGCTGCCTCGACGAAACGCAGGTACTGCTCGGCCAGTTGCAACACTGAAATACGCCGCAGATCAACCTTCTGACGCCGCGAAAGCGTCAGGAGCAGGTCCAGCGGCCCCTCGTAGCCGTCGACATCGACGATCAGTGCTTCGGCCTCGATACGTGCTGCAACGCCTTCGGCGCCCCAGTCCATCTCGTCCTGCGCGCCCGCCTGTGCCGCGTCTTGCGCCTCGCTCATGCCTGCCCTTCCGCCGCATCGCTCAAGGCATCAAATTCGGCTTCCAGCGCAGCAATGTCAATCGCCGCGGGGGCACGGCGCGCTTCCAGCGCGGCTGCGGCGCGTGCGCGCGCGGCGCCCGCCAACTGTCCGGCGGCCCCGACCACTGCCTCCATTTCCGCCAGATCACCCGAACAATGCAGGACCACATCGCAGCCCGCCGCCCGCGCCCGCGCCGCGCGCCCGGCCATGCTGCCCCCCAGTGCATTCATGCAGATGTCGTCGGTCATCAACAGCCCGCCAAACCCCAGCACATCGCGCAAATACCCGATCACCCGGGCCGAGACAGTGGCGGGATGGTCAGGGTCCAGCGCGTCATAGACGACATGGGCGCTCATCCCTAGCGGCAGGTCGGCCAGTGCCTTGACAGGTATGAAATCGCGCGCGGCGAGTTCTACCAGCGGCAGCGAGACCCGCGGAAGGTCATGGTGGCTGTCGGCATTGCCCGCCCCATGGCCGGGCAGATGCTTGATCACAGGCAATACACCGCCCGCCAGCAACCCTTCAGCTGCCGCACGCCCCAGTGCGCTTACGCGCTGCGGATCCGTGCCCCAGATCCGGCGTTGCAGAAATGGATGCGTGTCAGGTCCGGCAACATCGATCACCGGCGCGCAGCTTCCATCCACCCCCACCGCGCGCAACTCTGCCGCCATCAGACGGTGCCGCAACCAGACCGCCCGCGCCCCGCCGCGCTGCGCGCAGGCATCCGGCCAGTCGCGCGCAAAAGGCGGGCGCAGGCGTTGCACGCTGCCCCCTTCCTGATCCATGAAGATCGGCGCCTCGCGCCCGACGGCACCGCGCAGATCAGCACAAAGCGCGCGTAGTTGCGCGGCGCTTTCCACATTCCGGCGGAAGAGAATGAAGCCCCAGGGCTGTGCGGCGGCCAGAAAGCGCGCCTCTTCGGGCAACAGCACTGGTCCGGAACAACCGAATATCGTTGCTCCGACGCTGTCAGCCTGCATCTTCCCGCTCCATTTCCTGCCCGACAAATATCCCCGCCGGAGGCTCCCGTCCCCGCCAGAAGCGATAGCGTTACCGGATCAGCACCGGAATGCAATCAGCGTTTTCGGCCAGCAGGACAGAGCAGAACCGCCGCGCCTCGGGTTCATCGTCAAAGCCATGCGCACGAAGCCGGTAGAAAGTACGCCCGCCCGAGGTGGCCGGCTCGATGATCCGTCCGCGCCCGTCAAGATGGGCCGAGAAGCGGGTTGCCAGGACTTCCCAGGCCTCGCGCGCAGCGGGCTCGTCGTCATAGGCACCCAGTTGCACCAGCCGGGTGCCCGGGGTCAGCGTGTCCGGGTCGATATCGATATGGCGCGCCGGTGCCAGTCGCGTGGCAAGCTCAGCCAGGAGCGCCTCGGCCTGGGCATCGTGCCCGGCAGCGACACCGGTCGCCGCACTGGCTGGCGCGGCGGCCATCTGCACCGCTGCCGCTGATGCCGACGCGGGCCGGCGCGGGGGCAACGGCGAGCGCGCAACACCGGGCACACTGGCGGGAACCAGATTCTGCGGCGCAAGCGGCTCAAGTGTCAGCGATGCAGGGATCAGCAGTGCGTCATCCGGAGCCTGCGCCATGGCATTTTGCGTTGCCGTGGCGGATTGTGCCGGTGCATGGGCCGGCACGGCCGCAACCGGGCGGTCCTCGGCGGCCAGTTCCACCGGACCAGGCGCCAGCACGATCTCGTCTGCGGTCGCGCGCGCCACACCCTCGGCGGCGACGGCGTTCACCGCCAGCCCCTGATAGGCCGCCTGCCGCCCTCCCGGATCGGTCGGAGAAACCCGGATTGGCCCTTCCAGCGCCCGGACCACCGGTACGCCTGAAACATCGCGTACCATCAACCGATAGCTCCAGACGCCCACCCCGGTCAGCAGCGCGACCGACAGGATCGCGCCGATCACATTCACCATCAACCCCACACGCAGCGGCTCTGTTGCGCCCTGCTGTGCCTGCAACGGGGCATGGTATGCATCATAATGCAACTGTGCCATGCTCGCCTCTCGAACCAGCCGGGTTGGCCCCGGTCTTGGCTGTCAATTTTCACGCATCAGGCCCGGACCAGCCCCGGCCTGACGTTCTCCCGCCTGCGCTGGCCTGATTTTTCAGCGCATTTCCTCGACAGGAGTAACGCCAAGGATACCAAGACCTGCAGAAATAACAACGCCCACGGCACGCGCGAGCGCAATTTTTGAGGTCATTGTGGCCTTGTCGTCCTGAATGAAACGCAAGGCGGGCTCTTCATTGCCACGGTTCCAGTGGGTATGCAGGTCGCCCGCCAGCTCGGACAGGAAGCCTGCAATGCGGTGCGGCTCGTTCGCGCGCGCGGCGATTTCCACTTGGCGGGGCCAGTCAGCCAGCTTGCGGATCAGCGCCAGTTCGGCCGGATGGTCCAGCCCGTCCAGCGTCAGCCCTGCCAGCGCGGCATCCGAGATATCGACCCCGGCCTCGGTGGCCTTGCGCAAGACCGAGGCAATACGGGCATGAGCGTATTGCACATACCATACCGGGTTGTCGCGCGATTGTTCCAGCACCTTGTCGAAATCGAAATCAAGCGGCGCGTCGTTCTTGCGCGTCAACATCACGAAGCGGGTGACATCGGCACCCACCATATCCACCACATCGCGCAGGGTAACAAAGGTGCCCGCGCGTTTCGACATCTTGAAGGGTTCGCCGTTCTTGTACAGCTTCACCAGTTGCACAAGCTTGATATCCAGTGGCACCCGCCCGCCCGAAAGCGCCGAAACGGCAGCTTTCATACGCTTGACGTAACCGCCATGATCGGCACCGAAAATATCGATCAGGGCATCAAAACCGCGCTCGATCTTGTCGTAGTGATAGGCGATGTCGGGGGCGAAATAAGTCCATGCACCGTCCGACTTCTTCACCGGGCGGTCAACGTCATCGCCATGCGCAGTCGAACGAAAGAGGGTCTGTTCGCGCGGCTCCCAATCCTCGGGCGTCTTGCCCTTTGGGGGCTCCAGCACGCCCTCATAGATCAACCCCTGCGCGCGCAAGGCCTCCAGAGCGGCCTCGATACGGCCGGTACCGTAAAGCGCCTTCTCGCTGGCATAGACATCCATTTCAACGCCCAGCGCGGCCAGATCCTCGCGGATCATGGCCATCATCCGCCCGGTGGCGAAATCGCGGAAGATCTCCAGCCATTCACCTTCCGGCTGGTTGAGAAAACGATCACCGTATTCAGCCTTGAGCGCCTCGCCCACCTCGATCAGATAATCGCCGGGATACAGCCCCTCGGCAATCTCGGGCGACAGGCCATGCGCCTCGCGGTAGCGCTCATAGGCCGAGCGCGCCAGCACATCGACCTGCGCGCCACCGTCGTTGATGTAGTATTCGCGCGTCACCTGCCAGCCCGCGAAATCCAGCAGTTCGGCCAGCGCATCGCCAAAAACCGCCCCACGGGCATGACCGACATGCATCGGCCCGGTGGGATTGGCGCTGACGAATTCCACATTGACCTTACGCCCGCCTCCCAGGGTCGCCCGGCCAAAATCACGCCCCGAGCGCAAGGCCGCGCCGACCACCGAATGCCAGACACCGGCAGCCAGCCGCAGGTTCAGAAAGCCCGGCCCGGCCACCTCGGCAGACAGGATGCGCGGATCGGCGCGCAAGTGTTCGGCCAGCGCTTCGGCAATCTCGCGCGGCTTCAACGCCGCGGGCTTGGCAAGAACCATTGCCGCATTGGTCGCCATGTCACCATGCGCGGCATCGCGCGGCGGTTCCACCGTCACCGGTGACAGGTCCAGCCCCTCAGGCAACGCTCCCTGCGCCACCATCGCTTGCAGACAATCCAGCACCAGCACGCGGATATCATTGAACAGGTTCATATCATCGTCCCTCTGATTGTCCCTGCACTACCATGGCAAACGCCAAGGTCAATCGCCCAGCACCGACAACATCCTCATTTCACCGGCAGCAGCGGTTACGCCGCGCCCCATTCTGTGTCTGAAAACATCCCGAAGGTGAATGGGCCGCAGGCCCAGAGGGGGCAAGGCCCCCTTACGCGCGGCCTGACACCATATAGCGGGTAAAGCGCGTCGCATCCGAACCCAGAAGCCGCGCGTGTTCGCGCAGGGCAAACCGATCGGTCATTCCCGCCACGTAATCAGCCACGATCCGCGCCAACGCAGCCTCGTCCCTTGCCGCGGCAACGTCCTCGCGCCATTCGCCGGGCAGGTGGCCGGGGGTACGCAGATAAAGGGTGAAGAGGTCACGCACCACATCGGTGACCTCGGCACGCATCGCCACCACCCGAGGGGCGCGATACATGCGGTTAAAAAGGAACTGGCGGATCACTTTCAGTTCACGAAACAGCCGGTCCGAGAAGCGGATGATCGTCACGCCCAGATGTCGGACGGCGTCGGCATCGGCGGGTTCCGCAGCCTCCAACCGGTGACGCGCGACGGCGATCACGTCTTCGACCATGGCGCCGAAAACCCGGCGCAAGGCCTCATGCCGGCGGCGCATGGGGTCAAGCCCGGGGTAAAGTGCGTCCACCTCGCCAAAAGCGGGGCCGGTGATCGGCAGCGCCATCAGGTCGGATTCGTCGAACAGTCCTGAACGCAGGCCATCATGCAGGTCATGGTGATTATAGGCCACGTCATCGGCAATGGCGGCGACCTGCGCTTCGGCGCTGGCATGGGTGTGCAGTTCCAGATCATGGCTGGCATTGTATTCGACCAGCGCCAGCGGCAGCGGCTCCTTGAGGGGCGTGCCATCGGCCGCCACCAGCGGGCCGTTGTGCTTGGCAATGCCTTCCAGCGCCTCCCAGGTCAGGTTCAGCCCGTCGAATTCGGCGTAATGCCGCTCCAGCCGGGTGACGATGCGCAGGGCCTGAGCGTTATGGTCAAAGCCGCCATAGGGTTCCATCAGTTCGGCCAGCGCATCCTCGCCGGTATGCCCGAAGGGGGTGTGGCCCAGATCGTGCGCCAGCGCGATCGCCTCGGCCAGATCGGTATTCAGGCCCAGCGCGCCGGCCAGCGTGCGCGCGACCTGCGCCACCTCGATCGAATGGGTCAGGCGGGTGCGGTAGTAATCGCCCTCATGCTCGATGAACACCTGTGTCTTGTGCTTGAGGCGGCGAAAGGCCGAGGAATGGATGATCCTGTCCCGGTCACGCTGAAAGGGCGAGCGGAAGGTCGAGATGCGCTCGGCGTGCAGGCGCCCGCGCGTGCGGGCGGGATCGGCGGCATAGGGAGCAAAGCTGTTCATTGCAGTGGTTTCGTCCTTTCCGGCTTGCAACCGTTCGGCCTTCGGGCACGTCTGGCCGGGCGGGTCGGCATCCGGGCTTGCCGCATCGCCATGGCCTGCTTATATCTTGCCTTATGCTTCAGGAAAATGTCGAAAATCCATGAACCTGCCCCCCAAGGTCACCGAACGCGCCTTTGAGCGCCTTGCCGAAATCGCCGAGGAAACCGGCGAAGCCCAGGCGTTGCGGGTCGCCGTAGCGGGCGGGGGCTGTTCCGGCTTTCAATATGAGATCACGCTCGACGCGCCCGCCGAAGACGATCTGGTACTTGAAGGAAAAGGGCAAAAGGTGCTGATCGACCCCGTATCGCTGCCCTTCCTGTCAAATGCGGTCATCGATTTTTCCGATGAGCTGATCGGGGCGCGATTCATGATCAACAATCCCAACGCCTCCTCCAGCTGCGGCTGCGGCATCAGTTTCTCGATGTAGGGGCCCGGTCCTGCCTTATGGGGCGGCGGCAGGGCGTTGCTCGTTTTCGCTGCCTTCATGCACGATCTTGCGGATCGCCCCTTCGGCAGCGTCATCGAACGGCGCCAGGATCAGTGTGGCACCCATCTTGCGATAGGCTTCGCCATCCTCCATCTGGTTCACCGTCACTGCCACCTCGCGCCCAAAACCCGCACCTTTCAGGGCATGAAGCAGAGCCGCATGGCCATCGGCCTCACTCAGCGGGCCCCGGCTGCGCGGCACTGCCGAGATCACCCCCTTCACGCCAGAGAGCGGCAGATGCGCCACGAACTCGGGGTCGGTGGCATCGCCGAAATGCGCATCAAGCCCCATCCTGCGCCAGCGCCGCAGCGCCTCGGGGTCGAAATCGATCCCCAGCAGACGAAATCCCTTGGCACGCAGCCCCTGACCGATCCGGCAGCCATACCGCCCCAGCCCCAGAATGATGAAATCATAATCATTGCGGATACCCGCCGGACTGTCCTCTTCCAGTTCGCGAAACGCGTTGCGCCGCTCGAACAGACCCAGCACCGGCTCGCACAGGGCATAAAGCTTGTGCGACCAGGTGATCATGTAGACGCTCAGTGCGATGGTCACCAAACCGACCAGCGTGACCAGCCCCATTGCCTCGTCGGTGACATGACCAAGGGCTATCCCCATCGCCATGAAAATCAGCGAGAACTCCGAGATCTGCGCCACCGTCAGGCCGGCCAGAAAGCCGGTGCGTTTTCGGTAGCCCATATACCCCATGATCGCCAGAACGATAAGCGGATTGCCGATCAGCACGAAGAGCGACAGCACCACCGCCGGACCCATCTGCGCGCCCAGCGTCGACAGGTCCAGCCCCGCGCCGAGGCTGAGAAAGAAGAACAGAAGCAGGAAATCGCGCAAACTTGCCAGCCGCGATCCGATGGCGTCGCGCATCGGCGTCGAGGCCAGCGAAACCCCGGCCAGCAGCCCGCCCAGTTCCTTGCCCAGCCCGATCCAGTCAGCCACGGCGGCAAAGCCTGCCGCCCAGCCCACGGCAAAGATCACCAGCAGTTCCGACGACCGCGCGATCAGTTGCAAAAGCGGCGTCGCCAGATAGCGAATGAAGCCATAGACGAATGCCAGCATACCCAGAGCGCCCAGCGTCAGGAACACGAGGCTGCCGCCTCCCTCCCCTTCCGCACCGCCCAGACCGATGGCCGACACCACAACCATTGCGAGGACCACGAAGATATCCTGCACGATCAGGAAGCCCAGCGCGATCTTGCCATGCAGCGCGTCGATCTCCTGTTTGTCGGACAAGAGTTTCACGATGATGATCGTGGATGAGAATGTCAGCGCCACAGCAACATACAGTGCCGTCAGCCAGTCAATCCCCATGACAAGGCACAGGATGAAACCAAACGCGGCGGTGAAGCTGACCTGCCCCAGCCCCGTTGCGACCGCAACCTTGCCGAGGTTGCGCACCAGGTTCACATCCAGCTTCAGCCCGACAAGGAACAGCAGCACCGCAATGCTGATCTGGCTCAGAAGCGCGATGAAATCGCTGGAATGCACGAGGCCCAGCACATCGGGACCGGCCAGGATACCGGCGGCGATGAAAGCCACCACCAGCGGCTGGCGCAGCGCCAGGCCAATAAGCCCCAGCACCGCTGCAAGTAACACCAGAACCGATATCTCATAAAAGACCGATGAAAACTCTATGCCTGCCATCTGTGTTTATCCAAGCCTTCTTCCATTGCCGCGTTCGCACACTCTGCCGGCACGGGCCGCGCCGAAACATTCGCCTGTGGCTGCACTAGGGAGCCCTGAGCAACGCCGAGACCGGCACGATCGCCACCTGTCCCGCACGGCCCTCCATCCGCCAGCCAATCAGCCCGTCAATGGTTTCGGGATGCGCGGCACGACCCATCACCACCACGCGCCCCTCCTGTTGCGCGCGAAAGGTGGCGCGATCAAGATAGCGGCGGATTGTAAACTGGTTTTCATCGCCGCTGTCGATGATCCTGAACACCGCCGCATTGGCTACGCCGGCGCTGCTGGCGCTTTGCTGGGCCGGGTTCAGGCCGCGTTCATGCGTGATCAGCCCGTGGCCGTCGTCGGCCAGAAACGGCATGATTGCCTGCGCCAGACGCCGGTTGCCCTGAAAGCCACCCTCGACCGGGTCGATCAGCGCCACCGCCTCGGGCAGAGCACTGAACCAGGCTTCAAAAGTGACATCAAGGTCCGAAGGCGTGGCACCCTGCGGCAGGCCGGTGGCCAGGATCACCACCTCATGCCCCGCCGCCCGATAGGCCCGCGCACGGCGCGGCGCGTCGGGGTCGTGCGGGTCCAGCGCAATGGTCACGGGCATCGGCAGCGCTATGATCGCGGCTTCGGCTGCCGGGTCGGCGGGGGCATCGCGCAGGATGATGGCAAAGAGCGGGCCGGGCGCGGGGTCAAACGGGGCAGCGTAGCGCAGGCGGGCAGGCTGGATCTCGGCTTCTTCGGAAGAACGTGGAGTGTCGGCCTGCGCTACACCTTGCGCATCCGTGCCGGCCTCTGGCGCATCGCCGTTCTCTTCCGGCAAAATGCTTGGCAAACGGCCAACCGTCACCCCGTCGACAGCCCGGTCCAGCCCCGGCGACGAGGGCACGGCACGCAGGACCGGCGCCGGCGCGTCTGGTGCAACCGGTGCCGGATCAGGCCGGGAAGTGGCGTCTGGCAGCGACGCGTCGTCGGCCGCGCCAAGCACTTCGGCATCGGCAAGCACTTCGGCATCAGTCGGTGTTTCCGGTTCGGCGGGTATTTCCAACTCAGTGACCGCCTCAGGTTCGGGCCGTGCTTCTGCTTCAGTTGGCACCAGGGCTTCGGGCGGTGTTTCAGGCTCTGTCCGCGCC
The DNA here is from genome assembly GCA_964496915.1 of uncultured Rhodobacter sp. Taxonomy (GTDB): domain Bacteria; phylum Pseudomonadota; class Alphaproteobacteria; order Rhodobacterales; family Rhodobacteraceae; genus Pararhodobacter. The sequence goes on from CAZCAX010000019.1 coordinate 14,984, forward strand.
GGGTCTTCGATCTGCGCTTCGGGTTCGGCCATGACCTGACCTTCCTGCGGAACCTCGGCCTCGGCAGGCGACAGGCGCGTAGTTGCCTCTGCTGGCGCTGATGGCCCCACAGGTGTTGATGGCTCCACCGGCGCGGATGACTCTGCGAAAATGTCTTCGGTGACCTCTGGCTGCGCTTCGGCTTCGAGCGCATCCTCGTGCTCGGCCACCACGTCTTGCTCCAATGCTTCAGCCAAAGCCTCGCTCAACCCCTCCGCGACCTCTGGTTCAGCCTCATCCGCAGGCTCGCTTGTCGCCTCGGTCACCTCCAGCGCGCTTTCGTCGGGTGCAGGTTCAGGCTCCGCAGCAGCCTCGTCGTGGGCATCCGTCGGGGACAGCTCGACATCAGCCTCAGAAGTATCGTCGTGCAGGTGCTCAGTGGGGGGCTGCGGCACAGTTTCGGGCGCGCTCTCCCGCACAGGCGCGGGCGTTCCGGGGCGCATCTCTGGCTCCAGCACCACCGAAAGGACGGCAAAACCCAGCGCAAAACTCGCCAGCCCCGCCGCCACACCCTTGATGAAGCCGCCCATTCCGCCTCCGCTTGCACGCATCATGTCGCGCCTTGGTATAACCGCTTCACGACCGGGTTTCACCCCTTTAACGCGCAAATGTCAGCAGCCCCCACCGCATGCAAGGAATACAGACCCTTGACCCTGCGCCACGCTCGGGGGCATGAAGAGAGCGCCCGACACCAGAAGGCCCGCCATGCTGCTCCTCATCGATAATTACGACAGTTTCACCTATAACCTTGTCCATTATCTGGGCGAGCTGGGCGCGGAGGTGACGGTCAGGCGCAACGACGCGCTGGATGTGCAGGCGGCAATGGCGCTCAATCCCGCCGCGATCGTTCTCAGCCCGGGGCCGTGCGACCCCGATCAGGCGGGGATCTGCCTGCCGCTGGTCGCCGCTGCCGCCGAGACCCGGACACCGCTGTTGGGTGTCTGTCTGGGGCATCAGACCATCGGTCAGGCCTTTGGCGGGAAAGTGGTGCGCGCGGGTGAGATCGTGCACGGCAAGATGGGCCATATCCACCACGCGGGAAAAGGTATTTTCATGGACCTGCCCTCGCCGTTCAATGCCACGCGCTACCACTCGCTGATCGTCGAGCGCGAAACCCTGCCGGATTGCCTGGAAATCACCGCCTGGCTGGAAACCGGCATGATCATGGGGCTGAGGCACCGTGATCTCCCCATTGAAGGGGTCCAGTTCCACCCTGAAAGCATCGCCTCGCAACACGGCCACCAGATGCTACGCAATTTCCTTGAACAGGCGAAGGCACCTGCATGAGCCAGCGCATCAAATCCCTGATCGCGGCGGCCGTCACCCGGCCCCTGACCCGCACGGAAGCCGAAGAAGCCTTTACCATCCTGTTCGAGGGTGAGGCGACGCCGGCGCAGATGGGCGGGCTGTTGATGACTTTACGCACGCGCGGCGAAACGGTCGACGAATACGCAGCGGCAGCGGCGGTGATGCGCGCCAAATGCGTTCGCGTCCGCGCCCCCGAGGGCGCGATGGATATCGTCGGAACCGGCGGTGACGGGATGGGCACGCTCAATATTTCCACGGCGACAGCCTTTGTGGTGGCGGGCGCGGGTGTGCCGGTGGCCAAACACGGCAACCGCAACCTCAGCTCGAAATCGGGCGCGGCCGATGCGCTGGGCGCGCTGGGGATCAATGTCATGGTCGGCCCCGCCGAAGTTGAGGCGGTGCTGGCAGAAACCGGGATCGGCTTCATGATGGCGCCGATGCACCATCCGGCGATGCGCCATGTCGGCCCGGTGCGCGCCGAACTGGGCACCCGCACGATCTTCAACATCCTCGGGCCGCTCACCAATCCTGCCGGGGTGAAGCGCCAGCTTACCGGGGCATTCTCGGTTGACCTGATCCGGCCCATGGCAGAGGTGTTGCAGGCGCTGGGTTCAGAACGTGCCTGGCTGGTGCATGGCGGCGATGGAACCGACGAGTTGTCGATCGCCGCACCCTCGCGCGTGGCCGCGCTGGAAGATGGCGCAATCCGTGAATTCGAGGTCCGCCCCGAAGATGCGGGCCTGCCTCTGCACCCGTTCGAAGAACTGCTTGGCGGCGAGGCCGCCGAGAATGCAGCCGCGCTGCGCGATGTCCTGTCCGGTAAGGGCCGCCCGGCCTATCGCGATGCGGTGCTGCTGAACGCCGCCGCTGCACTGGTCGTGGCGGGACGCGCGGCCAATCTGAAAGAGGGCGTGGAACAGGCCCGCAACGCCATCGCCTCGGGCGCGGCACTGGCCAAGGTCGAAGCGCTTGCCCGCCGTCTGCCGCTGAACTGAGAACAGGGGGCGCTTCGTCGGGGTGCACAGCCTCGCGCGGTGCCAGACCCTCCCCCTCAGAATGCTTCGCGCCCCAAGGCTACAAGACCCAGTTGCCGCGCCGCCTCAAGCGACAGGATGTTGCTATCCAACCCTTGCGGCCGCTGCCAGGCGCGGATCGCATTTTGCGTATTGGTGTCCATTTCGCCCGTCACTTCGCCCGCGAACAGCCCGCGCACCTTCAGCGCACGCTGCAATGCGGCGACGAACTCGTCGTCCATCTGGTCCGGGCAAGGCACCGCGAACAACCGGTCTTCGGACGCGCCGGTCTCTATCATCCGTTCGCGCCAGGCAGTCACGGCAGGTTCGATCAATCGGCCCTGAGCATCCGCGCGGGCTGGGGTTATGATCACCTCGTCCAGCACCATCTCGCCCTGCGCGGGGATCGTGTCGGTCGCCCAGCACCCTGCCCGCGCTGTCCCCGCCAACTGCGGTTGGGTCGTGTCGCCACGCTGGACCATATCCATCGCGGCGGGCTGGCCGGACTGGCAGGCGGCAAGCCCGAGGCTCGCCAGTATGATCAAGGAAGCTGCGAAACGGGTCATGGTGGAATCGATTCGGCTGGTTGTTGCGTATTGGTAAACAGATTAGCCATCAATAGTGGCAAGAAGCGGGCAGACTTTTGGCCATCGCCGGGCCGCTCTGCGGCATTCCGGTGTGATCCGGGCACTGGTAAACGGCAGACGTCTGGCTTATGTCCTGTCCCGGATTTCCAAAGGCTGCGAGGATACGATGGCCAAGATTACCTATGTCGAGTTCAACGGCACCGAGCATGTCATCGATGTGGCGCCGGGCCTGACGGTCATGGAGGGCGCACGCGACAACGGCGTTCCCGGGATCGAGGCCGATTGCGGAGGGGCCTGCGCCTGTTCGACCTGCCATGTCTATGTTGCCGCCGACTGGGTTGGTCGCCTGCCGCCCCGCGACCCGATGGAAGAGGACATGCTGGATTTCGCCTGGCAGCCCGACCCGGTGCGCTCACGCCTGACGTGCCAGATCAAGGTGACCGAGGATCTGGACGGCCTGGTCGTCAACCTGCCCGAAAAACAGATCTGAGCCGCCATGCCCCACCGCCCACCGCAAGGCACCCAGCTGCCCTTGGGCCTGCCCACCCGGACCGCGCTGGGGCGCGAAGATTTTCTTGAGACTGCGTCAAACGCGCTGGCGCTGGCGGCGATCGAGAACCCGGCCGGCCTGCCATCGGGCAAGCTGGTTCTGACCGGCCCACCGGGCGCGGGCAAGACGCATCTGGCGCATATCTGGGCCGTGAGGACGGGCGCACAAGTCATCGCGCCGGGCGATCTTGTCACTGCCCTGCCCGCGCTCCTGCGCGCCCCCCCCGCCTCGGTGGCAATTGACGATGCCGATGCCGTGGCCCGCAGCCCGGCCGAAGAGGCGCTGTTTCACCTGCACAACCACCTTCAGGCCCACGGCCAGAGCCTGCTTCTGAGCGCCCGCGCCCCAGTGCGTGACTGGCGCCTTGCCCTGCCCGACCTGCTCTCGCGGTTGAACGCGGCAACGCATGTTGCCCTGGCGCCGCCGGACGATGCCCTGCTGGCGGCGGTGCTGGTCAAGCTGTTCAACGACCGCCAGATCCGTATCCAGCCTGCGCTTATCGACTATCTGCTGGCGCGCATGGAGCGGTCGCTGGCGCAGGCCCGCGCGGTGGTGGCCTTGCTGGATCGGCGGGCGCTGGCGTTGGGGCGGCCTGTAAACAGAGCACTGGCACAGGAAATTCTAGCCGAAACCGCTGCGCCCCCCCTCGACAGGGGCCAATCCTGAGCGCTTTCATGGAACTGTCATATTATGTAACGATGATTGAATCATGAACAAGGCAGATTTCCTCCACGCATCCTTTCCTGAACCGATCGATCCGCCCGAAGGTTTCGATCCGGCCTCACCCGACCGTTTTTTCAACCGCGAACTGTCCTGGCTGGCTTTCAACTGGCGCGTGCTGGAAGAGGCATCGAACCCGCGTGTTCCGCTGCTTGAGCAGGTGCGCTTCCTGTCGATCTCGGCCACCAACCTGGACGAATTCTATACCGTCCGCGTGGCTGGCCTGCGCGAACTGAAACGCGCGGGCAACAGTATGCCGTCAATCGACGGGCGCAGCCCCGACGAACAGCTGGCGTTGATCAACGAGGACGCGCGCCAACTGATGGCGGCGCAGCAACAGACCTTCGGCAAGTTGGTTTCCAAGCTGGAAGCAGAGGGGATCCATATCCTCACCCGCGCCGATCTCAGCCCGCAGGACCGCGCCCTGCTGGGTGAATACTTCCTGTCCAACGTCTTTCCGATGCTCTCGCCGCTCGCGGTCGATCCGGCGCATCCCTTCCCCTTCATCCCCAACCTGGGCTTCTGCCTTGCGCTTCAGATCGAGCGGCGGGCAGACAAGTTTCGTCGCAACGCTATCCTGCCAGTCCCGCAGCAGATTGACCGGTTCATCCCCCTGCCCGCCGAACCCGGTTGCCACCGCTTCCTGCCGCTGGAAGAATTGTTGCTGGACCAGCTTCAGGCGCTCTTCCCGGGATACAGCCCGCGCAATTCCTGTGCGTTCCGGGTGCTGCGCGACAGCGACATGGAGGTTGAGGAGGAAGCAGAGGATCTGGTGCGCGAATTCGAGGTTGCGCTCAAGCGTCGCCGCCGGGGTGAGGTGGTGCGCCTGAAACTGACCGTCGATGCGCAGCCCGAACTGCGTGAAATGATCATGGAAGAGCTTGAGGTCAGTGCCGACGAGGTCGTCGAGGTGGACGGCCTTCTGGGCATGGCCGATATCAAGGAACTGGTTCTGGACAGCCGGCGCGACCTGCAATGGCCGGTCTTTACACCGCGCATTCCCGAGCGCGTGCAGGACCACGACGGCGATATCTTTGCCGCGATCCGGCAAAAGGACATGCTGCTGCACCACCCTTACGAGACCTTCGACATGGTGGTGCGCTTTCTGGAACAGGCCGCGCGCGACCCCAATGTGCTGGCCATCAAGCAGACGCTCTATCGCACCTCGCGCGAAAGCCCGATTGTCTCGGCGCTGTGCGAGGCGGCGGAAGCGGGCAAATCGGTGACCGCCTTTGTCGAGTTGAAGGCGCGGTTTGACGAGGCCGCGAACATCCGCCAGTCACGGCGGCTGGAACGCGCCGGGGCGCATGTGGTCTACGGCTTCATCCACTACAAGACCCACGCCAAGATCAGCACTGTCGTGCGACGTGAGGGAGACAAGCTGGTCACCTATACCCATTTCGGCACCGGCAACTATCATCCGATCACCGCGCGCATCTATACAGACCTGTCGCTATTGACCTGCGATCCGGCGCTGGGGCGCGATGCGGCGCGCGTGTTCAACTACCTTTCGGGCTATGCTGAACCGGCGATGCTTGAAAATCTGGCGATCTCGCCCTTGACGTTGAAAACACGGCTGATCGAGTTGATCGCCGCCGAGGCCGATCATGCCCGCGCCGGGCGCCCGGCCCAGATCTGGGCGAAGATGAATTCGCTGATCGAACCCGATGTCATTGACGCGCTCTATGCCGCCTCGCAGGCCGGCGTGCAGATTTCGCTTGTGATCCGGGGGATTTGCGGGGTTCGGCCAGGGATCAAGGGGTTCTCCGAGAATATCCGGGTCAAATCCATTGTTGGCCGTTTTCTGGAGCATTCCCGCATCGTCTGTTTCGGCTCGGGCCACGGATTGGCGTCCGAGAGTGCGCGGGTATTCATTTCGTCGGCGGACTGGATGGGCCGCAACCTTTTGCGCCGGGTGGAAACCCTGGTCGAGATCAGGAACAGGACCGTCAAGGCGCAGATCGTGCAGCAGGTCATGGCCGCCAATCTGCACGACGAGGCGCAGACATGGGTGCTTGACGGCACCGGGCGCTACAGCCGGAACCTGCCGGAGCCGGGTTCAAGCGAGGACCGGTTGTTGTTCAATTGCCACCGGTTCTTCATGGAAAACCCGTCGCTTTCCGGGCGCGGCTCGGCCGGCGCACGCGATGTGATCGAACTGGCGCATGGCAATGATTGATGATCTGTCAGCGCGCGACACGCGGTCACGGCGGTTGACGCCGCGCGGACCACGTGCATAGAACAGCCCAGGTTGAGCACAAGGAAGCGCTGCATGACAGTCGACGACCAGAGCGAAACGCGCGTCCCCCCGCCCAACCCCACGCCGATCCGTGGCTTTCATGGCCCTGCCCTGTTTCAGGACCCATCGGTGCGCGCATTGGAAAGGGTCGGCGTGATCGATGTCGGCTCCAACTCGGTGCGGATGGTTGTGTTCGACGGGGCAGCACGCTCGCCCGCCTATTTCTTCAACGAGAAAATTCTCTGCGGCCTGGGCCGAGGCATGTCAGAGTCCGGGCGGCTGAACCCCGAAGGCCGGCAGCGCGCACTTGCAGCCCTCCGCCGATTCGCGCTTCTGGCACGCGAAATGCACCTGACCAGCCTGACCATGGCCGCCACCGCCGCGGTTCGGGAAGCCGAAGATGGCGCAGAATTCAAGGCCGAGGTCGAAGCCCAGACCGGGCTGGAAATGCAAGTCATCGACGGTGCCGAGGAAGCCCGCTTTTCAGCGCAGGGTGTGCTTTTGGGCTGGCCCGGCGCGCGCGGGCTGGTCTGCGATATCGGCGGCTCGTCGATGGAACTGGCCGAGATCGGCGACAACACCGTCACCCGCCGTGTCAGCACGCCGCTGGGCCCCTTCCGCCTGCAACAGGTTCCCGGCGGCAAGAAAGGATTGCGGAGCTATATCAACAAGGTGCTGATCGGATTGCGCGACGAGATCGGCACCGAGCACAAGGCATTGTATCTGGTCGGCGGCTCCTGGCGGGCGCTGGCGAGGCTGGACATGGAGCGCCGGGGCTACCCGCTGACGGTGCTGCACGAATACGCGATGACCCCAAAATCCATCCGCAAGACCATCGACTGGCTGGAGGGGCAGGACCTCAAGAAACTGCGCGACCGCACCGGAATCTCGCCCGAGCGCATCCTGCTGGTGCCGCTGGCAACGGTGGTTCTGCGCCAGATTCTGCATATCTTTCGCCCGCGCGAGATTCACGTTTCCAGCTATGGCATCCGCGAGGGGCTTTTGTTTGAGCAGATGCCCGACACGCTACGCGCCCGCGACCCGCTGATCGAGGCCTGCCGCCATGCCGAGGCTGCCAGCGCCCGCCTGCCCGGCTTCGGGCGCCGCCTGTTCCAGTTCCTCATGCCCCTGTATCGCAACGCCCCCGCCGAGCGATTGCGGCTGATCAAGGCCGCCTGCCTGTTGCATGACGTGAACTGGCGCGCGCACCCTGACTATCGCTCGGAAAGCTGCTTTGACACTGCCACCCGCGCCAATCTTGGTGGGCTGGACCATAAGGGCCGGGTGTTTCTGGGCCTGGCCCTTATGAACCGCTACAAGAACGGTGGCACCGACAGTCGCCTGACCCCGCTTCTGAAACTCCTCGATGATGCCGATATCCGCCAGGCGATCATGCTGGGCCGCGCCATGCGGTTTGGCGCGATGTTTTCCATCGGCGGGCCCGATGCGGCGGGCGAATTGCGCTACTTTCCGAAGAAAAAGCTTCTGGAGCTGGTGCTTAAGCCCGAAATGCGCGACCTGTTCGGCGAGGTGGCACAACAGCGCCTGGCCTCTTTGGCGAAAACGCTGGGTGTAAGCACCAATGTGCGCATCGCGCGCAACAATGCGCGGTGGAAAGCAGACATTGAAGCGGAAAACGACACCGCCCCTTCCGAAACCACGCGGTCCGGCCCCGAGGATGGTGGCCTGGTGAACCAATCCTGACTTCAGCCAACCCTCAGGCCGCCTTCAACGCCTGCACCTCGTCCCAGGCGGAATTCAGCGCCGCCAGCCGCTCTTCGGCCAGCCGGACAGCCTCGTCAGGGACACCGCGGGCGCGCAGTGCATCCGGGTGGCTTTCGCGAACCATGCGCCGATAGGCGCGGCGCACCTCCTCAAGGCTGGCATCGGGCGGCACCTCCAGCAAGGCAAAGGGGTCTGGCGCCGCGCCGGGCACGAACCGCGTGATCAGCGCCTGAAAACAGGCATCGGACAAGCCGAAAATCTGTGCAACATCGCGCAGAAAGACCTCTTCCTTGGGGTGAAAGCAGCCATCCGCCACGGCAACGTAGAAAAGCCCCTCCATCAGATCGCGCAAGACCGGATCACGTGGCGGAAACATCGCCGCGATCTTGCGGGCGTAGGCGTCATATCCCGCCACATCCTGCCGCGCCAGATTGAAGACCCGAGCGGCATTGGCCTCCTCCTCGGGGGGGATGGTGAAAACCCGGCGAAAGGCCGCAACCTCACTGCGGGTGACCTGCCCGTCGGCCTTGGCGAGCTTCGCGCCCAGCGCGATGACGCCGATGGTGAAGGCCACCGAGCGCTCGGGCGCCAGACGCATCCGGTCCAGCACCGCGCTGAACGGCTCGCCTGCGGCCAGTGCCGCAAGCGCGGCGGTGATGCGGGACCAGATGGACATATATTCAGTTTATCCCGGCAGGCAGGGTAATGGAAATGGTTTTGCTGCAGCGGCACAATGGCGCAGGGCGCGCGCTTCACGCCAGTATCCGCGGCCCCAGGGGTGTATCGAACTCGGCTGCCAGCGAGGGTTCGCCGCCCAGCGTTATCACCAGGCGCGCATCGGTGATCAAAGGCGCCAGAACGGCGCGCAAGGCTCCGGCATCGGGGTGGCTAAGCACCAGCCAACGCAACCGGACTCCTCGATCCGGCAGCGTGTCACCGGGATGGGCCGTGCCGTGCCAGCCGATCAATGCCGGAAAAAGCCCGTCATAGGGCAGCCAGCCGGATTCAGGGACTGCCATGGACCAGCGCAGATCACCGCGGGCAAAATCCATAGGGCGGCCAATTCCCGACGGAGCCAACGCCAGCGCCGCATCCAGCGGCGCGGCATTTTGCACGGCTTCATGCGCCTCGGCCCGCGCGATCCAGGCGCGAGGGCGCGGCGGCCCTGAAAAATCATCAAGCGCGAACCAGCGCGGCTGCGGTGGTGGCGGGGCGGCCGGGTCAATAGCGATGACCTCAAGATACTCGCCCGGTCCCAGTGACAAAAGCCGGTTGTGCGTGCCCATCGACGGATGCGTGCCGCCCGGCTCAAGCGGCACGCCCAGTGTCTCGGCAATCATGGCGGCGCCCGACGCCAACGCCTCGGCTGCGATTGCAAGATGGTCGAAACAGAGCACGTCGCGCTCCTTTCTCCTGGCAACGCCAACTGTGCCCCCGGAACGCATGACATTGCAAGCGTGGAACGGCGGCTTGAGCCGATTCCCGTTTGGGATTCGGGCGAAAGGCTGCTTTCGCTCCCTTCAGCCCCTTGCTTCGCGGATCAGCTTCAGGATATCGCGCGCTGCGCTGGGGATGTGAGTGCCCGGCCCGAAGATCGCCTTTACGCCGTGATCGAAAAGATACTGATAATCCTGCTGCGGTATCACACCACCGCAGATCACCAGAATATCGTCCGCCCCTGCCGCCTTGAGCGCCGCCACCAGTTTCGGCGCAAGGGTCTTGTGGCCCGCCGCCTGGCTGGAAATGCCGATGACATGAACGTCGTTGTCAACGGCATCCTGCGCCGCCTCCTCGGGCGTCTGGAACAGCGGCCCGACATCGACATCAAAGCCGATATCGGCAAAGGCCGTGGCAATGACCTTGGCGCCGCGATCATGGCCGTCCTGACCCATCTTGACCACCAGCATCCGGGGGCGGCGGCCTTCGGTTTCGGCAAATGCCTCGACCTCGCGCTGGATCTCGGCGAACCCGTCATCGCCCTCATAGGCGGCGCCGTAAACGCCGGCCAGGGTCTTCACCTCGGCGCGGTGACGACCAAAGACCTTTTCCATGCTCATGCTGATCTCTCCGACCGTGGCGCGCGCGCGCGCCGCCTCAACAGCCGCTTCCAGAAGGTTGCCACCTTCGCGCGCGCGGCGTTCCAGTTCCGCAAGTGCCGCGGCGCAGGCGTCAGCATCGCGGGTCGCACGGATCTTTTCGAGCCGGGCGATCTGTCCGTCACGGACGCGGGCGTTGTCGATGTCCAGAATGTCGATCGGGTCTTCCTTGGCCAGGCGATACTTGTTGACCCCGACAATCACATCCTCGCCGCGGTCAATCTTGGCCTGACGCCGCGCGGCCGATTCCTCAATGCGCAGCTTGGGCATGCCCGAGGCGACTGCCTTGGTCATGCCCCCCAGATCTTCAACTTCACAGATCAGCTTCCACGCCGCCTCAGCCATGTCGGCAGTCAGCTTTTCGACGTAATACGATCCGGCCAGCGGATCGACGACATTGGTGATGCCGGTTTCTTCCTGCAAGATAAGCTGGGTATTGCGCGCGATCCGGGCGGAGAATTCGGTGGGCAGCGCAATCGCCTCGTCGAGCGCGTTGGTGTGCAGCGATTGCGTGCCGCCCAGGGCAGCCGCCATCGCCTCGTAGGCGGTGCGCACGACGTTGTTATAGGGGTCTTGCTCCTGCAAAGACACTCCCGAGGTCTGACAATGGGTGCGCAGCATGAGCGAGCCGGGCTTCTTCGGGTTGAATTCGGACATGATCCGGTGCCAGAGAAGACGCGCGGCGCGCAGTTTGGCAGCTTCCATGAAGAAATTCATGCCGATGGCAAAGAAGAACGACAGCCGCCCGGCGAAGGCATCGACATCCATGCCGCGCGCCAGTGCCGCGCGGACATACTCGCGACCGTCGGCCAGCGTAAAGGCCAGTTCCTGCACCAGATTCGCGCCCGCTTCCTGCATGTGATAGCCGGAAATCGAGATCGAATTGAACTTCGGCATCTCGGCCGCCGTGTATTCGATGATATCGGCGATGATCCGCATCGAGGGTTCGGGCGGATAGACATAGGTGTTGCGGACCATGAATTCCTTCAGAATATCGTTCTGAATGGTGCCCGAAAGCAGCGCCCGATCCACGCCCTGCTCTTCGCCGGTGACGATGAAACTGGCGAGAATGGGAATAACGGCACCGTTCATCGTCATGGAAACGCTGACTTTTTCCAGCGGGATGCCATCGAACAGGATCTTCATGTCCTCGACCGAGTCGATCGCCACGCCCGCTTTGCCGACATCGCCCTCAACGCGCGGATGATCGCTGTCATAGCCGCGATGGGTGGCCAGGTCGAATGCGACCGATACGCCCTGCTGCCCGGCCGCCAGTGCCTTGCGGTAAAACGCGTTCGATTCCTCGGCGGTGGAAAAACCGGCATATTGCCGGATCGTCCAGGGCCGCCCGGCATACATGGTCGCACGCACACCGCGGGTAAAGGGCGCATGACCGGGCACCGTGCCCAGATGGTTCAGCCCTTCCAGATCAGCCTCGGTGTACAGCGGCTTCACCGCGATTCCCTCCAGCGTCTCCCAGACCAGGCTGTCCGGATGGCGGCCCTTGAGTTCCTTTTCGGCCAGTGCGGCCCAGTCGCTGAGGTTGGGAGCTTTGTCCGTCATGCCGTCATCCCTTGCATTTCTGGCCACGACACAAGGTATCGCGGCAAATTCATTGTCGTGGCTGGTGTATTCCCGCTGATCTTGCCTATATCAGTGCCAACAGGAGGCCCCATGACCTTGCCGATGAAACCGATCCTGCTAGCCCTCGTGATTGCCGCACTGCCAATGACCATGCTGGCAGATGTTCCACCCGAGACCATTGCGGCCCAGTCGTCCACTGCGGACGAAAGCGCCCCGCCGGTGCCAGAGGAAGCTGTCGCCCCTGAAGGCCTGCGCATTCTCAACGCTGTTGACGTCAATATTGATTCATTCCTGTGGGAATGGCGGATACTCGCGGTCATGGCCGACACGCCCAACGACCCGGCCTTCATCCGCCAGATGCGCGACATCGATGAACGCGCAGACGATCTTTTTGAGCGCGACGTGGTGGTGATCATCGATACCGACCGCGCGTCGGGCAGCGAACTGCGCCAGCGGCTGCGCCCGCGCGGCTTCATGCTGGCGATCATCGACAAGGATGGCGAGATCAAGCAGCGCCGCCCTGCCCCGCGCGATGTGCGCGAGTTGAACGCGGTGATCGACCGGTTCCCGCTGCGTCGGCAGGAGATGATGGAGCGGCGGCCCGCCGGGCGGTAGCAGGGGGGCTGCCGCCCCCCGCCGGCTGTCGCCGCCTCCCCCCGCGCGTATTTTCGGCAAGATGAAGGGGCGCCGGGGTTCATCTTATTCGAACTCCATGATCACATCGTCCACCGCCAGCGACCCGCCGACACTGGCGTTGATCTTCCTGACCGTGCTGCGGCGTTCGGCGCGCAGGATGTTTTCCATCTTCATCGCCTCGACGGTGCACAATGCCTGACCCTCGAACACCTCGTCACCCTCGGATACCGAGAGCTTCACAATAAGGCCGGGCATCGGGCAAAGCAGCAGTCTGGATGTGTCGGGCGGTAGTTTCTCAGGCATCAGTGCGGCCAGTTCGGACTGTAGCGGCGTACGGATATGAACCTTCAGATCCGTCCCGCGCAGCCGCATCCGGTAGCCGCCGGTAATGCGGTTGACCTTGAGCACCAGCGGGTCACCATCAACCAGAAGCCGTGCAAGCGGCTGACCCGGCACCCAGTCCGATTCGACACGCATGCTGTCGCCTTCAGCGAAAACCACCGTTGCCCCGGACTTGTCGGCGCGGATCGACAGTGCCAGATTCGTGCCTTGCAGGCTGACCACCCAGTCATCACCCACCTTGCGCTCATGATTGTCCATCCGGCCAGAGATACGCGAGCGGCGGATCTCGGCCACCCGGTTCATCGCGGCGGCGGCGGCGGCGACCCGGCGCAGCATGGTTTCGGAAAGTGTAACGCCCTGAAAGCCATCAGGATATTCCTCATCAATGAAGGCCGTCGTGATATTGCCCGAGGCAAAGCGCGGATGCTCCATCACGGCCGAGCAGAAGGGAAGGTTGTGGCCGATCCCCTCCACCTCGAATGTGTCCAGTGCCAGCCGCATCTCTTCGATTGCGGCATCGCGCGTGGCGCCCCAGGTGCAGAGCTTGGCGATCATCGGGTCATAATACATGCTGATCTCGCCCCCCTCGAACACGCCGGTATCGTTGCGCACGATCCCTCCGGTGGGGGTAGCGCCCTCAACTGGCGGGCGATAGCGGGTCAGGCGGCCGATCGAAGGCAGGAAGTTGCGATAGGGGTCTTCGGCGTAAAGCCGGCTTTCCATCGCCCAGCCCTTGATCTTCAGATCGTCCTGCGTGAAGGGCAACGGCTCTCCCGCGGCAACGCGGATCATCTGTTCCACCAGATCGACGCCGGTGATCAACTCGGTTACCGGGTGCTCCACCTGCAGGCGGGTGTTCATCTCCAGGAAATAGAAATTGCGGCTGCCGTCGACAATGAATTCAACCGTTCCGGCGCTGGTGTAGCCCACGGCGCGCGCCAATGCGACGGCTTGTTCGCCCATCGCCTTGCGCGTTGCCTGATCAAGAAACGGCGAAGGCGCCTCTTCGATGACCTTCTGGTTACGCCGCTGGATCGAGCATTCGCGCTCGAAAAGATAGGTGTAATTCCCGTGCTTGTCGGCAAGAACCTGAATTTCGATATGCCGCGGCTGCGTCACGAATTTCTCGATGAAGATGCGGTCGTCTCCGAAGCTTGACGCCGCCTCGTTCTTGGAGCTCTGAAAACCCTCGCGCGCCTCGTCGTCGTTCCAGGCGATCCGCATGCCCTTGCCGCCGCCGCCTGCCGAGGCCTTGATCATCACCGGATAGCCGATCTCGCCGCTGATCTTCACTGCCTCGTCTGCGTCCTTGATCAGCCCCATATAGCCGGGCACGGTGCTGACCCCGGCCTCGGCGGCGATCTTCTTCGAGGTGATCTTGTCGCCCATCGCCTCGATCGCCCCCGAAGGCGGACCGATGAAGGCCACGCCCTCTTTCTCAAGTGCGGCGGCGAAGTTCATGTTTTCCGACAGAAAACCATAGCCCGGATGCACGGCCTCGGCCCCGGTGGCGCGGATCGCGTCCATGATCTTGTCGATCACGATATAAGACTGGTTCGCGGGGGGCGGGCCGATATGCACGGCCTCATCGGCCATGCGCACATGCAGCGCGTTGCGGTCGGCATCGGAATAAACCGCAACCGTCCTGATGCCCATCTTGCGCGCCGACTTGATCACCCGGCAGGCGATTTCACCTCGGTTCGCGATCAGGATCTTCTTGAACATACTTTCTCCCCCAAGCCCATCTGGGCTGATCGTTCAACGGATACGAAAAACCGCCCGAACCCCAACGGGGCCGGACGGCATGACGGATTGCGGGTTGCGTCCGCGTTCAGCGGCGACAGCGGTGCGGATACGCCTGGCAAAACAGCACGTTACCCCCGGCACCGACGGCTGCGCCGACGATCGGATCGCCGCCCAGAACGGCAGTGCCGACAGCCCCGGCACCGCCACCGATAAGCGCCTGTTCACCTGGATTGTTGCCGCAAGCGGCAAGCGCCGCGACGGCTGCGAGCGGAAGCGTGATGGATTTCCACATGGCTTCGGGACTCCGTTGTTGCGTTCGCTGGTGCAACGCGCGGCGCAAACCACGGTTCCATCGCCTCGAAAAGCCTGCGCAAAACCAGCCATCACCGATCTTCCCCATCGTCCCAATCATCGCCCTCGTCGAGCGGCTCTTCATCGGGGGCGAAAACCTCGGGAAAGCTGGCCTGCGCAACAGGCAGGTTGATGCGCAAGAGCGCCTCATAGCTTTTGGGATCAAAGGGTTGTTCGGCGGCGACCACTTCACGGCCGAAAAGCCACGACAGGCGACCGGCATCCAGATTGCCACGCTCGAACGGCTCCTCGCCGAAATGCTCCCAAAGGGCGGCCATGAAAGCGCGGTCAGCGCGCCGGTCAGCGGGACGGCGATCAGCAAAGCGTTTGCGAGAGATCAACGGCGAGGCGCCGTCCTTGTTGGCGCGGCGGATGGTGAACTGGAAATCGGTGCCGGGAAGGCGCCCCGGAAAGCCGCGATGCTTCAGCATGGGAGAGCCTCCCTGCCGGAAACCGCGCAAAACAACACCATCAGGGCGGTGACCCGCCCTGATGGAAAGATCATGCCACGCGGTGAGCGATCAGCGGTATTTGGAGCTGGCAACCGGCTCCTGATAGATCGGCTGAACCGGCTCGACGATCGTGAATTCTTCCTGGCGGTTCTGGTCACAGCCAGCGAGGATAGCCAAGCTGAAGGCGGCTGCGACAGCGGTGATAAGGGTCTTGGACATAGAGGTCTCCTGCTCTCTTCGTTCCCCGGTCGAGCCGCGACGACGTCCCGCCGGATGATTTGCTTCACACATGCCTTGCTGACAGTGCTGCGCCGGACGTTAGCGTAATTCAAGAGGTTGCGCCAGTTTTTTGCGCTGAGTGCACCCGCGCCACCAGACGCCTGTGGCGCGCCGGCATCATCGGACGCTGCATTGCGGCGTTGCGGAACAATATCTAGCGAAAGCATCAGTACTGACTCCATATGCAGTCTTGTCCGGCAATTGTAAAACCTTCGAAGAACTGCACGACATCGGGATTAATGGCGCCGAACTCAGAAGGTTCCGACGAGAACGAGATCACAACGCTTTCGCCCTCCGGATGAAGCCCGTTCAGTATCGGCAAGGCGTAGTCGCGACAGAGCGCCATCATATCGGCATGAACGGATCCCATATCGCCCCCGGCCGCGGCAATCCAGGGGGCAACGAAGCGAAAACGACCGGATTGCGCATCCACGTCCCACAGGATTTCCTGCACCACAACCGCCCGCCCCGAGGGCAGCACCAGTTGCTCTTGCGCACCAAGAGGCGCGGCCAGAAAGCAAAGGGATGCGGGCAGAAGTAGGCGCATGGCGGGGTTCACAGAGGGATGTTATCGTGTTTTTTCCATGGGTTCGTCAGCTTCTTGTTGCGCAGAGAGGCAAAGGCCCGACACAGCCGCTTGCGGGTGGACTGGGGCATGATCACCTCGTCGATGAAGCCCTTCTCAGCCGCCACGAAGGGATTGGCAAACCGGTCCTCGTAATCCTTGGTGCGCGCGGCGATCTTGTCCTTGTCGCCCAACTCGCTGCGATACAGGATCTCGACCGCGCCCTTGGCGCCCATCACCGCGATCTCGGCGGTCGGCCAGGCATAGTTGAAATCGCCGCGCAGATGCTTGGACGCCATCACGTCATAGGCCCCGCCATAGGCCTTGCGGGTAATCACCGTCACCTTGGGCACCGTCGCCTCGCCATAGGCAAACAGGAGCTTCGCGCCATGCTTGATCACCCCGCCGTATTCCTGCCCGGTACCGGGCAGGAAGCCGGGCACATCGACGAATGTCAGGATCGGAATCTCGAACGCATCGCAGAAGCGCACGAAACGCGCCGCCTTGCGTGAGCTGTCGATATCCAGACAACCGGCCAGCACCATCGGCTGGTTGGCCACCACACCCACGGTGCGCCCCTCCAGCCGGATAAACCCGGTGATGATGTTCTTGGCGAAATCGGCCTGGATTTCGTAGAAATCACCTTCATCCGCGACCTTCAGGATCAACTCCTTCATGTCATAGGGTGTGTTGGGATTGTCGGGGATCAGCGTATCCAGGCTTTCCTCGATCCGCGCGGGATCGTCGAAAAACGGCCGGACGGGAGGCTTTTCGCGGTTGTTGAGCGGCAGGAAATCGATCAGGCGACGCACCTCGATCAGCGCCTCGACATCATTCTCAAACGCGCCATCGGCCACCGAGGATTTCTTGGTATGGGTCGAGGCCCCGCCCAGTTCTTCTGCGGTGACGATCTCGTTGGTGACGGTCTTCACCACATCGGGGCCGGTGACGAACATGTAAGACGAATCACGCACCATAAAGATGAAATCAGTCATCGCCGGGCTGTAGACCGCACCGCCCGCACAAGGCCCCATGATCACCGAGATCTGCGGTACAACGCCCGAGGCCATGATGTTGCGCTGGAACACATCGGCATAGCCCGCAAGGCTGGCGACCCCTTCCTGAATCCGCGCACCACCCGAATCATTGAGGCCGATCACCGGCGCACCGTTCTGGATGGCCATATCCATGATCTTGCAGATCTTTTCGGCATGGGTCTCTGACAGTGAGCCGCCGAAAACCGTGAAATCCTGGCTGAACACATAGACCATCCGCCCGTTCACCGTACCCCAGCCGGTCACCACCCCGTCGCCTGACGGGCGCTCGGCCTCCATGCCGAAATCGGTGCAGCGATGAGCCACGAACATGTCGAACTCTTCAAACGAGCCCTCATCCAGCAACAGCGCGATGCGCTCGCGCGCTGTCAGCTTGCCCTTGGCGTGCTGCGCATCGATCCGGCGCTGACCACCGCCAAGGCGCGCGGCCTGGCGACGGGCCTCAAGCTCGTGCAGAATGTCCTTCATGGTGCCCCTCCTCGGATTTGGGGGGCAAAATAGGGGTGAAGCGCGGGAAGCGAAAGCAATTTTGAGAAAATTTGCAAACCATTCTGCAATCCTCGAATGCTAATTGAATAATTGCAAATTATTACCGCTTCTCCTGGCCGCCAACGCAGGCTAAAGCAAAGAGCCCCAACCCCGAGATCGCGTCAATGTCGCTTCCCGTTCCCGTTGTCACCATCGGACTGCTTTTGCTGTCCAACATCTTCATGACATTCGCCTGGTATGGCCATCTCAGGTTCAAGACGGCCCCTCTGATCGCGGTGATCCTGATCAGTTGGGCCATCGCCTTTTTCGAATACCTGTTGCAGGTGCCGGCAAATCGGATCGGCCACGGTCATTTTTCTGCGGCCGAGCTCAAGACCATTCAGGAAGTGATCACGCTTTCTGTTTTCGCCATTTTTTCAGTTTTCTATCTGCGCGAACCGCTTGGCTGGAACCATCTGGCGGGCTTTGGTTTCATCGCCCTCGGCGCCTGGTTCATCTTCCACAAATGAAACTGAGCCACACTGGACTTCCTCGCCAGCCGAAAATACACTTGTGAAATTATGACAAAACGCCCAAGCCGGTTTCTGGACCGCACTTCGCCCCCGCATATTGCCACGCTGATCCTGATTGCGGGACTTTCGGCGTTGTCGATGAACATCTTTCTACCCTCGCTGCCCAACATGGCAGCATATTTCGAGGTGGATTACGCGGTGATGCAGCTTTCGGTGTCGCTCTATCTGGGCGTCAGCGCGATACTGCAAATCCTCATCGGCCCGCTCTCGGACCGATACGGCCGACGCAACGTGCTGCTTATCGGCATGGGGCTGTTCGTGCTGGCCAGTATTGGCACGCTGTTGGCCCCGACGGCCGATATCTTCCTGATATTCCGCATGGCACAGGCCGTCATTGCCACAGCCATGGCGCTCAGCCGGGCGGTGGTGCGCGACATGGTAGACGAGGCACAGGCGGCCTCGATGCTGGGCTATGTCACCATGGGCATGTCGATCGTGCCGATGCTGGGGCCGGTGATTGGCGGGGTGGTGGATGAAGTCCTTGGCTGGCAGGCCAATTTCGTATTGCTGGCGTTGGCAGGCGTGCTGGTCTTGGCGCTGACATGGGCCGATCTGGGCGAAACAGCGCGCACCCGGCCCACCAGCATGATGGCGCAGATCCGCGATTATCCAGAGCTTTTCGCCTCGCGCCGGTTCTGGGGCTATGTGCTGTCTTCCAGCTTTGCCTCGGGCGTGTTCTTTGCGTTTCTGGGCGGCGCGCCATTTGTCGGCACGGTGATCTACGGGCTCAGCCCGACCGCGCTGGGCGGCCTCTTTGCCTTCACCGCGCTGGGCTATGCGGGGGGAAACTTTCTTTCCGGACGGTTCTCGGTGCGGATGGGGGTGAACCGGATGATCCTGACCGGCGCGATCATCACGCTGGCGGGGCTGTCGTTGCAGGCAACCATGCTCGGCACCGGGCTGGCTACGGCTTTTGTGTTTTTTGGCTGTTTTGTCTTTGTCGGCATCGGCAACGGCATGGTGCTGCCGAATGCGACGGCCGGCATGTTGTCGGTACGGCCACATCTGGCGGGCACCGCTTCGGGCCTTGGCGGGGCGATCATGATCGGTGGCGGCGCCGCGCTCTCGGCGCTGGCAGGGCTGTTGCTGGTGCCCGGATCAGGGGCCTGGCCGCTGGTTCTGATCATGCTCGGCAGCGCGATCGCCTCCCTTCTAGCGGTCCTGGCGGTGATACACCGCGAACGCATGAGCCGCGGCTGACGAGGCTTGGCAATCAAGGTTTGCAAAGCTACCCTTTCAAAGTTGCAAATGAAGAGGCCATCATGCCCGTTCAAAAGCTTTATGCCGGTGCCAAACTGCGCGAGATCCGCACCAGGCTGCAACTGACCCAGAAGGAATTTGCCACCCGGCTCGGGGTATCCCTGCCCTATCTGAACCAGATGGAGAACAACAACCGACCGGTTTCCACGGCGGTTGTTCTGGCGCTGGCACGCGAATTCGGCACCGATGTTACCGAACTTGCCACTGGCGACAGCGAGCGCATGGTCACCGATCTGCGCGAGGCGCTGGCTGACCCGGTCTTTCCCGCCCCCGGCCCGAACATGGCCGATCTGCGCCTCGTGGCCTCCAACGCGCCGGGCGTGGCACGCGCGCTTCTGGCACTGCACCACGCCTATCGCCAAAGCCACGAGCGCCTCGCCTCACTTGACGAAGCGCTTGGTCAGGGCGAGCGCCCACCGCGCGCCTCACCTTGGGAAGAAGTGCGGGATTTCTTCCACTACTGCGATAACTACATAGACGCCGTCGACCGCGCGGCAGAGCATTTCGCGCAAGGCCCCGGAAAGATCGACGAAAAGATTGACCGAATGCTGGAAAAGCGCGGAATCACTTTGCACTTTTCCGATACCAGAACCCTCAGAAGCTATAAATCTGCGGCGAAAACTATCACTTTATCAGCAATTGCGCCGATCGAGACGCGACGCTTCCAGCTTCTGCACCAGATTGCTCTCCTGTCGAATAACGAACTGATCGACGCCACGCTTGACCTGGCGCGCTTTCAGTCGGACGAGGCCCGCGCCATTGCACGCCTGGGGCTGGCGAACTATTTTGCCGGTGCTGTGCTTTTGCCTTATCGCGCTTTTCTGGACGCCGCGCAAAGCACGCGACATGATCTTGAAGAGCTGGCCAACCGCTTCGGCGCGTCGATCGAACAGGTTGCCCACCGCCTGTCCACCCTGCAACGGCCCGGCGCGAAGGGGGTTCCGTTCTTTTTCGTCCGTGTCGATCAGGCGGGCACCATCACCAAGCGCCATTCCGCGACGCGGCTGCAATTTGCGCGCTATGGTGGTGCCTGCCCGCTATGGAATGTGCATCAGGCGTTTGAAACACCGGGGCGGTTTCTCCGCCAGTTGGCAGAAACACCCGATGGCGTGCGTTATTTCTGTCTGGCGCGCGAGGTGACGAAGCCCGGCGGCTCATTCCGTGCGCCGGTTCAGCGATATGCGATCGGGCTGGGTTGCGAGATCCGCCATGCAGAGGCACTGACCTATGCCGACGACATGGATCTGACGCATCCCCAGGCATTCGTACCGATCGGCATTTCCTGCCGGATTTGCGCGCGACCGGATTGTCACCAGCGCTCGGTTCCGCCGCTCGAAGCCGCGCTGCGAATCGATCCTGACAGCCGCGGCGTGCTGCCCTACGCAATCCAGAACCCGCGCGAGATATGACAAACGCCGGGCAGCATGGCCCGGCGTCTGCCTGTCGTCACGAGGCGCTGCGCAACATTCTGGCAATCTCGTCCTTGAGTGCCAGCCGCTTCTTGCGCAGTTCGGTTTCGGCCTCGTCGGCCATTGGCTCAACCAGGCTTTCGGCCCGATGGATTGCGCGGTTCACCTCGTGATAGTCGTCAGCCAATCGCGCGAAATGGGGGTCCGACAATTTCAGCGCGTGCAGCTTTTCGTGTTGATCGGGAAATTCTTCGGCAAGATCATGTGGCGTATGCGACATCTGAAACTCCTGTTCATTTCAGCGCCACGCTAACCACGCGCACTGGTCGCGCCCTTGATCTGGATCAGAGTCTGAAGCCATGATGCAGAATTACCGGCACCACCAGATCCTCCTCATCCGTCAGATGGCGATCCAGAAACCGCTCGAAACCGCCAAGCCGGGCTTCCAGCGCACCGGCCGGATCGGTCGCATCGCTGCCCGCATTAATGGCGCGCAACAGGGTGTTGGTCACTTCGGTCAGGTCGTGCAGATGAGCATCGAGCGCATGATGATCGCCATCCAATATCTCGAACCCAAGTTCCAGCCGCTTTTCGGCGGCTGAAAGCTTTGGGAAATAGTGATGATCCTCGATCTGGTGATGCCCGTGGAGCTGGTTGATCAGGAAACCGGCCATCTGCGCCGTGCGCCCGCCAAAGGCGCGCGGGTCGGTGTTACGATCCAGAAAGGTCCGGGTTTCATCCTGAAGCTCGGTCAGAACCTGCCGGAACATCAGATGCCGTTCCAGCCAGAACCGGGTCAGGCCGTCAAAATTGCGATGCGATTGCCAGAGGTCGCGCGGATAGTCTTCCAGCAAGACGCGCAGCGCATCGGGCAGGCCGGTTCGGGTTTCAAGGTCACTTCGCTTCATCGCTGCGCCCTCCGCCAGCCCGCCGCGCTGGCCTCTTCCTCGGTGCAGAACCAGCGTTCTCCCCGGCTTGTATCAATCCGGGTGAGCGCGTAATCGCGCTGGCCCGGCAGATGGTAGATGCGTCCGTTCGACGAGATGTTGCCCTTGATCGCACATTCACCTGGCGCAGCTTGCGCTGGTGTCTGAGTTTGTCGCCATTGGGCCGGGCGCACAAGGTCTGTCTCACCCTCGGCCCACATCCCCCTGCGCGCTCGCCGCGCGCGGTCTTCCTGCGCGGTATAAGCGTACGAGTAGCGGCGATAAGCGATGGCCGCCCCACCCTCGACCAATGCTGCGCCCAGATCCCGCCCGTCCGCGTGGCAGGTAGCCACCAGCCTGCCGTAACGGTCACGCTCTATCCCGGTGCAGCGGAGCGCCGCGCCCCCGATCAGCCGCAACAGTTCATCGCGCGCCCATTCACCACAGGACCAGTCGCCATCGGGCGCCGCGCAGGTCTGCCGCATTTCGGGCGCGTCAATGCCGTGCAGCCGTACACGTTCACCACTGATATCCAGCGTGTCACCGTCGATCACCCGCGCTTGCCCAGCCAGAACCATCCCCGCTGCCGAGGGATGCGCCATCGGCTGGCCCACCGAAGTCACCAGCGCCAGCATAAGAACTAAAAATGAACGAAGTGTTAACATATCCCCGATCTAGGCCGGGGCACGGTGGCGATCAACTCAAACCTGCCGCAAAAGTTAACGCTGGGCGATTTTCCACTGCGGATGCGTCCACGGCACCACATTCGCGCGCGGTAATGGCTGGCGGCACAAGATATGGTCAGCGATCTTCTCGCCGGTCATGATTGTGGGCGCGTTCAGATTGCCGTTGGTGATGCGCGGAAAGACCGAGCTGTCGGCCACCCGCAGCCCGCTCACGCCGATCACCTGCCCCTCCGGGTCAACCACCGCCATTGGGTCATCTCGCCGTCCCATCCGCGCCGTTCCGCAGGGGTGATACGCGCTTTCAGCGTGCTGGCGAATGAAATCATCCAGCGCGGCATCGTCGTGCAGGGCCGCACCCGGCTGGATCTCGTGTTTGACATAGGGCGCCATGGCGGGTTGCGCCATGATCTCGCGCGTCAGGCGGATACAGGTGCGGAATTCCTCCCAGTCGTCCGGGTGGCTCATGTAGTTGAAGCGGATTTCCGGCGCATCCTCGGCCCGGCCAGAGCGCAGCCGCACCGTCCCCCGGCTTTTGGAGCGCATCGGGCCGACATGGGTCTGAAAGCCGTGCCCCTCGGCGGCGGCCTTGCCATCATAGCGCACGGCGATGGGCAGGAAATGGAACTGGATATCCGGATAGGCCTTGCCCGCGCTGGAGCGGATGAAGCCCGCAGCCTCGAACTGGTTCGAGGCGCCGGGGCCGGTGCCTGCGAACAGCCATTGCGCACCGACCCAGGCCTTTCCCAATATATTCCAGTATTTGTAAAGAGTTACCGGCTGACTGGCAGCGAACTGGAGATACAGCTCCAGATGGTCCTGAAGGTTCGCACCCACACCGGGGCGGTCGGCCACTACATCGATACCGTGCTCGGCCAGATGCGCGGCAGGACCGATGCCCGAAAGCATCAACAGTTTGGGCGTATTGATCGACGAAGCCGCCAGCACCACCTCGCGCCGTGCCATCAACCGCCGACCGTCAGCCAGTTCCACCCCTTCGGCCCTGCCCTCGCGCAGTATCACGCGCGCGGCCAGCCCGCGCACCAGCGTGCAGCGGCCCGTTTTCTGCGCCGGTTTCAGATAGGCCTTGGCCGCCGACCAGCGCGTACCGCGCCAGATCGTGGCCTCCATCGCGCCGAACCCTTCCTGCTGCTCGCCGTTGTAATCGGCGGTCACCGGGTAGCCCGCCTGCGATCCGGCCTGAATGAAGGCGTTGAACAGCGGATTCTGGCGGCTGCCGCGCGTCACATGCAACGGCCCTTCGGTGCCGCGCCAACTGGCATCGGCGCCCATATCGCCCTCGGCGTGCCAGTTCTCCATCCGCTTGAAATAGGGCAGCACATCGGCATAGGCCCAGCCCTGCGCGCCCTGCTCTTCCCAATGGTCGAAATCGCAGGCATGCCCGCGCACATAGACCATCCCGTTGATGCTGGACGACCCGCCCACCACCTTACCGCGCGGCGTAGCCAGAACACGCCCGCCCAGATGCGGCTCCGGCTCGGTTTTCAGGCCCCAGTCATAGCGGGACATGTTCATCGGATAAGACAGCGCGCCCGGCATCTGGATGAACGGCCCGGCGTCCGAACCACCGAACTCGACCACCAGCACCGAATGCCCGGCCTCGGCCAGCCGATAGGCCACGGCCGATCCGCCAGAACCCGCGCCGATGATCACAAAATCCGCTTCCATACCCGTCTCCGAAAGGCCGCGCGCTTCAATAGGGCGCGTCGACCGGGCCCATGCCCACATAAACCGACTTGATCTGCGTATAATGCTCGACAGCCGCCTTTGAGTTCTCACGCCCCACGCCGGACATCTTTGAGCCACCAAAGGGCGCCTCGACCGGGGCAAGGTTATAGGCGTTGATCCAGCAGGTTCCGGCCTCCAACTGGCCAATAACCCGGTGCGCGCGGGTCAGATCGCGGGTGAAAACACCTGCTGACAGGCCGAATTCGGTGTCATTGGCCCGCGCGATCACCTCGTCCTCGGTGTCGAAATCAAGCACCGCCATGACCGGGCCAAAGATTTCCTCGCGCGCGATGGTCATGCCATCGGTTACATCGGCGAAAACGGTGGGCTGGACATAGAACCCCGGCCCGTTGAGGCGCGCGCCGCCGGTGATCAGCCGCGCGCCCTCGTTGCGTCCGGCCTCGATATAGCCCAGCACCTTGTCCATCTGCGCGGCATTTACCAAGGGGCCCATCTGCGTGGCTTCATCCATCGGCTCACCCATGACAATCGCCTCGGTCCGGGCCTTCAACCGCTCAAGAAACCGCTCCTTGATGCCACGCTGCACGAAAACCCGCGTGCCGTTGGAGCAGACCTGGCCCGAGGAATAGAAATTGCCCAGCATCGCGCCGCCGATCGCATCTTCCAGATCGGCGTCATCAAAGATGATCAGCGGCGATTTGCCGCCCAACTCCATTGTCACATGGCGCACGCCCTCGGCCGCAGCGGCATAGACCTTGCGGCCTGTCGGCACCGATCCCGTGAGCGAGACCTTGGCCACACGCGGATCTGTCACCAGTGCCGCGCCGACCGCGCCGCGCCCCTGCACCACGTTGTAAAGCCCGGCAGGCAAGCCCGCTTCATACAGTATCTCGGCCACCTTCAGCGCACACAGCGGCGTCACTTCCGAGGGTTTGAACACCATCGCATTGCCAAAGGCCAGCGCGGGCGCGGCCTTCCAGCAGGCGATCTGGGTGGGGTAATTCCACGCGCCGATGCCGACGCAAACGCCAAGGGGTTCGCGGATGGTATAGACGAAATCGCGGCCCAGCGGGATGGATTCGCCCGTAACCGTCGCCGCCATACCGCCGAAATATTCCAGCGCATCGGCGCCGGATGTCGCATCGGCCACCAGCGTTTCCTGCAAGGGTTTGCCGGTGTCCAGTGTTTCCAACTCGGACAGTTCGCGGTTGCGCTCGCGGATGATCGCAGCGGCGCGTTGCAGGATGCGCCCGCGCTCGACCGGCATCAACCTCGCCCATTCGCGCTGCGCACGTGCCGCCGAGGCCAGCGCCCGGTCGATAATTTCAGGCGTCGCCTCATGCAGGCGGGCGATGGTTTCGCCGCTGGCGGCATAGATCACATCAATCGGCGCACCCGCGCTGTCCTCGACATAGGCACCGTCGATGAAATGGCTGGCAATGGGTTGTGCCCTCATGCCTGCGGTCCCTTCTTTAGCGCCAGTGCCAGATAGTCCTCGACCTGCCGGGCCGCTTCGGCGCCGTCGGGCACCTCAAGGCCCAGAACCGCATGCAGATAGGCCCCGTCGATCATCGCCGCGATCGAACGGGCGACCTGATGCGCCCTGGCGCCCAGCAAGGGGCGCAGAGCGTGGCGCAGGTTCGATACCATACGCCGCTGGTAAACAGCCAGAAGCCTGCGCGCCTGCGGCTGGGTCTGGGCGAGAACGTAGAAATTCAACCAGGCCGAGATCACCTCACGCCGGAAACTGCCCGGCGAAAACGAGGCGCGGATCACTGCCAGCGCGCGGCCCTCGGGCCCATCGGCGGCGGCCAACGCGCCGCGCACCTCGGCACCATAGAGGGTCATCACATGGCGCATGGCGGCCAGAAAAATCGCTTCTTTCGAGCCGAAGTAATGATGGGCCAGCGCCGAGGACATGCCTGCCCGCTTGGCAATGCGGCTGACCGTCACCTCAAGCGTGCCGACATGGCCGATCTCGGCAATTGTTGCCTTGATCAGCGCCGAACGTCGTATAGGCTCCATACCGAGTTTGGGCATTATCCTGTCCCGTTTGCTGTGATTGCCGGGGACCGGGCAGGCCCGCCGAACCGAAGAAAACCGAGAAAAAACCTTGCAACCGAGCTAACCGATTGTTTATTGACTCGTCAATCAACAAAAACGCCAACAAGCAGGAGATCGCCATGCGCCGCATATCCGCCATTGCCGCCACCACTGCCCTGACGCTTGCCGCCGCCCCCGCCTTCGCCAATTGCGACAGTGTGCGCTTCTCCGATGTCGGCTGGACAGACATCACCGCTACCACCGCCGTGGCAACGACCATTCTGGAGGCGCTTGGTTATCAGACCGAGGTTCTGGTTCTGTCCGTGCCGGTGACCTATACCTCGATGGCCAACAACGATATCGACGTGTTCCTGGGCAACTGGATGCCCACCATGGAGGCCGATATCGCCCCCTACCGCGAGGCAGGCACCGTCGACACCGTGCGCCGCAACCTTGCAGGAGCGAAATACACGCTGGCCGCCAATGCCACCGCCGCCGCGCTGGGAATTGCCGATTTCGCCGATATCGCCGCGCATGCCGACGCACTTCAGGGCCGTATCTACGGCATCGAGCCGGGCAATGACGGCAACCGCCTGATCCTTGACATGATCGAGGCCGATGCCTTTGGCCTTGCCGGATTTCAGGTGGTGGAAAGCTCGGAGCAGGGGATGCTGGCGCAGGTCCAGCGCTCTGATCGCCGCAATGAGCCGATGATCTTCCTGGGTTGGGAGCCCCACCCGATGAACGCCAGTTTCGAGATGACCTATCTGGCAGGCGGCGATGACTGGTTCGGGCCTGATTTCGGCGGCGCCGAGGTTTATACCAATACTCGCGCAGGATATGTCGAGGAATGCTCCAATGTCGGGCAGTTCCTGCAAAACCTGGAATTCACGCTGGCACTGGAAAACGAGATCATGGCCGCGATCCTTGACGACGGCATGGAACCCGGCGCGGCCGCCAGCGCCTGGCTGGCCGCCAACCCTGACGCACTGGCCCCCTGGCTGGAGGGTGTGACCACCCGCGACGGTGGCGATGCGATGGAAGCCGTCACATCCGCGCTGAACTGAGGACGAAAAGCACCCCCGGCACCCCACCGGGGGCGCGCTTTTTCAACAACCCGGATGCCCCATGATTGACACGCTTTCCGGCACCATCACCGAGGCCAAGATCCCCGTGGGCCGTGGCGTGGCGACCGCCTTCACCTGGCTGCAGGACAACTTCGTCGGCTTCTTCGATACGCTCGAATATGCGCTCCGGCAGGGCATCGGCGCACTCTCGACGGCACTTGCCACACCGCATCCGCTGGTCATCATCGCGCTTTTTGCGGCCATCACCTGGGTGTTGCAGCGCCATCTGATACCGGTGGCGATTGTCACCGCCTGCGCGCTGTTCGCGCTCAATCAGGGCTACTGGCTGCTGACCATGCAGACACTGACGCTGGTTCTGGGATCATGCTTCATCTGCATGGCCATCGGCGTGCCGCTGGGCATCTATTCGGCGCATCACCCGCGGTTTTACCGCGCGCTCACGCCAGTGCTGGACCTGATGCAGACGCTGCCGACCTTCGTCTACCTGATCCCGGTGCTGGTACTCTTTGGCCTCGGCATGGTGCCGGGGCTGGTCGCGACCGTGATCTTCGCCATGCCCGCCGCAATCCGGCTGACCGAACTGGGTATCCGTTCAACCCCGGACGCTCTGAGCGAAGCCGCCACCGCCTTTGGCGCGACATCGACGCAACGCATTCTCAAGGTCGAACTGCCCTGGGCCTTTCCGCAGATCATGGCCGGGCTGAACCAGACGATCATGCTGTCACTGTCGATGGTGGTGATCGCCGGGCTGGTCGGTGCGCCGGGATTGGGCGTGCCGGTGGTGCGGGCGCTGAACTCGGTCAATGCCAGCCTCGGGTTTGAATCAGGCGCGGTGATCGTGGCAGTGGCGATCATGCTGGACCGGATGTTGCGGGTGGAGCGCAAGGCATGAGCGAGCAGGAACAACCCCGGAAACAACCCGCCGTCTCGTTCCGCAATGTGTCGATCGTGTTTGGCGACAACCCCTGGAAGGCCATTCCCCTGATGGAAACCGGCCAGAGCCGGGCCGATATCCAGAAGAAAACCGGCCAGGTATTGGGCGTGCATGATTGCACGCTTGATGTGGCCGAGGGGGAGATCCTGGTGCTGATGGGGCTGTCAGGCTCGGGCAAGTCAACGCTTCTGCGCGCGGTCAACGGGCTGAACCCGATCGTGCAGGGCGATGTTCTGGTCAATGACGGCGAGCAGATGATCAGCGTACCGAAGGCCAGCAAGGCCACGTTGCGCCGGTTGCGCATGCAGCATGTGGCCATGGTGTTTCAGCAATTCGGCCTGCTGCCGTGGCGCTCGGTGCGTGAGAATGTGGGGCTGGGGCTGGAACTGGCGGGGCTGGGCCGGCGCGAGCGGCGCGACCGGATCGAAGAACAACTGGAGCTGGTTGGCCTGTCGCAATGGGCCGACCGTAAGGTGGCGGAACTCTCGGGCGGGATGCAGCAACGCGTCGGACTGGCCCGCGCTTTCGCCACCCGCGCGCCGATCCTTCTGATGGATGAGCCGTTTTCGGCGCTTGACCCATTGATCCGCACCCGGTTGCAGGATGAATTGCTGGACCTGCAACAACGGCTGCAACGCACCATTATCTTTGTCAGCCACGATCTGGACGAGGCGTTCAAGCTGGGCAACCGCATCGCCATCATGGAAGGCGGGCGGATCATCCAGTGCGGCACGCCGTCAGAGATCTACACCAACCCGGCCAATGATTACGTCGCCGATTTCGTGGCGCATATGAACCCGCTGGGCGTTTTGCGTGCCGCCGATGCCGCTGTCCCGCCGCCGCGCCCTGCCCCCGCCGGGCTGACGCTGCCCGCCGACACGCCGTTGCGTGTGGCGATGGAGACGCTGGCAAACGGAAGCGGCCCGGTGCTGTTGACCGAGGGCGGGCGCGTGACCGGGATGTTGACGGAATCGAGTGCGATGCGCGCGCTGGTTGCCCCTCGTGGCAGCGCCGCCGCGGGCGCATCGCAGGGCTGAGAGGCATGGCGGCGGGCATATCTGGGCAGCGCGCTTATCGCGGCGCCGCGCCAACCGTCACCCAGTAAAGCTGCCCGTCCGCCCCCCAAGCGACGCCGACGCCCAGTTCGCGCGCCTGGGCGGCAAGAATATTGTTGCGATGCCCCGGCGAGGCCATCCAGCTGTGCATCACCTGCTGGGTGCTGTTTTGCCCGGCGGCAAGGTTTTCATTGGCCATGGAATAGGCATAACCCGCCTGCCGCAGGCGGCTGGGAAGCGATGCAAACAACCCGCTGCGATGGCTCAGCCGTTCGCGGCGGGCGATCTCGCAGGCATGGCCCTGCGCGGCCGTGTCCAGCGCCGATGACGGGCGCAGCATTGCCAGGCCGGCCCCCGTCCGCTCGGCATTCACTGCGGCCAGAACCGCGCCGCGCAGGGCCTGCAACTCGGCGGGTGCGGTGCAGGCCAGCGCCTGTGACGCTGTCAACGTCAGGAAGACCGCGATCAGCAAGGCACGGATCTGCAATCGCAACGCTCCTCTGTCAGAGTTCCGGTGCGCGAAGTCTGCGCGCGCGCCCCTCGGCCCGCGCAATTGCCTGTTCGCGCAACGCGATGAAGATTACCGCGCTGATGATTACCCCACCACCCATGATGACGAAAAGGTCAACCGGCTCGGCAAAAAACAGCGCGCCCAGCAAGACGGCCCAGACCAGTTGCACCGCCGTCACCGGTTGCGTGACCGATATCGGTGCCGAGGCGAATGCGACGGTCATCGCGTAATGCCCGGCTGTTGCGAAACAGGCCACCAGCAGGAGCCATCCGACCTGCACCGCGCTGACCGGCACCCATACCGCGAAGGCAAAGGGCGCCAGCCCCAGCGTGACGAAGATCGACAGCATCCCCACCACAACCGACGGCGGCACAAGCCCGGTCATCCGCTTGGCGATCAGATACGAGGCGGAAAACAGAACCGCGTTGAACAGCATCGCCAGATGCCCCGAAGACACTTCGCGCAGGCCCGGACGCAGGATGATCAGCGCCCCCAGAATCGCCGCCGCAATGGCCGCAATCCTGCGCAGGCGCAGGCGTTCACCCAGAAACAGCGCGGCCCCGATCGCCACACCGACCGGCATCAGATAGCCCATCGCCGTCACCTCGGCCAAGGGGATTCGCGTCATGGCATAGAACCACAAGATCACGCCGATCGCATGAACCATCCCCCGCATGCCGAAGAGGCCCCAGTCGCGCGGCGTGATCGTCATCTGGCGAAAAGCGGGCAACACCGGCAACAGAAAGACCAATCCAAGAAGATAGCGCAGGAAGGCCGATTGCGCGGCGGGGATCGCATCCCCCATATGCTTCACGGTGGCCGTGACACCCACGAAGCAAAGCCCTGACAGCAGCATCCACAGGACACCGACGATCGGGCGTGGTTGGGCGACGGCGGCGGTATTTAACGCGTTCATGATTCCGAGATGACCCCGAATTGCGCCCGATTGCAAGCGATTGAACCGCCGGTGGGGCTTGACGCGCATCAAGCTGTTCCGCTCAATTGCACGGCGCTACAGAAAGGAAACTTCATGTCCGTCACCGAGGCTCGGCTGCACTACGCTCCCCTGCCCTTGCCTGACCGTGTACAGCTTGCTCCGGACGCCGCCCTTGATGCGGCACAGCGGCATCTGGACTACATGCGCAAACGCCATTCGGTGCGTGATTTCGCCACTGACCCGGTGCCACAAGCCGTGATAGAGGCCTGCATCGCGACTGCCGGCTCCGCGCCATCAGGGGCCAATCACCAGCCCTGGCATTTCGTCGCCATCGCGGACCCTGCAATGAAGGCCCGCATCCGCGAAGCGGCCGAAGCCGAAGAAACCGAGTTCTATGCCGGTGGTGCGGGTGCGGAATGGTTGCGCGCGCTCGAACCGATCGGCACCGGCGCCGACAAGCCACACCTGACCACGGCTCCCTGGCTGATCGTGGTCTTCGCCCAACGCCACGGCCTGACACCCGAGGGCGAAAGGTTCAAGCATTACTACGTGCCCGAAAGCGTCGGCATCGCCACCGGCTTCCTGATCTCGGCGCTGCATCATGCCGGGCTCGTCTGCCTGACGCATACCCCCAACCCGATGAAATTCCTCAATACCCTTTGCAACCGGCCAGCGCATGAAAAGCCGGTGATGATCCTGCCGGTGGGCTACCCCGCCCCGGACGCCGTTGTACCCGCCATTGCCAAGCGCAAGAAACCGCTGGATGAGATCATGAGCGTCTTCTAACGCTCAGAGCGGAAAGAAGAACGGAATCACCAGGCTGGCGGTGATCGCCATCAGCACATTCAGCGGCACGCCGATGCGCAGGAAATCGGTGAACCGATAGCCACCGGGGCCATAGACCAGCGTATTCGTCTGATAGCCGATCGGCGTGGCGAATGAGGCCGAAGCCGCCAGCATAACCGCCACCACCAGTGGCCGCGGATCAACCCCCAGCGAGTGCGCCAGCCCGATGGCAATGGGCGTCAGGATCACGGCGACGGCGTTATTGGTCACCAGTTCGGTCAGGAATGAGGTCAGCGCATAGATCGCCAGCAGGACCAGCCACGGCGCAAGCCCCACCATCAGCGGGCTGACCTTGGCAACGATCAGCGCAACAGCGCCCGAAGCATCCAGCCCCGCGCCGACAATCAGCATGCCGAAGATCAGCGCCAGCAACCGCCCATCGACAAAGCCAAAAGCCTCGTCGGCATCGATGCAGCGGGTAATCAGCACCACCGCCACGCCCAGAAAGGCCAGCACATGGATCGGTGCGACATTCAGCGCCGACAGCCCCACCACCGCCGCAAGAACACCGATCACGATTGGCGCATGGCCACGGCGATACGCCCGCTCTGACGGGGCGCCGACCTCGATCATGTCCATATCGCTCGCCAGGCGGCGGATATCCTCCGTCGCGCCCTCCAGCAGCAACGTATCGCCGACCTGGACCACCAGATCATCCAGCTGGCGGCCGATGTTCTGGTTGCGGCGGTGCACGGCCAGCGGATAGACCCCATAACGCCGCCGCAGCCGCAACTGGCCCAGCGAGCGCCCGATCATCTTGCAGCCCGGCGAGATCAGCACCTCAACCGTGGTGGTACGCACGCTCGAAAGCTGATCGACCAGCCGCACCTCCGGGTTGGCTTGCAGCCCCAGTATTTCCGACATCTGCGTGCGCAGGACCACCCGGTCGCCCGCCTGCAATTCCACCTCGGCCAGTTCGCGCCTGAGCGAGGCATCGCCGCGCAGCACGTCAATCACCCGCGCGCCTTCGCGTTTGAACATGTCGATCTCGGCGATCCGCTTGCCGGTCAGTGCCGACCCTTCGGGCAGCGCCACTTCGGTAAAGAATTTCATCGGTGCACGGTCGGCCAGCAGCGCGGTCATCGAATCGCGCTCGGGCAGCAGGTAGCGGGCAAAGAGTGCCAGATAGATCACGCCGACCACCGCCATCACCACCCCGACACCGGAAATCTCGAAAATGCCGAACGGCTCCATGCCCCCGCGCTGGGCCACACCGTCAACCAGCAGGTTGGTGGAGGTGCCCACCAGCGTGATCGTACCGCCAAAGATTGCAAAATAGCTGAGCGGAATCAGCATCTTGGATGGCGAAACACCCAGCGTCTTTGCCAGTTGCATGAAGATCGGGATCATCACCACCACGATCGGCGTGTTGTTGACGAATGCCGACAGGCCCAGCACCGTAAAGGTCAGCGCGGCAAGGGTGGCCAGTGGCCGCCTCCCGGCATGGCGCGCCGCAAATTGCGATATCGTGTCCAGCGCCCCGGTGCGCACCAGCCCGCCGACGATGATGAACAGCGCAGCAATGGTCCAGGGGGCCGGGTTTGCAAAGACCACCATCGCCGCATCATGCGGGACGATGCCAAGCACCAACATCAGCGCCGCGCCCATCAGCGCGACCACCTCTACCGGGAAGGTCTCGCGCAGGAACATGGCGAACATGCCCGCGACAATCAGCAGCGCAACGACAGGCTGCGCCCCCGCCCAAAGCTCAAACCCGAACATCGATCACCTCTGCCTGTACCTCAGCGCGCTGCGGTTGCACAAGAAACAGGCCGATGAACAGCGCGGCCAGTGCCGCCCAGACCCAGATCGAATAACGCTCGCCCAAAAGCAGCATCGCCCAGATTACCCCGCTCCCGGTCACCGTATAGGCCACCTGTGCGCCAAAAACCGCTCCGGCATGGCGCAAAAGCGCAATATAACCCACGAACGCTGCCATCGACAAAAGCGCTGCCGCGATTACGGCGGCCTCTCCCCGCCCTATCCCCGCCAGCGGCGAGTGGAAGCCGCCGAACACCGCGGCCAGTGGCACCAGCACCACCAGCGCCACTGCGGACCCTGCCCAGAGAACCTGAACAGGGTTGGCCAGGCGCGCCGGCGAGGCCGCCACATAGATCCCCTCGATGGCATAAAAGAATGGCGCCAATGCACCCACCAGCACCCAGACCCAAAGGCCCGGCGCGGGTAGGCTGGCTGTTCCGGGCGCGATCAGCAGCACAATTGCCAGCGCCCCCAGCGCCACACCCGCCAGACGCTGCACGCTGAACCCCTCGGCCCGCACCACCAGCGCCAGCGGCAACGAGAATACCGGCACCAACGAGATGATGATCGACATGATCCCGGCAGGCAGATGCGTGGTGCCGGTGAACGACGCCCATTGCGGCAGCGCAATGCCCAGAAGGCCCACCATGGCATAAAGCCGCAAGGATGCTGCATCCAGCGGCAGCCGCCACAACTGGCCGCGCAACACCAGATACCCACCGAGAACCAGCAGGCTCAGGCTGCTGGACCACAGCGCCACGCCCAGCGCACCATGGCCCGCATTTGTCGCCGCCTTGATCAGTGGCGTGGTCATCCCCCAGGCACCGCCAATGGCCAGAAGAGCCAGATAGGGCAGCGCGGCGCGTATCATGCCTGCGGCCCCATCGACTGCAAGCGCCCGCCCACGCGCACCGGTGTGACGTTCAGCGCGCGACCGGTCTTGTCGTCGGTCTGTACGAAAACCCCGCTCAGCGTGGCCTCACCCACCGCCGGTTCGAAACGCTTCGAGGGCATGCCGGTGATGAAACGGCGCAAAGGTTCGTCCTTCTGCATGCCGATCACGCTGTCATAATCGCCACACATCCCGGCATCGGTCAGATAGGCAGTCCCGCCGGGCAGGATCATCGCGTCGGCCGTGGGCACATGGGTATGCGTGCCCACCACGAGGCTTGTGCGCCCGTCGCACCAATGGCCGATGGCCATTTTCTCGGATGTCGCCTCGCAATGGACATCGACCAGCACCGCCTGCGCCCGCGCCCCCAGGGGATGGGCGCGCAATACCGGCTCGATGGCGGAAAACGGGTCATCGAACGGGCGTTTCATGAACACCTGCCCCAGCACCTGCGCCACCAGAATCCGCCGCCCGTCAGCCAGATTGAAAAGCCGTGCGCCCTGCCCCGGCGCCACCTTGGAGAAATTCAGCGGGCGCAGCAGACGCGGCTCCTTGTCGATATGCGCGATCATTGTCTTCTGATCAAACGCATGGTCGCCCAGTGTCACACAATCGGCCCCGGCCTCGAACAGGGCCTTGGCATGGTCCGGCGACAGCCCGGCGCCCGAGGTCGCATTCTCGCCATTGACCACCACGAAATCGAGGCCCCAATCGCGCCTGAGCGCTGCCAGCCGCTCGGCCACCGCCTTGCGGCCGGACCGGCCCATCACATCACCCAGAAAAAGAATCCGCATAGCGCAGACTTACGCCGCAAACCAGAACGGGGAAAGCCCCCCTTTGCATCTTCATCTTGCAAAAAACACGCTGGGGGGAGCCGAAGGCGGGGGGCAAAGCCCCCCTGAGCCGCTTACCGCAGATCCGGCGGCGTGGCCTCAGCCGTCAGTTGCGCCACCAGCGCCTCCAGCGCCACTGTCTCGGTCCGGTTCTCGCCCAGGCGCCGCACCGATACCGTGCGCTCGGCCACTTCGCGCGCGCCCAGCGCCAGGATCACCGGCACCTTGGCCAGCGAATGCTCGCGCACCTTGTAGTTGATCTTCTCGTTGCGCAGATCGGCCTTGGCGCGGAGGCCAACGGCCCGCAGCGCGGCCACCACCTCATGCACGAAATCGTCGGCATCCGATACGATGGAGGCCACGACAACCTGTTGCGGTGCCAGCCACAACGGCAGCTTGCCCGCGTAGCTTTCGATCAGGATACCGATAAACCGCTCGAACGAGCCCAGCACCGCGCGGTGTAGCATGATCGGACGGTGTTTGGCCCCGTCGGCACCGATATAATGGGCATCCAGCCGCTCGGGCAGGTTGGGATCGACCTGCAGGGTGCCGCATTGCCAGTCGCGGCCGATGGCATCGGTCAGCACGAATTCCAGCTTGGGGCCATAGAACGCGCCTTCGCCCTCGAATATCTCATAGCTGTGGCCTGCCGCCTTGACGGCGCTGGCCAGCGCGGCCTCGGCATAATCCCAGCTTTCCTCGGAGCCGATGCGCTTTTCGGGGCGTGTGGACAATTTGATGCGCCACTTCGTGAAGCCGAGATCGTCATAGACGCGCGACAGAAGGTCGATGAACTTGCGCGATTCCGCTTCGATCTGCTCTTCGGTGCAGAAGATATGCGCGTCATCCTGCGTGAAGCCCCGCACCCGCATGATGCCATGCAGCGCGCCAGAGGGCTCGTACCGGTTGCAACTGCCGAATTCGGCGATCCGCAGCGGCAGGTCACGGTAGCTTTTCAGCCCCACGTTGAAGATTTCGACATGACAGGGGCAGTTCATCGGCTTGAGCGCGTTGACGGTCTTTTCGCGCGCGTGGTCTTCCTCGACCTCGACGATGAACATGTTCTCCTGGTAGTTCTCCCAATGCCCTGATTTTTCCCACAAAACCCGGTTGACCACCTGCGGCGTATTGACCTCGTGATAGCCATCGCGGCGCTGCTGGCGGCGCATGTAATCTTGCAGGCTGGTGTAAATCGTCCAGCCGTTGGGGTGCCAGAACACCTGCCCCGGCGCCTCTTCCTGCATGTGGAACAGGTCCATCTCGCGGCCAAGGCGGCGGTGGTCGCGCTTGGCGGCCTCTTCCAGCATGGTCAGATGCGCCTTCAGGTCGTCGCGGTTCTTGAACGCCACGCCATAGATACGTTGCAGCATCGGCCGGTTGCTGTCACCGCGCCAATAGGCCCCGGCCACCGACATCAGCTTGAAAGCATCGGCGGGCACCTGGCCGGTGTGTTGCAGGTGCGGGCCGCGGCACAGGTCCTGCCAATGGCCGTGCCAATACATGCGCAACGGCTCGTCACCGGGGATCGATTCGATCAGTTCAACCTTGAAAGGCTCGTTGATGCGCTCGTAATGCGCAACAGCGCGCGCGCGGTCCCAGATCTCGGTGGTGACCGGGTCGCGGGCGTTGATGATCTCCTTCATCTTCTTCTCGATCACGCCAAGGTCTTCAGGCGTGAAGGGCTCGGCGCGGTCGAAATCGTAATACCAGCCGTCCTTGATCACCGGGCCGATGGTGACCTTCACCTCGGGCCAGATTTCCTGCACGGCGCGGGCCATGATATGCGCCAGATCGTGGCGGATGAGTTCCAGCGCCTGCGCGTCATCGGCCATGGTATGGATGGCAATCGCGGCGTCGCGCTCGATGGGCCATTGCAGATCCCAGTGCTGGCCGTCCACACTTGCGGAAATCGCCTTCTTGCCCAGCGAGGTCGAAATCGCGCTTGCCACCTCGGCCGGCGTGATGCCTGCCTTGAACTCGCGCTTGTTGCCATCGGGGAAGGTCAGGGAAATGGGGCTCATAAGCCTCTCCTCGTCGTTTTGGCGCCCACGGAACGCCCGGTTGCGGGTATGTCGGCGCATCTTCTGCGCCCGGTCGCCGGGCGTGTCAAGCGCCTGATGGGCGTGACGCGGCCCGCGCGCGCTGCTATCTCTGCCACAACAGAGGGAACCACCATGACCGCAGCACAACACCTGACCACGCCGCAAGGCCGGACCATCGCCTATCACCAAAGCGCGGGCAAAGGCCCCGGCGTGGTGTTTCTGGGCGGGTTCAAATCGGACATGACCGGCACCAAGGCCGTCTTCCTGCAAGACTGGGCCGAACGGCAGGGCCGCGCCTTCTTGCGGTTCGACTATTCGGGCCATGGCGAGAGCAGCGGTGCTTTTCTCGATGGTTGCATCGGTGACTGGGCCGACGATGCCATGGCCGCCATCACCACCCTGACCGAGGGGCCACAGGTTCTGGTCGGCTCCAGCATGGGCGGCTGGATATCGCTTCTGGTCGCCCGCGCCATGCCTGAGCGGGTGGCGGCGCTGGTGGGGATCGCCGCCGCGCCCGATTTCACCGAGGATGGCATGTGGAGCAGCTTTGACGACGCACAGCGCGCAGCGCTGATGCGCGACGGGCAGATCGCGCTGCCTTCGGACTATTCGGAAGAGCCCTATATCATCACCCGCCGCCTGATCGAGGACGGCCGCAACCGGCTTGTGCTGCGCGCGCCGCTGGACCTGCCGTTTCCGGTGCGCCTGTTGCAGGGGTCTGACGATACAGACGTGCCGGTTTCCGTGGCGATGCGGCTGTTTGAGCACGCCACCTGCCCCGATCTGCGGCTGGTGCTGGTCAAGGGCGCCGATCACCGCTTTTCGACGCCCGAATGCCTGACCCTGATCACCGCCACCCTTGAATCACTGGAGCTCTGATGCGTCGCCTTGCCCGGATCCTTGTTGGCCTGCCGCTGGCTCTGGCATTTCTGTTCGCCGTGCTCTGGTGGGCCGACCCGCGCCCCGGCTGGCCAGACCTTGCCCGCCTTCCCGCGCCGGAACCCGACCTGGATCTGGATGCCTGGCTGGACGCGCGCGAAAGCGTGTTTGGCGATATCGTTCCGGGCACGGAAAAAGCGATCAACTGGGCTGTGGCGCCCGGTGAGCGGACCGAGCTGTCTGTGGTTTATATCCATGGCTTTTCCGCCAGCCGCCGCGAAATTTCGCCAGTGCCGGAAGCAATTGCCGCAGCGCTTGGGGCCAATTACTTCGGCACGCGGCTGGCAGGCCACGGGCGCACCGACGGCACCGGACCGGGCGCAGTGCCGGGCGAAGCGCTGGGAAATGCATCGGTCGAGGATTGGGCGCTGGATCTGGCAGAGGCCATGGCCATTGGCCGCCGTCTGGGTGACAGGGTGGTGCTGATGGGCACATCGACCGGCGGGTCGCTGGCGACGCTGGCCGCCCTGGAACCCGCCTGGCAAGACGATATCGCGGCGCTGGTGACAATTTCGCCCAATTTCGCGCTCAACAACAACCAGGCCTGGATGCTGGATCTGCCCTATGCGCCGCGCTGGCTGCATCTTGTAGGGGGCACCGAGCGCAGCTTTACCCCCTATAACGCCGATCACGCGCTCTATTGGACCGAACGCTACCCCAGCCGCGCCCTATTCGCGCTGCGCACCGTCCAGCGCGCGGCGGCGGCGGCAGACCATACGGCGGCACATGTCCCGATGCTGGTGTTCTATGCTGCCGGTGATCAGGTGGTGGTGCCCGCTGCCACCGCGCGGGTGATCCAGCGCTGGGGCGCACGCGCCGACGCGCATCTGATCGACAATGCCGAAGATCCCGGCCAGCATGTGATCACTGGCGATATCCGCTCGCCCGCGACCAATGATTTCGTTATCCGCACCACGCTGGCCTGGCTGGCCGATCTGTAGCGCTTACGCCAGCACGCCCTCAGCCGTAATCCGGGTCTTGCCGCCCAGCCATGGGTGAAGCGCGGCGGGCAGGTTGACCGAGCCATCCTCCTGCTGCCCGTTCTCCAGCACCGCAATCAGCGTGCGCCCCACCGCCAGACCCGAACCGTTGAGGGTTGCCAGAAACTCCGGCTTGCCGCCGCCCGGCCGGTAGCGCGCATTCATGCGCCGCGCCTGAAAGGTGCCGCAGGTCGAACACGAGCTGATCTCGCGGTAAGCGCCCTGCCCCGGCAACCAGACTTCGATATCGTGGGTCTTCTGGCTACCAAAGCCCATGTCGCCGGTGCACAGCACGACCGTGCGATAGGGCAGTTCCAGCTTTTGCAAAATCGCCTCGGCACAGCCAGTCATGCGCTCATGCTCTTTCAGTGCCTCATCGGGCGCGCAAATCGTCACCATCTCGACCTTCTCGAACTGGTGCTGGCGCAGGATGCCGGTGGTATCCTTGCCCGCCGACCCGGCCTCGGAGCGGAAGCACTGGCTATGCGCGGTCATGCGCAGGGGCAGCGTGCTTTCCTCGACGATCTCACCGGCGACGATATTGGTCAGCGTCACCTCGGATGTCGGAATCAACCACCAGCCGTTGGTCGTCTGATAGCTGTCTTCGGCGAATTTGGGCAGGTTGCCGGTGCCGAACATCGCCTCGTCGCGCACCAGAACCGGGGTCCAGACCTCGGTCAGGTCATGCTCGGTGGTGTGGGTATCCAGCATGAACTGCGCCAGCGCCCGGTGCACCCGTGTCAGCGCGCCTTTCAGAACCATGAAGCGCGAGCCTGACAGTTTGGCGGCGGTGGCAAGGTCCAGCACCGGCTTCACGCCCGCAATCTCGAAATGCTCTTTCGGGGTGAAGGTGAAATCGCGCGGGTTGCCCCAGCGGCGGATTTCCACATTATCGCTCTCGTCGCGCCCGTCAGGCACCTCGTCCAGCGGCAGGTTGGGGATCTCGGCCAGCATCGCGCGCAGACGCGCATCCTCGGCCTGGGCCTCGTCATTCAGCCGTGCGATATCGGCCTTCTTCTCGGCCACCAAGGCACGCAGCCGTTCAAATTCGGCCTCGTCACCCCGCGCTTTCGCGGCCCCCACCTCTTTCGATGCCTTGTTCTGCTCTGCCTGCGCGGTCTCGGCAGCAAGGATCTTCGCGCGCCGCCCCTCATCCAGCGCCAGAAGCTGCGACGACAGCCCCGACAGCCCCCGACGGGCCAGAGCGGCGTCGAACTGATCAGGGTTTTCGCGAATAGTGCGGATGTCGTGCATGGGTGACCTCGGGGTTGAACTGCCCCCCATATGCAACAATCCGCGCCACAGGTGAAGAGCGGGCATGCGCCCATCGCTTGCGCCCGCGCGTCCGCGCCGCTAAACCCGGGCCAACCCAACGATGACACCCGCAAAGGGAAGCGACATGTCCACCATCGATCTGGAAACCGCGCGCCGTGTGGCCAAGCTGGCGCGCATTGCCGTCCCCGAAGAGAACCTGCCCGCCCTTGCCGGTGAGCTGTCGAACATCCTCACCTTCATGGAACAACTCAATGAGGTGAATGTCGACGGGATTGAGCCCATGACCTCGGTCACGCCGATGCGCCTGAAGCGGCGGCAGGATGGTGTCACCGATGGCAACATGCAAGACAAGATCCTGTCGAATGCCCCCGATGCCCGCGAGGGCTTTTTTGCCGTGCCAAAGGTGGTCGAATGAGCAAGCTGAACGCCCTGACAATCGCTGATGCCCGCGACGCGCTGCGCAAGGGCGATGTCACTGCCGTGGACCTGACAGAAGCCTGCCTCAAGGCAATTGAAGGCGCAGGCGCGATCAACGCTTTCGTGCATCAGACCCCGGAATTGGCGATGGACCGCGCCAAAGCGGCCGATGCGCGCCTTCAGGCGGGCGATGCACCGGCGATGTGCGGCATTCCCATCGGTATCAAGGATCTGTTCTGCACGGAACATGTGCCCAGTCAGGCCGCTTCGCGCATCCTGCAAGGGTTCAAGCCGGAATACGAATCGACCGTCTCGGCGCAGTTGCGCGATGCGGGCGCGGTGATGTTGGGCAAGCTGAACATGGACGAATTCGCCATGGGCTCGTCGAACGAGACCTCATGCTATGGTAATGTGGTCAACCCATGGCGGCGCGGCAATGACGAAACGCCGCTCACCCCCGGCGGCTCGTCCGGCGGGTCAGCCGCAGCGGTGGCCGCCGATCTGTGTCTTGGTGCCACCGGCACCGACACCGGCGGCTCCATCCGTCAGCCTGCGGCCTTTACCGGCACCGTCGGCATCAAGCCCACCTACGGCCGCTGCTCGCGCTGGGGGATCGTGGCTTTCGCCAGCTCGCTCGATCAGGCCGGGCCGATGACGAAATCGGTACGCGACGCGGCAATCATGCTGGGCGCGATGTGCGGGCATGATGCCAGGGACAGCACCTCGGCCGATATTCCGGTGCCTGATTTCGAAGCCGCACTGACCGGCGACATTCGCGGCAAGAAGATCGGCCTGCCGCGCGAATATCGCATGGAGGGGATGCCCGCCGAGATTGAAAAATTGTGGTCGGACGGAGCGGCGATGCTGAAGGATGCCGGCGCCGAGATTGTCGATATTTCGCTGCCGCACACGAAATACGCGCTTCCCGCCTATTACGTCATCGCCCCCGCCGAGGCCTCCTCGAACCTCGCGCGCTATGATGGCGTGCGTTACGGCCATCGCGCGAAACTGGCGGCAGGCGACGGCATCACCGAAATGTATGAGAAGACGCGCGCCGAAGGGTTCGGCCCTGAGGTCCAGCGCCGGGTGATGATCGGCACCTATGTGTTGTCCGCGGGTTTCTATGACGCCTATTACAACCGCGCCCGCAAGGTCCGCGCCTTGATCAAGCGTGACTTCGAAGAGGTCTTCGCACAGGGCGTGGATGCCATACTGACCCCGGCCACCCCATCGGCGGCCTTCCCGCTGGGCGCCATGGCCAATGCCGATCCGGTGGAGATGTATCTCAACGATGTGTTCACCGTCACCGTGAACCTTGCCGGGCTGCCTGGCATCGCCCTGCCAACGGGGCTGGACGGCAAGGGCCTGCCGCTGGGCCTGCAACTGATCGGCCAGCCCTGGGGCGAAGCCGATCTGCTGAACACCGCTCACGTTTTGGAGAAAGCGGCCGGTTTTGTTTCCAAACCGGCGCAATGGTGGTAATCTCGCGAAAAAAAGCGAGCAGAGGCATCGGATGCGGATCTTGACACTGGCGGGCGTGACCGCCCTTCTGGCCTTGCCCGCCTGCATGGGCAACGATGGCGGAGTCGCCAATTATGCCGGCATGTCCTCAGGCGTGGGATT
The DNA here is from genome assembly GCA_964496915.1 of uncultured Rhodobacter sp. GTDB lineage: Bacteria > Pseudomonadota > Alphaproteobacteria > Rhodobacterales > Rhodobacteraceae > Pararhodobacter. The sequence goes on from CAZCAX010000019.1 coordinate 57,496, forward strand.
CGGCGATTATCAGCGCTATCTGCACGACCGGGAATCGGCGCGGCGGGGAACGGCCCCCTATTCCGTTGCCCCCGAGCATGCAGGCGCGCGAACCTACGGCGCACCTTCGCAAGCCGGTAGCGGCCCGCAGGTGGCCAGTCAGACCGCCGCCATCCACCAGTCCCCGCTCCAACCTGCCCAGCCCGCGACCGGTGCGCCCCTTGCTGCGCCCATGGCAATGACGCCACCCGCGCAGCCGATGACCACCCCGCAACCGGCCCAGACCGCCAGCAGCGCCCCCGCCTTCGGCACCACCCCGGCGTTCGAGGCCGGGCCGAGCGTTCGGCCTGGCCTCTCGGACGAGCAGGATTTCGAAGCCGTCGCCGCGCGCGAAACCATCGAGAGCGATCGCGCCCGCCTGCAACAGCAGCGCGCCCAGTATCAGATCGTTGCGGTCGACAGCGTGCCCGACGCCTCGGTTCGCTCCGGCCCGAATGTCGTCGAATATGCCCTCGCCACCACCCATCCCGTGGGCGTGCAGCAATATCGCCGCCTCAACCCGTTGCGCTGGAGCCGCTGGGAAAACGCCTGCCTGCAATATCACAATCAGGATGCCGCACAGGAAGCCTTCCTCGCCGCTGGCGGCCCGGAACGCGACCGCAACAACCTTGATCCCGATGGCGACGGCTACGCCTGCTGGTGGGATCCCACGCCCTACCGCCAGGCCATGCGCCCCCGTCAATGAGCGCGCCCGATGAGCAGGCCTGACGCCTCCGACGCGCTCTGGCACCCTTCACCCAATTGTGGCCCGCGCCGCGATGGCTTGCGCCCTGAACTCGTGGTGCTGCATTATACCCAGATGCCCGATGCGCAATCGGCACTCGAACGCCTGTGCAGCCCTGAAGCACAGGTGTCGGCGCATTACCTGATCGGCGCGGCGGGGCGGGTCTGGCAGATGGTGCCCGAAGCGGCGCGCGCCTGGCACGCCGGCGCAGGCAGTTGGCGCGGACAGGGCGACGTCAACTCGCGCTCCATCGGGATCGAACTGGACAACGACGGCGCCAGCCCCTTCACCGCGGCTCAGATGCTGGCGCTGGAAACCCTCCTTCCCGGTATCATTGAACGCTGGTCCATCCTGCCCGAGGGCGTGATCGCCCATTCCGACATGGCCCCCGAACGCAAGTCCGATCCCGGCCCGCGCTTCGACTGGTGCAGGCTGGCACGGCTCGGGCTGTCGGTATGGCCCGAATCCGGCGGCAACCCCGATACCCCGCTTGACGCCTCTCTCACCCGGATCGGCTACCCCTCCGTCGCGCCCGAACTGCGACTTGCCGCCTTTCGCCTGCGGTTCCGCCCCGGGCAAACCGGCCCCGAGGACGCAACGGACCGCGCCCTCGCCAGTGCACTGGCGCTGAAACTGGAAAACTGACATCTACCGCGCCGCTTCGTCAGGACAAAAGCGACACGGTTTCATCAGAAAAACCCGCCCCCCTTCATCTTGCCGAAAATACGCTGGGGGTGAATGGGCCGCAGGCCCAGAGGGGGCAAAGCCCCCTGCCCGGCCACGTCAGCCCAGACGCTTCCGGATGCGCCGCAACGCCAGCCAGACCACCGCCACCACCATCGGCGTCAGCACCGCCATCAGCCCGGTCTTGCCCAGCCCCATAGGTTCGGCGAGTGGCAAAGCCAGATTGGCGGCCAGGCCAACAGCGTAATAGCTGATCGCCACGACCGACAGCCCCTCGACCGTGTGTTGCAGCCGAAGTTGCAGATCGGCGCGGCGGTCCATGCTTTTCAGAACCGCCTGGTTCTGGGCCGATCGCGCCACCTCGACCTGCGTGCTCAGCAACCGTCCAGCCCGCATCGCGCGTTCCGACAGCGTGGCCAGCCGCCCTTCGGCAGCCTTGACCGTGCGCATTGCCGGATCAAAACGACGCTGCATGAATTCGTGCAGCGTCTGGCGGCCCTGAAACCGGGCCTCGCGCAGCACCGAAATCCGGGCATGAACCAGCGCTTCGTAGGCGCGCGTCGCGCCAAAGCGGAACGAGGCCGACATTTCCAGTTGTTCCAGCTGCGCCGAAACCGCCATCAACGAATCCAGCGCCTGCTCGGGGCGCGGCAGCCCGGCGGCCATATCGCCCACCAGTGCTGCAAGCCTCTGGTCAAGCGCGCCCATCTCTTCCGAGACCTGCCGCGCCCGCGCCAGCCCCAGCATCGACATCGACTTGTAGGTTTCGATCTCGCACAATCGCTGCACAATCCGCCCGACACGCTGCGGACCGATCGAGGGATGCACGAAAACCGCCAGCCGGACATGCCCTGCCGGATCGATGCGGAAATCCGAGGCTACGATCCCGGCGCCGTCCAGCACCCGCGACACCGCCAGGCTTTCACCGACAAACCACGCGCCCAGCCGTTCGGAAATCGCGTCCTCGTCCGGGGCGCCATCCGCCTGCATGGGCATATGATCGACGGTCAGCAAGATCGAAGTGACCCGCACGCCGGGGGCTGCCTCCAGCCAGTCGGCGGGGAAGACATCGAACAACATTGGATCAAAGGCGCGCGCGGGAAGGCCAGCGGAAAAGGCGGTGAAGGTGGTGAATTCGGTGTGATTCTCCCATTTCAGCCCGTGCCGTCCAATCTGGCAGCCGTGATGCGTCGCGCCGGGCGGCGGATGGGTCGCGCCGGTGCGATCCAGAAGCGCAACCAGATGCGCCCGGTCCAGCGTCCGGTCGCGCGCCACAGCCTCATGTTCGCGCTTGATCGCCAGAAACACCGCCGTGCCCGGCACCGGAATTACCGGCGCGGGTCGGGCATGCAACTCGTTGGTGAGCGCGTAACGAAGGGGGTGATCGGCAATTGGCGGCATGGGTAACCTTTGGGAGCTTTCCTCTGCTTAGCCAGTGCCCCCCCATGATGGAAAGCCCCGCGTGACGCACAGCCCCGTTCACGCGCAGTGCACAACGGTACACTTGTATTTCTGCAACGCCCAGCGTGTCTAGCCGCGGTCGAACGCGCCTTTCAGCCCCCTGCTCAAAAGGCCGCGCACCGTCGGCCTTGTGCCCATTCGAAAGGGCAACGGGCGACACAGTTCCATTGCGCTGATACCCACACGGGCGGTCAGCGCACCGTTCACCACCCCTTCGCCAAAACGCCGCGAGACTTTCGACAGCATTCCGCCCCCGGCCAGTGAGCCAATCATGTCATCGCCCACCGCCACCACGCCCGTGGCCAGCAGATGCACCACCACCGACCGCGCCAGCCGCCAGTTGCCGAAATACCCGGCCCGCCCGCCGTAGATTTCGCCAATCGCGCGGATCATGCGCAGGTTGGTCAGAAGCGCTGCCGCAACATCGGCCAGAGCCACCGGCACCAGCGCCGTGATCAGTGCCACCTGCCGCGCGGCGCGCTCGATCTCGGCTGCGGCCCGTGCATCGCGGGCGATCAGGAAGCGGGTCTCGGCCGCATCGAGAACGGCGTCGGTATCCAGATCCTCTTGGACTGCGGCCTGGTCGTGCGCGGCGGGGCTGGCGTAAAGCGCGGCAAGGTCATCGGCCAGGCTGCGCGCAGATGCCAGATCGGGCGCTGCCAGAACCGCCCCGGCCCGGTCACGCAACCGGTCCAGCCTGCGCAACCGGCGATAGCCCAGCACCTCGGACAGAATCGCCGCCAGAAGAGCCACCGACAGCACCGCCAGGAGAACCGCCGCCAGCCAGCCAAGCGCTGGCAGTCGCGTGAGCAGCGCCATGGTGAAATCCCAGGCTGCAAGGCCCAGCACAAGCGCCAGGAACCCAAGCGCCGCGCCCCAGAATGCCCGCGCCCGTGCGCTCAGCCCACCGCCCATCCGGGCGATCGCACCCTGCATCGCACGCCCGTGGGGTGGCTCGTCAGGATCAACGGGCGGGGCCGCGCCGACATCGGGCGGGGGGCTGGTGTCGCCCAGTTCGATCAGGACAGGGCCGGTGGGATACTGGCTGCGTTGATGGCCGGTTTGATCAGTGTCGCTCATGGCCCTGCCCTTCTGTGTCTGGCGCGGGGGGATGGGGGGCCAGCCCCCCGGCGCGTGCCGCGCCTCCCCCCGGGATATTTGTGAACAGATGAAGCGGCATGTCAGATCAACCTGTCACCCAGCAGGAATTCGGCGGCACGGTCGAGCCTGATATGCGGCAGCCCGTCGCCCGGGCGGCGGTCAAGCTGAGGCGGGGCGAAATGCATCACGCCGTAATCGCCCTGCAGCCATTCCTCGGCCCCTTCCCGTGCCGGGCCCAGCAGGCGCGTAGGGTCTTGCGGCAAGGCGCCTGCGTGAAAGGCCGCCTGCCGCCCGTCCCGCAGCGTGCCGCGCACCAGATCCAGCGCTGCGCCCTGATGCGGGTGGCGTTCCTCGACGGTGGCGCGCAGGGCGGCGATCGACATGGCTGCGGTCTCAGCACCCGAAAAGCGCGCACGGTCGCGGGCTTCGCGCAGCATGGCCTCGGTCAGCGACGTGAGCTGGGGATGCTGGGTATGGTGCAGATGGTCTGCCTTGGTGGCGGCGAAAAGGATTTTTTCCACCCGTTTGCCCCGCAGGATGCCAGACAGAAAACTGTTGGCGCCGGGTCGGAAGGCGGCCAGCACCTCGGCCATGGCGGCGCGCTGCTCTTCCAGGGCGGTGGGGCCGCGATGTACGGCCTCCAGAACATCGATCAGCACGACCTGCCGGTCGATACGCGCGAAATGGGTTTCAAAGAAGGGCCGCACGACCTGTTTCTTGTAGCCCTCATACCGGCGCTCCATCTGGTGCCAGAGGCTGGCGCGGCGCGGGTTTTCCGGGCGCGGCAGCGGCGCGAAGGTCAGCACCGGCGAGCCCGCCAGATCCCCGGGCAGCAGGAAGCGCCCCGGCGTGCAATCCGACCAGCCTGCTGCGCGCCCCTCGGCGAGGCATGAAGCAAAGGCCTCGGCCAGCCCGCGCGCAACTGTTTCGTCATGCGGTGCCGCGGGGTCTGACTGCCGCAGCGCGGCCAGAAAGCCCTGCGCCTGCGGGCGGGTTTCCAGCCGGGCCAGCGTTGATTGCGACCAATCGGCAAAACTTTTTCGCATCAACGTCAGATCCAGCAGCCATTCGCCCGGATAATCCACAATATCCAGATGCAGCCGTCGCGCGCCCCCCAGTGCCCCGAGGAACCCCGAAGGCGCGAGCCGGAACGACAGCCGCAGCTCCGACACCGCCCGCGTTCCCTCAGGCCAGCGCGGCGGCTGTCCGGTGAGCGCGGCGAGGTGTTTTTCATACTCGAAACGCGGCAACGTCATGTCGGGCTGCGGTTGCAGCCATGCGCCCAGGATTCCACCCGACTGCGCGGCGCGCAGTTGCGTCATGCGCCCGGTTTCCATCAGGTTGGTAACCAGCGCCGTGATGAACACCGTCTTGCCCGCCCGGCTGAGGCCGGTCACGCCCAGCCGCAGAACCGGCTCGAAAAACGCTTCTGACACGGTCGCCGAAACCGCATCGACCGTCTGCCCGATCCGGTCGGTGAGGGCCGCAAGCACCATGGAGCCTCCAGTTGGTTACGACATGAGAATAACCATGCCTCCGGGCGGTTTAAAGCCCGGCGGGCTTGCCCACAGGGACCGAAAGCGCATATTGAGCCGCATGCAACCGGTATTTCTCAGCATTGGTCATGGCTACAGCGCCGCCGCGATCGTCAGCGCACTCGGCGCGGGCTGGCACGTTATTGCCACCACCCGCAGCCCCGAGCGGGCCGAGGGATTCGCCCGCGACGGGCTGGCCCCGGTCTTGTGGCGATCAGGCGGGCCCGATGCAGCGCTGTCCGGCGCTGCCGCTGAAGCCACGCATCTGATCACCTCGGTCCCGCCGGGCAATGGCGACCCGGTGCTTGCCGCGCTGCAAGACATGGCCGCACCACGGTTGCGGTGGATCGGCTATCTTTCGGCGCCGAGCGTCTATGGTGATGCCGGCGGCGGTTGGGTCGATGAGACCTCGCCAACCACACCGGGCTCGGCTCGGGGCAAGGCGCGGCTGCGTGCAGAAGAAGAATGGCAGGCTTTCGGCGCGGCGCGCGGCGTGCCCGTGGCGCGGCTGCGCATTGCCGGGATCTATGGGCCAGGACGCTCAACCTTCGAGGCATTGCACGAGGGGCGCGCGCACCGGCTGATCAAGCCCGGTCAGGTGTTCAACCGCATCCATGTCACCGATCTGGGCCGGATCGTGGCGGCAGCGGCCAAGGCGCGGGCGCAAGGCCCTTTCAACCTGTGCGATGGCGCGCCCTGCCCGCCACAGGATGTCGTAACCCATGCCGCCGAATTGCTGGGCATCGCGCCACCACCCAAGACGCCCTTTGACCCACAGGCCCTCAGCCCGATGGCGCGCAGCTTTTATTCGGAGAACAAGCGCCTGCGTTCGGTGCGGGTGGGGCCTGAACTGGGCGTCGAACTGCTCTATCCCGATTACCGCGCCGGTCTTGCCGCCATACTGGCCGCCACGGGCTGACCCGCCCCCGAAGGTTCCGCTGCCATGCCCCGTTTTGCCTTTCGCATCGAATACCACGGCGCGCTGTTTTGCGGGTGGCAACGCCAGCTTGATCAGCCCTCGGTTCAGGCTGCCGTTGAAGCAGCGCTTGCCCGGCTTGAGCCCGCTCAACCGACCATCGCCGCAGCCGGGCGCACCGATACCGGCGTCCATGCCACCGGGCAGGTCGCGCATGCCGATCTGGCCCGCGACTGGGACGCCACGCGCCTGATGGAAGCGGTCAACCACCACCTGCGCCCAGCCCCGGTTGCGGTGACGGCCTGCGCCCGCGTCAGCGACGATTTCCACGCCCGCTTCAGCGCCACCGAGCGCCAATACCTCTTCCGCCTCATCAGCCGTCGCCCCCCGTTGGTGCATGAGGCCGGGCTGGTCTGGCAGGTGCGTCACCCGCTGTCGCTGGCACCGATGCAGGAGGCCGCACGCGCGCTCATCGGCCAGCATGACTTCACCACTTTCCGCGCCAGCCTGTGTCAGGCGGCTTCGCCGGTGAAAACGCTGGATGAACTGACCATAACCGAAATCCCGCTGGCCGTTGGCAGCGAGTTTCGCTTCACACTCAGGGCCCGGTCTTTCCTGCATAATCAGGTCCGATCGATGGTCGGATCGCTGGAACGTGTGGGCGCTGGCGCCTGGCAGCCTGAACGCATGGCCGAGGCCCTCGCGGCCAGACAACGCGCGGCCTGCGGCCCGGTCAGCCCGCCCCAAGGCCTTTATCTGACCGGCGTGCGCTATCCATCCGATCCTTTCGCTTGATGCGCCGGACATGACACTTTTCGGCCGACCAGCAAAAATTTTGTAACATTCCCGGTGTAACAATTGCCTCCGCATGGAGGGGAGGGTGGCCGAACCTGGCAAGGTTGGGACCCGCTGAAACGAACTGCCCGACACCGAAAAGCACGCTACGCTTGGCCGAGTCGGTCTGCATGAATAAACATCAGGGAGGAAAATTGATGTTGAGAAGAGCGTTCCTGACCGCCGGTCTTGCCGGCTCCGTGGCGCTGGGGGCCTTGATGGCGCCTCAGGCCGTTCAGGCGCAGGAGGTCACGCTGCGCGTGCACCAGTTCCTGGGCCCAACCGGCACCGTTCCGGCCGATTTCATCATCCCCTGGGCCGAGAAGGTGACCGAGGAGTCGGGCGGGCGCATGAATGTCGAGGTGTATTCGGCCATGTCGCTGGGCGGCACTCCCGCCGCGCTTTATGATCAGGCGCGCGAAGGTATCGTCGATATCGTCTGGACAGTGGCGGGCTACACGCCGGGCCGTTTCCCCATTTCTGAAACCTTCGAATTGCCGTTCATCATGGCCGATGCCGAATCGACTTCGCGGGCGGCCTGGCGGTTCTTTGAAGAGCACATGCAGGAAGAAACCGCCGATGTGCATATGCTGGCCGTGCATGTCCACGGGCCCGGCGTCTTCCACATGCGCGCCCCGGCGGTCGAGCGGGTCGAGGACCTTCAGGGGCGCACCGTGCGCGGCCCCACCCGCATCACGACCCGGCTTCTGGAAACGCTGGGGGCCACGGCAGTCGGCATGCCGGTACCGGCAGTGCCCGAATCGCTGTCGCGCAATGTGATCGAGGGCGCGGTCATCCCGTGGGAGGTGACGCAGGTGCTCCGCGTGCCGGAACTGGTGGATACCCACACCGAGTTCGGCGGTGATCGGGGTCTCTATTCAACCTTCTTCTTCTTCGCCATGAACCGCGATTCCTATGAATCGCTGCCTGACGACCTGCGTGCGATCATCGATGCCAACTCGGGGATCGAAGCATCGGCTTGGGCCGGGCGCATCCAGGAAGCGGGTGACGCTCCGGGCCGCGCCGCAGCGGTCGAGCGTGGCAACACGATCATCACCATCGAGGGCGATGAACTGGCCCGCTGGCGCGCTGCCGCCCAGCAGGTGCGCGATACCTGGGCCGAGGAAATGGCTGAGCGCGGTATTGATGGCGCTGCCCTGATCGCCGCCGCCGAAGCGCTGATCGCGGAAGAAGAGAGCCGCTGATCGCGCAAGGAAAACGCAGTGACAACCCTGGGCCGGGCAGACCATTCTGCCCGGCCCGTTTGGCCCATAGCGCCCCGCGCTTGTTCGTCAGCTACACAAGAATACTACGGAGAAATCCGCCCCGGGAGGCAGGACGGACGGGGGCAGCGCCGCGGAAAAGGAAGCAGGCTTCTGCGCCAGCAGGCATTCAGCCCCTCGATGTGTCCTTGGTTTCAGGTGCATTGATATCCTTCAGCAGCCTTCCGTGCCTGCGCACCTCGGACAGAACCTCGCCAAAGGTGTTCAGCCCGCGCGCCTTCAGCATCGGCACCAGTTTGAGGAAGGCATCAGCCGTAGCGATCGTGTCCCCGATGGCGGTGTGCCGGGCTTCTTCGGGGATGGTGATGCCCAGCCGGGCAGTCAGCGCGTCAAGCGAGTGTTCCTCAAGCTGGCCAAAAACCACCGCAGACAAAAGCACCGTATCCAGCACCGGATTATCGAAGCGCGCCCCGATACCGGCCTCATTGCGGCGCAGGAACTCCATGTCGAAGGGCGCGTTATGCGCCACCAGCACCGCCCCCTGGGCAAAGCGGTGGAACTGCGCCCCGACTGCCTCAATCCGGGGCGCGCCGCGCACCATGGAATCGGTGATGCCATGCACATCGGTTGACAGCGGCGGGATCGCCCTGCCCGGATCGACCAGCGTGTCGAATACCTCGCTTTCCAGCCGCCTGCCGTTCACCAGTCGGACAGCGGCAATCTGAACGATGGAATCGCTGGCGGGTGAAAGGCCGGTGGTTTCGGTATCAAAGACAACATACGTCAGATCTTCGAGGCGGGCATCGGCAACGGCGGCGTTACGCGCTTTCGACAGAAGTTCGAAATCATAAACCACGGCACGCGCGATGGGCGGCGGGCGGCGCCCGGCACGGCGCGCGGCACGGATCGGCATGGCGACCGCACCACACCCCGGCTCGGTTTTTTCCGGCCAGATCTCGGTGCCATGCGTCTGCAACACGGCACGGGCTGTCAGTTCGCCCGTGTCGGGACCAAGTTGTTCAGTCAACCATTGGTCCAGCCGCCCGACCGGCAGTGCAGTGCCAACCCATTCCAGCCGCAACACCGCACCCGGTCCGTCCTCTTCGATCAGCGCGATCTCGAAGCCTTGCGCAAGACCCTCGGTTGCCAGCCGACCCGCCAGCCAGCCCAGAAGGGCCACGATCTCGAAACCGTCCACCTGGACGATTAGCGCAGGTCCATCGGTCACATTCAGTGACAGCCCCTCGGCCCCGAAACGCGCTTTCAGACTGTCCATCAGATCGGTGCTGCGGGTCTGGACGAGCGGGCGCCAGTCTGTCTGGATGGCGTCATAGCGCGCGCCCAGATCGGTGATTGCCCGGGTCAGCGCCTGTACTTCATCGAGCATTGCCGCACTCAGGTCAGGTTTGCCGCCGGGGCGGTCCGGCAGTTCGGACAAGACGCCGATCACCGTTTGCAGATTGGCCGCAGGGCGGCGCACACGCTCGAATATCTCTGCCAGCAGCGCGTCGCGGCTGGCATGCGCGGCCAGGTCCTGGGTCACGTCGCGCAGCGTCAGCACATAGCCCGGCGCCCCGCCCGCCTCGCGCCGTCGCAAAACCCGCATACGTCCGGCAAAGATGCGCGCACCGTTGGCGGTGGCGCACAAAAGGTCCGAGGCCATATCGGCATCACCTGCGTCGAAAAGCCGCTGATAGGCGTGGCGCACCGGCCCTTCGCGCAGGTAGTCCAGCAAGTTCCGGTCCAGCCCCGGTGCCTGCCCCGAACCCAGAAGGTCCACCGCCTGACCGTTATAGAACACCAGTTGATGCTCGGCGGTGCACAAAAGAACCCCAACCGGCACATCGGCCAGCAGGGTTTCCAGCCGTGCCTTTTCCGCCGCCAGCCGCGTGGTTTCGCGCGCCACCGATTCAGCCAGCGCGTTACGAGTCTGCGCCAGTGATCGCGTGACCTCCTGTGCGGCGGGGGCAAGATCACCCAGATAGCGGGCCCCCTCGGCTTCGCGCGTCAGATCGCGGTCGATTTCGGCATGGGTGCGCGCGCGAATGGCGCGTGCCAGCCGGTCGATGGCGCGGGCGACATTGGTGTCGAACAGATACCAGACCCAGACCACAAGCGCGACGATCATGAAGGCGGCAATTATGACACCCTGAACCACCACGGGCACCAACGTGTCGCGCAGCGCCGGGTCGGCGGCGCGTTGCACGGCAAACCACAGCCCCAGCCCCAGTGCCGCCACCGCCCCCACCGCCAGCGCGGCAAAGAACAGAAGAATGCGCAGCCTGAGGCTGAGACGTTCAACCATGCCGCGCTGTCCCCGGCCCGGCCTTGGCCTCCGGTGCCGGCTCTCCCGACAGGATTCGCCGCACCTCGGCGCGCAGGGCCTTCAGTTCGAACGGTTTGGAGATGAAGCCATCCGCCCCCATTGCCAGCCCCTTGCGCCGCTCCATGGCCGAGCCGCGCGCGGTCATCATCAGGATCTTGACGCCTTCCAGTTCAGGGTCCATCCGCACGTTCTGGCAGATTTCATAGCCTGAAACCTCGGGCAGCATGACGTCGAGAAGCACCAGATCAGGGCGCATCTTGCGGATCAGGTCAACCGCGCCCGCGCCGCTGGCGATGCGGTGTTGCTCATAGCCCTCGCGGGTCATCAGATAGTCGAGGGCGATGGCAATATTGTCCTCATCCTCGACCACCAGAATCCGCTTTCGGTCTGGCGTGTCAGCGTTCATTCACCCCTCCCTCAATGCGCAGACGCCCCGCAATATCGGGTCGTCTGCGGGCAACGAATCCCATTCAGCCCCCGCCAACGTTCCATCGGGCATCAGTTCCACCCCTTCAAGCAATGGTGCCAGTGCACCTGCATCACAGTCGAACACGGCGATATATGCGGACTCCGGTATCCATCGTTCCAGCCGCACCACGCGCGCCTGAACGAGATGCGGCTGATCCGTGCGGGTCCGGTAAAAACGTCGGTCCAGCGCGATCATCCGGTTGACCTGCGGCCAAAGATACGTCCACGGCCGATACCAGACGCTGTTGTGATTACGCGTGACCTCGACATAGGGCGAGTCGGGCGTGATCGCGCGGCTGGCCCAGGAGTATTCCGACCAGACCGAATAGGCGAGCATCCCCAGCCCCACCGCCGCCGGAAACACCCAGCGCCCCATGCGCTGGCCCGTCAGGCGGTTGGCCAGCATCAACACTCCCATAAGGGCAACGCCCGAGGTCAGTGCCGCGATGAATTCCAATATCATACTATGTTCCTGTTCCTGCGCCGTCTCACATCAGCACCGCTTCAACCGAGGGCGCCGCGGCTGTGGCCCAGCGCCGATTGCATGGTGCGCACCACCACGAAGGCGTCGCGCAGATGACTGCGTTCGAAATCCGACAGATCCGAAGGCGCCAGAAAGTTGTCGGGCTTGCGCCCCGCGCGCACCAGGGCCGCCTGATTTTCCAGCCGTAGCCGGGCGATCAGGTCGTAGGACTCGGTCAGATCGCGCGCGCCAGAGATCGAGATGATCCCCGCATGTTCCGCCGCCTCAAGCCGCGCACGGGTGTTGACCGGCGTCAGCTTGCCTTGCAACGCATAGACCCGCGCCAGATCGGCCACTGGCACCACGCCGTTCAGCTTCATGTCGATATGGTTCTTGTGCTCACCCGAGCGGATGGTGGCAAAGCCGCGCAACAGGCCCAGCGGTGGCTGATGCTTGAGCGAGTTGGCGATCATATGCGCCACGAAGATCGAGTTCTTCGCCGCGGCTTCCAGTGTCTCGGACTGAAGGTCACGAAACAGCGCGGGCGTACCGCCGATGGGCCGCAGATCGAACATGACCGAGGCCAGCATCTGCGCTTCGGGCACCGGCGCATCGATCCAGCCGCGGAAATAGCGCCGCCAGACCTTTGCCGGCTGGCACCAGCGCGGATTGGTCGCCATCATGTCACCGGGGCAATAGAAGTAGCCCGCCGTGTTCAACCCGTCCGAGACATATTTCGCGAAGCGCGCGAAATAGGCCATATCATCGGTGGTGGCGCTGTCATCAAGGATCAGACAGTTGTCCTGATCGGAAATACCGGTCTGCTCCTGCCGCCCCTGACTGCCGCAGGCCAGCCACAGCCACGGCACCGGCGCGGAGCCCAGTTCGGCCTCGGCCAGTTTCAGAAGCCTGCGGGTGACGGTATCGGCAACATCGGTTATCAGCCGCGTGACCACTTCATGGGCGTTATTGGCGGCCACAAGCTGTGTCAGAAGGCGCGGAATGCGGGCGGTAACCTGGGCCATCTCCTCGGGCGTTTCGCAACTGGCGGCATCGCGCACCAGTTGCGCTGAACTGACAGCCTGAAAGCGCGTCAGGTCGGTTTGGGTGATGATCCCCTTGACTCGCCCGTCCTGCACCACTGGCAAATGGCCGATCCGGCATTCCAGCATGGTGTGCAAGATGTCCGAACCCAGCGAATCCGGTGTCAGCACCAATGGGTCGGCGGTCATCACCTCTGCCACCAGGGTTTCGGCTGGAAGCCCCTCGGCAAGAACACGCGCTGTCAGATCCCGCGTGGTGAGGATCCCGCGCAGCGCGCCGTCTTCGGTCACCGCCAGGCTTGAGATATGCTTGTCGCGCATCAGCCTTGCGGCCTCGGTTACGGTGGCCTCGGGGGAAATGGTGACGGGGCTGCGCGCCATCAGTTCGCTGACCTTGATCGCACTCAGATCGGTGCCACGCGTTTCGGCGCCCCGGTTGCGGTTGAAGAACCGCGAGAAAGCCGGCGAGGCGGTGATCAGGCGGCGCAACTCGGGTTCGGGAAGCATCAGGATGACGCTGTCATCCGTGGTCCGTGCCGACGTCACCGCAAGCCCGTCACGCAAGAGGCCGCGTTCGCCAAAGGAGTTGCGCGGCCCCAGAAGCGAGACCAGTTCCCCATTGCGGTCGATCACCTCCACCGCGCCACGCTTGATCAGAAAGAGACCGCGAACTGGCTCGCCAGCGGCGTAGATTTCGGAACCCGTTGGATATTCCCTGCGGCTGAAAGAGGTGGCGACACGCACCAACTCGTCGTGCGGCAGGCTGTCATAGGGATGGACGCTTTCCAGAAAGGTCTTGATCGCTTCGATCTGGATATCCATGTTTCAGCCCCTCAGACAATCCCCGTTACGGGGTGGGGGGGGCGCGCCTGCGCCCCCCTCCGGTGTCAATGTCAGTGCGACTGCGCACCACCGGCACCGCGCGGCACGCGAATCGATTCCACGAGTTCCTGGATTTCCTCCGGGGCCTCCTTGGTCAGCGACAGCGTGATATATGCCGCAGCGAAGTTCAGGATCGCACCCACCGTTCCAAAGCTCAGCGGCGAGATGCCGAACAGCCAGTTCTCCGCGGTGTTGGCAAGCATGTTGGTGCCAGGGATGAAGAACCAGCCCAGATAGGTGAAGATATACAGCACCGTAGAGCCAAGGCCCACCAGCATCCCCACGATCGCACCCGTCGAGTTCATGCGCTTCGAGAAGATCCCCATCATGATCGCCGGGAACAACGACGATGCAGCCAGACCGAAGGCCAGCGCCACCACCTGCGCGGCAAATCCCGGCGGGTTGAGGCCCAGATAGGTTGCCAGCGCGATGGCGAAGGCCATCGAGATGCGCGCTGCCAGAAGCTCGCCCTTTTCCGAGATGTTGGGGTTGAACACCGATTTGATCAGATCGTGGCTGATGGCCGACGAAATGGCCAGCAACAAACCCGCAGCCGTGGACAGTGCCGCAGCCAGACCGCCAGCGGCGATCAGCGCAATCACCCAGCCCGGAAGCTGTGCGATCTCCGGGTTGGCCAGCACCAGGATATCCTGGTTGAAGGTGACCATTTCGTTGCCTTCCCAACCGCGTTCTTCAGCAATGGCCGCAAATTCGGGGGTGGCGTTGTAGTACTGGATCAGGCCATCGCCGTTCTTGTCCTCAAAGCGCAAAAGACCTGTCTGTTCCCAAGTATGCATCCATTGCGGCCGGTCGTCATAGGCGATCGGTGTCTCGGCGGTGCCGTTAGGATAGATTGTGGTGATGATATTCAGTCGCGCCATCGCACCCACGGCCGGAGCCACAGTATAAAGCAACGCAATGAACACCAACGCCCAACCCGCCGAAGCGCGGGCATCAGACACTTTTGGCACGGTGAAGAACCGGATGATGACGTGCGGAAGACCAGCGGTGCCGATCATCAGCGACATGGTGAACAGAACCATGTTCAGGGTCGAACCATGGTTACCCGTATAATCGCGAAAACCCAGTTCAACCAACACCTGATCCAGACGCGCCAGAAGCGGCATGCCCGATTCTGTATGCGTGCTGAACAGGCCGATCTGCGGCAGGAACTGCCCCGTCAGTTGCAGCGAAATGAACACCGCCGGAATGGTATAGGCGATGATCAGAACGATGTACTGCGCAACCTGTGTATAGGTAATGCCCTTCATGCCGCCAAGCACCGCATAGGCGAACACCACGGCCGATGCGATGAAAAGGCCGGTCGAGGATTGCACCTCAAGAAAGCGCGAAAAGGCCACGCCTGCACCGGTCATCTGACCGATCACATAAGTAATCGACATGACCAGAAGCGAGATGACAGCCACGATCCGCGCAGTCTGGCTATAGAAGCGGTCGCCGATGAAATCCGGCACCGTGAAGCGTCCGAACTTGCGCAGATAGGGCGCGAGCAGAAGCGCCAACAGCACATAGCCGCCGGTCCAGCCCATCAGGAAGGTCGAGTTGCCATAACCGACAAAGGCAATCAGACCGGCCATCGAGATGAACGACGCCGCTGACATCCAGTCAGCCGCCGTTGCCATACCGTTGAGAACGGGGTGAACGCCCCGGTTGGCGGCATAGAACTCCGCCGTCGATCCGGCGCGCGCCCAGATCGCGATGCCGATATAGAGGGCGAAGGTCGCGCCCACCACCAGCAGGTTGAGGGTAAACTGGTCCATCTTTTCCGGCCCCTTACTGTTCGTCCACGCTGAACTCGCGGTCGAGGCGGTTCATGCGTGCGGCATAAAAAAAGATCAGAACGATGAAGGTCAGGATCGAGCCTTGCTGGGCGAACCAGAAGCCAAGATCAGTCCCCCCGACGGGGATGCCCGAAAGCAGAGGGCGCAAGATGATGCCGAAACCGAACGAGACGAGCGCCCAGATTACCATGCAAATGGTGATGATCCGAACATTCGCCGCCCAGTAGGCGCTGGCGGATTTGTCAGACATGTGTATCCTCCCGGATTGCCTCCTGCGGGCACCCCGGAATGGGATGCCTGCTTCTTGGTACGGCCGTCCCGTGTGCAAGACGGGGCGGCCGCTTTCAGGCTGTCACCTGTTTCACGATGGCGCCAAGGTCGTCAGCGATGGCAGCGATGGAGCCCATCCCGTCCACCGTCTTCAGAACCCCGCGCGCCGCGTAATAGGCGATCAGCGGTGCCGTCTGTTCGTGATAAGCCTTCAGTCTGGCTTCGACAGTTTCGGCATTGTCGTCGGCGCGGCGCTTGAACGCCGTGCCGCCGCATTTGTCGCAAACTCCCTCCTCCCGAGGTTGCTTGAACGCGTCATGGTACCCTTCGCCGCAGCCCTCGCAGGTGTAGCGACCGGACACACGCTGAACCATGGCAGCGTCGTCGACCTCCATCGACACGGCCGCACCAATGGCAAGCCCCTGCCCGGCCAGAAGCGCATCCAGCGCCTCGGCCTGTCCCGGTGTGCGCGGGAATCCATCCAGAATGATACCGTGCGCGGTATCCGGCTGGGCCATCCGGTCTTTCAGAATAGCCAGCACAATCTCGTCCGAGACCAGCCCCCCGGCCTCCATCACCGCCTTGGCCGCCATCCCGGCCGGGGTGCCCGCTGCCACTGCGGCGCGCAAAAGATCGCCCGTGGAAAGCTGGATCAGGCCATAGGCCTCTTCCAGCATGCGCGCCTGGGTGCCCTTGCCCGCGCCCGGCGGCCC
>CAZCAX010000020.1:0-73091 GCA_964496915.1 uncultured Rhodobacter sp.
GGCCGATATACGAAATCCGCTCAAATCACGCTCCGATGTGTCGAACTTCGGAGACATCCACGGCAATGGCCGTGACCAGCGTGGCCAACACAACCGTTGCGCCCACTGACAGATCAATGGAACCAATCATGATTACCAGAGTGCCTGCCAATGCCACCAGCAAAAGCACCGAAGATTGCATGCCGATATTCTGGAAGTTCGACAGCGTCAGAAAATTCGGATTCTGCACTGTAAAAAATGCGATCAGGGCGATCATCGCCGCGGATTGTGCAAGGATGGCGAAGAATGGCCGTAAGCTCTTATAACTTACCAAAGCCGGTTGGACTGCTTCGGATTTGGTCGCAGTTGACGACATGGCTCTCTCCTCAGATCATATGTTTTACAATTGCGGATTCTTCGGGCTTGTTGCCGGCATCCGCCTGAAACTCTGCTGTGACCTGCCCCTTGCGCATCACCAGTATCCGGTTGGAAAGACCAATCAGCTCTGGCAGGTTGTCTGAAATGAGAAGAACAGACGTACCCTCTGCAGCAATTTCGCGAATAAGGTCATAGATTTCTTCCTTGGCGCCGACATCCAGGCCGCGCCCCGGCTCGTCAAGCACAAGTACCTTCACGCCCCGCGCCAACCATTTGGCGAAAACGACTTTCTGCTGATTGCCACCAGACAGATCCTTCGCAAGCGCCCCTCTGCCAGGCGCGCGAACCTTCAGTCGTTTTAGCCATTGATCCGAGACGGACGCACTTTTCCGCGGCGATATGACAACGCGGCTGGAGCCCATGATCCGGTCAAGGCCGGGCAAGGTGAGATTCCATTCCAGTGAATGCGCCCCGATTATGCCCGCCAGGTTGCGTTCGGCCGGCACATAGCCGATTCCCTCGGAAATGGCCTGATAGCTGGAACCCGAAGCAAGTTTCTTTCCGTGAATTTCGACTTCGCCGAAATCTCTTGGTGTAAGCCCGGCGACCATGCTTGCGACAACGGATTTACCGGCCCCAAGGACACCCGCAAATCCAAGGATCTCTCCCTCGTGCAGATCGAAGGAGATATGGGAAACCTCGTTGTGCTTCTTCAGATCCCGTACCGACAGAACGACCTTGTCGCCGGGAACACGCTGCCGGAATTCCTTGTAATACTCTTCTTCGCGCTTTCGTCCGACAATCAGTTCATGCAGGTCGTCCGGGCTGGTATCTTTTGCCTCTATCTGCGCGACAACCTGCCCGTCTTTCAGCGCGACGATATCATCGCAACACCGGAAAATATCCGCCATCGAATGCGAAACGATAATAATCGACGCCTTGTTTCGCCAGTGCTGAATACCGTCGAAAAGCTTCGCCGCTTCTTTCTCGGACAACGCCGATGTTGGTTCATCAAGCAGTATTATCGGTTCGACAGGATAAACACGGGCCAGGGCGAATGCCTTGGCGATTTCCACAAGCTGGCGCTGGCCGAAGCTTAGATTTCCAGTTATTGCGCGCGGATCGATATTCGTGATTTCCAGGTCGTCAAATACGGCCTGTGCATCCTCGATCATGAGCTGTCGGCGGAGAACACCGCCGACAGAGTATTTTGCTTCTCTTCCAAGAAACATGTTTTCGTAAACATGCAACTGGGGGATCAACCCCTGCTCCTGAAAGACAGTCGCAACGCCAAGTCTTGAAGCCTCGTCAGGGTGACCAAACGTGGCTGGTGCGCCATAGACATGGAGGTTCCCGGCATCGGGTGAAACAACACCGTTGATCACCCCGAGAATTGTGGACTTTCCAGCGCCATTCTCGCCAACCAACCCAAGGACACGGTGTTTCCGCAACTTGAAGCTAATGTTCTGAATTGCCGGAATACCGTTATAGGCTTTGCTGACGCCCTCAAGTTCAAGCGCGCATGCCGCATCATTGGTCGAAGCCATGCCCCCACCCCTATTGTGACTTTTCTGTTGCGAAGATGACGATCAGCCTGCCTTGAAAGGCCCGGTCCGGTAGTGTTCTTCATACAGGCGTGCGACCCGTTCGAACTCGCCCGAAGCTTTCGCTTCTGCGTATGCCGGGTTCAGACGATCCCGGTTTTCCGGGAACAGCGCGAAATGCACGTCCGGGTCAATTGGCTCGATCACCGCTTGCGGATCCCAGGTCTCGGGATTCAGCGTGCGGCTCATCTTCGTCCAGTCATACATCGCACCATCCGCCCCGTAGAGCTTGTCGAGGTAATCCTGCGCATTGTCCGCAGTGATCAGGGCAGATTCCGTATACATCATCCGTTCGGGCACGGACGGCTGCCAGCCATTCAGGGCGTCGAATACCGATGTAACCATGAAAGCAGCCTGATATGCCGGAAGCGACGAGTGGGTTGCAAGCATCTGCCCCGCCAGCACCGAACGCAGCCCGTCGGGCAGGCCATCCACCCCCACCACGGGGATGTCACGCATGCCGCGCTCATTCAGAACGGCCAGAACACCCTCGGCGATGGAATCGTTCTGTGCCATCACGCCTTTCAGATCAGGATGCGCCGTGATCATCGAAAGCATCGCATTGCGACCGCTTTCGCGGTCCCATTGCGTCCGAACGTTTCCAACCAGTTCTATGCCGGGATATTCTGCGGCTGCCTTCAGAACGCCAGCAGTGCGGAATGCATCCGTAGGCGTCGGCAGGCCCCAGATATGAACGACCTTGCCTTCGCCGCCGATACGCTCGAACAGAACCTTCGCTACCTCATAGCCCGCGAGAACCGAGTTCGGCGTGGAGTACTGAACGTAGAAATCTCCCACATCAAGCGGAGAGAACCATGCCGGATGTTCCCAGATGTTGGAATAAAAGATCCCGGCATCCTGCAATACGCGCGCCATCTGGGGAACGGCCCCGTCAGGAAACGGCAGGCCGATGAACATCTGCGCGCCCTGCTGCGGCGCCGAACGCACCTGACTGATTTGTCTTGCCGGGTCGGAACCATGCAGCATCTGCGCGCTGTCCAGACCAAGTGTGCGGGTGACCGCATCGAACCCCTTCACCCACTCGACCCAGTAAGAATGCAACACGTCGATCTGGTAGATAATCTTGCCGGTCGAGGCTGTCTGTGCCTGAGCGCCGCCAAGGCTCGGCAGGCTGATGGCTCCGGTGATACCCGCGGCCGCAGCCAACTGCATGAACACCCGCCGCGAGAACGGATCCGAGATCGAGTTACCCGCCCGAACGATCTGGGCTTCGGTTGATTCTGTTTTCTTCATTCGCGTTGTCCTCCGCTTACGAACAAAATTCCCTGATGTATTGCGCGCGCTGTCTAAGACCCTCCCGATGAGTCTCGCTCACCCTCGCCGCAGCAACTTATTACGGTATTATCGTAATACCGTCAAATAATAATAATGGACTATAGCGGATTTTTTGTTCCGGCTTCAAACCCGGATTTCGAGCAGCGCTGAAGACGCGGATGAAGCGGCCGTTACTGGCAGCAACAATGTGCCAAGCTGGGTCAGGAAGTCCGGATGATCCCGCCTTCCTTCGTTAAGACTCGGAAAAATCGTATAAAAACGGTTCTGCTGATGGCGTGGCGATCTGCGAAGCTGTGCTGAATCCGGCGCTGCTTTTCCTGCCTGCGAAGAGCGAAGAGACCCAAAGGGCGGCAATGACCTTCCGCATCCACGAACTCTTCGCCCAGCAACGCACGCAGGCGATCAATGCCTTGCGCGGTCAGGGGTGATGATACTGATCGCGCCCAGAATAGACGAAGCGCCCGAGACATGGACCGCGAAGATGACGGTATCCATCGCCTAGCCGGCTTCGGCTGTGGTGGAGAGCGGCGGGTAGAGCACCCAGGATCAAGAAGATTTTTTCAGGGCTGGTTGGCTTTCATGGCTTGCGTGTCGTGGCGGTTGTTGGTCAGCGCCCTCCGTGAGGATGACGCCGAAACGGGCGCGGATACACCGCAGGAGGCATGGCTGTTGATTACCACTGAGAATTGTTCGTTCATACCGCCAGCCGGGCTGCGCAGGAAAACGGGCTTCCCGCCCGCGCAAGGGCTTCCCGCCGCATCTGGAGCGGGTCGAGGCGGTGACCCTACTTGTAAATGTCGGGCGATTTCGTCTAGTTAGACGTGCCATTTTTCTTCGGTGAGTCATGCCCGGCAACCAGCCTACCAAAACCTCTTCTGATGCCGCCCGGCTATCCAGTTCCGATCGGATCGTGGCCGATATCCTGCGTGGCCTATACGAGGGCCGTTATGTCGCCGGGCAGCGCCTGGTCGAGCCCGATCTCGTTGACTATTACGAGGTCAGCCGTTCAACGGTGCGCGAGGCGATCAAGCGACTTGCAGCGCAAGGCGTGGTAGAGGCGTATCACAATCGTGGCGCCCGCATCCGGCAACTGAGCAAGAACGAAGCGCGCAATATCTTGCTGATCACCGAGGTGATCGTGGGCCTTGCTGCCCGCCTTGCCGCCGCCAATATTGAAGAACCGGGCAGCCGCGACCTCATGACCGAAGTGCTGGACAGCATCTGTCACGCTACCCGGCAGGACAACAAGTTCGAATTCATGCGCGCCCGCAACAGGTTCTACCGCAGTATGACGCGGATTAGCCGCAATCCCGAACTGGAGCAGATGCTAGGCAATCTCCAGGTGCATCTGGTGCGCAATCGACTGGTGATGAAGCCGGAGGACCGCGAGGCATCCTATCGCGCCATCGGCGAGGCGATCCTGGACGGGGATCAGGCAGCGGCCGAAACCGCTGCGAGGGGCCACGTGCGCCGGATGATCGACCTTCTGGACCAGGTCTATGAGCCGCCCTTCATCACGGAGCGCGACTGACGCCTGTGTTCGCTCCCTGATTCAAGGCGCCCGACTAAAGATTTCGGCAGTTCCAAGGGCCGAGAAGCGGTTCATCAGTGCGATGCAGATCTGGCTCTCGACGGACCATCGAAACCGTCATGTCATTTGTCAGTCAAGAAGGTTAAGTTGACACGTTACCACAGGGGCCAGCCTTGTAACAGAGATGCAATCGGCCTCTGCACGCGGCCAGTTTCTCTCCCCCCAGCGTTGACCGTGCAACCCTCGAATGCAGAATGCCGTGGGAGAGGAGAGCACCGAGCCAATCAGCTCAAACCACGATCATGTGGTCCGATTAGCGGTGTTGTATAGTGACAGACAGATCTTTGATGATTGGCGGCCAAACCTAACGCCGCAAACCGGCCCTCCTGCGAAGAATTTTCCAAACGGCAAGCTGAAGCCTCTGACCGCGCCAGAACCTGCGCCGCGTGAAGGCGCAGGGCACATTGTGTTGAGCGGCGAAGGCTAGTGCCCCAGGGCGCGGTCACTGACGGCTGGGGTCCAGCCCGAGACACCAGCCTCTGCCAGATCGTTGCGGCCAGCGAGGCGCTTGAATTCCAGGCGGGCGAGCTGGTCACGGTGCACCTCGTCAGGACCATCGGCAAGGCGCAGGAGACGCGCTGTTGCATAGGCCGCCGCTAGACCGAAATCATTGTTTGTGCCGCCGCCGCCAAAGGCTTGGATTGCCCAATCGATCACCTGGCAGGCCATGTTTGGCACGGCCACCTTGATCATGGCGATCTCTGGCTTGGCTTCCTTGTTGCCGACCGTGTCCATCATATACGCCGTGCGCAGCGTTAGTAGGCGCGCCTGTTCGATCATGATGCGCGATTGCGCAACCCTTTCGCGCGTGATCGACTGTTCCGCAACCGGTTTACCGAAGGCTACCCGCTGTGTGGTGCGCAGGCACATCTTTTCCAGCGTCCGCTCGGCCAACCCGATCAGGCGCATGCAGTGATGAATGCGCCCCGGCCCCAGCCGCCCCTGAGCGATCTCGAACCCGCGGCCCTCGCCAAGCAGCATGTTCGATACCGGCACCCGCACATTTTCAAAGGTCACTTCGGCCGCCCGGTCCGGCACGCCGTAGAACCCGAATACCGGCAGCGACCGAATCACCGTGACGCCGGGCGTGTCGAGCGGCACCAGGATCATCGACTGCTGACGGTAGGTATCGGCCTCGGGGTCGGTCTTGCCCATGAAGATCATGATCTTGCAGCGCGGGTCGGTCGCGCCTGTAGTGTACCACTTGCGGCCGTTGATGACGTAGTGGTCTCCATCGCGGACTATGGAACTTGCGATGTTGCGTGCGTCCGACGAGGCGACATCTGGTTCGGTCATCGCAAATGATGACCGGATTTCCCCGGCCAGCAGGGGCTTGAGCCATTGCTCCTGCTGCTCGGGCGTGCCGTAGCGGGCAATCACTTCCATGTTTCCGGTATCGGGCGCGGAGCAGTTGAAAACCTCGGGCGCCAGATGCGACCGACCCATGATCTCGCACAGCGGCGCGTATTCAAGGTTGGTCAACCCGGCGCCATGTTCCGATTCCGGCAGGAAGAGGTTCCACAGCCCCTCTGCGCGCGCCTTTTTCTTCAACTCTTCGACAATTGGCTGAACCTTCCACGGCCCCAGGTCTTCGGATTCCCGGTAGAACCGTTCCTCGTTGGGGTAGATGTGTTCGGCCATGAAGGCCAGAAGACGGGTCTCAAGTGCGCGTGTTCTGGAAGACTTTTCGGGGATCATCACGTGTTCCTTAATCTGGGCCGGACAGGTTTGAACATGCTGTCAATCTAGGGCATCCAGCTTCATCTGGCAATATCGTCAGACATTATGGACGGACTATTTGTTCAAAGGGCGCTGGACCGCAGCCCCACGCGCGCCGCCCAACCCTGCTTCTGTCGGGGCAGGGGGGCGCGGTATTCGACCGACCAGGCCTGCGCGTTGTCAGGCCACTTCGAACAGGGCTGCGGCCCCCATGCCACCACCGACGCACATCGTCACGACGACATGACGCACACCGCGCCGCCTGCCCTCGATCAACGCATGTCCGGTCAGCCGCGCGCCGGTCATGCCATAAGGATGGCCGACCGATATGCCGCCGCCGTTGACATTGTAACGGGCGGGGTCGATGCCCAGATGATCGCGGCAATAGAGCGCCTGAACGGCGAAAGCTTCGTTAAGTTCCCATAGACCGATATCGTCGACCGTGAGTCCGTGCTGTTTCAGCAGTTTCGGGATGGCATAGATCGGGCCGATGCCCATCTCCTCGGGTGCGCAGCCGGCGACCGCCATACCGCGATAAATGCCCAGCGGTTGCAGCCCGCGCTGTTCGGCCAACCGCGCTTCCATCAACACACAAGCCGAGGCACCATCCGACAGCTGACTTGCATTGCCGGCGGTGACGGTTCCGCCCTCGATCACCGGGCTCAGCGCCGCGAGGCTGTCAAGCGTGGTCTGCGGGCGGTTGCCCTCGTCGCGGGTCAGGGTCACCTCCTGCACACTGATCTCGCCTGTCGTCTTGTCCTTCACCTGCATCCGCGTGGTGAAGGGCACGATCTCGGCGTCGAACCGGCCAGCGGCTTGGGCCGCGGCGGTGCGCGCCTGGCTTTCGGCGGCATAGGCATCCTGGGACTCGCGGCTAACACCATATTTGCCCGCGACGAATTCGGCGGTCTGCAACATCGGCATATGAGCATGCTGAACCCGGGAGGTCACCGCTGGATCGACTTGCTCCATCACCCAGCGGAAATAGGCGTCTTGAACGGCGGTGATGTTTTCCTGACCGCCCGCAGCCACGACTTGCTGGCCATCCACCATGATCTGCTTGGCCGCCGTGGCGATCGCCATCAACCCCGAGGCACATTGCCGGTCAATCACTTGCGCGGCGGCCGTTACAGGGATACCCGCAGCAAAGCTTGCGGTTCGGGCCACATTCATGCCCGCTGTTCCGGCAGCCAGAACGGTACCGATCACCACATCCTCGATCTCGGCAGGATCGACGCCGGCGCGGGCAACGGCGTGGTGCAGCGCATGGCCCAGCGAACTGGGCGATTTCGTGGCGTTAAGGCTGCCGCGATAAGCTTTGCCGATGCCGGTGCGGGCGGTTGATACGATGACGGCTTCTCTCATTTCTGCTCTCCCTCGGGGCACCAATCGCTGATACGGCCCCCTGTTTCAGCGAGGCGCCGCAGCAGCGGCGCCACAGCCCAGTCGCCGCCAGCATCTGCTGCCGCGGCGGCATAGTGATCCAGGCGGGCGACGATCCGGTCCAACCCGATCTCGTCGGCCATGAACAGCGGCCCGCCGCGCCAGCCCGGAAAGCCATAGCCGGCGGTCCAGACCACATCGATGTCTCCGGGGCGCAGCGCAATGCCTTCCGACAGGATCAGCGCGGCCTCGTTCACCATCGGATACAGCAGGCGTTCCAGAATCTCTTGCCGGTCGATCTGGCGCCGCGCGATACCGTGTTCGTCCGCAAGCCTTTCGGCCAGCGCGGTTATCGCCGGGTTGGGCAGGGCATTGCGCCCTTCATACCGGTAATAGCCCTGCCCGGTCTTCTGGCCGTGCAGCCCGTCTGCGAACATGGTGCGGCACAGGATGCGATAAGCGGGGTGCTGCGGGCCGTCGCCCGCCTTGATCCATTCGATCACCGTGCGTGCGCCGACATCGACCCCCGCCATATCCAGCATCCGGCAAGGCCCCATCGCCATGCCCCAGATCGCCGGGTCTTCCGCAACGCCATCGATGTCAGCCGGGGTTGCGCCTTCCAGCTGCATTGCCTCCGACTCGCGCATATAGACCTCGGCCATGCGGTTGCCGATAAAGCCATAGCAGACCCCCGACACCACCGCCGTCTTGCCGATCTTGTGGGCGATGCCCATCACGGTTGCCAGCGTGTCAGGGTCGGTTTCGTGGCCGCGCACCACTTCGAGCAGCCGCATGATCTGGGCCGGACTGAAGAAATGTGTGCCAACCACATCGCCGGGCCGTCCCGTCGCGGCGGCGATAAGGTCCACATCCAGCGTCGAGGTATTGCTGGCGATGATCGCGCCGGGCTTGCAGACCGCGCCAAGTTTTGCGGCCAGGTCGAGCTTCAGGGCCATGTCCTCGAACACCGCTTCGATCACCATGTCCACATCGGCCAGCGCCGCGATGTTGGTATGGCCCTGCATCCGGCCCTGACGTTCGGCGGCTTGCGTCTCGGTCAGGCGGCCGCGTTTCACGCTGGCGGCATAGGTCGAGGAAATCATGCCCATGCCGCGGTCAAGCGCGGCCTGTGTCGTTTCGACCAGCGTCACCGGATAACCCGCATTAGCAAAAGCCATGCCGATTCCACCGCCCATCGTGCCAACGCCCAGGATACCTATCCGTTCAACCGGGCGTGGCCGGGCATTGCCAAGGCCAGGCACCCGCTTCGCCGCCCGTTCGGCGAGAAACACATGCCGCAGGGCACGTGACGGCGCGCTTCGGACCAGCCGAGCGAAAGCATTGGCCTCGACCGTGGCGCCTTCGGCAAAGGGTCGGGTCGCGGCGGCGGCAAGGCAGGGTCCGATCTCGGCCAGTGCGGGTAACCAGGGCTTTGCCGCTGCGGTCTTTTCCGCCTCGGCCAGGATCAAAGGCAACTGGTCAGCATCGGGAACCGGCAGCCTGCTGGCCCGACGCGGCGGCGCTCCGTTCTGCGCCAGCCGTCCCGCGGCAGCCCTCGCGCCTTGCGCCGGGTCGTCGGACAGTTCATCGACAATTCCTGATGCTTCGGCCTCTGCTGCCGTTATCGACTTCCCGGTCGAGATTAGTTGCCACGCCACCTGCAACCCTGCCAAACGCGGCAGGCGTTGAGTACCAAGCGACCCGGGGATAATGCCAAGGCTGACCTCTGGCAGACCCAACCGCGTCGACGGAGAAGCGATCCGGTGATGCGCGGCCATCGCCATCTCCAGACCTCCGCCCAAGACTGCGCCGTGCAGCGCAACGACCACCGGGCGGGTGCTGGCCTCTATCCGGTCCAGCAGATCGTTCAGCGGTTTCGGGCTGAAGCCGGGGTCGTCAAAAACCGTGATGTCACCCCCTGTGACAAAGCTGCGGCCGCGACATTCGATCACCAGCGCCACGGCATTTGCATCAACCTCGAACGCCGAGAACGCTGCCTGTAAACCGGCTATCGTCGCGGGCGAAAGCGTGTTTATCGGCGGGTTGTCGATGGTCATGATGGCAAGATCGCCCTCGCGGGCCAGGCTGACGGGTGTTGGCATGATTCCTCCCTTGCGCCGAATCTGCTTGCTGATTGGCGTTTACTCCGTCACTTTCTATCATTATCGTCAGACGATCAAGGAGGACAATCAATGCTGGTGACGTTTTCTGCCGAGGGACCGGTGGCGATCATCCGACTGAACCGACCCGACCAGCGTAATGCGGTCAATATGGCACTGATGGCCGATCTCAAGCTGGCGATGGCGCGGTTCGAGTCCAGCCCAGACCTGCATGTTGCGGTGCTGACCGGCGCCGGGCGAGTGTTCTGTGCCGGCATGGACTTAGGGGCCTTTGCCGCCGGCGAAAGACCAGGACTTGGCGATCCCGAAGGTTTTGCCGGCTTTGTGCAAGCGCGGCCCGGCAAGCCAGTGATCGCGGCGGTCAACGGCGGTGCGCATGCTGGAGGGTTCGAGCTGATGTTGGCCTGCGATCTGGCGATCGTTGAAGAAAGTGCGCTGTTTTCCCTGCCCGAAGTCAAGCGAGGCTTGGTCGCGGCTGGGGGTGGCGCATATCGCTTACCGCAGCGTATCCCGCCAGCGCTTGCGATGGAAATGTTGCTGACCGGCGATCCGATCAGCGCTGAACGTGCCGCGGCGCTTGGCCTCGTCAATGCGATTGTGCCGGGGGCAGAGCTGTTGCCAGCGGCGATGGCGCTGGCGCATCGGATCGCAGCCAACGCTCCAATGGCCCTGCGCGAGACCCTGGCTTTAGCCCGTCAGGCAGCATCGCAGGGCGAAGAGGTGCTTTGTGCCGCTAATGCCGAGATCTGGGCTCGAGTCGACGGTTCCGCGGATGCGCTGGAAGGCGCGCGCGCTTTCAAGGAGAAACGTGCGCCGGAATGGACAGGCGCCTGACAGCCGACCATCTGACCGCTCCCGTAACGGAATGCCGCCCCATCGCCGGGACGGCGCTGTCTCAGCGGCCGGTCTTTCCGTCCGCCGTCACATCCGCCATGAACTCCAGCATCAGGCGATTAACCTCTTCAGGGCGTTCCTGCTGCGTCCAGTGCCCGCAGCCGGGCAGGATCTGGTTGATCCGCAGTTCGGGAACCTCGGAGGGGAAATTCGCCACGATATCGGGATTCGCGAGAACCACCACATCCATGTCACCTGCGATGAACGCCGCCGGCACCTTGATATGCGCGCCGCGGAACGGCGCCATCTCGTGCCAGGTCAAATCGGCAGCGCGGTAGAAGTTCAGCGCCGATTGGAATCCGGTGCGCTCGAATTCAGCGGTGTAGAAATCGAGATCCGCATCGCTCATCCAGGCTGGACGTTCGCTGGGCCAGGCAAAGGCCTGGTGCAGCGCGTCGCCATTACGCAGGTCAGCAAGTTTCACGTCGTCCGGTCCCACATCGCCCGACAGCGAGTGAAAAAAGCCCGACAACCAGCCGCGCGAATCCTGTTCGATATCTGCCTCGGCCCGCCCGATCTCGCTGAAATAGAGCTGGTAATGGAACCCGTCCGGCCCCACCTCGCGCCGCATTGATTGCGAGGGCGGGATGGTGTGGTCATAGGTGAAAGTAGTGCGCGCGCCATAATAGGGAACCGACAGGCCGATCACGGCCGGGAACAGGTCGGGCCGGAACAGCGCTGCATTCCAGGCCACCGGGGCACCCCAGTCATGGCCGGCGATCACCGCGGTCTCATGCGGCAGCGTGGCCAGCAAACCCACCATGTCCCCCACAAGCTTCGGTTGGGTAAACGCAGACACCTCGACCGGATGGGACGAGCGACCAAACCCCCGCATGTCGGGCGCTACGACGTGATATCCAGCGGCGCCAAGCGCGCGCAGCTGGTGACGCCAGGAATACCAGCTTTCGGGAAACCCGTGGCACAGGATGATGCAAGGTCCGGTTTCGGGCCCGGCTTCGGCGATATGCAGCCGGATGCCGTTCACGGCAAGGCTGCGGTGGCGTATCTCGGTCATGGTTCCCTCCCTGAGGTTTGTTTACACGGCGAAACCCGCGACGCTGCGCGGAATAGTCCGGGTTGGCCCCTGAAACTGGCTTCCACCCTTGCCGCAGGTCATCCCTGCGGCAGGATCATCAGCTTGATTTGGTTGCCCGGCTGGCGCAGACCCTCGAAAGCATCGGGCAAGTCATCAAGGCTGACCCGATCCGTGACCATCGGCGCAGGTTTCACCCGCCCCGCCTGGAGGAAATCGAGCACGCGGGCGAAATCTTCTTCCTGATAGCCGAGGATGTACTGGATCTTCAGTTCCTTCAGGATCGCGGTCAGGGGGATCTGCACATCTTCCTTCATACAGACACCGACAACGACAATGGTGCCACGGGCGCGCGACAGGGTGATCGCATTCTGGATCATCCCCGGAACACCGACGCAGTCAAAGATCACATCGGGCGGTCCGCCTGCAAGATTGGCAAAGGTGTCGCCGACATCCTCAATCGCGTTGGCGTCGATCACTGCATCGGCGCCGAAGTCCCGTGCCGCCTGCAACCGCGCCGAAGCGCGTTCGGAAACCACAACTTGCCCCGCCCCGGCGATCCGCGCAAAGGCGGTGACCGACAGGCCGATCGGCCCCGCGCCGATCACCAGCACTCGGTCACCAACCGCGATCCCGGCTTTGTTCACAGCATGCAGCCCCACCGCCAGTGGCTCGACCATCGCGCCTTCCTCATAGCTGACACCCTCGGGCAGCGGCACGACATGGCGCGCGGGCGCCTTTACGAACTCAGCATAGGCACCGGGGACCGCCGTGCCGGCCAGCCCGGTGATGCGGTTCTGTGCACAGAGCATAGCGTAACCTTCGCGGCAATCACGGCACTGACCGCAGGGGTTTACCGGCACCGCCGTCACCCGCGCGCCCACTTCCACCCCGGCATCCGCCGACGCCACGACCTCGCCCGCGAATTCATGGCCCAGAACCGTTCCCGGCTCCTGCAGGAACGCGCCTTCATCCGTGGCATGCAGGTCCGATCCGCAGACCCCGCAGGCCATGACGCGAATGAGCACCTCGCCGGGGCCCGGTTCAGGTCGCTCTACATCCTCGACCCGGAGCTTATGCCCCAAGCCCTTAAACACTGCCACTTTCATGCGCCCCTCCCGTGTCAGGTTGTTATGACTGATAATTTTGTATGACAAAATCATCAGAATGTCTAATATGATTGTAACCGCCAGATATGGCGGTGAACCGGACACAAGGGAGGACATTATGGGCCGATTGGATGGCAAGGTCGCACTCATCACAGGCGCGGGAACCGGAGTAGGCCGCGCAGCGATGGATATTTTCGCGCGCGAAGGCGCCAGGGTCGTGGGCGTGTCGCGCACTCAGGCCAATCTCGATGAAACGCTGAAACTGGTACAGGATTCGGGTGGTCAAGGTGCGGTGGTCTCCGCCGACCTGTCCAAGCCCGAGGGCGCCCAGGCGGCGTTCGATGGCACGATGGCGGCCTTTGGCCGGGTCGATATTCTCGTGAATGCGGCCGGGGTAGGCTACAACCACGTCACCTCAAGCCCCGAGTCGATGAACGACGTGGTGAACACCACGCCCGAGAAGTGGCATGAGGTGCTGGCGATCAACCTCGATTCCGGCTTTTACATGCTGCGACTGGTGATCCCGCAGATGCAGAAACAGTGTGGCGGATCGATCGTCAACGTCACCTCGATCTCGGGTTTTCAGGGTCTGCCGGGCGCGCATACCTATACCGCAGCCAAGGGTGCGATGATCAATCTCACGCGGTCGCTCTGCGTGGCCTATGCCAAGGACAATATCCGCGCCAACTGCATTGCACCCGGGTTCATTGCGACCCGGATGGTGTCGGATTTTTTGCCGCTATTCGACGATCCTGAAGTGGCCGAACAGATCACGCCGATGCGCCGCGCCGGCACGCCCGAGGAAATGGCCTATGGCTGTCTCTATCTCGCTTCGGACGAGGCTGGCTATTGCAACGGAACGGTGCTGGTGATCGACGGCGGAACGACCGCCCGCCAATAGTGGAATGCGCAGGGGCCGACACTGTTCGGCCCCTCTCATCGGGTCAGAGCGCGTAGCCGGGTGCGGCCATCGTCACATCGGACCCGCCCGTCAAAGGCGCCAGCCAGGCGGCGATCAGCGGCAATTCGTGATCGTGGAAATAGCGGCAGGCCCAGATCTTGCCCTCGACCACTTCGGGCGGCGCCTCCGATGCCTCGGCGACCAGTGCCAGATCGAGCCACAGCCAGCCCATCACCAGATGCCCGAAGGCAAACAGCAGCGATGTTCCCTGCGCCATCACCGAAGCGGGATCTCGCGCCAGTCCGGCGCGCAGCGCGGCATCCATCCGCGCAGTTTCTGCCTGTAGCGTTGCTGCAACATCGGCCAATGCCGGGGTCGTCCGCGCGATGGTCGTCTCTATACGGCCGCGCAGCAGATCCCAACCCGCCAGTCCATCTGCCATCAACTTGCGCCCGGTCAGGTCTATGCCCTGAATTCCGGTTGTACCCTCGTGAATCGGGTTGAGACGCGAATCGCGATAGAGCTGCTCAACGTCGAAATCCCGAGTATAGCCGTAGCCACCGTGTACCTGCATCGCCTGATGACAAGCAACTAGCCCCATTTCCGACGGCCAAGTCTTGGTCACCGGCGTCAGAAGATCCAGAAGCGTCTGCGCCTCGGCATCGCCCGCATCGGCCTGGTCCGAGAGATGCGCCGAATACAGGCAGAGCGCCAGCGCCCCCTCACCAATGGCGCGGGCCTGTAGAAGCATCCGCCGCACATCGGGGTGATGGGCGATCGGCACCGGGCGTGGTGCCTTGCGATCGGTCAGGGGGCGGCCCTGCACCCGGTCGCGCGCATAGTCGCGCGCCAGCAGCCAGGCCCGCGCGGCCATCGCGGCACCGGACAGGCCCACATTGATCCGCGCCTCGTTCATCATTCGAAACATTAGCGCCAATCCCTGTCCCGGCGCCCCCAGCAACCAGCCGATTGCCCCGTCCGCCTCGCCGAAGTTCACCGCGCAATTCGGCGTGCCGCGATATCCCATCTTGTGGTTCAGGCCGGCTATCGTCACGTCGTTACGGCTTCCATCCGGCAGAAGTTTCGGCACGATGAACAGCGAGATGCTTTTCGATCCCGGCGGCAGCGATCCGTCGGGCAGTGCGATCTTGGCCAACACCAGATGCACAATCTGATCGGTCACGTCATGATCCGCCGCCGAGATCCACATCTTGCGGCCCATGATTCGGTAGTGATCGCCCTCGGGCATCGCGCGGGTGGTGATGTCACCCAGTGACGAACCGACATCGGGTTCGGACAGGCACATTGTCCCCAGTGCGATACCCTCGTGCTGCGGATCGGCGAACAGCCTGATCTGCTCGGGCGTACCCGCATAACGGATCAGGCGGGCATTGGCCATAGAAAGCATGACAAAGCCCGAAGCCCCGACATGCGCCGCCATGATCGGCGCCATTGCCGCTGTTGCCACCGTCATCGGCAGCCCCATCCCGCCATGCGACTCGGGCACGGTGGCAAGCTGCATCCCGGCCTCCATCCAGGCGCGGACCGCCTCGCGCGTTCCCGGCTCGACTTTTACCCCGCCATCAGGGCCGAAAGATGGCTCATCGCGGTCCGATGCTTTCCAGGCCGGCAGGAACTTTTCTTCTGAAAGGCGAAAGGCGAGGTCCAGAAAAGCAGTATAATCCGCCTGGTCCTGTCCGGCAAAGGGCATCATATCAGGCAGGTCGCCGGCATGCAGCCAGTCGAACAACAGGAAATCGAGATCGGCACGCGACAGCACGGGCATCGGCTTGGGCTTTCGTGAACTGGATTTAGTTGCGCCGGACAGAGTTCATGCTGGCCGAGATCAACGCCAGGATCAGGATGGATCCCTGAACGATATATTGCCAGAAGGTCTGAACGCCCATGACCGAGAGACCATTGTTGATTACCCCGATCAACAGCACGCCCACCGCCGTGCCCAGCACATGGAACTTGCCAGGCCTCAGGGTCGAGGCACCGATGAACACTGCTACGAAAGCGTTGAGCAAATAGGTATCACCCACACCCTGTGGCCTTCCAGCGCCAAGGTTTGCCCCTGCGACAAGCCCGCCGAGCGCGGCACAGGCCGCAGTGATCGCCATGGCCATGACCGCGTATTTCTGGAACGAAATTCCCGACAGGCGTGACGCCTCGCGGTTGCCACCAATGGCATACATATTGCGGCCTGACTGGGTATGCTCAAGGAAAAGCCATAGCAGAATCCCCGTGGCTATCAGAATCAGCACCGGCGCGGGAATGCCATAGATACGACCTTGCCCGATCAACTGAAACGCCATCGGAATATCGTTGGAGCTGACAGTGCGTCCACCCGATACGCCCAGTATGATGCCCGTCACGATAAAGGACATCGCCAGTGTTTCCACGATAGGTGATAATCCAAGATATGAGTTCAGCGCGCCGTTGATCATGCCAATCAGCATGGCCAAGGCCAGCACCGCCACGACCACCAGAGCCACGATCCAGACCGACCCGCTGTCCAGTTCCGCCAGGAACCGCGCGGCGAAATAGCCGCCGAAAGTCGCCATCGCTCCGATTGAAAGGTCGAAGAGCCCCACGACCAGACAGACCGTCAACCCCAGGGCGATAATGCCGAGGATCGACACCTGGTTGAGGATGTTGAACATGTTGCGGATCGTCGGGAAGACCTCGGGCCGACCGTAGGAGAAAATCGCAATCAGCAGAACAAGAGACAGTATCGTGCCGTAGCGTGACAAGAAACCGATCCAGTCAAAACGCCGTTCAGTGGTCATCGTGCAAGTCTCCTCCGGCGGCCAGGGTCATGATGTTGCTTTCGGTTATCTCCACACCCGTCAGTTTCCCGACGACACGCCCGCCCGAAAAGACAAGGACGCTGTCGCAGACCAGCGGATACTCCTCAAGTTCAGTAGAGGCGAAGATAACACCGACCCCATCGGCCGCGAGTTCATGAATCAGATCGTAGATTTCCGCCTTTGCGCCGACATCGACAGCCGCCGTAGGCGAATTTAGCAGGAATATGCGCGCACCGGTTGACAGCCATCGGCCCAGAACAACCTTTTGCTGGTTGCCGCCTGACAGATCATCGATCGCGGTCTCGATGCCCGGCATACGCACCCGCATCCTCGTCGCGACCTCACGCGTTGCGGTGGATTCGGCCGCGCGGTTGATCAGGCGGAGGACCGGCTCGCGCAGATAGCGTGCGAGCGAGGGCATCGAGATATTGGCGCGGATGGACTGGCCGTGAAAAACCGCCTCGGCGAGCCGATCCTGCGGCACCAACGCTATGCCTGCGGCAATGGCCTCGGCAGGGCTGCGCAAGGCAGCGGGCTTGCCCTGGATCGTTACCGAGCCGCCCTTGCGCCGCTCACGCCCAAAGAGAAGGCTCAGAACTTCCTCGGCACCCGATCCGGGCAGGCCGGCCACACCAACGATCTCTCCGGCACGGAGTTCGAAACTCACACCGGCAGTTCTGGCGCCGGCCAGGTCTCGCACTTGCATTACCACATCGGGCCGGGCCTGGCTGTGGGTCTTGCGTTCGGCCAGCGCGCCTTTCTTGCCGACGATGGCCTCTACCACCGATCGGCGGTCCATGTTTTCGCGATCGAACACGCCTGCGTTTCGCCCGTCACGCAGCACCGTGGCGCGGTCAGCGATCTGGAACACCTCGGCCAGACGATGGCTGACATAGAGGAACGAATGGCCCCGAGCTGCGAGGCGCCGCATCTGGTCAAACAGCCGGTCCACCTCGTGGGGCAACAGCGCATTGGTTGGTTCGTCGAGGATGATGATCCGCGCATTACCCGATACCGCTTTGGCGATCGAGATCATTGCCAGCTGGTCTGGGCGCAGGCTGCCGATTTCGGCATGGGTCGGGATATCGAGCCCGAGGCTCGCCAGAATATCACGTGCGCGGGCATGGACGCGGGGCCAGTCTACCAGCCCCAGTCGGCCCGGCAAGGGATCGCCCAGCCACAGGTTCTCGGCCACGGTGAGCGTCGGCACCAGGTTGAAATGCTGATGCACCACGGCGATGCCAGCATCCGTTGCCCCCTTGGGTGTGGAAAAGGTAGCGGGCTGACCTTCGACAAAGACCTCGCCCGCCGTCGGCGCATAGGCGCCGCAGATACATTTTATCAGCGTGGACTTACCTGCGCCATTTTCGCCCAGCAGCGCATGGATCTCGCCGCGCCGCACGCTCAGCGACACATTGTCCAGCGCCAGCGTGCCGGGAAATTCCTTACGCATGGCCCGCACTTCCAGTGACGGAGCCAGATCAGTTGTTGTCGGGTGGTCGTCAACGGTCCCGTCCATGGAAGGCCTCTGCCCAGAATGTGGAGAAACGGGCCCGCGCGTGTCAGCGCGGACCCTGTTAGATCATTGACCTGAGAACAGTACGCAATTGTCAAAGTCGATGTCTTCGCCTTCGGCCGGCACCGTCTCTCGTGTGATCAGGCAGGGCTTCAAGGTCAAGGCCCGGCTGGCGGGGAATTCACCCTCCAGTGCCGCAGCCGTCACATCCACCGCCGTAACGCCCATCCGGGCCACATTGTAAGCTACCGTCAAGGCGACGGGGCTTTCGTTGCGGATCAGCGACACAACCTCTTCAACGCCATCCTGAGAAACGACGAAGATCTCGTCAGCAAGTCCCGCCTGTTGGATTGCACGCGCAACCGGGCTGGCCAGTTCGTCCCAGCCGACCCAAACCGCGACGATATCGTTGTTTGCCAGAAGAAGGTTGGTCATTTGCGCAAAGGCATCGTCGACCTGACCCGGCACTCTGACCTCGATTTCGGTCAGTGTGATGCCGCTATATTCTCCCACGACAGCATGAAACCCGCGATCACGCTCACGCAGCGCGGGCAGCACGTTCCAGTTCATTTTGACCACATGACCTTGTCCGTCTATCCGGCCGACCATCTCCAGCGCGGCAATTGTCGCGTCGGCAGTATTGTTCGAGCCGATATCGGCAACGATCCCCGGCACAAGGCCCGAGAACGTGGAGGTGAATGGCACGCCAGCCTCGTTGGCGTGGGCAATCACCGCGCTCATCTGCGTGTTTGCCGATGCAATATTGATGATCGCGTCGAAACCACGGTCGATATAGGCGATGGCAGCATTGTTGGTGGCAACCTGATCGCCTTGTCCGTCGAACAGCTCTACATGCCAGCCGCGGGCGCGGGCGGCCTCTATGGCGCTGTCGGTCTGAACCTGGATCGAGGGCGAGTTGTAGTTCACGGCCACGACACCGACCTGAACGCCGTCCTGCGCCATGGCGCTCGCTGCACAAAGTAATGCGGCAGCGCTGACGACACCTTTCACAAAGTAATTCATTCCATCCTCCCAGACTGGTGGGCCTTGCAGACCCTTTGTTTATGTCACCTTCGGCCCAGCGGGCCGTCACGGCGACAGGGATGGCCGCCCTCCACGCGTCCATCCCAATCGCACGTTAGGGCGTTCGATAATATCGGTCAACAGTTTCGCACCACAAAATTGTCAAACAATCTTTCTTGCGGTATTGGAAGTGATCAAAGGCAGCCAGGAACGGAGCGATCAATGTCCCAAAGGGTAATTCCAATGCAGGGTGCGGTGAACTTTCGCGATATTGGTGGCTATCCTGCCGGCCCGGTCCAGAATCTGCGCTGGCAGCGAATCTACCGGTCTGATTCGCTGGCGGAACTGACGGCAGAGGATCAGGCGCGACTGTTGGAACTCGACCTCTATGGTATCGTTGATTACCGCTTGCAGGCCGAAGCAGCGGCGAAGCCCGACAGGCTACCTCAGGGGCACGGAATCCGTCTGTTGGCACCGGGCTTCATTCCGCAAGGGACCGAGGACATGCTGCGCCGTGTAGCGAAGGGCCAGATCGACGCCGCCGGCATCCATGCCGAGGTGACCAGCCATTATCGGCGATTCGCGCTGGAACATCTCGGTGATTACGCCTCGACCCTGCGCCTGATCCTCGAAGCCGATGGTCGCCCTGTGCTGCTGCATTGTACCTCGGGCAAGGATCGCACTGGATTTGGAATCGCGCTGCTGCTGGTTCTGGCGGGCTGCGATGATGAAACGATCGTCGAGGATTACCTGCTGACCAATCAATATCGGCGCGATATCAGCTTCATGTTCCGTACCCCCATCGACCCAGAGGCCGTTGACATACTGACCTCGGCGCACGCTGCCTATATTCGCACCGCTTTGGAAACGCTGCATCGCGAACAAGGACCGCCCGAGACCTGGCTTGCCAGCCTCGGCTTCGACGCAGCCGAGCGAACCCGGCTACGAGAGATCGTCACCGAACCAGCCAAAACCGGACAACCAGCCCGTTAATCGGTCGCAAAGGTCCGGGCCAATCGGCCTTTGAACTCAGGTGCCGTCCAGTTTAGCTGGACCGGCGTTACCGAAACTCCGCCTTCGGCGACGGTGCGGAGGTCCGTACCGGGGCCAGCATTGCCATCCGCTCCGTCGGTGTACTGGATCTTGATCCAGTAGTAGGGCTTTGTGCGGGCATCGACTCGAGCCTCGGGCTTGAACGATCCCGGTGGGCGGAGACCCATATCGGCCACGCGAATACCCGTTACCGCATCGGGCGGCACCGGCGGAAAGTTCACGTTGACAAAGGTATTGCGCTCAAAACCTGTCTCGAGGATGCCTTGCAATACCCGCTCCAGCCAAGCCTCGGCCGTATCCCAATGGACATGACCGAAGGCGTGCACCTGGCTCAGCGCTACAGAAGGCACCCCAAGCAGAGCGCCCTCCATCGCCGCAGCGGCGGTGCCGGAATACATCACATCCTCGGCCAGGTTCGCGCCCCAGTTGATGCCCGACAGCAGCAGGGTCGGCGGTTCGGGCATGATCTCGTAGATGCCCATGAGCGCGCAATCAGTTGGCGAGCCCTTGATCGCGAAATGCCGGTCGTCCAGCTTACGCATCCGGATCGGGTCATGCATCGAAATCGCATGCGATGCCCCCGAACGTTCCTCTGCCGGGGCGACCACCCAGACGTCATCGGCATGTTTCCTGACGATCCGCTCCAGCAATTCGATGCCGGGGGCATGTATTCCATCGTCATTGGTCAGAAGCACCCGATGTCCGCGTAGTAAGTCCATGTTATCCTCCCTCGCATGGTGCTACATTTAATTCATACATTATTGTAGGACACAATACGATTCCGTTCTATACTGTGATTCGGGTGCGACGAGGGAGGAACTCATGGAACCCGTTTATGTGCTCGGCGTTGGCATGACGCCGTTCGGGCGCCACCCGGCCCTGTCGGTACGCGACATGGCAACGGCCGCAGTGACCGAGGCACTGGCCGATGCCGGAATCGCTGCTGATCAGGTCGGGGCCGTGTCCTTTGCCAATGCGGTTCAGGGTGCGATGGAAGGTCAGTTCGGCGTCCGAGGCCAGGTGGCGTTACGCGACCTCCCCTTTGATGCGGTGCCTATCATTAATGTCGAGAATGCCTGCGCCAGCGCCACAACGGCGCTGCACTTGGCTATTATGCAGGTGCGCTCGGGCCAGACCGAGATCGCGCTTGCCGTCGGCGCCGAAAAGATGGTCCACCCCGACAGCGCCCGGTCGATGGAGGCCTTCGAGGGCAGTTGGGATCGTGCCGACCGCGATGCCGTGATCTCGCGCCTGACGCGCCTCGGGCAGGATACGCCGACACCGGCAGGCGAAGCCGAGCGTGAAACGCCGCATACCGTTTTCATGGATGTCTATGGCGCCTTTGCCAAGTTTCACATGGCGCGCTTTGGCACGACCCAGCGACAACTGGCTGTGGTCGCGGCCAAGAACCACGTCCATTCGGTTGAAAACGCCCGATCGCAATACCGCCGACCCTTCACTGTGGACGAGGTTCTGGCCGCCCGGTTAATTGCTTGGCCGATGACGCTGCCGATGTGTTCGCCTATCAGCGACGGCGCGGCGGCGGCGGTGGTGGTATCCGAACGCATCGCACGTCAGATGGGCATGGCCCGCGCCGCCCGTATCCGCGCGGCGGTACTGATGAGCGGCGGCCGGCGGGCGGATGACGATCTCGAACGCCATATCTCGCGCCGCGCCGCGCAGGTAGCCTATGATCAGGCCGGGCTTGGCCCCCGGGACGTGCATGTCGTCGAATGTCATGATGCCACCGCTTTTGGCGAGATCCAGCAATCTGAACTGCTGGGTTTCTGCGCTCTGGGCGAAGGCGGGCCACTCGCCGAAAGTGGCGCCACGACACTGGGTGGACGCATCCCGTTCAACCCATCGGGTGGGCTGGAATCCAAGGGTCATCCAATCGGTGCGACCGGCCTTGGCCAGATCTTCGAACTTGTAACGCAGTTGCGTGGTGAAGCGGGGCCGCGACAGGTCGAAAATGCGCGGATCGCTCTGGCCGAAAACGGCGGTGGCCTGATGGGGGTCGAGGAGGCCGCGGTAGCGATCACCATCCTGGAGCGTGCCTTGTGAACCTCGCCGGTTTCCTGAACGCCTCGGCTCGGACTTATGGCGACCGACCCGCAGTTGTAGTCGGCCCGCGGATGTATCTCGACTATGCCGCGCTGGCCCGCGCCAGCGCCGGCCTTGGCGGCGCGATACGCCACCGAATGGGCCTTAACCGTGGCGACAGCGTTTTGCTGGCCATGTCCAACAACCGCGACTATCTGACGGTCCTCTTTTCCTGCTGGCAGGCCGGGCTGACGGCGGTGCCCGTGAACGCCCGACTGCACCCGCGCGAAATCGCCTATATCGCCACCGATGCCCGGGCACGGCTGGCGTTTGCAACATCAGAGCTGGCCGACGGCCTGACGC
This sequence comes from uncultured Rhodobacter sp., assembly GCA_964496915.1. Lineage (GTDB taxonomy): Bacteria > Pseudomonadota > Alphaproteobacteria > Rhodobacterales > Rhodobacteraceae > Pararhodobacter. The sequence goes on from CAZCAX010000020.1 coordinate 22,819, forward strand.
GAGAGTTGCCATCGCTGCCCGTGATCCTGCCCGAAAGCCGCGAATTCGCGGCCATGACACAGCACGACCCTGTCACACAGGCGACAACCGCGCCCTCAGACATCGCATGGATATTCTACACATCGGGCACCACGGGGCGGCCCAAGGGCGCGCTTCTGTCGCATCGCAATCTCGCGACCATGGCGATCGCCTATCTGGCCGATGTTGATCACCTGACGCCCGCCGACAGCCTGCTGCATCTGGCGGCCACCAGCCATGCCTCGGGTCTGTTCGGCCTGTCATTCATTGCCAAGGCCGGCGCGAATATCCTGCCCGAGGCGGGCGGCTATGACCCGACCGAAATGGCCGCGATTATCGCCGCGAATCACAGCTTGTCTTTCTTTGCCCCGGCGATGCTGCTGGACAAGATGGCGGCAGATGCATCGATCCGCGCTGCGCCGCTGAATCATATCCGTACCATACTGACCGGTGCCGGTCCTATCTATGTCGAGGACTTGCGTCGCTGGCTGGACGCCTTCGGTCCTCGTATCTGGAACGGCTATGGCCAGGGCGAGAGCCCCTGCACCATCACCGCCCTTCCCAAGGAAGAGCTTTGGGATGCCTATGCCGCAGGCGATGCGGCGCGCATGGGTTCGGTCGGGATCGCGCGCACGGGTATTGCGCTGCGAATCGTCCGGCCCGACGGAAGCGAGGCAGACCCTGACGAGGTGGGCGAGGTCTTGGTGCAGGGTGATACAGTCATGTCGGGCTATCTCAACCTGCCCGGAGCCAGCGCCGAGACTTTGCGCGACGGATGGCTGCACACGGGCGATCTGGCGCGGGTGGATGCACGTGGCTACCTCACGCTGCTGGACCGCAAGAAGGATCTCATCATCACCGGCGGCATGAATGTATATGCCCGCGAGGTTGAGGAGTTGCTGCTGGAGCATCCCTCCGTTGCCGAATGTGCAGTGATCGGGGTCAGGGATGCCGAATGGGGGGAATCCGTCGTGGCGCTGATCGTGCCACGTAGCGAGAGCCTGGACACGCGAGCGCTTGATTCGTTCTGCCTTGAACGGCTGGCACGGTTCAAGCGCCCGAAACAGTATCGGGTGATGAACGAATTACCCAAGAATGCAGCCGGTAAGGTGCTGAAGGCCGAGTTGCGCCGGATGCTTTCCGATGCAGCCGGGGAAGAATCCATCAGTCAGAACCGTTCAGCATAATTGTTCGACAATATTGTAGTATTAATGTTGACAGAACGGCCCCCCATCGCCCAAACTTGCCCAAGGAAAAAGGGTCATGCGGGGAGGCAGGGCCCGTTTGAAGGGAGGGATCAATGACAAGACTCTATGTCGACTCCGACAAGTTCGGAGGGACCAATGCTTCGGCAACGGTGGAGGCATTCCACAATGCAATCCGCGAGATCGTGCGCACCAGATTGGCCGAAGCCGGCGGGCATTGGGAAAGCTTCGTTTTCGGCAAGTCGCTGGACCTGATCACCAAGGAGGATTTCGGCAGCGTCGAGAAGATGATGCTTGACGCCGGATATCGCTTTGACTGGTCGGCCGCGATTTCACCGAGCGAACGCCCCGACGTCTACAAGCCCGCCGAAGGCGTGGGAGACGGCGACATGGCCGGGTTCAGCTTTGAACATCCCGAGGCGGTCACCGCCGCGCCGGATGCCGAAGGGCGCGAACAGCGTGGCCAGGGCGACAACGTGGCGCGATACGCGACCCCCTGCACCGGCATTGCACGGTATATCCGGTCGCCCGCGCAGGTGCTGAAATACCTTCAGGAAGGTGTTCCCGCCGATACGATCGCCGTCATCGACGATTCCGGCGGCACGCTGACCGCGCCGATCCTCGAACAGTTCAAGGGTGTGATCTGCGCCGGCGGCTCGACCCGCTCGCATCTGGGCATCCTGACGCGAGAATACGGCGTGCCTTGCCTGATGAACGCCAAGGTTTCGGGCATCAAGCATGGCGATACCGTTATGATCGACGTGACCGCCCAACCCAAGACGGCCGACGACTATCAATCGGGCCGCGAGGTAACCGCCAATGTCTGGCGGATCGTGAAGTGACGCCGGGTAGGGAGAGAAACTCATGAACGCAAACAAGATCACTTACGCCCAGCTTCTGGAAACCAATAATCTGATCCAGAGGCACGCGGACGAAAGCTATTGGCTCTGTGTCACGCGCACGGTTCAGGAATCCAAGTTGTTCCCGGTCCCAGCCTATATGATGCTTTCCTATCTGATGGCTTATTACCGCTATCCGGCGCTATTTCGTAAGATCGAAAGCCGGATGTCGGCCGAAGAGATTGGCGACCGCGCGCGCAACATGGGCATGAAGATACAAGCACCCGGTATGTCCTACATGCCCGACTTCTATCTTCTGGGCCGCGAGTGGCTGCTGAATATGGGGATCATCAAGCCGACCGACGGAATTGAGGATCTTATCTATGTAATGGATTTCTGGAAGCGTTTTTCGCTCGCCTACCATCGCAACGACGCTCATATGACCAACCGAGAGTTCGGCCACCGTTCGCAGATCCTGCCGGAGCGCCGACTTCAGGTTTATCATGCCGACATGTATGACTGCGAGAATGGCGACGAGTTGCACGAGGCCGCCCATTCCTTTATGGCCGCAGCTTCGCAGTACGGCTTCCTGATTTCATGCGAAAGCCGCATCTCTTTGCACAATCATGGCCCCTACAAGCTGGGCGACAATGTCGAGATGATCGTGCGCGACTTCATGGATATGGCGGAAAGCGATTTCCCCTGGCTCGATGATGCCGCAGAAGGTGTCGAGTTCAACAACATTACCGTCACGATGGCAGTAAAGGATTGCCATTTCTATCTGGTTGATGACTGGGGCAGCTTTGAGGCCAGGCCCGAGTTCTCGTCCGATAAGCTTGTGGGTGTCGGCCTCTACTACTCCGACAACCTGTCCGACGGGCATCAGCCGCTGGGCATGGGCTCGCGCGAGGAACTGATCGCTACCTTCAACCGGCTGAGCGAACAGGTGCGCGAAGCAACCAACAAGCTGTGGATGAAAATTGCTGGCTGGAGCCGCGATCAGATGATGGATGCGGGTGCAATCACCTATTTCGCCATCTGCAAAGATCTGGCCCATGTCGCGGGCGTATATGATCCCGCAGACTGGATGATGGTGGACGAACGCGCCGAACGGTTCCGCCCACTGCTGAACGACGAATACAGCCGTGATGTCTTGGGCGAACTCTGCGTGGCGCTGAACCCGACCCAGCAGCTTCATGAATATTCGATGATGCAGCACGCCAACAAGAACACGCGGCTCTATCAGCTGATCCCCTATTCGATCCTTGCGGGCGAGCCCTATACGGCCGGCGTGGGTGAGGTCTATCCGGGTATCACTTATCTACCGCCCAAGAAAGACGTCTACACCACCACCAAGGGCAAGATCGGGTTCGAAGAATACAACCGACTCAGCCGCGAGTCCGTTCCGACCAACGTCGATCCGAAGTACCGGTATCTTTGTGACACCTGGGTCAAGTACAATAGCGAAACACCGCTGGCCGATGAGCTCTACAAGGCGGAGCAGGCAACGTCGCGCTGCCTGAAAGGCAAAGGTGCTGGCCTCGTTCGCACTGATATAGACGCGCTACACCGATAGGCATCTTGGCGCAGCAACCGGATGCCTGCCTTTGCCAAGGCATCCGGTCCCTTTTTCACGAGATACAGGAACGATCCGATGCAGATTGGAGCGCTGGTCCGCCGTGCGGCCATGCACCATGGCTCCTTGCCCTGCCTGACCGAAGGTAGCCGCACGCTGAGCTATGCCGATTTCGACGACGCGACCAACCGTCTGGCCAATGCGTTGCTGGCGCGCGGGTTGCGCCCCGGCGACCGGGTTGGCGTGCTGCTGCCCAATTCCATCGAGTGCATCATTGCCTATTACGCGCTGGCCAAGGCAGGTCTTGTTCGCGTCGGCATGAACACCCGCGAAACGCTGGACGAGCACAATTACAAGCTGACTGACAGCGAAAGCCGCGCTGTGCTGCACAAGGGAATGTCTGGCCTGTGCCCGGAGTTGCAGATCAACTGGGACGAGCTGTGCGAGATGATCGCCACCGGCGATGCTGTGCCCTGTCGGCATGACCGCGCGCTCGATGCCCCCTACCGGCTGGGCTATACCGGCGGAACCACCGGTAAGCCCAAGGCGGTAACGCTGACCGAACGGGGTGAACTTGCCGAACTGTCGGCCTTTCTCACCGATCTGGTGCCAAATATCCGTCGCGGCGACACGTTCCTGCATGCTGCGCCCATCGCCCATGCCTCGGGCGCGTTCTTCCTGCCGGCGCTGGTACGCGGAGCGCGGTCACTGGTGATGACAAAATTCGACACCGGGGATTTCATTCGTTTGGCCGAACGCGAGAAAGCCACCATGACCTTTCTCGTGCCTACAATGCTGGCGATGCTGCTGGAAGACCCCGCGCTGGCCGAAGCCGATCTGCGGTTCGAAACCATTGCCTATGGCGCATCACCTATCGCCGAAACCACCCTGCGCCGTGCCGAGGCGCGTTTCGGCAAGGTCTTTGCTCAGACCTATGGCCAGGCCGAAAGCCCGATGGTCATTACCTGCCTGCGGCCTGAGGACCATGACCGCATCGGATCTTGTGGGCGGCCCTTTACCATCGTCGAGGTCGCGGTGCTCGATGACGACGACAATGAGGTATCGGTGGGTGAAACCGGCGAGATCTGCTGCCGTGGGCCGCAGACCATGGCTTATTACTGGAACCGCCCAGAGGCGACGGAGAAGGCGTTCCGCAATGGCTGGCTTCATACCGGCGATGTGGGGCGGATGGATGAGGACGGTTTTTTCTATATCCTCGACCGCAAGAACGACATGCTGATCTCGGGCGGCTACAATGTGTATCCGCGCGAGATCGAGGATGTTCTCCTGGCCTTCCCAGGTGTGGTCGAGGCCGCCGTGATTGGCGTTCCCGACGAGAAATGGGGCGACCGGGTACAGGCCGTTGTGTCGGGCACCGGCAACATCGACTGCGACGCGCTCCTTGCCCATGCTCGCCAGCATCTTGCCGGGCACAAATGTCCCAAGGCCATCGAACAATGGCCCGAACTGCCCAAGAGCGGCGCCAACAAGATCTTGCGCCGAAGCGTCCGCGATACAGTGATCGCGAGACTGAACGGAAAGGAAAGCGCATGAAAGACATGCAACTGGCCCTGCACGGCCTCGCCATCAAGAAACACGCCGATGCCGCTGCCGTGGCCGAGATCACCGGCCTTGCCCCGGCCGCCGTGCAGGCTGCGCTGGATGAGGCGACAGCTTCGGGACGGACGGTCAAGGCGGGAGACAAGTACATGCTGCAACCCGCCGCGCAGATCGCACTTAAAACCGGCTATTCGCGCGATTTCGCCGCGCAGCGGGCCGATGCCGCGATGCAGGCCACCTACGATGATTTCGAAAAGATCAACGAACAGCTCAAGCAGCTAATCACCGATTGGCAGACGATGACCGTGGGTGGCCAGAAACTCCCCAATGACCATACCGACCCGAATTACGATGACAAGATCATCGACAGACTGGGTCGCCTGCATGACCGTGCAGAGGGTATCCTCGATCGCTTCACCGCCGGGCTTTCCCGACTGGCGGTGTACAAGCGCCTTCTGGCCACCGCGCTGGAGCGCGCTGAGGACGGACAGACCGAATGGGTCTCGGATGCGCGCTGCATGTCCTATCACACCGTCTGGTTCGAACTGCATGAAGACCTGATCCGCATTCTGAACCGCACGAGGATCGAGTGATGTCGAAATGGGTTCTCAAACTCGGCACAGGCCCGCTGCCGGACCGCAATCTGATCGGCGGCAAGGCCTGGTCTATTGCGCGGATGGCCGATCTCGACCTGCCGGTGCCGCCCTCCTTTGTGATCACGACTCGCGCCTGCGCAGCTTATCAGGCAAAGGGCGACTTTCCTGCTGGACTTGAGGACGAGATCGCCGAAGGCATCACCTGGCTTGAGGCTAAGACCGGGCGCACCTTTGGCCGCGGGCCGTCGCCCTTGCTGGTTTCGGTGCGTTCGGGCGCACCGATTTCCATGCCCGGGATGATGGACACGATCCTGAACATGGGCATCTGCGGAGCAACAGAGGCTGCCCTTGCCGCCGAGACGGGTGACGCGGCCTTTGCACGCGATACGCACCGCAGGTTCTATGACCTCTATACTCATATTGTGCTGAAATCCGACATCGATGGCTTCGATCCCGCCGGAAGCCCCGAGGACTGGGATGCGGCCCTCGCAGCTGGCGGTGACATGATCCCCGCCGACCCGGTTGCCCGGTTGCATGCCTCGGTCCGCGCAGTTTTTGAAAGCTGGAACTCCCGCCGCGCCCGTCGCTACCGTCAGCATCACGCAATCCCCGACGACCTGGGAACCGCAGTAACGGTGCAGGCGATGGTCTTTGGCAACCTGTCCGACATCTCGGGGACCGGCGTGATGTTCAGCCGCAATCCAGTGACGGGCGACCGCAAGCCCTATGGCGAGTATCTTGCTCGCGCTCAGGGCGAGGATGTGGTCTCGGGCCGCTTCACCCCCCGCCCGTTAGAGGCGATGCGCGAAACCGTGCCACTGGCCAATGACGCGCTGCTGATCGCCGCCGAACGGCTTGAGAAAGCGGATGGCGATGTGCAGGATATCGAATTCACCGTGCAGAACGGGCAGCTCTACCTTCTTCAATCGCGCTCTGCCAAACGCGCGCCTGCTGCGGCGGTACGCTTTGCCGTCGATATGGTGTCAGAGGGCATGATCGACGAGACGACCGCGCTGGACCGGGTGACGCCCGATCAGCTGCGCTCGCTACTGGCGCCGCGTCTGGCCCCGGGCGAGGCCGACCGGGCCGAGTGTCTCGCCTCAGGCGAGGCAGCCTGTCCCGGTATCGGAATTGGCACGGTCGTAACCGATACGGACGAGGCCGAAAGGCTTGCCGCCAGTGGAGTCGATGTAATTCTCGCCCGCGCAACCACCAGCCCCGAGGATCTGCACGGCATGATCGTCGCCAAGGCAGTCATCACCGAACACGGCGGATCGACCAGCCATGCAGCCGTGGTCAGCCGCGCGCTTGGCGTGCCCTGTATCACCGGCTGCGGCGAGGGTGCGGTGACGCGGCTGAACGGCCGGACCGTGACCGTCGATGGCAGCGCGGGCCGCATCTATGCCGGGGCATTGCGGGCGGAGTCCCCCAACGAGGAGACAGACGGCCATCTTGCAGCCCTGCGCGCCATGGCCGAGACCCATGCTGCGGTGCGCGTCCTGCCCGCAGGGAGCGACGCGGGCGTGCCCGTGGTCGATCTCAACACCATCGCAGGCGGCGAAGACCCGGCCAACCTTCCCACGCTTCTGGCCGGGGCGCAGGCGGCTACGGGGGGCGCACTTGCCACCGATGCGGGCATGGCCGCGGCTATCGCCGCCGGGGTTCGGACTGTCCTTGGCAGCCCGGTTCTCCCGCTTTTACTTTCTGCCGCCCGCGCGGGGAAACCCGTCGCAGACCGTGAAACCATCGCCGTTTCGGCCAGCACCTGAATCAACGAGGTCACCATGCCGCTCAAACCTTCTGACATCGAAGCCCTCGTCGAACTTTTCGACGCCTCGGGCTGGGATGAACTGCATCTTGAAATCGACGGCGAGGAATTGCTCCTTTCCAGTGACAGCCGCGCGGGCGTCCGTGCTGCGCCGGCAACGGCCACAGCTGCCCCTGTGGCGGCACCGGTTGCAACATCGGCCCCGGTCGCGGCGGCCACAGCGGATGCAGGCGCACCCTCGGCCACATCGGCCCGTCCCGCCAGCTGGGTGCCCATAGCGGCTCCGAACCTCGGTACGTTCTACCGCGCCCCGGCCCCCGATGCGCCGCCCTATGTCTCCGTGGGCGCCACCGTCACGCCGGAAACCGAGGTCTGTCTGATCGAGGTGATGAAACTCTTTACGACTGTCCGCGCCGGGATTTCGGGCATCGTGCGCGAGGTCACCGCCCAGGATGGCGAGATGGTCGAATATGGCGCAGAACTCCTCTGGATCGAGCCGACCTGATGGCCGTGAACCGCCTCTTTGTCGCCAACCGGGGCGAGATCGCGCTGCGCATTCTGCGGACAGCGCGGCGCATGGGGATCGAGACGGTGATCGGCGTATCCGATGCTGACCGCGACGCTCTGCCCGCGCAATATGCCGACCGCGCCGTCGTGCTCGGCCCCGCGCAGGCAACGCGCAGCTATCTTGATGTGAACCTTGTATTGCAAGCCGCAAAATCGACCGGCTGCGACGCATTGCACCCGGGATATGGCTTTCTGTCCGAAAAGCCCGAGCTTTCGCGCCGCTGCGACGAGGAAGGGATCACGTTTGTCGGCCCACGGCCCGAGACGATCGAACAACTGGGAGACAAGCTGTCGGCGCGGGCGATCGCCCGCGCGGCCCATGTACCAACCGTGCCGGGCACCGACCACATCACCAGTGTCCGCGACGCGCAGCGTGCCGCCGAGGAACTGGGCTATCCGGTGGTCATGAAGGCCAGCGCAGGCGGTGGGGGCAAGGGCATGTTCCTGGCCCGATCGCCCGAGGATCTGGCCACCAATTACGACCGCGCCAGCCGCGAGGCGCTGGCCTCCTTTGGCGACGGCACTCTCTACATGGAACGCTACGTCGAGGCTGCGCGCCATGTGGAGGTGCAGATCGTCGGCGATGGTATGGGCGAGGTTGTGCATTTCGGTGACCGCGACTGTTCGGTCCAGCGCCGCTATCAGAAACTGATCGAAGAGGCCCAGGTCACTGCTATGCCTCCTACGTTGCGCGACAAATTGCGAGAGGCTGCAGTTCGGTTGACGGCATTTGCAAATTATCGGTCGGCAGGCACCTGCGAGTTTCTTTATGACATGGCGCGCGAGGATTTCTATTTCATTGAGGTCAACAGCCGTATCCAGGTTGAACACCCCGTGTCCGAGGAAATCACAGGCCATGACCTGATCGCCCGGCAACTTTCGGTGGCAGCCGGGCAAGGTATCGGCGTTGCGCAACAAGACGTCGCCTTCAACGGCCATGCCATCGAGATACGGATCAACGCCGAAGACCCAGTCGCCGGATTTGCCCCTTCGCCGGGCCGCGTTACGGCATGGGAGCCGCCCGCAGGCCCCGGTATCCGCATCGACAGCCATATGCGAGCCGACGATATTATTCCTCCTTTCTATGACTCGATGGTCGGCAAACTGATCGTGCGGGGAGACAGCCGCGAAACTGCCATCGACCGTATGCTGCAAGCGATCCGTGACTTTCGTCTGGAAGGTCCGAAAACCACCTTGCCACTTGCAGCACAGATCATCGACCACCCCGACTTCCGCACCAACCAGTTCTCGACCCGCTGGCTGGAGGACAAGGTCCTCCCCGCCTTCCTCAAGGAGTAACCCCTATGGCCCATGTCGAATTTCTTGATGAAACCATGCGCGACGGGCAGCAAAGCCTGTGGGGCATGCGCATGCAGGCGGGCATGGCCCTGCCTGTCTCGCCCCTGATTGACCGTACCGGATTCCGCGTGATCGATCTTGCCGGATCGTCGCTGATGGAGGTCATGATAAAATACTGTCAGGAGAACCCCTGGGAAGGTCTCGACCTGCTGGTCAATTCCATGCCGCGCACCCGGCTGCGCGGCGGTATGCGCTCAAACGCGTCGGTCACTTTCGGTGTCACCCCCGACGCGCTGATGGATATCTGGATGCGGCGGCTAAATGAACACGGACTGCGGTCGTTCTGGATCTACGACGTGCTGTTCAACATCGACAAGATGCATCGCCTCGCCAAGGTTGCCAAGGAGTATGGTTCCGAGGTTGCGGGCTCGGTCATGTTCGCGCTGTCCCCGGTTCACACCGACGAATTCTTTGCGCAAAAGGCCGCAGAACTGGCAGCATCGCCGGATATCGATACCATTCTTCTATACGACACAGCGGGTGTTCTGGAAAAGGAACGCATGTCTACATTGATCCCCGCGATCAAGGCCCGCATCGGCAACAAGCCGCTCGAATTTCACGCAAACAATCTTCTGGGCCAGTCGGGAAAGGCCTATCTCGATGCCGTTGATCTGGGCGTGACGATCCTGCACGCCGCCAGCCGCCCCATGGCGAACGGTCCCTCAGTCCCGTCGACCGAAAGCGTGGTCCGTAATCTGGAACTGCTGGGCCATACCCACAGTCTGAACAAGGATCTCTTCAAACCCGTCGCCGATCATTTCGAGGCCGTGGGCAAGGCAGCCGGTTTCCTTGTCAATCAGTCCGCAGAATATGACGTTCTGTCGATCCGTCATCAGATCCCCGGCGGAATGACTGGAACGCTCAAGGCTCAGCTGGTTCAGCACGGCATGTCCGAGCGGCTCGAAGAAGTGCTCGAAGAAACCGCTGCCGTCCGCCGCGAACTGGGTTTCCCGGGCATGGCGACACCCTTCAGCCAGTTGGTCGGCACCTTGGCGGTACTGAATGTCGTCACTGGCAAACGCTATTCGGTCATTCCGGATGAGGTGATTCAATATGCGGCCGGGTATTATGGTCCGACTGTCGCTCCGATTGAGCCCGATATTATGGATCGCATCATGACATCGTCGCGTGCAAAAGAGGTGCTGGCCACGCCGCCCGAGCAACCCAGTGCGGAAGATCTGCGCAAACAGTTTGGCACCACGGATGATGACGAACTGATCCTGCGCGCGCTGGTTCCCGGCCCGGCACTGGACAAGATGCGTGCAGCCGGTCCGGTCAAAACCTCTTTTCCGCTCCTGTCCTCCCCCGAACTCGACCAGGTGCGCAACCTGCTGAAAGTGGCAAACCTGCCGTTGGTGCAGGTGCAATCGCAGGCCATGACGCTTACCCTGCGTCGGCACGATACGGCATGACCCGGCGCGCCGTCATCGTCGATATCGTCCGGTCACCCTTTGGCCGCGGGCGGGAAGGCGGCGCGCTTTCGCATCTCCACCCGGTGGATCTTTATGCAAAGGTGCTGCAGGCGCTGGTCCGCCGAACCGGCATAGATCCGGCGCTGGTTGAGGATGTGATCACTGGTTGCGTGATCCAGGTCGGCGAACAGGCGGCCAATATCGGGCGGCAGGCGGTTCTGGCGGCGGGCTTTCCCGAAACGGTGCCCGCCGTGTCGCTTGATCGCAAATGCGGCTCGGCCCAGCAGGCGATGGATTTCGCAGCGCAGGGCGTGATCGCCGGAGCGTATGATCTGGTGGTCGCGGGCGGCGTCGAGATGATGAGCCGCATCTCGATGAAATCCAACCGCATGGGCCGCGACAACCTTGGCCCGATGCTGCATGGCCGCTATCCCGAGGGGCTCGTGGGCCAAGGTATTTCGGCCGAGCTGATCGCAGCTAAATGGGGTCTGACCCGTACCACTATGGATGAATTCGCCCTGCGTTCGCACCGGCTGGCGCAGGACGCCCGGCCCCGCGTCGTAGGCGACATCGAGGCGATTGGCGATGTGACGCAGGACGAAGGCATCCGCCCCGATACCAGCCTTGACCGGCTGGCCGCCCTTCGCCCGGCCTATCACGATGCCGACATGGCCGCTCGCTTTCCCAGGATCGGCTGGCAGGTGACGGCGGGCAACGCCAGCCAGGTCAGCGATGGCGCCGGCGCGATCCTGATTGCCGAGGAACAGACCGCACTTCGGCTGGGCCTGACGGCGCGCGCTGCGATTACCGGCTTTGCCGTGGTCGGGGACGATCCGGTACTGATGTTGACCGGCCCCATTCCGGCGACCCGCAAGATCCTGTCACGCTATGGTCTGGGAATAAACGACATCGACGCCTTCGAAGTGAACGAGGCTTTTGCCTCGGTTGTGCTGGCCTGGGCCGCTGAAACCGGGGCCGACATGGGCCGCGTCAACAGGTTGGGCGGCGCTATCGCGCTTGGTCATCCGGTCGGAGCCTCTGGTGTCCGCCTGACGGCCAACCTCCTGCGCGCTCTTGAGGAAACCGGCGGCCGGCGCGGGCTTCAGACGATGTGCGAAAGCGGTGGCATGGCCAACGCAACCCTGATCGAAAGGCTTTGAAAGATGATCGTCGTCAGCGTGCTCTACCCGACAGGCCCAGCGTTCGACATGGATTATTACCGCGACAGGCATCTGCCGCTGGTGCGGCGCCTTATGGAACCGGCGGGAATGCGCAGTCTGGGCTATTACCAGCCGCAGCCGGATGCGCCGTTTCAACTGGTTGCCGAACTGCGCTTTGAAGACCAGGCCACGACGGAGGCAGCGCTCGCCGCGCATGGTCCGGAAACCCAGGCCGACATCCCCAACTTCACCGCAGCCCCGCCCGTCATACTGATCGGGCGGGTGTATTCGGCCTAGTCGCGCCCGCCGCGATCGCCCACTGAAAAGACCTCGGGTGGCAGACGCGAAATGGACAGCCGCGTGCGGCGGATGTGTATCTGGGTGATCCGCTCGGCCCGCCGCCCGTTGCCCGACAGCACGGCCTCGATCATGGCGCGGTACTCCACGAACTGTTTGCGGCGGTCTTCCTTGCTCAGATGGGTCTGGAACTGCAATCGCAACAGATGTATCTGCATTAGCGGCATGATACGGATCAGCTCGATATTGTCGCTGGCGGTAATCAGCACATCCCAGAACTCACGCCGCCGCTCCATGAAATCCGGACTGTCGCCCAGCAACTCATGTTCCATCAGCGCCGTACCTGCGGCCTCGAACTCCGCCCGCAAGATGCCGGTCGCCATGCGCTGCGCCGCCAGCCGCGCGACAAGCCCGGTGACCACTTCGACGACCTTCAGCAGATCGGACACATCCTTGCGTGACAGCGAACGCACATAGGCGCCACGGTTCTGGCTTAGCGTGACGATGCCCTCGGCGGCCAGCCTTTTCAGGGCCTCGCGCACCGGGCCGCGGCTGATCGACAGCGAATGGGTGAGATCGGCCTCGACCAGTCGCTGGCCGGGCACCAGCCGCCCCGAGCGGATCCCCGACAAGATAGCATCGACAACCACATCGGGCGAGCTTTTCCTTGGCCGGGCCTCGCGAGCGGGCATATCTTCCGATGTTATACTATCCATTCCTGTCAACCATATGTCGCTGTGCCATCGCGCCGCCGAAATTTTCTGCGGGAACGTTAGTAAATACACATTGCGTCCAGAATGCCATCATACTCCGCTCCACGTCAAAGAATCTCGTGAATGTGGTAGCGCGGCCCTGTGCTCAGCCGTTCGCCGACGCCCACGGCCAGTAGACGGTTCAACCAGGCATAGCGCGGATCACCCGTCTCGAACCGCGGCGCGGTGCGGAAGTACATCGCAGCCGGGTCCACCGCCTCGCCGCGCGACAGGCGCTGTGTCACCTCGGGCGGCGCGTGGCGCATCCCGCCATAGGTCATGTAGATCAGCGCGCCATCGTCGCAGAGCAGCATCAACCGCACATCCAGTGTCAGCACCCCGTCGCACAGTGTCAGCGCCCAGTCGCCTCCCCCCGCCAACACCTCGGCGCTGATCCGCGGGCCGACCAGGCTGCCGCCAGCGACCTGAACGATCTTGCGCTGACCTCGCGGTGTCTCGAAACTGTGCGCCTGCGGCACCAACATGACTGTCAAAATGCCCAGGGGCCGGGTCCGAAGCGGCAGATGGTCGGCCTCATGCCATATCGGCCGGCTGGTGTCGGTCATCGGATTCTCCTCCCAAAGGGCATGCGCGCCATCTTGCTTTGTAGTAGTTTAACAACGCTGAGCACATTTTAGGAAGACAAAATTGATGGACAATTTCGACTTATAATTTCGCGCGGCAAGAAAGTATCGGTTGTCAGCCCTTATATTGTATGACAGAAACGTCTGATAAGGCGGAGGGCAGAAACATGTCAATCTTGGTGACAGGCGGTACGAAGGGCATCGGCCTATCGATTGCGCTGGCATTTGCAGAGCCCGGCACGGATATCTTTCTGAACTATTACAGCGACAGCGTCGCCGCCGAGGCAGCCTGCGCCGCAGTCGAGGCCCGGGGCGCGCGGGCGCATCTGATCCGCGCCGATGTCGGCACACCTGAAGGCTGCGCCGAAATGGCCGCGCAGGTCCGCGCCGTCACATCGCGGCTTGACCAGCTTGTGCATTGCGCCGTCGATGCCTATGCTGCCCCCATTCTGACGGCAGATCCAGCGCGCTTTGCACAGGCCGTCACGACCAACAGCAGTTCGCTCCTTTTCCTTGTGCAGGCGGTGCATGACCTGATGGGCCGGGGTAGCACTATCTTCTTTCTCTCCAGCCGGGGGGGGCGGATCGTTGTACCCAACTATGCTGCCATCGGCGTCGGCAAGGCGGCGAGCGAAGCACTTGTGCGGTATCTTGCAACCGATCTTGCACCGCGCGGCATCCGCATCAACTGCATCGCGCCCTCGATTGTCGAGACCGATGCGGTGCGCGAGATCTTTGGCGAAGACACACGCAAGATCATGGATCACGCCGCCCATTCCAACCCGTCGGGCCGCGCTGTCCGGCCGGAGGATTACACCGAACTGATGCGCTTTCTCGCCTCGCCTGCGGCCGAGTTCATCACCGGTCAGGTGGTGTTCGTGAATGGCGGCGCTAATCTAAGCGCCTGACCTGCCACCTGGACGGACTGGGGGGCTCATATCTTCGCGTTGAGCACGGGCGGATGCCGTGGGTACTAGCGCCGACACGCCTTGTATCCCTGTGCAAACCAGTCTTTTCACAGGCTGGTTTCAACAGCATGGCGAGCATGGCAATGCCGTTTGGGCCAGCTGAGTGGAGAGGCAAAGCATCCCTCTGGCGTTGAAGGCTACGCTCAACCGGACCGCGCGATCATGCCGAACAGATCGCGTGGATCGTCTGGGTCGGCGATGATGTCAAGGTTCTGATAGAAATCGCTGCCCCTGATCTTGTCACGTACATATCGCAGCGCCGAGAAATCCTCGGTGGCAAAGCCGACTCCGTCAAACAGGGTGATCTGGCTGTCTGAGGTTCGTCCCGGTTGCTCTCCCGACAGAACCCGCCACATCTCGATGACAGGGAAATCCTCAGCCATCTGCTGGATCTCGCCCTCGATCCGCGTCTGGGGCGTGTATTCGACAAACACATCGGCCCGCATAAGAATATCGGGGTGCAATTCGGTCTTGCCGGGGCAGTCACCGCCAATGGCGTTGATGTGCACGCCAGAACCGACCATGTTGTCAGTCAGGATCGTGGCGTTGCGCTTGTCCGCGGTGCAGGTTGTGATGATCTGTGCCCCCTCGATGGCCTGCTGCGGGGTGGAGCAAGGCACCAGATCGAAGCCGCAGGCCGCGAGATTGCGCATGACCTTGGCGGTTGCCTCGGGGTCGGTATCGTAAAGCTGTATACGCTCGATACCGCAGGTCACGCGCATCGCCAGTGCCTGGAACTCGGCCTGCGCGCCATTGCCGATCAGGGCCATTGTGCGCGAACCGCGTGGCGCCAGATGGCGCGCGACCATGGCACTGGTCGCCGCCGTGCGCAGTGCTGTAAGCAGGGTCATTTCCGAAAGTAGCACCGGATAGCCGGTATCGACCCGGGCGAGAACGCCAAAAGCGGTGACCGTCTGCAACCCGTCGCGCGTGTTCTTGGGATGGCCGTTGACATACTTGAAACCATAGACGTCGCCATCCGAGGTCGGCATCAGCTCGATCACCCCATCGGTGGAATGGCTCGCCACGCGCGGTGTCTTGTCAAACTGCGCCCAACGGTGAAAATCCTGCTCGATATAGGCGACCAGATCGGCAAGCATGGCTTCGATCCCGACATGATGAACCAGCCTCATCATATCCGCGACGCTGACAAACGGCACAAAAGCCAGATCAGAGGGGCTGGGAGATTTCATTGGATCGGGTCCTTATACAGAGGTCTGAGACGATCTGGCGGCTGTGCCAGTACGGCGCCGGGCGCCCGGAAAACGCAGTTCGCGCCGTCCCATCAGCCCGTCCTTGCGAAACACAAGGATCAGCAGCATCAGCGCGGCGAGGAACATCTCTTGCGTGCCGACCGGCGTGGACAGGCGCGTGCCGGCCAGATCTATCCCCGCTTCAAGCCGGCGGAACACATCGGCAACCGAGGTCAGAACGACAACACCCACTACTGCGCCCGACAGGCTGCGCATGCCCCCCACAACCAGCATGGCCAGCGTGATGAAGGTCAGGTTAAGATAGAAGGCATTGACCGAGATCGTGCCCTGAAAATGCACCATCAGTACGCCGCCGAGACCAACCACCATGCCCGAGATCACGAAAGCGATCAGACGGTTCCAGTAAAGAGAGATGCCCGAGGCCTGCGCAGCAACCTCGTCATCGCGTGCGGCACGGGTGGCAAGCCCGAAGCGCGATGTCTGATAGAGCCACGCGACGACAATGGCCAGCGCTGCGCCACCCAAAGCCACCCAGACGGTCACATAGGTCGGCACGCCCACGATCGAGGCGCGCCCCATCGTCACGCTGTCCCAGTTTGAATAAACGGCGTGGAAGATGAACAGCGCTGCCAAGGTCGAGATCGAGGCCGCAAGCCCTGACAGCCGCATCAGCACCAGTCCGATCACCAGGGCCGCCAGCCCCGCTGCCGCCACCGACACCAACGCGGTTGACCATAATGAATAAGTCTCAAGGCGCAGAAAATCCGGCAGCCCGGTCATGGTGATGGGTTTCATCATCGCACAACAGGTCATCCAGGTGGCAAAATAGGCGGCGATCCCGGCAAAGCCGATATGGCCGAACGACACGATGCCGGAATTGCCGATGAAGATATAGAGCCCGACCACCAGCACGATCTTGATAAGCGCATCGGTTACCGTTCGCTGGAACAGGACGGAGCCGTAAAGATCGGCCAGCACCACCACCAGCAGAAGCGGCAACAGAAGCACCAATGCCGGCCAGACCTTTTCAAGAAACGCTCTTACAGCTGTCTTCTGCATCACACCCGCTCCCGTGCTGCACCGGTCACGATCAACCCCTTGGGCCGCACCAGCAAGATGACGATCACCAGCCCGAAGACAAAGGCATCGCGGAAAGGACGCAACCCGTCCGGAAGGTAGGATTGCAACAGCACGCTCGCCACCCCCACCAGAAAGCCGCCCAGTGCCGCCCCCACCAGCGACCCCATGCCACCGATCACCGTGGCAAAGAAGGCAAAGATCACCGGCATCAGGCCCATGCGGATATCCAGTGTGCCGGTCTGCACGATCAGGAGAAGCGAGACCGTGCCGCCCAGCACGCCGCTGATGACAAAGGCCATGGCAATCACCCGGTTGGCCGGAACCCCCAGGAGACGCGCCATCTGGAAGTTTTCCGCCGCCGCGCGCATCTGAATGCCCATCGGCGTGCGTTTGAGAAACAGGACCAGAGCGATCAGCAATGCTGCCGTCACCCCCATGGTGACCATCTGAATGCCCGGCACGCGCAGGCCGAGCACCTCGATCGGCGTGGTCAGTGCCTGACCGATACCGATGGATTTTGGCCTGCCGGTATGCACCAGCATGATCAGGTGTTGCAGGAAGTAGCTGACCGCGAAGGACGATATCAGAAGCGTCGCAGGGTCGGAATCGCGCAGCGGGCGGAAAGCCATTCGCTCGGTTGCCAGTGCCATCATCACCACCACCAGCAGCACGCCCACCACCATCAGCGGTACCGGCAGCGCGCCGAGCAGAAGCGTTGGCGTAAGGCTGGCGGCGGGCACCACCAGCGCATAGGCACCCAGCGTGATGTAGTCGCCCTGGGCAAAGTTGATCAGCCGCATTACCCCGAACACCAGCCCGATGGCCAGTGCAACCAGCGCCAGCAGGCTGCCAAGGGCAATTGCGTCGACCATGACCTGTAAGAAATTGCGCATTTGCGTATCGTCCCCTGTTGCCCTGCAGTCTTCTCAGATCGCCAGCGCGGCCTGATCGGCCTTTTCGCCCAGATAGGCCCGGCGTACGGCCGGATCGGCCTGCACTTCTTGCGGGGTGCCCTCGGCCAGGCTGCGCCCGCCATCCAGCACATGGATACGCTGGCAGACGCCCATGATCACCGTCATGTTGTGCTCGATCAGCAGAACGCCGCAGTCAAAGCGCGCGGGAAGATCGCTGATCACTTCCATCAGAGCGGCACATTCGGCTTCGTTCATTCCCGAGGCGGGTTCGTCGAGAAGTGCGAATGACGGCCCCATCGCCAGGGCGCGGGCAATACTGATCCGGCGCTCGTCACCATAGGACAGCCCGTCACAGGTCAGTTCCGCGATGGCTGTGCAGCCAATCCAGGCAAGGATCTCTTGCGCGCGAGCCTCTGCGGCGCGGCGCGGCAGGCCAGCACCCAACGCGGCCACCACCAGATTTTCCTGCACCGTCATATCGCGAAACAGGCGTGCTGCCTGAAAACTGCGTGCCACCCCGGCGCGCGCGACATCACGCGCTTTCTTCCCGGTGAGTGGCTGATCGTCGAGAAGTACGCGCCCCTTTGTCGGCGCCTGAAAGCCGGTCAGCACATTGACGAGCGTGGTTTTCCCGGCGCCATTGGGGCCTATCAGCCCCATCACCTCGCCGCGCCGCACCGTCAGATCGACGCCGGTCAGCGCGTGGATACCCCCGAACGAAACATGCACGCCTTGCGCCTCCAGTCTTGCGACTGGGCTTTGGCCTGTTCTGGCTGTTGCTGTCATCACAGCCCCCTAGATGCGTCATTGAACGTGCCGCCCGCAAAACATGCTGCGGGCGGCCCGTGGGTTTATTGCCCGATGCGGAACAGAAGCTGCATGTCGGGGATAAGAGTCGGACGATAGATTTCGACCGCACGGAACGAGTCATCCTCGACATTCATCATCAGATAGGGCCGGTCGAGCAGGATATGCACTTCCGGCGTGTAAGTCGAAGGTCCGGCCAGGAACTGTTCGTCGGTGAATGCTTCCATCGCCTCGGTGACCGCCGGTGCCGCGACCGAGTCCGCGCGGTTGACGGCCAGTTCATAGGCTTCAATCATGCTGTAGCCGTTGATCACATAAGACGAACCCGGCGCTTCGCCCCAACGCTCTTCGTAGTTGGCGAGGAATTCATGGATCTCTTCGCGCGGATCATCGCCATAGAGCGACATGAAACCCGGCACCCAGAAATCGCGCAGACCTGGCACTGCGCCCAGCCAGAAGTTGTCCACCATCGCCGTGCAGCCCAGAATGGGCGTTTCGATCCCGGCCGCGCGGACCTGGCGGATGGCCGAGCCACCGCCGGGCATCACCGAACACATGTAAATCGCATCGGGCTGCGGATCGAGGGCACGCATCCGGGTGATCTGCGAGGCAATCGAGGGGTCATCGTTCATATAGGTGTCACGCCCGATGATCGAGGCCTCGTCACGGTCCTGAAGCCATGCCGCGCGGAAGCCGGCCACCGCGGAGCGGTGGTACTCAAACGACAGATCCTCCAGAATATAGACCGTCTCCACCCCCATATGGCGCGTGGCGTATTCGGCCATGGCAATGCCTTCGGTCTGGCCCGAGTTGTTGGTGGAGAATGTGTAGGGGCCGACACCCTGCACGCCCATCTTGGGATCGCCCGCGCACAGACTGATATTCATGATACCGGCCTGACTGGCGGCCAGCGCTGCCGGGGCGCCCATGTCATAGTCGCACGACACGACCAGCAGGTCTACACCCTCGGCGACCATCTGCTGGCCGACGGTTGCAGCATATTGCTGATCGGTGCGCGTATCGCTGATGCGATACTCGATCTGGCGACCCAGCAGGCCACCGGCGGCGTTGATCTCCTCGATCCGCATGATGGCGCCGCGGAAAGGCTCGGCGTCATAGTTCGCCATCCAGCCCGATTGCGCGATGGCAAAGCCGATACGGATCGGATCGTCCGCTGCGGCAGGCATGGCGGCGGCCATGGCTGCCAGCGACACCGAAGCGACGAGAGTGTAGCCCTTGGGCAAATTTGGTTTCAGCATGTTGTTCATCCCCGTTTGAGCAGTGTTTGCGCGGCTGTCACGGACGCCAGTGGCCGCAATCCTTCATCCTGGCGCTGATCTCGCTGCTCGCCTACCGGGACGCAGCGGGTATTCATCGTGTTGGTTCCAATGACCCTCAGGCGCTTTCCCTCCCTGCATAGCCGAAATACGCGTCTTCCATCGCATTGCCGGTGGCCAGTGCTTCAGCGGTGTCGGACAAGACCACCGTGCCGCCCCTGAGCACATAGACGCGACTGGCCAGATCAAGCACTCGCGCGGTCGATTGCTCGACCACCAGAAGCGTCAACCCGGCGGCGTTAAGCTCCTTCAGGCTGGCATAGACCTGATCGATCACCAGCGGCGCCAACCCCAGCGATGGCTCGTCAATCATCAACAGGCGCGGACGCTGAAGCAGGGCGCGCGCGATTGCCAGTTGCTGCTGTTCGCCGCCCGAAAGATGGCCTGCAATCCCGCGAAACCGCGCGCGCAGAATGGGGAATGTCTGCAGGATGCGCTCCAGATCGTCTTTTGCTGCGGGTTTGTCGCGGCGGATCATCATGCCCACCGACAGGTTCTCCTCGACGGTGAGGGTGTTGAAGATGTGCCGGCCTTCGGGGACCAGGGCCAGGCCGCGCTGGCACAGCTTTTCAGGCGCGCCACCGCCGATCTCCTTCCCTTCAAAGCCAATACCGCCCGAGACCGGACGCAGCAGGCCGGAAACGGCCTTGAGCAGCGTTGACTTGCCCGCGCCATTGGGGCCGACGACGAACACTGCCTCGCCCTCGTCCACGCGGATATCCACCTGATCAAGCGCGGTCAGCTTGCCATAGCGCACTGTCAGTTCCGAGATATCCAGCATCGGCCTCTCTCCTCGTTGCAATCGCGGTGCACTCACCACATCATGAACGGCGCGACCGCCGCATCGCTGACCTTGCCGTCCATCACATCGCCAAGCGCCTGATCGATCACTGCCAGCCCGGCGTGCATCTGCTCATGTGACAAGATCAGCGGAGGGGTAAATTCCAGCACATTGGCCGACAGGCCGACATAGCTGAAGCTCGCGCCCAGCTCCCACGCGCGGTAAATCACCTTGGCCGTGACACTGGGCGAAACCGGCGCGCGCGTTTCACGGTCGCGGACCAGATCCACCCCGATTGCCAGCCCGCGTCCGCGCACATCGCCAATGATCTCATGGCGAGCCGCCAACCCGCGTAAACCATCGGCAAACGCCGCACCGATGCGCGCCGCATGCTCATCCAGCTTCTCGTCCAGAATGGTCTCCAGCACGGCCTGTCCGGCGGCGGTGGTAACCGGGTTGCCTGCTGTCGTCTGCAAGGCGAAAGCGCCGGCGTGATCCATCAGCCGCGCCGGGCCGATCAGTGCCGACAAGGGCAGGCCACCGCCCAGCCCCTTGCCGAATACCACCATATCGGGCTGGAACCCCTCATGCTGGAAGCAATGCAACAGGCCAGATCGGCCCAGGCCAACCTTGACTTCATCCACCACCACCAGAATGCCGTGGCGCTGGCACCGCTCGGCCAGTGCCGCCAGAAAGCCCGGAGGGGGCACGATCAGCCCGCCATCGGACATCAGAGGCTCGATGAAAATGGCGGCAACCTGTTCCGGCGGGCAGGTGGTCGCAAACTGGTAGTCCAGCATGTCCAGCACGGCCTCGGCCGAAAAGCGCGGACGATAGGGGTCCGGATAGGGCAGCAACACAAGCCCGGCCTGTGGCAGCGTGTGGGTCATGGCCGTGTGTCCGCTGACCGCCATCGAGCCCGAGACATTGCCATGATAGCTGCCGATGAACGAAATGAAGCGCTGCCGCCCGGTTGCGGCGCGCGCCACACGCACCGCGCAATCATTGGCATCCGAGCCGGAATGGCCAAACCAGACCCGCCGCTCGCCCTGCCCGGGCGTAATCTCCAGCAGCCGCTCGGCCAGCGTCACAGCGGGAGCATTGGGATACAGAAGCAGGCTGGAGCCAGCCATATTGCCCATCGCCCGGTTCACTGCTTCAACCACAGCCGGATGGCTGTAGCCCAGCGAAGCCGAACCCGCGCTGCCCGACAGATCCAGTATCTCGCGCCCACCCTCTTCAATCAGGGTGCAACCGTGACCACCTGTCAACGACAGCGGATTGAACCGTAGCCGTGCAATATTGGCGATGACGCGCGCATCGCGCTCGAACAACGTGCCCGTGTGATCTTCTGTCATCGCGTCCTCCTGCTGGCTGAAGTTGCTGCAGTTTTCCTGCCGGATTCTGTTCCGACCTATCCCTGATCGATCTCGGCGATCAGTTCATCGGTGGTGATCTGTCGGCAGTATCCCTTGATGGTGCGCAGCGAGTTGTCATGGCGTTCCTGCGTGATCGAGGCGCAAGCGTCTGTCACCAGCGTGACCAGATAGCCCAGGTCACAGGCATCGCGCACCGCCGACTCGACGCATTGATCGGTCAGCAGCCCGGCCAGCACCAGCTGCTTCACCCCCAGATTGCGCAGGATGTAATCAATATGGGTGGAGACAAAGACCGAGGATGAACCCTTGGGCAGCACAATCTCATCTTCTGCCGGGGCCAGTTCGTCGATAACCTTGCCGTCCCAGGACCCCTTTGGCACGTGGAACCCTGTCACCTTGTAATCGAGGCTACGATCGCGGCCATCCAGCGTGAGGCTTTCGATATTGGTATACATCACCTCGATCCGCGCGCGCCGGAAGGCCGCTTGCAGGCGTTGCATGGCGGGAATCACATCAGCCTCAAGATGTGCAAAGAAGGGGCCGTATTTCTCTTCGATTTCCTCGGGCGTGTGGCCCTTGAACTCACCACCCTCTCGGCGCACAGAGAAATTCTGCACGTCGATGAACAGCAGCGCCGACAGCGAAGGCACCAGCGGCACTTCGCGGGTCAGTCCGGCGGCAGCGATGGCAAACGGGTCTTGTGGGGCAGTCATCGTGCGGGTTCCTCCAGGGTATCAAGCGCCCGCTTCAGCCCGCGGGTCAGGATAGTGGCCCAGGTATGCTGAGCTTCAGGCGTGGCAATCTGGTCGTTGCGTATCTCGACCAGCGCATGCAGCAGTCCGCGTGGTTCTGCATGGATCGGAACGGCATAATCCGTCAGGTCGCTGCATTGGTAAGGCGCGTTCTCGGCCACGATCAGATCCGGGTTCTCCTCGCGCACCGCTGCCACCAGCGCCCGCCCGAGCCGGGGATCGCGGTTGAACAGAAGGCCAAGATGCATCGGTCGCATTTCACCTTGCGATTGCAGGCGCGCGGTGAAGCTGTGAATCATCAAGATGACCGTGCGCTGCGGCTCCGGTCGGCTGTCCAGCACCCGTGCGACGGCATCGTGGAATGGCACCAGTATCGCGTCATGGCGCGCTTTTTGCTGCGCCGGGTCGAGGCTCCGGTTTCCCGGCACCGGGGTTCCATCTGCAACTTCGGGGATCAGATCGGGCGATTTCAGGGTGCGGTTGCAGTCGATCACAAGGCGGCTATAGCGCTGCAACAGTAAAGGCGCATCCAGCATCCCGGACATTTCCCGCGCAACGCCCGCAGCACCGATATCCCAGGCGATATGGCGCTCGAACGCTTCGGACGGCAGGCCCAGGCCATCCAGCGCCTGCGGCACCAGCCTTCCGCCATGTTCGCAGATCAGCACCACTCGGCCCCGCCCGTCAGGATTGACGATTTCGCAGGGCGGCGGATCTGCCGGTGACAGCAGCGCTGTGGTGCCTGGCTGCGTTTCAGGTTCACACATCAAAAACCTCTAGCAGTAGCGCTCATGCGGCGCCGGGAATGATTCAGTGTTGCCATGCGCAAGGCTCCTGGCATCTTTTCGCCCTTAGAAAGAGAAAAAATTTTCTCGTAGTCAAGCTCTTTCTATTTTCTGTATTGATTTTTTCATTTCGTGGTGCTCTTGTTTGCCTTGACGGTGAGCAATTGCGTGCCCACAGCGCTTGGCAGGCATCACCAGGGAGGACATGGCAGTGACAACGGTCAAGGAATTGCTCAACCGGCAGATTGCGCAGCTCACAACGAGCGAACGAAAGATCGCCAATGTGCTGTTGGCCAACTATCCTTATGCCGGGCTTCTGCCGATCCAGGAACTCGCAGCAAGCGCCCGCGTCAGCCCGGCCTCGGCCACGCGTTTCGTGATAAAGCTTGGCTATGCGGGGTATCAGGATTTCCAGCGGCGATTGATCAGCGAGTTGCAGGAGCGGGAGCTGTCGCCGCGCGAACTGAAACTGACCGAGGTGCCACCGCCCGAAGGCGCGCCCTTCTTCCACGACTACGCCCACCGCATGTCACGCACCCTTGCAACGCTGGTCGACGCCGTTCCAGACGCGCAGCTTGAAATGGCGGCCGGCCTTCTGGCCGATCCTTCCCGGCAGATCTTTTTGCGTGGCGGGCGCGTGACAGATACGCTGGCGCGGCTCTTGTCAGTTCATCTGCGCCAGATTCGTGACAAGGTGCAGCACCTGCCCGACGACCCGGAAACATGGCCCGAATACCTGTTGCGCATGCGTAAGCAGGATGTCGTGGTTCTGTTCGACGTGCGCCGCTACGACCCCCGGCTGACCTATCTGGCCGAACAGATCGCCCGCGAGCGTCAATCACATATCGTACTGGTTTCCGATACCTGGCTGTCGCCGATTGCCGCACATGCCACGCATGCCTTTCCCCTGCCGATCGACCTTGGCACCGCATGGGACACCCATGTCAGCCTTGTCACGCTGGTTGAGGCCCTGATCGTGCGCGTGTCCGAGGCAGATTGGGCGGCCACCAGCCGCAGGCTTGAGGCATGGGACAGGCTGCGCATGCGGTCCGATACCCCGCCGACTTCCCCCAGCCCCAAAACAGATCATCGACAAAAGGACCGTCCGGAATGATGAAAAGCGAAGACATCGTTTACGCCTGCACCTGTGATTTCGCCGGCAAGACCCGGGGCAAGGGTTTCCCCGCATCGGATATGGAGAAGCGGCTGAAACGCGGTATTGGCTGGGCACCCACCAACACGCAGATCACCTGTTTTGACGCCATCGCCCCCAGCCCCTTCGGTGCGCTTGGCGACCGCGTGCTGATCCCTGATGCCGCCACTCGCGTCACCCTTCGCGCGCCCGAGATGGACCTGTGCGAAGATTTCGTGCTGGGCGATCTGCATACGACCGAAGGGCAGCCCTGGGCGCTTTGCCCCCGTTCGATCCTGAAGGGTGCGCTGGAGCGCCTCAAGCGGGTTGCGGGCCTGACGCTGGTTGCCAGTTTCGAGCATGAGTTCCAGTTTCGTGATGCCGGGATGGGGCGGGGCACCGCCTATTCACTTCAGGCATTCCGCCCGAACCGGGTGTTTGCCGAGCGGCTGATGGGCGCCATGCGCGCCGCAGGGCTGGAGCCGGACACGATCATGAAAGAATATGGTGTGGATCAGTTCGAGGTCACGATGGACCCCGCACTTGGCGTCACGGCGGCGGACCATTCGGTGATCCTGCGCCAACTGGTCTACGCGGTTGCTGAAAGCTGCGGCCATGCCGCCACCTTCACACCGCTGCAAGATCCCAAAGGCGTTGGCAACGGCGTGCATATCCACTTCAGCTTTCTCGATGAAAACGGCGCTCCTGCCACCTATGACCCCCAAGGCAAGCACGGCATGACCACGGCAACTTCTGCCTTTGCCGCGGGGATCCTGCGTCATGTCGATGCCATCATGGCAATTCTGGCCCCCAGCGTGGTGTCTTACGGGCGCCTCACTCCGCATCGCTGGAGCGCGGCCTTCAACAACCTGGGTGTGCAGGACCGCGAGGCAACGCTGCGGATCTGCCCGGTTTCATCCATGTCCGATATCGACACCGCGCGTCAGTTCAACCTTGAGTTCCGCGCCGCCGATTCCTGTGCCAGCCCCTACCTGCAACTCGCAGCCCTGGTCCACGCCGGCTGTCAGGGGATCGAGGACGGGCTGACCGCGCCTGACGCCACCGAGGAAGACCTTGCCACACTTTCAGCGGACGATCTGGCCGCACGCGGCCTGCACCGGCTGCCAACCAGCCTGCCCGCGGCACTGGCGGCTTTCACGGCAAGCGAAGATATCCGCAATTGGTTCGGTGAAGATTTCGTAGAAGTGTATCGCCTGCACAAACAAGGGGAAATGGCTTTTCTAGCCGAAAGCTCCGACGAGGAAATGCATCGCGCCTACGCATTGGCTTACTGAGAAACGCCGTGTCCTACTTGCCCGGGCGCTGATGATGGCACCGCTCGTCAATGTGGTTCATTGCAGATGAGGTTGGGGGCAGGAGTTTGTGGGCTGCTTGCGCGCGCTCATATGTTGATCGGCGCGCAATACTGGCTCTGACTCAGTTTCGGTGCAGCTTTGGGTGCCTCGCTGTCAGGACGCTGCAATGAGCCGGGCTCTGAGCAGTTAGATGTTGGTGCGTCCATACATCTGGCGTTTGAGGGTTTTAAGTCGATTGATCAGTCCCTCGGGTTGCCCGTTCGACCACGGCTCCCGCAGGGCTCCGGCGCCCGCGTCTTGATCTCGCCGGAGTCCACGGGCGAAGGCGCCGACCGCTTTCATCCGCTTCGTCCAGCCGATCGCGCCTGCGCCGGGCGCCCGCCGGGTGCAAGGCCAAGGTGCCGGACCAATCCTCGCAGGCGGGAGCTGCGTCGCGCATGTGGCCGGGTCACAACCGTTGGAAATCGCTTTGCGAATATCTTCGCGGGGCAGCTCAAAGCACGACAGCGAAAGCGCCGAACCGACAAGGCCAGCTCCACCTTCCGGCCATGCGCCGGAAGATCGGCAGGTTGACGCTGATATCGGCTATGCAGGTGGCGTGAAAACGTGCCGCAGCGCGGACACGCTGCCGCTGCTTTGGTCGAACGGGAGTGACGGGTATGTCATAGCTGCACCAAATCTGCGTCAGACCCCCTTTCGGACGCCGATCAGGGGGCCCGATCGGATGCCGATTGACACCTTAATCAGGCAAGGAGCACGAAACCGATGGGTCTGGAGCCTGGGCATGCCTGCGTCGCCCCGGAACGGCGGCGAGCAAGGTCTTGGTATAGGGATGAGTGGGATTTTCGAACACCTGTTCGGCCGCCCCGTATTCGACCACATGCCCCGTCTGCATGACGAGAACCTTGTCCGCGATCGCGGCCGCAGCGCGCAGGTCATGGGTGATGAACAGCAAGGTCAGGCCGAACTGGTGACGCAAAGTATTCAACAGATCCAGAACCTGCACCTGTACCAGAACGTCCAAAGCCGAGATGGCTTCATCTGCCACCAAGATCTCGGGGGCGAGCATCAACGCCCGTGCGATGGCGATCCTTTGGCGTTGCCCACCCGAAAACTCTGCCGGATAGCGCGTCAGCATCTCTGGCTCCAGCCCAACCGCGCGCATCAACTCGGTCGCACGGGCGTTCGCATCCTTCCTGGCCATACCCTGTGCCCGCGCGCCACGGGTGACTGTCTCGAGGATCGGCATTCGCGGGTTCAGCGAAGTAGCGGGATCCTGAAAAACCATCTGGACATGCCGGGCGCAGTCCGTTGGTGTCATGATCCGATAGCCTGGAGCCGCTTTCGGTGTCATCTCTATTACGCCCTGGCTGACGGGCTCCAGCCCGGTCGCAACACGTGCAAGCGTCGATTTTCCGGAACCGGATTCTCCGACAACAGCAAGACACTCGCCGCGTGCGATGGATAAGCTCATGGGTTTCAGCGCAGCGACCGTTGTCACTTTCCGGTTCCAGCCACCGCGTTTGCGGTAGCTCTTGGCAATGCCTGACAGCTTCAGGGCAGTATCTTTGACCGTGGATTCTCTCGCCTGCGCGCGCGGTGGTGCAAACACCGCCGAGCAGAGCGCTTGCGTGTAGGGATGCTGTGGCCGGGTCAGGACATCTGCCGCAAGTCCAGCTTCAACGATCCGTCCGTCCTTCATAACCGCGACTTTGTCCGCGATCTCGGCCACGACAGCCAGATCGTGCGTGATGAAAAGCAGAGCGGGACGTTCTTGAGCATTTTGCGTCATCTTGAACAGATCGAGGATCTTTGCCTGCGTTGCGACATCGAGGGCGGTGGTCGGTTCATCTGCGATGATCATCTTTGGCGCGTTGGCCAGTGCCATTGCGATCGCGACACGCTGCCGTTGCCCCCCGGACAGTTCGAACGGATAAGCGCGCATGATCCTTTCCGGGTCGGGCAGGCCAACTTCCGTAAGGCCGCGCACGACCGCATCCTTTGTCGCTCTTTGAGGCTCATGCATGGCGATGGCCTCGAGAACCTGCGCGCCGCAGGTCGCCAGTGGATTCAGGGCTGTGCCCGGTTCCTGAAACACCATCGAAATTTCGCGGCCCCGCAGGTGGCGCATGGCGCGATCCTCCAGCCGCGCTATATCGCGACCCTGCCATTCGATTGTGCCGGTTGTTATGGTCAGCGCGTTCGGCAAAAGGCCGAGGATCGAATGCGCAACGACGGATTTCCCAGACCCCGATTCTCCGACCAGGCACAAGGTTTCTCGCGGGAAGATCTCGAAGCTGATGTCATGGACAGCATGGTTCCGGCTTGCGCCGCCCGGCAGTGAGACACTCAGATTGTTGACCTTGACGATCGGGTTAGTCATTGCGAACCTTTTTGTGTCAATCGCTGAGTCAAGTCATCGCTGTAGGCACCTGTCGCCAGATTGATGCATAGAACGGAAAGCATCAGGGCAACGCCGGGGAAGGCGGTGATCCACCACGCCTGGCGCATCATCGTGCGGCCCGATCCGATCATGTAACCCCAGGACATCGTGTTCGGATCGCCCAGCCCCAGAAACGCCAGCGCACTTTCGGTCAGGATCGCGGTGGCGATCGAAAGCGACAGCGCCGCAATCAGGGGAGGGGCGGCATTTGGCAGAATGTGACCCGTCAGGATTGACAGGCGGCTTTCTCCCTGAAGACGCGCAGCCATAACGAACTCGCGGTGTCTGAGTGCCATCGTTTCGGCACGCGCCAGACGCGCAATTGGCGGCCAGGAAATCAGGGCTATCACGAGGATGATGGTTATCATGTTAGGTCCGGCGAAGGACAACACCACGACCGCCAACACGATGGCGGGTATTACCTGGAAGAACTCGGTGGTGCGGGTCAGCGCAGCATCAAGCCATCCCCCCGCATAGCCGGCGACCAAGCCCATTGTCACCCCGATCAGGCCCGTCGCAAGCGCTGACGCAACACCTATGAACACGGAAACCCGCGCCCCGTGGATCACGCCGGCAGCAACATCCCGTCCAAGCGAGTCTGTCCCGAAAATGTATCCCTTCTCCAGTGGTGCCAGTAGGGGACGCGCCCCTATAGCCCACGGATCAGCAGGGGCGAGGATATTGGCAAACAGTGCCAGCAGAAGCAGGCAGGCGATACCGATCAAACCGATCAATCCGGAAGGTTTCCGAAGGAACCTCATGCTGAAACCCCCGTCCGCGGATCGACTGCGCGCAACAACAGATCAGTCAGGGCGTTCAAAAGGATCACAAGCACCGACGTCACCAGGAGGATACCCATCAACAGCGGGTAGTTGCGCTGCAGTATCGCGTCAAAGGTTAGCCGTCCGAGACCTGGCCAGGCAAAAACTGTTTCGACGAGCACTGCGCCGCTGATCAGTGTCGTGGCATGAAACCCGAGATAGGTGACGACCGGCAAAATCGCTCCTCGGATCATGTGGTGCGTGACAATGCGTATCTGAGGAACCCCCTTGGCGCGTGCGGTCTTGATGTGATCGAGTTGCGCGACGGCAAGCAGGCCTCCGCGCATGAGGCGCGCGTAGATCGCGATGTAGAATGTCGCCAACGTCAGTGCCGGTAGGATCAGGTGGCGCAGCTTGTCCAGCACCGCGCCAAGCATGGAATGCTCAACGCCGATAGTGCCAACACCGAATGCGGGCAGCCATCCCAACCAGATCGAGAAAACAAGCACGAAGATCAGACCCAGCCAGAAGGACGGCGCCGCATACAGGAAAAGTGCCAATGAAGACACCAGCATATCGGGCCAGCGTCCGACATAGCGCATCGATACCAAGCCAAGGGCCACGCCCACGGCAATCGACAGTCCCCAAGCCGAGCCTGTCAGCAATAGCGTTGCGCCAAGTCTCTCTGCGATCATGTCCCACACCGGGCGGCCGTGTTGAAACGACGTTCCCAGATCGAACCGGGCGGTGCGCAGGATATAATCGATATATTGCGCCCAAACTGGTCGATCCAGGTGAAACTCAGCCCTGATCTGATTGATCATCTGTTGATCCGCCGCGCCAGAGCTCCCGGCGAAAACCAGTGCCGGGTCGCCGGGAACCAACTGGATCAACAGGAAATTCAGGCTGGCCAGGACGAACACAAACAAGATCGCCTTGACCAGCCAGCGCAGCGCTATGGAAAGCGTCGCCTTCATGGGTTTCTCCGCAGACTCAACCGATGACCCGGGCATTCTCGAAGTCACCGTTCAGCCCCGTTGCCGTGGTGATCACGTCTTCAAGGCTGTTGGCCTGCAAGGCCGGGAACTCCATCTCGACCAACCAGCCCAGCGGGACATCCTCAGCCAGCAGTTGCTGAACCTGCTCATAAAGGTGCGTCCGTTCCGTTTCATCGATGGTAGATTCCGCAGCGGCGAACCGTGCGTCAACGTCGGGGTTGGAATACCCTGCGGTGTTACTGAACAAAACACCCTGGACGATGTTGTCGGTGATATAGGTCCGCGCCACTCCCAGTGCCGGGTCGCCGTACTGGAATGTGTAGTTGAAGGTCAGCTGATAGTCCCAGTTTGAAAGCGCACTGGCAAATCCGGCTACATCCGTTGTCACCAGGTTCACGTCGATACCAATCTGCCGCAATGCCTGACGGGTGTATTCGCTCAGCCGCGCGAACACTTCGCCAAAAGGCGGCACGATGAGATCGAAGCGGGTCCGTATTCCGTCAGCCCCGGCGGTCAGGCCCATATTGTCGAGCAATTGGTTCGCAGCCACGAGATCGAAATCGTAAACTCGCTTGTTTTCGGAATAGTATTTCGTGCGCGTGTTGATCGGGCCTGTCGCAGCGCTGCCGATTCCGAAGAAAATGTTGTCAACAATGAAGTTGCGGTCCATTGCGTGCATGATCGCCTGGCGCATTCGCCGATCGCTCAAATGTTCAACACGATTGTTGATTTCAAGCCAGAGGATTGGGGCCGAAAATTCATAGCCGCGATCAATGCGCGTCAGGTTCGGCAGGGCGGCGAGGCGACCGAAATCCATCGGCTCGACATCCGAAGCCTGTCCCAGTTGCACGGTGCCGTTTTCCAACGCCAAGGCGCGCGATGCGGCGTCAGGGATGATGCGATAGTAAATGTCGCTGACATACGGTTTGTCGTCGATGTAATAGTCTTCATTTCGCACAAGATGGATGTGCGAACCGCGCACCCATTCTGCCAGTTTGAACGGGCCGGTGCCGATTGGTGTGTCATTGTTGGGATTTGATCGGAAGTCCGTCCCTTCGTAGAGATGGGCCGGCAGCACCGGGAAGGTCGAGGCATCGAAGGCCAGGAGGAAAGGCCCGAACGGCGCTGCCAGACGGAACGTTACAGTGTTGTTTTCGCTAGCAGTAATCGACGCGCACTTGCCAAGAATCAGGCGTGATCTTGGGTTGGTCTGGGGCAGGAACTCGGTGGCGGTAAAAATGACATCATGGACGGTCATCGGCGTCCCATCGTGCCACAGAACATCGTCGCGGATCGTGAATGTATACTCGAGGCCGTCGGCGCTGACGCTCCAGTCGCTGGCGAGGCAGGGCATCGGATTCAAGTCAAAATCATACCGAACCAGGCCCTGATAAATCTTGCTTGCTACCAACCCGGTCGGTGCCTGCTGATTGAGGCCAATCATCAGCGTCGCTGGTTCTGGATTGACGATCGTGTTGATGACCCTTTCGCCTGAGGCACTCGCGGGACTTGCAATCCATGATAGCGGGAATGCTGAGGCCCCCAAGGCGCCGACTAACAACTTGTTGAAGGAACGACGGTCCATTGATTCTCTCCCAAACGGATTCAATTCATTATCAGCACATTATTTACATTACTGTAAATAATTTTCTACTGAGAGTACGGAGTCAAGTGAACCCGTGAAACCCGCCGTGTGTTTGCGGACGAGATCGACCACCGTCCGAGATGCTGTATCCGGATCTCCGGACTGGAGCGGGGGCTCAGGGTTGTACTCGGCCAGCAATTGCACCGCGCTTGCATGCTCGGGACCCATCAGGTCCATTACCATCGAAAGACCAAAATCCATGCCAGCGGTTACGCCTGCCCCGGTGACACGGTTGCGGTCGGTGACGACGCGTGCCTTCGTAGGGGTCGCACCGAAACGCTTGAGAAGATCGACCGTCAGCCAGTGCGAAGTCGCCTTGTATCCTTTCAGGAGACCTGCGGCACCAAGGATCAAAGACCCGGTACAAACGCTCATCACGAACCGGCAATCCGGCTCGCGGCGGGTGAAATAGTCCCTGACTGCCTTGTCCTGCATTGCCGCAAGTGTGCCGACGGTACCACCGGGAGCGAAAATCCCAAAGGCTTGGCCTTCCATGTCGCTGGCCTTTGCGTCGGGCACAATGGTCAACCCCGTGTCTGACGTCACCGGTTTGCCATCCATTGACACGATGACCTTCTTTACCATGGGAAGACCTGACAGCATGTGATGCGGCCCTACAAGATCAAGCGCGGTGAAACCGGGATAGACAAACAGTTCGAGTCGGCTATCAGATGTCATTTTCCGTTCCTGCTTTTGTACTTTCATTCAGGGTAATGTTACCCAGCACTTTTCAGCATTGTCATAAGCTCGCCGACCAGAAATCTGCTTGCGCAATTGCACTTTTTGCACCTTGTTCGATGCGGTGCGGGGATGTTCCGCGACAAAGATCCAGTAGCGGGGCCGTTTGAATACAGCCAGACGGACCGCCAGCGCATCATTAGAGGCCGCGACGAAAGCTTCTACCGCGTCATCGGCCGGACAACCCTGTCTATGCTGCAACACGGCAAGGACTTCTTCTCCCCGTCTTCGGTCCGGCTCGGCCAAGGCTGAGGCCTCGACAATATCGGGCAGCGTGCACAGGACGGCTTCGACCTCTCGCGCGGCGATGTTCTCCGAGGATCGCCGGATCATGTCCTTGATGCGGCCCGTGATCCAGTGGAAGCCGTCTGAATCCTTGATGAAGATGTCGCCGGTACGAAACCAGCCATCGCCGGGGCAGGCCATTGCAGTCGCTTCGGGTCGCTTCCAGTAGCCCTGAAAGATTGACCGCCCGCGCACCCAAAGCTCGCCCGCTTCGCCAGGGTCGGACAAGGTGCCATCAGCGCGCCGAACACTCGTTTCGCGACAGGGTGCCACGATGCCAGTGCTGACGCTGTCGCTCATGATATCCAGTTCTGGAGGCATCACAGTGCCAAGACCGATTTCCGTCATGCCAAACCCTTCGCAAGCACGCACGCCATAGTCTTGGTGAAAACGCGCGCAGGTTTCTGCATCCCAGCCAAATGTTGCAACCTGACTTAGCGCGGTTTTCCCTTCGCGGCCCGTGCGGGGCAAGCGCGCCATCAGAATGGGGAACATGCACCAGTCAATCCGGTAATCCAGAAGCCAGTCCAGAAACCGGCTCGACGACAGGCCGGGAGCAATGACCATCACCGCCCCGTTTAGAAGTGTCTTGAGCGTGATCCATTGCGGATCCATGTAGAAATAGGGTTGTGCGCTTAGGATGCGCTGAACTGGCACAGCGTCCCACAAGGCCGCGCTACGGGCGAGAACGAGCCAGTAGTCGTGGGTCAACATGCAACCCTTGGGCATGCCAGTCGTGCCCGAGGTGTACTGTATGTTAAGAAGATCGTCCGGTTGCGGCGCGTAGGCTGCACGCTTTTCGGCCCAACCAAGACTGGAGAAGAAGGCCCCGGCGCGCTCCACAATCTCTGGCTTGTTCAACGAGTTGGCGGCCTGTTCTGCGGCGGTGGCAAGGTCATCCGCGACAATCATCAACTCGGCGCCGCTGTCGGCAATCACATAGGCGATTTCTTTGGGTGAATAACGCGTGTTGACAGGCACATGCACGGCACCGATTTGCGCGAGCGCCAACCAGAGCACGGGATATTCCCAACCATTGGGCATCTGGATTGCAACACGATCGCCGGCATGCAAACCGCGTGCACTCAATGCATCTGCGGCCAGCGTGACGCGCGACCACAGGTCGGCATAGGTCAGGGTCTCTTGCGTCTCCACAACCTCAATGGCGATGCGCTCTGCAAAACGTGCACACTGACGGGACGTGAACTCGGCCACTGACATACGCGGAAAAGCGCTGCCCTCGGCAGCATAATGGGCCGCGATTCTGGCAACCTCTTGCGATGGATCTCTCATGGCAACCGCATCATGTAATCGGGCATACCCTCAGCCTTGTGAAGGTCTCCAAAAGGCAGAGAGTCAGGATAGTATTCGGCGTTATGCGCTACGATATCCGCGACCTTTGCACCTTTGGTTTGCGCGATGAACTGCAGCATCAAATCGATGCCTGCACTCACCCCGGCCGAGGTCCAAACCGTGCCATCCCGGACAATGCGCTCTCCGATCACGTCCACGCCGAGATCGCGCAACGCATTGCGCGCTTTCCAGTGGGTTGTCGCTCGCTTGCCTGACAAAAGGCCCGCAGCGGCCAGAATGAAGGCTCCGGAACAAACGGACATCATATGGTCGGCCTGTGCGGCCACGTGACGGACATAATCCAGCGTCGCCGCTTCCTTCATCAAATCAAACGCGGCGAAACCGCCCGGAATGACCAGCACTGACAGATCGGGGGCGTCGTCAAACCCATGGTGGGCGACGATGCTCATGCCCTTCGCGCAAGGAACAACGCCGCGTTTGCTGGCAATCACCGAACAATCGGGGCCGCTGGCATAATCACGCCACATCGTCGCAATTTCCCAGGGTCCGACAAGGTCCAGTTCCTCAACCCCGGGATAAGCCAGAAACCCGATGGATCGAATTGCAATGTTGCCAATCATCGTGCGAACACCGTGTTTGGCAGCCAGAGCGCAATCTCCGGTCGCGCCATGAGCAAAAGAATCATTGCAAAAATGATTGCCACGAAGGGTGCGGCACCGACGATGACGTCCATGATGCCCCCGCCTTTTCGTACACCCTGCACAACGTAGAGGTTCACGCCGATCGGCGGTGTTATCAGTGCTGCTTCCAGCAATAGTGTCAGGACAATTCCGAACCAGACCGGATCATACCCCATTTCAACAACCAACGGCGCTATGATCGGTACAGTGATCAACATGATCGAGAATCCCTCCATGAAGCACCCAAGCACCAGATAAAACGCCACAATCGTCAGCATGAATGTAACGGGGTTCAGGTCTAGATCGCTCACGCTACGCACGATGGCCGATGAGATGCCCAGAAAGGTCAGCACAAAATTCAGTATGAGTGCGGTCAGAATGATCGCAACGACCATTGCGGTTGTGCGCATGGTGCCTTCGATCGCCGATTTGAGCATCTCGATTGACAGCTTGCCGCGCAACAGGGTCAACGTCAGGGCGGCAACCACGCCGAAAGCAGCTGCTTCTGTCGGCGTGGCGACACCCGCATAGATAGTCAGAACGACGACAGCAAAGATGAAGAGCGGAGGTGCCAGATCGGGCAGAACACTGAAGCGTCGCGACCATGACGTATGGACCTTTGCGCCGCCCACTGAAGGGATCAGCAACGAGTAGCCTGCGATGAAGGCCATGAATAAAAGTGCCAGTACAACGCCGGGAACCATTCCGGCCATGTATAGTCGCGGAATCGACGTTTCGGTCAGCACCCCGTAGAGAATCAACGCAACAGACGGAGGAATGAGGATTCCCAGGGTTCCACCGGCTGCCAACGTCCCCAGAAACAACCTTTCATTATAACCCCGCTTCTTTATCTCGGGGATCGAAACCGTACCGATGGTCGCTGCGGTCGCGACGGAAGAACCTGACGTGGCGGCAAAGAGTGCGCTGGCCCCGATATTCGCGTGCATCGTGCCGCCGGGCAGCCAGGACAACCATTCGACCAGCGCCGCGTACATCTTTTCCGCAATGCCGGATCGTAACATGATTTCGCCCAGAAGTATAAAGAACGGTATTGCCACCAAGGACTCCGAACTCATGGATTGCCATGCAACCTCGCCGATCATCCGTTCCAGCGGAACCGGCGTGAAAAGCAGCGTCAGAACTGCAGCCAGAATTGCCAATCCCGCGGTGACGGAGACCGAAAGCGCAAGGATGACAAGTAGCAGGAGAATAGTGGTTGAAATCATTGCTTGTGGCTTTCTGCTCCTGACAGTTCCAATTCGATTTCATTGGCGGGAGTCAGCGGTTCTACTGACCCTTGCGCATAAGCACGGCACGCAACTGCAATGCCGGACATTGCCGTGAAGCCAAGGCCGAGCGCCCAGATTGACTGCGGCCAGACCAATGGTACGCGCAGCACCGTGACGGACCGGGCACCTGTCGCATACGCGTCGAATGCAAGACTGATCGCGTACCAGCCGATAATACTGAAAACGACAGTAAAAGAAGCCAGAGCCAGGACATCCATCGCGGTACGCACCGGACCCGGGAACAATCCGCGCACAATCTCGATCCGGATATGTGCCCGCTGAAACAGCGCAAACCCGAACGAGCAGGTTGCTGCGGTCGCAAAGACATAGGCAACGATCTCGTCAACCGAACCCAGGGTTGTGCCCGCGAACTTGCGGATCAAGGCTTCGAAGGTCACAATGAACGACATCACGATCAACGCCCCCCCGGCCAGCCAGACCAGCACCCGAGCCGCAAACTCGACGCCGTCAGCGAACTTGCCCAGGGGCACGGCCAATGGCGCGCGCCCCTTTGAGCGGAGTATACCCTCAGTCACGGACGCGCCTCGATGCCAATCACGGCACCAGCCGTTTCGTTCCATCGGGCCGCGCATTCTTCGCCGCAGCGTTGGGCGTAGCGTTTCAGAACAAAGTCCTGCAAAACCTGCTCGCGGATGTCGTTATTGACATCATTGTCACGAACCAGGGTCATGCCTGCCGGCTCGCCGTAGCGACATGGTTGAGCGCCTTCGGTCACCACGCCGGTCAGGCAGGCAATGCCTTGCTGCTCGCTCTCCACCAGGGCGTCCCATGCCCTGTCGGCAAAGAGGGTGGCAGCCTCCATCATGGCAGCCTGTCCATCTTCGCCAAGCGCGTTCCACCTGTCCATGTTCATCCCCAAGCCAGCGATGCCTGCGGACACAGGCGTTTCATAAAGATAGCCGACAACGTCTTGCCAATGCGCCGTGTACATGCTGACTCCGCTGGAGATTCCGCAATCAATCACGCCGCGCTGCAATGCGGTCGGCACCTCGGACAATGGGATTGATACCGGCACGCCGCCAAGCCCCTCGACCAGATCGCCAAGCGTTGTGGAGTACACCCGTATCCGACGACCGCTGAGATCGGAAAGCGTTTCGAAGGGCCTGGTGCAAACCAGAACCTGCGCTGGAAATGGGTAACTTATCAGATACTTGACGTTGTTTATTTGCTCCATGGCGTCAACCAGAACGGGATCATACGCCGCGACCAACTCTCGCGCCTCGGCAGTCCCGGCTGGCGCCAGCGCAAGGTCAATCCCCTCAAAGACCGGATCGCCCGATGCGATGTAAGACAATGCAAAGAACCCGGCATCATAGACACCGGTCTGCAAAAGCCTGATCGTTTCGAACCCTCGCAAGCCCAGATCAGTCATTGCGGTAACTTGGCCGGACATCGCGCCATCCGTCATTTCCGGCAGCAGTGTTTGGAACAACGGAGCTTCGTGTTCGGTGAACATCGCACCTGTAGACCAGGTTCCGACGACATTGAAATTTGATTCGGGCACCTGTGCAACGGCCGAACTCCCTGCTGCGCAGAGTGTTGCAGCAAGAGCGAAATGTTTGATTGTGCTTTCCATGACTCTCCCCTTTGTGATCTTTCTTTGTCGGCACGATATAGAATTTTACTTACTTGTCAAATTCCATTTTTCGTGCAGATTGTTCCTCCAGGGCCTCCAGTCAGGATCGGCCCGCAACACCCAATGACAAGGAGCCCCGTCCATGAGCATGATGGATATCAACGGCACAACATTGTTTGTTGAAGACACCGGCGGTAGCGGTCCGGCGGTAATCTTCACGCATGCCCTGTTCTTTTCGGGCAGGATGTACGCCCCCCAGATAGCGGCTTTGAAAGACGATTATCGCTGCATCACAGTGGATTGGCGTGGGATGGGGCGGAGCGCCAAACCACTCGGCGGATACGACGTGGACAATCTTGCGCGCGATGTCATGCAGGTGGCGGACAGCCTACGCCTGGATCGCTTTCACTGGGTTGGAATGTCGGTGGGTGGAGTGACCGGGTTGCGTAATGCGGCCCAGTTCCCGGAACGGTTTCTTTCACTCGCTGTTGGTGGAGCTTCGGCCGAGGCGGAGCCAATCGAGAAGCTGCAGCTCTATGAGACGCTTCTTGCAGATTTCGCCCGTGACCCGGCCAGCATTCTTGACCGGATCACACCGGTCCTATACGGGAAACGGTTCCGAGAAGCCCCCGAGTTCGCGACAGCCTTGGCTTCGGAGCGTGCCTTGATTGTCGACAACGATGGCCCGGCCGTGCAACGGGCGGCTGCCCCGATCCTTCGGCGTGTCGACATCCGCCACATGCTGGCGTATGTCAAATGTCCGACCACCGTGTTTGTTGGCGAAGAGGATGCCGCAAATGGACCTGAAAAGGCAAGGTTGATCGCAGCGAATGTGCCGAAGGCCGAATTGCATGTGATCAAGGGCTCTGGCCACCAGCCGAATGTCGAGGCCGCAGACGAAGTCAGCGCGATCCTGCGCGCGCATCTGGCCCGCGCCTAGATGCGGAGGGCTTCGGCCTCGATATAAACGTGCATCCCTTCAACGTGAAACGCCGCCACGCAGACCACGGAACAGGCTGGCGGCGTTTCAGAGAACAGCGGATACTGCGCACGCAAGATTTCTGGCAGCTTAGAGAAGTCCTTGATATAGATGCGGATTCTCGTTACATCGGCAAGGCGAAGTTCGAGCGTTTGCAAGGCAGCAGCGATCTGGCCAAAGACATCAACCGCTTGATCAAAGGCACCGCTGGCGACCAGCTTCCCTGTCGCATCCGTCGGCCCGGTTGCCGAGAT
Source organism: uncultured Rhodobacter sp. (assembly GCA_964496915.1). Taxonomy (GTDB): domain Bacteria; phylum Pseudomonadota; class Alphaproteobacteria; order Rhodobacterales; family Rhodobacteraceae; genus Pararhodobacter. Next base: position 61,960 of record CAZCAX010000020.1, read on the forward strand.
CTGCACGACGTTCCCGACAGCGACGGCACGTGAAAATGCAAGTGTTTCGCTGAACTTTCCAACGGCTGGCAGCCGGCGGATCATCGGAACACCTTCTTGACACCGACCCTGTCGATCTTTCCGTTTGGCAATCGTGACAGGCTGGCGCACAGGTGAAAACGCCGTGGCAGTTTGTAGCCTGCCAAGGTCTCGCGGCACAACGCTTCCAGCTCGGCTACCGAAGGCGGATGATCAGCATCGCGCAGTTCGATCGCAGCCTCGACCCGCTCGGTAAACACATCATCCGCGGCTCCGAAGACGACAACTTCGCTCACCTCAGGGTGACGTTCCAGAACCTGCTCGACCTCGCGAGGATAAACATTGTAACCGCCGCTTTTAATCATCTCGCGCGCGCGACCGACCAGGACCAAACGCCCGTCTTCACGCTCCATCGCCAGATCACCAGTATGCAACCAGCCATCTGGCGTGAAAGCCTCTTCCGTTGCTTGCGGGTTCTTCCAATAGCAGCGCATGGTGCAATTGCCGCGCGCTTGCACCTCGCCGACGTCGCCCGGCATGACAGGCTTTCCATTGGCGTCAGCGATCCGGGCCTCGATATTCGGATCAAACCGGCCAACGGTGTGAAGCAAGACCTCGTCAGCGTCTGTCTTGGCAGACCAAGCCAACGAACTCATCGTTTCAGTTTGCCCATATTCGACGAATATATCGGCACCCAAACATCGCAGTGCGGCCAAGGTTTTTTTCGAGACAGGCCCGCCACCGATGCCGATGGTTCGCAAGGCGGGGAGAACGATCCCCGGAAAGGAACTGTGCTGCGTGCACAGAGCAAACATTGCGGGCACCTGAAGCCAGCTCGTTATTCTCTCAGAAGCCAGCAAGCCGAGTGTCTCTGCCGGATCGAACTTCTTTTGAAAGATCAGTGCGCCCCCTGCGACCAGAGACGCGAGTGTCAGATTCATGATCCCGCCAACGTGATTGGTCGGAAGGTTGGACAAATAGCGCGGCGGCGTCCCGTCGGCCCAGACATCCGACGTTGCGGATTGCGCACACGCGGCGGCGATCAGCCCACTGTGATGCAGCGCCGCCCCTTTAGGCTGCCCCGTTGACCCCGAGGTGAAGACAATTACAGCCACGTCGCCGGGCATAGCCCGCGATGGGACCGGAACTCCGTCAAGGCTGGGTAGTGCATCGGGCGCAGAAACCTCATGGCACGATATTCTTGGTGCTGCGCCGAGGATCCTGTGGCCCAAGGCTGAGTCCAGGCGCGTGTCGATCAAACACATCGTCGGCTCAGTCAACCCAATGATATGTGCAATTTCGCTGACCGTATATCGCGGATTGACCCCGACATAGACCGCGCCCAGCCTGACGGTTGCGAGCAAGGCAATATAGTAGATAAGGCCTGGTGGCGCGGCCACGGCAACGCGGTCACCCTGCTGCACACCTTGCCCCATCAGCCAGCGAGCCAACCCGTTTACGCGATTGTCCAGCGTCTCATAGTCGACCCTATCAATCCCATCAACTGCGGCTTCTGCACGCGGCGTCAGTTGCGCGAACCGGGTGACGAACTGATCAATAACCATCGGGTTACTCAAAGTTCGCTCTCCTTGGTCAGCGGTGCGGGGTCCAGAAACCTGCGGATCACATTGTCGGTGATGCGGGCGACGTCGTTGTTGAAATTGTCGTGGTCAAGCGCTGCAATCCAGGTCATCGACCCAGCCGAGAACACCGCTCCTCCAGCAGAGAGGGCGCGAAATGTGACGTCGGACCGCGCTTTGGGATCGTCGAAAGGCGGCACGCTGGACAGCATTTCCTCGATCGTGCGCATCATGGCAGGCGTGTGCCCGGTCGACGACGCGAGAATGATCGTCTCGGGGGAGGTTCCAAGGGCCAGATCGGCACGGTCGATCTCCTGACCAGCCGCGCCATGGCCAAGCCAGCCGAAATCGCCGAAGCTCGGTCCCTCGACACCCTCCAGGCAAAAGCCGGCTATTCCGTCGCGCACGCCATCCCGAATGACATAATGCCCCGAGATATCGAAATCACCCTGAGCCGCGAACCCGATATCGACCAGTCTGTTCGGCGGTCGGCCCAGTCGCCGCCACAACCCGCCATAGCCCCCATCCATCGCGTGATAGGCTTCACCAGGGGCTGCCGTCCAGGCGCGGGTGCCATTCTCGGCGCGGCGCAGTTCTAGGGTGCCAACCTCAGGGCAAACACTGACACGCCAGTAAAAGCCGTTTCCGCCCAGATACATCAGGCGACCGCCGCGATGGGTGAAGGCGTCTACAGCATCGAGCATTTCGGCGCTGTAGTATTCCGGGTGGTTGCCGGTGACGACGCATGCATAATCCTGCAAGGCGCGCAAACCCTCGCGGTGCAGATCGGCATCCGTCAGAATGTCATAGGAGATGCCCAGATGTTCAAGGAACCCCAGTAAGGCTGCATCGACGGGCAGGCCCCAGGGCCTCAGGCCAAACCGCATTGACAACAGAGGGCGGCGCGGTGACGCGAACATCGACGGCGAACGATCGGTGTGCAGATCGTACTGCGAACGCCCGACGTCAGGATGCGCCGCCAGAGTCCGTTCACCGGGATAGTCGGCTATGCCAAAATCCGGACCGCGCATTGCAGTCTGCGCATTGGCATAGCTGAGATAAGTGAAGCTCGGCAGCAAGACCGCGAGGCGCGGTCGATCAGAACCCGCGCGAACGACAAACGGAATGCGGTCGCAGCCATCTCGGTTACTGACGTCGGCAAGGTAGAGGCCGGGCTGCCAGTCCCGAGGGATATTCAGCACGATATCATCGGGCCAACCGCAATCGTCCAAGTCGTCCGAATGAAAATGGATTGCGGCGTATTGGTCCGGGGCGTGACGCCAGTTGAAAAAGCGTCCGTCCCAGAACGCGCCAGTCACTGCGCGCGCGGGTCGGTTGACAAGATGTCCATCGCAACGCTCTGGCCCGCTGTCGACGATGCGCTGCCCCTCGATGCCGGTAGCAAAATTCCAGTCCGCCAGCCGATCCGGGCCGAGCCGCCGCAGCCCCGACCGCCCCTCTCTCAGGGCCGCCATCAGCACCGGACTGCTGGTCTGGGCAATCACTGGCGATTCAAGGCGTCCGTCGAAATGCTCGGAGATATGTCCGTCCTTCTGCACCGCTGCAAACCGGACATGCTGGTATTTCGGCTGAACGTCCAGTTGCCCTGAGGATTCGAGATACGTCCCATCGGGCAAGGCGGCTGCAATAGTCACTTCGCGCCCCACAACGGTGCAAGCGACCCTCGACCATTGGCCGCGAGGGAGTTTGCTATCCAGTGTCGCACAGCAGTGTCTGCCGTGTCGAACCTGAACGCGCCCGGTGCCATCGGTGCCCAGAACAAGGCATCCGTGATCCCCTTCCAGCGCCACAATTGCCGAAACAGCGGGCGTTTTACGGGTGGGGTGAACCCACAAGCCGAGGGTCCAGCGCCGTGTGCGCGACAACCCGCCAGGTGCAGGCACCAGCCCGAACGAACCTGTCGGTATCGACCGGGCCTGACAACGATGCTCACCATTGGCGGGATGCGGAACCGAGACCAGATCGGGAACAACGCCCTTTTCGGTCCAGCGGGCACCGGTCACGCGATGGACCGAAAGGGTGCATTCACGATCCTGTGCCGACGACAGTTTTAATCCGAGGCGGCTACCAGCCACCACCGAAAGCGCGTCGGTATAGCCAATCAAACCACTCGCCATGACGCTCCCTCACGCTTGCTTGGCTGGCATGTCGGGCCGCCGGGCTTCGGCCTCGGCGTTGACAACCATGAACAACCAGTCGCAGATCGCCGCCGGGCGCTCTTCGCCTTCTATCTCAATGGTCAACGCGACCGTAATAATATGCTGATCATCGCTGCGCGGGCGCACCGATTTCAGATGCGCATTGCCGCGGATCCGTGCACCCGATCGAACCGGCGACATCAGGCGAATACGGTCAAAACCATAGTTGATCTTGTAGGCCTCGAGTGATCCGCGGGGCACAATGTCGTTGAGCATGGCTGTCATCATGGACAAAGTCTGGAACCCGTAGGCAATCGTGCCGCCAAACGGGCTGTATTCCTCTGCCCAAACGGGATCCATATGCATGGCGTCAAGGTCTTTGGTGAGCGCGCCAAACGCGTCGATATCAGCCTGTTGAATGTCGAACCATCGCGAAGCCCCCAGATGAGTCTCCGTGGCTAGTTGCAGGGCTGACAAGTCGGAAAAATCCAAGCTTTGGCTCGAATACGTCATCACAGTGTGCTCTCGATAGGAAATCAAACCCGATTCGAACCGGGTTGCCGTAGCGAACACTAATTTTACTACCTTGTCAAATTTTTCGACCGAAATCAGCCTTCACTGAGCGCAGCGCCTGAGCGGCCATGCTGCGCGCAACAGCGCCGATCGACATTTTGCCATCCCGGCGGTACCAGGACACAGTATAAGACACGAGACCCAGCACACCGAACGCCATCAGCGTGGCGTCACCGTCCAGGAAATCCCCCGTGCATTGCCCCGCAAGGATGCGGTCGCGATACAACCTGAGGACGCGGCGTTGAAGGTCGGTGATCTCGGCGTTTTCCGCTTCACCAAGCGAGGACGAATCTTTTAGCGTGCCATATACGAAGGCATTCACAAACGAGACTTCTTGCTTGCGTTCGAGTTCGTGCTGGATATGCGCTTCGCAAAGTGCCATCATTGATAGCTCGGGATTGTCCGGTAGCCCTTCCTGACTTGCCTCCAGTTCGACAATCAGCGCATTCATGGCCTTGCGAACTGCCTCAAAGACGATCTGGTCTTTCGACTTGAAATAGTAATACAGAGCAGGGTGGGTAATGCCGAGATGCGCCGCGATTTCCTTCAGCCCGATCGCTTCGAGCCCGCGCTGCGAGATGAGGTCCAGCGCCCCCTGCAGGATGTCATCACGCTTGCGGCCAAATTTAGTGGGCATCTTTTGCCGTTCGTTCATGATTAGCACGCCAATCCGGTTGAGTTTGAAGCATATTCCCGATCAACCATAAAGATAACCCTTGATTTGGAAGCATTTTGAGTTCGGGGAAGTAACCGGGTAACAGTTGTCCGTCCCGTCACCTGACGCTTACCTGCATCGGGCGCCAGGTTGCAAGCCGTCACATTGTAGTGTTGCTTGACGATGCAATGCCAATGTGCTGCCCAGACAAGCATTGCATGTCGTCTCGTTATCTTCTACCCGAGCATGGCAGGGTGAGAAAAGATAACAAGTCTGTCGAACTGGGGCGCGACGCCTAAGCGCAAGGCGCCAGATGAAGTACTTGATCGTGATCGGGATCTGATCTGCGAACTTCATCCGGGCTGGCGTCAAGGGCGCGCTCGACATCCGCGATATGCGGCCCTCAACGCGCGGCTATGTTGGCCCGACTTTGCGAAGCGGTAAGGCCTGCAAAACGCCGAAGCTTACCTCCAGCGCGACGAAAGCCCAGATAAGCGGGCTGGCCCCGTTGGCCAGTGCAACCAGCATCCACAAACTGAATAGCCCCCGACCGACCGCGTCGTAACGCCCCAGTTGTACGGCATCGCCCCGTAGCCGGAGGACTGACCAGACCAACACTACGGTTCCAAAGAAATTGGCAAAAAGTGTGCCATAGACGGTTAGCGTCGGCAGCGGTGCCAAGCCCAAGTTCGCCTCCAATCGGCTTAGAGCGGCCCAGCTGATCGTCAGCGTTAGCGGCGTGGCAAAGGGCAGCGCAACAGCCAGGTCATACCATGCCGAAGCGCGTACGACACGGCGGTAGGTTTCGGTTGAGAGCATCCTGATTCTCCTTGATCGTGTTGGATGCCACGGCGTATACACCTTGGACTTAAGTCCAAGGTCAAGAGGGTGTCGCATGCGGATCGGAGAGTTGGCGCGCCGCGCCGGGGTGTCGACCGACACCGTGCGGCTGTACGAACGCCGCGGACTGTTGACGTCTGGGCGTCGCGCCAACGGCTACCGCGATTATCCGCCACGCGCCGAAGAAGTGTTGCGGCTAATCAGGCTGGCGCAGCGGCTGGGGTTCACGCTGGCGGAGATAAGCTCGATCCTGGTCGGGCTGCAATCGCAGCAGATGGACAGCGACGCCGTGGCGGCGGTGTTGCGCGACAAGATCGCACAGGTCGAGGCGCGGGCGGCCGACCTTTTGGCTTTGAGAGACCTGATGGTGGCCCGCTTGGCCGACGTTTGCCCGCTTGGCCTCGACCGACCGGACGCGGATGTGCCTGTTCGTTCCGAAGCCAATACCGACAGTGATGCAAATCGCAAGGGACGCTTGTAGAGAAGCAGAGCAGTTCCCTTCGCCACCTTCCCGATCCCGTCGCCCTGCACCGGTTATCCAGGTTGCCCGCTACGTGGCTTGCAAATTCGACAGATTTGTAAAATACTGGTTTGCGAACTCTTCGTGTCTGCGAATTCTGTGTCTTTGCACCCCGTCAGAAAGATATCGGGTTCGCGAAAAAGCGGCCGGTCTGCGGCCATCAACCGTGCTCCAGAAAAGCCGAGAAAAATGCGTAGCTTTCATACCCCGAACCGATCCGCACTTCATGTTGCCAATGCGGCTGTGGCGACGTCACATCCCGTTGCAAGCCTCGCCGCGATCGAGATGTTGCGAAACGGTGGTAATGCCGTCGATGCCGCAGTCTGTGCCGCCGCTGTTTTGGCTGTTGTCGAACCTGTCATGACGGGTCTTGGCGGCGATGGCTTTGCAATTGTTTCGCGTCCAGGCATGCCGCTTGTTGGACTGAACGCATCAGGTCGGGCGCCGCGTGACATCTCGACAGATTGGCTTCTGGACCGAAACATCACACGAATCGACCCATTGTCTGCTCATGCCGTCACCGTCCCCGGCGTGGTGCGCGGGTGGGAGAGATTGCTTGATTCCTTTGGAACAAGAGGGCTCGATGAGGTTCTTCAACCGGCAATCGATTGTGCCGAGAAAGGATTTGTTGTTCAGCCACGGGTGGGCAGTGACTGGGCATTGTTCGTGGACAAGCTGAAGAACCAAAGCTGCGGCGGGTGCCATTACCTTGTCGATGGGACCGCGCCCGGGATCGGGGCGATACAGCATCAGCCTGCGCTTGGTCATACACTGCGTAAAATTGCGCAGCAGGGGGCAAAGGCTATCTATGAAGGTGAAATCGCAGAGGAAATCGTCGCGTTGATCCGGGCTAAAGGCGGATTGATGTCCTGCGATGATATGGCCGCGATGGCGGTAACCGAGGTGACTCCGGTGATCTCGTCTTACCGTAATCTTCGCATCGCCGAGTTGCCACCGAACGGGACAGGCATTGTGGCCCAGATAATTCTCAACCTGCTGGAACCCTTTGATCTGCAAGGGCTGGATCCCAATGGCGCCGATCGTCTGCATCTCGAAATCGAAGCCGCCCGCATCGCCTATGCGATCAGGGATGCCGAGATAGCCGATATCAACCACATGGAGGTTTCTGTCGAGAGTCTGATAGACAAGGCGATCGCAAGCGGACTGTCGGCCCATATCCGACGGGACGCCCGCAACGAGACACTGCCACGCCCGGACCGGCGCACGCAAAGCGATACGACCTATTTGTGCTGCGTTGACCGCGACGGGCTGGCGGTTTCGCTGATCAATTCACTGTTCATGGGGTTCGGTTCCGGGATGGTGACCGAGAAATCAGGGATAACGCTGCAGAACCGGGGGGCAGGCTTTTGCGTGAATCCGGATCATCCCAACACCATCGACGGTGGAAAGCGGCCCTTGCATACGATTATTCCAGCGGTGGCATTGGAGGGCGAGCGCCTTTCGCACTGCTTCGGGGTCATGGGCGGCATGTACCAACCTGCCGGTCACGCGCATATCGTCACCAACATGGTGGATTTCGGGATGGACCCGCAGGAAGCCCTGGAAAGCCCCCGTGCTTTCTGGGACGCCAACGGCGTAATCACCCTGGAAGACACGCTTTCCAGTTCGGTGTTCGAAGGTCTTGCCGCGAAAGGTCACCGCGTCGGGCGCACGACCATTCCGCATGGCGGCGGGCAGATCATCAAGATCGACCACCGGACCGGCACGATCATTGCAGGATCCGATCCGCGCAAGGACGGCTGTGCGCTTGGATACTGAGGGCAATCGCAGGCGTTTTCTGTTGATTTTGTCCAGGAATTTATTTAACAGTAATGTAAAAAAATGGAGACACTCCTTGTCCAAGTCCTATTCAAACTGCAGCGCCTATGAACTGGCCGAGATGGTCCGCTCGGGTGAGACGACACCGCTCGCCTTGATCGATGCCGCGCAAGCCGCAGCCGAGTTGGTGAACCCGCACATCAATGCCCTTACGCAGACCAACTGGGACGGGGCGCGTGCGCTCGTGACCGCGGACGTGCCACGTGGGCCTTTCGCCGGTGTGCCGATCCTGATCAAGGAAACTGCGGCGGAACAGGGCAAACAATGGACATTTGGCAGCCGGGGCTGCGCGCGGAACGTTGCCCCCATGACGGACGGCTATGTGAAGCGCCTGCTGGCCCTGGGCTTTGTTCCGGTCGGTCGCACCAACGTTCCCGAGCTTGGGCTGATGGATGTCACCGAATCCATACTTTTTGGCCCGGCGCGCAATCCGTGGAACACAGGCCACACACCTGGCGGATCAAGTGGCGGCGCCTCTGCCGCAGTCGCGGCCGGAATCGTGCCCTTTGCGCATGGCAACGATGGGGGCGGGTCGTTGCGCGCTCCGGCGTCCCATACTGGACTGTTCACGATAAAGCCAACGCGGCGGCGGCTGAATGTCCCCTATTTGGGCACTGGCGCACCGGCTTGGTTGCCGGAATTGGTTGGCACTCTGGGATTGAGCCGGTATGTGCGCGATATTGCGACCGTGCTGGAGCATATTGAACCGGACCCGACAAGTGGCCTGACCTTTGACCGTATCGTCCACGCGCCCCTGACCAGGACCGAGGATACTCGCATCGCGATCAACCTGACCGGCCTCAATGGCGAGGTGCCGGACCCCGAGGTCGCCAAGGCCGTCACTGTCATGGCCGAAGTTTGCCGCGATTTGGGTTTCCAGGTACAAGTGGTGGATTGGCCCTTCAGCGCACCGAAATTCCATGAGGCGTTCTTTGACATGTGGCAGTTGCGGACTGTCGAAACGATCACCGAGTACGAAGCCTTGACGGGACGCCCCGCTGGGCCGCAGGATCTGGAACCTTTTACATTCGGCCTCGCGGAGGGTGCGCGCCGGCTTCCCGGTGCGGTCGAGCAGACCATTCGAGAAGTGTTTGCAAGCACTTTTGCAGGGATGAATGATTTCTTCGGTCGGTTCGACGTCTTGTTGACGCCTGTGACTGCGTCGCCGCCGATCAAGATCGGCGATCACGACCCGAGTTTGCCATTCGAGACAGTTTTTTCACGCGTGAGAAGGAATGTTGTCTACACCCCGCTGGGCAATGCGTATGGCAACCCGTCAATGTCGGTGCCTGCAGGGCTTACCCCCGATGGGTTGCCGGTTGGGGCGATGTTTTCGGCCGCTCCGGGGCGGGATGGATTGCTGATCCGGCTGGCTTACGCGTTGGAGCACGCCGCAGCCTGGGCCCATCTGCGACCGCCGGTTTTTGCCAATGTTTGATGCGCAGCGTCGCATTTTTTGGGGGGCCTGAATGGTCAGATCAGGATCCTAAAGGACAAACGATGGGTCGCTTTGCTCCCAGCCTATGCCGCAAGCGCGATAGGGGTGCGCCAGGGGTCGCGCAGCATAGCCGGGGTAGACTCCGGTAGGGGGCAGGATCGTATCACAAGGCCCCGACACCCCCCTTCTTTCCTCCATTTTGAACTCTGTGACCGCCTTCGTGGTGGCGAAGATCGCGATACACCCGTTTTAGAGCCCTGACGGAGGCAAAAAACAGGGCTGATTACTTGACAAGATGGCGCCGGTTTGCCGCCATCACCTGTACTCGCCAATGAGCAGGATGTGTGCCCACCCGAGCGGCGAGATATTCGGGCATGTTGGTGCCGGGTGAGTTCGGTCCGGGCAGTTTTGATCTCCGTTCAGCTTCACATCCGAACAGAATCAAAACCTGCTGAACTCACTCAATTAGTGTGGCCATGTCTGAAAATCGTGTTGGTCATGCCTCCATCAGCCGATGGCATGCGTCTTCGACGTGCTCTGGCTCGGTGCGCACCGAGCGGGCGATGAACCGCGATGCGTAGCCGTTCAGGTTTTTGGTAGCGGATCCGCGGAACGGCAGCATGACGCGTTCGAAGCGTTCGTGCAGGCTGTTGGGCGAAGCGGCGGTTCTGGCGGGGCGCAGCGGTGGATATTTTGCCAAGTGACAGGTCCCGGGCGATCCCGGGGGCATCACCGCCGAGAAAGCGGTTCGGCCTGCTAAGGTTTCGGACGGCATAACTGACCACTGCACCGCCACCCGCTGGCCCTTGGGCTGGGTTCCATGTACGGCATTCAAGCCTCTCTGGGCGTGCCCATGGCGCGCTTCCAGCAGATCGGGGCCACGATCCGGAGATAACGTCATGTGGGAGCAGAGGTTTTCGACACCAGAATATCTCTTCGGCACCGATCCGGCCGACTTTGTCCGGCGCGCGGCTGCGCGGCTTGACCCGGCTTCAGAAATTCTCTGTCTTGCAGATGGAGAGGGCCGGAACTCTGTCCATCTCGCCAGCATCGGCCACCGCTGCACGGCGATGGAGTTTGCTCCGTCAGCGATCGCGAAAGGCCGCGCGTTGGCCGGAAAACGCGGCGTTGACGTGAATTTCGTTCAGGCGGATATTCGGGATTGGGGCTGGCAGCCTGAACGTTACGACGCGGTTATGGCAATATTCATCCAGTTCGCGGGGCCTGATCTCAGGGACGAGATCTTTGCCGGAATGATCCGAACCTTGCGCCCCGGCGGGCTGATTTTCCTCCACGGCTATACACCGGATCAACTGGAGCTGGGAACCGGAGGACCGCACCAGTTAGAGAACCTCTATACGCCAGAGCTTTTGATCCGCGCGTTTGCGGGGCTGGAGATCTTGCGGCTCCACGAATACGAGGCGACCCTCGACGAAGGTCGCGGGCATAACGTCAGTGAACTGATGCGGTGGATGCCCCCACGCAACGGCATCTCTTGTGCCATGATGGT
>CAZCAX010000021.1:0-70204 GCA_964496915.1 uncultured Rhodobacter sp.
ATGACAACGAATGGGGCTTCTCAAACCGCATGCTCGACACCGCAACAACCATGGCATGCATCGGCTGAGGCACGAGGAGTTTAGGAAATGAGCAAGATTGCCGATATTCGCGCGCGCGAAATACTCGATAGCCGGGGCGTTCCGACTATCGAGGTTGACGTGACCCTGTCCAGCGGCCACCAAGGCCGTGCCGCAGTGCCATCCGGGGCGTCAACCGGTGCCCATGAAGCCATCGAGCGGCGCGATGGTGACACGAGCCGCCACCTGGGAAAAGGCGTCCTGAACGCGGTGGCAACGGTGAACAAGGAAATTGCGCCCCGACTGGCCGGTTTCGATGCGACCGATCAGACCGGGATCGATGGCACACTGATCGCTCTTGACGGCACACCCAACAAGGCGCGGCTGGGCGCAAACGCGGCTCTCGGTGTATCGCTGGCCTGCGCGAAAGCCGCCGCCGCCTATGCCCGCATGCCCCTTTTTCGTCATATCGGCGGGGTTTCGTCGCGTGTCCTGCCGGTTCCGATGATGAACATCATCAATGGCGGTCAACATGCGGACAACCCGATCGACATTCAGGAATTCATGATCATGCCGATTGCCGCCACGACCCTGCGCGAGGCCGTGCGGATGGGGGCCGAGGTGTTCCATGTCCTGAAGAAAGAGTTGCAGCAGGCGGGATTGGCCACCGGGGTTGGCGACGAGGGCGGGTTTGCCCCCGACCTGCGCTCGACCCGCGAGGTGCTGGATTTCATTCTGAAAGCGATCGAGCGGACAGGCTATGTGCCGGGACGGGACATGATGCTTGCGCTCGATTGTGCCGCCAGCGAGTATCATGTGCAGGGCCGCTATGACATGCGCGGCGAGGGAAAGACACTCACCGCACGGGAAAACGTCGATTTTCTGGAAAGCCTGTGTGCCGCTTATCCGATCCTTTCCATTGAGGACGGCTGCGCCGAGGACGATTGGGAAGGCTGGAAGCTGCTCACCGACCGCCTGGGAACGCGTATCCAGTTGGTGGGTGACGATCTGTTCGTCACGAACCCCAGGCGCCTGGCAGAAGGCATCGACAAGGGCTGTGCGAATGCGCTGCTCGTGAAGGTCAATCAGATAGGAACCTTGACGGAAACACTGGCCGCCATGGAGATGGCGCACCGTGCAGGCATGCGTTGTGTGATGTCGCACCGCTCGGGCGAAACCGAAGACACGACGATCGCGGATCTTGCGGTGGCCACCAACTGCGGCCAGATCAAGACCGGGTCGCTGGCACGCTCGGACCGGCTTGCCAAATACAACCAGTTGATCCGCATCGAGGAAATGCTTGGCGATACGGCAAAATTCGCCGGTGGTTCCGTCCTGCGCTGAACGTTTCGCAGGCAAGAAGGGCGACAGGGGCGCAGGGTTGCGCCCCCGCGCTGATCAGTCCCGGAACTGAGCGTCAAGGATTGCATAGGCAATGCTCGCGGAAAGCGCATTCACCCGCTGCAGGTCACTGATGATGTCAAGGTGATAGGTGCTGGTCTCGATGCTGCGCACCTCACCCTGACCAAAGCGTGAAAGGTGGTTTCGTGTGCTCAGCGCGACCTGCGCCTTGAAACTGCGTTTGCGCTCTAGAAGTTCGGCAGCTTTCCCGCCATCCCAGGACATCAGTGCAGCGGCAGACAAGCTATTGGTTTCCAACACATCGTCGAAGAGTTTCAGGATCTCTGCCTGCCCCGGGTCGGAAAACTCCACCCGCGCCCTTGTCTTGCCTTCAAGGCTCAAGCACAGCCGGTTGGTAACAATCTCGACCGCATTCGCAAGGTTGGTTTCATAAGTGACGATGTCGAAGACCCGGCGCGCTGTATCACCATCCAGCTCCTGCTGGGCAAGATCGGTCGCATAGACCTTTATCGCCGCCTGAAGTGTGTCAACGCGCTTTCCCAGGGTCGCAATCTGGCCCGAAACATTGGGCTGGTGCATGCGCAGCATGTCATGGCATCGGTGCAGCATCTCGTCCAGCATGTCGAGCGTGCGCATCACTTCGCGCAAAAGGCGGGTTACAGCGACAGGAGGGCTGACGTCGGCAGGAGGGGCAAGCAGGTGAATCGGGCCAAAGGCCGCCGTTTCGGGTGCGGTGCTTTTCAGAAAGGCAGAAAGCAGGCGCTCCACCTGGCTCAGGAACGGCAGGAAAAGAACGGTGATGATGATGTTGAAGCCTATATGCAGCATCACCGTGCGAAACCCGGCGTCCCCCGGAATATATGCGAAAAAGGTCACCAACAGCGGCAGGCACAACAGACCAAGCACCGCGCCGGTCAGTTTGAACAGGCCGTTCCCAAGCATGATGCGTCGCGCCTCAGCCGGTTCGGACAGCGTCAGCGTAATCGCAGGCAGGGCGCCGCCCAGATTCACCCCCAACACCATCGCCACGATCAGCGCAGGATCGTCCAGCACACCTGCCGCGCTGAGCGACGCCACAAAAAGCAACATTGCAATGCTGGAATGCGCCATCCATGTCAGCAGCGCCAGCAGCAGGACGGCGATGATCGGATCGCTGCCGAGGGCTTGCACCATGATGCCGATTACCGGGCTGGCGGAAAGGTCGGCGGCCAGCCCGCCCATGAAACTCAGCGCCAGCAAGATCAATCCGACACCCAGACAGATACGCCCGCCCTGTTTTCCGCGCGTGCTTTTTCCGTCATTGATCGTATGGAGAACGTAACCCAGGAAGATGAGCAAGGGCCACAGGCGCTTGATGTCAAGCGTCAGTAATGCCGCCATGGCTGCGCTGCCGATATCGGCACCCAGCATGATCGCCAGCCCCAAAAAGACGCGCAGGCTACCCGCGCGCGCGAAGGCGGCGGTCAGAAGCGCAACCGCCGTTGCACTTTGCAGCGCCCCGGCGGCAGCCGCACCACTGGCCACGCCCGCCAGCCGGCTGCTGGCCCCGAATGACAGGATCCGGCGCATCTCTGCCCCGAAAGCGCGTGTGACGCCAGTGCGAACCATCCGCGTGCCCCAAAGCAGCAGCGACGCCGCACCACCTAGCAACAGCAGGACATAACTTCCGCTCATTTCCATGATATTCACCACCGTTCTTGCTGTTCCTGGACGCCGAGACCGTTTGGACATCGTTCACGCCATGAAGCAGCGGTGACCGCATGGGCAAACCGCTGTCATGGACTCTGGATGCCTGAAATCGGCTGAAAATGGCGCGTATAGTGTGTTGATTGCGCGCCAATCATCTGTAATTATACCGCAAGGAAAGGCCGAAACGCAATAAATTTTGCCCGAATGGCCTATTTTAATATTCGAACAGTCAAAGGCATAACTCAAATGACGCCGAAAGAACGCTATGTGCGCATTCTGGAAATCCTGAGCGTTGCGCGCAGCATTACCGTCGAGGAATTGTCGCATCAGCTCGATGCCTCGCCAGAAACCATCCGGCGTGATCTCAATGCATTGGCGGCAGACAGAAAGATCCGCAAGTTCCACGGCGGGGCAGAACTGTTGCCCAGCAGCATCGAGGGCGCGTTTCAAGAGCGCATGCTGGAAAACGCCGATGGCAAGCGCGCGATAGCCCGCTGCGCAGCGGCCCTGTTCAAGCCCGGCGATGCACTGTTCATCGACACCGGCACGACAACGACCTGTTTTGCCGAGGCTCTGGCAGGGGTCGGCGGGCTATCGGCTATCACCAATTCGACACTGATTGCAAAGATCATGTCACGCGCCGCGGCACGAAACAGCGTCTATCTTCTGGGTGGTGAATACCATGACGATCCTTCAGAAACGCTGGGCAGCCTGACCGTCCGTCAGATCGCCTCGTTTCACGCGCAGCATGTGGTGCTGACCGTAGGCGGCATTGATGCCACGACCGGCGTGATGGATTACTCTGTCGGCGAGGCCGAGGTGGCACGCGCAATGCTGGAACAGGGAGCGCAGTTGACCGTGCTGGCCGATGCCAGCAAGCTGGGCAAGACCGCCCTGTTCGAAGTCTGCCCCCTGTCGCGGATTCACACGCTGGTCGTGGATCAACAGCCAGAGGCCACCCTTGCCCAGCAGCTCAAGAAACACGGCGTCCGCGTTCTGGTTGCCCAATAAGCGCCAGTGTATCGCCTGTTTCCGCCCGGCGGCTTGCACCGGACGGACAAGCCAATCCAGGATTCAGGCGATCAATGTGCCGTCCGCGGCATAGAAGGGATAGGGGCCGTCGAATGCGCCGATGAAGCTGACATGGCTGACAACTGACCCATCCGCATGGATATGGTGCAACTGGCAGGTCGGTGGCTCCATCATGAAGGCGGACGGTCCGTCGGGCATCAGATCCAGTGCCACCGAATGCGCCGGTGCAGGCGCGATGCTGGCGGTGATGCCATGCCATTGCAGCGTGATGCTCCGGTGCACGTGGCCACAAAGGATCCGGCTGACCTGGGGATGGTGGCGCAGGACGGCGGCCAGCGCGTCTCCATCTTGGCAGTTGATCGCATCCATATGGCCGATGCCGGTCATGAACGGCGGGTGATGCATGAAGATCAGGGTCTGGCGATCAGGGGCCTCGGACAAACGCCTGTCCAGCCATTCCAGCCGCTCGGGGCAGAGTGTCCCGTGTGCGGCGCCATCGGTCAGGGTATCCAGGCCGATCATGCGAACCGGCTGACCTTCCAGCACAAAGTGCAGGAAGGCGCTGTCGCCGCATCGGGCGTCCAGTTCCGGAAAGGCTCGCCGCATGGCCAGCCGTTCGTCATGGTTGCCTGGAATGACATGCAGCGGTGCGCGCAGCGGCGCTACCAGTTCGAGGAAATGGTCGTATTCCTCTGGCAGGCCGAGATCTGTCAGGTCGCCTGTGCAAAGCACCAAGTCAACCTGCGGCACCATCGCGTTCAGATGCGCCACTGTCGCGGCCAGATAGCTTGCTGTATCCACCCGCTGGTAGGCCAGCTGGCCCCTGGGCTTGATATGTGGATCGGTCAGTTGTGCGATCAGCATGAATCCTCACGGTCCATTCAGAAGCGGACGAAAATGGCGGTGAAAATGGCGGTGAAAATCATTCGACCACCATCAGTTCGTCCGGGTCCAGCTTCAGATATACCGGCTCACCCTTGGCATGGTTCAGTTTACCCGATGTCTCGACAATGACGGGTTCCTCGCAGATCCCTTCAACGACGAGGCGGCAGCGGTCGCCAAGGAAGAAGGAGGTTGCAACCGTTCCCCTGAGATTTGCCTCGCCTTCGTTGACGATCGACAGGGCTTCGGGGCGGAACAGAACCTCCACCGTACCGCGCTGCTTGCCCTTCCATGGCAGACTCCCGGCCTTGATTTCAAGCCTACCTTCCGAAGCCCGCCCCTGGAGCCGGTTCATGCTGCCGATGAAATTGGCGACAAATGCGTTCTGGGGTTTGTGGTAGATATCGCGCGGAGAGCCAATCTGGGCAACGCGACCGCGGCTCATCACCACGATCCGGTCACCCAGCGCCATTGCCTCCCCCTGATCATGGGTCACATAGACTGCGGTAATGCCAAGACTACGAAGCAGCGCATCAATGTCACTGCGCAACCGTTCGCGCAGCAGTGCGTCAAGGGCGGTCAGCGGCTCATCCAGCAGAAGCGCCCGCGGACGGATGGCGATGGCACGCGCCAGTGCCACGCGCTGGCGTTGTCCGCCCGAAAGCTGGTCGATGCGCCGGTTGCGCAATTCGTGGATGTGCATCATGTCCAGCATCTCACCCACACGCTCGGCAATCTGGACTCGTGGCAGTTTGCGGATCTTCAGGCCATAGGCCACATTCTGTTCCACCGACATGTTGGGAAACAGCGCATAGGACTGGAACACCATGCCGACGTTGCGCCGCTCGATGGGCAGGGGGGTCACGTCGTCACCGTTGAAGGTGATCCGTCCGCCCCTGTCGGGGTTTTCCAGCCCGGCGATCATGCGCAGGGTCGTGGTCTTTCCGCAGCCGGATGGGCCAAGCAGCACCATCGTTTCCCCTGCCTTGATCTTCAGATCAATCGGCTCCAGCGCCTGTGTCCCGTCCGGGAAGGTCTTGGCGCAATTCTCCAGGATGATCTCGGTTCCGCCAGTGTTGTTCATTGGCATTGTGTTGTTACTCCCTCGTGACACGGCGTTCGAGCCCGTGCTTTTCATCGGCCACCACCAGCACGTCATCGACCATCGATTTGTGTTTGCGCGGACGGGACCACATCTGCATGGCCACAAGCAGTGGAATGATCATGACCAGAAAGACAAGCGTGTAGGCGCTGCCAATTTCAAGCCGCATTGACGCGTAGCTGTCGGCAAGACCGACCGGAAGGGTCTTGGTCAGCGGTGTGTGCAGCATCCATGTGATGTTGAACTCGCCGATTGAAAGCGTGACCACCATCAGCGATCCGGCCAGAATACCAGAGCGGCAATTCGGCACCACGATACCGAAGAACCTTTGCCAGAAGCTGGCGCCCAGACTGGCGGCGCCCTCCTCAAGCGTGGTGAAATTGGTGCTGGCAAGCACGGCCATCACCGAGCGGACCATGAAGGGCAAAGTATAAAGGACATGCCCCACAAGGATGAACAGCCAACTCATACGGAACTCGCGAAAGCCACCATACATCATCAGCAACGCCAGTGCGATCGCCAGCCCCGGAATGGCCAGCGGCAGGGTCAGCGTTTCTTCAATCATGCGGGCGATGCGGCCTTGGCGTTTGGCCAGCACATAGGCTGCCGGAACCCCGACAACGATCGTGATCGCAAGGCAGGCAAGCGCAATGATCATCGAAAGAACGATCGTGTCGGAATAAAGCCGCAGCACCTCCATCACCCAGCGCAGTGTCAGACCGCTGCGATAGCCCTGGAAAAAGTTCACCGTCAGGCCGGCCAGGACCGACAAGAACACCGGAACAACAAGAAAAGCGCAGACCAGTAGCGTGAAGACAAGCTGCAACTGGAAGGTCAGATTACGTTTTTTCATGTCCTTACCCCGCAGCCGCAACCGTGGTGCCGGCCATCGAGCGCGCAATATTGAGCGCGATCCAGGTAATCAGCCCCAAGGCAATACTCAGCGACGCGGCGGTGGCAAAATTGGCGCGCAGAGTGAATTCCGTGTAGATGGTCATCGGCAGCACATCGATATTGGTTGCCAGTGTGAAGGCCGTCCCGAAGGCCCCCATAGCCGTTGCAAAGGCAATCGCACCCGAAGCGATCAGCGCCGGCATCAGTGCGGGAATGATGGCATCGCGCACCACCCGCCATTGCGACGCTCCGAGCGAGCGCGCCGCCTCCTCCAGGCTGGGGTCCATCTTTTCGGCCGAAGCCATGATTGTCAGGATCACTCTCGGGATCGAGAAATAAACATAGCCGACGAACAAACCCGCCATGGAATAGGCAAACACGATCCGGTCATTGAAAACCATTTGCGTGAACTGCCCGATCAATCCTTGTCGTCCGGCCAACATGATCACCAGAAAACCGATGACCACACCCGGAAAGGCCAGCGGGAATGTCAGCGTGGCGATCAGAAGATTGCGGCCGGGAAAGCGGTTGCGCTCCAGAAAGATCCCGGCAACCGTTGCGATGGCAAGCGTCGTCACGGTCACGGTGCCAGCCAGAACGACCGTTGATACCAGGGCCTCAAAGTAGCGCGGCGTTGTCAGAACCAGCAGATAGGTCTTCAACCCGTCCGGGCCGGTCCCGGCAACGACGGCCAGTCGCGCCAGAGGCAGCAGGAAGAACGCAACCCCGATGATGAGCGCCGGCAGCATGAGAAGCGCAAGGTAATGATTTTCTTTTTGGTGCATTCTGGACTCCTCCTATGAAATTACCCCGGAACGCGCAGGGCTTTCCGGGGTAATCTGTGATCAGCGCACGGATTCCAGGTAGAGGACGCCGAATTCGTCCTGAACCTCGGCCATGCGACCATAGTCGATCGCCGTTGCGCGTTCGTATTCCGAGGCCGGCAGGAAGCGCGCCTCGGCTTCAGGCGGCATCGCACTGGAACGGATCGGGCGCAGATAGGCATTTGCCCAGACGGCTTGGCCGATGTCGCTCATGATAAAATCGAGGATGCGTTCGGCATTCTCCCGGTTGGGCGCTCCCTCGACCAGACCCATCACATAGGGCACCACGATACTTCCTTCCTCGGGGATAACGAACGCAGCATTCGCACCATCGGTGTAAATGGCACGATAAGCGTTGAAATCATAATCGAACAAGATCGGGATTTCACCCGACAGCACCCGCGCATAAGAAGTTTGCTTGGGCACGATCGGGTTGTTCGCATGAAGCGCCTGGAAGTATTCGATGGCAGGTGTGAAATCATCCATCGTGCCTCCCATGGCCTGGTTCACGGCAACCGCGCCAGCGTAGCCGACGAAGGCACTGGACGGGTCCAGATAGCCGACCATCCCGTTGTACTCGGGACGCAGAAGATCGCCCCAAGAGGTTGGCACCGGCACATCTCCCAGCGCATCGACATTCACGAAGAGCCCGATCGTGCCCGAATGGATCGAGAACCAGCGGCCATCCGGATCACGAAGACCTTCAGGAATCTCATCCCAGTGGTCAGGCATATAGGAGGCAAGGACACCTTCCTCGGCTGCCGTGATGCCAAACGAAATGCCCATATAGGCAACATCTGCCACCGGATTGCCGCGCTCGGCCATAAGCTGCGAAACAACCTGGCCCGAATTTTTGTTGTCATGCGGCACGGTAATTCCAAGGTGCTGCTGGATGGCACGCAATTGCGACGCCCAATCAGCCCATTGTGGCGGGCAGTTGTAGCAGATCGCGGAATTCGCCTCAGCGGCCTTGGTGGCCCCCATTACCGCAGCTGCCGCGAGCACTCCTGCGGTCAGGCCCCTCAGGTAAGACATGGTATTCTCCTCTCCCGTTGCGCTCGACACCAAGAATGGCACCTGAGCTTGTCGCTGGCCCATTTCCACTTCCCCAAACGAGTTGGCCGACGCCTCGCTCGGAATGGCTGCGGTCCAGAGCGGTCTGGATCGCCGACCTATCTGCACGCCCACAGCTTTGAGAGCTGTCGTTGCGGCAGATTGACTGAAACGATATTTTACAATGCTTATACGGTCAATACTAATGTTGGATCGGTCATGATTTTCACAATTTTTGGCTTGAACGCCAGACTTTCTGATACTCGGAAGGGGGTGCGTAACTCATGCCGGAAGCATGAGCCCCCTTCCCCGTAACCATCGCAAGCATTCGCTGAAGGACACGGTCGCGCGTTATGAATCAGAGGCGCTTCGGTTCGGCTTTTGGTTTCCGCGGCCTTGGTGCCCACTTCTTCGCCAGACTTTCGAAGTTGTCGAGGATGCGGCCGATATCCGCCTCATCGGGATCGAACTGTCGGCCATGCCATCGCGCCTGCCGTGGGGCCGGAACGCATCATACCCGAATGGTGGCTGGATGGTCCCGGCTGGTGGTCCGGAATGCGCGATTACTGGCAGGTCCACACCAGTCAGGGCCGTCGGTTGTGGCTGTTTCACACGCCGCAAGATCCCGGCTGGTTCGTGCGGGGGAACCTGCATGACCGCCTATGCCGAACTCTGCGTGACCAGCAATTTCACCTTTCTCACCGGGTTTCCCACCCGAGGAACAGGTGCGGCGCGCCGCCGAGCTGGGGCTGTCGGCGCTGGTCATAACCCGCCACGACTCCATGGCCGGGGTATTGCGCGCCTGCCGAAGCGACGCCCCACAGGATCAGCCTTAACGAGACAGTCAGGGCTTCACGCACCGCTGCGTAGGTCCATGCCCTCCGCCGTCTCCACCTCGGCAATGTCGACGTGGAAAGAGCCGAACGGGTAGCGTTTGAACTTCGCCCGCCTGGGCTTGCCTCTGCCCACATCCGGCAAGCAGGAGATTCCATGCCGCTGAAGGCACCAGTGCAGTGCCGACCGGGTCAGATGCGGGATTGATGGCTGAAGAGCATAGAGGCAGTCATCCGGCGGTAGCAGTGCGTGACGCCGAAAGGCAACAATCTCTACTTCCTTGACATCAGTCTGGTCACCACTCCTGGCCGATACAAACTAACCGTTGACAATACCCGACTGAATTAATAAACAATATTGCACGCCAAGCTTAGACCCGCCGGGTCGCGCCAGGTCATGATCAACCGCACCTCGCGCCCAAGTCTTGTCGCCCCTCTCAGCGAAGAGGAAAGCATCGCAGGCCGAGGCCATGCCACAAAAGGTCCCCCCATGCGACTGCATCTTGTCCTCGTTGCTGCACTCTTGGCAACGCCTCTTGCCGCTGACCCGATCACATTTACCGATCACGAGGGCCGCGAGGTCACGCTGCCATCTCCGGCGCAGCGTATCGCGTCGATCCCGATCCCAATGGCCTCAACTCTGATTGCCATCGACGGGGCGACAGACCGGTTGGTTGGGATGAACCCGACCGCAAAATCCGCGATCATGGAAGGTGTCCTGGGCCGTATCTTCCCGGAGGCGCGCGACATCCCCTCCGATATTACCGCGCCCAATTTTATCCCCAATGTGGAGGAACTGGCGCGCGTCAATCCCGATCTGGTCATCCAGTGGGCAGGGCGCGGGCCAGACTATGTCGATCCGATCACCAATGCCGGCCTCAACCTGATGACCATCATGTATGGGACCGAGGAGCGGACACGCGAATACATGACCATGGCCGCAACCGCCATGGGCCGGCCCGAGCGGATCGAGGCACTGATCGACTGGCGCGCACAGGTGCAGGCCGACATGGAGGCCCGGACCGCCGATCTGACCAACGAGGACCGCCCCAGCGTGCTTTATCTGCTGCGCGCAATGGAGAACCTGCGCGCCTCGGGAACCGAGAACAATTACAATGCCTGGTATCACATCCTGGCAGGCGGCCGGAATGCCGCCGAAGACATGACAGGCGGTTGGGCAGATATCAATCTCGAACAGATCGCGGCCTGGAACCCCGATGTCATCTTTCTCAATTCATTCGAGGCCGATCTGACGATTGATCGGATCATGGATGACCCGATCCTTTCGCTGACCAATGCCGCACAGTCAGGGCGCGTCTACAAGATGCCGCTTGGGGGCTATCGCTGGGATCCACCCAATCAGGAAAGCCCGCTGACCTGGATGTGGACGGCGAACCTGCTGCACCCGGATCGGTTCGATTATGACCTGCGGGCCGAGATGCGCAGCGCGTATCGGGTTCTGTACAACTATGAACTGACCGACGCAGACATCGACGAGATCCTGTGGATGGACATGCAGGGCGGTCAGGCCAACTATGCACAGTTCGCTGCGCAATGAGCGCGGCTCTGGACGAAGCCCCCCGGCGGGCATGGCTGTCGCTGCGGCTGGGGGTCTTTCCCGCGATGGTGGGGGGGCTTGCGCTGGCCATGCTTTACGCCATCAGCGCAGGTCGGTTCGACGTGCCGTGGACACGGATCATTGAAATTCTGTGGGCGCGCGCGTGGGATTTGTCGGGCAATCCCGAAGCAATGGACGAACGCATTGTAGAACTGGTGCGCTTGCCTCGTGTGTTGCTTGCGGCGATGTCGGGCGCGGCATTGGCTGTGGGCGGGGCCGCGCTGCAAGGAGTATTCCGCAATCCGCTGGTCAGCCCGCAGATTCTGGGCATCAGCCAGGGAGGGGCCTTTGGCGGCGCATTAGCGATCCTGCTGGGTTATCACGGCGTGGTGCTTCTGGGCATGTCTTTCGTTTTCGGGCTGGCCGCACTGTTGCTGGTAGGCTTGCTGTCGCATATCAATGGCCGGACCGAAATCCTGACTGTCATCCTCGCCGGCATGATCGTGGGCGCGTTCTTTGCGGCTCTCGTGTCGGTGCTGCAATTCATTGCGGATCCTAACACCTCGTTACCCGCGATTGTCTATTGGCTGATGGGCTCGTTCTCGACGGCAACATGGGCGCGGCTGGGGCTGGCGGTGCCGGGTATGATGCTCGGCCTCGTGCTCGTCTGGGCGCTGCGTTACCGGCTGAACCTGCTTTCTCTGGACGAGGCCGAGGCGCGATCGCTGGGCGTGAACCCCGACCGTGAGCGCTGGTTCATCTTTATCGCAGCCACGCTGATGACGGGCACTTCGGTCGCCGTAGCAGGGGTGATCGGCTGGATCGGGCTTGTCGTTCCCCATGCCGCGCGCCTTGTCGTGGGCGACGATCACCGCCGCCTGATCCCGGCCTCGGCGTTGCTGGGCGCGGCCTATCTGGTGGTGATCGACACGTTTGCACGAACCTTGACGGCAGCCGAAATCCCCCTGGGGGTATTGACCGCGCTGATCGGTGCGCCGGTCTTTGCGGTGCTTCTACGCCAACATTTCAGGCGGGCGGGTGCGGGATGATAGGGATCACGGATGCCAGCCTGTCCTTTGGCGCGCTACGGCTCTTCGCCGGGCTGTCGGTTGATGTTCCACGAGGGCGCACCACCGCCATACTGGGGCCGAACGGGCGCGGAAAGACCACGCTTTTGCGCGCGATCCTGGGCTTTCAGGCGATGGACAAGGGGCGCAGACATGCGCCTTCGATCGTTGGTTACGTGCCCCAACACGGGGCTTCGCAGGTCAGACTGTCGGGGCTGGAGGTGGTGACGATGGGGCGCGCCGCCCGTCTGGGGCTTTTCGGCCAGCCTGGCCCGGAAGACGCCGAAGCGGCCAGCGCGGCGTTGGTTCAGGTGGGTGCCTGCCATCTGGCCGATCTGCGTTATGATCGGATGTCGGGTGGACAACGACAGATGATCCTGATCGCGCGCGCACTTGCGACGGGCTCGGACGCGCTGGTGTTGGACGAGCCGACCTCGGCGCTGGATCTGGGAAACCAGTCGCGCACCCTGTCGCTGATCGCAGCATTGGGCCGGACGCGCGACCGGGCGATCCTGTTTACCACCCATGACCCCAATCATGCACTGGCCGTGGCCGACGACGTGGTGATGATGATGCCAGGCGGTGCGGTGGTTCAAGGCGCCGTCGCCCAGATGATCACCCCTGACCTGATGGCAGAACTTTATGGCGTCCCCATGAACTGGGTGCGCCCTGACGGATCAAAGCGGCGCATCGCCATGCTGCCCGAATTCACAGGAAAGGACGCCCTATGAGCGTTATCTGGCTTCATTCTGGCCATGGCCAGCCCCCTGAACCAGTGCGTGACGCCGCGCAGGCCGGGCGAGTGACAATCATCGCCCAAGCCGACCTGACCGAGACCGCGCTCCTGTCCCATCGCGGATTGATTACCGGCATGCTCTTCGATCAGGATGCCATGATGGCTCTTCGCTCCGCGCTTGCACGCTTTCTGGAAACGGGCGGGCGGTGGGTATTCAACGGACACCTGGTCCGGCCGCTGGTCGCGGGTTTACAGCCATACCAGCCGATCCCTGCGCCGAGACGCCCCGATTTCACGCTGACCGCGCAGGTCCGGCACCCGATCTTCGAAGGCTTCGACCTCAAGGAGCTTGAAGCAAACAATGGCATTGCTGGTTTCTATGGCCGCGGGAGCAATCCGCCACCTGTGGGGGCAGTTGTGCTGAACACGCTGGGCGATGGCGTGCCGGTTGACTGGGTCTGGCCGCATCACGGCGGCGGGGCGATCTTCAGCCACGCTGGCAACGATCTGGCCCAGATCGCCACAATGCATGGTATCGGTGCGCGGGTCTGGAGCAATCTGATTGACTGGGCCGGCGGCGGTGAATGCGTTGCACATGACGCCGCGCGCGTCACCACACCGCCAGCCGAACGGGCCTTTACCGCGCCCGCAGCCGCGCGCGATACAGGGCGTTCGGCGCGCGTGATTGCCATCAATGCGGGCACCTATTATCATATCCAGACCCTCGAAGGGCCGCGCTACCGCGATGCTTTCGATCTGGTAATCGCGCCTGAACAGATCGGCGCAACCCTGACGCCGGATGATGTGCTCTTCGTCACCTGCCGCACCCCGCCCCAGCGCATGATCGCGCAGCAGGGTCTCGTCGCCGCGCATCTTGCTGCCGGCGGCACAATCGTCGCCATGGGCGAAAGCCGATCTGACTTGTGGCAGCCACATGTAGCCTTCACGCCCACCGACACAAACTGGTGGTGGTGGCTGACGCCAGGCGCCGATCTGGGCGTGCGGATCGCCACTGCGCATCCGCTGCTCCAGGGGATGAGCAACGCCGAAGTCACATGGCATCTGCACGGTCATTTTGACCCGCCAGCGAGCGCGCAGGTCCTGGTCCGCGACAGTTCGGGCCACGCGATAGCCTATGATGACAACATCAGCACACCGGGACGGTCGATCGTGACCTCGCTCGACCCATGCTATCACCACGGCAGCCACTTCATGCCCGCGACAACGCGATTTCTGGACAAGTTCCTTCCAAACCTCAAACATTTGACCAAACAGGTGCCCGAATGAGTCATCATCGCATCTCTGTGAACGAGGGCAGTCAGGTGCCCACCTTCGATTTCACCACGCAGATGGCTTGTCACGACGGCGGGTTCCCCGGTGGCGTTGCGCATGGCCTGAGGGGACGCTTCGGAGAGTGTCCCGGCAGAGAAAAAGGCGGTCGGTGACACCACCCGCATCGCCGCTGCGGCGGAGTGACCCCATACGCCGGATCCGCGCGCATGTCGAACGCCCAAAGGCCCCTGCCCCAGTCGCACCCAAGATGTTTCGTAGCGCGATGCGCCGCTTCGCCTCGGGCGTGTGCATTGTTGCGACCGGTGAAGGCGCGGAGAGATGCGGCATGACGGTATCGGCCTTCACCTCGGTTTCGGCCGATCCGCCGCTGGTGCTGGTCTGCCTGAACCGATCGGCTTCGGTGCATGCGCGCCTGACCGGGGGGTGGGGTGTACAGCATCAACATTCCCGCCGCCGGGCAATCTGACCTTGCATTGCGCTTTGCCGGCCAGCAGGGCATCCACGGTGCCGCGCGCTTTGATACAGGCTAGCAGCAGTCAGCCCATGGCGCTCCGGTGCTTGATGAGTGCCTGCAAAGTCTGATCTGCGCCCCGGCTGCACAGCACGAGGCCGGAAGCCACGCCTTGCTGATCGGTCAGGTGATTGCCGCGAGCAGCGGTCAAGGCGGTGAGGCCCTGGTCAACTTCGAGGGTGCACTGCAACCGACTGGCCAAGCCGCGTGATAAGATCCCGCAACCGCCGCTGATCAAGTTCAGCCCTTCCGGGCCTTCAGCATCCTTGCAATGGCTGAAGGTGACCTGTGCCCTTTATGCGACGCTTTCAGGTTATTCCCTGCTTTTCCTCCCCGACGTTGACTTATTGATGCGCAGTTCCTAGCTTCAATGGCATGTTGGTCTTCGCTCCTCTTGATTGCAGGTTCCGTCTGAACGCCGGTTCGCTGCTGACGCGCTCTCTGCCCCGGGCAGAGGCGGTCATCGACTGACGCCTTTCCCCGGGGCTTATCAAATCCAGCAAAGCGTCAGAACTGCGGGCTCTGCCCGGCGAGGAGTCGTCCATGTCCTTCAACCGTCAAACCCGCGGCCCGGCAGGGTCCGGCGGGGCAACCCGTGCCTTTGTCTCCCGCTCCGCGGCCACGGCCGAGGACAGCGATATTACCGCCCTGCGCCCGATCCGCTCTGTCCTGAACTCACATGATTACTGGCAATTGCAGGAACACCGGCGCCGCTGCGACGATCTTGGCGGTGCGCTTTTCGGGCGGCTTGCACAACTCATTCGCGCCAAGATGGCGGATGCGCATGTGCCTGGTACAGCCGATCTGCCACCCAATGCCGTAACCGGGGGCAGCCGCGTGTGCTTTGCCATTCGCGGCCAACGCACCCAGACCCGCACGCTCTATCACTGGGGCTATCCGGACCGCGAGCGCAACCGCCTTCCGGTCGGCACCTTTCTGGGCGTGACACTGATCGGCATGACAGAGGGGCAGCGCGCCGTGTTGCTCGATGCCGACGGTGTCGCCGGTGAGGTGACAGTGCTTTCGGTTCATCATCGGCCCGAAGACGGCCTTGCGCGCCACGACTGAGCGCGCACCGTATTTCAGAAATCTCTTTTAGGGAGGATACCATGTCTCGACCGCCGCGCGCTGCGCGCCCCACCCTTGATGCCGCCCTTGTGGAACGCCTTGAATCGCTGGCCAGTGCGGCGATGGAGCGCTTCCCCGAGGCAGCCTATCCGCTGGTTACCAAGCTCACCCGCGCCCGGCTGGTCGCGGCCAGCAAGTTGCCGCAGGATTGCGTAACCGTCGGCAGCAGCGTGACCTATCAGGACGAACAGACCGGGCGCGCGCAACAGGTGACGCTGGTGTTCCCCGAACGCGCCGATATCAGCCGGGGGCTTGTCTCGGTGCTTACGCCGATCGGCGTGGCGCTTCTCGGGCTGCGGCCGGGCAATCGCGTTCGCTGGGAAACCCGCGCGGGCGAAGAGCGCGCACTCAGCGTTCTGACGGTTGTACGCGATACGGCGACAGCCTGAACGACACCACCCGACGAAGTGGCGGACGGCCCGGCAAGAGAAAACTCTTCCTGGCTGTCTGACCGGTTATTCGTGTGCAGTGGCAACCGGAGCATTCATGTGTGTGCCCCGGCTGCCGTCATTCCAGTTCCGCCATCCGCGGGAACAATCGGCGGGCAACCAGAAGGCATGCTTTCAAGGCCGCATCACGGTCAAAGTCGGACTGGTTCAAGAGGAAATCCGTCCACATGCCTTCCAGAACAGCGGTCAGGGCATTTGCCGCGAGCAGGGTCTCTTCCTCGTCGTCATCGGACAGTTCGTGGCAGGTGGCGACGAGGGCCGCGCGAAACTCGGTTTCCCGCGAATCGACAAAGGGCCGGTATTCCGGGTGCGAGTTGACCTCGGCCCGAAAGGCGAACCAGATCGAGATATTGCGAGGGTTCAGAACATCGGGCGAGAAATCGGCGGCAATGATCGCGCGCAGACGGCGGGCCGGGTTGCCGTCATCGGGGCCAACCGCGCGCCGCCAGTTGCGGGTGTATTCGTCTGCGAGTTCTTCGAGCATTGCCAGCAGCAGGTTTTCCTTCGACCCGAAATGAAGATTGATCATTCCGCGCGAAAGCTTCGAGATTTCCTGGATCCGCCCCACGGTAGCGTCGCGAACACCGAAACGATAGACCGTCTCGGCCGCAGCATTCAGCAGCACACGGCGATGCCGGGCTTTTCCGAGTTCCCGTGCTGTCGGCCGTTCGCGGCTCGATTTCTGTTTGGTCATGTTTTCTGTCCATCAAGATCGCAACGGATCATGGTTTCGAACAATGCAACACTGCCCCGCCCTGCCCTGCTGCCTTGTCACTTCGGCCCGACATAGGCTTAACGCCTTTGGCCGCCACATGTAACATGGATCCTCGCTTTCACATCGGTCTTCTCGTGCAGGGCGAAGTGTGGCGCCCTGTGGCATGAAAGCACAAAGGGCGCCCGGATCCGCTTTAACCTCAGAAACCGGATTTGATCCGCTCGTATTCTTCGCGCAAACGGCGATCCAGTTCAGGCGGCATGGGGACACTGAACAGGCTGCCATCGAAGAAGGTCTCGGGCTCTGACAGTCCGAACGCGGCAACCAGATCAGGATCGGCGGCTTCGAAAGCCAGGGCGTTGGAATGGGCATAGCCCCAGTTTTCGATAATGTACTGCCCGCTTTCCGGGGCGGTCAGCGCATTCAGCATGTCATAGACCTGATCGTCGGATGCCTGCGCCGATTGCAGATGAACATATCCGCAAACCCAGGTCACGATACCTTCATCGACATCGCGCATCATTTGTGCCGGCACGCCGTTGCTGACCAGGTTGATTTCGGTCTGGTTCCAGCCCCAGCCCATGACCACCTCGCCGCTGGCAAGCGCCTGATCCAGTTGTGTTGCGTCGCTCCAGTAGAAGCGCACGTTGTCGTGCACGGCGCGAAGGTAATCGAGGGCTGCCTGGAACTGCTCTTCGGAAATATCGGGGAAATCATCTTGTGCCCCGGTTGCTAGGATCGCCAGCGTGAAGGCTTCCAGCGCGCCATCGGGCAGGGAGATCCTGCCGCGGTTCGCCGGATCTGTCAGTGTTTCCAGCGAGATGTCGTCAGGCGCGATCGCATCGGTACGATAGATCAGCCCGGTGTTGCCCCATTCGAACGGCACCATCCAGGTCTCGCCGTTGAAGGAAATGCCGTCCACGTTTCGTATGCCGCTCAGAAGATCGTCCCAGTGTTCAAGCCGCGATGTGTCGATCGGCTGCAAGAGACCGGCATCCGCCCATTTCTGGGTGACGTAGCTGCACGGATGCGCCAGATCGGCCTGATAGCCGGATTGCAATCTGGCAAAGGCTTCATCCTCGTTGGCGAAATACGAGTATCGGGGGCCTGCGCCATAGGTTTCGATATAGGCGCCGTAGAAGCCCGGATCCTCGTATCCGGACCAGTCGAAGATGCTCAGAGCCGAGCCATCCGACAGCGCGGCCCCGGCGAGCACCCCGCTCAGTGCGGTCCCTGCCGCCAGTCTGGTCACTGTGTGGAACATATCATTTCCCTCCTTGCTTGGGTCTGCGGTCAGTTGTCGGTTCTGGCACCCAGGTCGATCACCGATGCGCCTTGCGCCCCGAGCCAGACCTTGTCGCCACGGGTGTAATCGACTGTGTGAAAATGGTTTGGAACGGACACCACGACGGGTTCGGGCGCCCCCGCGATTTCGACATGGTAGTGCACGGTTTCACCGTAAAAGGCCGCGTCGGTCACTGTGCCCTGCACGCGAACCTCGTATCCGGCTGGGTCTTCGCGGGTGATGTGAAGTTGCTCAGGGCGCAGGCCGACAAGCAGGTCCTTGTCGTGGCGTGCAACGCCCGGATTTCTGACGATATCAAGCCTGCCCAACCCGGCCACCACAACCTCCAGCCGCCCCGCACGTTCGCCGACAAGCTCTGCCGGCAGAAAGTTCATTCCGCCGATGAAGGCTGCCACTTCGCGGTTTGCCGGAAAGGCATAGAGCTTTGAGGGCGTGTCGACCTGGGTCAGACGGCCATCGAACATCACGCCGATACGGTCGGACATCGTCATGGCCTCGTACTGGTCATGTGTGACCATCACAAAGGTGATCCCGATGGATTGCTGCAGGCGGCGCAACTCGAACTGCATGGTTTCGCGCAGCTTCTTGTCGAGGGCGGAAAGCGGCTCATCCAGCAACAGAACCTTTGGCTGCATGACGAGCGCGCGGGCAAGGGCGACGCGCTGGCGCTGCCCCCCTGAAAGGGCGTCGGCATGGCGATCCTGAAACCCGTCCAGCGCCACCATTTCCAGCGCTTCCTTGATACGCGCCTTGCGCCCCTGGCGCGATAGCCCGGACCGGGACAGGCCAAAGCCGACATTGTCACCCACATTCAGATGCGGAAAGATCGCATAGCTCTGGAACACCATGTTGGTGGGGCGCCGGTTGGCCGGAACCGCCTGCATGTCCTGGCCCGCGATCCTGACAATGCCTGCCGTCGGCTCCTGAAATCCGGCAATGATCCGCAGGGCGGTTGTCTTGCCGCACCCTGACGGGCCCAGCAGCGAAAAGAATTCGCCCTCTTGCAAGGTGAGGTTCAGATCTGCCAGCGCCTGAAAAGAGTGGTAGCGCTTTTCGATGCCGATGAGCTCGATAATCGATTTGCGGGTCATGTCGGTTTACCTTTTCGCATCGGCCGCACCGCGTCTGGTTTTGCGACGGAAGTATTCGGCCAGGATCAGGAGCAACACGGAGAAGCCCAGCAAAAGCGAGCCAAGCGCGAGCGTGTTGGGAAGTTTTGCGGGGAACCGGATCTGGCTCCAGATATAGACGGGCAAGGTGGGCCTGTCGCCCGACAGGAAGAACGCCAGAACGAACTCATCAAAGGATACCGTGAATGTCACCAGCAGGCTGGCCACGATACCCGGCGCGACAATCGGCAATGTGACCCGCCGGAAGGTTCCCAGAACGGTTTCGCCCAGATCATAGGCCGCCTCTTCAAGCGATGGGTCGAATTCCTCGAAAGCCGATTTCAGGATCGCCACGGCAAAGGGCAGGGTCAGAAAGGTATGGCCCAGGATAACGGTTGCCAGCGAAGGCCGCAGTCCAATCAGCATGAACAGTGTCAGCATGGCCGACGCCACGATGATAACCGGCGTCACGAGCGGTAGCATCACCAGCCCTTCTGACCACTGCTTCCCCCGGAATTTGTTGCGCACATAGGCCCGCGCCGCAAACAGGCCAAGCGCGGTGCTGAGCACGGCCGTCGCCCCGGCCACGATGAAGCTGTTGCCCAGTGAACGCAGCAGCGCATCCTCTGACGCAAGTTGGCCATACCATTTCAGGGTCAGCCCCGAGATCGGGAAGGCGACGACCGTGCCGTCGTTGAACGAGAACAGGGGTATCAGCAGTACGGGAAGATACAGAAACACCAGATAAAGCAGCGTATACGCCCTGAGGCCGGGCAGCAGTCTGGATCGTCCTGTCATCGGATAACCCTTCCCGCGCGGCGCAACAGCACGACAAAGACCACGGCCACCACCCCCACCGCAGCCATGGACATCAGCGACAAGGTCGCGCCAAGCGGCCAGTTGTTGGCTGCGCCGAAATAGACCTGGATAAGGTTTGCGACCATCTTGCCGTCCGACCCGCCCACCAGCGCAGGGGTCACATAATCGCCGACTGTCGGAATGAAGATGATCAGCGATGACGCGATGATGCCGGGTATTGTCAGCGGCAGGGTTACCCGCAGAAAACATTCGGCCCGTCCGCAGCCCAGGTCGGTCGCCGCTTCAAGCAGGCTGCGGTCGACCTTTTGCAACGACACATAGATCGGCAGGATCGCAAAGGGCGCCCAGGCGTGGGCCAGTGTCAGGATCACCGCGAATTCATTATAGAGCAGAAAATCCAGCGGCGCCTCGATCAGCCCCGCCGAGAGGAGCGAGCTGTTGATCAGCCCGTTGAACCCGAGGATCACTTTCCAGGCAAAGACACGCAGCAGATAGCTGACCCAGAACGGTATGGTGATCAGTAAAAGCCAGAATGTCTTGTTGCGGGTACGGAAGGCGACGAAATAGGCAATGGGATAGGCCAAGGCGACTGTTACCAATGTCACCAGCCCGGCCATCCAGATCGAGCGGATCAGAAGATGCCGCACCAGCGGATCGGTGAATGCCGTGCGGTAATTGTCCCAGGTGAAGCTTCGGTCGATGTCGATATAGGTCTGGGTCCAGAAACTGTAGAGAACCAGAACACCGAGCGGGGCCGCCACCAACAACCCGACATAGGCCGTCGCCGGCATGGCCAGCAAGACACCGGTTCGGCTGTTGTCGCTCATCCCGTTACACCTTATCCCAGATCTCCAGAGGGTGCGACCTGCTCGTCACGCACGATGCCGCCGCTCGCGCGCCAGATCGTCGGCCGTCCGACGAATGCCCTTGTCGAGTATGTCGAACATCAGATTGATGTCGTCGGCCCCGATGATGAGCGGTGGTGAGAAGACGCACATGTTGATGATCGGGCGCAGCATCAGACCCAGCGCCTGACAATGGGCGTCGATACGTGCGCCCAGATGCATGTCCAGTTCCAGCGTATCCGGGCCTTGCCCGTCGTCGGCCTTGCATTCCACGCAGCCGACCAGCCCCATCCCCCGCGTATCCACCACCGTTGGCAGGTTTGCCAGACCCGCAAGACGTTCCTGAAAGAGCGGTGTCATCTGTTTCACATGCTCCAGGATGCCGTCGCGCTCGATGATCTCGATCGTCTTGAGCGCGGCTGCGGCGCTGACAGGATGGCCGGAGAACGTGTATCCGTTCGAGAACGTCGCCCCGCGTGAGGCATCGCCGGCAATATCCTGCATCAGCTTGTCGGAAATGATGCAAGCGCCCATGGGGGCATAGCCGGAGGTCAGCCCTTTCGCGCAGGTGATGATATCCGGCACGATATCGAAAACGGGCTCGGACGCAAACCAATGCCCCAGCCTGCCAAACCCGGTGACCACCTCGTCCGAGATATAGAGGACGTCATGCTTGCGGCAGACCTCCAGGCAGCGGCGATGATAGCCTTCCGGCGGCACGATCACGCCGCCCGACGCAAGAATGGGCTCGGCAATGAAGGCTGCGACACGGTCGGGGCCGATTTCCTGAATGGCGTGCTCCAGATCGGCCACCTTGGCATCAAGGAAGCCCTCGATGCTCATGCCCTCGGGGCGGCGGTAAGGGTTCACATCGGGCAGAAAATGGGTCAGATCATCAGCCTGATCAAACCAGTTGCGATCGCGTTCCTTGCCGCTGACGCTGGCGGCCAGATAGGTTGAACCGTGATAGGCCTTCTCGCGCGAGATGACGATCTTCTTGTGTGGCTTGCCCAGGATGTTGTTGCGGAACTGGATGAAGCGCAGCGCCGTATCCACGGCAGTTGACCCGCCCGTAGTGAAAAAGACCCGGTTCAGATCACCGGGGGTCCGCTGTGCAATCTGGTGAGCGAGCTTTGCGCTGACAGAGGTCGATGACGTAAACGGAGAAAAATAGGCCATCTCAAGCGCCTGTCGGGACATCGCCTCGGCCAGTTCCATGTTTCCATACCCCAGCTGAACGCACCACATGCCTCCCGGCCCGTCGATCAGCTTTGTCCCGTCCTCGATGCCTATCCGCACCCCTTCGGCGCTTTCCGCGAAAGATCGTTCTGTTTGGCCCAGCGTTTCCATGTCCTCCCAGGGATGAACGAAGTTCAACTGATCCCAAGTGCGAATGGAATCGAAGTCGCGGTTGCGCATGTCTTTCACCTGTGTACGTACCGTTATTAACATAATCTTGAATGGCCGTTCATTCAAAGTCAACACCAGGTTAATGCAGCCTGCGCTGATCTTGCAACTCCATGAGCCGAACTCCATCCGCTGCCACGGTGGAACTGGACCTGGATCAGGGTTTGAAGGCGACCTGTATCATCCGCAGGCAGAAGGATCATTGCGTGCTGGTTCCAAGCCTTTCGCCAAGGCTCTTGACACAATCGGGATTTGCATGTCACCAAAATATGGATGAACGTTTGTTCATTCCGGTAAGGGGCTCTCTCGTATGATGTCAAAACTGGCTGAGAGGTTGGATGCCAACCATTTCATGCACCCTTGGGAAGCCATGGACGCTTTGGGCACAGGTGGTCGTACTGTGGCACGGCGCGCCAGCGGTATCCATGTTGTCGAACAGGACGGGCGCGCGCGGATTGACGGAGCCGGTGGCATGTGGTGCGTCCAGGTCGGCTACGGGCGGCAGGAAATTGCCGAGGCCATGGCATACCAGGCTGAAGAGATGAACTATTTTTCACCCTTTTCCAGCACCAGCGTTGTCAGTGCCCGTCTGGCCGCAGTCATCGCGCAGCGCGCGCCGGGTGATCTGAACCGGGTCTTTTTCACTACCGGCGGATCAACTGCCGTGGATACGGCGCTGCGCTTCATCCAGTTCCGCAACAACATCCTGGGCAAGCCACACAAGAAGATCGTCATCTCGCGTGAGAAGGCCTATCACGGCTCAACCTATCTGGCCGCCAGCGTCAGCGGCACCGATCATGACCGGGAATGGTTCGACCATGCCGACGGGCTTGTGCATTTCCTGCCCGATGTGAACCCTTACCGCCGCCCCGAGGGCATGAGCATCGAGGACTTCCTTGATGCCAAGGTGGCCGATCTGGAGAAAGCGATCCTGGGCTTGGGCGCAGACCGCGTGGCAGCCTTCATCGCCGAGCCCGTTCTGGCCTCGGGCGGTGTGATCGTGCCGCCGGAAGGCTATCATCGCCGCTGCCTGGAGGTCTGCCGCAAGCATGACGTCCTCTATATCTCGGACGAGGTGGTCACCGGGTTTGGCAGGCTGGGGCATTGGTTTGCGTCCGAGCCCGTTTTCGATATCGTGCCGGATATCATCACCTGTGCGAAAGGGCTGACTTCGGGTTACGCGCCGCTGGGGGCCTGTATCATCGCCGAACGGCTTTTGGCCGATGTCTCGGGCAAAGCATCGCAAGGAGCGGTATTCTCCAGCGGATTCACCTATTCCGGCCATCCGGTTGCATCGGCTGCCGCCCTGAAGAATATTGAGATCATCGAGCGCGAGGGAGTTCTGGAGCATGTGCGCACCCTGACCCCGCATTTCCAGGAACGCCTGGCCGCGCTGCGCGACCTGCCGTTGGTGGCCGATACGCGCGGCATGGGCTTGATGGGCTGCGTCGAATGCTCGGTTGACGCAGGCACCCGGAAGCCGCAGGTGCCGGACATGACAGTCGGCGAAATGGTCAACGCGCATTGCCGCGAACAGGGGTTGATCTTGCAGCCTTTGAAAAACATGTGCGCCTTCTCACCTCCGCTGATCATCGAACGGTCACAAGTCGATCAGATGTTCGACATTCTTGAAAAGGGCATGCGGCTGACCATTGATGATCTTGCGCGCAAAGGGTGTCTGGCGGGCTGATACAAGACAGGGAGCAGATGCAGTTCGTCATGGATCCGGAAAACCCCGCGCTGATCGCGTCTTGCGAGGGCATGCCAATCTGATTGCCGGTTTCAAGGATCATTTGGTCGAATCCATGAGGAACGCGGCCGAAATGGAAACCTGCTGGCGTAACGCGGCGGGAATATTGCAGCAATGCTCATCGGCAATCGCCGGGGCTACGACAGGAGGGCGAAATGGCGGAAGACGAGCTTTGTTACATGGGTGCCACCGAGGCGCTGGCGCGCTTTGCCGACCGGTCGCTGTCTCCGGTCGAGCTGATGCAGGCGGTGATCAACCGGGCGGAAGCTGTCGAGGGCCGGATCAACGCGCTGACCTACACCCATTTCGATGAGGCGCTGGAGCTTGCCCGCGCAGCCGAGGCCCGCTACATGCGCAACGCCCCGGAAGGGCCGCTGGACGGTCTGGCATTGGCCGTCAAGGATGAAGGGGCTATCAGGGGAAAGCCGCTTTCAAACGGCTCGTTGTTGCTGAATGGCACGATTCCGAATTACACCTCGCCAGTCAATCAGCGGTTGCTGGATTCCGGAGCCATCGTCCATACCCGTACGGCCACGCCAGAATTTTCCTGCGCCGGATACACCTGGTCGCGCCTGTGGGGGATTACCCGAAATCCCTGGAACCCGGATTTCACGCCGGGCGGATCATCCGGAGGCTCCGGCGCGGCACTGGCGGCGGGTTGCTGCACCCTCGCATCGGGTTCCGATATCGGCGGGTCAATTCGTATCCCGGCCTCGGCCAGCGGGGTGGTGGGGCTGAAACCCGCCTATGGCCGCATCCCCGAAGAGCCACCCTATAATCTGGATATCTTCTGCCATCAGGGGCCGATGGCGCGCAGTGTCGGCGATGCCGCTCTGATGCTTGGCGTGATGATGGGACCGCATCCGCAAGACATCGCGACCCAGCGCGACATCCCCGTTCTGCCCCGCGCGCCGGGGTCAATCCGCGGCATGAAAATCGCGTATTCGCCTGATCTGAGCATTTTCCGTGTCGAACCCGAGGTGCGCCGCAACACCGAAGCCGCGCTGGATGTGCTGCGTGATCTCGGTGCGCAGATCGAGGAGGTGGATCTGGGTTGGCAGGAGGAATGGCTGGAAGATGGGCTGAACTATCTCAAATTGCTTATGGGCAATGTCTTGCGTGACGCTGCGGCAGGGCGCGAAGCCGAGTTGACCACTTATGCCCGCAATCTGATCGAGGCCGCGGCGGATGTGCCCGGTACGGCTTTGGCGCGGTGCTATCAATCGGCGGGCGCGATGTATGCCACCCTTGGCCCGCTGCTGGAACGCTTTGATGCGCTGATCTGCCCGACAAACGGACTGCCCGCCCCGGCGGCCGATTACGACCAGTCGCGCGATGTGCCCATGGTTGACGGCGCACCGGTGCATCCCTTCTACGGCTGGAAGCTGACCTTGCCGTTCAACATGCTCAGCCGTTGCCCGGTGCTGGCCGTGCCGACCGGACATGCCACCAACCGGGTGCCGACTGGCATGCAGATCGTCGGTCGCCCCTGGGCCGAGGCCGACGTGCTGCGCATCGGTCTGGCCTATGAACAGGCCGTCGGCGGCTGGTATGCGAGTGCCGCAACCCGTCCGGTCATCGCTGACCTGACCTGAAAACCGGCGCCACATCAGGGCGGGCCAATCATGCCTTCTGTTGAGAGAGCCACCCGGCGCGCATTGCGCCGGGCGGCTGCGAATCATTGCTCAGCAGAAATCAGTTCATTCCAGCGTGAACTGCGAAGAATACTGGCGCACCACGTCCCAGATCACGTCCTGATAAGCTGCTGTCCAGTCGTTCTGCGGCACCCAGGTTTCACCGTCCCACATTTCGACGCGGGTGCGACCACCGCCGCCGTGGTCCTCGGCCGTGACCGTTACCGGGGCGAACAGGCCGTTGGCGTCGAAGTTTTCCAGGCTGCGCAACCCGCGGCGCATGGATTCGGGCGACAGCGGCCAGCCCTCGGCTTCATGGGCAATACGCGCGGCCTCGAAAATCGACGAATACATCGCCAGACCCGTGTTGTAATACACGTCATTCAGCGTCTCGCGCGGGCCATTGCCTTGCCCTGCATCGTAAAGCCGGGTGATGATCTCTTGCATGATCGGCAGATCCTGACCGCCCGCGACATTGGTGCCGCGCAGGATGCCGGTTGCGGCCTCAAGCCCGATGTTGTTAAGATCGACCTCGTTCAGCCAGTTGACTGAAATGTAGCGATTGAGCGGGAAACCGTTGCGCCGCATCTCGCGCGAGGCCACGACATGCCCGTTCGAGAACATCCAGCTGATCATGTATTCAGGCTGATTGCGCCGCACCTGGGTCCAGATCGAGGATTGGTCGTTGCCGGGCAGCGGCACCGGGTAAAGCTGGAGTTCAAACCCTTCCAGCTCGGCCAGATGCTCAAGAATGCGGATCGGTTCCTGCCCGAACGGGTAATCCAGATAGATGAAGCCGATCTTCATCCCCTCCAGCGTGCCGCCATTCTGTTCCTTGATGAAATCGATGTCATTGGCGGCCTGCCCCCAGTAGGTGGGACCGACCGGGAACACCCATTCAAACACCGATCCGTCGATCGCATCGCCGCGCCCCACAAGCGATTGCATCAAGATCACCTCGTCGCGCATCACGCGCGGGATCAAGGCAATGGCAACCGGCGTCGACAGGGTTTCGAACACGAACACCCCTTCGCGGCGCAGGCGCTCGTAGCATTCGATGCCGCGCTGCGGCTCGTTGCCATGGTCCTGCACGATCACCTCTATCGGATGGCCGCCGATCCCGCCATCAAGGTTGATCAGCGCCGCAAGATCCTGCGCGGCCTGCACCACCTGCGGCGAAATGAAAGTATAGGCCCGGCTGAGATCATAGCAGACCCCCACACGGAAGGTTTCTTGCGCCGATGAAGCGGAGGGGGTCAGGGCCATGCCCACCCCCAGCGCCGCGCTCATGAAAGCGCCTTTCAACAATCTGACAAGTTTCATTCCAAAGTCTCCTCCCTTTGGTTGAATGGAACTGCCTGCCTGAAAGCCTCAGGACAGCCAGCGCTTGCGTCGTCGGTAGTGCTTGATGTCGTGGAAATTCTTGCCTTCGCCGCCACCCAGGTAAAATTCCTGAATGTCGGAATTCGCCTTCATGGCGCTGGCGGTGTCATGCATCACCACGCGCCCGTTCTCGATCAGATACCCGTGGCTGACGACATCAAGCGCGGCCAGCGCGTTCTGTTCGACCAGCAGCACCGACAGGCCCTGTTCGGCGTTGATGCGCTGAATGATGCCGAAGATCTCGGCCACCAGAAACGGCGCAAGGCCAAGGCTGGGCTCATCAAGCATCAACAGGCGCGGCTGGGTCATCAGGCCCCGGCCAATCGCCAGCATCTGCTGCTCGCCGCCAGACAGGTACCCCGCCTGCGCACCACGCCGCTCGGCCAGCCGGGGGAAATAGCTGTAGATGCGGTCTTTTTCGGCGCGGATCTGGGCGCGCGGCATGGACAGGGGCGCCGCTGCCTCAAGGTTTTCATCCGGCGTCAGATGCTCGAACACGCGCCGTCCCTCGATGACATGGCAGATCCCCATGGCCACGCGGTTTTGCGGAGCGATATCCCCGATCAGCGCACCGTCAAAGGTGATTTCGCCGCGCGTGACCTTGCCGCGCTCGGGCTTCAGAAGGCCCGATATCGCCTTGAGGGTGGTCGATTTTCCCGCGCCGTTGGAGCCCAGAAGCGCCACCATTCCCCCACGCGGCACCGCCAGCGAAACACCGCGAATGGCAAGGATCAGCTGATCATAAAGCACCTCGACACTGTTGAGCGTCAGAATGTCCGTGGCGCTGTCGGTCATCATAGCCCCCTATTTCTTCATCTGGTCAAATGGCCAGACCAGCAGGTAATCGCGGATATTGCGGTAGATCTTGCCCAGACCCAGCGGCTCGACGATCAGAAAACCGATCACCAGCGCGCCATAAACGGCCGTGGGGATATGGGCATAGGTTTCTGGCGCGAACCGCACACCCAGCCCCCCGGCCATCTGCGCGAACAGAAGGTTGATCAGCCCCGGTGCCAGAAGGATAAGCGCGACGCCCAGATAGGTGCCGATGATGCTGGCCAACCCGCCCACAATCACCATCGCCAGAAGCTGGATCGATACGTTCACCGTGAACTGTTCGGGCGTCACCAGGAAATAATAGGTCACCACCAGCACCGCGCCCGACACCCCGGCGATAAAGGCCGATGTGGCAAAGGCCACGATCTTGAACCAGAAGCTGTTCACCCCGAGGATCGCGGCCGCATAGTCCTTTTCGCGCACGGCCACCAACGCGCGGCCCAGCCCGGTGCGGCGCAGGTTCATCAAGAACACCGTCACCAGCACGCACCAACCAAGCGCCACGAAATAGCGCCCCGCCTCGCCGGTAATCGGCATGCCCAGAAGGCGCAGCGTGGGGGCCTGAAGCGAGGCATGCGAGCCGCCGGTCAGCCAGGGCGAGTGCGACAGCATCCAGTCCATGACGAACTGCAACGCCAGTGTGGTCAGCGCCAGATACAGGCCCTTCACGCGCAGCGCTGCGACCGCGAACATGCTGCCGATCACGGCGGCCAGCAGGCCTCCGGCGACAAAGGCCAGCTCCCACGGCAGGCCGAAACGCGCGGCATGCACCGAGGTATAGGCCCCCACGGCCATCAGCGCGGCATATCCCAGGTGCAACTGCCCGGCCCAGCCGATCACCAGGTTCAGCCCCAGCGCGGCGGCGGTCCAGATCAGCCAGGGCAACAGAAAGCTGTTGAGATGATAGGCAGGCATTGCCACCGGCGCGACCAGCCCTGCCGCCAGTGCCAGCAGCGCCAGATTCCGGTCGGCGGGAATGCGGAACAGGCGGTTGTCGGTGATGTAGTCAGTATGGCGGATGCCGGATTGCCGGAAAAACATGGCTCAGATCCTCTCGATCTCGTGGCGACCGAACAGGCCATGCGGGCGCAACAGCACCGTCAGCACCAGCACAGCGGCCACAATCAGATCGCGGCTGCCGCCCCCCACCAGCGGGTCCAGGAAATTGGAGCCGACGCTTTCCAGAACACCCAGAATGATCCCGGCAACCACCGCCCCCAACAGGCTGTCCAGCCCGCCCAGAACCGCCACCGTCAGCCCTTTCAGCAGCAACAACGACAGCGACTGATCGACACCCTGGATCTCGCCCCAGATCACACTGGCCGCGACCGCTGCGACCGAGGCCAGCGCCCAGCTCAGCCCCACCCCCCGCTCGACCGGGATGCCCACCGACCACGAGGCAAGGTAGTCATCCGAGATGGCACGCAACCGCACCCCGATCCGCGTGCGAAAGAAAAAGACGCAGGCAAGGAAGACCGCTATCGTGACGCCCGCGCCGATCAGATGAATGCGCGAAATCAGCATCGGCCCCACGAACAGCGGATCATAACTGACACCCAGCCCCAGCGGGCGCGATGTGCCGCCGAAAATCGCCATCGTCGTGCCGCGCAGGAAGATGTCCAGCCCCAGCGTCATCATCAGGATCATGATGATCGGCCGCCCGGCCAGCGGACGCAGCGCCACCCGCTCGATCGTCAGGCCAAGCGCGAACATCAGAACCATTGCGGCGGGGATCGCCAGCCAAAGCGGCATCCCCAGCCGCCGCCCGCATTCGATCACCACATAGGCGCCAACCATCGTCAGCGCGCCCTGCGCCAGATTGGGCACCGAGGAGGACTTGTAGATCAGCACCAGACCGATGGCGAACAGCGAATAGAGCAAGCCGGTCAGCGCGCCGTTTACCGTCAGTTCGGCCAGAAACCACCCGTCCATGTTCTAAACCTCCCTGATCTGCAAGACCCGCTCCACCACACCGGTCGAGCCGTTTTCATAGACCACCTGCGCCTGCACATTGACCTCGGCCGAGCCGTCATGAAGCGCTGTGATGACCGGGGCATAGCGTTCTTCCACCACCTTTCGGCGCAGTTTCCGGGTGCGGGTGATCTCGCCGTCGTCGGGGTCGAATTCCTTGTGCAGGCTGACGAAGCGATGAATGCGCAGCCCCGCGGGAAGGGCTGCATTCACACGCGCGACCGCATCAGCCAGAAGCGTCGCCACCTCGGCGCGCTGCGAAAGATCGGCGAACGAGGCATAGGGAACGGCGTTGACCTCGGCCCAGTGGCCCGTGGCCTCGAAATCAATGCAGATCATTGCCGCAAGCTGGTCGCGCCCTGCCCCGACCACGGCGGCATCGCGGATATAGGGGCTGAACTTCAGCCGGTTCTCGATGTAGTTGGGCACATAGCGCTCGCCTGCGGCGGTATGGACAACCTCGGACACGCGGCCAAGCACCACCAGCTGCCCGTCGTCCTCGACATATCCGGCGTCGCCGGTTTGCAGCCAGCCCTCCTCCAGCGTTTCAAGCGTGGCCTGTGGATTGGCGTGATAGCCATGAAAGATCCCCTCGCCGCGCACCAGAATTTCACCGCTTTCGCTGAAACGCAGTGACACACCCGGCAGCGGATGGCCCACTGTATGCAGCTTGACCTGATCCGGCGCCTGCGCGGCGGAAAAGCCCGAAACCTCGGTCTGGCCGTAAAGCTGGCGAAGCTGAACACCAAGGGCGCGGAAAAACAGAAACGTGTCCTCTCCCAGCGCCTCGCCGCCGGAAAAGGCGTTGCGCATACGCGTCAGGCCAAAATGATCCTTGAGCGGCGTGAACACCAGCCAGCCGCCAAGCGCACGGATCGCACGGTCGGTCAGGCGCGGCGGCCGGCCGTTCAGCGCGTGGCGTTCGACCCTGACGGCGTGATCCATGAACAGCGTGTAGATGAACCGCTTGAGGCGGGTCGAATTGGCCATGCCCACCTGAATCTGGGTCAGCATATTGTCCCAAAAACGTGGGGCCGAGAAATAGAAGGTCGGCGCAACCTCGCGCATGTCGCGCATCACGGTTTCCTGCCGCTCAGGAATGTTGACCGTCCAGCCGAACGTGACCGCCGCACCCACCGTCACCGCCGTATCGCCCACCCATGCCATCGGCAGATAGGCCAGAATATCCTCATCATCGCCGAATACGCGGGCGCGGTAACTCGCCACGGCGGCACCGATCACATTGGCATGGGTCAACACGATGCCCTTGGGTTTGCCGGTGGTGCCCGAAGAATGCAGGAACACCGCCGGGTCATCCGGCCCCGCCATCGCGTGCAACCGTGCGCAGAGATCTGGATCAGCGGCCAGACGCGCCCGCCCGCGTTTGATCATGGCATCCCATGAATGCAGGTTTTCCGCGCCATAGCCCGTCATACCGCGCGCATCGTCATAGATGATATGATCAATCCGCGCTCCGCCCGCCCGCAGGTCCAGCGCCTTGTCGACCTGTTCCTGATCCTCGGCCAGAACCGCCATGACCGGCACCTCGCCGGCAAAATGGCGCAACTCGTCCAGCGTGGCCCCCGGATAAGTGGGCATCGCATAGCCACGCAGCATCGCCACCGACAGCCAGCCCGCATAGAGCCGCAGGCGGTTGTCGCCCAAGATCATCAGCGCCTTGCCCGGCCCCGCGCCCAAATCCTCCAGCGCAGCGGCGAAGGCCGTCACCTCGTCGCAATACTGCGCCCAGGTCAGCTCACGCCAGATCCCGCGCTCTTTCTCGCGCATCGCCACGCCGCCGGGCCGCTTGCGGGCGTTGTCCGCCAGAAAGGTGATCAAGCTGCGGCCGGTGGCCTTGTCGAGATC
This sequence comes from uncultured Rhodobacter sp., assembly GCA_964496915.1. GTDB lineage: Bacteria > Pseudomonadota > Alphaproteobacteria > Rhodobacterales > Rhodobacteraceae > Pararhodobacter. The sequence continues at coordinate 32,074 of CAZCAX010000021.1, forward strand.
AATGCGCATGGCCCTGCCCGATATATGCTTCGATCACGCGCGGATCCTTGATGACCTCACGCGGGATGCCGGTTCCGATCATCTCGCCGTAGTTCAGCGCCAGCATCCGGTCACAAATGCCGGTGATCACGTCCATGTGGTGCTCGATCAGCAGAACGCTCACCCCGCGTTCGGCGCGCGCATCCAGAATGAAGCGCGCCATATACTCCTTTTCTTCCTGGTTCATGCCCGCCATCGGCTCATCCAGGATCAGAAGCCGCGGCTCGGCAGCCAGGGCGCGGGCCAGTTCGACGCGCTTTTTCAGCCCGATGGGGAGGCCATCGACCAGTTCGTGGCGGATGCCCTCAAGTTGCAGAAATTCAATGATTTCTTCGCAGATGGCCCGGTTCGCCACCTCGTCAGGGCGGGCCAGCCACCAGTAAAACGCGGTGCGCAACACGCCGACCCGCATATGGATGTGGCGGCCCAGCATGACGTTGTCCAGAACCGTCAGCCCGTTGAACAGCGCAAGGTTCTGGAAGGTCCGCGCCACGCCATGCGCCGCAATCCGATGAGGCCGAAGCCCGGTGATGCTTTTTCCGGTCAGGCGGATGCTGCCCTTGTTCGGAGGATAGAAACCGGTGATCGCATTGGTCAGCGTCGTCTTGCCGCTGCCGTTGGGGCCCACAAGACCGAAGATCTCGCCGGGGTGGATGACCATGTCCACACCGGTTACGGCCACCAGCCCGCCGAACCGCCGCTCGACGCCCTGCACCTCAAGGATTGGCGAAGACTCTGTCATCGTGCCCGCCCGGCGCGTTCGCGCGCGATGATGTTTTTCATGATATGCGCCGTGCCATCCCCGATCTGAAGGCCGAGCACATCGCGCAGGCGCTGCTGGAACGGCAGGGCGTCGCTGTAACCGGCGTGGCCGTGGATCAGCAGGCAGGCGTGGATGGCCTCGTAGGCCAGAAGCGGCGGCCACCACTTAGTCATCGCGGCCTCGGCGGTATGGGGCAGGCCCTGATCCTTCAGCCAGAGCGCGTTGAGCGACATCAGCCGCGCGGCCTCGATCCTTGTGTCGAAATCGGCAAGCTGGTGGGTGATGCCCTGAAACGCCGCAAGCGGCTGCCCAAACGCCTGGCGCGTGTCGATATAGGCCCAGGTTTCGTCCAGGCTGGCACGCGCCGTGCCCAGACATTGCAGCCCGATCAGCGCGCGCGAAAAATCGAAGCCCTGCATGACTTGCCCAAAGCCACGCCCCTCTTCGCCCAGCAGGTATTCGGCGGGCACGCGCACATTGTCGAACCAGATGGAGCCGTGACCGATCGCGTTCTGGCCCATATTCGAGAATTTCGACGTGGTGATCCCCGGCAGATCCAGCGGCACCAGAATGGCCGAGATGCCACGCGCGCGGTCCTCTGCCCGGCCGGTCCGGGCGAAGGTGATCACGCCTTTTGCGACCTGATTGGCCGAGATCGAGGTTTTCTCGCCGTTCAGGATGTAGTGATCGCCATCGCGCTCCATCTTCAGGCCCAGGCTGGCGGCATCTGATCCGCCCTTGGGTTCGGTCAGCGCGATTGCCAGCAGATGCTCGCCCGCCGTCAGCCCTGCCAGCCAATCCCGCGCCACGTCGGGGCGGGCGAAATCGCGCAGGATCTGGGCGTTGAGCGAGGCCAGAAGCGAAACATAGGCAAAGGTGAAATCGGCCTTGGCGATCTCTTCGATGATCATGCCCGAGGCCAGGTAGCTGGTGCCCATTCCGCCGAATTCCTCGGGCAGTTCCGGGGCGATCAGGCCCAGCGATCCCATTTCGCGCATGAGCGCGTGGTCGAACTGCCCGGCTCTTTCCCGCGCCAGATAGCCCGGCGCGACCTGCTCCTGCGCGAAACGCCGCGCCAGATCACGGATCGGCTCCAGCTCTTCGGTATCGAAGATCGTCTTCATCTGTTCCTCCCTGGCCCGTCCCGGTTGCTCCGGGTTCAGGGCGACCCTGCGCAACGGATGCCGCGCAGGATTTGGTGCTAGCGCCAGAACTTGCGGAAATCAGGCTTGCGCTTTTCGCGGAACGCGTCGCCGCCTTCCTTGCTTTCATCGGTGTCGTAATAAAGGCTCAGCGCCAGCATCCCCATGCCCGCGATCCCGCGCTGGTGCTCGGTGTCCATGTTGAAGCTGCGCTTGGCGATGGCGATGGCGGTGGGCGATTTCTCCATGATCTCGGCACACCAGCGGCCAACCTCGGCGTCCAGTTCGCTGTCAGGCACGACCGCATTCACCAGCCCCATCGCCAGCGCCTCGTGTGCCTTGTAGCGACGGCACAGATACCAGATCTCGCGCGCACGCTTCTCGCCCACGACGCGCGCCAGATAGGCGGTGCCAAAGCCCGGATCGACCGAGCCAACCTTCGGCCCCACCTGCCCGAACTGCGCGCTTTCCGCAGCGATGGTGAAATCGCAGATCGTGCACAACACGTTGCCGCCGCCGATGGCATAGCCGCGCACCTTGGCAATCACCGGCTTGGGCACATCGCGGATGATCGAATGCAGGTCTTCCATCGGCAGGCCGATGGTGCCGCGCCCGTCATACTGCCCGTCATGTGCCGACTGATCACCGCCGGTACAGAACGCCCGTTCGCCCGCACCCGCCAGCACGATCACGCCGATGGACTTGTCCCATCCGGCGCGGTTGAAGGCGTGGATCATCTCTTCGCAGGTTTGCCCGCGAAAGGCGTTCATCTTGTCGGGGCGGTTGATGGTGATGGTGGCGACACCCTCGCGGACGTCATACAGAATGTCGGTGTAATCCATGCCCTCTCCCTTTCAGCCGTGCATCGTCAGACCGCCCGAGACCGACAGCACCTGCCCGGTCACAAAGGCCGCGTCGTCACTGGCGAAGAACAGGATCGCGCCGGGCAGATCATCCGGGCGGCCCAAACGGCCCAGCGGAACGGCGCGCGTAAAGGCCGTGCGCAGCTTTTCCTTGTCGCCCGCCGATTCCATGAAGTTTTCCAGCATCGCGGTTTCGGTCACACCGGGGCAAACCACGTTGGCGGTGATGTTGTGGCGCGCATGTTCGCGCGCAATGGTCTTGGAAAAGGCGATCACCCCGGCCTTGCACGCGGCATAGACCGACTCGCCCGACGACCCGCCGCGCGCCGCATCCGAGCCGATGGAAACGATCCGGCCCGCGCGACGCTCTGACATCCGCTCCAAAACCGGATGGGTGATGTTGAGCACCGCGCGCAGATTGATATCGATGATCTTCGACCAGAAATCCGGCCCGCTTTTCAGAAAGGGTGTGAACAGATCCCAGCCTGCGTTGTTGACCAAGATATCGACCGGTCCCAACGAAGCCTCGATCTCGGCCACCGCAGCGCGCGTTGCGTCGAAATCGGTCAGATCGACCGCAAATGCACGTGCCATGCCCGGCATTCCTTTGATGCGCTGCACCACGGATTCAGCCGCGCCGGCATCTTTGTCCACGATCGCCACATGCGCGCCTGCCTCGGCGAAGCGCACGCAGGTGGCCGAGCCGATCCCCCCGCCCCCGCCCGTTACGACAACAACTTTACCTTCAAGCCCTCTCAACGCGCACCTCCCGCCTCGTCGCTTCATGCGTAACAAGCGTGCTTCATGCGCCATTTGTTAAGGAATAATGGCACATTCTTCTTATGAAGCGACATTTCGTCACTGGAATCAAACCTAGGGCGGAGAGAATTATAAGTCAATATATTTACATTCAAGAAACTCACCGCCGTGCGCAAGAAGGCTTGACGCCAACGCCGCCGCACCCGATGCTAGCGTGATGAAGCAAGATATTGACGATTCCAGTGCCCTGAAGGCCAGCCTGTCGAACCGGCTGGCTTTCAGGCTGTATCAATGTGCTAATCTTCTCAACAAGACCGGCACCAAGGCGCTGGAACGTCACGATGTCACCACGCAGCAATGGGCGGTCCTGGGTGCGTTGGTGCGCGAACGTTGGGCAAATGGCATTGCTGTCGGCAATTTGGCCGCCTTGCTGATGGTAAGTCGGCAGAACCTGACAGGCGTGCTTTCGCGGCTGGAATCACGCGGGCTGATCGAGCGCATCGCTGATCCGCAGGACAACCGCTCTCGCCTGATCAAACTTACGCCAGCCGGCTGGAATCGCTGGAATGCCATGCAGGATGATATCGCGGAATTTTACAAGGCGATGATGGACCAGATGTCCAACAACGACCTGATTCATGTGCTCCATTACCTCGATGTGCTGCGCCACAACATGGTTGATATCGGCGCGCAACAGGGGAACGATCCGTGATATTACGGTAAAGAGATTGCCACGATTGCACATTTGCCGCACCGCCCAAATCGTCGCAAACTGCATCTTTTCAAGCCCGTCAGGCGACAGTCCGTTGCGACCTCCCGCGGCCATACGTTAACATATTTACATGATTGGCGATATCAACCCCGGAGCGAGCCCATGACATTCAACACCATCAGGACCAGCCGGAAGGGCGCTGTCGGCGTCATTCAGCTGGACCGGCCCGCAGCCCTCAACGCGCTTAACCTGGAGCTGACCACGGAACTTGGTCAGGCACTGGATGCGTTCGAAACAGATAGCGAGGTCGGCGCCATCGTGCTGACCGGATCTGACACCGTTTTTGCAGCCGGTGCCGATATTGGAGAACTCGCCGACAAGACCTTTGCAGATGTTTACGCCGACGAGTTGATCACGCGCAGCTGGGAACGCACGGCGCAATGCCGAAAACCGGTCATTGCCGCCGTTTCCGGCATTGCACTGGGCGGCGGATTCGAGCTGGCGCTGATGTGCGATATCATTCTGGCCTCGGAAACCGCGCGTTTCGGGCTGCCGGAAACCGGGCTTGGCGTGATCCCCGGCGCTGGTGGCACGCAACGGCTTACGCGTATCGTCGGCAAGTCCGTGGCGATGGATCTGGTGTTGAGCGGGCGCAGCATGGACGCCACAGAGGCACTTGCGCGAGGTGTGATCAGCCGCGTCGCTCCGCTAGAACGCTATCTGGATGAAGCCATCGCCCTGGCCGAGCACCTGGCCCAACGCTCCAGGCCGGTGATGATGATCGCCAAGGAAGCTGTTAATCACGCGATGGAAACGCATCTCGCAGAGGGCATTTATCTGGAACGCCGCCTGCTTTACGCCACCTTCGCGCTGGAGGATCGCAGGGAAGGCATGACCGCCTTTGCCGAGAAACGCGCACCCGTTTTTCGGCACCGATAAACTGTGGCTCTGCTGCCTCTCCAGTATGCCTTTGTCCCTTGCCCGAACAAGGCGCGGTTACTCACAGCCTGCCTGAACCTCCATGACCGGAAGTATGATGGTGAAGAGCGCTGCTTTCGCAACGCCGAGAAATCATCACGAACAGTTCCGGTGGACCCCTATGTGTCCCGGCGTGCCAGCACCGCGACCCATCGGGTGAACAGCGGTGCGGTGGGCAGGATAATGAAGATCCGAACCAGATGAAACGCCGTGACCAGCGCGATATCGGCCTGCAGGATCTTGGCCGTCAATGCCATCTCGGTCACGCTGCCCGGCGCGAAGGCCAGCACCATCGTGCTCCAGGAATGCCCGGTCGCTGCGGCCATGGCCAATGCCATGCCCACGCAAAGCGCGATCATCAGGAGCGTGGAGGCCACTGCCGCTGCCACGAACCCGCCGGCGCGGCGAAACAACTCCCGGTCCATCGCAGCACCCAGCCAGACCCCAAGCAACACCTGCGCGCCCGCCAGTATTACATAGGGAACCGCCGTCACTGGCAGCCCTGCCGCCGAGGCCACGGCCGAGGCTGCCAGCGGCCCCAGAAAGAACGGATTGGACAGCCGCACCGCTTTCATCAGATAGGCCCCGGCCACCGCGAGCGCGATCAGCAGCGTGGCGCCCGGCGCGGTCCAGTGCATCGCGCGCAGCACACTGTCGCCCCTACCCATCCCACCGTTGAAATACAGCACTGCCGGCGGGATCAGCAGCACCAGCGCCATGATCCGCAGCGTCTGGGTAAAGATCACCGGCCCGGGCGAAACCCCGTAGCGCCGCGCGAGATTGGCCGATTCAACCGGCCCCATGGGGATCGAGGCGAGGCTGGCTGTCACCGCATCGACCGGTGTCATCCGGGTCAGCACCCAGGCGACGACAAAGCCCGCCGCGAGCGTCGCGAGCGCGGCCAGAACCATCGGCACGAACATCTGCGCTACGCTTTCCAGCGCCGCCGCCGTAAAGGCCAGCCCTACCGATCCGGCGATCACGATCTGCCCGACCGGTCGCGTTACCTGCGGCACCCGCACCGCCACGCCCGAAAGGCTCAGCCCGGTGGCGAAGACCAGCGCGCCGATCATCCACGGCAGCGGCAGGTTGATCAGGCTGCCGATCCAGCCACAGCCCACCGCCCCCGCATAGATCAGCACCGATCTTGTAAGCCGGCCCTCCGGCAATCGCATAACACGCTTCCTTCGCTTCCAAGGCCATCATAGCCATTTGGACAGCAGGTGCCAGCCAAAGTTACACTTGTGAAAGGAACTTGCCCTGTGCCGGGCGGGTTCAGATCATCAAGGGTGCCAATGCCATATCGGCCCCGGCGATCTGGAGCGCTTCACAAGGCTGGGAGATCAGCAGTGGCGCGGCCATGACGAGAACCGTCGACCGGTAACCCACCCACGGCGGGGCCGGTTCTCGGTCGTCGTCAGGCGGTCACGTGAGCGGCAGGACGGCGGCTGACCAGCCAGAGCGCCAGTTTCATCAGGGCCAGCGCACTCAGCACCACCGCCATAATGCAGACGGAAAACGCTGCCGCCTGCGTGGTGAATCCCGCCTGATCCAGCCGCAGCACCGAGACCGCCCCAACACTGAGCCGCGGCGTGATCAGGAAAATCACCGCCGAAAGCGTCACCATCGAGCGCATGAAGAGGAAGAAAAACACCGCCACCAGCGTCGGCAGCATCACCGGCAGGATCGCATCGCGAAGCCCGTGCAGCGCAGAGCCGCCCATACAGGTAACGGTTTCCTCCAGCGCGGGGGGCACGGTACGGATGCCGGTTACCATCGTCAGGAAGCCTTGCGAATGGTAGTGGTAGAAATTGCACAGCGCGATCAGAAGGGTAGTGCCGTAGAGCATGCCCAGCACCGAATTCGCCACGTTGAACGACAGCACATAGGAAAGCCCCAGCACCAGCCCCGGAACGCCCACCGGCACGATGGCCAGCAGATAGACCACCTTGGCCGCCCCGCGCGAAAGCCGCCGCTGGGCGACCACCAGCGCGAACAGCATCACCACACCGATTACGGCGGTCTGAACCGACACCACCAGCGAGGTCCAGAGCGGCGCATAACCACCCTGCGTGGTGATGTTGTAATTGCGCAGCGTCAGGTCCATCCGATAGGGCCAGAGCGACACGAAGCTTGCAAAGACCACCGTCGCCACGACCGCGATCAGAAACAGCGCGGTCAGATGGCTGACCAGCCCCAGCGGAATATCGCGCGCAGCCAGCAGGTTACGCCCCACCGGAATTGCGCTTTCCGAGCCGCCGCCGCTTTGGCGTTGGGCGGCGACCTTCTCGATATAGAAGGCCAGCAGCGTGGGGATCAGCAGAAAGATACCAATCACTGCGCCCATGTTGAAATTCATCTGCCCCACGACCTGCGCATAGATCTCGGTCGCCAGAACACGGTAGTTGCCACCAATCACCGCCGCATTGCCGAAATCCGTGATCGTCACGGTAAAGCAGACGAAACCCGCGCTGAGCAGGCCGAAGCGCGCATTGGGCAGCGTGATATCCACGAACCGCCGCCAGGGCGAAGCACCCATCACCATGGCCGCATCATACTGGCGAACGTCTGAATGGCGCAGCGACGCCTGGATGATCATCACCGCCTGCGGCAGCGCATACATCGCATTCGAGATCACCAGCCCCCACAGGCCGTAGATTTGCAGGTTCCACCCGGTGAACTGGTTGATTACCCCGTTGCGGCCAAAGAGGAAGATCAAGCCCAACGCCTGCACCAGCGAGGGCGCCAGCAAGGGCAGGATCAGCGCCACCGAGATCAGCCACTGGAACGGCAGTTTCGTGCGTTGCAGCGCATAGGCGATGGCAAAGCCAAGGACGACGCAGATCAGCGTGGTCAGGCCGCTCATGACCAGAGAGTTGCCCAGCACCCGGCCAATATGGCCCATCGCCAGCACATCGGCATAATTGCCCACGCCCAGACTGCCATCGCGCTGCGTGAAGCTGCGCAGCACGATCAGGCCCAGCGGATAGAGGAAGAACACCGCCAGCCCGATCATCGGCACGATGAAGGCAGTTGCGTAAAGCAGTCGCGCCTGTGCCGGGATGCCTGGGTTGCGCGCCTTGGGGGCGGCACTGCTGGTCGTCACCGCGCTCATGCCAGCACCCAGACACCCGCTTGCGGCGCAACCGCGACCGAGACCCGCGCGCCCGGTTCCAGCGCGCCGGACCCCAGAGAAAGGCCGCGATGCGTCTCGGCCACCAGTTCGAGGCCGCGCCAGTTCAGCGCGATGCGGTTGATATTGCCAAGGTAGGTGACAGCATCCACCCGGCCCTCACCCGCCGGATCGGGGTTGACCAGAATGTCCTCGGGGCGAAGTGCGAGCAGATGAGCGCCACCGGCAGGCTGACTTCGAGCAACGCCGGGGTCAAGGGCGGCGACTCTGGCCGGTTCCAGCAGATTGCTGATACCGACGAAATCGGCCACGAAACGGGTGCGCGGGCGGGAATATACCTCGTGCGGGGTGCCGATCTGCTCGATCGTGCCCGCATTCATGCAGACCACCTTGTCGGCCATGGTCAGGGCCTCTTCCTGATCATGGGTCACCATGATCGTGGGAATACCCAGCCGCCGCTGCACCTCGCGGATCTCGGTGCGCAACTCGGCGCGCACGCGGGCATCGAGCGCCGAGAGCGGCTCGTCCAGCAGCAGCAATGCAGGATCGGTGGCCAGCGCGCGGGCAATCGCCACCCGCTGCTGCTGCCCACCCGAAAGTTGATGCGGATATCGCTGGGCATATTCGGGCAGGTGGACCAGTTCCATCAACTGCCCCACCTTGGCGGCAATCTCGGCCCTCGCCGCCTTGCGGATGCGTAAGCCATAGCCGATGTTCTCGGCCACTGTCATATGGGGAAACAGCGAATAGGACTGGAAAACGATGCCAAAGCCGCGATGCTGCGCGCTCAGCCCCGCCAGATCGCGCCCGCCCAGTTCCAGCGTGCCTCGGTCAAACGGCTCCAGCCCCGCTATGATGCGCAAAAGCGTGGTCTTGCCGCAGCCCGATGGACCCAGCAGGCAAACGAATTCATCGCTTCCCACTTCCAGATCGACATTCGCCAAAGCCTGAAATTGGCCAAAGAACTTGGATAGATTTCTGATTTCCAGATGCATCGCTGTCTTCTTCAAGAGCCTTGAGAAAAGCCCGGCGGCATGTTGGCCACCGCCGGGCAGCGCGGTTCAGCGACCGACCGTATCACGCCAGCGGGCGATGATCGCGTCACGCTCTGCACCCGAGGCGGCGAAATCCATCGGGAAGAGAACCGCCGACAGATCTTCGGGCAGGCCAGCCTGGTCGGCCATCTGCGAACGCGGGACACCCGGCAGGGTCACCAGATCCTTGTGCGTGGCATAGGTTTCAGCGGCGCTGGCCGACAGCGTCCAGTCAAGGAAGCGGCGCGCATCCTCGGGGTTGGAAGCACCACGGATCAGCCCATTGCCTTCCAGTTCGAACCCGGCGTAATCGGCCGGGATCACCATTTCCAGCGGATATCCCTGATCGATGCCCTGCATCGCCACGTAAGACAGCGAGGCGCCGATGGCATACTCGCCCACCTGCGCCATCCGACACGGCCGCGAGCCCGAGGTGGTGTATTGCGCCATGTTCGGGTCCAGATCGCTGATCAGTTGCCAGCCTGCTTCCTCGCCCATGCCCTGCAGGATCGCCGCGATCTGCAAATAGCCGGTACCGGACGAGCCTGGATCGGGCATCACCACCTCACCCTGATAGACTGGATCGGTCAGATCGGCCCAGCTGCGCGGCACCGGGGCGCCGATCTGTTCCAGCCGCGCGGTGTTGACACAAAACGCGCCCATATAGCCGATCGGCGCAAACCAGCGGCTATCGGCGTCACGATACTGCGCATCCAATGCCTCGACACCTTCGGCAGCATAAGGTTCCAGCAGGTCGTAGATTGCAGGGTTGAGGATATTGGTCACCGCGAAGCCCCAGAGCACATCGGCCTGCGGGTTGGCCGACTCGGCAATCAGGCGCGCGCCCAGATCACCGGTCGACAGACGCAGCACGTTGATTGTGACGTCAGGCAGTTCTGCCTGTGCGGCTTCAAGATAGGCCGCGATCTCTTCGTCTTCGAGCGCCGAATAGACGGTAATCTCGCCGGACCAGGCCGGAGCGGCCAGAAGCGCCGAAAGGGCCAATGGTGCCGCAATGTGAGCGAGTCGATTCTTCATTTTACTTCTCCTGTTGGGTGGCCGTTTCACTTTTTTCACGAGCGTAACGCAGCTTGGCTTTTGTGGCAATCTGTGTTTTTGTGCTCAAAGTGGTCAATTTGGCATCGTGCCTACCCGAAGGAGTCCGCTATGGAAGCGAAACCGATGTCACCGGCAACGCCGCCACCGGCACAATGCGTCGCTTTTGCCGAAACCATCGCACAAGAGGCCGGGGTGCTGGCGCTTGACTGGTTTCGCCAGGGCATGGATATCGAAACAAAGGCTGACGACAGCCCGGTGACCGTGGCCGACCGCACGGTCGAGGCCTTTCTGCGCAAGGCCATTGCCGCACACTTCCCCGATCACGCCATTCTTGGCGAGGAATATGGCGCCGAGGGCAGCGCAGGAGCGCCTACCTGGGTGATCGATCCGATTGATGGCACCCGCAGCTTCATCACCGGCTGGCCAATCTGGGGCACGCTCATGGCGCTGGTGCAGGACGGGCGGGCGCAACTGGGCGTGGTGGAGATGCCCGCGCTGGGTGAACGCTGGAGCGCGGTGGCCGGCCAGGGGGCCTGGTTCACCGGACGCGACGGGCAGCGGACGCGTGCCTGCGCCAGCCAGTGCCGCGATCTCGCCCGCGCGCGGTTCTACACCACCTCGCTGCTGTATTTCGAGGGTGCGGCGCGGACAGCGATAGAGCATCTGGCGGCGCGCACTGCAACAGCCCGGTTTGGCGGCGATTGCTACAGCTACGGGCTTCTGGCTTCAGGGCATGTCGATCTGGTTGTCGAATCCCGGCTGGAACCGTATGATTTTCTGGCATTGGTGCCGATCGTCGAAGCGGCGGGCGGGGTGATCACCGATTGGTCCGGCGCGGCGCTGGGGCTGGAGTCGGACGGGCGGGTGATCGCCGCCGCCACGCCTGAACTGCATGCGCAGGCGCGGACTCTGCTGCCCGTCTGAATCACAGGAGACGATCAAGGCCATGTGGCAGGAAGAACGCCGCCAGCGGATACGCTCCATGCTCGCCACATTTGGCAATATCTCTGTCGACCGGGTGACCGAGGAGCTCGGCGTCTCGCGCGAGACGGTGCGGCGCGACCTGCTCGAGCTGGAAACCGAGGGTGCGCTGAAACGCGTGCGCGGCGGCGCGCTGCCGACAGAATCCCCGCATGAGGCGCCCTATGCCATCCGCAGCACTGTGCGTCTGCGCGAGAAACAGGCAATCGCCGGTGTCGCGGCCAGTCTGGTGCAGCCGGGGTCGGTTCTGTTTCTCGATGGCGGCAGCAGCACCACCGCCATTCTGGCAGAGCGGCTTTCGAAACTGAGCGGGCTGGTAGTGATTACCAATTCAGTTGATGTCGCCACCCGCTTTGGCGCACCGCACAGCCTTGAGAAACGGCGAAACCGTGCCGTTCTGATCGGCGGCGATTTCAACACCCAGGCCGCCGCCACCTTCGGCCCTGCCGCCATCAACGAGATACACCGCTACAGCGCAGATCTGGTGTTCCTTTCCCCCTTCGGTCTTGATGCCGCGGCGGGTGCAACCAGCTATGATCCGGGCGAGGCCGAGATAGCCCGCGCCATGCTCGCCCGTGCAAAGCGCAGGGTTCTTCTGGCCGATCACTCGAAACTGGGCACAGTCAGCCGCGTTTCCTATACCGCCCTGGCCGGTGTCGACCAGATCGTGGTCGATGCGCGCGCCGAGCAGAATGATGCCCTGCCCGCCATCCGCGCCGCTTGCCCGGAGGTTCTGGTGGCCCCGCGAGGATAGTTTTCTGACGATGTGGCGCCCCTCCTGACGCCACTTGTGCGATCTGGTCTGCGTGTCATCGGGCCAGCGTCGGCAAGAAGGTGGCGATCTGGGGGAAAAAGATCATCAGCACGATCACCGCAAAGATCGGCAGCAGGAACGGCACCACCGCCAGCGCCACCTTCTCGAACGGCAGGCCGGTTATTTCGGTCAGCACGAACAACACATTGCCAAAGGGCGGCGTGATCACCCCGCAAGACAGGGTCAGCACCATCAGCACGCCGAAATAGACCGGATCGATCCCCAGCGCCTGAATGGTCAGCATGAAAATCGGCGTGAAGATCAGGATCGCCTCGACGACGCTCATGAAACAGCCCACGGCCAGGAAGAACAGCACGATGGCCAGCAAGATCGTGGTGTTGCCCACCTCAAGCCCGGTCATCAGCATGGCCAGTTCCTGCGGAATGCGCAGCCGCACCAGAAGCCAGCCATAGAAAGTGGCGATGCCGATGATGAAGAGGATGATGGAGGAAAAGCGCACGGTGCTGGACAGCACACCCAGCAAAAGCTTCCAGTTCAGTTCCCGATACACCACCCCGCCCAGAAACATTGCATAGACACAGGCAATCGCCCCGGCCTCGGTGGGGGTGAACATGCCGGTCCAGATGCCGCCGACGATGATGCCCGGCGTCAGAAGCGGCGGCAGCGCGCGCCAGAACAGCCGCGCCAGTTCGCTCACGGCGGGGCGCTTTGAGCGCGGCATGGGCAGCCAGAACGACAGTATGAAGCTGGTGATCATGAAGCTCAGGCCCACCATCAGCCCCGGCACCAGCCCGGCTAGAAACATTGCCGCAACCGAAGTGCCCGATTGCCAGCCATAGACCACCAGCGCGATCGAGGGCGGAATCATCGGTGAAATCACCGCGCTGGCCCCGGTGATCCCCACCGCAAAGCTGCGCGGATAGCCGCGCTCGCGCATCGCCTTCAGCTCAAGCTGCCCCAACCCCGCCACATCGGCCACCGCAGTCGAGGACATGCCGGAAAACATCATCGACGCCAGCACATTCACATGCCCCAGCCCGCCCCGGACGGAACCCACCAGCGCATTTGCAAAATCGAATATCCGCGCGGCGACGGTGCCGACATTCATCAGCGCGGCGGCAAAGATGAAGAACGGAATGGCGAGGATCGGAAAGTTGTTCAGCCCGCGCAACATCTGAAGCGCGAACAGTTCGGCCGGAATGGCGGTGATGCCATCGCGGATCACCAGAACCGCAAGGCAGGTCAGGCCGATAGAGATGGCAATAGGCACGCCGATGGCGAACAGCAGCACCATCAGGCCGAAAAAGATAATCAGGTATTCCATTCGCCCTCCGCATCATAGCGTGGCAGGGCAGCAATATCGCCGCGGATCAGCCGTACAAGCTGCGCGACACTGAACAGGATCATCGCCCCCAGCCCGATCACCAGCGCCAGATACAGATAGCTGTAGCTGATCCCGAGCGCGGTGGTTGAATTATGGGCGCTGACCCGCATCATGGATTGCGACCCCCAGAAGGCGACCGACAGCAGCAACAGCCCGCCGATCTCGATGACGATGCAAAAGCCGCGCAACCAGCGACGGCTCAGCCGCCGCAACACCACATCGATCACCAGATGCCGCCGGTGATACCAGGCCGAGGCCGAACCCAGCAGCACCATCCAGGCCATCAGCCCGGCGCCCACCTCTTCCGACCAGGCGACGGGCAGGTGAAACACCTGACGGCCCAGAACGGCATAGGTGATCACGCCCACCAGCGCCATCATCATCGCCATGGCAAGCAGCTCCAGCACTCGCGCAAGCCCGGCTTCAAGTTGTGCAAATCTCATACGTGGCCTCCCGGCCTGCCAGCCTGTGACCGGGCCCGCAAGCGGGGCCCGGCCATCATCGCTCAGTTGGCGGTGGCGTCGATGGCGGCCTGAATGTCATCGGTCACACCCGGCGCCATATCGGCCAGCGCGCGCTGCACAGCGGGGGCGGCAGCTTCGCGGAAGGGTGCCTGATCGACATCAATGAAGGTCATGCCGTTCTCGATCAGCCCGGCGCGGTAGAAATCATCGCGCTCCTGCTCAACCGCATAGCCATGCTGGCGCGCCTCTTCCACCGCCTCGCGGATCAGTTCCTGATCCTCGGCTGACAGGCTGTCCCACCAGCGGGCCGATGCCACCCAGTGCCACGGGAACGACAGATGCGCGGTGGTGATGATGTAATCCTGCACCTCCCACATCTGGCGGGTATAGGGCGAGGCGAGGCTGTTTTCATGCGCCTGCACCTGCCCGGTGCGCATGGCAAAATAGATATCCGGCGCGGGAATGACGATGGGTTGCACGCCCAGCTCGCTCCAGACATCCACCCAGACAGGGATCTGAGGCAGGCGCATCGGCAGCCCTTGCAGGTCGTCAGGCGTATGGATCGCGCGGTTCGAGGTCATGTGCCGGAAAGCCCGCATCTGCGGCCCCAGATAGACCAGATTGCCCCTTTCGCGCGATTGCTCCTGCATGGCGCGGCCTGAATCGGTCTCCATGACGTAGTGTTCCACCGCGGCCCAGTTGGGGAACACGAAGGGCACCGACACGGCGTCATATTCGGCGGCATACTGGCCCATGAACAAACCGCCGGTCAGCGCCATCTGGGTCTGACCCAGATTGAGCAGTTCCAGAACGCTTGTCTCGTCTCCCAACTGGCCGCCCAGATAGGGCGCGATGTCAAACCGGCCCGGCGCGCGCTCTTCCAGGATCTCGGCAAAGCGCATGATCGCGGCTTCTTCCGATCCGCCGGCACTCATGGTGTTGTGAATTTCGATCTGCTCGGCCTGCGCCGCTGCCGCGGCGAGGCACAGGCCGGTCGCAAGCGCGGCCAGCGCACTGAAGCCTCTTTTGGTGATGGTCATGTGGGTCTCCTCCCTCTGATGTTGCGCCCCTCCTCCCGGGGGACGGATTGATTGTCGTCATACCCTCGGGCGCGTCATCGCAGCGGCCCCAGGATTTCGTCGTTGTGCTCGCCCAGTTCCGGCGCGGGCAGGCGGGCCTCGCAGGGCGTGGCGCTCAGCTTGACCGGGAAGCCCAGCATCCGTACCGTGCCATGCCCCGGATGAGGCACATCAATCACCATCTCCTGCGCCAGCACCTGCGGATCGGCCAGCGCCTCGGCCAGGTTCTGCACCCGCCCGCTGGGCACGCCCGCGGCATTCAGCCGCTCGATCCAGGCCGCCTGCGTATCCTGCACCATCTGCGCGTCGATCAGCGTATTCAGCTCATTGCGCCGCACAAAACGCTTGGGGTTATCGTCAAAGCGCGGGTCATCCAGCAGATGCTCCAGCCCGACAGTCCGCATGAAGCGGCGCAATACCTGGTCATTGCTCGCCGCCACCGCCACCTCGCCGTCACTGGCGCGGAACAGGCCATAGGGTGCCACCAGCGGATGATCGTTTCCGGTGCGCGCCGGGATAGCGCCGGTCAGCAGATGTTCGGACGCGAGATAGGCCATGAACGACAGGATGCCGTTCATCATCGCGCTTTCCACCTGCTGGCCCTGCCCGTTCAGATCGCGCGCGCGCAGGGCATTGACCACGCCGTAAGCGGCATAGAGCCCGGCCACCAGATCGGTGACCGGCTGGCCCGAGCGCAGCGGCGGCTGGTCGGCGGCGCCATTCACGCTCATGAACCCGCTCATCGCCTGCGTGATGAAATCAAAGGCGGGGCGGTCGGCATAGGGGCCGGTGCTGCCAAAGCCGTTGATCGAACAGGTCACCAGGCGGGGGTTCAGCCGTGCCAGCGTGTCAGAATCCAGCCCCATCCCCGCCAGCACGCCGGGGCGATAGTTTTCGACCAGCACATCGGCACCTTCGATCAGCCGTTCCAGTAGCGCCTTGTCACCGGGGTTGCGCAGATCCAGCGTGACAGATTTCTTGTTGCGGTTGAACGAGGCGAAATACCAGCTCAGCCCGTCACGGATACCACCCTGTTCGCGCACCGGGTCGCCCTTGCCCGGCGGCTCGACCTTGATCACCTCGGCACCCATATCGCCCAGCAGCATCGAGCAGAACGGGCCGGAAAGCACGCGCGTCAGATCGACCACGCGGATGCCGTCAAGGGGTTTGCGCAGGCTCTGGTTCATCCGCAGGCCGTCCTGACACTATCCATAGGGGCGGTTTGCAGGCGCGGTCCGGCCTTCATCACCTGCCCCGGCAGCGGGTGGCCGATCACCTGCTCAACCTCGCGCGCAACCGCGCACAGCGCGTCCAGATCGACGCCGGTCTCGATGCCGCATTCATGCAGCAGATAGACCAGATCCTCTGTGCAGATATTTCCCGTGGCGCCCGGCGCAAAGGGGCAGCCGCCCAGCCCGGCGACCGAGGATTCATAGATCCACACGCCCGCTTCCAGCCCTGCCATGACATTTGCCAGCCCAATCCCGCGCGTGTTGTGGAAATGCAGTGCAATCTCCATATCCGGCAGTTCCGCGTTAAGCGCCTGCACCCGTTCGCGCACCAACGGCGGCGTTGCCATGCCGGTTGTGTCGCCCAACGTCAGGTGACGAATGCCCATGGCGTGATAGGCCCGCGCGATGTCAACCACAGATGCCACCGGCACATCACCCTCGAACGGGCAGCCAAAGGCCGTGGCGATCGCGCCCTGCACCGGCACGCGCGCCTCAGCCGCACGGACACAGACCGCCGTCAACTGGGCAAGCGAATCTGCCCGGCTGCGATTCAGGTTCTTCAGGTTGTGACTTTCCGAGGCAGAAACAAAGACCACCATTGCCCCCGCCCCTGCTGCAATCGCCGCCTCTGCGCCGCGCATATTGGGCACCAGCGCGCTCAGCATCACGCCCTCGGGCGCGCCCAGCTCGGCCAGCAACGCCGCGCCGTCGCGCAATTGTGGCACCGCGCGGGGCGAGACGAACGACGTGGCCTCGAAATGGCGCAGGCCCGTCGCGATCAGCGCTTTCAGGATCGCTGCCTTGGTGTCCGTCGGTATCAAGCGCTCGACAGCCTGAAATCCGTCACGGGTTCCAACCTCGACAATCTTAACCCGGCACGGAAAATCCTTACGGTAGGGGCCAGACATGGTATTCATTTGGGGTTTCGTCCTCTCCTCCGACGAAAGACTGTCATTTGGTACGCCATATTGGTATACCAATCAAGAGACCAAAAAACCGGACCCATATCTTGCCCGAACCAGAGCCCACCCCAGCCCAGACCGCCAGCCCTGAACGGGCCCCCGATACCTATGCCCGCCTGCGCACCGCGATCCTGTCGCTGGATCTTCTGCCCGGCGAAAAGCTGTCAGAACGCGCGCTGGAGGGGATGCTGGGCACCTCGCGCACCCCGATCCGTGAAGCGCTGTTACGGCTTGAGGCCGAAGGTCTGATCCTGCGGCAGGGCCGTTCATTGCGCGTTACCCCGCTGGAACTGGACGAGATACTGGAAGCTTTCGAGTATCGCGAACATATCGAGGCCGCGGTGGCGCATCTGGCCTGCAAGCATGCCACGCCCGAAGAACTGACGCGCCTGCAAGAGGTGCTTGATGCCGGGCGGCAGGGCGCTGATACCGCCGCCTGGTTCGAGATCGGATCGAGTTTTCACCACAGGCTCGCCAAGCTGTCGCGCAACCGGTTTCTGGTGCGCGCCGTCACCGATATCCTGACCCGGATCGAGCGCGCCCGCTGGATCATGTGCTCGTTGCCTTCTGCGCGCGATGACGCGCATGACGAACACAGCCACATCCTGCGGCTGATCGCCGAAAATCGCGCCGATGAGGCTGCCGAAGCGCTCAAGATTCATGCGCGCGGACTGCGTGATATTCTGGCCGAGGCGCTATCGCAGCGCAGCCGTCCGGGGCTGCGCGCGCTGGGTGTCGATGTTGTGGACCGCGCCTGACAAAAGGACGGGCTTTCGAGCGCATAGCCGCGCTTCGCCATCTCCCGCCCCCCCCCCCGCGATGGTGGAACCACGCCTCGAACTGGTCGCCCTGCGGGAAACCGAAAGGCACGGTTGATAAAAAGCCATGCGCAAGGATGCGCCCGGCGGTATAGCCGTCAAAGGTTTTCATCATCTCGCAGCCGGACATGGCCGCCAGCGATTTCGGCAACGCGAGGCGTGATCGTTTCGGCAATGGATTGACGGTATTCGCGCCGGTTGGCCATTTCGATCAGCTCCGGCTATGGTGTGCCGAAGGGCAACAGCTCTATCCGCGAACTGATCGCCACGCGCCATCAAAGCCAGAATATCGACCTGTCTGGCGGAAAAGGTGGCGACCGAGGCGCCGGTGATGTTCTTCACCCAATCGCTGGCGCAGCACCGACATGGCATCCGCATCAATGTGGCGCGCGCGAATGATCCGCGTTTCACCCGCTTTCTGCGCAACAACCTTACGTGACGAAACGCCCGCGGCGTCAGGGTTCTTGACAGGGGCATCTGTTCATGCTCCATTTCAATCAACTGATTAATTAAGACTCGGGCCTTGGAATGCACCAGAACACGGCCGAAGGAACAGAGCGCATGACGACCCAGGAAATCATCCTGGATGCGGCTGAGGAGGTGTTCGCCGAAAGCGGGTTTCACGGCGCCACGACGCGCGCCATCGCCGAAAAGGCACAGGCCAATTCGGCATTGATCCACTACTATTTCGGCAACAAGGAAAACCTGTTCGAGGCCGTCTTTGCGCGTCGATCCGAAGCAATCAACGAAGAGCGGAGCGCGCGGCTGGCGGAAATGCATCGCGGCCGGGCAGTGACGCTTGAGGCGGTTCTTGACGCTCTTTTGCGCCCCACGGTTTCGCTGGGCCGCGATCCAGCCCGAGGCGGGGCGCACTATGCGCGCCTTGTGGTGCATGTCGCATCGGGCACGGATGAACGCTCGCGCCGCCTGACCGGCGAGCGATACAACGCCATCGCGTTGCGTTTCATCGACGAGATTGCTGCGGTGACACCCGGTCTGTCGCGCAAGGATACGGTGCGCTGCTACATGAACGCGATCGCCATCGGCATGTCGCTCATGGCGCCAACCGGGCGGGCCGAGGATCTGTCGAAAGGCGCACTGCGCGACGATGATATCGATGCCATAATCGACGGGGCGGTGCGCTTCATCGCCGCAGGCACGCGGGCCATTGCCGATGCCGGAGGGCACGGCGACGGCGTGGAGGAATACCCCGGAACACCCCGGCAATAGCGGGGCCGGTTTTCAGAGGAGGAGAGAAAATGAACAGATCACTGCAACACTTCCTGGCCCTACCCGTGCTGGCGGCGGGGCTGGCACTGCCCGGTGCCGCACCGGCCCAGTCGATCGACGTGACGCTTGTCAACGGCCATCCGCCGATCTTCCTGTGGGTCAAGCACCTGACCGAGACCTTCATCCCCGCCGTCAATGATGCACTTGACGGGACCGGGCATTCGATCAACTGGTCCGAAGCGTATGGCGGAAGCCTGGCATCTGTTGGCGGCGAGCTGGAAGCTGTCGAGGATGCACTGGCCGAAGTTGGCGCCATTCCCACCGTATTCATGCCGACACAACTGCCGCTGCAGAACGTAAGTTACAACACCCCCTTCGGACCTTCCGACCCGCGGCTAGTGATGGAAACACTGGCGATGCTGCATGAAACCGTACCAGGCATGGTGGAAAGCTGGCATGAGTATGATGCCGAATACCTCGGTGGTGGCTTTGCGCTGGACAATTATGTGCTGATGACGACCTTCCCGGTGACCAGCATCGATGACCTGCAAGGTCGCCGCATCGGCGCGCCTGGCCCGGCAGTGAACTGGGTCGAAGGCACCGGGGCGGTCGGCGTGTCCGGGAACCTGACAACCTATTACAACGACATCCAGACCGGCGTGTTTGAAGGGGTGATCGTGTTCCCCACGGCCGCAGCCCCCGCCCGTCTGCACGAGGTTGCGCCCTATGTGACCGTCACGGATTTCGGCGCGCAATATGCCGGAACCCTGGTGGCGAACCGGACGTGGTTCGCCGAACAGCCCGAGGTGGTGCAGAACGCCCTGCGCGCCGGTGCCGAAGCCTATACCGAGGCTTATCTGGCGGAACAGACCGAGCGCGTCGCCGCCGCCATGGCTACCATCGCCGCCGATGAAGACCGCCTGCACGTGCTGGACGCAGAAGAACGCGCGCGTTGGGCCGCAGCCCTGCCCGATATCGCCGGAACCTGGGCTGCGAATGCTGACGGCATGGGCCTGCCCGGCACCGAAGTGTTGAATGCCTATGTCGCGGCGCTCAAGGCCGCCGGCGCCGATCTGGGCCGCGACTGGTCGCAGCGCTGAGGTCCACGTAACCGCCTGTCATCCCCGCGCCACAGACGATGCGGGATGACAGGCTCCTTTCCGCCCGACTGACGGAACCCGCCATGGCAACCACCGAAGACCTGCGAACGGGGCTTGCACCCCTTGATTTCGTAGCACTCATGCTTGACCGCGCAACGGCCGTTTTGTCGGCCCTTGGCACCGCGCTGATTCTGGGCATCATGCTGCTGATCGCCGCCGATGTGACGGGCCGCTTTTTCATGGGTAAACCCATCGCCGGGGTGCCGGAAATGGTGGCCATGTCGATCCTGGCGATTGTTTTCCTGCAGATCGCCAACACGCTGGCGCGCGGCAAACTTACCCGCTCGGATGCCTTTCTGAAGATGCTTCGCGCACGATCGCAACGCATCGGCGATGCGCTGGATGCCGTGCTGCACGGGGCGGGTGCCGCGTTGATCTGGGTCTTGCTCAGCGCGTTCTACCCGCTTTTCATGCGCTCTTACGGGCGCGGGCAAATGATCGGCACGGTGGGGCAGTTTCTGGCGCCGATCTGGCCGGTGCACGGCATTGTCGTGTTGGGATCGGCGCTGCTGTTCGCGGTATTCGTCTCGCGCACACTGGCTTTGTCAGTTCATGCCATAAGAGGGCGGCCATGACCGGAATCGAAATCGGCCTCTGGTCGTTGGTCGGCATCCTGTCGCTGATCTGGATCGGCATGCATGTGTCCATCGCGCTGGCGCTGGTCAGCTTTCTGGGTATCTGGGCGCTGCGCGACAATCCGCAACTGGCGGCGCGGACCCTGTCGCTGGCCGCGCGCGAAAGTATCTCCTCGTACCTGTTCGGCGTCGTTCCCCTGTTCGTGCTGATGGGGCTGGTGGTCAGCCGCGCCGATATCGGGCGCGATACATTCGATGTCGCCAACCGCGCCTTTCAGCGGCTCAAGGGGGGGCTGGGCATGGCCACGGTCGGCGCGAATGCGGTTTTCGCGGCGATTACCGGCATCTCCATCGCCTCGGCCGCCGTTTTCGCCAAAGTCGCTGTCCCCGAGATGATGCGCATCGGCCACACCGGGCGTTTCGCCAGCGGGGTTGTGGCAGGGTCGTCGGTGCTGGGCATGATGATCCCGCCCTCGCTGCTCTTGATCCTGTATGGCATCATCGCCGAGCAATCGGTGGGCCATCTGTTCATCGCGGGCATCGGCCCCGGTCTGGTGCTGGCACTGGCCTTCTGCATCGGCATCGCGGTGATGGTGCGCTTCTTTCCCGGCTTTACCGGCATTGCCATCGCGCCCCCACGCGAACGCCTGGCGCCGGTATCGCTGTTGCGTGATACGACCAGCAAGCTGTTGCCCATTGTGCTTCTGATCACGCTGGTGCTGGGCGGCATCTATGGTGGCGTCTTCACACCGACCGAGGCCGGGGCAATCGGTGCATTAGGTGCCATCGTGATTGCGCTGGCCAAGCGCAGGATCGGGGCGCGCACGCTCTGGCAGGTGACACTGGAAACCGGCCATATCACCGCCGCAATCTGTTTCCTGATCATCGCCGCCACGATGTATTCGCGCTTTTTGTCGCTGTCGGGCCTGCCCGCATTCCTGACCGAATGGGTCGCGGCGCGCGATGTGGGCATCTATGGCTTCATCCTGCTTTACTGCCTGATCCTGGTGGTTCTGGGCACGATCCTTGATTCCTCGTCGATCATGCTGATCGCGCTGCCGCTGGTGCTGCCCATCGCGCAGGCCATGCAGATTGACCTGATCTGGTTTGGCATCATCACCGTGCTGGCGGTCGAGATCGGGTTGCTGACACCACCCCTTGGCCTGTCGGTCTATGTTATCAAGGGCGCGCTGGATGACCCGCGCATCGGCCTTGGCGATGTGTTCGCCGGGGCCGCGCCCTTTGCCCTGATCATGGCGGTGGTGCTGGTGCTGATCATCGTCTTTCCCGCCATCGCCATTGGCTTGCTCTAGGAGTTTTCCATGAAAATCATCGACTTGTCAGTTCCTCTTGAGACCGGCATCGCCTCGGACCCGCCGGGGTTCGAGCCTAAGATCACCTATCTGGACCACAGCCAGACCGCAGGCCAGATCACCCAGTTCTTCCCCGGCATGACGCAGGATGACCTGCCCGGCGGCGAAGGCTGGGCGATCGAGAAGATCGAGTGCATCACCCATAACGGCACCCATCTGGACGCGCCGTATCATCACCATTCCACCATGGACGGCGGAAAGCGCGCGATCACCATCGACGAGGTGCCGCTGGAATGGTGTTTTCAGCCCGGTGTGAAGCTGGATTTCCGCCATTTCCCCGATGGTTACGTGGTGCAGCCCGAGGATGTCGAAGCCGAGCTCAAGCGCATCGGACACACGCTTAGCCCGCTTGAGATCGTCGTGATCAACACCGCTGCGGGCGATGCCTATGGCCAGCCCGATTATCTGGACAAGGGATGCGGCATGGGCCGCGCCGCCACGCTCTGGCTGCTGGAACGTGGGGTGCGGGTAACGGGCACCGACGGCTGGTCATGGGATGCGCCGTTCTCCGCGACGCGCGAGCGCTACATTGCAAACCCTGATCCCTCGACCGTCTGGGAGGGCCATCGCGCCAGTATGGATATCGGTTATTGCCACATCGAGAAGCTGGCCAACCTTGACCAGCTTCCGCCCACCGGATTCCGCATTTCCTGTTTCCCGTTCAAGATCAAGGCAGCCTCGGCCGGTTTCGTCCGCGCCGTCGCCATCATGGAGGACTGACATGGCCCGAGCCAAACGCAAGGTCATCATCACCTGCGCCGTTACCGGCGGCATCCACACGCCCACCATGTCTGATGCGGTGCCCTATCGCCCCGCCGACATCGCATCTCAGGCCATCGAGGCGGCCCAGGCGGGCGCATCCATCCTGCATCTGCATGCGCGCGACCCCGAGAACGGCCGCCCCACCCCGGACCCCGAGGTGTTCATGCAGTTCCTGCCGGTGATCAAGCAGGCGACGGATGCGGTGGTCAATATCACCACCGGCGGCGGGCTGGGTATGACCGTGGAACAGCGCCTTGCTGCGCCGCTGCGTGCCGCGCCAGAGATGTGCTCGCTCAACATGGGGTCGATGAATTTCGCCATTCACCCGATGGCAGACAAATACAGTGACTGGAAATTCGACTGGGAAGAGCCGTTCCTGCGCGCCTCGGACGATTTCATCTTCCGCAACACCTTCCGCGATATCGAAACCGTGGTGCGCGAACTGGGCGAAGGGCATGGCACAAGGTTCGAGCTGGAATGCTATGACATGGGCCACCTTTACAACCTGGCCTTCATGGCAGATCGCGGCGTGCTCAAGCCGCCGTTCTTCATCCAGACCATCTTTGGCATTCTGGGCGGGATCGGCGCGGACCCCGAGAATGTCGGCATCATGAAATCCACCGCCGACAGGCTGTTTGGGGCTGATTATCACTGGTCAGTGCTGGCAGCCGGCCGCCACCAGATGCCGATCCTGACGCAGGCGCTGACGATGGGTGCCAATGTGCGCGTGGGGCTGGAGGACAGCCTTTATATCGGGCCGGGAAAGCTTGCGGCCAGCAATGCCGAACAGGTGCGCAAGATCCGCTCGATCATCGAAACGCTGGATATGGAAGTTGCCACCCCCGACGATGCACGCGACATGCTCGCGCTCAAGGGCGGTGACCGGGTGGCCTTCTGATGGCCGGCCAGAACCCGATCGATGGTTTTTCCGTCACCGCTGCGGACCTGAGCTATGTCGGCGAGGGGTTGCAGCGGCCCGAGTGCATTCTGGCCGAACGCGACGGCAGCCTATGGGCGGCCGACGCGCGCGGCGGCGTGGTGCATATCCGCCCCGACGGCAGCCAGACGCTGATCGCGCAAAGCCTCGACACGCGCTTCAGCGCCACCGCGGACGAGGCCGAACGCTTCACCAGCGGCACGCTGCCGAACGGTCTGGCCTTCGATGCCGATGGTTCGATCCTGATCTCGAACTTCGGCACCGACCGGCTGGAACGCATGACGCGCGATGGCCGCACCGAGGTCTTGCTGGACCAGATCGACGGCCAGCCCATCGGCAAGGTCAATTTTGTTCTACGCGACAGCAAGGGGCGAATCTGGATCACCGTTTCCACCCGCATCACCAACTGGATGGCGGCGATCAGCCCCAACATTGCCGATGGCTATGTTGCTGTGCTGGATGATCAGGGTGCGCGGATCGTGGCCGATGGTTTTGCCTTCACCAATGAAATCCGCTTCGATGCCGCCGAGGAATGGCTTTACGTGGTGGAAACAACGGGCCGGCGGATCACCCGGTTGCGGATCGGTTTTGATGCGACGGTAGAGGAGCGCGAAGTGTTCGGCCCCGCTGACACCGGCGGCTTCATCGACGGGATCGCCTTTGATGCCTATGGCAACCTCTGGGGCACACATGTCATGACCGACCGTATTTTCGCCCTGACACCCGAAGGCGATATGCGGATCATCCTTGACGATACCGACCCGGTGAAAGTGGCTGAACTCAACGCCGCGTTCGAGGCCGACCAGATAACGCCCGACCTGCTTTTAACCCACGGCGGGACCATCGCGCCTTGGTTTGCCTCTGTCACGTTCGGGGGCCCGGACCTGCGCAATCTTTATATCGGCTCGTTGCGCGGCACGCGCATTCCGATGTTCCGCAGCCCGGTGCCCGGCCTGCCGATGGTGCATTGGGGCGACGCCTGAGCACGGTTCCAGGCGTCGCAGCGTCATTACCGGCAATAGATCGCAACCCTTCGCCAAAGCCGTCATACCAACCAAGGCGACGATGGCACCTGTCCGGTGCCTCGTGTTGTCAGCATTCGCGCCGTCTGACCATCTTCTGCCGGTCAATGTCAGGTGCGGAACACGCGGTAGATTGCCGGGATCACCAGAACCGTCAGCAAGGTCGAGGTGAACAGGCCGAAGAGTAGCGACAGCGCAAGGCCCTGGAAAATCGGATCGGCCAGGATCACCGCCGCGCCGAACATCGCCGCCAGCGCCGTAAGAAGGATCGGCTTGAACCGGATTGCACCTGCCGCCAGCAGGATGTCGAGTTCAGTCTTTCCGGTCCGGTCGGCATTGCGGATGAAATCCACTAGCAAGATCGAGTTCCGCACGATGATGCCGGCGAGCGCGATAAATCCGATCATCGAGGTGGCCGAGAACGGCGCCGCCCACAGCCAGTGCCCGACCATGATACCAAGGAACGTCAGCGGCACCGGCGTCAGCACCACCAGCGGAAGCCGGAACGAGCCGAACTGCGCCACCACCAGCACATAGATCCCCAGAAGCGCCACGCCAAAGGCCGCGCCCATGTCACGGAAGGTCACCCAGGTCACCTCCCACTCGCCATCCCACAGAAGAACCGGCCTGCTTTCGTCGGCAGGCTGGCCGTTCAGGCGGATCTCGGGCGGGCCGTCCGGCCCCCAGTCCATCGCGTCCAGCGCCCGACCCACGGCGAGGATGCCGTAAAGCGGCGCCTCGAAATCGCCGGCAAGCTCGGCCATCACCATTTCAGCCGCCCGACCGTTACGACGGTAGATCATGGGCGAGGCGTTTTCCTCCACCACCTGCACCACATCGCCCAGTTCCACCACGCCGCGCGCGCCCGGAAGAAGGTTTGCGGGGATCGGTGTGGTCAGGAAACGTTCGTCCAGCACCCGGTCAGCACGGTCGCGGGCCAGCTCGATCGGGATCGGATGGCGTCCGCCGCCGCGATGGGAATAACCCACCACAGTGGAGCCGTTCAGCGTGGCCACGGTATCGAACACATCAGATTCGGTGACGCCGAAGAACTCAAGATCATCGGGCGAGATCACCAGCCGCAGCCGCCGCGCGGGTTCGGGGAAGGTATCGTCGACATCCACGATGAAATCGACGCTTTCAAAGGCTTCACGCACCCGCTGGGCAGTGGTGCGCCGTGCTTCGGAATCCGGTCCATAAACCTCGGCCAGCAATGTCGCCATCACAGGCGGGCCGGGGGGCGGTTCGACGGTGCGGATACGGGTGCCTTCCGGCAGTTCCAGGGCCGACAGCCGCTCACGCAGTTCCAGCGCGATGTCGTGACTGGCGCGGCTGCGGTCGCCGAGGTTGATCTGCACATCGCCGAGGTTCGGGTCCGCCCGGAGGAAATAGTGCCGAACAAGGCCATTGAAGTTGAAGGGCGCCGCCGTGCCGGCATAAGTCTGGACGCTTTCGACCTCTGGCAGTTCCAGTGCCACGCGCGCCACTGCCTGCGCCACGCGGTCAGTGTCCTCGACCGAGGCGCCGGGCGGCAGGTCAAATACCACCGCCAGCTCTGCCTTGTCGTCAAAGGGCAGCAGTTTGACCGTCACATGGCCCGTGTAGAGCAGCCCCAGCGAGCCAAAGGAAACCACCGTGGCAAGGATCAGGAATATCCCCGCCCGCCCCTTCGTTTTCAGCACCGGACGGGCGACAGCCGCGAAGCTTCGGCCCAGCAACCCGCCGGTTTCGGCATGTTCGCCACCATGCAGCGGTGCCTTGCCCGAGATCTTCAGCATCAACCAGGGTGTGACCATGACGGCGATGAAGAAGGAAAAGATCATCGCCGCCGAGGCCACGGCCGGGATCGGGCTCATGTAAGGGCCCATCAGCCCCGACACAAACAACATCGGCAACAGCGCCGCCACCACCGTTAACGTGGCAATGATGGTAGGGTTGCCGACCTCGGCCACCCCGTCAATTGCCCGGCGAATACGCGAGCGGCCCTCGCCACCGGTTTCCTGTTCGGGATCCTTCATCCCCCAATGCCGGGCGATGTTCTCGATCACCACGATGGCGTCGTCTACCAGGATCCCGATGGAAAAGATCAGGGCGAAAAGCGACACGCGGTTGAGTGTGTAGCCCATGATCCAGGCCGCGAAAAGCGTCAGCAGGATCGTCACCGGAATCACGATGGCGACCACCACGCTTTCGCGCCAGCCGATGGCAAGAAGTGTCAGCAGGATGATCGACAACGTTGCGAGCAAAAGCTTGATCAGCAGCGTATTGGCCTTGTCCTGTGCCGTGGCGCCATAGTCGCGTGTGAGTTCCAGCGCCATGCTGTCGGGGATCAAGGCCCCCTCCAGCACCGCAGCCCGGGAAAGGATTGCGTCCGCCACCGTGACGGCATTGGCACCGCCGCGCTTGGCGAAAGCCAGCGTAACCGCCGGGGCACGCGAGATGCTCCCGTCCTCGGCCCTGGTGACATGGGCGACGCGGCGCTCGGACCCATCTGCCACGAAACTGATATCCGCGACATCGGCCACATAAACGGGTCGCTCGTCGCGCGTGGTAAGCAGCAGCCCGGCGATCTCCGCCGGGGCGGTCAGGCTCTGACCCGCCACCAGTTCGATCTGTTCGCCCGCGTCGCGGATCAGACCCGCATTCAGCGTCCGGTTTGCCCCCTGAACCTTGTGCGCGAGCTGTTGCAGCGTCACCCCATGCAGCGCCAGCCGCTCGGGGTCCGGCGCGATACGGATTGACTCTGTTGCCTCGCCGACGATGTAGCTCAGCCCCACATCGGGCACCTTGGCAAGTTCAGAGCGCAATTCGCGCGCAACTTGTGTCAGGGCGTGGGCGTCCACATCCTGCCCGTGCTGCCCGGTCAGCGTCAGCGTCACGATGGCCACATCGTCGATGCCACGACCGATGATCAGTGGCTCGGGGATACCCACCGGGATGCGGTCCATGTTGCCGCGCACTTGTTCATGGACACGCAGGATGGCCGAATCTGCCGAGGTGCCAACGACGAAGCGCGCCGTCACCATTGCGCGGTCGTCCATCGTCTGGGAATAGACATGCTCGACGTCGTCGATCGCCCGGACGATGGTTTCCATAGGCTCGGACACCAGCTTTACGACATCCTCGGCGCCCAGCCCCGGGGCTTGCAGCAGGATGTTGACCATGGGCACCGAGATCTGCGGTTCCTCTTCGCGCGGGATGGCAAAGAGAGCAATCAGCCCCATTGCCAGCGCCGCAAGCATGATCAACGGCGTCAGCGGCGACGTGATGAAACTCTGCGTCAGGTGGCCTGCCATTCCAAGGCGCTGAGGGCGTGCACTCATGGCAACACCACAATCTCGCCTGCAGTCAGACCGCTGAGTATTTCCACCATTGTCACCCCGTCAACCTCGTGGGTCTGGCCCGGAACCACCACGCGCTCGGCATCGCCGACGATCAGGAAATCCAGCCCGAAGCGGTGACTGACAGCCTGCTCGGGGACCATCAGCGCCTCACGCGTGCCGATCGGGACACGCACAGGCACTCGGGCATCGACGAAGGCGTCATCAAGCGCAGGCACCGCCACATCTGCGATCACCCGCCCGTTTTCGATCTGCGGATAGAGCCGAGCAAGCTGTCCCTCCGCCATGCCCGAAGGCGCCGCAATCTCGATCCGGTCGCCCTCTGCCAGCATCCCCGCGTGCCGCTCGGGCACGGCAAGCCGCAGGAAAAAGCCGCCGCCACCAATGGTGGCAATGGCCTCGCCCGGCATCACCACCGCACCCGCTGCCGCCGGCACCGTCAAAACCAGACCGGCGATTGGCGCCAGAACCGCGCCCTCGGCGGCCTGCTGTTCGACGACCTGGCGCTCGGCTGTCGCCGCCACGATCTGATTTTGATATACTTCCACCTGTGTGCGCAGCACATCCAGCCGTTGAACCGTTGTTACCCCTCGTGCCAGCAGTTCTTCGCCACGCACCAATTCGCTGCGCGCATTCTCAAGCTGGGATGCCAAAGCCTGCAATTGACCATCGATGGCATCGAGCTGGAAGTCGAGCTTGTCATCGACCACGCGTCCGATCACGTCGCCCGCCTCTACCCTGTCGCCCTCGGTGACGCTCAGCTCTACCAGCGTGCCACCAATGCGGGCGCGGGCCGGGATCCGGGTCTGCGCTTCGATGCGTCCATATACGGCCTTCCAGTCTGTCACTGCCTGCGGCGCGACCGTGTAACGGGTTTCGGCGGTTGCCGCTAACGGTATGAGCAGCAAAAGGGAAAGCAGCAGAGGGCGCATGGCGAAACTTTCCTGAAAAGGGAAAACGCATTTAAATTCTGTTTATCGAATGTGCCTGGAGATTGGAAGTGGCATCTACGCCGCAGCTGCCGAATGGATGCGGCAGCTTCATTCAGGCCGGGCACTCCAGAAACGCACGCGATTAAGCCCGCAATCTGATAAGCCCTCAATCTGATCTTCCTCAAAGCGCCTCGGCGATGGTGACATTGCCAATCCCATCACCTTCGCACATGGGCTGAAGCCCGTATTCCAGCGTTTTCACGCATCATCGGCTGATACCGGCGATGTTTGAGGGAGGCGCCGGGGTTCCATGCAACGAACTGATCCGGCGCCTCCCCTTGCCCTCAGAGCCCGAGCATGCCGCGCAATTCAGCTACCGCTGCGTCGGAGAGCGTGCGATCGCCCGAAGCGGCTTGCAGTGCTTCCGCCTCAGTGGCTTGAGCAGTTTCATATGCGTCAATCATGGCTTGCAGTGCCTCGGCCTGGTTTTCGAACTCAAGGGCCGCGGCCAGTTCGGCCGTCAGACCTTCGAGTTCGGCTTCCAGTTCCGCAAGCGCTTCATCGTCTCCGTCAAGCGCCTCGATCTGCTCGTTGATCGCAGCAATATCGGCATCAATTTCCCCCGATGTCCGGCCATCGTAGGCATCTTCCAGCGCCTCAAGTTCTACCATGGCTTCCAGCGCGGCGATTTCGGCTTCCTGTGTCTCCAGGGCCGCGTTGTAGTAGGCAGCGATGCGCCCGACCTGGCTTTCGGGATGGGCATTGGCGAAAGCTTGCGGTGCGGCATTCGCGGCATTCAGGCCTTGCAGTTCCGCGCGAAGTTGTCCGAGTTCACTGCGCTCCATGCCGGTTTCCGAGGCGCGCGCATTGACCGCCCTGCCGGTGGCATTGTCAGTTCCCGCACCCCCGCCGCGACCGGGGTTTTCAGCGGCAACGGCATTCCCACCTGCGTTGCCAGCACCATTCCCACCTGCGTTGCCGCCGGCATTGCCGACACCATTGCCACCCGCGTTGCCGCCTGCGTTACCGCCGCCATTGCCACCCGCGTTGCCGCCCGCGTTGCCACCCGCGTTGCCACCCGCGTTGCCGCCAGCACCACCACCGCCGCCACCGGCCCCGCCACCACCACCAGCACCACCGCCGCCGCCACCTCCGCCAG
This sequence comes from uncultured Rhodobacter sp., assembly GCA_964496915.1. Lineage (GTDB taxonomy): Bacteria > Pseudomonadota > Alphaproteobacteria > Rhodobacterales > Rhodobacteraceae > Pararhodobacter. The sequence goes on from CAZCAX010000021.1 coordinate 62,742, forward strand.
CACCCTGGGCTTCAGCAGTGTCAGCCATTCCGATGACAAACCCTCCTGTCACGGGCAAAAGTGTGAATGCCGATACTGTGGCGGTCATTACCAGTGTTTTCAGTGACTGTTTCATCGGGATCTCCTTCGTCGAGATTTCACTTCGTGTTTGAATGGCACGATTGATTGCGCCGTTCGGGAATGACTTCCTATGGCCATAACGCAGCAAGTTCGAAACACATGTCCGGGATACCGTCACCATGCGCGATTTCTCGCCGATGGCGCCTTTATCCCGTCTGCCGCAATAATCCGCCGTTCGACCCCTTTGGTGTAGATATCAGAGGTTCTTGCCTGGGCGTGAGCCATAACCGCCATGAACTGATGTTGACGATGACCAGATGACGAAAGCCCGACGGAACCAATCGCCTGCCAGAGGGAAGCCCGCTTCAAACACGTAGTGCCGCGCCTGACCGGCAAGGGAGAGCAGACTACCAACCGATTGCGCTTTACGTTTCAATCTGGCAAAGGTTGCGCGTCATTTTCTGTCTGTCACTTCTAAGCCGGGGGCAATGCTCCTGGGATTGTTTGAACCTGTGAATTTGCGACAGAATCCGTGGCGATGCGTATAGGTTTCAACTTCGACCAAAGCAGGATCTGCAATGAAGATAGCGATGATTGGCACCGGCTATGTTGGCTTGGTATCCGGGGTCTGTTTTTCTGACTTCGGGCATGATGTTGTCTGTGTGGACAAGGATCCGGGCAAGATCACCAAGCTGGAAGCGGGCGAGGTGCCGATCTATGAGCCGGGCCTCGATGCCGTGATGGAGCGCAATGTTCAGGCCGGGCGGTTGCGGTTCACGACGGATCTTGCGCAGGCGGTTAACGGGGCCGATGCCGTTTTCATTGCCGTCGGCACACCCACGCGGCGCGGCGACGGTCATGCCGATCTGACCTATGTGATGGCCGCCGCAGAAGAAATCGCCCATGCCCTGACCGGCTACGCGGTGGTGGTGACCAAATCAACCGTCCCCGTGGGGACAAACCGCAAGGTGGCCGCGGTGATCCGCGCTGCCAATCCGCAAGCCGACTTCGACGTCGCCTCGAACCCCGAATTTCTGCGCGAGGGTGCGGCGATCGACGATTTCATGAAGCCGGACCGGGTGGTTGTCGGCGTGGAATCCGAACGCGCCCGCGCGGTGATGGGCGATGTCTATCGCCCGCTGTTCCTGCGCGATTTTCCCATCGTCTATACCGATCTGGAATCGGCCGAGATGATCAAATACGCCGCCAACGCCTTCCTTGCCACCAAGATCAGCTTCATCAACGAGATCGCGGCCTTGTGCGAGCGCGTCGGCGCCGATGTGAAGGCGGTGGCAAAGGGCATGGGGCTGGATGGCCGCATCGGCAACAAGTTCCTGCATGCCGGTCCGGGTTACGGCGGCTCGTGCTTTCCCAAGGACACCTCGGCGCTGGCCCGGATCGGGCAGGAACACGGCGTGCCGCAGCGCATCACCGAGACGGTGATCATGGTCAATGACATGACCAAGCGGCGGATGATCGACAAGGTAATGGATCTGTGCGGCGGTTCGGTCAACGGCAAGACGGTGGCGGTGTTGGGCGTGACCTTCAAGCCCGAAACCGACGACATGCGCGAGGCTCCCTCGCTGACCATCGTGCCATCGCTGGTGGGTGGTGGCGCGCGGGTGCGCGTGGTTGATCCGCACGGGCGGCGCGAAGGCGAGGCGCTGCTGCCGGGCGTAAGCTGGGAGGTCGACCCCTACGCCGCAGCCGACGGGGCCGATTGCCTGCTGATCCTGACCGAATGGAACCAGTTCCGCGCGCTCGACCTCAAACGATTGGCCGGGGCCATGGCAACACCGCGCATGGCCGATCTGCGCAACATTTACAGCCACGATGATGTGCGGGAAGCAGGATTTGCCGCCTATGAGGGCGTGGGCCGCGCCAGCGCGGCTGAGCCCCCCCTGCCCGCCCGTGACGCCGCCGAATGAGGCGGGTCTTCATCACCGGCACGGCGGGTTTCATCGGCTTCTATCTGGCCGAGCTGTTGTTGCAGGAGGGGTTCACCGTCCACGGCTATGACGGAATGACCGATTATTACGACGTGGCGCTGAAACGCGACCGCCACGCGATCTTGCACCAGCACGCGGGTTTTACCGCCACCGAGGCGCTGCTGGAAGATGACGCGGCCTTGCAAGCTGCCATCGATGCCTGCGCGCCGGATGTGATCGTGCATCTGGCCGCGCAGGCGGGCGTTCGTTACTCCATCGAGAACCCGCGCGCCTATGTCGAGGCCAATATCATCGGCACGTTCAACGTGATGGAGGCCGCGCGCCGCCACAAGGTGGACCACCTGCTGATGGCCTCGACAAGTTCGGTCTATGGCGCGAACACCGAGATGCCCTATGCCGAGACGCACAAGGCAGACACCCAGATGTCGTTCTATGCCGCCACGAAGAAGGCCAACGAGGCGATGGGTCATTCCTGGGCGCATATCCACGCCCTGCCCACCACCATGTTTCGCTTCTTCACGGTTTATGGCCCCTGGGGGCGGCCGGACATGGCCTTGTTCAAGTTCACCAGGGCGATCCTGGCGGGCGAGGCGATCGACGTCTACAACCATGGAGACATGTGGCGCGATTTCACCTATGTCACCGATCTGGTGCGCGGCATCCGGCTGTTGATCGATGCCGTGCCGGGCGGGCCGGAAACGGGGGTGGCAGGTGACAGCCTCAGCCCCGTGGCACCCTTCCGGGTGGTCAATATCGGCAATTCCGACAAGGTTCGGCTGGAAGATTTCATCACGGCCATCGAAGAAGCCACCGACCGCAAGGCGATCCGCAACTACATGGACATGCAACCCGGCGATGTCCCCGCCACCTGGGCTGATGCCACCCTTCTGCGCGCGCTCACCGGCTACGCCCCGGACACCGATGTGCGCAAGGGCGTTGCGCGGTTTGTCGACTGGTATCGGGACTACTACGCAACGGAATGAGCCAATGCGCGCCGTCTCGGCGTCCGGAGACGGCGGCGCGATGGCCGTGCCGCGGGGTCAGACGCGTATGTTGATCAGGCAGCGTGCCACGCCATATCCCTTTTCCGCGTCGTAGGGCACCGTGATCGTCATGCAACGCAGGCCAGTGCGATCGCTTGATGTGACGCCGATACCATCGACTGCTGCAATCCTATCACCCGGCTTAACGCCCTCGCCAACGCGGGTGAACACCTGTCCCAGCAGCCCGACGCGCGTCCACTGTCCCGGGCGTTTCGAGCGCGGGATCTGCGGGGCATCAGGGTTCCAGGCAGGATTTTCCTTCTGCACACTGATCAGTGACGCCGGGCCATCGCCTTCATGGTCAGGATCGGGGATTTCCTCGGTGATCGGGCACCCCCATTCGTCATACAGATAGCGGCCCTGCCAGGAAAACGGGGTGTCGCCCGCCGTTACAACCGCTGTCGCCGAGACAACGCCAGTGATTTCGTCGCCGGGTCCGGCAGGACGCACCGCACCATTTTCCTCAGTGACAATTGTGCCCAACGGAATCTCCAGGCCGGTGGCATTCGCGAACATTTCGGCGAAATCGCTGAACGTGTGACCGCTGGTCAGGCCACCCGCGATCTGGATTTCGCCGTATGTCCCCAGAAGATGGATCTTGCGGTTTGCCGAAGACCGGCTGCCGCTGGCGGCATACCCCATGGCAAGGCTGCGGGAGATGTTGTTGACGACCCTGTTCGACCCAGCCACCAGGGTATCGTTCGCAGCGGTTTCACATTCAAGGCTGCCAACAACACCCGAGCGCGAACTGTTCGAAAGCGATGAGGCCGAGCAGAATACACCGCTTCCCGCTGCATTCGCCTCTGCACCAAGGGAGCACAGCACAAACGAAAGGCTGGACGATGCGCGCGAGGACGTCGACGCGATAACGACACGCGTATGTTCACTGGTTACGGTGCCAGTGTCGTTGGCATCGCTGGCAAGGCCGGGCAGTTCGGCGCTGCCCGCGGCCGACAAGCCGTTGGGCAGCGATACCTCGCCGCTGTTCTTGTTGATGATGAGTGCGTTGTGCCAGTTTGTGCCGTCAGGACTGACCTTGACCGAGAAGGCGTCATTGCCGGCCGTTCCCATCTCAGCCCGGCCGGAAAACCCCGTCTGAAACAGCAGGCTCGCAGTGTCGGACGCGCTGTCCTTGTTGATCTTGAGCTGATGTCCCGCGCCTTCATGATTAAGCAGTGTCGCGTCGGCGGAAACGGCCACCCGGTTGTTGGCATCATAAGCCGAATTCACCCCCAGCCCGGGCAGGTTGTTCAGTGCGGGTAGGGGCGTCACCCAGCCGTTGCCATTGAACAGACGAAGATCGACGCCCTGCACCGCCTGCCAGCCGGGCCTTGGATCGACAAACAGCCATCCGCCATTGGCCCAGGCCGCAAGCGCGCCGGGTTGTGCCGCCCAGGCGCCGGTGGGGGAACTTCCAACGACCCAGACCTGCCCCTCTTCGGGCAGGGGCGGAGGGGTGTTTTCGGCAAAGGATTCAACGGTGAGCTGAACCAGAACGTCAAGCCGCTCCAGGGCTTCGTTGTGGGTAACATGTTTTTGCGACTGCGCCGCTTGAAGGTATGGAAGCGACAGACGAGGGCTGAACGTGTCGGCATGATCAGGCATGAGATAGTTCTCCGGCAGTTGCGCTGAAAAGCGAGAGACTGCTGAGAAAGCCTTTAGAACACGCGGGATCCGCGCGCGCCGCATTTACCTTTCGCTCAGGATTTTCTCCGCATCGGGTATCCTGAACTGCTCCAGTTCGCGGATGGCGTTTCGCGCGATCCGGTCCCAGCTGCGTTCCGTGATTGCCCGGCGGCGTGCGGCCTGCCCAAGCCGCCGACGAAGTGCCGGGTCGCGCAACGCCGTTTCCAGTGTGTCGGCAAGCGCATCGCAGTCACCCTTGGCAAAGACAAGGCCGGTTTCATTGTGGCTTACCATTTCGGCCAATGCGCCGACGCTGGAAACCACCACGGTTTTCGCCATCGACATCGCTTCAAGCGGCTTCATCGGCGAAACCAGTTCCGTCACCGGAAGCGGCTTGCGCGGGAAGGGTGCGATATCAATCAGCGAATACCACGCTTCAACAGTATCGGCGGGGACACGACCGGGAAGGAAAGACCAGTCGTCCAGCCCCTCTTGCGTGATGCGTGCTTTCAACTCGGGTGTGATCGGTGCACGGTTGCGCACCTGCGACGGGGCATCCCCGACCAGCACCAGCCGAAACGCAACCCCGCGCCGCCTGAGCATTCCGCAGGCGCGGATCAGATCGTCAAGCCCCTCATAGCCCCAGAATGAACCCACATAGCCGATCACCGGCACATCGGCTGGAATACCCAGCGTCGCTTCAAGATCTGCGTCCCTGAGGCGCGGGACAAATTGCGCCGGGTCGCAGCCATTCGGTAAAAGCCTGATGCGGTCGGCGGATGCGCCGCGACGAACGAGTTCTTCACGCATGGGCTCGGTCAGCGTGAAGATCAGATCGGCATGGGCCGCAACCGCACCCTCCAATGCGAAGGCCGACCGAAACTCTTCCGTTTCGCCGAAGGCCGGGTCATCGGACAGCCTCGACAGTTCCCAGAAGCCGCGCACATCATAAATGAACGGCAAGCCAAGCGCGCGTGCCGCCAGAAGTGCCGGGGCCGCATTGGCGTGGTTGGATGCGGCCATGACGGCAAATGGCTTCAGCCGTGCGAACTCGGCCATCAGGGCCCGCCGCGCACCCTCCAGGTAGGGAGTCTGCTTCAGTTCCTTTCGGTTCGGGACAAGGATACGATGGTATTCCACACCGTCCACCCGGCTTATGACCGGGACAGCGGCTTGCACATCCTGTCCCGGCACATCGACGGGAAAACCCGGTCGGGTCATGCAATGCACCGGGAACTCCGTCTTGGCCAGCGCCTGAAGCAGATGATGCGAACGCATCGCGTAGCCGGATGTCATCTGCGGCAGGCTGCCGGCCAACACATAGCACAGCGGCCCGTCCGCCCTCGCGATTGTCGTTGCAGGGCGCCTCGCCATGCGCTTGATCAGTTCCTGAATGTCGATCGGTCGCCGGTTATCAAGCATCCGGCGTGCCCGCTCCGGCCAGGCGGCCTGCCCCCCCTCCTCGGCGGCTACGATGTCGATACAGCGCTCGGCAATCTCGAACGATTGCGCATCAAGCGCGGCCCAGAAGATCTCCTTGGCCAGTTCCGGCGACATATCGGGGTTCCAGGCCGGTTGCAGCACGGCAAAACGCGATTGCGCCCGACCAACATCTTTCAGGTGGCCTGCGATCCGTTTCAGTCTGTCATGCGGAAGCTGTGTCAAGCCCTTGTTCCCATAGATCTGATCCGATGCAACCCGCACCGCACGCCGCCACAATGACGCCAACGCATGAAAGAGACAACATCACCATCTCGACGTCAGGTTGCGTCCGCCCGGGCCATTTGCCCTTGAAGCGATTTACTCACTTGGTATGAATGCCACGGGCTATGGGCAGACAGGCATCGATCTGACGTATTGACGCGCAGACAGGCCACTACATGCAACAGGCCGAAAAGCAGGCACTGGCCAAGGTTTTTGCGCGTATCGATATCAGGAGATATTTAATTGGTTTTTCAAGAGCTTGTGCAACTGATCAAGTCATCACGGCATGTACATAGCCCCTGGTATCTTTCGCGCCACCCTGAGGTTGGTCATCTGGGGATGAACCCGGCGGAACATTATCTGAAATACGGCGCCCTGATGGGGCGTGATCCGGGACGAAACTTCAACACGCGGTTCTATCTTGAGACCTATCCCGAGGTTGCCGAAAGCGGGATGAACCCGCTGGTGCATTACGTCCTGCATGGGCAGGCGAAGGGCTATCTGACAAAATCAGATCAAAAGAATTTTGGCCGGACAATTAGAGAAACATGCGCAAAGCTTTTAAGTTTGGGGTTTACCGAAGCCCCTCTGGCTGAACTGAACGCAATTGCGAATGATAGTGAGATTGAGGGGCAATACCGGTTCCTTGCTGCGCGAGAACTGGCGCTCTGGTTTTTGCGCCAGAAGTCAGCCGAAGATTGGCAAACCGCACTCGAATGGGTTGCCAAGGCCCGCGCTTGCGAACCTCCGCTACGCCATCGGCTCGATTTGGCTGTTTCCGAACTCCTGATTCACTTTCGGCTCGGACAGTATGAAGCGGGTATGAAAGCCTATCATCGGTCGGCCTTGGCTGGAGAAGTGACACCAAGACTGATCCTTGCGCGGGCAAATCTGGAAGCAACGCCTGAGGCGAGGTTGGTATGGATCAACCAGGTCTTGGCGCTTACGGGGATTGCGCCCTTGACGCTGTCGGATGATACGTCGCTGCCTGCCTACGACCGTCTGCGCGGCCCGTCCGACCTGCCTGCGGTGGCCGACGGGCCGAAGGTCACGGTGCTGATGGCCGCCTATGAGGCCGGTC
>CAZCAX010000022.1:0-67894 GCA_964496915.1 uncultured Rhodobacter sp.
TTCACCAGGTCGGTGCAGCCGCAGGGGCAAACCGCCGTATCAGGCTCGATGATCTGTTGATTGTCACTGAGATTTGACCCGGCAACAGCAGAAATTGTCATTGAGAAGTGATGGGGTGGATACCCCCTCCCGACGGCATCGCAATGTGCCAAGGTGATGTGGGTCACATCACAGGAAGGAGGAAGTATCCATGGAACAAGCTACCATCATCGGGTTGGATTTGGCAAAGCGGGTTTTTCAGGTTCACGGCGCTACCGCGGATGGCCGGGTTGCTTTTCGCAAGAAGCTGTCACGGGGTCAGATGTTGGCATTTTTCACGGGCTTGCCGCCCTGTGTGGTTGCAATGGAAGCCTGTGCCACGGCCCACTACTGGGCACGTGAGATTGGCCATCTTGGGCACGACATCAGGTTGGTGCCGCCTGCCTATGTCAAACCTTTCGTCAAGCGCCAAAAGAATGATGCTGCCGATGCGGAGGCCATAGTTGAAGCGGCCAGCCGTCCGACCATGAGGTTTGTCGAGCCGAAGTCACCCCGACAGCAGGCCCGTGCGATGGTCTTTCGAACCCGCGATCTTTTTGTCCGCCAGAGGACACAGACAGTCAACGCGTTGCGGGCCCATCTTGCAGAGCATGGCCTCATTGCCCCTCAGGGGCTCTCGAACCTTGGAGGTATCCAGCGGCTTGTTGAAGAAAGTGCGGCGGAGTTGGACCCTCTGATAGCCGAGACGGCGCGCATCTACATCGAGCAGATCAGCGATCTGACGGATCGCATCGCCAAGATGGAGGCAACATTGAAGCAAGAAGCCGCGCGTTCTGGTGCCTCATCGCGGATGATGACGATGCCTGGTCTTGGGCCGATCACCGCAATGGCAATCGAGGCCTTCGCTCCGACCCTGTCAGTGTTCAAGCGCAGTCGGGATTTCGCGGCCTGGCTGGGATTGGTGCCGCGACAACATTCTACCGGGGGCAAGCAAGTCTTGGGCCGAACGTCGAAGATGGGGCAACGCGATATCCGGCGGCTTCTCATCATCGGCGCGATGTCCGTCATTCGCTGGGCAACCCGTAAAGGCACAATCCCGGGAACCTGGCTTCATGCCATGCTCGCGCGCAAGCCACGCAAGGTGGTTGCAATCGCGCTTGCCAACAAAATGGCCCGGGCTCTCTGGGCTATGGAAACGCGGAAAGAAGATTACAGAGATCCACAACTGGCAGCAGCCTGAAACTGTCAGGTCGCCAAGAGTGGGGCGTCGGCGTGTGAGGAGGTCATAGACAGTAAGGACAAAAGATCGGTGACGATGGTTCTGGAAACGCAGATGGGTCACAGGGCAGCAAGCCCGCAGAATTGATTTTGCACCAGAGCCGCGCAGCTCCATACCGGCCAGCGGTCATGTGTTTCCCGCGCAACAGGCCTGATACATGACCGCACCCGATCACACGTCAATGCTGTTCAAAAGCCAACTTGCGCGAGCGGGGTATCCATACATGACTGACCGTTTCAAGGACATAATCCGGAATGCCCGCGAAGATTTGCTGGAAGGATGGCTGAATGAGGCGGATGAGAGCGCGCTCGGTGCCTTCGCCCGTGGGCGCCGGCGAGATCAAGACACGGTCGCCGCAGCCCTGCGGGAACCATGGTCGAACGGGCAAACCGAGGGGCAGATCAATCGACTTAAAACTCTCAAACGCCAGATGTATGGACGCGCCAACATCGACTTGCTCAGAGCCCGGCTCATTGCAGCGTCCTGACAGCGAGGCATCCAAAGCTGCACCAAAACTCAGTCAGAGCCAGTTTTGAATGCAGATTGACACCGTCAGATGACGAGGCACCTGCGCCACCAGGGCTACTGCGTCTGGCGCAAGCTGATCCTGCGCCTGATGGCCAGGATAAGCCTGCGCGCTTTCTACCAACGCATCAACGACGACTGAGTCCCATCCGCAGCACCGCAAGTGTTCGTATCTGCTCAGGGGTTTGGTGATCTGACCTGCCCTATGCCGGTCCCTCACTCATAGCGAAAGACTGCAGGTTAGATTTTGGTACTCGTGTGCCTCGCCGGATCCGAGGCGCGCAAGTGATCGCCCTGACGGCCAACTAAACTTAACATGTTGGAACTTCGAGGCTTATGGCGCACCCATCAGGATTCGAACCTGAGGCCTTCGCCTTCGGAGGGCGACGCTCTATCCAGCTGAGCTATGGGTGCATCACGCGAACCGTCTATAACCCCGCTCGCACCATGTCGCAACGGCGAAATTGCGCGCAACCGGGGCATTATGGCTTTTGTTGATTACGACGCAGAACGGAGAACCCCTCGAGCGGTCACACTTTCAGGCGGAAAAAGCTGCCAGCCATATCCGGGGCCGCTTCAGGCAAAAAGTTCGTGACAGAATTCAAGCGCTTCCACCAGCGCGTCCACTTCGGCCTCTGTGTTATACATGGCGAACGAGGCGCGGCATGAGGCATTGATGCCCAGATGCTCCATCAATGGTGCCGCGCAATGCTGGCCTGCGCGTACGGCGATGCCCTTCTTGTCCAGAACGGTCGAAATATCATGCGCATGAGCGCCCGAGGACATGGTGAAGGAGAATATCGCCCCCTTCCCCGGCGCGTCGCCCTGCACCTGTAGCCAGTTCAGCCTCTTGAGCCGTTCGCTTGCATAGGCGCCAAGACGCTTCTCATGCGCGGCGATGTTCTCCATCCCCAGCGCCATCAGATATTCCAGCGCCACGCCCATACCGATTTGCTGGACGATACCGGGGGTGCCGGCCTCGAATTTGTGGGGCGGATCGTTATAGATGACGGTGTCGCGCGTGACCTCGCGGATCATGTCGCCGCCGCCGATGAAGGGCCGCATCTCGGCCTGACGCTCACGGCGCACATAGATCGCGCCTGACCCCGAGGGGCCGTAAAGCTTATGCCCGGTGATTGCGTAGAAATCGACGCCAAGTGCCTGAACATCCACCGGCATATGCACCGCCGCCTGACTGCCATCGACCAGAACCGGAACGCCGCGTGCCCGCGCACCCTCGGCAATGGCGCGGATATCCACGACAGTGCCCAGCACATTCGACATATGCGTGACGGCCACCAGCCGGGTGCGGTCGGTGATCGCATCGAGCATCGCTTGCGGGTCCAGGCTGCCGTCGGGCGCGGTTTCCACCCAGACCAGCCTGACACCCTGGCGTTCACGCAGGAAATGCCAGGGCACGATATTGGCATGGTGTTCCATCACCGACAGCACAATCTCGTCGCCTGGCTGCAGGCGCGGCGCGGCCCAGCCATAGGAGACCAGGTTGATCCCTTCCGTGGTGCCCGAGGTGAAAAGGATCTCGTCCTCATGCGCAGCGTTCAGAAACTTCCGTACGGTGCCGCGCACGGCCTCATACTTGTCAGTCGCAAGGTTGGAAAGGTAGTGCAAACCCCTGTGGACATTGGCGTATTCATGCGAGTATGCGCGGGAGACTGCATCGATCACCACCTGCGGCTTTTGCGCCGAAGCGCCGCTGTCCAGATAGACCAGCGGCTTGTTGTTCACCTGCCGCGACAGGATCGGAAAATCGCGACGCACTGCTTTGACATCAAACATCGCCCAGCTCCGGTAGTTCGAACCCCAGAAGGATCAGGATGAATGACATCACGAAAGCCGCCACAAACAGCGTGCCCAGCGTTCCCAGAAGCACCATGAAACGCGACTGAAAGCCGTGCAGGGTGCAGACAAAACCGCTCAGTAGCCAGAAGAACAGCGCAACCGCTGCAACCATGACCAGCCCGGCCAGGGATGGCAGCACAACCATGGCAACAAGCTGAACCAGTTGCACCACGGCCATCAGCAATTGCAGCCAGCCCACCAGCAGCAGCGCATCCTCGAACCGGCCGCGCCCGCCAAACATGCGACCCACGGTAGTAGCCAGCACGACCGCAGCAATGTTCATGCCGCCCTGAACGCCAGCGGCGATGAAAGGTGCGGGCAATTCGGCACCGCGCCCGGCAAGCACCGGTAGAAGATAGGCCAGCACCACGCCAAGAGTGACCGAAAAGCCCATCAACAGCCAGCGGGCAGCCATCGGCGGATTGAGCGACAGCATTGCCGCCGCGCCCTTTTCGGGATCGGTGATCGACAGGCGCGCCAACTTCTTGAAGTCAATTTGCATCATGTTGCACCCTTACGCCTGCCCCGCGCCCGCATCAAGCGCCACCCCCAGCCCGGCGATCAGGATCGCCATGAAAGCCGCTATCACTGCAAGTCCGGTAGCCAGCACCAACACTCCCGGCCCCGCCAGCGCCGCAACTGCGCCCTGCGCCAGCACCAACGGGCTGACCGCCAGAAGCGCCCAGAACAGCGCCAACCGTCCGGCGAAGGGGTCAGCCCCGCGACGGACGAACCGCAGAACCCAACCCAGCAGAGCACCGACCGCGTAAAAAAACAACGGAGCCACGAACATCCAGCCAAACAGCGCGCCCGCCATCAACGCCTCGAACGGCACCTCGTCGGACAGATGGGCGTCCCGTGCCAGCCGGGGCCATTGCGCCACGAAGATCAGCGCGCAGGCGATCATCAGATAGACAAGCGCACGCGCCTCGCGCCGATCGAGCGCAAGGCGGTCACGCAGCACCGCACGCGGGGCGCGGTAGCTGCGCAGGATATCGGCACTGACGGCCATCGACGCCTCCTGTCAGCGCCTCAGCGCTTGTGTCGGTTGACCCAGCCTTCAAGCCGGTTGCGCATTTCGTCGGCCAGTTCCTCGCTGTCGATCTCGTCCAGCGCCTCGGCCAGGAAGGCCAGCACCAGAAGGCCCTGCGCCTCGTCTTCGGTGACGCCACGCGCACGCAAGTAGAACAGCTGGTCAGGGTCGATCTCGCCCGAGGTGGAGCCGTGCGAGCATTTCACATCGTCAGCATAGATTTCCAGTTCAGGTTTGGCCAGAAACTGGGAGGTTTCATCCAGCAACAGCGCCTGGCTGATTTGGTAACCATCGGTCAACTGGGCGATCTGATCCACCAGGATCTTCCCCTGGAACACCGCCGCCGCCCCATTGCGCAGCACCTTCTTGAAAACCTGACGGCTTTCGCAATCGGGCGCGGCATGGGTCACGAACACGGTGTCATCATGGTGGAATGCGCCGTCGCCCATTGCCGCACCGGCGACATGGGCAGAACCACCCTTGCCGTTCAGCCAGATCACCGCCTCGTTGCGCAAGACCGCGCCATTGGCCGACATGGTGAAGGATTTGAGCACGCTCTTTTCGCCCAGCCGCGCGAACAGATGGGTGATGCCGCTGCGTTCATGGTCGCGCCCCTGAGCGCGCACATGGTGCAGCGCGGCGCCATCGGCGATGCAGGCTTCCAGATCAATCGAGAACCGCGCCGCCGCCGGGCCATTTTCCAGCAAAGTCATCTCGGCACCCGGCTCCAGCCGGATCACATGGTGCAGCACGACCTCGGCGTCCTCGGCCTTGCGGCGATAGATCAACGAAACAGGTTTCGAGGGCTTGCCGGTCACCCGGATCAGCACGCCATCGCTTGCCATCGCTGTGTTGAGCGCGGCAAGCGGGCGCGCAACGGGGGTCTGACCCTGGGCCTCCAGCGCGCCATACAGATCCTGCGCCCAATGGATGTCGCGCTGACCGGCATCCGCCAGTCGGGCAATTTCGATCCCTTCCAGCGCCAGCCCGTCAGAAGCGTCGGCGTCAAACACGCCATCGACGAAGACCAGTTTCAGCCGGTCAACATCGTCGAACACGGCACTCTCGTCGGTGATCTGAAACACCTTGGCAGGCGTAACCGAGGCCCCGGACAACCGCGCGGGGTCGGTATAGCGCCAGTATTCGTCGCGCTTTTCCGGCAGACCCATCGCCTTCAGCCGCGCCAGCGCGCCCTCGCGCGCGCGTTTCAGCCAGCCACCGCTTGCGGGCAGTTCCAGCCCTGAAAGCTGCGCCTCGGTGGCGGCCAGTTTCGCCTGAAACCGCGCCGCGCGCGTTCCTGCCCTGGCCTGCGCGCTCATGCCTGCACCTCGGCCAGAATGTCGGCATAACCATTATGCTCGACCTCAAGCGCCAGTTCCGGTCCGCCGGTCTTGATGATGCGGCCATCGGCCATGATGTGCACGACATCGGGTTTGATATGGTCCAGCAGGCGCTGGTAATGGGTGATCACCAGAAAGCCCCGGCCTGCGTCGCGCAGCGCGTTCACGCCATCGGCGACCAGCTTCATCGCATCAACGTCAAGGCCCGAGTCGGTCTCGTCCAGCACGCACATGCGCGGCTCCAGCATGGCCATCTGCAGGATCTCGTTACGCTTCTTCTCGCCGCCCGAGAAGCCCACATTGACCGGGCGTTTCAGCATCTCGGCGTCGATCTTCAGGTCCTTGGCCTTGGCGCGGATCGCCTTGAGAAAATCGCCCGAAGACATCTCCTCTTCGCCGCGCGCCTTGCGCTGTGCGTTCACGGCGGTGCGCAGGAAGGTCATGTTGCCGACACCCGGAATTTCCACCGGATACTGGAACGCCAGAAACAGGCCCGCCGCCGCGCGCTCTTCCGGCTCCATCTCCAGCAGTTCCTCGCCCTCAAGGCTGGCCGATCCGTCGGTAACAACATAGCCATCGCGGCCTGACAGCACATAGGCCAGCGTCGATTTGCCCGAACCGTTGGGGCCCATGATCGCATGCACCTTGCCCGCTTCGACCGTCAGGTTGACACCCTTGAGGATCACCTTGTCCTCTTCTTCAAGTTTGACGTGTAGATTCTTGATTTCCAGCATGATTCTTCCTCATTCATCGTTTTTGGCCAGACCTCGAAAGGTCGGCTCAGTTTTCCATTGCCGGAGCCTCAGCAGCCATTGCCGCTGCCAGCACCGAAGTCAGATCCTCTTGCACGCGCGCCACACCGGCGGCGCAGTCAAAACCCACGGCGCCGCGCGCCACCAACCTTCGCGCCTCTGTCAGCGAGACCGCGGCATCGACCTTGCGCCCGACCGAGGCGAAATAGTCCTGAAACTTGAACGCCCCCTCGGTCGCCATCCAGTCGCTGGCCGCGACCCAGATATTGGGCACACCATACGCATCGGCAACCACCAGCCCGTGCAGGCTGGCCGATAGTACCATCTCGCAACCGGCGATCTGCGCGACGACATCCCACGGGTCGTCCTGGCGGACATCGATGATGCGCAGACCCTCGGCTGCAAGAGCTTCCAGCTTTTCCGGGTTCTTCCATTGCGCGTGATGCGGCACATAGGCCACCCCCGCGCGCGCGCCGTCAAACGGCAGAACCTGCGGACAGAGCAGCCCGGCATCGCCCTGCACGCCGTCAAAGCCGGGAAGCTTTGCTGCGGTCAGCGGGCCACGCACCGCCAGACACCGCTCACCCACACGGACACCGGCAAAGGCATCACCCGGATCGGAGAGCAGACCCGAACCCCAGATCAGCGGATGATCCGCCATCGGGCCTTGCAGCCGCCGGATTGTGCCCTCGAACCCCAGCACGCTGCCGATGGCCAGAATATCGGCGGTATCAAGGCGCGCCCATTCCACCCGCCGCCCTGCCATCTGCGCGACGATCCTGCGGTTGATCGCATCGCCGAAATTGGGCCGCGCGCGCCACCAATAGAGCTTCAGGGGCGGCATCCGGCCTTTCCTGGGTTTCTGAGACATGCCTAACTT
Source organism: uncultured Rhodobacter sp. (assembly GCA_964496915.1). Taxonomy (GTDB): domain Bacteria; phylum Pseudomonadota; class Alphaproteobacteria; order Rhodobacterales; family Rhodobacteraceae; genus Pararhodobacter. Next base: position 7,649 of record CAZCAX010000022.1, read on the forward strand.
ACTGCTTCATGATCAGTTTGGCCGAGACATGGCTGATGATGACAGCTGCAATGGCTGCAAACGCTGCCATGACCCGCCCACCAGGCGCCCAGATGGAATAAGTCACCGTCATCATCACCACCACACCGACCGCCACCAGCAGCACATATCGCGTGCGCGGTTCGGCGGCGCTCAACAGCCATTTCCAGTTCATCCACGCATCCCCTTCCGAACCTTACCCAGCTTCTGTGTCACCCCTGACGCCGTATCAGAAGCCATGCCGACGCAAGCCAGTAAATACCCGTCGCAATCACAATCGTCACCACACGGGCGGACAATTCGATCTCGCGCCCGGTCATGGCATCCAGTGCAAATCCGATCACCAGGAAAACGGCGGCGAAAAACGCCGCGCGCTTCCATGTCTGGCCAATCGCCTCGGCAAAGCTCATCCAACGCTGCCCTCAAGCGAGATCGCCACCAGCGCCTGTGCTTCCATGGCAAACTCCATCGGCAGCGCCTGCAACACTTCGCGGCAGAAACCATTGACCACCAGCGCCACGGCCTCCTCCTCGTCCATACCGCGCGAGCGGCAGTAGAAAAGCTGATCGTCGTCAACCTTCGAGGTCGTCGCCTCATGCTCGACGCGCGAAGACGAGTTGCGCACCTCGATATAAGGCACGGTATGCGCGCCGCACTGATCGCCGATCAGCAGGCTGTCGCACTGGGTATAATTGCGGCTGTTCGTGGCTTTGGGATGCATCGACACCAGCCCGCGATAGGTGTTCTGGGCATGGCCCGCGCTGATCCCCTTGGAGACGATGCGCGAGCGCGAGTTCTTGCCCAGATGGATCATCTTGGTGCCGGTATCGGCCTGCTGCCAGTTATTGGTGATGGCGATCGAATAGAACTCGCCCGAGGATTCCTCGCCACGCAGAATGCAGGAAGGGTATTTCCAGGTAATCGCCGAGCCGGTTTCCACCTGCGTCCACATCACCTTGGCGCGCGCCTCGCGGCAGTCGGCGCGTTTGGTGACGAAGTTGTAGATGCCGCCCTTGCCCTCCTCGTCGCCGGGATACCAGTTCTGAACGGTCGAATACTTGACCTCGGCATCCTCCAGCACGACGATTTCCACCACCGCGGCATGAAGCTGGGCGATGTCGCGCTTGGGGGCCGTGCAGCCCTCAAGGTAGCTAACATATGCACCTTTTTCGGCGATAATGAGCGTGCGTTCGAACTGGCCAGTGTTTTCGGCATTGATGCGGAAATAGGTGCTCAGTTCCATCGGGCAGCGCACGCCGGCGGGAACATAGACAAACGAGCCGTCAGAAAACACCGCCGAATTGAGCGTGGCAAAATAGTTGTCGCTGACCGGCACAACCGAGCCGAGGTATTTCTTCACCAGTTCCGGATGCTCGCGGATCGCTTCCGAGATCGAGCAGAAGATAACCCCGGCTTTCGCCAGTTCATCCTTGAAGGTCGTCCCCACGCTGACAGAATCGAACACCGCATCGACGGCAACACGCCGCTCCGGATCCTGGGTGCCGTCGGCCCCTTCGACCCCGGCCAGAACCATCTGTTCCTTCAGCGGAATACCCAGCTTCTTGTAGGTCGCCAGCAGTTTGGGGTCCACGTCATCAAGCGATTTCGGCTTTTCGATCATGCTTTTGGGGCGGGCGTAGTAATACTGATCCTGATAATCGATCTCGGGGATGTTCAGCATTGCCCAGTCGGGCGCCTCCATCGACTGCCAGCGCCGATAGGCGCCCAGCCGCCATTCGGTCATCCATTCCGGCTCGCCGTTCTTTTCCGAGATCAGGCGCACGATGTCTTCGTTCAGGCCCTTGGGCGCGAACTCCATCTCGATATCGGTTTCCCAGCCGTGCTTGTATTTCCCGGCCATGGACTGCACGGTTTCGACCGTTTCGCGGTCCACGCCTTCGCGGATATCCATGTTGTCCAAAGCAGCCATGTTCATCTTCCCGTTTTATTTCCGTTTTCCTGCGGGGTTGCCCGCATTCATCTCATTTCAGGCGCGCCCGCGCCCGTTTCCATGCCGCCGAATAAACCTCGGCAAAGCGCAAGACATCCTCGCGCGTGATCCCCGGCCCAATCGACACCCGCAACGCCGAACCCGAAGCGACCGCCTCAAACCCCATGGCGCGCAGCACGCGGCTGGCCGCCACCTTCCCTGATGAACAGGCAGAACCGGCCGAAACCGCGAAGCCCGCAAGATCCATCGACATCACCTGCGTCTCACCCTTCCAGCCGGGCGAGACAAGACACAGCGTATTGGGCAGCCTTGGCTGGCCCTTGCCGACTGAGATAATCCCTGTGCAATCGGCTTCCAGTGCCTGTTCCAGACAATTTCGAGTGTCTGCAACCTGTTCCCAGACGCCATTGGCCAGATCGCGCGCAGCAGCCTCGGCCGCGGCGCCGAAACCCGCGATTCCCATCACATTCTCGGTACCCGCACGCCGGCCCATCTCCTGGCCACCGCCGCGGATCTGCGCAGCCAGGTCCACCCCCTGGCGAAGCACCAGTGCACCCACACCCTTTGGCCCGCCGAGCTTGTGTGCCGACACCAGCCCCATTACGCAGCCCAACCAATTGAAGGCCACGGGCAACTTGCCGAAACCTTGCGTCAGATCCGACACCGCCAGCCCTTCGGGCAGGTCCTGCACGATGCCAGTCTCGGAATTGGCCAGTTGCAGTGCGGTCTGCGCAGGGTCGGCAACCGTAACGCGCCCCTGACCGTCGACCGGCAGATCTGCCGCGCACCAGGCCGATACTGCATCATGCTCAATCCCGCCGCAGTGCAGACCGCGACCGGCGCAAGCCAGCGCCGCCGCCTCGGTCGCGCCCGAGGTGAAGACGATATCGGCCCCCTCAGCCCCCAGTGCCGCCGCAACCTGCGCGCGGGCGCGCTCTATCAGGCCCCGCACCGCCCGGCCCTCGGCATGAATGGAACTGGCGTTGCCGGTGACATCCATCGCAGCACAGATCGCCGCGCGCGCTTCAGAACGCAGCGGGGCCGAGGCGTTCCAGTCCAGATAAAGCCGCCCGTTCATCCTGCCACCCGAAACAGGCCGGGCACCGCCGGACAGGGTTTGAGCGCGTTTCCGGCGACGTCGGCCAGCGTGGTCTGGTGCAAGAAGACATAGACCTGCGCCGACAGGCTTTCCCACAACCGGTTGGTCATGGACTGCGCCTGACTGCCCGACACCGCCCCCGAGGCCCCCGCCCCGGTCTGCAACGCGGAAACCGTTTCCTCGACCGCTTCCAGCACTTCCGACACCCGAATATCGGTCGCCGGACGTGCCAGCCGGTAGCCGCCGCCCGGCCCACGCACCGATTCGACCAGCCCGGCACGGCGCAGCTTTACGAAAAGCTGCTCCAGATAGGCCAACGACACATCCTGACGACGGGCGATCTCGGCCAGCGACACATGCTGGCCATCCTTGTGCGCAAGGATCAGCGCCAGATCGACCATCGCCACCATCGCATATCGGCCTTTTGTCGACAGTTTCATCGCCATTTCCCAATCGTCGCGCCATAAGCGCGCAAGGATTTCACCAAATACATTGACGCGCGACCGGGCGTTGCTTAACTGCTATCCCGCGCGCCGGACCCACCTCGGTTACCGACGCGGGCAAAGATTAGAAACGTTCTAGGTTATCCGACTTCTTAAGTCAACTAAGAAGCCGGCAGCCTGACCAGATGCCGATTGTGCAAAGGTGGCCCGATGCCCGAAGTGATTTTCCCTGGACCCGAAGGCCGGCTGGAGGGACGCTACCACCCTCAACCCAACCGTGACGCGCCCATTGCAATCGTCCTGCACCCGCACCCGCAGTTTGGCGGCACGATGAACAACAAGGTCGTCTATAACCTGCATTACGCCTTCCACGCGCTCGGCTTCTCGGTTCTGCGGTTCAACTTTCGCGGGGTCGGACGCAGCCAGGGTGAGTATGACCAGGGCATCGGCGAATTGTCCGATGCGGCCTCGGCACTGGATTACCTGCAGGCGATGAACCAGAACGCCCGGCATTGCTGGGTCGCGGGATTCAGCTTTGGCGCCTGGATCGGCATGCAGTTGCTCATGCGCCGCCCCGATATCACCGGCTTTGTTTCGGTCGCGCCCCCGGCGAACATGTATGATTTCAGCTTTCTTGCACCCTGCCCGGCCTCGGGGCTGATCATCAACGGCACCGCCGACCGCATCGCCCCCCCGCGTGACGTTTCAGGTCTGGTGGCCAAGCTGCATGAGCAAAAAGGCATCACCATTACCCATACCGAGATTGAGGGCGCCGACCATTTCTTCCGCGACGAAGAAGCCCATATGAAACCGATGATCAACCATGTCTCGGATTACGTGAAGCGCCGCCTGACCGAAGCCAGCCGCTGAAGCCGCCGGGCGGAAGTACCCGCCCGCGCCGTTTTCCCGCCTCATCCCTGCCCCGAGCCTGCTTCAGATCGTGAATATCACGAACGAATCGGGCCCGGCATCGGTGCATCAGACACCGGGCTTTGCTGCAATGGCCGCAATCGACAGGAAAGATGATGAAAACGCTTCGCATACCCACCCAGCCGATCGCAGGGCAGAAACCCGGAACTTCGGGACTGCGCAAGAAAACCCGCGTCTTCATGGAGCCCGGCTATCTGGAAAACTTCGTCCAGAGCATCTGGAACGGTATTGGCGGGGTTTCGGGCAAGGTTCTGGTGCTGGGTGGCGACGGACGATACTTCAACGAACACGCGGTGCAGGTCATCCTGCGCATGGCCGCGGCCTCGGGCGCGAAACGGGTGATTGTCGGGCAAGGCGGGCTGTTGTCGACCCCCGCAGCCTCACATCTGATCCGCAAGCGCGGGGCGGATGGCGGGGTGGTGCTGTCGGCCAGCCACAATCCCGGTGGGCCAGACGAGGATTTCGGCATCAAGTTCAACACGGCCAATGGTGGCCCGGCCCCGGAAAGCGTGACGCAAAAGATATATGAGGCCAGCACCCGGATCGATGAACTGCTGACCCTTGATGCGCCCGATCTGCCGCTCGACCGGCTGGGCGAACAGGTTCTGGCCAACATGGTGGTTGAGGTGGTTGACCCGGTCAGCGATTACGCTGATCTTATGGAAACCCTTTTTGATTTCAGCGAAATACGCGCGCTTCTTCAATCAGGATTCACGCTGCGCTTTGATGCGATGCATGCGGTTACCGGTCCCTATGCCGTGGAAATCCTGGAAAACCGGCTGGGTGCCGCGCAAGGCTCGGTCGTCAACGCCAAGCCCTTGCCAGACTTTGGTGGTGGCCATCCAGACCCCAACCCGGTCTGGGCGAAAGCACTGGTCGATACCGTCATGGGCCCCGATGCGCCAGATTTTGCCGCCGCCTCGGATGGCGATGGCGATCGCAACATGATCCTGGGGCGCGGCGTCTATGTCACGCCTTCGGACAGTCTGGCGGTGCTGGCTGCCAATGCCAATCTGGCGCCGGGCTACAGCACCGGGCTGAAAGGTGTCGCGCGCTCGATGCCGACCAGCCGCGCGGTTGACCGCGTGGCCGAGGCATTGAATATCCCGGCCTTCGCCACGCCGACCGGCTGGAAGTTCTTCGGGAACCTGCTGGATGCGGGCATGGCGACGCTCTGCGGCGAAGAATCGGCGGGCACAGGATCGGATCATGTGCGCGAGAAGGACGGGTTGTGGGCGGTGCTTCTGTGGCTGAACATACTGGCCAAGCGGAAGATGTCGGTGGCCGCGCTGATGGAGGATCACTGGGCACGATTCGGACGCAACTACTATTCGCGCCACGATTACGAGGCGCTCGACAGTGCCACGGCCGAATCGCTGATGGCTGATCTGCGCACCATCCTGCCCGACCTTGCAGGTAACCGTGTCAGGGAACTGACGGTGCAGGGAGCCCGCGATTTCGCCTATACCGACCCGGTTGATGGCAGCACGGCCACCGGTCAGGGCATCGAGATCGATTTCGAGGATGGCGCGCGGGTGGTTCTGCGCCTGTCGGGCACAGGCACCGAAGGCGCAACTCTGCGCGTCTATCTTGAACGCTTCGAGGCACAGGACATTGCGCAGACCCCGCAAGCGGCCCTCGCCGGGGTGATCGTCGCCATCGATGCCCTGACGGACCTACGCAAACGCACCGGCCGCACCCGGCCCGATGTGATTACCTGACCGGCCTTTGACCTGATTGCCTGCTTCGCAGAAGCCTCTTTGTTCTAGAGCAGGGGGCGCTGCCCCCGTCCCTTCTGCTGCGCAGAAGGGACTCCCCCGGGATACTTATCGAACAGGTGAAAGGGGGGCGGTCAGGCCTTGAGTTCGCTTTCGATCCAGCGCGAGAGTGCCGCGGCCTGATCCGCCGACAAGCGCAGACCCAGTTTGGACCGGCGCCACAGGATGTCTTCGGCGCTGCGGGCGAACTCTTGATCGATCAGCCAACGAACCTCGGACTCATGCAAAGTGGCGCCGAAATCCCGGCCCAGATCGGCCCGGTCGCGCGCCGCGCCCAGAATTGTCACCGCCTCGGTGCCGTAGGCGCGGATCAGTCGACGCGCCCAGAACGAATCGAGGAACGGATAGCGGCAGCGCAGGTCGTCAATCAGGTTCTGCACCCCCTCGACCGGGAAATCGCCGCCCGGCAGTGGCACACCGGCTGTCCAGTCGCCCCTGCCGCCGGACAGCGCCGCCCCGATCTGCGCCAGCGCCGCTTCCGCGAGCCGCCGATAGGTCGTGATCTTGCCGCCAAACACATGCAGCACCGGCGCGCCCGCAGATCGGTCGGTCTTGAGCACGTAATCGCGCGTGGCTGCGGTGGCCGAGCGGGCGCCGTCATCATAAAGCGGACGCACGCCGGAATAGGACCAGACCACATCCTCGGCGGTGACGGGCTTTGCAAAATACTGTGAGGCAAAGGCACAAAGATAATCGCGCTCTTCGTCGGTGCAGCGCGGGGGCGTGTCAGGGTCGGTATGGTCTGCATCGGTGGTGCCGATCAGGGTGAAGTCGTTCTCATAAGGGATGGCGAAGATAATCCGACCGTCAGTCCCTTGAAAGAAATAGCATTTGTCGTGATCGTAGAGCCTGCGGGTGACGATATGCGATCCGCGCACCAGCCGAACCTTGTCGCGCACGTTCAGCCGCAAGGTGTCGTGGATCACGTCCCCCACCCAGGGTCCGGCCGCATTCACCAGCATCCGCGCGCGCAGGGTTTCCGGCCCCTCGGCGGTATCGAGTGTCACCTCCCACAGCCCGTCAGCGGCCCGCGCCGCGCTGACGCGGCTGCGTGTCAGGATCGTGGCACCCCGCGCCTGGGCATCACGGGCATTGAGCACCACAAGGCGCGAATCTTCGACCCAGCAGTCGGAATATTCATAGGCTTTCTCAAAGCGTTCCTGCAGGGGGGCGCCCTCGGGTGTGCCCGGCAGGTGGAGCGTGGTGGTGCCCGGCAGGATCTTGCGCCCGCCCAACAGGTCATAAAGAAACAGCCCCAGCCGGATCAGCCAGGCCGGACGGCGGCCGCGCATCCAGGGCATGAACAAGCCCAGCAGGCGCGAGGTGGGCGTTGTCCCTTCGAAACGCATGTCGCGGTGATAAGGCAGCACGAAACGCATCGGCCAGGAGATATGCGGCATGGCGCGCAACAGCACCTCGCGTTCGACAAGCGCCTCGCGCACAAGCCGAAACTCGAAATACTCCAGGTATCTGAGCCCGCCGTGAAACAGCTTCGTCGAGGCCGATGACGTGGCACCCGCCAGGTCGCCCTGCTCGGCCAGCACCACCGAGTATCCACGACCGACGGCATCACGGGCAATGCCGCAGCCGTTGATTCCGCCACCGATGACCAAAAGATCTACCGGCTCTGGCTTGGGATCGGTCTGTGTAGTGACGGAGAGGGTTTGAGGCATTGCGCATTCGATTTCGAGTTTGATCGGAACAGAAGCATATCGCTTTCGTTTTATCAATATTGCTTTCGTTTTTTTGCGAAGCTCCCGCAGATTTCTTTGAATGATCGCAAATACATCTTTTTTGTTTGGCCGCCCTCTTCGCGAACGCCGCCGCCAGCGCAGGTTCGCCATTGCCATGACGAAAGCAGGCGAAGATAGTTGCAACCAAAAGGAACCGAATCATGTCGCAGGGCTTTCGCCTTCCGCAAATTGTTGAGATCGCCCGGATTGAGGGCAAGGTCACGGTCGAGGGGCTGGCCGAACACTTTGGCGTCACCGTGCAGACGATCCGTCGCGATCTGGCAGAGTTGGATGAAGCCGGAAAGCTTGAACGGGTTCATGGCGGGGCGATTCTGCGTTCGGGGACGGTCAATATTGGCTATCAGGAGCGCCGTGCCCTTCTGGCCGAAGAAAAGCGCGCCATTGCACGCGCCTGCGCCGCTGCAATTCCGGAGGGTGCGTCGATTTTCCTCAATATCGGCACCTCCACCGAGGCCGTGGCACGCGAGTTGCTACGCCACTCCAGCCTTATGGTGGTGACCAACAACATGAATGTCGCCAATATCCTGGCCGACAACCCCGCCTGCCAGGTAATCGTTACCGGCGGCACGCTGCGCCGCTCGGATGGCGGGCTGATCGGCAACCTGACCGAGGCGGTGATACGCCAGTTCAAGTTCGATCTGGCCGTGATCGGCTGCTCGGCGCTCGATGCCGATGGCGATATCCTCGATTATGACATAGAGGAAGTGGGTGTAAGCCGCACCATTCTGGGACAGGCGCGCATGGCCTGGCTGGTGGCCGATCATTCCAAATTCCAGCGCACCGCGCCTGCGCGGATCGGGTCGATGGAACGGATCGACAGTTTCTTCACCGACCGCCCGCTGCCCCCGTCGCTGGCTGACCGCTGCGACGAATGGAACACGCAAGTGATCCTGGCGCCTGCCGGCGAGCGCAGATGACATTATCCTGAGCCCCGGTTGAAATGCGCTGGATCCTGCGCATTTCTGGAGGCTACGGCGCGGTCACAGGCAAATGCTGTTTTGACCGCTGCCAGCCGCACCGGCAGACGGAGATCGTGATGGATGACCGGTATCGCAGGCGTCTGGACCGCCAATTGCGCATCCTTGCGCTAAGTATTCCCGCGCTGGCACCGCTGATTCGCGTCATTCAGGGGCGGCCCGCGATGCTCATTCGGTTGCCGGTGGCTTTTCTGCTGCTTATCGGCGGCCTGTTGGGCTTTCTGCCGATTCTGGGATTCTGGATGCTGCCTTTGGGGTTGCTGATTCTGGCGATCGACCTGCCAGCGCTGCGGCCCGTGGTTACGGCCGCGATCATCCGGATCCGGCGTTGGTGGCAAACCCGGCGGCGCAAACGACCAACGACGCGCAGGGATGATCCCTGATCAACCCTGCTCAGGGCTGAACCCGCCGTAACGCCCGGCACTGAACACCAGCGGCGCGCCCGGGCGGCTTGCTGCGCGCAACACCCGACCGACGATCAGCGCATGATCGCCGCCCTCGTGGACAGCCTCTTGCCGACACTCAAACCACGCCAGGCAGCCTGGCAGAATCGGAACACCCTCCGGGCTGGTGGTGACGCCGGGCAGCGCGAAATCCATTCCGTCCAGCGCAAAATGACGGGCCAGGGCGAACTGATCCGCTGCGAGCACATGGATGGCATAATGGCGCGCGGTGGAGAAGGCCGTGAAACGGCGTGACGCTCGGGCCGGCGACCATAGCACCAAGGCCGGATCCAGCGAGAGGCTGGCAAAGCTGTTGGCGGTAATGCCCACACGCCCGGCGCCGTCCCCGGTGGTGACAACGCAGACGCCGGTAGCGAAACTGCCCAGCGCATCGCGAAAACGACGCGTGTTGCCATCGGCAGGATCGAAGGTTTCAATCCCTGTCTCGTCGTCTGTCATGATACTTGTGCCTTTCCCGTGATTGCCTGTCGCCGCGGCTTCCCTTCCCGAAATACGGCGCGCGAACCTCTCGACAAGGGCGCATGTTGTGCCTAGCCTGCGCGCGCCCCCGTATCGCAGAGAGAACAGATGCCGCGCAAGATCATCATCGACACCGACCCCGGCCAGGACGATGCTGTCGCAATCCTGCTGGCGCTGGCCAGCCCTGAGGATGTGAGCGTTCTGGGCATCACATGCGTGGCCGGCAACGTGCCGCTGCCGTTGACGGCACGAAACGCGCGGATCGTCTGCGAACTTGCGGGGCGGAAGGATGTAAAGGTCTTTGCCGGTTGCGACCGGCCCTTGAAACGCCCGCTGGTTACGGCCGAATATGTGCATGGAAAAACCGGGCTTGACGGAATCATACTGCCCGAGCCGGTGATGCCGCTGCAACCGGACCATGCTGTAGATTTTCTGATCGATACGCTGCGCACCGAAGACGCCGGCAGCGTGACGCTGGTGCCGATCGGCCCGCTGACAAACATCGCCACCGCCATGCAGCGCGCGCCCGATATCATTAGTCGCATTGGGCAGATCGTGCTGATGGGAGGCGCCTATTTCGAGGTGGGGAATGTCACCCCGGCTGCCGAGTTCAACATCTATGTCGATCCGGAAGCCGCCGATATCGTTTTCCGCTCTGGCGTCGATCTGGTGGTGATGCCGCTCGATGTAACGCACAAGGCCCTGATCACCCGCGCCCAGGTAGAGAAGTTTCGTGCGCTGCCCGGCAAGGTTGGACCCGCCGTCGCCAGCTGGACCGACTTTTTCGAGCGGTTCGACAAGGAAAAATACGGCAGCGAGGGCGCACCCCTGCATGACCCTTGCACAATCGCATGGCTGATACGCCCTGATCTGTTCTCGGGGCGCAAGATCAATGTCGAGATCGAAACAGAGGGGCGCCTGACCACTGGCATGACCGTCGCCGACTGGTGGCGCGTTACCGATGGCACACCCAACGCCACCTTCATGGGCGGGATCGATGCCGAAGGCTTCTTCGCACTGCTGGACGAGCGCCTGGCGCGGTTCTGATCCCTCAGCTGCCACAGACAAACCCGGCCCTGAAGGAGGTTCTTCCGCCGCCCCCACACCGGCAAAGGGGGCAGCCCCCGCGCTGCGAAGCGGCCGAGCAGACAGTCTTCGGCGAAGCCGGCAATCTGGTCATGTGCGAAGCGATAAAAAAACCGGCGCGCCAGCAACGGGCGCGCCGGAAATGCGCGCCCCGCGAAGCGGGACGCCGGGGGACAGTTGTGATTATTCGGCGGCGCGCGCCATCGGGTTGTTGGGGTGCGTTGTCCAGTTACCGTGTTCAGCGGGAACAACCTGCCCCGTGCGTTCATCCAGCGCGCCCGGCGCCACCCGTTCCATGGTGATACAGTTCTCTACCGGGCAGACATTGACGCAGAGGTTGCAGGCTACGCATTCGTCGTCCTTCACGGTGAAAACCCGCTCGGGCGACATGGCGATGGCCTGATGCGAGGTATCTTCGCAGGCGGCAAAACAGCGTCCGCAACTGATGCACAGATCCTGATCGATCTTTGCCTTGGTGACGTAGTTCAGGTTCAGATACTGCCAGTCGGTGACATTGGGCACCGCGCGGCGCACGATCTGGTCGGTCGATGTGAAGCCCTTCTGGTCCATCCACAGCGACAGGCCCGCCGTCAGTTCCTTGATGATCCCGAAGCCATAGGTCATCGCCGCGGTGCAGACCTGCACATTGCCCGCACCAAGTGCCATGAACTCCGCGGCATCACGCCATGTCGTCACCCCGCCGATGCCCGAGATCGGCAGATCGGCGGTTTCCGGGTTGCGGGCGATCTCGGCAACCATGTTCAGCGCGATGGGTTTCACCGCCGGGCCGCAATAGCCGCCATGGGTGCCCTTGCCGTCGATCATCGGCTCGGGGCTGAAATCATCGAGATTGACCGAGGTGATCGAATTGATCGTGTTGATCAGGCTCACCGCATCGGCCCCACCCTTGAGCGCGGCTTCGGCGGGTTTGCGGATATCGGCGATGTTGGGCGTCAGCTTGACAATGCAGGGCATCCTTGAGTGCTGCTTCACCCAGCGCGTCACCATCTCGATATATTCCGGCACCTGCCCCACGGCCGAGCCCATGCCGCGCTCGGCCATTCCATGCGGGCAGCCGAAGTTCAGCTCCACCCCGTCGGCCTCGGTATCCTCGACATGTTTCAGGATCGCTTTCCAGCTTTCCTCATCGCAGGGCACCATCAGGCTGACGATCAGCGCGCGGTCTTTCCAGTCGCGTTTCACCTGCTTGATCTCGCGCAGGTTCACTTCGAGCGGGCGGTCGGTGATCAGTTCGATGTTGTTCAGCCCCAGAAGCCGCCGATCCGCACCCCAGATCGCGCCATAGCGCGGCCCGTTGACATTGACCACCGGCGGCCCTTCCGAGCCCAGGGTTTTCCAGACCACCCCGCCCCAGCCCGCCTTGAAGGCGCGCTCGACGTTATAGGCCTTGTCCGTCGGCGGGGCCGAAGCCAGCCAGAACGGGTTGGGCGATTTGATACCGACGAAATTGCTTGCAAGATTGGCCATGATTGTTGCCCTCCCTCAGGCCATGATGCTGGCGTGGATGTCTTCGGCCGCATCGCGGCCCTGGGCAGTGGCGGTGACCGTCAGATCCTCGCCGCCTGCCGCGCAGTCGCCCCCGGCCCAAACGCCGGGCAGACTGGTGCGGCCCTCTACGCTGACCGCGATCTTGCCGCCTTCCAGTGTCAGGGCTTCCGGTGCGCCTTCAAGCCGCTGGCCGATGGCCTTGAACACTTGGTCGGCACGCAGCCGGAATGTTTCGCCGGTGGGTTCCAAACCGGTCGGGCTGTTGCGGGTATAGCCGAACTCAATCTCGCGGACCGCGCCGTTGCCATGGACCGCCAACGGCATCGCATTGGTTATGATCTTCACCCCTTCGGTCTGGGCGTGATCCAGCTCATAATCCGAGGCGCCCATCGCGCTGCGGTCACGGCGGTAGACCATGGTAACATGCTCGGCACCCAGCAGGCGGGATTGCACCGCGGCATCGACTGCGGTCATGCCCCCCCCGATCACCACCACATGCCGCCCGATGGGTAGCGTTGACAGGTCACCGCACTGGCGAAGCTCGTAGATGAAATCAACCGCATCGCGCACGCCTTCCTTTTCCTCGCCCTGCGCACGCAAGGCGTTGACACCGGCAAGCCCCATACCAAGAAACACCGCATCGAAATCCTCGCGAAGTTCCTCCAGCGTGATCTCGCTCCCCAGCGCCTTGCCTGTCTCGATGCGAACTCCGCCAATTCCAAGAAGCCAGTTGACCTCGGCCTGGGCGATGCCGCCTGCCGCCTTGTAAGCCGCTATGCCGTATTCGTTCAGACCACCGGGTTTGGGCCGGGCGTCATGTATCACCACATCATGGCCCTTCATCGCCAGCCGGTGCGCACAAGCCAGACCGGCAGGCCCGGCCCCTACCACCGCCACGCGTTTGCCCGTGGGCGCGGCGCGGGTGAAAGGGTGGTCGTTGCGCTCCAGCAGGATGTCGGTAGCGTAGCGCTGCAGGCGGCCAATCTCGACGGGTTGCCCCTCGGCGGTCTCGCGCACGCAAGCACCCTCGCACAATGTCTCGGTCGGGCAGACGCGGGCGCACATCGCGCCCATGATGTTCTGGTCAAAGATCGTGCGCGCTGCGGCCTCGGGTTGGCCCGCCTGGATCTGCCGGATGAACAACGGGATGTCGATGGCCGTGGGACAGGCGGTGATGCAAGGGGCATCATGGCAGAAATAGCAGCGATCGGCCGCGACGCGCGCTTCGTGATCGTCGAAACAAGGATAAAGATCGTCGAAATTGGCGGCGAGCAGATCGGCATCAAGACGTGCGGGCTCAATCCCGTCGGTCTGTGGGCTGTTGGTCACGGGCTACCTCCTGGCGTTGGGTTGCTTGTGTTCTTGTTTTTCCCAACCTTGCCACAGTTGAAAATTTTATCAACTGGTAAAATATGGGCGACTGCGAATTTCTCGCCGCCTCCCGTCGCCAAGGCTTTTTCAAATCACTGAACCGAAGAATAAAAAAAGGGGGCATGCGCCCCCTTTTTTGCGGTCTGTTGTCGTTGGTCAGCGCAGGACACTACGCCCGGCATATTGTGCCGCTTCGCCCAGCATTTCTTCTATGCGGATCAATTGATTGTATTTCGCCATCCGGTCCGAGCGCGCCAGCGATCCGGTCTTGATCTGACCGCAGTTGGTTGCAACTGCCAGATCGGCGATGGTGGCATCCTCGGTCTCGCCGGAACGGTGCGACATCACACAGGTCATGCGGGCGCGATGGGCCATGTCGACGGCAGCGAGCGTTTCGGTCAGCGTGCCGATCTGGTTGACCTTTACCAGCAGGCTGTTGCCGCAATCCATCTCAATTCCCTTCGCCAACCGCTTGGGATTGGTGACAAAAAGATCATCGCCCACCAACTGGATCTTGCTACCCAACGCCTCGGTCAGTGCCTGCCAACCTTCCCAGTCATCCTCGGCGCAACCGTCTTCAATGGAGATGATCGGATAGTCGCGCACCAGATCGGCCAGATAAGTGACATTCTCGGCGCCAGTAAGGGATTTCCCTTCACCTTCAAGAACATACTTGCCGTTCTTGTAATATTCCGTCGCCGCACAATCGAGCGCCAGATAGATATCCTCGCCCGGCTTGTAACCTGCCTTCTCGACAGATTTCAAAATGAAATCAAGCGCTTCTCTGGCAGAGCTGATATTGGGCGCAAAGCCCCCCTCATCGCCTACGCCGGTGGCCAGACCGGCTTGCTGCAATTCCTTCTTCAACACATGGAACACCTCGGCCCCCATGCGCACCGCCTCACCGATATTACCGGCACTGACGGGCATGATCATGAATTCCTGAATGTCGATCGGATTGTCGGCATGCTCGCCGCCGTTGATGATGTTCATCATCGGCACCGGCAGCATCCGCGCCGAGGTGCCGCCGACATAGCGGTAGAGCGGCTGGCCGCAGGCTTCGGCGGCGGCCTTGGCGACGGCCAACGAGACACCAAGGATGGCATTGGCGCCCAGCCGCGCCTTGTTCGGTGTGCCGTCCAGCTCAATCAGAGCGCTGTCGATGGCAACCTGTTCCGTGGAATCGCTGCCGACCAGCGCCTCAGCGATCTCGCCATTGACGGCAGCCACGGCATTGAGCACCCCCTTGCCAAGAAAGCGCGCCTTGTCGCCATCGCGCAACTCCACCGCCTCATGCGCGCCAGTGGAGGCCCCCGACGGCACGGCCGCCCGCCCCATGGTGCCGTCTTCGAGGATCACATCCACTTCAACGGTCGGATTGCCCCGGCTGTCCAGGATTTCGCGGCCGGTGATATCGAGAATGGTGGTCATGACAGGGCCCTGTGTTGGCGATGATTTCGTGCTTCTATATCTTGGCCCGGACCTTGGGGAAAGCCCGCTACGCGCCAACGGACCCCTAATAACGCTAACGGCGCAACATGGTGCGTTGCAACAACATCTGGCGCCACAGCGTGTAAAGCCCTGCCCCGACCACCAGCACTGACCCCGCCAGCGTCATTGCATCGGGGACTTCGCCGAAAACTACCAGGCCGATGATCATGGCGAAGATTAGCCGCGAATATCGAAACGGCGTCGTTACAGCGATATCGCCCAGCCGGGTGGCACCGACCAGGGCTGCGTAGGCCAGTATCCCCGCCGACAGTGCCAAGGCGATCCAGCCCCAGTCCGCGGCAACGGGCACCACGGGCGCCGTGCCGGTAGCCGCCAGCAGCAGCAGTCCCGCAGGGGCGACCATGGTAAAGCCCCAGCCTGAAAGCTGAAGGCTGTGAACGCGCGCAGGCACCCGACGCGTCGCCAGATCGCGCGCAGACAAGGCAAAGACCGCGATCACCGCCAGCAGTGAGGCCGGGTCGAACGCAGCCGATCCGGGCCGGACGATCAGCAGCACACCCGCAAAGCCGATCAGGATCGCGCTCCAGCGGCGCCAGCCCACCGGCTCGCCCAGAAACAGCGCCGCCCCCAGCGTGACGGCCAGTGGCATTGCCTGCAAGATCGCCGTGACCGCTGCCAGCGGCGCCAATACGATCGCCATCACGAAAGAGGCCGCACCCAGCATCTCGGACAGGTTGCGCAACAGCACCGCCCCCCGCGCAAACTCGGGCACAAACAGGCTGTAGCCGCGCCGATGCGCGATCAGGCCGAAAACCAGTGCGCCGCCCAGCCCGAGAAGCACCATGATCTGCCCGACAGGCAAGCTGCCCGCCAGATGCTTGATCACCGCGTCCTCGATGGCAAAGCCCGCCATGGCGGCGACCATCATCAGGCTTCCCCGCAGATTGTCCATCACATGCTCCGGTAGATTTCGCCCCATACCTAGCGCGCTTGCAGATCGGCTGGAAGCCCGCTCTTGGGTCTGGCAACATGCCGTAATTGCAAGAATTGTGATGATCGTGTATCTTCACGAAACCATAAACCTCACAAGTGAAACATCAGGGCAAGACGGAGGCCTGAGATGTGGAACCGTTTACTGGATCGCTTTTTGCGTCAGTTGGTGTGCGTTGGTAGCCTGAAGGTCACACTGCCCGATGGCGAAACCCGCCAATATGGCGACGGAAGCGCGCCTGAAGCTGCCGTAACGTTGCATGATCCCGCGCTGCCACGACGGCTGGTGCTGGACCCGGAAGTTGCCCTGGGCGAAGCCTATATGGATGGCACGCTGACCATTGAAGGCGACGATATCAACGCGCTTCTGGCCCTGGCACTGGCGAACATGCGTGCGGGCAACCACGGCACCTGGCAGGGCGCACTGGCGCGGATACGCGACTGGCTGCGCGTGCTGATCCAATACAACCCCGCCGGACGCTCGCAAAGCAATGTCGCGCATCATTATGATCTGTCGGGCGCGCTTTACGATCTGTTTCTGGATAGCGACCGCCAATATTCCTGCGGCTACTTCCGTAATCCCGATGATTCTCTGGAACAGGCTCAGGCCCAGAAGAAGGCCCATATCGCCGCCAAGCTGTGTCTTGAGCCAGGATTGAAGGTGCTGGACATCGGCTGCGGTTGGGGCGGCATGGCGCTGACGCTGGCGCGTGATTACGGGGTGCAGGTTCTGGGCATCACGCTGTCGCAGGAGCAGTTGAAGCTGGCACGCGAACGGGCGCGCGACGCTGGGCTTGACGGGCAGGTACGCTTTGAACTGATGGATTACCGCGCGATGACCGGCCAGTTCGACAGGGTTGTATCGGTCGGCATGTTCGAACATGTCGGCGCGCCACAGTTTCGCACCTATTTCCGCACTCTGCGAAACGTTCTTGCGCCCGATGGTCTGGCGCTGATCCACACCATCGGGCGCAGTTCCCCGCCCGGCGCAACCAGCCGCTGGATGACCAAGTATATCTTCCCCGGCGGCTATATTCCGGCCATGTCAGAAGTGATGGCGGCGGTCGAGAAAGAGGGGCTGGTGCCCTGCGACATCGAAGTCTGGCGCCTGCATTACGCCGAGACACTGCGCCACTGGCACGCACGGTTCCTGGCTAATATCGAACGGGCACGCGCACTCTATGATGACCGATTCTGCCGCATGTGGCGGTTTTATCTGGCGGCATCCGAGGAAAGCTTTCGCCAGGCCGGGCAATGCGTCTTCCAGTTCCAGCTGTCGCATGACGTCGCCGCCGCGCCGATCACCCGCGATTACCTGTATTCCGGTGCGCCACTGACAGAAATCACCGCGCAGCCTGCCCATCGCGATGCGGCTGAATAGGCCGGCTCACCGTTTCAGGATTTCAGCTTGACCCCGAACAGCTCCAGCCGGTGCCCTTCCAGCCGGTAACCCAGCCGTTTGGCGATGGCCTCTTTCAGCCGCTCGATCTCGGGGTCGCAGAATTCGATCACCTCGCCGGTGGCCATGTCGATCAGATGATCATGGTGGTCGCGTTCGGCGTCCTCGTACCGCGCGCGCCCGTCACCGAACTCCAAACGCTCCAGAAGCCCTGCCTCTTCGAACAGTTTGACGGTGCGGTAGACCGTGGCGATGGAGATGCGCGGGTCCAGGGCCACGGCACGGGCGTGCAGTTCCTCGACATCCGGGTGGTCGTCGGCGGTCTCGATCACGCGGGCGATAACCCGGCGTTGGCCGGTCATGCGCAGGCCCCGCGCCTCGCAGCGTTGCAGAAGGGAGGCTTTGCTTTGGCTCTTGGGCATCCGGGGTCCGGTTCTGGCAGGTCAGACCCGGACAATAGGCGATTTGTCGACAGGGGAAAAGTCCGGCCGGGGCATTGACCTTACCAGCCACCCGGCGTTGACTGCTCGGGTTTGTTGAAAGAGCCCGCAATGTCCCCGCCCCCTCCGCTTCGTCGCCCGCTCGACATGCCCGGATTCTGGCTGCTACTTGGCCTGTCTCTGATCTTTGGCGCCAATAACGTTCTGATAAAGCTGGGAAATGACGGGCTCCAGCCGGTGTTCTTTGCCGCCATGCGCTCGGTCGTGGCCGCAGCCGCGCTGGCGGGTTGGATGATCTTCCGGCGCATCCGCTTCCGTTTTGACTTGTGGCGGCCGGGGCTTTTGATCGGCGCGGCCTTTGCGACGGAGTTCTTTTTCCTTTTCATCGCACTTGACAACACAACCGTCGTCCGCGCCTCGATCATCTTCTATGCGATGCCGCTCTGGCTGGCGGTAGCGGCGCATTTCCTGTTCCCCGGCGAGCGGCTGACCCGGATGCGCGCCGCCGGGTTCCTCCTGGGCTTTGCGGCGGTCGCGCTGGTGATGGGCGCGCAACTGGGCAATGGCGCGGCAGAGGGCGGCAGCCTGATGGGCGATCTGGCGGCACTGGTTGCGGGGATGTGCTGGGCGGCTATCGTGCTGGTCGCGCGCCTGACCCGTTTGAAGAGTGTCCAGCCCGAGACGCAGCTTTTCTGGCAACTGTTGGTCTCGGCGCCGATCCTGATGGCGCTGACCCCGCTCTATGGCGGCGATCTGATGCGCGATTTCGACGGGTTCCAGCTGGCGATCTTTCTGATCCACACGCTGGGCGCGGTGACAGCGGGGTTTGTTCTGTGGTTCTGGCTCTTGCTGCGTTACCCGGCCTCGTCCGTGGCAAGTTTCAGCTTCGTCACCCCGGTCCTCAGCGCGCTTCTGGGCTGGCTGGTACTGGGTGAGTCGGTTTCGCTGATGACCCCGGTCGCGCTGGGGATGCTGGTGGGCGGCCTGGTGCTGATCAACCGCCGCCCGAAAACCTGACCGGCGCGCCGCTCGAGCGGTTGCAAGAACGCGATTTCGAAATCGCGTTTCAAGCGCCTTCGAAGGCGCTTCGGGCCGGCCTGATATCAAGCAAAACTGCGCCCAAGTCGACACCGTGACTCCCTTCAACCGCCTCCGCGCCGGATCAACGGGAAAACGCGATTTCGAAATCGCGTGGGAAGCGCCTTCGAAGGCGCTTTTCCACCGCCCGCAACCGGCCTTAGCGCCTGCGGTCGGCCAGGGCGTCTTCCAGAAGCGCGCGCAGCACTTCGGGCGGCACCGCATCGGTGACAAAGGCCTTCCCGATCCCGCATGACAGCACAAACCGCATACGTCCGTCGACCACCTTCTTGTCCTGCGCCATCAACGCGATCAGCGCCTCGGCATCGGGCAACTCGCCCTCGATATCCGCTAGCCGGTGCTTCATCCCCATTGCCGCCATATGCGCCGCAACGCGACCCGGTTCCTCTTGCGCGCAAAGCCCGAGCCGCGCCGACAGATCGAAGGCCAGCGCGCAGCCGATCGCAACCCCCTCGCCATGCAGCAGACGCCCGCCATAGCCCGTCGCAGCCTCAAGCGCGTGACAGAAGGTGTGGCCCAGATTAAGCAGCGCGCGCTCGCCCTGCTCGGTCTCGTCGCGGGCGACGATCCCGGCTTTCATCGCCACCGAGCGGCGCACGGCCACTTGCCGAAGGGCGCGGTCGCCGGCAGCCAGGGCGGGGCCGTGCCGTTCCAACCACTCAAAGAACGCGGCGTCACCCAAAAGCCCGTATTTCACTACCTCGCCATAACCCGCCAGAAAATCGCGCGCGGGCATGGTATCAAGGACCCCGATATCGGCCAGCACCAGACTGGGCTGGTGGAACGCACCGACAAGGTTCTTCCCTTGGCCCGTGTTGATCCCGGTCTTGCCGCCGACCGAGCTGTCCACCTGCGCCAGCAGGCTGGTGGGGATCTGCACAAACCGCACCCCACGCCGCAGGATCGCCGCCGCAAAGCCTGCCAGATCGCCGATCACCCCGCCGCCCAGCGCCACCACAACGTCGGTGCGCTCGACCTGCGCTTCCAGCAGCCATTCCACCGCACGGGCCAGATGCGGCCAGCTTTTCGTGCCTTCCCCCGGCGGCAGCGCCAGTGCCTGCATCGCAATCCCGGCGTCTGACAATCCGCTTCTCAGCGTTTCCAGATGCAACGCGGCGACTGTCTCTTCGGTCAGCACCGCCACCCGCGGGCGGTTGAGAAGTGGTGCAATCTCGGCACCCGCGCGCGCCAGAAGCCCCGCGCCGACGCGCACCTCGTAACGCCGTGCGCCCAACTCGACAGGGACGGTTTCAAGGTCAGGCTGGGTCACGATCAGCATTCCTTCGCATTTTCAGGATTCAGTCTCAGGCCAGTACATCGGGCCGGGTGGCGAGGGCGTCGCGCACAGAGGCGGCAGTCGCTTCGATACTTGCGTCGGCCCGAACCTGGATCATCAGGTCGGCTTCGGCATAGGCGGGCTCACGCGCCGCCATCAGATCGGCCAGCGTGCGATAGGGATCGGCGGTGCGCAACAGCGGGCGGGTATCCTTGCGCCTGACCCGGCTCCACAGCAGGTCCAGATCGGCCTTCAGCCAGACGGCCACACCCTTCTCACGGATCAGTGCGCGGGTCGCAGGGCACAGATAGGCCCCGCCGCCCACCGACAAAACGCCCGGCGCCGCCGCCAGCAGCCGACCGATCACCTGCGCCTCTTTCTCACGGAAAAACGCCTCGCCGTCGCGGGCAAAGATCTCGGCCACGGTGCAGTTGGCAGCGCGCTCGATCTCGGCATCCGAATCGAGAAACGGCACCCGCAGAAGGCGCGCCAACTCCATCCCGACAGCGCTCTTTCCGGCGCCCATCATGCCCACCATCACCACGGTTTTCTTCAGTGTCGCACCCATTGCCCGCCCGGCCCCCGTTTATCCCACCATGCCCACCGGGTACCGGCGGTTTTTTTCCGCACACGCACCGAATGGCGTGATCTTGTGTCGCATACCCTATATACATCTAGGTGGACCGGGCCAATCCGGCACGCGCTCGTCGACCGGGCCTGTGCATCGGCAACACCCAGGGGCATACGAGAATGACAACCAGAAGGGAAACAGCGCAAAATCATGGCATACAGCGACGATCGGCCTGGCATTCTGGGCTACCTTTTCCGGCTAATTCTGATCCTGCTGATCCTGGGCGGGATCGGTTTTCTGGGCTTTGCCTATGTAGGCGATCTTTCGGTTCCGACCGAACCGCGCAGTGTTCCGGTCGATCTGGGCGGGCAATAGGCGCCTTGATGCGGCTGCGTTGGATCACCCGGGCCTGCGCCGACCGGCTGCGTTGCAGCGCCCGGGTGGTGGCGCTGGTCGTGGCATTCTCACCTGCGATTCTGTCGCAGCCCGCCACGGCGCAAGACCCACTTTCGGCGATAGACTGGCTGCGAGAGAACCTCACGCGGCCCGAGCCAGGCGCGTATCCGATCAGCCCGCTGATGGAAGATGCCTGGTTGCAAAGCGCCATCACCACGCGGGCGCTTGGCACTACACGCCCCGAATCGGTTGGCCTTTTCTCGGCGGCGCGTGCGGGACTGCCACGCAACTTCTGGGGCACGACGCCAGATGCCGAGCTTCGGGTCCTGATCGACGCGCTGCCGGTTGATACGCTTCCGGCGTTGCGCGACCTCAGCTATCGCTTGCTGCTGGCCGAATTCGACGCGCCAATCAGCCTCGCACCGACTGACCGTCAATCGGACAACAACCTGACTGCCGACAGAAGCGCCACGGCCTTTCTGACGGCGCGTATCGACAAGCTGATCGAATTCGGCGCCATCGATCAGGCAGCAGCCCTTCTTGATACGCTTGATTCCGATGACCCCGGCTTGCGCCTGCGCCGCTTCGAGATCGCGCTGCTGCTGGAACAGGAACAGCGCGCCTGCGAAGTAATGGACAATGCCGGGCAGCCCTTCCCGTTCGAGCCTGCGGTGATCTTCTGCCAGGCCCGGCGGGGCGACTGGGCGCGCGCGCAGGCGCAGTATGAGCGCGCCCGCGAGATGAACACGCTTGGTCCGGTTTATGGCCCGCTGATCGAACATTTCCTCGATGCCGAGGATCATCTGCACAATGGCGAAACCACGATAGAAAGCATCCGCCCCACCCGCCTGTCGCCGCTGGCCTGGCGACTGCTGGAAGCGATCGGTGCGCCGGTCGCCACGCATGGTCTGCCGGTGGCCTTTGCCCATGCCGACCTGCGCGGCACAATTGGCTGGCGCGCGCAACTGGAAGCAGCCGAGCGGCTGGTGCGCTCCGGCGCGCTGCCACCCAACCATCTGCTGGGGCTTTACACAGAGCGCAGCGCCGCCGCCTCGGGCGGGATCTGGGAACGGGTGCGCGCCGTGCAACGGCTTGAGCACGCGCTGGAGGAAGGCGACAGCGAAGCCATCGGCACAGCCCTTCTGAACGCGTGGCCGCATGTCGCCGAGGGAGAACTTGAGGTCGCGTTCGCCAACCTCTACGCCGAGGCGCTGCTTGATGCCGAGCTCAGTGGTGCCGCACAGGAACAGGCGGTGATCACCGGGCTGCTGTCAGACAAGTACGAACGAATCGCGCTGGACCATCCCGGCCAGACACCGCGGATGCAGTTCCTGACCAATGTAGCGCGCGGTCTCGCCCCGTCCCCCGCAACCGATGGCGACGAGGCGCTGCGTGATCCGCTCTGGGCGGCTGTCGCTGAAGCCTTCGCCGAAGCGCCTCCGGTGCCTGAAGCCGCCCTGACCCGCCTGTCCGATGGACGATTGGGCGAGATCGTGTTGCGCACGCTGGCAAGTCTCGACAATGCCAGTGACCCGCGCGTGCTGACCGACGGCCTGGCAACGCTGCGCCATATCGGACTGGAAGATGTCGCCCGGCGCGCCGCGCTGCAAAGTCTGTTGCTGGAGCGGCGTGGCTAACATGCCCAGTGGAAAACCCTCGCCTCAGGCCAGCCACGATGACCTGCGCAGCATTTCCACTTTCCTCGATGCCATCGCCGCCGAAAGCGGGGCCGCGCGCAACACGCTCCTCGCCTATGGTCGCGATCTGCGCCATACCGCCGAGGCGTTGGCCGAAATGGGCCAATCGCTTCTGAACGCCACGCGTTCTGATATCGAAACCTATCTGATCGGCCTTGAGGCGCAGGGCATGGCCCGCGCCACCCGCGCGCGCAGACTGTCGGCGCTCAAGCAGTTCTGCCGTTTTGCCCATGACGAGGGCTGGCGCAGCGACAACCCGACATTGCGCATCGACGGGCCGGGCCGCGCGGCGCGACTGCCCGGAACGCTGACCCAGGACGAAGTCAAACGGCTTCTGGATGCCGCACGAGACCATGGCACCGACCCCTCGACGCGCGCGCGAAACGCCTGTCTGTTCGAACTTTTATATGCCACCGGGCTCAGGGTGTCGGAACTGGTCAGCCTGCCCGACGCCGCGTTGCGCGGTGCGCCCGAGATGCTGATGGTGCGCGGCAAGGGCGGCAAGGACAGGATGGTGCCGCTCTCAGACCCGGCGCGCGCGGCGGTGGCGGTCTGGCTGGCGCACCGCGACCGTGCCGAGGCGGCAGCGCGTGCGGCAGGCAAGCCCGGCTCGAAATTCCTCTTTCCGGCGCGCGGCGCGGCCGGCCACATGACACGGATGCGGTTTCACGGCCTCGTCAAGGAGATCGCCGCGCGCGCCGGCATCGACCCGAACCGCGCCAGTCCGCATGTGCTGCGACACGCCTTTGCCACGCACCTGCTGGCGGGCGGGGCGGATTTGCGGGTGATCCAGCTTCTTCTGGGACATGCCGATCTTTCCTCGACCGAGATCTACACCCATGTACTCGACGACCGGCTGCGCAGCCTGGTGATGGCCCACCATCCGCTAGCCCGCGAGGACTGAGCGCGGGAGGAGGCAAAGCCCCTGCCTTTCACGCTTTTTCAGGAATGCTCCTCGGCGGCGGTGGCCGCCAGGGCGCGGGTGTAGACGCGCAACGCATCAACATGCGCCAGGCTGCCGATCGGTTCTGCCCCGCCGGGCCCGCTGCGCAGCACCGCCAGATGCGTGACGCCCAGTCGCTCGAACATCCGCAGCGCTGTTTTCATGGAGGCTTCGGCATCAATCGCCAGCCCCTGTTCGTGCAATTCCGCAACCGCTTCCACCGGCAGGCCAGCCGGACTGCCGCTGCGGCGGATGGCACGAGCAAATCCGGTCGTGTCGGCCAGATACTCCTGCGGCCCCAGTGCGATGCGCACGCCGCGCCGCGCCAGTTGCGTCAAGAAGAACGAGCGCTGCACGAAGCGGCTGGCGAGCGCCGTGGCGGTGGAGACCGCCGCCAGCACTGCGACCGCCGTCTCCCAATCGCCCGTCATCTCGAACACGATCAGCGTTGTCGATATCGGTGCGCCCAGCACCGCCGCCGCAACCGCCCCCATCCCGGCAAGCGCATAGACCGTCGCCGCGCCGGAAAACTGCGGCATCACGGCCGTTGCGATCAGCCCGAAGGCAAGCCCCGTCAGCGCGCCAACCACCAGCGCCGGTGAAAACACCCCGCCGCCCATCCGCCCGCCCAGCGTAATTGCCACAGCCGCCACCTTCAGTGCGGCAAAGACCACCGCCTCATGCAGCGTCAGGCGCCCGGTCAGCGCCAGCGACGTGGTCTCGTAGCCGATCCCGATCACCTGCGGAAACCAGATCGCCAGCAAACCCACCAACGCCCCGGCGATCGCCGGGCGCAGCCAGCGCGGCATGCCGCTTTGCGCCTGCAGCCTGTTGCCCAGGCTCTCGGTCCAGAAAATGGCGCGCATCATCACCACAGCCACCGCCCCCGCCACCAGGCCCAGAAGCAGGAACGCCGGGATCTCCCAATAGAATGCCACGCCCCCGGCCAGCGGCAATGCGAACTCCGCCACATCGCCGTAGTGCAGCCGGTTGATCACTGTGCCCGCCACCGATGCGATGGCGATCGGTGCGAAAGCGTGCAGCGCGTGGTGACGCAGCACCACCTCCAGCGCAAAGACAGCGCCAGCAATCGGTGCGTTGAACGAGGCTGAGACCGCCGCCGCCACAGCGCAGCCCAGCAGGTCGCGCCCGGTGATCCCGCTGGCGCGGATACGCTCGGCAATGATGGTCGAAATCACCCCGGCCAGATGCACCACCGGCCCCTCGCGACCCGATGAGCCGCCCGAACCCAGCGTTATCAACGAGGCCGCAGCAGAGGCCAGCCCCTCGCGCAACTCAACCCGCCCGCGGCGCAGGGCAGCTCCCTCGATCACATCGGCCACCGCACGCACCCGCCCATCCGGGGTGAAATGATGCAGGATCATCCCCACCACCAATCCGCCTGATGCGGGAATAATGATCAGCGCATACCAGGGCATCGCCGCTGCCGCCGCCAGAATTGCCCGGTCGTCGGCCCCGTAAAGCACCGTCTGCAGCGCATCAATCCCGGCGCGGAATGCAAGTGCCGCAAAACCGGCGGCAATGCCGATAGCCAACGCGATCAGCCAGAACTGAAGCTGCCCGGGCCCGTGGTGGCGCAACCGTCGCCAACCCAGTCGCGCCTGCCGCTGCCAGGCTGGTTGTCCCTTGCCGATGCGCTCTGCCATTGGCTTGCCCCTGTTCTGACCCGGTGCGATCGTGCCGTCCGCTCCGTTGTTTCCCAGCTTCGCCCAACCGCGCGCCGGCTGCAATCGCGTCCAGCTATGGCACCCGGCGTGCAAGCGCGCTAGTCTTCCGCACAATCATGACGTCAACCGGAGCCTTTCATGCCCGCCCCACCTGCTGCCACCCCTTCCGTCAAGAACGCGGCCCTCGACGCCCTGGCAGCCTTTCTCGGCCCGCGCCTCAACCGCTCACAATCCGATCGCGACCTGCATGGCCGCTCCGAAGCCCATTTCTCGTCGATGCCTCCCGATGCAGTGGCCTATCCCGAAACCACCGCCGAGGTGGCCCGGATCGTGCAGATCTGCGCAGAGGCAGGCTTGCCGATGATCGGCTGGGGCACCGGCACATCACTGGAGGGACACGCCCTGGCACCGCGTGGCGGTGTCACGGTTGATTTCACGCGCATGGACAAGGTGTTGCAGGTTCTGCCCGAGGATATGGTCGCGGTGATCCAGCCCGGTGTGACGCGCGAGGCGCTCAATACCGAATTGCGTGCGACAGGCCTGTTCTTCCCGGTCGATCCGGGCGCGAATGCCAGCCTTGGTGGCATGGCCTCGACGCGCGCCTCGGGCACCACGGCCGTTCGCTATGGCACGATGCGCAACAATGTGCTTGGGCTGGAGGTGGTGCTGGCCGACGGGCGCGTCATTCGCACCGGCACCCGCGCGCCGAAATCCTCGACGGGCTATGACCTGACGGGGCTTTTCGTGGGTGCCGAAGGCACGCTTGGACTGATCACGGAACTCACGCTGAAACTGCATGGCCAGCCCGAAGCCGTCAGCGCCGCCGTCTGCGCATTTGACGACATGGCAGGCGCGGTCGATGCGGTTATCGCCACCATCCAGTCCGGCATCCCGATGGCGCGGATCGAGTTTGTCGATCAGGCCACTGCCACGGCCTTCAACACACTCTCACAGGCAGGCTGGCCCGATGCGCCGCATCTGATGGTCGAGTTCCACGGCTCACCGGCCGGGGTCAAGGAACAGGCCGCCCGTTTCGGCGAGATCGCCGCCGATTTTGGCGGCAGTGGCTTTCGCTGGGCCACAAGGCCTGAAGAGCGCAACGCACTCTGGGCGATGCGCCACAACGCCTACCGCACCATGCTGACCGCCTATCCGGGCAGCGCCCCAATCACCACCGATATCTGCGTGCCGATCTCGCGCCTGGCCGAAGCGGTCGAGGAAACCGCCGCCGAGATCGCCGCCAGCGGCATCCCCGGGCCAATCGTCGGTCATGTCGGTGACGGCAACTTCCATGCCCTGCTGCTGCCCAAAGCCGGTGATCCGGCGCAATGGGAAACAGCCCAGAAACTCGCCGCCAACATGGCCGAACGCGCACTCAGGCTCGGCGGCACGGTGTCGGGCGAACACGGGATCGGCATGGGCAAGACCAAATACATGCAAGCCGAACATGGCGATGCCTGGGCGGTAATGGGCGCGATCAAATCCGCGCTCGACCCCGAGGGCCTGATGAACCCCGGCAAACTTGTGCCCGGCAACTGAGGCTTTCCGCCGTCCCGTCCTCGGCACCACGGCGCGCCCCCCTTTCATCTGTTTGAAAATATCCTGGGGGTGAATGGGCCTTGTGGCCCAGAGGGGGCAAAGCCCCCTGAAACCATGAAAAGTAAGGGGGGGGGGGGGCAAAGCCCCCCTGATGCCGTGCGGCCCGGCCAAACGGGATGAGCGTTGCGGCGCAGCCGCGATGCGAAGACGGGCGGGAGTGCCTCTGGCCCGCCCCTGCGCTATCAGCGGATCTTCAGCGTCGCCAGGCCGATCAGCGCCAGCACCAGGCTGATGATCCAGAACCGGATCACGATCTGCGGCTCGGCCCAACCCTTCTTCTCGAAATGATGGTGGATCGGCGCCATCAGGAACACCCGCTTGCCGGTTCGCTTGAAATACAGCACCTGGATGATCACCGACAGCGCCTCGACGACAAACAGCCCGCCGACGATGCCGAGCACGATCTCATGTTTGGTCGCCACGGCGATCGCTCCCAGCGCACCGCCCAGTGCAAGGCTGCCGGTATCGCCCATGAACACCGCCGCAGGCGGCGCGTTATACCACAAAAAGCCCAGCCCCCCGCCCGCCAGCGCCGCTGTAAAGACCAGAAGCTCGCCGGTGCCGGGCACGTAATGGACATCAAGATAGCTGGTGAAGTCGACGCGCCCCACGGCATAGGCAATTACCCCAAGTGTGCCTGCCGCAATCATCACCGGCATGATCGCCAGCCCGTCCAGACCGTCGGTCAGGTTCACCGAATTGGCCGCACCGACGATAACGAACATCGCAAAGGGAACAAAGAACCAGCCCAGATCAATCAGCACCGACTTGAACACCGGCACCGCCAGTTGCCCCGCCAGTTCGGGCGGGTGGATATACAGGGACGCCACCGATGCCACCAGCGCGATCAAAAGCCCCAGCCCCATGCGGACCTTGCCTGACACGCCCTTGTGGTTGCCCTTGGATACCTTGGCATAGTCATCGGCAAAGCCGATCAGGCCGAAGGCAACCGTCACCAGCAGCACCAGCCAGACATAGGGATTGTCCAGCCGCGCCCAGAGCAGGGTTGAAACCACCAGCGCCGACAGGATCAGAAGGCCACCCATTGTCGGCGTGCCCTTCTTGGTCAGCAGATGTGACTCCGGCCCGTCCTCGCGGATCGGCTGTCCCTTTCCCTGCCGACGACGCAGAAAGGCGATCAGAGGCTTGCCAAAGACAAAGCCGAATATCAGTGCTGTCACAAAGGCCGCGCCTGCGCGCGTGGTGATATAGCGAAACAGGTTGAAGCCGATGAAAGCCTCGGACAGTTCGGCCAGCCAATAGAACATTCAGGCGGTTCCTTTCGGGGTATCGTCGGGCGCGGGTTGGCCCAGATTGCGCAGCGCGTCAACCACGCGCGAAACAAGCGAGCCCTTCGAGCCCTTCACCAATACGACATCACCATCGCGCACGAGCTGATGCACGCGCGCCCCCAGATCGTCAGCCTGCGCCACGGCCTTGCCGCGCTGATGTGTCGGCAATTCCTGCCAGAGCGCGGCCATTCGTGGACCGACGCAATGCACCAGCGCCACCGTTTCCAGTGCCGGATGACGGGCAATGGCGCGGTGACGTTCGATCTCGTCGGGCCCCAGTTCCAGCATGTCTCCCAGAATGGCAATCCGCCGTCCGCCGACCCCGGGCCGGCTTGCCGCAAGCACCTCAAGCGCGGCGCCAAGCGAGGTCGGATTGGCGTTGAACGCATCGTCGATCAGCGTGAAGCCGCTCTCGTCGGCGTTGTCCAGAAGTACCCTCTCGCGCTGGCCTCGCCCGGCGGGAGGATGCCAGCGACCAAGCGCCTGCGCCGCCAGTGCCAGATCCAGCCCCAACGCCTGCGCCACCATCAGGCAGCCCAGCGCATTCATCGCGAAATGGCTGCCTGAATCAGGCAGGCGCATAAGCAGCGGCAACCCCGCCACCTCGGCGCGCACCACAAGCGCGCCAGGCGTGGCGCGCAGTTCGATCAACCGGGCATCGGCCCCGTTCTCGCCAAATCGAAGCACCCTGGCGGCATGCGCGGCGCTGGCTGCGCTGGCGGCAAGGATCGGCGCGGTGTCGGTGTCGGTATTGAAGATGGCCGTGCCATTTGGCTCCAGCCCTTCAAATATGCTGGCCTTTTCCCGGGCGATGGCTTCCATCGAGCCAAGATTGGCCAGATGGGCGGGCGCGATCGTGGTGATCAGCGCCACATGGGGGCGGGCCAGACGCGCCAGCGGAGCAATCTCGCCGGGCTGATTCATGCCAATCTCGATCACCGCGAAATCGGTGTCCTCGGGCAGTCGCGCCAGCGTCACCGGCACGCCCCAATGGTTGTTGAAGCTCGCCTCGGCGGCGTGGACACTGCCACTATCGGCCAGCATTTCGCGCAGCATCTCCTTGGTCGATGTCTTGCCGACCGAGCCGGTGACCGCCACCACCCGCGCCTTTGAACGCGCGCGCCCGGCTGCGCCCAGTGCCGTCAGTGCGGCCAGCACATCGGGCACCACAAGGCAGGGCCCGCTGACGCCGTCGGGCACATGCGAAACGAGCGCAGCCGCCGCGCCCCGCGAAAAGGCCTGCGCCACGAAATCATGCCCGTCGCGCGCCGCCGTCAGCGCCACGAACAGATCTCCTGGCTCCAGGCTGCGGGTATCGATGGAGATGCCGGTTGCCGCGAAATCAGCCGTGGCGGAACCACCCGTCGCAGCCTCCGCCTGGGCGGCGGTCCAGAGGGGTTTCATTTCGCCCTCTCGTCAAGCGCGGCCACGGCAACGCTGGCCTGTTCCAGGTCGTCGAACGGATAGACCGTGTCACCGATGATCTGTCCCTGTTCATGCCCCTTGCCCGCGATCAGCAGCGCATCGCCGGGCTGCAAGGCATCGACGCCGCGCAAGATCGCCTCGGCGCGGTCGCCCACCTCATTGGCCTCGGGGCAAGCGGCAAGAATGGCGCGGCGGATCGCGGCGGGTTCTTCGGAACGCGGATTGTCGTCGGTGACATAAACCACATCGGCGTTTTCCGCTGCCGCGCGCCCCATCAGGGGCCGCTTGGCGCGGTCGCGATCGCCCCCCGCCCCCAGCACCACGATCAGCCGGCCCATCACATGCGGACGCAGCGCCCTGAGCGCGGTTTCGACAGCGGCGGGGGTATGGGCGTAATCGACAAAGACCGGCGCGCCATTGCGCCTTGTGGCGGCCAGTTGCATCCGCCCGCGCACGCCGCGCAGATTGGGAAGTATTGCCATCGCCTCGATCACATGGGCACCGGTCGCCAGCGCCAGTCCCAACGCCAGAAGCGCGTTCGACGCCTGAAACCCGCCCACCAGCGGCAGCTTGACCTGATACGGCTTGCCCTTGACGGCAAAGCGCAGCTCTTGCCCATGGGCAGAGAAACGCTGCGCCAATATCCGCAACTCGCATTCTTCCGCCGTGCCGATACGCATCACCGGGCGATCGCCCAGTATCTGCACCAGCCGTGCACCCCACGGATCGTCGGTATTGACCACGGCGGGGGCATCATCGGGCAAAAGCCGGGTGAAGAGGCCGCATTTGGCCTGAAAATAGGCCTCCATATCGGCGTGGTAGTCCAGATGGTCCTGGCTGAGATTGGTGAAACCCGCCGCCGAAAGCCGCACACCGTCAAGGCGGCGCTGGTCCAGCCCGTGACTGGAGGCTTCCATCGCGGCATGGGTGATACCTGCCTGAGCGGCCTCGGCAAGGATGCGATGAAGCGTCAGCGCATCGGGCGTGGTATGGTCCAGCGCCGTGGCCCAGCTTCCCTCGACCCCTGTAGTGCCGATGTTGATGGCGCCATGGCCCAACCCGCTCCAGATCTGGCGGGTGAAGCTGGCAACCGAGGTCTTTCCATTGGTGCCGGTCACCGCCACCGTGCAATCGGGCTGGGTGCCGAACCACAGGGCCGCGGCCATGGCGAATGCCGCGCGCGCGTCTTCGGCGACGACAAGCGCCACCTGCGGATAATCGGCCAGGGCCGCTGCGGCCATGGCCGCGCCTGCCCTGTCCGTCAGGATAGCGCCGGCCTGCATGCGCAGCGCGAAGGTGATGAATTCGGCGCCGTGAACACGGGTGCCGGGCAATGCGGCAAACAGAAAGCCCGGCTTCACCGCGCGACTGTCAAGCGCGATGCCGGTGATTGCAACCTGCGCGTTACCGCTTCTTGCGGCAAGTCCCAGTTCGCTCAGTTTGCGTGACTGCCCCATCCGGCCCTCTCGTCCTGCCCCTGACTGCCCGTTGCGCCGGGCTTTCGCCGCGGAAGGGGGCCTTGCAGCCCCCTCTTGGCGCTGCGCGCCAATTCACCCCCGCAGCGTATTTACGGCAAGATGAAGGCGCGCGCACCATGCGCCCCATCCTTACCGCAGACGCATCGCAGCTTCAATCGCGGCCAGGCTGTCGGCGTCGTTCTGGGGCCGCAAGCCCAGCAGCGGCGCGGTACGGCGCACGATCTCGGCGGCAACGGGCACCACCGTCCAGCCCGCCGTGCGCCGCGCTTCGCCTGACGAGGTCTCGTTCGGCTCGTCCAGCGTGACAACGATCACATAGCGCGGATCATCCATTGGAAAGGCACCGGCAAACGTTGCGATGACACGGTTTTCGGCGTAGCCGCCGCGTTCATCGGGCTTGTCGGCAGTGCCTGTCTTGCCACCGAAGGCAAAGCCCTCGACCTCGGCCATCGAGGCAGTGCCGCGCGTTACAACCTGGCGCATCAGCCCGCGCATGATGGCCGATGTGCGCTCGGATATCAGGCGTGGTCCAGGCACATGCGCGGTTCGGCGCAGCATCGTCGGTTCAACCTGCGTGCCACCGTTCACCAGCGCGGCATAGGCTGCGGCCAGTTGCAGCGGGCTTGTGGACAGGCCATGACCATAGGAAATCGTGATCGATGAGATTTCTGACCAGCGATCAGGGAACTGGGGCCGGGCACGCGCGGTTTCCGCCAGTTCGATATTGGCGGGCTCCAGAAAGCCGAAGCGGCGCAGAAACGCGCGCTGCTGTTCAGCGCCGATCATCTGAACCAGCCGGGCGGTGCCGATGTTGGACGAACGCACGAAGACATCGGTAACGGAAAGCTGCGCGCCGTAGTTGCGAAAATCGCTGATCGCGTGACGACCGATGCGCAGCGGACCGCGGGTGTCGACCATGGTATCGGGCGTGACCAGCCCCAGCTCCAGCGCCTGGGCGACGGCAAAGGCCTTCATCACCGAGCCAAGTTCATAAACACCCTGTACCGCGTGATTGAAAAGCGGGCTGTCGGTGGGGTCGCCCTCTGTCGGGGGCGCGGGGCGGTTGTTGGGGTCAAAATCTGGCAGCGAGACCATGCTCACCACCTCGCCGGAATGAGCATCCATCATGATCACCGATCCGGCGCGCGCGCCCAGCATGTTGATCCCGCCGTCAAGCACCTCGGCGGCGACGGCCTGAACCGTCAGATCCAGCGACAGACGCACCGGCGTATCGGCCATCGCCGGATCGCGCAGCCGGTCGTCCAGCCGATGCTCCAACCCGGCGGTGCCGATGATCTCGGCGGCGCTGACGCCCTGCTGACCGTAGCTGGTGCCGCCCAGCACATGTGCCGCCAGACGCCCGTTGGGATAAAGCCGCATCTCGCGCGGGCCGAACAACAGGCCCGGCTCGCCGATATCGTGCACCGCCTGCACCTGCTCGGGCGACAGCCGCGCGCGGACCCAGACGAAACGGCGGTTTGGATCGGTCAGGCGGGTGGCAAGACGTTCGCCATCCAGCTCGGGGAAAATGCGCGCCAGTTCATGCGCCGCACGCTCGCCGTCAACCATGTAGCGCATCTCTGCGTAGAGAGAGTTGGTCACCAGATTGGTTGCCAGAATACGCCCGTTTCGGTCATGGATTTCAGCGCGGTAAGCGGCGATATCCTCGCCCTGAAAGGCCGCTGCCTCATGCGGGGGGCTGGCGGCCAGAAGGCCCATGCGCGCGCCGACCAGCGCGAAACCCATGAAAAACAAGGCCGCCAGAAACACCAGCCGCCATTCGGCACGCCGCCGCGCCTGATCGCGCATCTGTTCATGACGCAGGCGCAGGTTCTCGCGCTCGATATGCAGCGGGTTTTCACCCTGGGCGCGGGCCTCCAGAACACGAGCAAGGGGGCGAAGGGGTATGCGGATCACGGGCGCTCATCCTCGGCGGTGTGGCGGATTTCGCCCAGAACCTCAATGGCGTTGCTGAGCGTCGGTTCGATCTGCTCTTCGGGCAGCGGGTAGACAATCTCATCGATCCGGCCGAACTGCGTGCCCGACATCGGCATAAGCTGCAACCGGGCGAAATTCATATCGGCCAGCTCTCGCAACCGGTCTGGACGGTTGAGATAGGCCCATTCAGCGCGCTGCACGCTGATCGCCTCGCGCAGGCTGCGGATTTCGCGGCGCAACTCGGCGACTTCGGCCTTTGATTGCTGGGTCTTGTGATTCTCGTTATAGGCCCAGACGGCCAATGCCATGATCGCCAGCGATGTGAGCACATAAAAAAACGAGCGCATCACGCCCCTCCTTTCAGCGCCAGAAGCGGCAGACCCAAGGCGCTGCGGTCAACCGGACCGGCGGGCGCCTCGGTGCGCCGCGCAATGCGCAGCAGGGCCGAGCGCGAGCGCGGATTGGCGGCCAGTTCAGCCTCGTCCGCGCCGATGGCGCGGCGGGTTACGGCTTCGAAGCGGGCAGGTTCAGGTGCGATCAGCGGCGCATGACGGCTGCCCTGCCCGACGCGCCCGGTGCGCAGCTGCATGAAGCGCTTGACGATGCGGTCTTCGAGCGAATGAAAGGTGACCACCGCCAGCATACCGCCGGGCTTCAGCGCGCGCTCTGCGGCCTCCAGCCCGTCGACCAGTTCCTGAAACTCGGCATTCACCGCGATGCGGATCGCCTGAAAGCTGCGGGTGGCAGGGTGACTTTGCCCGGGTTTGGGGCGAGGCAGGCAGGCTGTGACAATCTCGGCCAATTGCTGCGTCGTCTCGATCGGTGCCTCGGTGCGGGCCTTTACGATCGCGCGGGCGATCCGGCGCGAGGCGCGCTCTTCGCCAAAATGATAGAGGATATCGGCCAGAAGGCCCTCGGACGCGCCGTTGACCAGATCAGCCGCCGTTGACCCCTCCTGGCTCATGCGCATGTCCAGCGGGCCGTCCTTGTTGAACGAAAAGCCGCGCTCGGCCCGATCCAGCTGCATCGAGGACACGCCCAGATCAAGCACAACCCCGTCCAGCGGCCCGTCAGCATATTCATCCAGCCGCCCGAAAGTGCCCTGAACCAGCCGCATCCGGTCGCCATAGGGTGCAGCCCAGTCCTGCGCCAGTTCCAGCGCCAGCGGGTCACGGTCGATGCCGATCACCAATGCCGCACCCGCCTCCAGAAGGCCGCGCGCGTAGCTTCCGGCGCCCAGCGTACCATCCAGCCACACCCCCTCCACCGGCGCCACCGCGGCCAGAAGCGGGCCGAGGAGGACGGGAACATGGGGGGCGGAACCGGTTGGCTGGGGCATATTCCTTTCCGTCACATATCGGGCAGATCCGGCAGCAATGTGCGCGGATCGAACCCTTCATCCTGTTGCTCAAGCCATTCTTCAGCCTTGGCAACTTCTTCAGCCTCGTAGGTTTCGGGCTTCCAGATCTCGAAATGATCGCCCGAGGCGATGAAAAACGCCTCATTCCCCAGGCCAATCTTTTCACGCAGCTTGGCAGGCAACACGATGCGTCCATCCTCATCCACCTGCGCGGGCAGCGAATGCCCGTGATAGATGCGTTCCAGCATCTTGCGCTCGATGGAGCCGGGTTTCATGCGATCGATCCGGCGGTCGATCTCGTCGATCGCCTCGATCGTGTAGCAATCAAGCTGCTTTTGGGTGGCCGTGCCGTAGACGATCACCAGATTGGGGCGCAGCCCGTCGGTGTGGTCAGGGTCGGCGGCCTCGATCACACGGCGAAAAAGGGCCGGGATCGAGACCCTGCCCTTCGTGTCCACCTTCTGGTGGTATTCGCCGCGAAACCTGCGCGCCACGCCCTTTCGCCCTTCCACTCACTGCCCGCGACAGGGTTGTCCTGCCGCAAAGGAAAACGGCGGTCGGGCCGCTGCCACTGCCCAAACCGCCGCCCTCTTCTGTCCCATCTCTGGGTGCCCGACTGCGCATGCCACCTGGGGGGATGTCTGCTCGCTCGCGCGTCGGATCTCTTGTTTGGGAAAAGCGGGGTGCCTGTATGAAACGCCTCGTTTCGTCTTTTTGTTTTTGACCGCTCTTCCGTGTGAAAAGGAATGACATGGGAAATCATGGGAAGCAATGGTTTTCTTCACCCCGACTCACCAATAAGTCACACGTCGGTGAAGGGATTTGGCACGATATCGGCGATTACAGGGAAACAGAAATCAATATATAGACTTATTTCGCATGACATAACACAATATAGCCGAAGCGAACGCGACCAGCGACTGGACCATGATTTCCCGAAGACTTGACACGAATGTGGCATGATTGCCACGATTCAACCCTTAGAACATGCCCTGGACTTTCGAATCACCCACAGCGCCACGCCGCTAACCGCCCTCTCCCATGATTTCCCAGAAACGGACCCGCCACAAACGAATCGGCCCGCGCCAGGTGGCGCGGGCCGTCAGGGAAAACCTTTCAGGATGTCAGGAGCAGCGCTCGATCAGGCGGCGCGCCATTCGGCGGTAGGCTTCGGCGACCGGGCTGTCGGTCGCTGCGACCGGCACCCCCCCGTCCCCGGCCAGCCGCACCTCGACCGATATCGGCAACTCGCCCAGAAACGGCAGTCCCAGCTTTTCGGCCTCACGCTTCACGCCACCATCTCCGAAGATATGCTCCTCATGGCCGCATTTTGGGCAGATGAATGTCGACATGTTCTCGATCAGGCCCAGGATCGGGGTTTTGAGCGTCTGGAAGGCACGAAGCGCCTTGCGCGCATCCAGCAGGGCCACATCCTGCGGGGTGGAAACCACAATGGCACCGGTCACGTCGAATTTCTGGCAGAGCGTCAGCTGCACGTCACCCGTGCCCGGTGGCATGTCGACGATCAGCACATCCAACTCACCCCATTGCACCTGCGTCATGAGCTGTTGCAGCGCTCCCATCAGCATCGGGCCGCGCCAGATCACGGCCTCATCCTCGCGCAGCATCAGGCCGATGGAGATCATGGTCACGCCATGTGCCACCGGGGGAATGATGATCTTGCCATCGGGCGAGGCGGGGCGTTTATCGACCCCCATCATGCGCGGCTGGCTGGGGCCATATATATCGGCATCCAGCAGGCCCACGCGCCAGCCCTCGCGCGCCAACGCCACGGCGAGGTTTGCCGATACGGTGGATTTTCCCACCCCGCCCTTGCCCGAGCCGATGGCGATGATCCGCTTCACACCCGGCACGCTGGAGGGGCCGGCGGTGGGGTGGCGACCGATCTTGAGCGCGGGCGCCTCGCCACGCGGCGCACCGGGGTCTGCGGGTTTTGCGGCGGGCTTCGGGGCCGGGCCATGCGCGGTCAGCGCCACGCTGACCCGCGCAATACCGGGCAGCGCCATTACCGCCCGCTCGGCCTGGGCGCGCACCGACTCCAGCTTGCGGGCCTCTTCAGGCGTCTCGGCCTCCAGAACGAATCGCACCATTCCTTCATCGACGACGAGCGCGCGCACCAGATCACGCCCCACCAGATCGCCGCCGTCAGGCAAGGCGACGGCGCGCAACGCCTCAAGCACCTGCGCTTGCGTGGGGGAAGAAGGCGTATTCATTGCGGGCTCCTGTCATGGCCAGTCGGTTATTGCGCTAGATCTGTGCTCTTTTTCCAGCCAAGCAAGGGCTTTGCAAGCCAATGTGCCCTGGCATGCAGCAACCGGATAGGCGCCAGCGCCCGGACCCGCACGGGAAACCGATACAGCGCAGGTAGCAGCGAACGTTCGCCAAGCGCCTGCTTTTCCGGCAAAGCACTTGATTTCGGCCAAATGTTTACGCGGCGTCGCCATGCGCTCGCTGCATGGCAGCATTGACGAACCAAGGGATTGTGCATCCGCAGCATTTGCCCCATCTTTGGCTCAACACGAACCCAACCGCGCCGCATCGAAATGATCCGAAAGGCGCGACGAACCGAAGACGAAAGAGCAAACCATGGCTTTCCTGAACGAAACCATCCGTGGCACTGGCCCGCTTGCCGCCCTCCGTGGTGCCCTCGCCGGACTGGCCGATGCCTGGAACCGCTATATCCTGTTCCGCCGCACCTATGAAGAGCTGAACGCGCTCAGCACCAGGGAACTGTCGGATATGGGCATCTCGCGCTCGATGATCACCCGGCTGGCGTACGAAGCCGCCTATGGCAAGAACGCCTGAGGCACAAGGAATTCCGGGTCGGCGCCCAGCGCCTGCCCGACACGCGACGAAAGGCCCCTCCTCCTCCCTGGGCCGATCGTGAAGGAACCGCCGCTCTCCTCCTCCCTGTGGCCGTTCCAATCTGATGCGACAGCCCACCTCCTCCCGGGCTTGTCCGCTCAACAGCGCGGTTGCCCCTCCTCCTCCCTGGGCAACCGCGCGCGTTATTCGCGGGCGCCGATGCGCCCCAACGAGATGCCTGGGTCGACCTCCTCCCCGACCCTTGCAGCTAGCGCGGCCACCCCTCCTCCTCCCTGGGTGGTCGCGCAAAGAACACCGGGGCCGATGGGCCCCACCGGAATGCCTGGGTCAACCTCCTCCCTGATCCATGCACAACAGCGCGGCTGCCCCTCCTCCTCCCTGGGCAGCCGCGTTTTTTTTCAGCAGTATCAGGAAACCGAGCGCCTCAGAACGGCACGTCATCCACCCCTTCGCCGGGGGTCAGGAAACGCGCGACGATGTGCTTTTCGCCCGCGCGGTCAAAGGCCACGGCCATCTTGTCGCCATCGGCGGCAACCACGGTGCCCAGTCCGAATTTCTGATGCATCACCCGCTCGCCGGGGCGATAGACCGGCCCGTCCTCTGCCCCCGCAGCCTTGCCGATGCTGCGCCCCACGGCCGCCGGTTCAGCCACCTGCCCGCGCGCCTGCAACCGCTTCCAGCCGGGCGAGGCATAGACATCGGCGCGCGCCGCGCGGCTTTCCACGGTCGAGGTCGCCCGCGACATGCCCGCTGCGCCGAAGCCGCCGCCATAAAGCCCCGGCGGGGTCAGCACATCGACATGTTCGGCGGGCAATTCGTCAATGAAGCGTGAGGGG
Source organism: uncultured Rhodobacter sp. (assembly GCA_964496915.1). Taxonomy (GTDB): domain Bacteria; phylum Pseudomonadota; class Alphaproteobacteria; order Rhodobacterales; family Rhodobacteraceae; genus Pararhodobacter. The sequence continues at coordinate 46,213 of CAZCAX010000022.1, forward strand.
AGTTGCGACTGCCATTGCCCGTAAACGCGGCGATTGGCGGCAAAGGAAATGGTGCACAACCGTTCGGCGCGGGTGATGCCGACATAGGCAAGGCGGCGCTCTTCCTCCAAGCCCTTGCGCCCGGTTTCATCCATGCTGCGCTGACTGGGGAACAGCCCGTCCTCCCAGCCCGGCAGAAAGACGACCGGAAATTCCAGCCCCTTGGCGGCATGCAGCGTCATGATGGTAACTTTTTCGCTGCTATCCTCGGATTCGTTATCCATGATCAGCGCGACATGTTCCAGAAACCCTTGCAGGTTATCAAAATTTTCCAGCGCCTTGACCAGTTCCTTCAGGTTTTCCAGCCGCCCCTGCGCATCGGGCGATTTGTCGGCCTGCCACATGGCGGTATAGCCCGATTCGTCCAGTATCTGCTCGGCCAGTTCGATATGCGACAGCCCGTTGCCTCGCTGGTCGGGGATGGGTTCTATCACCAGCCCGTCCTCGATCATTGGCGCGGCGGCGGGGGCGCCGACGGCCTCATGCCAACGCTCCATCTGCTCGACAAAAGCGCGCAGCGCGCCCGAGGCCCGGCCCGAGATCAGCCCGTCGCGCAGCGCCAGCCGCGCGCCCACCAGCAGCGGCACACCTGCGGCGCGGGCGCATTTCTGGATGGTCTGCTGCGCCTTGTCACCCAGCCCACGTTTGGGCGTGTTGATGATCCGCTCAAACGCCAGATCGTCGCTGGGCGAGATGACAAGGCGGAAATAGGCCATCGCATCACGGATCTCCAGCCGTTCATAAAAGCGCGGGCCGCCAATTACCCGGTAAGGCAGGCCGATAGACAGGAAACGGTCCTCAAAGGCGCGCATCTGGTGACTGGCACGCACCAGAATTGCCATGTTGTTGCGTGAGATCGGCTCCAATCCGCGCCCGCCACGCTCCAACGCCTCGATCTCGTCTCCGATCCAGCGCGCCTCTTCCTCGCCGTCCCAATGGCCGATCAGGCGCACCTTCTCGCCCTCTTCCAGCTCGGTCCATAGCGTCTTGCCCAGCCGCCCCTCGTTACCCGCAATCACGCCCGCAGCGGCCGCAAGAATGTGTGGGGTGGAGCGGTAGTTCTGTTCAAGCCGGATCACCCTGGCGCCCGGAAAATCCCGCTCGAACCGCAGGATATTGCCCACCTCGGCCCCGCGCCAGCCGTAGATCGACTGGTCATCATCGCCGACGCAGCAGATGTTCTTGTGGCCTCCGGCCAGAAGCCGCAGCCACAGATACTGCACCACGTTGGTATCCTGATACTCATCCACCAGAATGTAGCGCAGCCAGCGTTGGTACTGCGCCAGTACATCGGGATGTTGCTGAAAAATCGTTACCACATGCAGCAGCAGATCGCCGAAATCGCAGGCGTTGAGCGTGCGCAGACGCTCCTGATAGGCGGCATAGATCTCGGTGCCACGGTTGTTATAGGCTCCTGCCTCAGCCGCAGGGACCGATTCAGGGCGCCAGGCGCGGTTTTTCCAGCTGTCGATGATCGACGCCATCTGCCGTGCGGGCCAGCGCTTTTCGTCGATGTTGAACGCCTGAATCAACTGCTTGAGCAGGCGCAACTGGTCATCGGTGTCCAGAATGGTGAAACCGGGCTTCAGCCCCACCAGTTCGGCATGCCGTCGCAACAACTTCACGCCGATCGAATGGAACGTGCCGAGCCAGCGCATCCCCTCCACCGAATCGCCAAGCAGACCGGCGATGCGGTATTTCATCTCGCGCGCGGCCTTGTTGGTGAAGGTCACGGCCAGAATTTCATTGGGCCGCGCCGAACCCGTGGCGATCAGATGGGCGATGCGCGCGGTCAGTGCGCGGGTCTTGCCGGTGCCCGCACCCGCAAGCATCAGAACCGGGCCGTCCAATGCCTCGACCGCTTCGCGCTGGGGCGCGTTCAGCCCTTCCAGATAGCGCGCCCGCGCCGTGTGCCCGGCCTGCGCCATTGCCTGCTGCGACAGGCTTGGCCCGTTCGTGGTATCGCTGCTCATGCCATCCGGCCCCGTTCCAGTGTTGCGGAACACTAGCGCAGCGTGGCGCGGGTTCCAAGCCTGCGTTCATGACTTGTTCACAATTGTGACGCTATTTTGTAGCCATCATGCAGGCTTTCCCGCGCGGCGCGACTCGTGCCATCCTTGGGGCGCGATCAATTCCAGGGGGAAGGCATGAAACGAAGGATGCTTGTTGCGGGTTCAGTGCTGGCCTTTGGCCTGTTGCCCGCAGCCGCACAGGACGGGCCACTGGGCATCGCCTTTGTGCAGGCGCCCGAGATGGCGTCGGGCATGGCCATGGCACTGACACCAACAGCCGGATTTGCCGCCGCGACGGCGCAATGCGTCGAGGGTGGCGCCATGGCTGAGGATTGCCTTCCAACCAACTGGTGCCTGCCCGCCGGCTGGTCGGTTGATCTGTTCGTCATGCATCAGGAAGGGCTGCACTGGCATGAAATCCACTGCGGCCTGCCCTCTCATGAAGCTGCTGAACAACTGGCGGCGGTCTTATGCGACCCTCAGGCCCGTGAGTGGGTGACAGAATGTCTGCCGGTACAGTTTTATGACCCCGATGGCGCGGCGCTGTTGCCTGAGAACTGAGGCCGCTTGCCAGCCCCCCTGCCCGCTGCCATAGCTTATGCATGAACCTTGACCTGCGCTTTCCAGCCCTGTCCGACCTGCGCCAGCGCGCCCGCCGGCGCATCCCGCATTTCGCCTGGGAATACCTGGACAGCGCAACCGGCACCGAGTCGGTCAAGCATCTGAACCGTGCCGCGCTGGATGCCGTGCGGATGTGTCCTTCCACGCTGGACGGCGATTTTGCGCCGGATCTGACCACGCAGTTGCTGGGCCAGACGCAATCGGCCCCCTTCGGCATCGCGCCCATCGGCATGTCGGGGCTGATCTGGCCGGGGGCCGAAGCCGCGCTGGCCCGGCTGGCGGCGCTGCAAGGCATTCCCTACACCTTGTCCACCGTCGCCACCCGCCTGCCCGAGGAGATCGGGCCGATGGCCGGGGAACGCGGGTGGTTTCAGCTTTATCCCCCGCGTGACCCCGATATCCGCACTGACCTGTTGCGCCGGGCGCGGGCGGCAGGGTTCCGGATACTGGTGCTGACCGTCGATGTGCCAGCCCCCTCACGGCGCGAGCGCCAGTTGCGGGCCGATCTGGCCTTTCCGCCAAAAAAGACGCCGCGGATGCTTGCGCAGACCGCGCTGCGCCCCGAATGGGCGCTTCGAACCCTGCGCATGGGCATACCCCGCCTGCGCCTGATGGAAGAATACAAGCGCCTCGATGGCAACGCCCCTTCAACCGGGCATGCGGGCTATCTGCTTCGCGTCAATCCTGACTGGGATTATGTCGCAGCGCTGCGAGACGGGTGGGACGGGCCGCTTGTGCTGAAGGGAATCTTGCGCCCCGATGATGCGCAACGCGCGCGCGCTGTGGGGGTAGATGCCGTGTGGGTATCAAACCACGCAGGGCGACAGTTTGACGGAGCGCCCGCCAGTATCGACGCCCTGCCCGCAATTCGATCCGCCCTTGGCGCCGGTTTCCCGCTAATCGCCGATGGTGGTGTCGAATCAGGCCTCGATATCCTGCGGATGATCGCCATGGGTGCCGATTTCGTCATGCTGGGCCGCGCCTGGCATTACGCGCTGGCCGCTCTTGGCCCGCGTGGCGCGTCGCATCTGGATCATATCCTGCGCGAGGATCTGATCGCCAACATGATGCAACTTGGCCTAAGCAATCCGCGCGATGCGCGGCTCCGGCTCTGGCGCGCTCCGGTGCCCATGGAACGGTAAACAGCCTTGCGTCCCGGCGGACCAATCCAGAGAAATGTAACAAAACCTTGCAAATCCTTTGCCGCAGCGCAGAAACTGCTTTAACAAACGGCATCTGCGCGACTCAAGGGGGAGAACCGAATGACCGCTTTCCAGAAGATCCTCATCGCCAACCGCGGTGAAATCGCCATCCGCGTGATGCGAGCCGCCAATGAGCTTGGTAAGCGCACGGTCGCTGTCTATGCCGAAGAGGACAAGCTGGGACTGCACCGGTTCAAGGCTGACGAGGCCTATCGCATCGGTGCGGGGCTGGGGCCGGTCGCTGCCTATCTGTCGATCCCCGAGATCATCCGCGTGGCGAAGCTTTCAGGTGCCGATGCCATCCACCCGGGCTATGGCCTGCTGTCGGAAAACCCCGAACTCGTGGATGCCTGCACCGAGGCAGGCATCACCTTCATCGGCCCGCGTGCCGATACGATGCGCGCGCTGGGCGACAAGGCAAGCGCGCGGCGGGTGGCGATCGAGGCCGGGGTGCCGGTGATCCCCGCCACCGAAGTTCTGGGCGAGGATATGGAGGTCATCCGTGCCGAGGCCGCCGCCATCGGCTATCCCCTGATGCTCAAGGCCAGCCACGGTGGTGGCGGGCGCGGGATGCGCGCGGTCCTTGGCCCGGATGAGCTGGAAACCCGCATCCGCGAAGGCCGGCGCGAGGCCGAGGCAGCCTTTGGCAACGGCGAGGGTTATCTGGAAAAGATGATCCAGCGCGCGCGCCATGTCGAAGTGCAGCTTCTGGGCGATACGCATGGCAACCTTTACCACCTCTATGAGCGTGATTGCACCGTGCAGCGCCGCAACCAGAAGGTGGTCGAACGCGCCCCCGCCCCCTATCTGACCGACGCCCAGCGCGCCGAGGTCTGCGCCCTGGCGCTGAAGATCGGGCAGGCAGTCGGCTATCAGAACGCCGGCACCGTCGAATTCCTGATGGATATGGACGACGAGAAATTCTATTTCATCGAGGTGAACCCCCGCGTTCAGGTCGAACACACCGTCACCGAAGAGGTGACCGGCATCGACATCGTCAAGGCCCAGATCCGTATCGCCGAAGGGGCCACCCTGGCCGAGGCGACCGGCACGCCGCGTCAGGAAGATATCACTCTTTCAGGCCACGCCCTTCAGTGCCGCATCACCACCGAAGACCCGCTCAACAATTTCATCCCCGATTACGGGCGCATCACCGCCTACCGTTCGGCCACAGGCATGGGCATCCGTCTGGATGGTGGCACGGCCTATTCGGGCGGCGTGATCACGCGTTATTACGACAGCCTGCTGGTCAAGGTCACAGCCTGGGCGCCCACCCCGTCCGAGGCCATCGCGCGGATGGATCGTGCACTGCGCGAGTTCCGCATCCGCGGGGTCAGCACCAATATCGCCTTTGTCGAGAACCTGCTCAAGCATCCGACATTTCTGGACAATACCTACACGACGAAGTTCATCGACACGACCGAAGCGCTGTTTCAGTTCAGCAAGCGACGGGACCGGGCCACCAAGATCCTGACCTATCTGGCCGATATCACCGTCAACGGACATCCCGAGACCGCAGGCCGCCCACGCCCCGCCGCCCAGCCGCGCGCGCCCCAGCCGCCTGCCGCCACTTCCGCCCCGGCACCGGGCAGCAAGACCTTGCTGGAGGAAAAGGGCGCCAAAGCCGTCGCCAACTGGATGAAGGCCGAGAAACGCCTTCTCCTGACCGACACCACCATGCGCGACGCGCATCAATCGCTTCTGGCCACGCGCATGCGCTCGATCGACATGATCCGTGTCGCGCCCGCCTATGCCGCCAATCTGCCGCAGCTCTTCTCGGTCGAATGCTGGGGCGGCGCGACCTTCGATGTGGCCTACCGCTTCTTGCAGGAATGTCCGTGGCAGCGCCTGCGCGATCTGCGCAAGGCGATGCCCAACCTGCTGACCCAGATGCTTTTGCGCGCCTCGAACGGCGTGGGCTATACCAACTACCCCGACAATGTCGTGCAGTCTTTCGTGAAACAGGCCGCCGGGACCGGGGTCGATGTGTTCCGCGTGTTCGACAGCCTGAACTGGGTCGAGAACATGCGCGTGGCCATGGATGCTGTGCTTGAAACCGGTCGCATCTGCGAAGGCACAATCTGCTATACCGGCGATCTTCTGGACCCCGCGCGCCCGAAATACAACCTCGACTACTATGTGCGCATGGCCAAGGCACTTGAGGCGGCTGGCGCACAGGTGCTGGGCGTCAAGGACATGGCGGGCGTGCTGAAGGCCCCCGCCGCGCGCGCGCTCTTCTCGGCCCTCAAGGATGCCGTCGACCTGCCGATCCATTTCCACACGCATGACACCTCGGGCGCCTCCATCGCCACGATCATCGCCGCCGCCGAGGCCGGTGTCGATGCCGTCGATGCCGCGATGGATGCGTTTTCGGGCAATACCAGCCAGCCCACGCTGGGCTCCATTGTCGAGGCGTTTCGCCATACCGAGCGCGACACCGGCCTTGATATCAACGCCATCCGCGCGATCTCGGACTATTGGGAACAGGTTCGCGCCCATTACAGCGCGTTCGAGACCGGCCAGCAGGCTCCTTCCTCCGAGGTCTATCTGCACGAGATGCCAGGCGGCCAGTTCACCAACCTTAAGGCACAGGCGCGCAGTCTCGGCCTTGAGGAACGCTGGCCCGAAGTGGCGCGCGCCTATGCGGATGCCAACCAGATCTTCGGCGATATCGTCAAGGTCACGCCCTCCAGCAAGGTTGTGGGTGACATGGCTTTGATGATGGTCACGCAGGGGCTGACTCGCGCACAGGTCGAAGACCCCGCACATGACATGGCTTTCCCCGAGTCCGTCATCGACATGCTGCGCGGCAATCTTGGCCAGCCCGAGGGCGGCTGGCCCGACGGCATCGTGAGAAAGGTGCTCAAGGGCGAAACGCCGATGACCGACCGTCCCGGAAAACACCTGCCGCCGGTCGATCTGGCCGAGACCCGCAAGAAGCTGACAGAAGAACTGGAGGGGCTGCGCATCGACGACGAAGACCTGAACGGTTATCTGATGTATCCCAAGGTCTTCCTCGACTACATGGGCCGCCACCGGCTTTACGGCCCGGTGCGCACCCTGCCGACCTGGAACTTCTTCTACGGCATGGATGCGGGCGAAGAAATCTCGGCCGAGATCGACCCGGGCAAGACCCTCGAAATCCGCCTGATCGCGCTTGGCGAGACCAACGAGGAAGGCGAGGTGAAGGTCTTTTTCGAGCTCAACGGACAGCCCCGCACGATCCGCGTGCCCAACCGCAAGGCCAAGGCCACGTCCGTGGCCCGGCCAAAGGCCGACCCTGCCAATGCCGACCATCTGGGCGCACCGATGCCTGGCTCGGTCGCGTCAGTGGCGGTCAGCGTGGGACAAACCGTCAAACCCGGCGATCTGCTTCTGACCATCGAGGCGATGAAGATGGAAACCGGCCTGCATGCCGAGCGCGCGGCCACGGTGCGCGCCGTCCATGTCCAGCCCGGCGCCCAGATCGACGCCAAGGATCTGCTGATCGAGCTGGAATAACCCCCCTCCCTCTGTCCGCACAACGCCGGCAGGGGGGCCGCCGCGCCCCTTCATCTTGCCGGAAATACGCTGGGGGTGAATGGGCCGAAGGCCCAGAGGGGGCGACGCCCCCTGCCCGCCCCTGCAAGCGCGACTCGCCGGACTCTGCGACCACCGCGGCCGTTGGTTTACCGGGATTGTTCAAACCCCGTGCGGTGCCTGCCATGGCACACCGGCAAGACCGCCGGAATTTTCACACCCCACCGCATTTTCCCCTTGCAGCGCCCCCCGGCTTTTCATACATCACGCGCCATCAAGGGAGCGGGCGTAGCTCAGGGGTAGAGCATAACCTTGCCAAGGTTAGGGTCGTGAGTTCGAATCTCATCGCCCGCTCCAGTGAAAAGGCACCCGTCAGGGTGCCTTTTTTCTTGCCCTCCGGCCATTTCCTCCTCCAGCTCGCAAGCCGTTACATTCGCTTCGGACTCCGATGCGATACCCGCTTGCACTGGCTTTGAACTTGGGCTAGTGCTGCGCGCACAGAGCGGGCGTAGCTCAGGGGTAGAGCATAACCTTGCCAAGGTTAGGGTCGTGAGTTCGAATCTCATCGCCCGCTCCAGACAGAACCGTCGGTCTTCGCGGACCGGCGGTTTGTTCATTCAGCCTCCTCCCGTACCGCGTGGCAGAAGCATTCGCCATTGGCGCCTGAACTGGTCCATTGCGGGCTGCGTTCAAGGTTGCACATCAAAGCCGTGCCATTCGCTGCCCGGTGGCTATCCTTACGGCGCGACAACAAATCTTCGGCGGAATCGTCCCCCCTATCAGGCGGCATGCCCCCTTTTCCTGTGGCTTTACCCATGACAGAGTAGCAGGATCATGACCGAACATCCGACCGCACTTTCTCCCGATATGCTCCGGCGCCGCTGTGACCCGGCGTCGCTGGACTTCACCACGACCGATGAACTGGAGCCGCTGGAGCGGTTGATTGGCCAGGAACGCGCGATCGAAGCGATTCGCCTCGCCGCTGGCATGCGTCACCGCCGCTTCAACCTCTTCGTACACGGACCCGAAGGCTCTGGCCGGCACTCCTCCGTCGTCCACCTGCTCAACGAAGCCGCCGCTCAGCGCTCGGTTCCCGCTGACTGGGTCTATGTGCACAGTTTCGACGCCCCCGACCGGCCGCGCGCCCTGAAACTGCCACATGGCGCGGGGCCGAGACTGCGCAAGGCGATGGCCGAGCTCATTGACGATCTGGCCCAGGGCATACCCGCGCTCTTTGAATCCGAAGAATACCAATCCCGCCGCGCCGCCATCGAGGAGGAGTTCGGCAGGCGCAACGAAAAAGCCTTTTCCGGCCTTGCCCAGCGCGCCCGCGAACGCGGTGTCGCAATCCTTCGCACGCCGATGGGCTTTGCGCTGGCGCCGATGCGCGACGGCGAGGTGCAAAAGCCAGAGGTGATCGAGAAACTGCCCGAGGCCGAGCGCAACGCGATCCGCGAGAACGTGGAGCAGACGCAGACAGAGCTGTCGGATTTCCTCGAATCTTTGCCACGGATCGAGAAGGAACACCGTGCCGCCATCGCCGCGCTCAATGCAGAGATGGCTGAGCAGGTGGTCGATCTGAACCTCGCCGACCTTCGCGACGAATTTGCCGGGATAAAGGTTCTTGAGACCCATTTCGACGCTCTACATCGCGACCTGATCGCCAATGCCGAGCTTTTCCTCAAGGCCGGCAGCCAGAGCAGCGACGGCCCCTTCCCGATCACGCCCGCGCGCGTCCACGACACGCCGCGCTTTCACCGCTTCGCGGTCAACGTCATGGTTTCGCACGCGGAGGACTCGACGAGCGCACCGGTTGTCGTCGAGTCGTTGCCAACGCTGTCCAACCTGACGGGGCGCGTCGAGTATATGCAGCAGATGGGCACGCTGGTCACTGATGTGACGCTGATCCGTCCCGGCGCGCTGCACAAGGCCAATGGCGGCTATCTGGTGATCGACGCACGGCGCGTGCTGACCGAACCCTTCGCCTGGGACGCGTTGAAACGCTGCCTGGAAACTGCCGAGATCCGCATCATTGGCGCGGGTGACCGGCTGGGCCTGTCACCCACCAGCACGCTGGAGCCCGAGCCTATTCCGCTCGATCTGCGCGTTGCGCTCGTGGGGGACCGTTTTCTGCACCGGCTGCTGGAAGCCCACGACCCCGAGTTTTCGCAGCTTTTCACTGTTACTGCCGAGTTCGGACCCGACATGGACCGCCGAGCAGAGAGCATGATGCTTCTCGCACGCCAGATCGCGGCAGTCGTCAGGCGCGATGGCCTGCGTCCCGTCACTTCCGATGGCATTGCTGCTCTGATCGAGTTTGCCTCGCGCGAAGCAGACGACCGCGAGAAGCTGTCGTTGGGGCTCAGCAGGCTCTGGGATGTGCTTCGCGAAGCAGACCACCGCGCCCGCGACGAAGGCACAACCACGATCGAACGCAAGCATGTCGAGGGCGCCGAAGCCGCACGGTTACGCCGCACCGACCGGGTCGCAGAACGCATGCAGGAGATGATCGCGCGCGGCACGGTCATGATTGCCACGCGCGGCTCGTCTGTGGGCCAGGTAAACGGGCTGACCGTCGCTGTACTGGGCAGTGCGCGTTTCGGCTGGCCCGCGCGGATCACAGCGCGGGTTCGGCTGGGCGCAGGCCAGGTCGTCGATATCGAGCGCGAGGTGAAGCTGGGCGGTCCCATTCATTCCAAGGGTGTCATGATCCTGTCGGGATACCTGTCGACCCATTACCTGCCCGAGTCGCCCCTTTCGCTCTGGGCCTCGCTGGTGTTCGAGCAAAGCTATGGCGGCGTCGATGGCGATAGTGCCTCTGTCGCCGAACTATGTGCGCTGCTCTCGGCGCTGGCCAGTGTCCCGCTCAGCCAGTCCTTCGCCGTCACCGGCTCGATCAACCAGTTGGGCGAGGTGCAACCGGTCGGAGGTGTGAACGAGAAGATCGAGGGGTTCTTCGATGCCTGTTCGGCGCAGGGGCTTACGGGCCGTCAGGGCGTGCTGATCCCGCGGCGCAATGTCGATAACCTGATGCTGCGCCGCGACGTAATTGAGGCAGTCGCCGAAGGACGCTTCGAGATCCATGCAATCGACCATGTCGACCAGGCGCTGGAGCTGCTGACGGGGCTGCCGGCGGGCAAGCGCGGCATGGGCGGCGAGTTCGAGCCGGGCTCGGTGAACGCCAATGTCGAAATGAGGCTGATGGATTTTGCCGAAGCAAGGCGCGAATTCGGCCGCGCCGCAGAGGCGCCGATGGAACAACGAAATGACGATTGACGCCCCTCCGTCGCGGCGCGTGCTGCTTCTGGCGGGCTGTTTTGCCGATGCCGGACCGGCGATCGGATTGGCCGCGGCACTGGCAGCGCGGACACAGGCGGCACTTCACGGTGTGCTCGCACAAGATCCACGCGCCCAGGCGGCCGAGGGGACGGAACTGGTCACCGGACGACGAGCAGCAGGGGCGACGCTGCTTCTGAGCCGGGACCGGCTGAGCCTCGCCTATGCCGCCGATGCTCGCGCCTTTCGCAGCCGACTTGATCGCGCTGCAGCGGCGCTGGCGCTGCGAGCGAGCGTGCGCATCGATTCGGGCGCCCTGCCCGATCTGGCGCTGGGTCTGCGGCAACCGGGCGACGCTGTGATCATTGCCTACCGACGTTTCCTGCCGCTGCGCGGACCGGTGATAGCGCTCGAAGATCTTGAGAACGGACCCGCTGCGCGGCTTGCCATCGAACTTTCCCGGGCATTGGGGCTGCGTGCCCATGTCCTTCCTGCCGACACGCCTCCGGAGGTGCTTGATCCGCTGCCCGTCAGTGCGCTGGTGCTACCGCACGATTTCCACCCCGACCCTGCGCGCCTCGCGGCGCTGGTAGAGGCCGCCCGCTGTCCGGTGCTGCTGGCGCCGGACGAATAGGCACCGGGTTGATTGAGAGGGCACCGGCTGGGCCGAAGAGCTTGACCGAAAGACAGCACGGAAAACTGCAGTCGTTGCAATCCTGCCCGCGCAGTTCACCAGGCAGGCGGATTTCCTATAACCTCTCGGCAAGAAAACCGGGGAAACTTTCGGTTAAAGTATTTCGAATTTAACCTGATACATATCCAGACGCATGAAGGAAGTTCCAGCACTCTTCTGGAGTGAGCATGTTGCAGGAACCGCCGAGCGCCGGGACTTCCAGCATCAGGTTGCTGAGCTCTAAATCCGCTTTGCCGCCTTGAACGGCAACATCGCGAACGGCACACCCATCACTGAAGCAGCGGGATAAGCGTGTCCGGAGAAAGAGGAACGTCGGTCGGCAACTGTTCTGTGCAGCGAAAAGAAAATGTCCGGGGGGGAGCCCCCCCGGACATCAGCCGCCTTTCTAATGAGTTGCTTCGAGCAAAACATCGTTTGATCGGCTGCTCAAAGCGGCACGCTTACGCAACCGGTCCGGTCACGGGACGGTCGATATCAGTCCGGAATGGCGTCCTGCAATTCGGTGCTCACACCGCCGAAAAGGTTGGTCAGATCGACACCAAGTGCCGTCAGCGCACCGATAATTGCCACTGCAACAAGTGCCGCGATGAGGCCGTATTCGATAGCTGTTGCACCGTTTTCGTTGGCTGAAAATTTCTTGAGAAGTGTATACATGGCCGTTTCCTTTTTTAATCCAGAAAACCTCGGGATCAGTTCCTGAGACTCCACCGTGGCACTACGCATCCGGTTACAAACTTGTTAGAGCATTGTTCACCTTTCGCCATTGATTTAGATCAAAATATGTAGCGCTGATACTTTTTAAAGATGCAAATCTGCAAGAAGGGAATTTCTGCGACACGGGTGGGGTTTTTTGCCCCCTGCGGTGTTGCCGACCTTTGCGGCGAGTATGTAAAAGTGTAGACTGGCATTCTTGCCAGAGCTCTGTGAACTGTTCACGAGGCGGCACTGGCGAGAGAGGCATCGGATAAAGTAATGATTCGCTTTTTTTTGTTCGTTCTTGCGTTTGCAACCGGCGTCATGGCGATCTGGCTATATTTTCAGCAACCAGAGCCAATCGTTTCGACGCCAGTTAGCGAAGTGATCGAGCCAGCTCCGGTGGTTGAACAGCAATTGTTTCCAGCGACACAGTTGGTGTCTGTTCTTGGCACCCGGGAAGGGTTGGTTGAGGGCCAGCAAGTTGCGGAGGGCGATCTCGCCTGGATCGAATGGCCCGAGGCGCATCTGTTGGCGCAGTTCATTGTGCAGGAGGATGACCCCGATGCCCCGGCACGGCTGTCTGGCCGCATCGCCACAATGGATATGCCCGCCGGCGAGCCGGTGCCTCGGGGCGGATTCATGGAAATCGTCAGCCGCTCGATCGCACAGAGCCTGGCGCCGGGGATGCGTGCACTTGCGGTGCGGGTTAATCTCGAAACTGCGGCAGGGGGGTTCGTTTTGCCCAATGATCGGGTCGATGTCATCAACACCTATGTTCCGTCGGGCTTCAATCAGGCTGTCAGCAGTCTTGTTGCATCGAATGTACGGGTTCTCGCGCTCGATCAGGTTACCCAGCCCGACGGCAGCGAATCCCTTATCGTGGAGCGCACAGCGACGCTGGAACTGGATCGCATCGGAGTCGAGGCCGTGACCGCCGCTCAACAGATCGGCGCGCTAACGCTTGCGTTGCGCTCGGCGGCTGATGCTGATGAACAAGTGTATATCCCCCCAACGATCGCGCAAGTTCTGGCGCCCGGAATGCGCGCCATGACGATTCCCAATATCGAAGTGGCGGCGGGCGCCTTTGTCATGCCCAATGACCGCGTTGACGTGCTTCATTCTTATGTCCCGGCGGGCGAGTCACAGGCGATCAGTTCGATCGCGGTGGCTAATGCTCGTGTCATTTCGATTGATCAGATCATGCAGGCCGCCTCGGATTCCGGTGTCACTGTCAATCGAACTGTCACGCTGGAAGTCGATCGCCAGGGGGCTGAAGCGTTGACCGCAGCGCGCGTGTCTGGTGCACTTACATTGACGCTGCGCGCACGTGCGGACGACAATGAGCCGCCGTCGGTGCCGACGCCGAATGTGCGGATAAGGCGCGGCGGTGAAGACTAGAACACCGTCAGAAAAGCAGTTCATTCCACCGGAAGCACCATGAAACACCAACCAGCTCAGGACATAGAAGCAAGAGTTGCCAAGTGCCCTCTGCTGCCCGCCTTGCAAGTCGATGTGTTCGTCGAGTTTCCGCAAACCCATCAGATCATTCGCCGCGCTCAGCGAAATGACGCCTTCAGCCGCATGCATTGGAAGTTTCGTGAAGGTGGCCCATTGAAAGCGATAGAACATTACAAATCCGAGCGATCGCCGGACCTTCTGATCATCGAAAGCGATGAAGGAGAGGCCAATGTTCTGAAGATGTTGGAGGCGCTGTCGCGAGAGTGCCGGGAGAATACCCGCGTCATTTTCATTGGTGGTGGTGCGGATCAGGAAGTCGAGCTCTATCGCAAGATACTGAAGATCGGGGTCAATGACTTTCTCCCGGCGCCGGTAGAAACGGCCCAGGTGATCGGCTCCATTCTGGATGTCTTCGAAGATGTTTCCGAAATCAAGCTTGGTCGAGTTTCAGCTTTTATCGGCGCAGGTGGGGGCACGGGATCATCCAGCCTGGCGCAGAACTGTGCAACGGCCATGGCGCATCTCATGGGCACCGAAGTTCTGCTTGCTGATCTGGATCCGCAGTATGGCACGGTCGCCCTGAATTTTAACGTGACCGATGCCTACACCATCACTGATGTCCTTCGCCGACGCAGCCCGATAGACGATGTGCTGATCGAGCGCATTCTGACACCGGTAAATGAAAGGCTGAAACTGCTGCTTGTGGAACCATCGGTCGACAACCTGCCCAATTTGCCAGTCCACGCCATCAGCGCTGTCTTGCAACTTGCACAGACAACCCCGCGGCATGTGCTCTTGGACATGACCCATGTTTGGGGGCCACGCACGAAAAAGACGCTTTGCCGCGCCGACAAGGTCATTGTGACGACCATGCCCACGCTGACAGGGCTTCGCAATGCCCGCAACCTGATTGAGGTTTTGCACCGTATTCGCCCGGCAAACGAGCCGCCTGTCGTCGTTCTCAACAAGACAAATATGCCGAAACGTATGGAGATTTCTGCAGCGGTGTTCAAACAGGCGCTTGGGTTGGAAAACGTCCTGGAAATTCCCTACGACAGCAAGGCGTTCAGCACTGCTCAGGCGCAGGGGAAGGGCGTAGTCCACATCGATGAAACTGGTCGCAGCGCAAGGCAGATCATCCATCTTGCGCGGGTTCTGAACCGCGATCTGGACAAGGGCGACCCGCGCAGTTCGGGTGAACGGCTTCTGGCGCGGCTGCGCAAATGGTGGTGATATGGCTCCGGGCGCTGAGTATATTCGGCAAGACCTTTCAGGCTTTCTTACGGATCAGCGCGGTGTTTCGGCAATCGAGTTCACGATCATTTCGGCCATACTGCTGCCGATCCTGCTGATTGCTACGGATATTGGATTTGCAGTTCATCAGCGCATGATCATGGATTCTATCTTGCGCTCAGGGATGCAGGAGGCAATGCGTTTTCGACCGTCGCTTACACCGGATGTCCGCAGGGAACAGATCAGTTGGGCGCTGCGCGAAGCTGCCGGGGCGATGAGCACCAACAGGATGACCCAGCTTGAGCTGGTGGTTTCGGGGCCGCTTTGTCATTGCCCACAAGCCGTTTCCTTGCCGGTGTCTTGTGAAAGCGACTGTGCAGGCAGCGAGCCACAACAAGCGTTTGCGCTCACAGCACGGCTGCCCTATCGCAGCTTGTTCGTGGGCGATCTGGCGGGACTTCAGCCAGTGACGCTGCAATCACGCGCATGGGTTCAGGTCTATTCGCAGGATCAGCCATGAAGAAATGTGCAAAGTCGGCGCGCCGTTATCTTGCGCGGCAAGAGGGTGCGGCTGCTGTAGAGTTCGCGCTGGTTCTTGCCGTTCTTGTGCCGTTGCTTTTCGGCACATTCGAGTTGGGCCGTGCTCTGCACACACGAAACGCGCTGGATTATCTGGCAGACCGGGCCGCACGCAGTTTGTTGGTCGAGCACCGACGGCAGTTGGAAACCTTGCAGGCAAACAGCAACTTGTCCGACCTTGAAGCCCTTTTGCTCGATGAGGCGAAAAACCGCACGGTCGGTATCAACCCTGACACATTAGCGGTCAGCCTGACAATATCGGAGCGTCGCCTTGCGGTACGGGTGAACAGCGACATGCGTTTGCTTATTCCGTTCTTTCCGGTGCCGGAGATATTTCTGTCCGCCGGCAGGTCGCTCTCGCTTTTCGGGCCGTAACAAGCATCCGATAGACCACCTTTCTAGTATACCAGTTTGGAAACGGCTTGTGGCATATGGTTTGATTTATTCGACCAGGCGGATATCCTCGACGGGCTGATCGCTTTCGTTTTCCCCGTCGCCGTCACCGATACGGATCGGATCGAAGTCGATATCGGTATTTGCACAATTCGCCACGACCCGCGCATTTCCGATGAAGCGGAAACTGGCCGCAACGAGTATGAAACACCCCTCTCCGACGGTCTGCCCACCGGAAAACTCGAATGTCGCGCGTGGCAGAAAGACAAGGCCGTCAAGGCTGGACGTCACCAGCGTATGGGTCTGGGCGCTAGGGGCGTCACTTCCGTCGAAGAACACGAAATTCTGCCATGGCCCGCTGCGCATGCCCCTAAACCTTGAGATCGTACCGCTGTGAAAGTTCACGTAGGCTCCACCAGTCAGGTAGAAAGCAACCCCCTGATCGGCATTTATGATGGTTCCGTTGCTGGTGCTGAACTGTCCACCGTCAATGATATAAAGGCCAGGCTGAAACGTGTAAGTCCCACGACCGAGCGCCAGTCCACCATGAAATCGGCGCATCGGAACACCACTGGGGTGAGTGATATGGCTTGCAATGATGGAGCTTTCGTTGTTTCGCAGCGGATCGTTTGGAACAGTATTCAGGTTTGTGGGGCGTATGATCGTTGCAAGCGGGCCGAACAGGGGCCTTGGCGTCCTGCGCTGTCGCGGTTCCTCGCAGAAATCGGGATCGGTGGTAATGGCGCCAACACCGTCGATTGTGCCGTTTGTGGTGACACAACTGGCGCTTACCCTCCCCGAGCCGCCGATGCTGATTGCAGGCGTTCCACTGGAATGAACCTCAATGCTGCAATCGGGCACCGTCAAACTGCTTGTTCCACCAAGTTCCATGCCAATACGTTGTGGCGCAAGCGCCATGATGCAGACTGGCAAGCTGCGTTCTTCGGCCACTTCGTGGTCGCCGCGAAACACTTCGGCAACCGCCCGTGCGCCGATGCGCTGCGTTCCGTCAAAAAACGGCTCGCCATCCCGATAAAGGTAATCGACCGCTCGCAACAGCAGGAAATTCCGCTCTTCGCGTGCGACGATCTGCACGCGGCCAGTCACTGGAAACGAAATATCGATCTGAACGCGGTCGCTTGACAGACCATTGGCGATTGCGGCGTGCTGCGCGCTTTGAAGCACCTGCGCTGTATCGAGCCCCGAGGCCAGCGACACCGCAGCAGAATAGGCTGCGGCGTCCGCCCCATGCTGTAACTTGCGCTGTGCCATGAACCAGATGCCGGTTTCGACGGCAAGAGCAAGCCCCGCCAAAAGGAAAGGCATCACCAGCGCGACGATAATCGTTACCGAGCCGGTTTCCTGTCTGAATGAACGCCAAGTCATTATAGATCCCGCTTAACGCCCCGAGAACCGGGCTCAATCCGATCCCGGCTCCTGATCAGGGCAGCCCAAAAACCCGGATCAGCGCAGGGGTAAGTATGACGACAAACAAGGCGGGAAGAAAGAACAAGATCATTGGCACGGTCAGTTTGGGAGGGAGCGCTGCCGCTTTTTTCTCGGCGGCGCTCAAGCGCAGACGTCGGCTTTCTTCGGCAAGCGTCTGCAATGTCTCGCCGAGGGAGACGCCATACCGTTCAGACTGAATCAAGGCTGCCACCAGCTCGCGCACTGCAGCCAGATCAACCCTGCTGGCAAGCCGTTCCAGTGCCGATCGACGGTTCTGGAGATACATCAATTCGGATACGGTCAAGGTCAGTTCATCGGCGACATCCGGGGCGATATCGCGCATTTCGCGTGCGACCTTGGACAAGGCTGACTCTACGCCCATGCCCGCGTTCACACACAAGTGCAGCAAGTCCAGCACGTTCGGCCAGGCGCGACTGATACGCTGCATTCGGCGAATGATCTGGTTCTTTACGAACAGCGCAGGCAACCAAAGGCCTGCCAACGAGACCATTGCTGCCAGCAAGAGCGGGATCGGGCCGGCGCCCAGGATGAATTTCAGATAAAGCCATGCGAGTGGAAACAGTACCAGGGGCACAAGAAGCATGGCCAGGACATAGAACACGAAAGCGTCGCGGCGCTTGTAGCCCGCCTGTCGAAGAGTAGTTCGCAGATTGTCAGGTTTCCAGTCGATGCGCCTGCCGAAATCTTCGACCCAGCGTTCAAGCCACTTGTTGTGCCGGGCAACGGATTGGGAAAGACTGCGTTCACGCCGCTCGGTTTTTTCGGCCATGATCGACTGGATGCGCTGAGCCATCTTGTCTGGAAAAACCCAGGGCCAGATCACGGCCAGAAGCAACGCCGCACCCGAGATCGAAACCAAAACAACCAATAACACTGGGTCGGCTGTTACCCAGACAGAGGTATCCAAGATCGTTTCAGGCATCGAAATTGATCATGCTGCGCATCACCTGAACGCCGGCAAACATCCAAATAGCTGCCCCCAGTAGTGCGAGCTGACCTGTCGTCGAGCTGAACATCATGCCGATATAATCGGGGCTTACAACGAACAGGACAATCCCCAGAACGACTGGAAGCGCACCAATGATCGCGGCGCTCGCGCGGGCTTCGTTACTCATGATGCTGATTTTCTCACGTAGCATACGCCGGCTACGCACGGTTCGTCCGACGGCCTCGAGCGAGCTGGCGATTGCGCCGCCGGTGACGCTTTGAATACCAATGACAATAGCAAAAAGCTGTACTTCAGGCAGTGGAAGGCGCAAGGCGAACCTCCGTGTCGCTTCAGCGACTGACAGGCCAATATCAATCTCGTTCACCATCTGGCGAAATTCCTGGGCAAGGGCCGGATCGGTTTCACGGGCCACGAGTTGCAGGCAATCGGGCATCGGAAGACCCGCCCGCAGACCTCTTGTCATGATATCAATGGCAACCGGGAATTCGCTTTCGATCACTTCCAGTCTCTGGCGGCGCGCGCGCAGAACCAGAAACAGAGGAAGGCCCAGACTGAAAACCAGGCCCAGAAGGATTGCGCCAACCGGTTCCGCCCCGGCCACGAACAGGGCGATCATCGCCGCCAGCCCACCGCCCACCGCCAACCCCAGGTGCTTCAGGTTCCTGCGTTGAAAACCTATACGATACAGGACGCCATCAACCCATAAGGCACCCTTGCTTCGAGCAGGCTGTGCCGTTTCCGGTGCATGTTGGCGAGCGTCACGGATCCACATGGCAGGAGTACTCTCCTGAGAATGCAGGATGTCGGCCTTTTTCGAAGACCGCAGCCTCGGTGCGTCAAGCAACCGTTTTGTGCGATCAGCGAGTATCTCGCGCGGTCCGCGTCTGGCGAACAGGATCAGTCCGACAAACAGAGCCAGCGATAACCCGCCAAGCACCGCGACCAGCAAAATCTGGTGCGTGGTGAACTCTGCAAGCAAATCATCCATCTCGTGCCTCAGCATCCTCTTCAAGAGCGCGCTCAAGAATCTCGTGTTGTCCGAAATAATGTGCGCGCGACCTCAATTGACCGATAGGTTCGTTGACGACTGCATGACGCCCCATGACGGCCATTTCATCGGCGGGCTGTTCATGGTCCAGGCCGAAAACAAGAATGTCGCGCAGCTCAAATGACTCGTTCGGCGTGTCGATCACCTCGGTGATCCGTGTGATCTTGCGGCTACCGTCGCGCAGGCGATCAACCTGGATGACGATGTCAATGGATGAGGCGAACATGTTCCGGATCACACTGGTTTCCAGTGACGGATATCCCATTGTCACCAGCGATGTGATCCGGGTGACCGCTTCGCTGGGCGAGTTGGCGTGCAATGTCCCCATTGACCCGTCGTGGCCAGTGTTCATGGCCTGCAAGAGATCAAAAGCCTCTGGCCCCCGCACTTCCCCTACGATGATTCTGTCCGGTCGCATGCGCAGACAGTTGCGGACCAGATCGCGCATGGTGATCTCGCCCCGACCTTCAACATTCGATGGCCTCGTCTCCAGCCGAACGACATGCGGCTGCTGAAGCTGCAACTCGGCTGTATCTTCACAGGTCACGATGCGATCCGTGCTGTCGATATAGCCAGTGAGAACATTGAGAAGCGTCGTTTTCCCGGACCCTGTGCCACCGATGATCAGGCAGTTGCAACGTGTGCGAGAGATAATGCGCAGCAATTCCGCTCCTTGATCTGAAATCGTCCCGTTGCGGATCATCTGGTCCATCGTCACGCGCTCGGTCTGGAAACGCCGGATGGTCAGCGCCGGACCGTTTATGCTGATAGGTGGTATGATGACATTGACGCGCGAACCGTCCTGAAGGCGCGCATCGCAGATTGGGTTCGCTTCGTCCACACGGCGCCCGACGAGACTTACGATCCGCTGACAAACGTTTAACAACTGGGAATTGTCAGTGAAGCGGATGTTTGTGGCCCTCACCAACCCATCCACTTCAATATAGATGGGTTCGGTGCCATTCACCATGATGTCCGAGATATTATCCTGCGTCAGAAAACGCTCCAAGGGGCCGAACCCCAGCATGTCATCCGCAATTTCGTTGAGCAGCCGCTGCTCCTCGCTGGCAGAGACCTGGATCCGTTCCGAGATGAAAATCTCATTGAGAAGGCCTGCAATATGGGCGCGTCCCTCATCCAGATCCATGCGCAGAACCATAGCCGCGTCGATGAGGTCGATCAATTTGGCGAAGATGGTTCGCTTCAGGTCAAGAAAACCATCGTCCCACTGATCCGAAGCCTCGAAACTATCTGCAATCGCTCGCGAACCGGTATGTTGGACCGACGTCTTGCGCCCGGCCTCTTCGACGGTTTTGCTCTCTGCTTTTGAATCGCGTCCAACCGGTTTCCTACCGAACATTGTATAATTCTTCCGTTTTCCTACCGCACAGGGTGATACAGAGCCGCCAATTCAACAATAGCAGAAAATCTTCAGAAGGGATAAGAACCGAAAATACTCTTGAAATACACGCGCAGAGGTTTGTGACAGGATATCAATGCACGTTGCGATCTTTCCTATTCAGGAGGCTCTGCGCGGCAAACGCCGCTGACCTCCACATGCTGATCCGGGCGGAGCACAATCACTCCGGGATCTTGAGAACCTGAAGCGGGATGGAAACCGCACAACTCCGATTAGGATGATGCCGCCACGCGCAACGACTGCACCAGCGCCGCCGCGCGTTCCACCGCAACGAAACCAGGGATGCGCAGAACAACATCCGCCCCGATTTCAATTGTCATAGCGCCCCCAGAAACCTCGGCATCGCCAGTCATAGCCATCGGGGGTTCTTTCTCCTGCGGATCATCGTCAGGAAGAAGCATCAGCGGAACAAAGGCTGGTTGTGACGGGAGCGCTTGTCTGTCCTCGCATAACGCTTCCATCAGATGCCCCGGCAACGCAAGACGACCTTGACGGGCATGTCGCCGCCAATCGGACAAGTAATGCGGAAGAAAATCGTATTTGCGCGCCACATCAACAACCCGAACCCCGGGCTGAAGGCTCTGCGCGACTATCTTCGCTTTCACTTCCGCTGGGGCCATCGGCGGTTGCCACGCCACGGCTCAAGAATCTCGCACCACCCCATGAAACCATCGCTTCCATCTGCCATCGTAACCTCCATTTGAACAAGGAAGCTTCCGGCAAAGCGTTCACGCTTCAGGAATATGCAAAATCAATGGGATGGACATTGCGCATACGGAGAAGTTGAGGAATGTGGTGTTCAAAGCGGAGGATCTGAGGGTGCATCAGGTCAGTGTGAGCGGAAACGGCGTTACACCATAGGGGTGTTGAGAAACGTATTGTTTCCGGTGTGCTCGTTTATCCGCGGTTGACCAATGGTTAGGCTGGATGGCCGCAACTGTTCCGAAAATGTATCCAGTCGGCCAGCAAAGACCGGCATTCTCGGAACAATCAAGTGGCATCGGGGAGAAGTATGTCAGTAAGCGGGAAGGAGACCCCGTGGGTTAATGCCGCTGGTGATCTGGGATAGTTTT